>NZ_CP031088.1 GCF_003339775.1 Spiroplasma phoeniceum P40
TTTTCCACATCTTTTATTTATAATTAATAACGATGAAAACTATTGGAGATGAAATTAATGAACACAAAAGAATTATGGATTGAAGTTAAAGAAATATTATCTCGTGATGAATCAGTTTCCCCAGAAATTTACAACTACTATATTAGTGACGCAAACTTATATACTGTATCTGATAATAACTGCTTAATTACAACAAAATCAGAAATTGCAATTGGTGTTTTTGAAGCAGGATTAAATGAAAAAATTAAAAATATCTTAAAAAAACTGACTGGAATCCAATATAATATTTCTTTTGAATTAGAAAAAAATATTAATAAACAAGCATCTGTAATTAGTAAAATTGATACATTAACAGAAAACAATAACATTGCTTATTATGAAAATTATACTTTTGAAAATTTTGTTCGTGGAGATTCTAATCATGAAGCAATGCAAGCAGCTTTAGCAGTTGCTCTAGATCTTGGAAAAAAATGAAATCCATTATTCATATATGGAGACTCTGGACTAGGAAAAACACATTTATTACACGCAATTGAAAATAAGGTAAATGAAATTTATAAAACAAATAACCGAGTAAAATATTTAAAAGCTGATGAGTTTGGAAAAATTGCTATGGATATTTTAAATCAAGGACATGAAATAATTGAAGCTTTTAAAACATCTTATGATATTTACGACTGTTTATTAATTGATGACATACAATTATTAGCAAAACGCAATAAAACAAATGAATTATTTTTTCATATTTTTAACTCATATATTGAAAAAAATAAACAAATTGTAATTACTTCTGATAAATATCCTGATGATCTAGGTGGTTTTGAATCTAGAATTATTTCTCGTTTTTCATATGGTTTAAGTATTGGTTTAGATTCACCAGATTTTGAAACAGCTCTTAAAATATTAGAACAAAAACTAAAACATCAAAATAACTTAGGATTATTTTCAGAAGAATCACTAGAATTTATTGCTTTAAATTTTAACAGTGATGTTAGAAAGTTAGAAGGAGCAATTAAGCGATTATTATTTTTAGCTGTTATGAACAAAAAACCAAATGAAATTATTACATTAGTTGATGTTGAAAAAGCATTTAAAAATGCTCCTCTGCAAAACAATGAAAAAATTACCCCTAAAAAAATTAAACAAATTGTTGCTGATAATTATAATATTACTATCAAAGCAATGATGAGTAAATCACGAGTTAGTAATGTAATGCAAGCACGACAATTAGCAATGTATTTTTGTCGAACATTATTAGATGAACCATTTACAAGAATTGGAACTGAGTTTGGTGGTAAAGACCACACAACTGTTATGAATAGTGTTAAAAAAGTTGAAGCACATATTAGCACAAACAAAGAATTTAAACATTTAGTAAATGCAATTCGTAGAAAAATTGAAGGAAAATAGCACAATGTTTTCCACGCTTGTTTTTTAATAAAAAATAATATTATTTAAAACTTTATCAAGTTTTCCACATTTTCTACATTATAATAGTAATAAATAAAAAACAATATTTTAACAATAGTATATAATTATTTATATATTACAGAATATACTAAAGTAAGGAGTAACAAAATGATTGTAAACATTAAAAGAGATAAAATATTAGATGAATTATTGAAAGTAAGTCGAATAATTTCTCAAAAGACTTTAATTCCTTCACTACTAGGAATTTTAATTGAAGTTAAAAAAGACAAAATTACTTTTACTACTTCTGATGGTGATACATCAATTAAATCAGAAATTATGGGCACTGATTTAAGTATTACTCGAATTGGAAGTGTCTTAATTAAAAATAAATTTATTGTTGAAGTTATTCGTAAAATTGAAGATGAATTTATTACTTTGGAAGTAGTTGAGGGTAATTTAATTAAAATCAAAGCAAGTAATTTTGATTCAGTTTTAAATACATTAAACTCAGCAGATTATCCACATTTATCATTTGAAACAGAGGGTAAAGAAATAAAATTTACAAGTATAGTATTAAAAGAAATTATTTCACAAACAAGTTTTGCAATTGGAGAAAAAGAAAAAAGAATAGTTTTTAATGGTTTAAATATTAAAACAGATCAAAATAATAAAGAATTAATAATTACTGCCACTGATTCATTTCGATTATCATGTAAAAAGATTGCTTATAGTAATAATTATAATTTTGATGTTATTATTCCTGGAAAATTTATTAATGAAATTGGTCGTTTAATTTCAGAAAATGACCAAGAAATTAAAATGAAAATTACTGATAAGTCAGTTAGTGTTATTATTAATAATACAATTGTTCAAACAAAAATTATTGAAGGAAAATATCCTGATACAAGTAAAGTTATTCCAACTTTCTTTAATACTTCATTAACAATCAATAATCGTGAACTAATTAAAATTATTGAGCGAGCTAGTGTTTTATCAAATGAGGCGATGACAACAATTGTTACATTAAAAATAAAAGAACAAAAAGTTTTAGTTACTTCATTTACTCAAGAAATTGGTAACACAGAAGAAGAAATTAAAGATTTTAAAGTTGAAGGAGCAGACCAAACAATTGCTTTTAATTCAAAGTATATTTTGGATGCTTTAAAAGCCTTTAAAACAAAAAAAATTATAATTAAAATGATTGATGAAACAAAACCATTAATTATTACTGCTAATGATGATCCAACATTACAACAATTAGTTTTACCAATTCGATCATATTAAAAACTCATTATTGAGTTTTTTTATTTTATAACTTTTTTATAGGGTTAAATTAGACACTAAAAATATAAAAATATTTTTTAGAATATTTAAAAATATATTTGATAATTTAGCCCTAAAATTAGGTAATAATGGTAAAATAAAAGAAAGCAGAAATGGAGAGAATTATTTATGAATGATAATTATAATTCAGAATCAATTCAAATTTTAGAAGGTTTAGAAGCAGTTCGAAAACGACCAGGGATGTATATTGGGGCGACAAATGCTAGAGGCTTACATCATTTAGTTTGAGAAATTGTTGATAACTCAATTGATGAAGTTTTAGCTAATTTTGCTAATAAAATTAAAATTATCATTAATAAAGATGAATCAATTACAGTTGTTGACAATGGCCGTGGAATTCCAATTGAAATTCATCCAAAAACAAAAGTTTCAACATTAGAAACTGTTTTTACTATTTTACATGCAGGAGGAAAATTTGATTCAAATACATATAAAATTTCTGGTGGCTTACATGGAGTAGGAGCCAGTGTTGTTAATGCTTTAAGTAAATATTTAAAAGTTAAAGTTAGAAAAAATAATAAAAAATATGTAATGGAGTTTCATAATGGTGGTCAAATTTTAACACCAATTAAAGAAGTTGGTTCAACTTCAGAAACTGGAACAACAGTAACTTTTTTACCAGATGAAAAGATTTTTAAAGAAATAACAATTTTTAGTTTTTCAACAATTCAAAATCGAATTAAACAATTAGCTTTTTTAAATAAAGGATTAGAAATATCATTAGTTGATTTACGAGAAGATGATGAAGAAAAAATGGTTGTTTATCAATTTAATAATGGAATTAAAGATTATGTTTTAGAATTAAATAAAACAATTGGTACACCACTAAACGATGTTTTTTATGTTGAAGGAATAGAAGATAATATTGTTGTTGAATTTGGGTTACAATATAATGACAATTATTCAGAAAATATTTTTTCTTTTTGTAATAACATTAATACCCATGAGGGTGGAACCCACGAAGAAGGTATTAAATTAGCCATTGTTCGTGAAATAAATAATTATTTTAAAAATATTAATAAAAATAATAAAGGTAACGAAGATAAATTTACTTGAGATGACATTAAAGAAGGAATGACAACAATAATTTCTATTCGTCATCCGGATCCGCAATATGAAGGTCAAACTAAAAAAAAGTTAGGAAATAGTGAAGTTAAAAAAATTGTTTCTAATATTGTTGGAAAAGGATTAAGTAGTTATTTGTTAGAAAATCCAGAAGATTCAAAAAAAATTATTGAAAAAATAAGTTTATCATTAAAAGCAAGAATTGCTGCACAAAGTGCAAAAGAAACAACACGTCGTAAGACCGTAATGGATAGTTTTTCATTACCAGGTAAATTAGCAGATTGTGAAACAAAAGATTCTAAAATAGCTGAACTTTATATTGTTGAAGGGGATTCTGCCGGTGGAAGTGCTAAATCTGGTCGAAATCGAAAATTTCAAGCAATTTTACCATTACGAGGAAAAATTTTAAATGTTGAAAAAGCAAAACAAATTAAAATATTTGAAAATAATGAAATTAATTCAATTATTACCTCATTAGGAGCAGGTATTAAAGATAATTTTAATGATAAAAAATTACGTTATCAAAAGGTAATTATTATGACTGATGCTGATGTTGATGGTGCACATATTCGAATTTTATTATTGACATTTTTTTATCGTTATATGAAAGATTTGATTGAAAATGGCAATATTTATATTGCTCAACCACCACTATACAAAATTCAAAATGGTAATCAGATTGAATATGCTTATAGTGATAATGAATTAGAACTTTATAAAGAAGAATTATTAAAACAAAATAAAAATTATACAATTCAACGTTATAAAGGATTAGGAGAAATGAATCCAGAACAATTATGAGAAACAACAATGGATCCAGAACAGCGTTTATTATTGAAAGTTTCTGTTAATAATGCATTTGAAGCAAATTTAATTTGTAATGAATTAATGGGTGAAAATGTTGAACCACGAAAAAAATTTATTCGTGAAAATGCAAAATATGTTAAAAATTTAGATGTCTAGAAGGGAGATATAATGATGAAATCAGAAAATGATGGATATGATTATGATGGTAAAATTCGTGATATTGATATTGCTGATGAAATGAAAAATGGCTTTTTAGATTATGCAATGTCAGTTATTGTTTCACGTGCAATTCCTGATGTTCGTGATGGATTAAAACCAGTTCATCGCCGTATTATTTATGCAATGTGAGATTTAAAAATGACTTACGATAAACAACATAAGAAATCAGCTCGAATTGTTGGTGAAGTAATTGGGAAATATCATCCCCATGGTGATACTGCTGTTTATGAAGCAATGGTTCGGATGGCACAAGATTTTTCTTATCGTTATCCTTTAATTGATGGGCATGGAAATTTTGGTTCAATGGATGGTGATGCTCCAGCGGCAATGCGATATACGGAAGCAAAAATGAGTAAAATTGCTGGTGAACTAATCAAAGATATTGAAAAAGAAACAACAATTTTTATTGACAATTATGATGGCAGTGAAGAAGAACCGACTTTTTTACCAGGATATTTTCCAAATTTATTAGTTAATGGTGCTAGTGGAATTGCTGTTGGAATGGCAACTAATATTCCACCTCATAATTTAAATGAAGTAATTGATGGTGTTATTGCGGTAACAAAAAATCCTGAAATAACAACTGTTGAATTAATGAAAATTATTAAAGGACCTGATTTTCCAACAGGAGCATTAATTACGGTTGGAAACGGCTTAATTAAAGCTTATGAAACAGGGAATGGAGCAATTACAATTCGTTCAAAAATTGATATTGAAGAAAATAATAATAAAAGACGAATTATTGTGTCAGAGATTCCATATCAAATTAATAAAGCAAAATTGTTGGAACGAATTGCAGAATTAATTCGCGACAAAATTATTAATGGAATTAGTGATCTTCGTGATGAATCAAACATGGAGGGAGTTCGTATTGTTTTAGAATTAAAACGTGATGCTCAAGAAAATGTTATTTTAAATAAGTTATATAAATTAACACCACTTCAAACTAATTTTTCGTTAAATATTTTAGCATTATACAAAAACCAACCAAGAGTAATGGGTTTAAAACAAATTTTAAAATATTTTATTGAACATCAAATTGATATTATTATTAAACGTAGTCAGTTTGAATTAAAGAAAAATTGTAATCGTTTAATCATTTTAGAAGGATTAAAAATTGCGCTTGATAATATTAATGAAGTAATTACAATTATTAAACAATCACAAACAACACAGATTGCATCAAATGCTTTAATTAATAAATTTAATTTGGTAGTTGAACAAGCACGAGCAATTTTAGAAATGCGCTTACAAAGATTAACTGGATTAGAAATTGAAAAAATTATTAATGAAATTAAAGATATTAAAGTAGCAATAACTGAATTAGAAGAGATTATTAATAATAGTGAAAAACAAATTAACATTATGATTAAGGAATTAACAGAAATCAAGAAAAAATATGGTGATGAGCGGCGTAGTCACATTATTAAGGAAGAGTTAACAGAAATTGATCCAGAAGAATTAATTCGCCGGGAAGACATTTTAATTATGTTAACACAAGATGGTTATGTTAAACGAGTAGCTGATGATACTTTTAAATTACAAAATCGTGGTGGAAAAGGGATTATTGGTTTAGCAAATATTGAAGATAGTTTAAAAAAAATTATTAGTGCTAATAGTATTGACTCATTATTAATTTTTTCAAATTTTGGAAAAGTGTATAAATTACGAGCTTATCAAATTGAAACATATTCACGACATGCACGGGGGTTACCAATTATTAATTTAATCGCAATTGATAAAACAGAAAGCATTCAAACAATTATTGCTATAGATGAGTCAATTTCAAAAGAGGATAATTTATTTTTTGTGACAAAAAAAGGTCTTATTAAAAAAACAAAGATAAGTGAATTTAATCAAATTCGTCAAACAGGAAAAGTAGCAATTGAGTTAAAAGATAATGATGAATTAGTAAGCGTGATTATTACAAAAGGACATGATGATGTTATTATTGGAAATAATATTGGAAAAGTAATTCGATTTAATGAAGAAGAAATTAGGCCAATGACACGACAATCAGTAGGGGTTAAAGGAATTGCTAACGATGCTGTTGGAGAAACCATTGGAGTGAGTTCAGGACGGTATGGTAAATATGTTTTATCAGTAACTGAAAATGCTTATGCAAAAAAAACAGCAATTGAAGATTATCGTTTAACAGGACGAAATACTAATGGTGTTAAGTCAATGAACTTAACATATAAAACAGGATATTTAAAATTTGTTCAAGCTGTAAATGGTGATGAAGATATTTTAGTAGGAACAAAAAAAGGAAATATTATTCGTGTTTCGCTAGAACAAATTCCATTATTTGGTCGAACAACATCGGGTGTTAAAATTATGCGATTAGAACAAGGTGATAAATTAGAAGTTATTGAAATTTTAAAAAAGAAAATTATCATTGAAAGAGAAAGATAAAAATGTTAGATCAGAAAAAAATTGTTGAAAATTTTGACAAAATAATGAAGAAATTAAACCGCCGGCATGATGATTTTTCATATTTACAAGATATTAAAAAATTATCAGTTCAACGTCGCGAATTAATTGTTAAATCAGAAAAATTAAAAGAAAAACGAAATATTGAATCAAAAAAAGTTGGAATTTTAATAGCAGAAAAAAAAGACCAAGAAGTACAAACAATTAAAGAATTAATTAGTACTATTAAACAAGAAGTGGAAGTAATTGATGAACAACTAAATAAAGTTGAAGAAAAAATTAAAGCAATTTTAGAAGTTACGCCTAACGTTCCAGATGATTTAGTTCCTATTGGGAAAGATGAAAACGATAATGTGGAAATTCGTAAATGAGGTAAAATTCCAAATCATAAGAAAGTAAAAGAACATTGAGAAGTAGCGACAGCATTAGACTTAATTGATTTTGATCGGGGAACTAAAATATCAGGTTCACGTTTTGTAGTATATAAAGGAATGGGAGCTAAATTAGAACGTGCTTTAATGAACTTTATGTTAGATGAACATGCAAAACGAGATTATATTGAAATTGAACCACCAATTTTAGTACAACCACAAATTATGTATGGAACAGGAAACCTGCCAAAATTTAAAGAGGATTTATATTATATTGAAAAAGATAATTTATATTTAATTCCAACTGCAGAAGTACCAGTAACTAATTTATACCGTGAAGAAATTTTGGAGAAAGATCAGTTACCAATTTATCATACTGCTTATACACCATGTTTTCGTCAAGAAGCTGGTTCTGCTGGACGTGATACAAAAGGAATTATTCGTTTACACCAGTTTAAAAAGGTTGAAATGGTTAAGTTTACTACCGAAGAAGCTTCATTTGAAGAATTAGAAAAAATGGTATTAGATGCAGAAAATATTCTTCAATTATTAGAAATTCCATACCGTGTAATCTTGTTGTGTTCAGGTGATATGGGATTTTCTTCAACAAAAACATATGATGTAGAAGTATGAATGCCTGGTCAGAATAAATATCGGGAAATTTCGTCTTGTTCAAATTGTCTTGATTTTCAAGCACGTCGGATGAAATTACGTTATCGTGATGATAATAATGAAATAAAATATGTTCATACTTTAAATGGATCAGGTTTAGCAATTGATCGTTTAATTGCTGCCATTTTAGAAAATTATCAAAATGAAGATGGGACTATTACAATTCCAAAAAAATTGCAGCCTTATTTTCAAGGTCAAACTGTTATTGTTTAAAATGTTTCACGTGAAACATTTTAAACAGTCAAGGAAAAGAAAAACCAAAAAACTGCAATGTTTCACGTGAAACATTGCAGTTTTTAATAAATAAAAGATATGCAAAATAAAATTATATGCTATAATTACTTATGTCATTACAATAGTTACATTTGAAATTGGTCAGGACCGGAAGGTAGCAGCCATAAGACTAAGGGCTATGTGTAATGACATTTTTTATGATAAGGGTGAATTTATGACAGATACTACATTAATTTTCAATAAATTATATAAGTTATCACAACGAGCATATAAGAAAAAACATGTTCCAATTTCTGCATTAGTTGTTGACCAAAATGGTAAAATTATTGCCATTGGATATAATAAAACAACAAAAAATTCAGTAACAACACACGCTGAGATTTATGCTTTAAATCAAGCATGTCGAAAAAAACGAACAAATAAAATTAGTGATTGTTCAATATGAGTTACTGTTGAACCATGTATGATGTGCCTAGGAGCAATAATTAATTCAGGAATTAAAGTTATTAATTATTATTTATCAAATGAAAAATATGGTTTTTTAAAGTCTAATCATACTTTTGATGTTTCAAAATTAAAAGTTCAACATGTTAGAAAACATGAGGAAAATATGATTTTAAAAGATTTAATGAAGAAATTTTTTGAACAATTAAGATAGAATATTTTTAATTAAAGGAGTAAAATAAATTTGTTATAACATAATATTGGACGGGAGCATAAAAAATGGATTATATTTCTTTATATCGTAAATATCGACCAAATAATTTTGATAAAATTTTTGGACAAATTGAAATTAGAAAAGCTTTAAAAAATGCAATTATAAATAATACATTTTCGCATGCATATTTATTTTCAGGACCACGTGGGACAGGGAAAACTTCGATTGCAAAAATATTTGCAAAATCAATTAATTGTATTAATTTAGATAAAGGGAATCCGTGTAATGAATGTGCTAGTTGTCAGGAAATAAACCGCGCCGGAGCAGTTGATGTATTTGAAATTGATGCTGCTTCAAATAATGGTGTTGATGAAATTCGAGAAATTAGAAATAACGTTCAGTTACTTCCTACGATGACAAAATATAAAGTTTATATTATTGATGAAATTCATATGTTAACTAATTCAGCTTTTAATGCATTATTAAAAACATTAGAAGAGCCACCAAAACATGTTGTTTTTATTTTAGCAACAACTGAAAGTCATAAGATTCCTGCAACAATTATTTCACGTTGTCAACAATATAATTTTCGTAAGATCTCAAAAGTTGAATTAGAAAATAATATTATTAATATTTTACAAAAAGAGGAAATTAAATATGATTTGGCTGCGATTAAAGAAATTGCTCTTTTGGCTGATGGTAGTGCTCGCGATTCATTAAGTATTTTAGAACAAGTAATTATGTTTTCTGATCGAAATGTTACCTTAGAAAATGTAAATATTATTTTTGCAACAGTTTCAAAAACCATTAAATTAAAATTATTAAAAGATATTTTAGAATATAAAACAACAGAAGTTTTAATGGCTAGTAAAAAAATTTATCAATCAGGTTCTGATTTTGAAATTTTAACATTAAATTTATTAGATATTTTAAAAGAAATTTTTGAGTTTAAACAAACAAATAATTCAATTTTTTTAAATTTATTATCAGAAGAACAAGCAAAACAATTTGCTGAACAATTAAGTTCAAAAGAATTAATTATGTTACTTGATTTGTTTACTGAAGCAGCAAGCAAAATGCGAAATAGTAAAACACAAGAAATGTATTTTGAATTAATTTTATTAAAAGCTTTAGCAATTTTTGAAAATAATACTAAGAATTTACAGAATTTAAAATTAAGTGATTTAGTGATTTTAGAGCATACAGAGGAAAGAGAAATTAATCATGATAAAATAGAACAAATTTCTAAAAATATAGAAATAATAGAAAATAATTATGAAAAAGATCAAGTGATACCATTAAAAAACAATGATGAAATAATTCATTTAAAAGAACCGAAATTACCTAATAACCAACCATTATTTCATAATTTTTCATTATTTAATGATAAAGAACCTAATGATAGTTCTTTTAGTAACATAGAACAACAACAAGATAAAATAATATTAGATAAAAATGATCTTCAAACTAATTTTGAACAAACAAAGGAAAAAGAAAGTTTTCAGTCAGTTGGATCAGAGCAAATTTCTTATGGAAAAGAATTAGAAGGAATAACTGACTTACAAAAATATCGTGACGATATGAAAAATAAAGTTAATATCTATGAATTTTCTAATATTAATTATTCTAATAATCAAATTTTTAATATTTTAATTAAAGCTAGTAAAGAAAAGCGAGAAAAATTTAAAAATAAATTTATGGAATTAATTAACGAAAAAGGTAAAGTAGTTCAATTAGATAAATTAATTAGTTTCTATGATGTTAAATATGCGGCTGCATCAGAACAAGGACTGATTATTGTAACTAATACAAAACCAGAAGCAAATTGAATTAGTTTTGAAATGTGTAATTGAGAATTTCGCAATAAGATTTTCCAAGCATTTAATTTTGATTTTATTATTATTGCCTTAAGTGAAACTGAGTGAACTAGTGTTCGCAATGATTATGTTAAAATTAGACAAGCAAATAAATTACCAAAGCCAACATTAATTGATGTTGAAGAGTTTTACCAAAATTTATTAGTTAAACAAATTGATAACTATGAAGAACATAAAGATGTTCTTGAAACTGGTAAACAGATTTTTGATAACATTAAGATAGTAGAATAATTGATTGGAGATTTGAAATGAACTATGAAGAATTAATTATGGAATTAAAAACTATTTTATGTGTTGGTAAAAAGACTGCGGAAAGGATTTTTAATAAATTAATTATTAAACCATCATTATTGGAATCATTAGAGCATGTTTTTAATAAAATCAAAAATAATTATCATCAATGCTCAATTTGTTCAACATTAATGCAAAATAATGTTTGTTTGTTTTGCCATAATAATTTACGTGAACAAACAAAGCTTTGTGTTGTTAGCATTTTTTTGATATTATAAAAATTGAAGCAACAAAAGTTTTTAATGGAGTTTATAATGTTTTAAATGGTGAAATTAATGTAAAAAATGGCATTACACCAGATAAATTGAATTTTTCTGCGTTAGAATCCCGAATGAATGATAAAATTATAAAAGAAGTAATTATTGCTGTTGGTACTACTTTTGAAGGAGAAGTAAAAGCTCAATACTTAAAAACATTTTTGCAACCTTTTAATATAAAAATATCACTTAATATAAAAATATCACGTTTAGCCCAAGGGATACCAATTGGTGCTTCCTTAGATTATATTGATGAGGTAACATTAAAACAATCTTTATAGGGACGTAAAGATGTTTAAGAACAGGGAGTGTAATGATGCTATTTATAACATTAGAAGGAATTGATGGTTCTGGGAAAACAACGATTTCAAAATTATTAAAAGAAAAATTACGGTCAGAAGGATATCAAGTTGTTTTAACACGAGAACCAGGGGGCAATGAAATTGCTGAGCAAATTAGAAATGTTATTTTAAGTAAACATAATTTAGGAATGGACCCATGAACAGAAGCTTTATTATATATTGCTGCTCGTAGGCAACATGTTGTTGAAGATATTTTTCCGGCGTTAAAACGAGGAGAAATTGTAATTTGTGATCGTTTTATGGATTCTACTTCAGCATATCAAGGATATGCTCGTGGATTAGGAATTCGAACATTAGATGAAGTACAATCCATTGTTTTGGGCACAACAAAGCCAGATTTAACTCTTTTTTTTGATATTCAACCAACAATGGCAAGTGAAAGAATGAAAGTTCGAAATGAGGTTGAAATGAACCGTCTTGATTTAGAAAAAAATTCGTTTCACAAGAAGGTATATGAAGGGTATCAAGTTTTAATTAGTGAAAATGCAGATCGCATTAAAGTTATTGATGCTAGTAAACCAGTGAATGAAGTATTAGAACAAGTATATTATTATGTTGATGAAATTATTCAAAAAATAAAGGACAAAGAAAATGGATAATTTATTTACAAAAAATGATGTTGAGAAAATGACACTATTTAAAAATTTAATTTTAAAAAATAATTTATCAAATCAACTTTTGATTTCTTGCAATAATAAAGTTAAATTAGAAAAATTTACAACAGAAGTTATTAAATTTTTATTGTGTTTAAAAAAACAAGGAGAAGATTGTGAATGTGATATTTGTCACCGCATTAATAATAAAACTTATTATGATTTAAAAATTAAAGGTGATTTTGAAACAACAATCAAAAAAGAAGCAATTCAAGAAATTATTCAAACCTTTAATTATTCTGCGTTAGAACAAACAGGAATAAAAGTATATGTTATTAATGGTATTGATTTATTAACATTAGAAGCTGCTAATTCATTATTAAAATTTTTAGAAGAGCCTAGTAAAAATACATACGCTTTTTTGTTAACAACTAATAAAAAAAATGTTATTGATACTATTAAATCACGTTGTTTAAATATTATTTTAGAAAATACAACTGATTTATTAGAAGTTGATGATTTTAAAAATGAATTTATTTCTACTTTTTTTAACAATTTTGCAAGTAACTCGACAAATAACTTTATTCATATGCGTCAGTTAAATAATTATGATAGTGTTGAATGCCGCCAATTTTTTTTAGCAATTGCTAATGTTTTAAAAAAGAAAGAATGAGAAAAATATCAAATTACAAATCAAGATTTAATTCAAAAACTAAATCATAAAAATAGCAAGTTAATTGAAATTTGTTATACTATTGCCAATTTATTATTGGAAAATTTAAATAAAGAATTAATTTTAGAAAAGGGATTGATTGATTGATATAACGAGGTGTAAAGTGAAAGTTTTAAATGATTTATTAGATTATGAGGGAATTAAAATTAACCAACGAACTGATATGTTTAATTTTTCATTGGATACAGTCCTACTGGCTCGTTTTGCAACATTAAATACAAAAATAAAAAATATTTTAGATATTGGTACTAATAATGCGGTAATTCCGTTAATTTTATCAACTTTAACTTCAACACCAATTACTGGCATTGAATTGCAAAAAGAAGCTGTACAATTAGCAGAGGAAAATGTTGCATTAAATCATAAAATTAAACAGATTAAAATTATTCATAATGATATTAATGAATATGTTAAAACTAATGCTAATGTTAAATATGATTTAATTGTCTGCAATCCGCCGTTTTTTAAAGTTGATGGAGCAAAATTAAATGAAAAAAATAAATTATTAATTCCAGCACGCCATGAAACAGATGTCACATTAGAAGAGATTATTTTTGCTGCTAAGAAATTAGTTGCAAATCGAGGGTATTTTGCGATTATTCATCGTACAACAAGATTATTAGAAATTACTGCATTATTAATTAAGTATGGTTTTAATATTAAGCGACTACAATTTATTCATCCTTTTGTAGAAAGTGAAGCAAATAATGTTTTAATTGAAGCTCGTTTTCAAAGTGGGGCAGGCCTTATTGTTGAAAAACCAATCATTGTTCATAATAAGAATTATCATTATACAGAACAAGTTTTAAAATTATTTCGAAAATAGGTGATAGAAATGGAAACTAAACTTTTAAAACAGAATGAAAAATATGTTATCGGGGTGTCTGGTGGTCCGGATAGTATGTTTTTACTTGACAATATTTATAATAATTCAGAGTTAGATATTAATAATTTCATTGTATGTTTGGTAAATTACCAGAAGCGAAAAGATAGTGACTATGATGAACAAATTGTTGTTGAATATTGCCAAAAACGAAATATTAAGTTCTATGTAAAAAAAGTGACAGCGAAAGACTATGAACAGTATCAGACTAATTCTCATAATTTTCAAGCAGTTGCTCGTAGCATACGATATGATTTTTTTTTACAAATTAGTGAAAAATATTGTTGCCAGGGTGTTTTAATTGCCCATAATTTGACTGATCATATTGAAACATATATTTTGCAAAAACAACGAAATGCGATTTTTGAATATTATGGTCTAAATAAAACTAGTTATTATTATTCTCAATTATTTAACAAAAAACTAAAAATATTGAGGATTATGTTAGAAATATCAAGAGAAGAAATTATTGAATATTTATTTCATCAGCAAATTAATTATGCAATTGATTCAACTAATATCTTAGCGATTTATAATCGAAATATTATTCGTAATGAAATTCAGGATATTAATTTACAAGATATGTTATTAGAAATTGAGGAAAAAAATAAGGAAAATGAACAATTAAAGTTAGTTGCAAAAAATTATTTGATTGAAAATTTTGGGCAAATTAATGTTACTAGTTTTAATGCTCTTAATAATATTCAGTTGCAAAAAATTATTATTTTTAATTATTTTAAAATTAATAAGGTTGTTTATTTAATTAGGAATAAAAAAAGAAAGTTTTTAGATGAAATAATTAAGGAATTAAAAAGTTTAAAACCAAATATTATTCTTAAAATTAATTCAAGATATTCTTTAATTAAATCATATGATAATTTTGAAATTGTTAATACTGAACTTTTAGAATTAACAACAATTCAAATAACACCAACAACTGTATTACCAATAAAATGAAAAGAAAATATTATTAATTGGGGAACTAAAAATAAGTATGATTTTATGATAGCAGCAGCACAATGACCAATCACAATTACCAACGATTTATTTTTGCTAAGAAATGCAATGATTAATAAGATGCGTTTAAATCGTTGATTTATCAAAAATAAAGTACCGCTTTTAGCACGAAAAAGTTATTTTGTATTAGATAAGGATAATAACCTTATTTATGCGAATAATTTAGTTGATTTAAAAATTAATAAATTTATTAATAATACTTTAGCGGAAAAATACAATTTATTTTTTTTTATGATAAAATAGTCTAGAATTGGGTCATTGTTTCAAATGACCGAAAAAGATTAATTTTAAAAGTCTTAATAGAGAGGAAACAGTTATGAATAAAAAAAGAATGTGATTTGCAATTATAAGTTCATTAATTTTTATTGGTTTGATTATTTTAACAATTGTATTATGAACAAAATCAGATATTACAAAAATTAGCGAAGGAGATATGCAAAAAATTGGTAATACTCAAAAGTATAACAATCAAAATATTGATGAAATTACTATTAAGGCTAATGTTGGTAAAAATACTGTAGTTATGGAAGGAGTAATTCGATATTCTGAGGGTGGTGTTATCAAAACTGTTCGCTATAGTTCGGAATGAAACCGTGAAGGTTTTAGAACTTATACTTACAAGGGCGAAATACCAACAAATACATGAGATGAAAATTTTAAAAATAAATTAAAAGGTGGTTTTGTTTCAGTTGACCGTGAGTTTGTTCCAATGTGACAAGCGATGTTAATACAATTAGTACCATGATTATTAATAATGGGAATCGCCGTCTTTATGATTGCTCGTTTATCAAAAATGTCTGGTGGGATGTCAGGTGCTAATCCCTTTTCAATGGGGAAAAATAAAGCACGTCAAATTCAATCGACTGTTAAATTTTCTGATGTTGCAGGAATTAATGAAGAAAAAACAGAGTTAGTTGAGTTAGTTGATTATTTAAAGAATCCACAGAAATATTCAAGTATGGGTGCTCGTGCTCCAAAAGGAGTTCTAATGGAAGGACCACCAGGTACAGGAAAAACTTTATTAGCAAAAGCTGTTGCTGGAGAAGCTAGTGTTCCATTCTTTTCAATTTCAGGTTCTGAATTTGAAGAAATGTTTGTTGGAGTTGGTGCTTCAAGAATTCGTGAAATGTTTATTGCAGCTAAAAAAGCTGCACCATGTATCATTTTTATTGATGAAATTGATGCTGTTGGTCGAAAAAGAACTGTTTCAATTGGGAGTGGTGCTAATGAACAAACATTGAACCAATTATTAGTTGAAATGGATGGTTTTGGAACTAATACGGGAGTTATTGTTATGGCAGCAACAAACCGAGTTGATGTATTAGACTATGCCTTATTAAGACCGGGGCGTTTTGACCGCCAGATTCAAATTTCATTACCAGATATTAATGAACGAGAAGCAATTTTAAAATTACATGCTCGAAATAAAGCAGTTTCAACAGAGGTTGATTTTAGACGAATCGCGGAAAGAACGCCAGGATTTTCTGGAGCTCAATTAGAGAATGTTTTAAATGAAGCAGCAATTTTATGTGTTCGTAAGAATTTAAAAATTATTACTGTTAATATTATTGATGAAGCGATTGATCGTGTTGTTGGGGGACCAGCAAAAGAATCACGTAAATATTCAGTAATGGATAAAGATATTGTTTCTTATCATGAAGCTGGTCATGCTCTAATTGGTTTACGTTTAGAAGCAGCTAGCAAAGTTCAAAAAGTTACTATTATTCCACGTGGACAAGCAGGTGGTTATACAATTATGACACCAAAAGAAGAAACAATGTTTCATAGTAAAGAGAACTTATATGCGACAATTACTGGTTATTTAGGTGGGCGTGCATCAGAAGAGATTATTTTTGGAAAAACAAAAATAACAACAGGAGCACATGATGATTTAGAAAAAGCAACTAATATTGCACGTCATATGGTTACTGAATATGGAATGAGTTCTTTAGGATTAGTTCAATTTGAATCACCAAAAGATGAATATACTGGAACAAGAAAACGTTATTCAGAAGATATTGCGGCTAAAATTGATACTGAAGTTCGTAAAATTTTAGATGATTGTTATGTAACAGCAAAAGCATTAATTTCTGAAAATCGTAGTTTATTAAATTTAATTGCTGAAAGTTTAAAAATATTAGAAACAATTACGGCAGAACAAATTGAATATATTGATAAATATCATAAATTACCTGATGAAGTAATTCATGAAAAAGAACGTGCAGCAAAGCATAAAGAAAAAGAAGCAAAAGGTGAAATTTTAGAAGTTAAACCAAAAGAACGAAAAAAAGATCACCCAAAAGATGATAAAAATAATGATCCAAATAAGAAGTAGGCTAATTAAGTCTACTTTTTGTTTTACTTTTAACGATGATTATACTATAATTGCAAAGTAAAGAAATTTATAAAGGAGTTTAAAGGAATGGACAAAGCAACGAAAGCAATTAGTAATGTTCATAATGTTAAAATGACAGTTGTTGATGCAACTAAATCATTAAACGATATTATTAAATTACATGCAACTAATCCGCTTGCAACAATTGTGTTGTCAAGAGTTGTTCTAGCCACTATTTTAATTGGTAGTGATATGAAAAATGCAACTGATAAAATGACAAGTATTATTAATGGAAATGGTCCAATTGGAACGATTATGGCAGAATATACTGGTCATAAAGTACGAGGATTTTGTGCTAATCCACAATTTGATGTTGATGAAATTGATCGTGAACATAATGTTATTTCCCAAGTAGTTGGTACAAATGGTTATTTACGCGTAATGAAATATTTAGGAATGAAAGAAAGTTTCTCAGGTCAAATTCAATTAATTTCTGGTGAAATTAATTTAGATTTTACTTATTATTTAGCACAAAGTGAACAAATTAAATCAGTTATTGCATGTTCAATTAAAATGAATGAAGATAATACAATTGCAAAAGCAGTTGGTTTTTTCGCACAGTTGTTACCAGAACATAAAGAAGAAGATATTGACTATTTAGAAGAAAAAATTGAAAATTTAGAAAACATTAGTCATAAATTAATTGCTGAAGATAATTTAATTAATATTTTTAAACTAATTGATCAAAATGCCAAAGTGTTAGAAGTTGATGAAGTTAAATTTGAATGTAGTTGCTCATACGAAAAAGTTTTAGAATCAGCAAAATTATTAGGTAATGAGCAACTTAATGAAATTTTAATAAATAATGGTGAAATTGAAATTGCATGTGATTTTTGCCGCAAAAAATATCATATTAGAGCAAGTGATTTAAAAAGTTTACTTAAAGAATAACGGCAAGATATCAGGGCAAGATATCTTAAATAAGTTTATAAAATTATAATAATTTTGTTATGATATTATTATGATAAAAAATAATTGTAAAATGTATTTTAGTATTTAAAGGGGAGGCACAACACAAGATGGCTGAAATTAAAGATGTACCTAGTACAGACCAAACAAAACCACATGGAAAAGAAGCTAAAGCAAAAAAACCAAATGACAAAAAACCAAAAGAAAAAATTGATTATACTTCCGTTAAAAAATTTAAACAAAAGTTAAAAGAGCAAAAGAAACAAACAAAGTTATATTCAAAACGAATTATAAAAGGGGAAATTATTTCAACAACAAATAGTAAACCAGATACAAGTAAATATGTAATTGAACTAGTTGATGTGAAAAAATCATATATTACTGGGGAAGTTGAAACACCAGTTTTAAAAGGAATTAATTTAAAATTAGAAAAAGGAGACTTTATTGTTATTCTAGGTCCTTCTGGATCAGGAAAAACTACATTACTAAACATTATTTCAGGTTTAGATAAAGTTTCAAGTGGTGATGTTTTTGTTATTGGCTATAACTTATCGTTATTAAAAGATGTTGATTTAACAAAATTTAGACGAGATAATGTTGGTTTTATTTTCCAACAATATAATTTATTAACTAATTTAACTGCCAAAGAAAATGCTGAAGTTGGGGAAAATTTAAGTAAAAACAAAAATAAGGATATGACAATTAAAGATATTTTTGAGACAATTGGAATGGAAGAACAAATGAACAAATATCCTCACCAAATGTCAGGGGGACAACAACAACGGGTTTCAATTGCTAGAGCATTAGCAAAAAATCCAGATATCTTATTTGGTGATGAACCAACAGGAGCTTTAGATGAAGAAATGGGTCGAAAAGTACTTGAAATTTTAGTTGATGTTAATAAAAAATATAAAACAATGGTTATTATTGTTACGCATAACCCAAATATTGCTGATATTGCTAATACAGTTATTCATGTTCGTAATGGATTAATTGACCAAATTAAGAAAAATACACATCCAAAGAAACCAAGTGAAATTGATTGATCTTAATTTGTAAAACGCTATTATGTGTTTTACATTTTTTTATTAAAATTATTAGAAATATTTTTTAAAATAATAAAATAATTTTACAATATCTTTAATGAATTATTGAAATTTGTTACAATTAAAAAGAAGTTATCGTTTAACTATTTACTTACAAGTAATATTTATTAAGCAATATTTTTGTAAGGAGGAAATTCAGATGACAGATTGTAGGTTATCTTGCCATGCTTGTAAATGTTCATGTTCAGGTACAAACAGTGATCATAAATGTTTTGAATGTGATTGCAACAAACCACATGGACGAAAATAATATTTTGTTTCTCATTTTTGAGAAACTTTTTTTGTAATATCATATATGAACTATAATAAGGAATAACTAGTCTTAAAAATAGTTTTTTTATTGAATTTATTGTTATTTTTGATTAAGATTTATCTAATGACTGTTAATTAAAGAAGGAATTAGAAAAATGAGAATTGGAAATATTGAAATCAAAGGGCAAGTTTTTTTAGCACCAATGGCCGGAATTACGAATGAAGCATTCCGAATTATTTGTCATGAATTAGGAGCAGGATTGGTTTATGCTGAAATGGTTAGTGATAAAGCAATTTTACAAAAAAATGAACGAACTTTACAAATGATTAAGGTAAATAAATTAGAACATCCAATTTCAATGCAAATTTTTGGAACATATATGGAAACTTTTGTTGCAGCAGCAAAATATGTTGATCAACATAGTGATTGTGATATTATTGATATTAATATGGGTTGTCCTGCATCAAAAATTGGGTAGTAAGAAAAAAGCTTAGGTTTTATAAAAAATATAAATAAAGTAATTAAATACAAATTAAAGTAATCGCTTATTAAAGCGTTTTTTTATTTGCATTATTCATTAGATAGTATCTTTAAAATTAAAAATTAACCCATTTTTCCCTACAAATTAGTTAATTTTTATAATTTCCTTTCTGTGATTTATTATATTTTTTTTCGGTTTAACAACTAATAATATCATTTTTAATAAAGGTACTATCTGATGAATAATGCAATCTAAAACTTAATATTTTGATGCTTAAAGATGGATAACTCATCTATGGCACGAAACCTTAAAAAAGTGTGAAAGCGATTGGATTTACTACTCCTATTTATTTCTTTAATTCTCGGCGGGGTTAGTCGCCCGCGAAATGTCAGAGCGTGTGTTTTTGCTTGTTTCATAAAAAGAGTGCTGTTAAACCGAAAAAAACAATATCGGACACTAAAAAACAAGAGGGAGGAGCTCCAAAAGGTTATTTTCTTTATATAAAGTTGTGTAGGGATGGATGAAGCGTAATTAATAACTGGGTAAACTGTTTTTTTGTTTATTTCCGTGGGGGGTAAACTCTATCAAAATATCCTATCCGCCCCCGCTCACCCCCGAAGTGAAGCGGGCGGAGAAGTAATTAAATACTAAAATAAATTATCTACTAAATATCAAAATATTAACCAATAAAGGAATATTATGTTTTTTTACAAAAAGAAAATTATAAAATGAAAATATTACAAGATATGATTAAAGATTTAACAGATATTACTGTTGAAGAACAAAAAATAAATGAATATTTAAGCAGAGAATTTTTAGATTTACAATGTTCTAAATTAAACGGTGCTGTTTTACGATGTGCTAAATTACAAGATGCTGATTTAAGAGGTGTTAATTTATCTTTTGCTGATTTACGAGATGCTGATTTAAAAAATATTGAAATCACTAAAAAACAATTAGACCAATTAATTGTTATTGAGGATGATGAATAATGAATATAACAGAATGAATTAAATATGAAAAGTTAGAAAAAGAAAATGAAGCACTTAATAGTAAAATACGAACACTTAAAGAAGAAAATGAAGCACTTAAAAAAGAACTTGCTGAGTTAAAACAACAACAATTATATAAAGAAGATTTTAAAGAATTTTATTATTGTATTAATTGTGTAGATAAATTATCTTTTGATCGGTGCAGAAATTGTGATTGAAAAAGAATAATTGATTTAAAAGATAATTCAAAATATAACAAATTACTTAGTAAGGATGTGAAATATGAAAAAGTTAAATAAAAAAACTATTAACAAAATAAATGAATTAATGCTTAGAAGTTATCCAGTTTCAAAAGACAAAATTACTGATGAACACTGAACATTAGGTTTACGCAAAAAGAATTAAGGAGTATAGATAAAATGACAGAATATAAAAGTTTGTATATTAATAAAACTTGAGATGAAATAACAACATCATTTGATTGAGTTAATTGTCAACCTATTAATTGCCGTATTTAACATCATAAAAAACATTATGATTTGCAATGTTTAGAATGAGCCAAAATGTATTTAAATTTATTTAAAAATAAATGAGATGTTATTGTTTCATATATGAAACATTATAAAATTAACGATATTTTAGATTTAGCATCAGATGAATGAAAAATATTACAAATTGACCAAAAAATCAAAGGAATAAATTAAAATATATTATTTCAATTGACCCTGCTGGAATTGGACAAACTGGTATTATTATTTATAATGTTTTGCAAAAGAAAATAATTAATAATATTACTTTTAGTTCTAATTCTGAAGAAGAAGCAATAAATAATATGTATTTAATATTAAATGAGTTCAAAAATAAAATTTGTTAAGAAAAATTATATTTATACTGGAAATATTAAAATGACAGAGCATGAATTAGATGCTTGGAAACATTTACAATATTTTTTATTAAAAGGAGTTGATAAAAATGGCACAAACAAAAAGTAATTTATCTAAAAAATCAATAACTAATAAACCTAAAATAAAAAATAAAAAAGTTAATAAGTTAGAATTAACTGTTAAATTATATGAAAATCCTATTAAAACTAAAATTAAAGCACTTGTTGCTGCTGGTATTGAAGTTGATGCTTGTTTTTTATCTTTTCGAGTAGATAGTTTTGAAATTATACAAAAAGCGATTAGAAAAAGAACAAATACAAATATTAAAAAATAGGAGGAAAAGCAATGGCATTAAAAAATGTAAAATATGTTCTTATCAATGAAGATAATGAACCAATTAAAAATGAAGATGGTAGTTTAGATATTAAAACTGCTGAAGTTGAAGAATTTAATGCAAGTAATTTAGAAAATAGTAATCAACAAATCAACGAATTACAAACAAAAAATACTGAATTAACTTCTCAAATTGAACAACAAACTATTCAATTAAAACAAATTGAAGTAATTGACTTTATTAATTCTTTAACTGATAATGAAGAATTTAAAAATGTTTTATTAAAGTCTTATGATATTAACGATGATATTGAAGTTATCAAAACACAATTACAAAGTGTTTATGATGAATTAATTAAGGTACAAACAGTTAATACTGGTGGAGTACCAAAAACAGAAGAACAAAAAAACAATATTTTAGATATTGACAATGTATTTAATAAATAGAAAGAAGGTATAAAATTATGGCACAAAATCCACAAAGAATTTTCGGTGATATTGCTAATCAAGCAACAAAACGAGAACGAGAAGCATTTGAAGAATGATATTTACAAACATATCAACAAAAATTTAGTTGAGAAGATTTATTTGCGTGAAAATAAGCAAATAAATTTGGTTTAACATATAAAAGAAAGAAAAATATTAAATATAAACAAGGCCTAGGAAAAGGTGGTCAAGTATTTAATACCGATGATAACTTATTAAAATACTCAACTGTTGAGTTTGAAGATGGAATTGTTGAATTAGATACAATTTTAACTTTTGCTCGTAAATTAGACCCAGTAGAAAGTGATTTTAATCCTAATCTTTGATCCGCTGATATTGAACAAGCAATGGATACTGAAATTGCTTATAAACGAAATAAAATTTTAGAAATTATTAATAATGGAGAAGTTACAACTATTCAAGGAAATAAAGCTGATGATACAAATGCTTTACAAATCCACGATGAAATTATGGACAAAATATATGAAAATGGTTTTACTCCATCAGAAACAGTTGTACTAGGTTCAGCAGATTTTATCCGTGGAATTCGTAATAAATTACAATTACAACTTGGATCAAATGACCAAATTAATAGTGTAATTGAAACAAGTGGAGCAATGAAAACTGTTGAAGGAACAACATACTATATGGTTCCTAAAAAATTACCCATTATTAATGAAGATGGTTCAGAAGGAACAATTAATCTATTACCAAATGGTGTTAATGCAATAGCTTTTAAATTTAGCAAAAAATATGACCCACTTATTTTACGTAAAAAAGACCATACCCCATTAAGAGTTGGTGCGGCAGATTTAGGTACTGGAATGGGTAATACTTTAATTATGGAAAGAGTTTTATATTTGGGTGGAGCAGTAGTTGAAACAAAAGGAATTATTAAACACATTTATTCAAAGCCTGCTTTATCAAAAGTTATTACAGTACCTAATTTAGGTCAAATTACAATGGCTGGTGATATCCCAAAAACAGCAGAATTAGAAACTGCTATTAAAGTAAAAATTCCTAATTATCAAACTGGAGATGCAACATTCTCTAATATTACATCTACTGGCGCATTAGCAACTGGAAATCCAAATAAATATAGTGGAACAGTTTCTCTAATTTATTCAAAGTAAGTAGCGCCATAGATATCCACGATAAAATTAAAAATGTTGATAGTTTAACAAACGATGAAATAATTAAAGGAATTATTGTACCGCAAAAAGTAGTTAATGAAGATTTAAGACAACTTTTAAATGATAAAGTTTTAAAAGCAGTTAAAACAGTTGATGCAAGTTTAACAGTTGATGATTATGATTGATGACCTTTATTTTATCAAGGTTCGCCTTCAACTTACGATATAACTACAACATATATTTATATTGATATTTATATTGAAGGTAAAAATAATGCCACTGGTTTATCACAAATTCAATATTATAAAGTTCAAAAAGTAAATCAAATGAGTATTAAATCTTTTAATAAAGATAATATTGGGTCTTTAAAAAACCTTGATATAGTGATGTACCTGATTTAATTAAAAAAGCAGATGTAATTGCTGAAATGAATACTGGTATTATTAAAGCAATTCAAAAACTTAATGCTGGTTTAAGAACATCAGATTATACTGTTAATATTTTAGATTATGAACATAAAATCTTTAATGATCGCGATGAAGGTAATGTTACATCGGATGTAACATTACCATATAGTTTAAATGGTAAAAATTGATTAAATGAAGAAACTGTGGGAATGGAAATTATTGTTCCTGACGCTACTAAAAAAACCAAAATAAAAAATAAAAATGCCAATTGGAACAACAAAAACTTCTCTTATTTATAGTATTAAAACTCCATCCAGATTATCAATTCAGCAACAACAAAAAAGTTTTGCTTTACAATTATTAGAATTTTTAGGAATACAAGTTTTAGCACTTGGTTTATCAGTTTTAACTGGTGGGATTGCTTCTGCTTTTGGATTAGGTGCGGGATTATCTAATTTTGCTGCTGCTCTTATATAGTTTGGAGTAGAAACAGCAACTGATTTTACAGTTAATCAAATATATGATAAATTAACCGCAGAAGTTACGGCAAAAAGTACCGCTTTAAATTTATTGCCAGCAATTGGGGGTATTGGTAAATTAAATAGTGCTGCTAGAATAACAAAAGTTTTAAAATTAGCAAAAGAAACTAAACTACTTGAAAAATTAGGAATAGTAACTGCTAAAAACTTAGAAGATGTTGTAAGACAAGTTGCGGGCAAAAAAATTTTATTTAACAAATTAATATTTGATTTTACTAAACAAGCAAATAATGATATTTTATCATATACAATTGGGAAGTTAGCACGTAATGATTTTGCTAAAGGTTTTAAAATTTCTAATTTAGGAAAAATTAACAATCTATTAAAAATTGAAAAAAACTTACAAAAAATAAGTCCAAAGTTGGTACAAAAAGCACCTAGATTAACAAAAAAATATCAAGGATATGTTAATAATTGATTATCTGAGTATGGTTTAAGTTTTGAAAAAATAACAAAAATAAGTACTGATGAATGATATAAAATTATGACTGATTTGCATAAAAAAGGTATTGGTAAAAAATTACTATTAAATTTTAATTTAATGCGGGCAAATAAAATATATAAAAATAAATTAGTTAATTTTATTCATAAAACACCAATTAAATTAAATAAAATTTTAGACAAATTAGATAAAATAAACCCAAATTTTTATATTCAAAAAGTAACTAAAAAATTATTAGCACCAATTGAAAAAAGAATAATTAATATTAAACAAAAAGCAATTAATAAAATTAATGAACAAACTAGAAAAGTATTATCTAAATTTGAAACCAAGGCTATTCAAAAAGGACAATTAAAGATTTTTTTGATAATATTACAAATGAAATTGCTTTTAAATTATTAGGTGAAATTGTTAAAAAAATTAAATGAGAAAAAGTAAAGATATCATATAAGCCTGATAGTGCTAAGTATATTGATATTCCTGAATTTTCAGAAGAATATCGTTATCAAGTTTGATTATCACCAACTAATCGTAAAGGTGCTGAAGGTATGTTATGACTTGAACCACCTTATTTTACAGAAACAAAAGAAAATAAAACTTTATCTAAACATCAAGCAACTTGTTTTATTGATGATATCGATAAAACCCCTTATAGTATTGCTTTATATAATGCTACTGGTCGGGTTTATTTAACTAATGGTTCAGAGGGTTCTAATATACCAATTAATAGTGTTCGGGTTTTACGACAAGAAGTATAGAAAGAAAGTGAGGTGTTATAAATGGATTTAAAAGAATATAAATCAGAAATTTTGTTATTAATTCTCAAAGTATTTATTTGAGGATTGGGTGCTATTTTAATAATAAGTGCAGTTGTATTATTTTTTTGTAAGGTATTTAAAGTAATTGATATTGAATGACCAGAATATTTTTATATTGGATTATCGTTGCTTATTACTGGGTCTTTTATTTATTTAATTGATAAAGTTTTTGATTTTTTTAAAAAAGACAAAAAACAAGATAGTATTGAAGATGTTATTAAAAAAGAAGATACAAAATAAGAGGTGCTATAAATGGGATTATTACCAGCAAAGAAAAAAATAAAAAAAGAATATGATATTGATAGTTATTATCTTAATTTAGCATCAACAATTACTAATCGTAAAAATGTTAATGTTCAAAAACATAATGAGATTTTAGAAAAAAGAATATGTGAGGATAATGCTAATTTTTTAAATCTGCGTGAATTAGAAATTAGCATTATTAATCCAGTTACTAATCAGCAATTAGATACTAAATTAATTAATAACTTTTTAAAAATGCAAGATTTTACTAATAAAAATTGATATAACGAATATAAAATTAATAAATATGGTAAGGGTGCATATTTTATTTTTGTTAATAATTCAAAACTTAATTTTATTACGATTGTTTTTTACAATGACAAGTATGACGAATTGGGCAATTTAGTTTCTTGTACTTTTTATTATGACCCATATATTAAAAATAATCAAAGTATTTTTATTACTGAAAAATTAGAAATTGATGCTATAACTAAACAAGTAAAAGTTATTAGAACATTAAAAACACGATTATATAGTACTATTACCGATTTATATATTGATGATACTAAATGGAATAACTATACTTCTTTACAACGCGAGGAAATATTACCACTTAATTTTATTCCGATTGAAATTATCCCTAATAATCCTAATTTTGAACCTTCTGCTCGTTATGGCAAACAATTTGCTAGTATTTTAGATATAACCATTTCTTTTGGTCATTTATTTCAAGGTAAATATTCACTATTACCACTAGGACTACTATTTTTTAAACGATCAATATCTGCTTTTCTTAATAAAATACCTTGATAATTTCCATTTTTATCTTTTGCAAAAGCATAAGCACCAATAATTTCATTATAATCACTAGTATTTGCATTAAAATTAATTTCATGTATTTTAGGGCATGAATTTAAACTATCTCATTCAAATTTTTCACCTTTAAATATAATTTCTTTTCTTGGACTATACCCTGCTTCTTCCATTCTTTTACAATAAACTTTACTATCAATAACAGTAGTTAATTTATTTTTAAATGGAATAATATTAAAATCTTTACCAAAAATTAATCCTTTATTACTTAATTTAATAATTCCTAATGCTGTTATTTTTGCATTATCAGCAGTATTAACTAATTGCATATAACTTTGTCCATTTTTCATTTTTAATTCTTCAAGTGCTAAAATATTTTCTTTTAAATATTTATCATTAACTTTTAATTCATATTTAATAATTGAACTTTTAATATATTGTTGTAATTCATTTACCATTTTATTTCACTCCTTTAATTTGAATATTTATTCCTTTAATACCAACTACTTTATTATCAGTATTTGTATATCATTGTGCTTTAATTGTGTTTTTAACTAACTTTTCATCAACAATTAAATATTTAATTAATTGTTTTAATTCATATTGATTATCATTTTCTAAAAAATCATCATCAATCCCTAATACTTCAATATCTTTTATTAATAATTTTTCTTTAATTAAATTAATACCAACTTTTTTAATTCTTTTGGTTCTAATGATTTATCAATTTGCTCAATTTGTTCCATTACACGAACTTGTTCATCTTGAATTTGGTCTATATCAAGACCCATATCTGGTGTTAAACTATTTGCTTTTTCAAGTAATTCTTGTTTTTTTAATTCTTGTTCTTTTAAAAACTTTTGTTGTTTTTGTTTACAAGCTTGTGTTAAACTATTTGCTTTTTCAAGTAATTCTTGTTTTTTTAATTCTTGTTCTTTTAAAAACTTTTGTTGTTTTTGTTTACGAGCTTGTGTTAAATTATTATTAATTTCAACTCTGTATCTTTCAATATAATTTCTATAATTAGTAATTATTTTACCGATTCTATTATGTTCATCTAATAATTTTTGAACAGGTTCTAATCATTCTTTAAAAACAAAATTATTTTTAGTAATAGCACTTGGAATATCTTTTAAATGCACACCTTGATAACCATTTAATGCATAATAATGATTAATATGTCTAAAAATATACTCAGTTAATTCTTGTTTATTTTCTTCTTTAAATTTTTGAACATTATATGCTAAAATACTTTCATTTTTAAAATCATCTCCTTTTAAAGGAAATTGAAATGTAATACTATTTACTCTATTTTTTACAATATCATTCATTATTCACCCTCCTTACTAGGTAATTTGTCATATTTAGAATTATCTTTTAAATCAATTATTTTTTTTAACCACAAGTTAAGCACCGATTAAAAAAATAATCATCTCCACAATTCATACAATGAGCAAATTCTTTAAAATCTTCTTTATATAATATTTGTTGTTTTAATTCATCAAGTTCTTTTTTAAGTGCTTCATTTTCTACTTTAAGTTTGTCAAATTTAATTGATTCTGTTATATTCATTATTCATCCTCCTCAATAACAATTAATTGGTCTAATTGTTTTTTTGTAATTCTAGCACCTACTAAACAAGCATTTTCTAAATTAGCACTTCGTAAATTAGCATATTCTAAATTAACACATCATAAATCAGCACCTCTTAAATTAGCACTTTTTAAATCAGCATCTTTTAAATTAGCACCTTGTAAATTAGCACCAGCTAAAACAGTACGATTTAAATTAGGGCAATTTAAAAAAGCATCTTGTAAATCTAATACTTCACATAATTATTTATTTCTTTTTCATTCAATATCTTTTAAATCAATAATTACCGTTGATAAGCCATAATTATTATTTTCAATTTTTTCTCGTACTTTTGCTTCTTCTAGTGTGTAATAAGAATAAGTAGTTAAATATTCATTTTTAATAATTAATAAGTATTTTTTATTCATAATTTAATTCCTCCTAATTCTTTTTATTTAATGCTCAATGTTCATCAGTAATTTCATTGTGGGTAAGGATATATTTATTTTGTTTATCACATTTAAAGCAATAACCTCAATATCTTTTTTTAAGACAATATTTCTTTTTCATATTTACCTCCTGATTATTAATTTTGGTAATTGTTGGTATATTAACTACAATGTTCTACAATTTGTAGTTTTTTGTATAGTTAAGACGCCATATAATTACATTTCTTTATCCGCACCATTTCAGGTCAAAGCGTTCAGTTTTTAAAATAAATTCACTCGCACCTTGAAGAACCTAATGCTAATCGCAAATTTATTTATAAAGCGACCATCTCTATTTTTATTTTGGTTTGATGTTGACCTCGCACTTATTACCACTATCGCTTATTAAAGCGTCTATTATTTCCAGACTGATTACTGTTGGGTTAGACCACCAAAATATCTATTAAATTGTTAGATTGTTTTTCAAATAAAAAAACAACCCTTTAACAAGAGTTGTTTTGTCCTATTTCATCCTTTATTCTACATAAATAAAAATGGTTTAGATAAAGTTTTATTAAATTATTTAACATATCGCTACAATTATGATAGAAAATTTCAAGGTGCAAAATACGATGAAAAAGGTAATCCCACAAATAAAGCGGCTGAATTACGCCAACAATTTGAAGGACAAAAGCAGATGATAATTATTATTTTGTTGTGTGGCGTGGTGATGAAAATGGTAATTGAAGAATTATTAAATTTCAAAATATTAATTTTTCAGAAAAAAGAAAAAGTTTTAGATACACAACAACCTTATGTATTAGCATTAACAAGAGTGGGCGATAACTTATTTCGTGTTAAAATAGGAGCTGTAAGACCTATAACATCTTGGTCACAAGATGATGGAAGTTATTTTAAATTTGTTTATCATTGAGAAATAAAAGGTCAACCAAATACCATAATCATTGACCCCAAAACAGGGCAAATTATAGATTGAAATTTAAAACAACAAACAAATGTTAATAACAACAAAGACAATGAAATTAAAGTAACTGTTAAAAACAAAGATATTTCAGAAAATCCTATTTATCAATTAGAAGCAAATTTTTTTAATTGATTATCAATAACAAGCGAATTAGAAACAAATAACATTCCTTCTCTAATTCCTGCTGAAATTAAATTATCAGATGGTGAATATGGTAAATATTTAACTAGTTTGATTGTTTCTAATGACAAAATAGAAGATTATTTAAACTATTTTTCGCAATGATATATATTACTTTATTCAAAAGCAAATTGAATAAGTATAATTAAAAATTTAGTTGAAGATAGTATTAAAATAACTTTTTTTAAACACAAAAAACTATTTATTTTAAATAAAGTTGAAATATCAGGGATATGGGGTTATGGTAACTATGATATTATAATTTTTACAGAAAAAGAACAAATTAATATTAATAATTTAGAATTATTTCATAGAAACAATGAAAAAATATCATTAATTACATTAGAAATATAAAAAGTCACTTATTAAACTGACTTTTTATATTTCTTCATTAACTTTTATATTACCATTATAATCAATAATTAAATAAGGTTGTTGTGTATCTAAATTTCAACGATAAACAAATTTAAAATAAGTTCCATCATCTTGTGACCAAGATGTTACAGGTCTTACAGCTCCTATTTTAACACGAAAAAAGTTATCGCCCACTCTTGTTAATGCTAATTCATAAGGTTGTTGTGTATCTAAAACTTTTCTTTTTTCTGAAAAATTAATATTTTGAAATTTAATAATTCTTCAATTACCATTTTCATCACCACGCCACACAACAAAATAATACTTATTATCAACTTCATTAAATGGTTTTTCTTGTGGTGCTATTCATACTAAATTGTCTTTAATTTCTTGGTTATCAGTATTTATTTTGTTTTCTGCTTTTAGTTTTGCTAATTCTTCGAAAGCGATATGGATAATAACCATAAAACAAAGCATCGTATGGATCGTGGTACATTTTACTATCGGGTATATTTGTTTTTGTATCGCTAAATCTTAATTCACTAATACATTTATCTAAAAATGGTAAATTATCTAATATGCCATATATCTTGTCTTGAACAAACATTTTTCGTATTCATGTTACACGATTAATTATTCCCGCTTCTTTATTAAGTGATGTTTGATGTTTTTTAGCTTTAAACATTTTAATCTTATAACCTAAATACGGGTAAATATCTTCTTGTAATTTTTGCATAAAGTCGTGGGCATTAATGTCATAATGAAATGTGGCATATTCAAAACCATCAAATTTATCAAATTTATTAATTATTCATTGTCCGTAATGCTCTACTAACTCATTTAAATTCATTGCATTTTTTGGTGTAATAACATTTTCTTCAATTAAATATTTATCATACTCGTTATTTTCATTAATTTTATATCCACTAAATAAAAATACGGTATGGTCTTCAGTTCCATTAGCATAATCAACACCAATTGAATAACTATCAAATTGATACTGTTTTGTATTTGCATTATAAAAATCCTTTTAAATTATATTCTTTAATATATTTACGATAATTTCGTAAAACATAAATACTATGGTCATTGTCGTTATATTCAAATCCGTAATATTCAAGTTCAAATAAGTCTGGTCTTTCTTCTTTGTTGGTTAAAACAAGTTTTTTAGTGATATTAGGTATTTTACTTCAAACAGCACCCATTGTTAATCGTATATTAAAAACACCTAAACCATTAAATGCTTGTTTATTTTCTGATTATATTTGGTTATGTTTCTTTAAAATATTTTTAATTCTTTCATTTAAAGGTAAATACGGTGTTATAAATTTTTCATAAAATACATGGTATTTATCAAAAGGATTAAAAGTAAATTGATTAGAATATGTTTTATGAAAATATGTTGTTATTGTTGTGTATTGTTTTGTTATATTATCTCATTCTTTAAATGTCCAGGATAATTCTTTTATAGGAATAGGATTGTCTAAATTATATTGTTCATTTTTATTTTCATCGGTGTATTTCTCGTAAGACACTTTTAAACTTTTAGAACGAAACATTGAAACTCTTAAATTATTATATCTTTTATCTAATTCTTTATCAGTTAAGATTTCTTTTTCTTCGGCATGTATAATTTCATCAGTTCACGCTGTTATAATCCCGCTACCTTTACCAACTTTACCCATAATTTTATTACCATTAGCATAACCAGCAAAAGCAATACGAACACCACTAGGAAAAACAATTTCTCCACCTTCTTTAACATTTTTGGGTCAAATAATACCATTTTCATTGTCTGGTCCTAAATCAATACCATATTTATCATATAAGTAATTACATACATTAATTGTATCTCCAAAAGTAGTGTCCTCATGTGTATTAGTATATCTTCGTAAAATATTAGATGAAGCATCAGTAAAATTACAAGCATAAAATAATTTTTCTGCTATATGATTTCATGTTTTATTAGTACCACGACCAGCAGAAACAAACTTAAAAAAACTTGGTGAAGTAAAATAACGGGCATAACTATCGCCAACAAAGTCTTTAAATACTTCTCAGTCAAAACCAAAATTATAGTCACTAAAATTTAAATCATATTTTTTTATTTAAATGTTCATAACTAGTAATTCGTTTTTTATTATTAATTTTAGTAAAGTCTTGCATTTTTTAGATATCCTCGCTTTCAAATTATGATACAATAATAAACATTATCAAATATCAAATTAAGTATTATTAATATCATATTAAAAATATTTTTTAAAGATAGGGAAATAATAAGATGGGGTTAAAACAAAATTTGTTAGGAAATTATAAAGAAAATAAAACAATCGAGACACAAAATGAAGTTAAAAATTTATTAATTAATAGAGATAATGAGATATTTAAATTATATCAACAAGGACAAATATTACAAGGATATAAGGTTGTATCAAAATTACCAAAAACAATTAAAACAGAATATGGAAATATTCCTATAAAAAGACGAAGATATGTTAAATATGATGAAAATAAAAAAGAAAATATTAATCGTTACCCATTAGATGAAGAATTATGTTTAAAAAAATATGAAAGAATTGAAAAAAATTAAAAGATAAATATATTTCTTTTATAGGCGATGGAAAAAGATATAAAGATGTTTTGCATACAACAGAAAATGCTAACATTAATGAAAGAACAATATCTAATATTTTTAAAAAAGCTGATTTAGAAAAAGTTGACTATATTAGCAACAAAAATAACAATAAAATTAAAATTACAAATAATGTTTTATATATTCAAATTGACGGTGCTTTTGTTCCTATGTGAGAAAATAAAAAAAGAGTTGAAAAGAAAATATTTTTTTCAACTATGCATATTGGTATTGATGAAGAAAAATCAACTAAAACAAGAAAAGTAATTAAAAAGAAAAAAGGTGTTTTTCAAATAATGGATAAAAATACTAATAAAAATGAAAAATATAGTTTTAATAATTTTATTGATAAAATTTTTAAACTAATGGATACTTATGATATTAATGAAAATACTATAATATTAGTATTAAGTGATGGTTAAAAACAAATTAAAAAAATTTACAAAGCCATAAAAACAAAATATAAAAATAACAATGTATTATATAGTTTCGATAAATTTCATTTAGTAAAAAGATTTAAAGACTTATTCCCATATAGAAATAGAAACAAAATTCGACTGTATAAATTATTTAAGGGTATTTAGTATATTTAAGAAATTATGGAATAAATAATCCATCTACTTAACTTAAAGATACCATGTTTAATTTTATTGTCAACAAATTTTTATATTTTTTTAAATTTAATCACAGCAAAAAATGCATTTTTATTAAAATTATTTAATTTAAAAATAAAATTAATAAAGATGTAAGTTTTGTTGTTCAGTTTTATTAAAATTATTATATAAAATACTATTATTTTCTGGTGGTTTTTCTGGTTGTTTAAAATCCTTAATATTATTTCTTAATTTTAGCATACTAGTATTCAATTTATTTTTAACAGTTTTTTCGCTATAAATTCCTTTTTTAGAAAATATGCCCTTACCATAATGGGAAACATCACCCTCCATATGACAACCAATATTATTTCATAATGTTTGATTTTTAATACCCTCTTCGTTATTTTTAATTAAGTTAATTGTTTCTCTTAAAAACTTTTTAGAACTAGGAATAAATGACTCACTTTCTTTTAAACATTGTAATAATTCATAATATTTTCCATTATAAAAATAATCAACAACTTGTTTAAAAGTTTCTTTATTTTCTTTAATTTTTCTTCGGTGGGGTAATAAATCCTTAAATCTTTTTACTAAATGAAATTTGTCTATTGTATAATGAACTTTGTTATTAGGAAAACGATTTGCAATAACTTTTTTAACCCCTTTAATTCAATCTGCTCCATCACCTAAAATCATAATTTCGGTATCATCTTGAATATTATAATTACTTATTATCAAAAGTATTAATTTAACAACAAAACGGGTTAATTTTGTTTTTTTAGAAATATAAATTGGAATATTATCTATTTCGTAAACACCTAACTTATTTGCAATTACATGTCTTTTTTCGGTTGATTTTTCTTGATCATATCCAGTGTGAACGGTAGAAATTAAGGTGTGTTTTTTAATCTTTTTTCCTTCATATCACACTTTCATTTTTAAGTATGTTCCATCCACTTGAATATATAAAGTATGCGGAACATTTATTTTGATATTGGTATCATTAATATAATATTTGTCGTTTGTTGTTGCGTTTTTTATTGTATTTGAAATTGTCATTAAACTAATTTTTGCTTGTTCTAATGCATCTGAAATATCGCGGTATTTTTTATCATCACTTAAAAACAATAAAATTCTTTCTTTGACGTCATTCCCCAGTCTTTGTCATTTTTTAATTCCTAAAAATTTATCTAAAATAAAAATATATTCTTCTTTCCCTGTTATTGGATTAATTTTATAATATCGTCGTCTGCGAAATGTTATTTTACCTTTTAAAGTAATTAATGTTTTTGTTCTTATTTCTTTTACTCGATAATGTTTAAATTTATCATATTTTTGATAATTTTGAAAAATAAGATCATCGTACTTTTCTAACCTATATGCAATTTCTCCAACAGCATATCTATTCAAATCTTCATATGTTTTATTAAAAAAGTTTTCACCATTAATAATATTATTAATATCCATTTTAAAGTTGTTTCCTTTCCTGATTTAAAAATAAATCATCACACACATTAAAATAAACACCTAAAAAAAGCAAGTTATTTTTAACTTGTTTTTCCAATATTTAATTTTTTTAATATTATTTAATACAATTTTGATAATTTTTTGATAACAAATATATTATATCTTAATTTAAAATAAAAAAACAAGATTTTTAATCTTGCTTAATTATTATTTTTTTGTTTATTTTGTAAATTCATTAATGTTTGATAAAATTTTTTAACGACTTTAAAATCTAAATAAAAATCATCATCTTTGTCTTGTTCCTTATATGTTTCTATATTTTCTTTTAAATCATTAGTTATTTTTCCTTTTTCATCAAAATTAACAAATATATAGTCATGATAAAAACTTCCCTCAGGAGTTATTTTAAATTCAATACCTGAAACATTATCATTTTTATCAAGATAAACAGTAAGAATTTGTATTCAAATATCTTGCTTAATTTTTTTGATTTCTTCAAAAAGTTCTAATATGTTGTGGTTTCAATTAATATCTTTAAAAAAACCACTTTTTTCGTCTTCTTCGTTATCATTTTCTTCATTATCATCATCTTTGTATATATTAAATTTATCCATAAAATGTTCTGATTCGGGTTCAAAAATTGCTTGTGGTGCCATATATATAATTAACTTCCTTTCTTAAAATTAAAATTGTTTTATAATACTAATATATTATCAAAATAAATATTATTTTTGAATATTTATATTTTAATATTTTAATTATATTTTCGATAAATAATCATTAAATTTGCATAATTCATTATATAATTTTTATATAAATAAAATATCAAGAAAGGACTGGGTTATTATGAAAAAATGATTAAGTTTTTTAGGAGCAATTACATTACTAGGAACAAGCACAACAAGTCTAGTTGCTTGTAATAATATACCACAATATAACGAAGATGAATTACAACAACTAAAAAAAGAAAACCAAATATACACAAATTGCAAAGAAATAAAAGAAAACTTAGAATGAATTTGCTCACAAGAAAAACCATTTAATACAGTGGATAATAAATATTATTTTGTAGTGTGGCGTGGTGAAAAAAATGAAGAATGAAAAATTGTTAAATTTTTAAATAATAGTAATTTATTAAAAATTGATAATTTTAATAATCGCCAGTTAGAAAAAACGGATTTAGCATATGGAAAGGATTTATATATTAGTAATAATTCTGGTTTTATTAAATATGTATCAAATTGACAAAGAGATGATGGAGCTTATTTTAAAGCAGTTTATCGTTGAAATGGTGATGAGCAAAAATTACCTGATTTAATTGTTGATAATAATGGCAATGTAAAAGTTAATAGTGAATAAAAAAAGCAATTTTTACTAAATTGCTTTTTTTAATTTATTTAATTTTCTTTTTCATCATCTTTTTTAATTATTTTGTTGATATTATTTTCTTTATTTTCATCTAACAAAATACATTCATTATTAATTTTTTCTTTTAATTTTAGCATTAGTTTATTAATTTCAGTGAATAAAATTGGCAATCCCAATGTTAAACCGTGAACTATTCAATATGCTAATCGTAGAAAAAATAACTTAGTCTTTTTCTTTTTCATTTTTATTACCATCCTTATTTTTTTGTCTGATATTTATTTTATTGTTATTAGCAAGTTTGTTATTTATGATTGTAATAACATCTAATTTTGTATTAATATTATTAATTTCAATTTTAATATCATTTATTTTTTCTTTTAATTCTTTGTTTTCATCTCTGATTTTTTGCTGTTTTTTACTCAAAATAGTTGCCGTTATGCCGGTTGTTCCACCAGTAAAAAGTGATATAACCAAAACAATAATTTCTAAAATAGTTTCACTCATTTTTTAATTCTCCTTATTATCAAATTAATGGTTCTCAACTTCCAAACGATAGCAAACCAATAGCGGCTGTTGTCACAATACCACGCTGTGCTTTATCTCATGTTTTAAAATCTTTTCATACTCAAAATTTAATCATCCCACCATCATATTTTAATATCGGTGATCATTCTTCTCCACCATTTCAACGATAAACTGCTTTAAAATAAGCTCCATCATCTCTTTGTCAATTTGATACATATTTAATAAAACCAGAATTATTACTAATATATAAATCCTTTCCATATGCTAAATCCGTTTTTTCTAACTGGCGATTATTAAAATTATCAATTTTTAATAAATTACTATTATTTAAAAATTTAACAATTTTTCATTCTTCATTTTTTTCACCACGCCACACTACATAATATCATTTATTATCAGTTGTTTTAAATGGTTGTTCGTCTGGTGTCATTTCTTTTAATCTGCTTTTGACATATTTGACGCTGCTTTCTATTTTGTAGGGCATTTCTCTAATTCTTTTGTCTAGTTGTGCTGTTTTTTGATCCATTTTTTCCATTTCTTTGGTTCATTTTTTATTGAATTCTTCTTTTTTTTCTTGGGCATATTCACAAAAATTAATAAAATTGCTAGGGTCTTTGATTGATTGATAACGAATGGGAACTCGTGCGGTATATTCTCAATTAAAGGATTTTATTTTTTCGCCTTTTAGGGGTAAATTAAAACTAAGGATAGGGAATTCATAAATTCCGTCTTTATGTCTTGTGTTTAAGTTATCTTGGGTTAATCTTCCTTTGTCTGTTCATACAAAATATTCGCTAGCACATTTATTTTGATAAATTGCTTGGTATTTAAAATCATTTACTTGATTAATGTTATCGATTATGGCTGTTGCTATTGTTTTTGAATTATCGTTTCAAGTCATGGCACTTTTAATATTTTTTCATGGTTTGTTTTCTTCTTCGTTGGTTTTTTCAAAATAGAATTTATTGTCAATTTCGCTTGGTTCAACTTCGTCAATTTTAGTGTTAATGGGACATTGTTCTAATAATTCTGTTAATTTTTCAATTTGTTCGCTTTTGTTTTCTCCTAAACTTTCAATAAATTTTTTATTAATATATTGGTAGTTTTCATCTGGGTTGTCTATATCGGGGATTGGATATACTAATGGTGCTTTTGACATATCTATTTTAATTGTTAAAAATATTGTTGTTGTTGTTTCTGCTTGGTTTTTTGCATACGGTATTAAGTCGTTGATATCGTTTGTGGTGTTGTTTTCTACTTTAATCATTCTTCCGCAAATGCTTAAATAAAAAAATGGTATTTCTTTGTTTCCTTTTTTTGTTTTTATTTTTGCTTGAATTCCGTTGTCTTCATATTTGAATTCTGCTTCTAAGTTTTCTTGTTCGCCAAATCCGTAAAATAAAAAACCAGTTGAATTGTTATCACATAGTTTTAACATTTCTTCGTTATAATTATCGCTATTACCCAATAAGTTTATAGCGTTTTTATTGCTTAATTCTTTATTAGCATAGTAGGGGATTGTTTGGTTTCTTAATAAAAAATCGTAATATATTGCTTGGTCGCGGTCTGTTAAATAATCTTCTGTATTGTCAAATGTTATAAATCTAAATGCCATTTTTTTGCCTCTCTTTTATAAATATTTTTTTTCTAATTTATTAGATGTTTTATCTCATTCACTATGTAATGCGTTATTAGCAATCATTTTTTTATTTATTGTTTCTTTAATGTTGTTAAAATTATTGTTTAGATTGTTGTTTAGTTTTGTGTGTGGTTTTAAGTCTTCTCAATATTTTTGATTTTCTTTTATATTGTAAATTGTGTTATTTTGTAATTGATAGGTAAATAATTCAATATCATAGCTTCATTCTTCGTTTTTAATATCTTCTCATGATAAATTACTTTCATTTAATAATTCGTTTGTTAGTGTTTTAATTTCATTCTTTTTTGTTCTTAAATTAATATTAAAAATAATTTTTTTAATTGAATTTCCACTGGTTGCTTGTAATTCATATTCTGTGTCTTCTTCAATTTCAATAATTCGCCCATAAATTAATATATATGTTTGATTAAAAACAACTTTATTTCCAAGGTGTCTTTTTATTAACTTTTTTTCTTCGTTTAAAAAAATAATATTTTTATCTTTAACAAAAAAACTAGCAAAAAAATCTTGAATAATTCCATCATCACACGCTTCTACATTACAATTAGGAAATGTTTTTAAAACTATTGCCATAATTTAACCACCTTATTATTTTCATTATTATCTAACATAAAAAATCACCAGCCTTAACAATAATAATTAACCCCATCATTTATTGTCGTCGTGATGATACCGTCATTAAAAATATTTGTCAAATAAAAAAAGACAATTTATATTGTCTTTAAAATAATTTATGTTATAATATATACAAATTTGTACTTATTCAGTCGTAACAAATTCCTTAAATATTATGTGAATAATCTTCTTGTCTGCCTGTTTGTGGTTGTCTAGGGGAACTCGGTTATGAGTTAAATTCATTCAAGTAGTTCAACATTATTTATTTACTATAATACGACTGAATAAATACAAATTTTTTTAATTTTAATAATTATAATTAGTATTGTTTAATTTTCAATAAGTAATAATTATTACTTATTATCGTGATGATACCGTCATTAAAATTATTTGTCAAATAAACAAATAAAAAAATAGATATTAAATCTCTTTTTTATTTAAAAATTTATTTTTTTTATTTTTATTTTATTTTTTTGTTTTAATTCTTTAATTTTATTTATTAAATTAATTTCAAAGAACTCACTATCCATTTTAAATTTAAATTCAACTTCTTCAAATTCATTAAAATCTTCTATTGATAATAAGTATATCTGATCACACTTAATATATCCATCTTTAACATTTCCATGTTTTAATGAATAATCTAAATTTTCTATTTTATTTTTTTTTTCTATTTTATGTTTTTCATCTTTATATGTAGACATTGGTAAAATTGCTATTTCAGATTCATAATAACCTAAAATACACATATATCTGTTTTCTAAAATAAAATTATCTATTGAACGAAATTTTTTTCCAATATGAATAATTCCACCTATGATGATATTTTTAATACTAATCATACCGTATTGTACTTAAATCTAATAATGTATAATTTTTTATTCCTAATAATTTAAATAAATCATTTTTAGAGTAATAATTTATAATTTTTTCATCACTAATATTTTTATTTTTTGGGGTTTCTTTTCATGGATCACATTCATGTGAAAAATCAATTAGTTTAGTTGTTGAAAATTTATTTAATTCAAATAATAATGAATCTAATTCTATTTTTTCTAAATTAGTTATTTTATTCAATTTTACTTTGTTTTTTGGAACTTCAATAGGTTTGTCTCTATATTTTTTATATTTACTATAAATGTTTTTAATTACTGGTCCTAGATCTCATCTTTCAAATTTATCATTAAAAAGTTTTTGTTGTTTGTTAACTAAAAAATATACATATATAAAATAAAGACTTTTTTGCAATTTTAATTGTGTAATTTCACATTTATGTTCAACACCGTTATTAATTTCATAAATACGCTGTATTATGTATTCGCTTAATTTATATGCTTTCATTTTTTTATTTCCTTTCTGATAAATATAATTAATTATATAATAAAAATAAAATATTGTTGCATATATTTTAATTTAATTAAATAAAAAAAGAGATATTAAATCTCTTTTTTGTATTGCTTAATAACTATTATATCTAGTTTTCATTCAATAGTTAATTTAAGGGTTAAAAAATAAGTAAAATCCCTTTTGGTTTACGAGTAAAAGCAATAGAACACCATAGATATTCTTACAACTAGAAACATAACTTATTTGTGGTGATGATACCGTCATTAAAAATATTTGTCAAATATATAATAAATGAAAATTTGTATATATAATACCATATTTTTTTATTTTTCCTTTAATTTTATAAAAACATGCTATAATTAAATAGCAAGTGATGTTGCGAGTTATTCTAGGTTCTACTTGCAAGTTTAAATAAAGAAAAGAAACCTTGCCAGTCAATAGTCTGTGCAATACTATAAATAAAAAAAAGAGATTTAATATCTCTTTTTTTATATTTACTTTTTATTAAATGGCGGAACAGGAGAGACTCGAACTCTCACATCGGTTACCCGACCTAACATCTTAGCAGGATGTCCTCTTGTCCAATTTGAGTACTGTTCCATATAGAAATACTAAAAATGTCATTTATAGTAAATCATTTTAATATTTACCTATATTCTTTCTATTTTTTCTCATTAATTATATAAAATATAATTGCTTGTAAATACCTTTATTACTTGTTTTAAGGGGCATATTAGTTAATAAATGTTAAAACTTACTTCATAATCTTACTTGGCCGAATATTAGAGTAATTGTGTTTTTATTGCTTTCTAAAATTATCCCAGATAAAATGCTGTTATATTCTTTATTGTTAAATAATAGGGTAAATTTATCTCTTAATTGTAAATTGTTTAAATTTAAAATATTGTTATCTTTTGTGATATCAAATTTTATGAGGTGTGAGTATTCACTTAACTTAAATTCTTGATTGCTAATAGTTATAATATTTTCTAAGGTAAAGTCTTTTTCTTCTAATTCATAAATTTTATTTTTTATTAAATTATTTTGTAAATTATTATTATTATTATTTTCATCATAAGAGATTGTATTATTTTTTAATAAGTTTGCTCTTGTGTAACTGCTTGAGTTGTTTTTTTGGTAAAAATCAATTCTGTTGATACTTTTTTGGTTTAATTCTTCAATTTCTATATTTGTAATACATTTAATATTATCTTTTACTTTATAATTATTTAATTTGATATCTTCTTGTCCATCTTTGCAAATGTCACAATTTAAAAAAAAATTTTTTAAATCAATATTAAATTTTAAAAATATATTTGTTATTTTAAATATTTTGTTAATAAATTGATAACAATTAAATTCTTTTTCTTCATTTTCTTCAAAAAATTTAGGATTATTATTATTTTCATCATTAATTTTTTTATTAAGTTTAATAAAGGGAAGATTTTTATAAATAATTTTTATTAAAGTAAAAAAATATATCAACTTTTATTTTTATATATGTTGTAAATTTTAAAATCAAAAATAGATTCAATATTTTTAGTAGTAAAGGTATATAAATTTTCATCTTTGTTTTTTTCAATATGAGTAATAATTCCAATATATAATTGATTTTCGTTATTCAAAATACAAACAATGTCTTCAATTTCAACATTAAGATTATAATAATTATAAGCATTAAAAGTTGATAGTTGCGGGGTATAAATATCTAAAAATATCTTATAATTTTCAACAATACAATTATCTTTATAAAATAAAGATCCTTTTTCAAAATCAACTCCAAATATAATTAATTTAGTTCTATTATCTTGATAAATATTTTTATCTTTTTTAATTTCTAATTTTAATAATTCATCTCTTGCTTTTTGTCTTGCTTTTTCTTCTGCTTCTTGTTGTGCTTTATTAATTTCAAGCACAATATTAGATAATTCATCAAGATAATCAATCATTAATTTATAATCAGGAATTTGTAATAATCATTCGGCATGTTGAGGATTTAATTTTACAACTTCATCAAAATTAATTTTTTCGTCATTAATTTCTTTTGTTAATTCTGATATTTCTTCTTTTAATTCTTGGATTTGTTTTACAATTTCTGCATTTAAAGTATTGTTTTTTAATTTATTAATAATTTCTTTTTTATCTTCTCTAATTGCAATTATTTCGTCACTTCAGTGTCTTTTTGTTGAACTTCCTACACCCATTTAATTTCTCCTTTTTCTAAATTAAAATATATTCTTCAAATTTTTTAATATTAATATTTCCAACTTGTTTGTCTTTTGAAAGGTTAGAAGAATATAAAATATGATAGTTTCCTGGTGGAATTTGAATAAAATTAGTGTATTTAAAATCTTGATATTGATATATGTTGTATGATTTTTCGTTTTTTAAATCAACTTTTATAATGCTTTGAGTTTTTATTCTACTATCTATTATTATTTTTTCATTTTCATTTATTTCAGCATTAATTTTAAGCTCACTTATTAATTTACCATTAATATTTTCTAATTTTAAATATGGGTCTTTTGTGGGACCATTGATTGTTATTAGAGTATCTGATGCTAAATAACTATTATTACTAATTTTAATTTTTTCATTATATTGATTGGTATATTTAATGCGATTTAACTTAAAATAATATTTGTTATTATGTTCATTGTATCTTTTTCCGCTTGTTTTATTTGGTTTAATTTCAAATAATTTATCTTCTTCTTTTTTTCAGTTAGTTAATTGTTCTAAAATAAAATCAACCTCTAAATCATTATTATTATTCAATTCTGTTTTAATAATACTTTTAATAATTACCTCACAATAATATTCCAATTTTGTTTTTTCATTTATTCAAAAACTATAAAATAATAAAAAGGGGGAAGATTTATTATCTAAATTAATATTTAATTTATTAATAAAATCATTAAATTTACCATAGGGATTTGGGCCTATAAATAATAATTTAAAATTTATTTGATTTAAAGAATGCTTACTATTATTTAAAATAAAATTATTATCGATGTTTAAATAATTATTATCAAAATTAATATTTAATCCATTAAATGATAAAATAATGATATTATCTAAATCACATAAATTAATTAAATTATCTTTACTATTACTAATTTTAAAAGTTCTAAATGGTAAATTATACATATTTTCTCCCTATACTCTATTATTTCATTGCCCTATATATTCGAGTATTTTTTCAGCTCGTTCTTTATCATTTTCTCCTTCAATAATAATTGTTGGTTTAAATTCATTTTTATTTTCAATTTTATTATAGTTATTAGTTTGGCTTTCTTGGTTAATGTTTTGTGGTGGTTTATTAAATTTATTATATAATCATACCCCACCAGCAGCTAAGGCAGACAAACTAACTAAAACACCATAAAGAATTGGGTGCTTTGCCATTCCTAATAAAAGTGTTTTTAATGAACTAATAACATTTATTATTTTTCCAATTGTGTAAACAACAGCCCCCAAACTTGCTGATATTCCCAAAATAATAAAAATAGTTTTTTTGGTTGTATCATTAAACATATTAAAAAAATTTGTTATTCCTTTAATAATTGGTATTAAACTGACTTCTAAAAAAGAAACCAAAGACTCAAACACGGGTAATAGGGCGGATGCTAAATTCATTTTTGTAATATTAATAACATGTTTAAATTCATTTCATTTTTTATTTAATATTGTTGTTTTGTCAACATTTTCATTTGAAACAATACCTAAATCTTTAATGTTGTTTGTCATTTTTTTAATTTCTTGATCTGATAAGGCAAGCATTGGAATAAGGTTTTTTCCTAACTTAGAACCAAAAATATCCATTATTAAATTATTTTTTTCAGTTTCATCACTTATTTGTTCTAATGATTTTTTTAATTCTAAAAAAATAGTTCCTGTATCTTTTAAAGATCCCTCATTATTTTTAATGTTAATTCCTAATTTATTAAAAGCTTCTGTTGTTTCATTTGATATTCCATAAGAAATAGCACTAATACCTTGTCGTAATTTTTTAAAACTCTTTTCTAATTCTTCGCTAGTAATTCCAGTTCTTTTTGCAATATAACGAAATATTTGTAAGTTTTCTGCTGTTATACCAATTTCTTTTGATGTTTTTTTAAGCTCACCAGCATATTTGGCGGTATCAACAGTTATTTTTGTTAAAATTCCTTTGATTGCTAAAATGGGTATTGTAATATGTGTGCTTAATTTTTTTCCGATTTCTTGACACTTTGTTCCAAATTCTTCAAATTTTTTAAAGGGAATATTTTTTATTTCTTGGGCAGTATTTTTTAATTTCTCATTAAAGTTGTTTAGACTGCGATTAGATGCATCAATATTTATTTTTGTATATTCATATTCTTTATTTAATTTATTTTGTTTTTGTATTAATTTTTCTTTTTCGGCAGTATCGTTTGTTTTTGATAATGCTTCTTGTGTTTCTAAAATGGCTTTATTTAATTGATTATATTTTTCAATTAAAAGTTCTTTTTTTTCTGAAATATTATCAATGATATTTTTATATTCATTAAATTTTTCATTTAAAATATCAATTTCATCACCGTTTTTAAATTTTAAATTATTATCAAAATTTTTTAATTTAGATCCTGATAGTTTTATGTTATCGGCTATTTTTTTAAAATTGTTATTTAATTCTAAAACATTACTATCAAGAGTTATGCTCATTCCTTTAATTTCTTTTGCCATAATTAACTATTCCTTTAAAAAAATTTATTAATATCTTGTTGTGTTGCTAATCTTTTATTTTGATTGTTATAAATTTCTATAATTTCTATTAATGTTTTTAATTTAATATATTTGCTGTCTATAATTGAAAACCCTAAATGACTAAGTCATAGTAATAAGTTAGGAGTAAATTTATTAAATTTATAATCTACTTTTTTGTTAATTCGCCGTATTCCTGTAAATTTTTGTCATTAACACTAGCACCTACAAATTCCATTATTAAGTTATTAATTTCATTAACATTTTCGGTAATTTCTTTAAATGTAATTTTTTGACAAAATTCCTTAAAATCTTTAAATTGATTTTCATCAGCTGCTTTCGCAAAAGAAAATAATAATTTTAAAATAAATGAAAATTCATATTTGTCTTTTTCTAATTTATTTAACAATTCTCCGTATGAACCAAATAAATCCTCATAAATAATTAATGCATAAGTGCTTATATTAACTTTTAATTTTAAACTTTCTAAATATCTATTCATTTTCGTTTTTTTCTTCTTTTTCTAATTTTGGAACTTGGGAAAAGTAGTTATTATAATTATTTTCATTAGCTTTTTTTGTTGTTTTAATTTTAATAACATTATCTTCAATTCGTGGTAAGGCGTTTAATTCAAAAGTATAAGTATCTGGGTTTACATTTTCGGTTTGAGTGTTATGAGTTTGGTTGGGGCGTTTTAAATTAACTCTTAAAAGTCAAATTCTTTTTTCTTCTAAATCACCTTTGATTTCAAACCCCAAAGCAATCTCACTCTTTAAACTAGTTGATTTTTCAATATAATTTCCATTTTTATCTTTTTCAATTCCTAAAATTTCTTGTTCAAAATCATCAGATGGTTTTGCTATTGTTAAACTACCACTATAACCTTGAAAAGAATGTGAAATATAGTATGGTTTATTATCAGCATAAAAGGTATTAGTGTTTTCGCTAACATTTAAACTTAAATTTACTGCTCCTAATATTTTTTGTGGGATTGCATATTCTGTTTTGTTTGTTGTTTGATTGTATTTTAATTTTGCATAATGAACATTTTCTAGTCCAAATTCAATAATGTTGTTATTCATTTGTATTTTCTCCTTTTATCTTTTTAGCAACAAAAATATTTCATAAATTACGATATATAAATTTTGTTCGTATAAATAAAACTCTTGTGCTAATTGATAATTTATTTTTTTATTTATTAATTCATTTTCTAGTTTTTCAATTTCATTAAAATTAATTTCATTTTTAAAATTAAAGCAAATTTGGAATGTTTGTCTTATAAAATTATTAATATTATCTGATGAAAAAAAGGTATTATCATTAATTCTATAAAAAGTTATATTATTTTCAATGTTATTGAAATTATCTTCATTAAAATTAAAAAATGTATATTTAATCTTTTTAGTTGGATAAAGTTTTTTTAATAATTCAATAATTAAATTAATATTTTGCTCTCTTTTATTATTAATAATCATCTTAACTAATATTTTAAAATAGTTTCTATTTTTTTAATATATTCATCAATATACTTATTATAAGCATTTCGTAAAAATGGGCGAGGATTAATTTTTTCATTATTTCAATGATTAATATATCCATATTCTAATAAGTGGATTATTTGATATTGTTTAGTGGCATAAATTACACCAATTATTTTATCTTTGGTTAATTTTATTTTAAAAACAAAATAATCTTTTAAATGTCTTCTTTTTGTTAAATGTTTATTGCTAATAGGGCAAGTAATTTTAATTTCTGCCAATATTTTTTCACCTACATTTTTAATTTCTGCTTTTATTTGTTCTTGGATATCATAAGTATATTGTTGGATTGAGTCTGCAACAAAATCAAATATATCAACTACTGAATTACTTTTTTTCATTTTTAACACCTTATCTTAAACTTAAAAATAGTTCTAAAAATCCATCTTGTCTGTCATAAGTTCTAATAATTTCATATTCTTGTCAATTATTTTGATATTTATAATCAATTAAAATAAATTTTTCATTATCATACATATATTTATCTATAAGTAATTTTATTTCTAATTTTATGCCCGCCATTCTAGCGGTGTAAAAATCATTAGCATAAATTGATTTAATATCACAAAATACTTGTTTTTTATTTTTAGTTATTTTTTTATGACTTAATGGATTTTCGTCATCTTCTTTATCAATTAGAAAAGCATAATCATTTAATAAAATTAAATTATCTTTCAATTTTATTTTTTTCTAGTTTTTTAATATCTTTTAATTTCTTTTTTAATTCTGTGAGTTCTTTTTCTAATTGATATATCGTTGTTTGTGGATAATTAGCATATTTATACATTAATTGTTGAATATTATAGTTAAGAATAGTATAAAATTTTTCTCCAATTAATTCACGCCCTAAATTTTCCTTAACATAAATAGAAATAATATTTTTTAATTGTTCATCATTTGCTTCTTCAATAATTTGAAAAGGAAGACCTGAATTTATTAAAATATTTTTAGCTGATTGAATTAAAGTTTTTATTTCTTCATCAAATAAATTATGCTGAATTCGTAAACTTAATTTAACAAAATTTAATAAGTCCATATTGATCCTCCTTTATTTTTAAATTACTCAGGTTGGAAATTTACAAAAGCATTTTTTTCAACAACTTTCCCGTCTAAAATGGCTGCTCCCACATAAGTATGTAAAAGTTTTTTAATTCCGATATGTTCAGAATATCTTAGAGTTAAAGGTTCTTGGAAATTTACATAATAAGTATTTAATTTTCCAAAAGAAATACAATTATTTTTATTTGTTTTAGAAAATGTAGGATATGTGTCTGTTAAAACAACTTCATAACCTAAGATTTTATTAGTGACTCCATCTGAACTTATATTGTGGTTTCAAATAGGGCGATCATTTTTATCTTTAATATTTTGAATAGTTCAGAATGTTTCGTTATTCATTACAAATTTAGCACCATTTGAATATCCTAATTTTAATGATTTAATCATTTCAATAATAGCATCGTAATTTAATTCTTTAATTTTTACACTTTTAATGCTTGTATCTGATAATATTCCAGTTGGTTGACCTTTTCCAGTTCCAGTGGCGATTGATTGTTCAATACCCTCTTTAATTCTGTTTGTAATTACTCTAATTACAAAAGCTTCAAAATCTTCAATCGTCATAAATCTTGTAGTTTCTGAAAATTCAAGCGAAGTGGCAATAATGTGACCATCAAATTTAATACTATCTAAGTTTGATTCTCCTTTTACTTCTTGCCCCTCTGTGACAAATTTAGCTGCTGTTGAATCTTTTTCATACGCAATATCTAATTTTCCTCGGTGCTCTAAAATAGTTATTTCATTAATTAAATTAGAAGTTAATTTAATTTCATTTAAGATGTTTTTTCATATTGTAGTAGGTACAAGCGGACTCGCATCTTCATTTCCAGTTGGATTTGTTCCAACTTGTAAGAATTTTGTTTCTTGTGGCGTTAATTGTTGTCTTTGCATTTTTTTTAATCATGCATTTTTATATTCTCTTGTATCTAAAATATCTTTTTGATTATAGATAGTTTTAATTTCCATTTGTTCTGTTCCCCTTAATGTTTGTAAAATTGTGCTATTTCCGTTTTCAATATTTTTAATATTTTTTTCTAAATATTCATTTCTTATTTTTTGAGTTTCTGTAATTTCTTCATTTAATTTTTTAATTGCAGTTAATAACTCTTTTTGTTCTTGTAATTCTTTATTAGATAAATTATTTTTCTTTAATTCCATATTTTCTAATTGTTCTTTTTTTTCTTCTAATTCATTGTTGGAATCAATAATTTTGTCATTTAATTCTTTTAAATTCACTTTTTCCATGTTTTTTTCTCCTTTGATATTTTTAATTTCTTGTATTTTACTCTGTGGATTTGCTCCTAATGGAACCAAAGAAATTTCGTCAACTTCAATTTGTTTTAAATAACGAACAACTTGGCCGTTTATTTCTGTTGGTTCTGATTTTAAAATACGATATCCTATACTTAACTGCATTGGTCTATTATCTTTTTGCATTTGTTTAGCAATTTCGTAAGTTTCTTTTCCATAATTAGTATTAGTATATATTTTAATTTTTGCCCATAATCCGTCTTTTCGGTTTTCTAAATCTGCAACACCCAAAATTTTTTCGTGATTATGAGATAAAAACACTGGCACAGTTTTACCATTTTTTAAATCATTTTCAAAACTTTTGTAGTCAGTAATGTCATTGTGATAATCAACTACATCATATTTATTTGCTATTCCGATAATTTCGTTTGTACTAAATTTATCTTCTTTTATTTCTTTTATTTTTTTTATATTAAAATCAATTTTTTTAGTAATTTCATTATTAATAATTTTATTGTTGTCCATTGTTTTCTCCATTTTTTTCATCATCTACTTTTCCATAATTTCAATTTAAAAAGGTATCTCCTCCCTCATAAGGATCTAAACCAAATAATAATTTTCTTATTTCATTTGGGTTTATTGCACCAAGTTCAACACCTTTTAAACTATTTGATAAGTTTAATATTATTAATCTACTATCTAATACAAACTCAAAATATTGCCCTAATTCTAATTCTTTTTTAGTAAAAATTTTAAAGGTAAATTCTTTTTCTAATTGTCTTAAAACTGGATGAATTACAGTAGATAAATAACTTAAAAATTGTTCTGAATTATAAGTCCCTTTAACAATCTCGGGTGCTATATTAAAAAATTTATAAATTAAATTTTCAGAATATTCATTTTGTTCTTTACTAAACTTTGATATATTACTATCAATTTTTTTAAAATCTTGTCCATAAGATAAATACGCAACTCTTTTATTACTAAAATTGGTATTTTTAAAATTAATATCTTCAACTGGTAAAACTGGCAACATTTGGGATCTCTCTTGGTTAAACTGCGTAGGAGCACCAGTTGGCCCCAGTGGCATATTTGTGGTAATTATCCCCATTAAAGAATTTGTTTCTTTAAAATTGTTAATAATAGAGTTTGTCATTTCTTCTAATATTCTTTTACTTGGTTCAAGCGAATTATTAGGATTATCCCCTAAGAAATTTTTATTATAAAATTTCCGTAGATGAATTATTTGAGAATACGGTAATATCTCAAATGCATTATTATTTTGATAAAATCTTATAAATAATTCATTATCCTTAGACAATAATTCAATAGTGCTGTATTCGATTGGAATTAAAGAAATGATTTTATCATTAATATCTTTTTCTATTTTAATAAAAACATTCCCTTGCAAAAATAAATTAGTAATTATCTTATAATAAAAATCATAACTACTCATTAAATTGTTTGGTCTCAAATTTAATAAATAATCAAAATTAGATTTTTTTATTTTTTCATTTTGGCGATATGTATTAACTGATACTTGTGCTATATCAGTAGCAATCCGATTAATTGTGCTTTTAATTACATCAATTTGATAATTATTCTGAAAATTAGTAAAAAAGTCTTTTCATTCAAACTTAACAATATCAACTTGAGAATTTTTAGGCGTTTTATTTACATCATTATTATTTTCTTTATTTTTTTTATATCAAAACATAATCACCAGCCTTAACAATAATAATTAACCCCATCATTTATTGTCGTCGTGATGATACCGTCATTAAAATTATTTGTCAAATAAAAAAAGACAATTTATATTGTCTTTAAAATATAACAATGATAAAATCAACTAGTGTAAAATTAAATAATTTTAACAAAAAAATATTTTTTAATTAAATTTATAATATATAGGGATAATAATAAATTAAAAAAGAAAATACATTAATAAAAATTTTTAAAAAAATTTAAATATATGAATAATTATTATATTTTTATAGATGATAGTGGCAATATTAATTTAACTAGTAAGGAAAGTTATTTTGTATATGGTGCATTAATTTTTAATGATTTTAATAAAGTTGTTGAATTTGAAACAAAATGAAAAAATAATTTACAAAGTAAATTTGGTAAAATAACCGAAAAAAAAGCTAGTGAAAAAATAAATCGAGGAGCTAGAAATTCATTTTATGATATAATAATTAATTTTTCTTACTCAAAAGCATATATAGTTGCCAATAAAAAAAATTATTATAAATTAAAAGAAATTGAATATAATTATAATTATATGCTAGAAAATATTCAAGATTCAAATAAGGATAAAATTAAAAGACTAATAAAAAAAGAAAGAAAAAAAATGTATGAAATATAAAAAACTTATTTAATATCAAGTTTAGTTTCTGAAATAATTAAAAAACTAAAAATAAAAAATAAATCAAATGTAAAAATTATTATAGATATTGATAATTTTAATTTTACTTTTAATGAATGAAATAATTATTTTAACAATATGCATCCTTATTTAAAATTTAAAAAAATTAATTATGAATTACAAATAGTTGATTCTAAAAAAAATTTCATTTTACAAGGATCGGATTTTTGAGCAAATGCTGTTTGAAGAAATTTTGAAAGAAATAATAATGATTTTTTTTCTTATTTTTTAATTGAAAATGATGATGAAAATATTTTTGAAGTTAAACACCCTTGAAATGAATGATAAATAGTATATAATATAATTATAGGTGGGTCGTATGGACTTGTCCGCTATCGGTAAGAGCATTGTTTGTTTCCCCACCTAAAAAAGAGATTTAATAATCTCTTTTTTATTTTTGAGAATATATTTTATATAATTCAATATAAATTCGGTCTTTATTATCGCGAAAGATTTTATAAGCAAATAGAAGGGCAATAAAACCGTCAATTCGTTTGTTTTTTGATCTTTTAATTGGCATCATATTTTCTTTTTCTTCATCAATAAGAACATCAACATTATTAAAGTGTAATTTTAATAAAGGGTTTTGATTAAAAACAAATTTATTGTCATCAAATTCTAATTTAAGGGCTTTTATAATTGGGCTAATTGTTCTTACTCCAAATCTAATTAAATTATTTATAAGATAAAATCCTGCATTATCTAAATGTTGTTTTAAAAGATATGAGTTAAAAGTATCATATCCTATACCATAACAAATTAAATTATATTTTTTCATTATATTTATAATATAATTAACAATTTCACTAATATTGATTTCTTCTCCTTTGCATAATGTTAATATTCCTTGTTCTTGGTAAAGTTTATATGGAATTTTATCTTCTGTTGTTTTTTCAATTATTCTTGCTTCTGGCATAAAAAATTGTGATAATAATATAAATTCATTTGTGTCTAAATTTGGGATTAAAAATACGACTGCACTTAGATCGTTTGTTTTTGATAAATCAATTCCAATAGTACAAATTCTATTTTTTATTAAGTATTCATCGGTATTAATAATTTTATTATTTTTAGTTTCTAAATCTAATCGACTAAAAAGGGCACTATCTAAATTGCTCTTTAAATTACAATGTTTAATTAAAAAATTTGGTTGTTGAGTTGGTGTAATTAATGCTTCTTGTCATTCGGCTTTAAAATTATCAATATATTTAGAAATACCCAAATTTGGATTAGCTTTATAAAGATTGTTAAAATTTTTTCATTCATTTCTTTCATCAAGTTCATAAATTCAAGGTAAAAATTTATTATCTTTTATTGTGTTTTCTAAAACTTTCTCAGCATAAGAATATCTTTCATCGAAAATATTTTCTCTAATAGATCCATTGGTTGTTATTAATAACATTAAATAATCTTTTCTTTTTGCGGTTGCTGTTCGCATAACATCATAAATGTCACGCTTTTCCATCATTGCTACTTCATCTAAAACAACAAAATAGGGGTTTAAACCATCTAATGTTTTTGTTTCTGATGATAGTGGTTGAAAAAAAGAATTATTATGTATAAACTCTATTTTATCTCGCTTAACTTTTAAAATTTTATTTAAGTTAGGATTAATAAAAATCATTCGCCGCATTTCTTCATAAACTCTTTTTGCTTGATCTCGTTTGGTTGCAATAGAATAAAGTTCGGCATTTGCTTCATTATCTAAAATTAAACTTTTTAAAGCGATTGCAGAAGCAAGGGCGGTTTTTCCATTTCCTCTTCCGACAATTAAGAGTGCTTCTTTAAATCTTCTTAAATTTGTTTTTTTATCATAAAAACCATATAATGCTTCTAAAAATGCTTTTTGCCATAATTCTAATTTAAAATTTTGTTTATTATATTCTCCAGTTGTATGAAAACAAGATTTTTCAATAAAGCTAATTGTTTTATTTGCTTCTTTGTGATTAAAATAATAATCTTTATTTGATTTTAATTCTTTTACTAATGTGGAAACAATTTTTTTAATTTTTATTCCAACTTTATTTTTATTGGAGTTTTTATTTATTCATTCATAATATATTTCTAAATTTGTTTTTTCATTATTTGCTTGCATTCTTATTTTTCCTCTGAATTATCATATAAATTATTAAAATTAAAAGTATCGGAATTATCTTTTTGATTAGCTATTTTTATTCATTGTTCTATTATTTCATATCCAGCTTTATAATCTTTATATGCTTGTCCATAAGAAATTAAAGCGGGGTGTCTTACTTCTTTTGGTTTTCCACGATTATTATCGGTTTCAGAAAATAATTTACCGTCATTAATTAAGGTTTGTATTTCATTATTAATGTTATTTAAAGTTAATTTAAGGGTACAAAATTCTTCTAAAAAATCAAGTTTAATAATATCTAAAATAACATTTTTTTCTTTTAAAAATCGTTTATATTTATTTATTAATTTTTCTTTATCTTTTTCTCAATTTAAAAGGTTTTCGTGTTGGTTTAAGTTATTGTTTTCTTTTGTTAAAATGCTTTCATTTTTTGTCAAAAAAGGGGAATTTTTTGTTAAATTTTGGCTATTTTTTGCTTGTTTTTTGCTATTTTTTAACTCATTCATTTATAAAAACTCCTTTATTTACGGGTTTTTTTATTATTTTTAGTATAAAAGTGCGGTTTTTTTCAAAATTAAAAAAAGTGTACACGGAACCCCACCACATCGGAACCCAAAAAGTCCTTATTTTAAAGGACTTATAGGGGGGTATATAAGTAAAATAAAATTAATATTTATATAACTAATTACACCGTGATGATACCGTCATTAAAATTATTTGTCAAATAAAAAACAACAAAATTAAATGTTGTTTTAAATAAGTAAAAAAATAAAAGAAATACCAAACATATATTAGATGTCTATATTTATTATAAAAATTTATAATATAAGTATAATACTAAAAAATTTTAAAATTTATATTTATTAATTATTTTTTATTTAGTTGTTTAATAATTTCAGTTTTTACAATATCAATTTTTAAAAGTTCTTGAATAAAATATTGTAAATTTTTATTTGCATGATTTCTACGTTCCAAATCTATTGAATAATAATCTAGACCTAGTAATTTACAAAATTCTTGTCCTATCATAATATCCTCTAAAGGTATCTTTTTCTTAAATCCTTTAAATATCTCATTTTTATCATTATTATTAAAACTACACATATAAATTTTAGTCTTAAAACTAACAATTTTAGAAATATCATTTTGAAATTCTAAAAGTTGTTCATATTCTCCAATTGCTTTTTTTGTATCAAAAACTCAACCATCTTTTAATTCAATAATATTTAATGTTTCGTTTGTTTTTTGAATAACTATAAAATCAGGTTCTTTTGAATTACTAACAGATGATTTTTTTACAATTTTTTTGGGAATTATTACAATATTTCAATTTATTTCTTCTCTTCTTAAAATTCTTTCAAATTCATTTACATTACTAATTACATATTCAGATTTTTCCAAAATAATTCTTTCTAGTTCATTACCGTTTGAAATAGAAGTTGAATGAATTTTTGTAATAAGTTCACCTAAATCTATATTATTAAAAACTCTTGCATATGAACCACTTGAATTAATTTTTTTCTTTCTTTCACTAATTAGTGCCATTTTCAGTAAAATCCTTTAAATCTGAACCTAAAAAAAGTCTATTTTTAACTATTGCAGAATCCATTACAGAAAAACTCCCAGCTGCTGGATCTAAAATAACATCTCCCTCATTAGAAACCGCTTCTATTAAAATTTCTTGCAAACCACGTGGTTTTTGGTGTGGGTGAATTTTAACATCAATTTTTTCTGATCAAACATCTCTAATATTACGTGTTTTTCAAATATTTTTAGCCCTAATTGGCGGTTTTTGTAAAATAAGAAGATATTCGCTTTGTTTCCGCGTCCTATAGCCCATTCCCATTCTTTCTTTATCTCATACAATCATATCAACTATTGTTAAATTTGTATTTCTAATTCAAGGTGCAATTCCTTGACATAAATGAAATTTATCTACCCATAAAAAGAGATGTCCTGTTTCCATCAAAACTCTATTTATTTCTTCCATAAATTTCTTAATAGTTATTTCATCCATTTGTTCTAATTCTGAACGTTTTATTTGCCGTTTTCCTTCATTGCCATATGACATTTTATCTAAAATACCTCTATATTGTGGATCAAAAAAAACTACAGGAATTGAGTCATCCTTTAAATTACTAAGTAATTCAAAACCATTTATAAAATATTTAAAATTAAATTTCATAATTTTATTTTTAAATATATCTATACCAAATGGCATTTTTTTTGTTCTAATTTTTGTAAAAACAGATTTATTATTTTCCATATATATTTACCTCATTTCATATTTAATATTATCATCTTTAATTTTAATATATTTAAAATTAAATTATTTTATTATTTTTTATTTAAAAACGATATTTATTATTTTCTTTTTCTTTTTCGGAGATACTGAAAAAATACTATTTTCATCAGTGATTTTTTTTACAGGTATTACAATTCGTTTATTTTCTTTAATAGTTGTTTTATCAAATTTATTAATTATATCGAATAACATTTCCTTAGTTTCGTTAGAAAAATTACCTTTTATATATAATTCATTAGTTATATTTCTTAAATTATCAAAATCAGAATTAATTACATATTTCATTATTTCATCTGATATTTCTTTATTTACTTTTTTCATTTGTATTTTCTCCTTTGTTAATTTTTCTTTTCTGTTTTAAACATTTTTATAAAAATATTTTCTAATACATCAATCACAATGCTATTACCAGCTTGTTTATAAAGTTGTGTTTCTGAAACAACTTTGCTTGCTTTATCAAAGTCTTTATTACTAAACCCCATTAATAATCAACATTCTCTTGGAGTTAATACTCGTAAAAAGTATTCTTTTTCATCAATTAAAAAAGATAATATTTTATTAGTATATTGATTTTGTATTTTATTATCAATCATAATTTTATTGACATTACTTGCTGCGATTGTTCCTATATAATTATTTTCTGTTTTTCAAAACCGATTATATGATCCATTAATTAGCAAACCATCTTTTGCTCGTGGTAAAACAATAAAATTACCATAATCCTTAATTGATGGAATTGCAATAATTCCTGCGTTTCCTCATCGCATTTGTTTTGTTGTAATTGTATAAGCACATTGTTCAATAATTTTAATTTTATTGTTCTCAACTGCTTTTTTCATTGATTCTTGTCTAATAAAATATTTTTCATTTACATTGTTTTCTAAAATATCTTTTACTAAAAATTTTAAATTACAAGGTTGGGAATATTGAAATTTAAAATCTTGCTTTAATGTTGAAATCATAAACAATCTTTTTCTATTTTGGGGAATTCCATAATCCTTGGCATTCATTGTAAAATATTGGTTATGATATCCTAATTTATTAAGTTGATTTTGTAGATTTTGAAATCCAACAAAAAACTTTTTACTTAATAAATTTGGCACATTTTCCATTAAAAGATATTGAGGTTTTATTGGCATTGTTTTTATTAAATCAACAACTTTGTAAGCTAAACCACTTCGATTACCATTTAATCCTTGTCCATTATTATTGGCGTTTGATATGTCTTGACATGGAAATGATCAAGTTATTAAATCGGCATACGGTAAAGTTTCTAATTTGGTAATATCACCTAAATTTGGTGTGTCATAATCATTAAAAATTGCTCGATATGATTTTTCAGCATATTTATCATTATCACAAATAGCAACTATCTTATGTTTAATTTCAATATTTTCTAATGCTTTTCTTTGACTTCCAATTCCAGCAAATAATTCTATTACTTTAATCATAATAACCTCTTTTTATTCTTCTTTATCGATTATTTTTACTTTGCCAGTTTTTTCGTCAATTATGACATTATCGCGATATCCTTTTTCGGTTTTGTGTTCTTTATTGTGGCATTTCATACATAATAGTTCTAAATTTTTTCAAGCAAAAAGTTTATCAATGTTTCAATTAATAAAATCTTGATCGGTAATATATTCTTTGTGATGAACAATAACGCCATTAACTATATATCTTTTTTGATAACATCGTTCACATATTCCCATTTTGCTATTAAAATAATCGTTTCTTATTTTTACTCATTTTTTATTGCGATAAAATTTATGTCTAATTGGACGATTTTTATCATAATCTTTTCAATTATTTTTCATTTTATTAATCAGAAAACATTTCATTAACAGCTTTAGCAATTTCTTCATCATCATTTATTTCATTACTGCTAAATTCTTGTTCTAAATTTAGATTTAATTCATCTTTTTTGTTATTTATTTCAATAACATTGTTATCTTCTTTATTTTTTATGTTAGGATTATCACTAAACTCTTTGCTGTTATTAATAATTATTGCTTGATCATGTTGATAGGCTTCTTGCATTTCAACTGACATAATACCTCATTTTCTTAAAAGTTGGGTTAATACTGTTTTAAGTGCCATTCCCTCATAACTTCCAGCCGTAAATTTTCCGTAAGTTTGATAATTCTTAGAATATGTTTTAAAATGATTTTCGCATTTTTCTTTACTTCAATATAAAGTTTTTTTATAACCATTTAGTAGTTTAAAAAACGCAACATATCCGATTGTTTCTTTTTTTGTTCGCTCATTTTCGTTGGTTATTCATTTAAAATTGTATTCTTGTTCTAATTCATCAAAATTTAATAATTCACCTTGTTTTACTTCTATTGCGTTTATTGTTAAATATTTTCCTGTTCGGATTGCTAACTGAATATAACCCTTATAACCAATTTGCAACTGTCCTTTTCCATTATATGGAACAATATAGGCATATCCTAAGTTAGGATCTAACGGTAAATCTAATAACATTGCTTTTACACAAGCAGATAAAACACTCATTAAATTTATTTTTTCTTTATCAAATAAATTGGGATTATTATTATAAATTGTTAAGATATTTTTACGAAATAAATTAATTTCTTTCTGATTTGTTAATTTTTCATTAATTCAATTATTAACTTTTGAATTATTTAATATTAATTCAATTTTATTATTCATTTTATTTTTTCTCCTTTTTTATTTTTCACAAATAACACAAATAGCAATTATATTTATGTAATTTTGTAAAAAAGCATAATTTTATATTTTTACATTTTAAAAAATGATTACGATATTTATTACATTTTTTCATTATATTTTTTTCTTTCTAAAATTAGATCTAACTTATCATCTTTACAAATAACTAAATTATTTTCACCATAATTTTTTTTAAAATATTCTCATTCCCAAGTTGAATTAATATTGACATCTTCAACATCAATACCAGTTATATATTCACCAAAATAAGTTTTACATGGTTGTTTACCTTTTTCAGAACGATAACATAAAATATATTTATTAGTTTCCATATTTAATCTCATAAAATCGCATCATCATTATTTTCAAATGATTTATTTGCTTCTATTTCTTCTAAACGAATATTTCTTGTTGCTGATTGGGTCTGATTTATTTTTGTGGGTGTTATGGGCGGTGTGCTATTTTTTAAATTATTATTAGTTTGTAAAAATTGACAACTATAAACTCTTACCGTTCACTGTGTTTTATTTTCTTTGTCTTTAAAAGATTGTAAAATACCTGTAATTGCAATTTGACTACCTTTTTGACAATATTGCTGTAATACACTTGCTTGTTTATTTCAAACTTGACAAGGAATAAAATCAGTTTCTTTTTGGGTTGAATGTGGTCTTGTTACTGCTAATTGAAACATGGCATATTCTTTACCATTTTGTGTTCTTTTAATTTCAATATCTTTTGTTGTTCTACCAATGGCAATAAATTGATTCATACTAATATTCCTTTCTAGTGTTTTGGTTTTTTATTTTCTTTGTTGCATTTAAAACAATAACCTCAATATTTTAATTTGGGACAATAGTTTTTAATTTTCATAGTTTCTTTTCTCCTTATTAGAATTATTTTTTAAAAATGTATGCATTATTTCTTGTCATTCTAACTTTAATTGATTGGTAATATTGAAACGATTTATATTAACACCATTTTCGTTAATTATTCAAATTTCACCAATATTACTAGTAAAAATATTATTTTTTTCAAGTAAATAATTATATGCTGTAATTTGTATTTTTGCTTTGTTAATTTTTTCAGCATTAAAGTATTTTCAAGTTTTAAAATCAACAACAATAGCTTTGTTATTTTCATAATAAATTAAATCGGGAGTGCCACACACTTTTCCGTCGGATAAGGGTGTTTCAAACATAATAATTGATTTAATAAAATCGTTTTTTATTCTATTAAAAAAATTATAGAATAACTCAATTATTTTTAAACTTTCTTTTATTGTTGATATTTTTTTACTATTTTTAATAATTGTTTTATAATTTTTTCTATTTTCTGTTTGGAAAATTGCATCATATAAAATCCGTGAAATAAACTCATGAATAATTTTTCCTCTTTCGGTTGCTTTTTTAAAAAGTTCATTATTTTTCATTAATTTATCGTATTGAATTTCAGTATTATTAAAATAACTAATAATAGCGGTAATGCTGGGGAAAACAATATTATCTATAAAATAAGAATGGTTATCTTTTTCAAAATTTACATTATATTTTAATTTAATATTATTACTAATAAATTGCATTATCTTTAAAAATGATGTTTCTTTTCATATAATATTTCTAAACCATTAATATTTGGAATTTCATTATTATTTTCTTTAATTGCTTTTTTAATCGCTTCTTCATCAATAGTTTTAATAATAAATTTTTCTGGCACTTTTTCAATATCAATAATATTTATTTTTAAATCTAATTTTGTTTTTAAACCTTTAACTTTTATGTCTTCTTTATTCAAAATTTCAGAAATTAAATTATTTTCTTTATTATTATTTAATTCTTTTAATTGATTTTCAGCCGCATTCATTCAATTAATTTGTTTAGTCAATATTTCAATTTGAATAACATCTGTTTCTAATTTTTCAAAAGATTTAGTAATGTATCTATACAAACTATCAATTATTTTAAGTTCTGATCGATTATTAACAATTGGAGTTATTATTTTTTTAATTGTAGATTTTAATAATATTTTTAATTCAGTACCATAATCTGCATCACTTTTGTTATTAACTTGAAAATTGTTAATATTTTTAATTAAATTATTCAAATTTTTTAAATCATTATCAATATTTTTTAAAAATAATAAATTATTTGCCACACATTTTTTTAATGTTGAGATAATAAATTCATCTTTATTTTTAAAATCATCTAAATCTTTATTTGTTTTAATAATTTGATTTATTTGATTTTCGCTTTTTATTACATCCATTATTTTTCCTCCTTATTAGGTAATTTGTCATATTTAGGATTATGTTTTAAAACATAATTTTCTTTTAAAACATAGTTGTTTCTTCAAGTATTTTCTGAACAACTTGATAATATACATCTGTCAACTTTTTCACAATTTATACAATATGATTGAGGTCAAAAATCTTCTTTATATAATATTTGTTGTTTTAATTCATCAAGCTCTTTTTTATATGTTTCTAAAATATTTTCAAATATTTCTTTATATGATTCAAGAATAACAGGAAAAGTCAAATCCCCATATTTCCCCGAATCATCTGCTCAATCTAATTGGTCTTTTATTAATTCTTTAACTGTTATATTCATTATTCATCGTCCTTACTAGGTAATTTGTCATATTTAGAATTATCTTTAAGATAAAATGTTATTCCATTATCGCAGCAAATTGAACTATGTTCTCATAAACAAGTTACTTTTTGAAAATCTTCTTTATATAATATTTGTTGTTTTAATTCTGTAAGTTCTTCTTTAAGTACATCATTATCACAAAATAAACAATAATCAGAGTTAATTTGATTAACAGGGCATTGACATTTTTTACAATATTTTGCCATTATTTATCCTCCTCACTAGCAATATGAAATAAGGCAATTAGCACATACATAATGCAATTTAGCTTTAAAATTTTGTCTTAATTCTCTAGCAGAACATTCGCTAACAATAAAATCAATTTCTTTTTGTGTATATCTTTCATCTGAAAAAGACCAATAATAACCATCATAAGGAATATTAAATCCGTCTTCTTGACAATCTTCACAATATTTTCTTTTTCCCATTATTCATCCTCCTTAATAACAGTTAATTGGTCTAATTGTTTTTTTGTAATTCTAGCACCTAATAAACAAGCATTTTCTAAATTAGCACCTACTAAACAAGCATTTTCTAAATTAGCACTTCGTAAATTAGCATATTCTAAATTAGCACATCATAAATCAGCACATCATAAATCAGTACCTTGTAAATTAGCACTTCGTAAATAAGCACCTCGTAAATCTAATGTTTTAATTGCTAAATATTTACTGATTTGATTTTGTTCAACATCAATTCCTGTTAAATCTTTAATTAAATCTTGTAATGTTTTCATTTTATAATTCCTCCAAATTCTTTTCTGCAATTAAAGTATCAATATAGTCATAAGCACTTTCTTCTGAATGACATTCTTCTAATGCTTCATTAAATAAATCTTCTTTTGTGTAAACTTTGCCATCTTCATCTTTTCACATATTATTTATTCTCCTTTAATATAAGTTCTAATAATTTAATAGTTTTTTTATGATTTTCAATGCTTTCAGTATATGGTTTACACATATTTAAACTTTTTTTAAGATATCCATTAAGATTTTCAATGCTTTTTTCCCTATTTTTTATTAATTCATTTATTGATACATAGTCGTCGCTACTTGATATTTCTAACAAGAAATTACCATCATTATCAATAATATTAATAGCGGTATCTTTATTTTGTTCTTGTGATGAAATTTTATAGCAGTACTCATCATCTAATTTATTAATAATTTCTTTTTGAAATTCTGATAATTGTAAATTTCTAATTTCTTTCATATTATTTATCTCCTTGTCATTTAATATTTTCGTTTTCTAAATCAATAATGGTTGTTAATCATTCATTTTCATTTTCAACACTAGCAGTAATTTTTGCTTCTTTTAATGTATAAAACGATTTAGTTAGAACTTCATTTTCAAATTTCATTACTAATAAGTATCTTTTTTCCATAATTTATTTCCTCCGAATATTCTTTTATAGTTATGCCACTATGTCTATGTTCCGTAATGCCACAATAACTATTAAATTTAAATGTCATTTCAAAATGACCATGTATTTTAATTTTTTTTAAAGTTTCTAAGGGTTTATTTTTAATTTCATAATCACTAGGAAGGTATATTCTTCTACATTGATTACAATGTTTATAACTTGCCATTTTTTTCTCCTAATTCTTTCTAGTATTTAATGCTCAATGTTCATCAGTAATTTCATCTTTTGAAACTAGATAACTTCTAAGCATTAATTCATTTATTTTTTTGATGGTTTTTTTATTTAACTTTTTCATCTTTACCTCCTTAAATTTCCTTGGTTAATTTTTTTTATTATTTTGATACTTAATAAATAAAAAGTTGGTAAGCATATTGTGTTTACAATTAAAACTCCGATTATTATTTGTTCTATATTTAAAATTCCAAGATTTAATCAAAAAAGTATAAAATCAATTGGAAAATAAATTATTAAATTTATTAATAATAGTAGGATAATTTTTCAGAAATTATGACATTTTATTAAATAAATAATCCTTAATAAAATTGCTAATAAACCAGTTCCTAAATTTCAACATAATGATCCTAGCGTAAAACCTCATAATGATAAATCAACTAATAAATGACCAACAAAACCAATAAATAAACATCAATATCAATTTAAAATAAAAGTACTAATAAAAACTGGAATTAAAAATAATGGAATTGATGTTCTTAAAATAATTTGTATTCGCATTACTTGGGATAATACAACCATCATCGCAATTAAAACTGCTATATAATTTATGTTTTTAATTAATAAAAAATAATTATTGTTTTTGCATTTTTTTATATTTAGCATAACTAAGGCCCAATTTTTTAGCTTGTCGTTTATCTTTTTGTTTTTGTTTATATTCTTCATCAATTAAATTAATGTTGTTTAATAATTCTGTTTTTTGTAAGTCAGACAAACCACAATTAGATAATGCAATTAAATAAAGTTTTTGTTTTTCTTGTTCTAATTCTATTTTTTCTAACTTAGTCAAAATTGAAGCAATATTCATTTTTTCTTTCCTTTCTCTTAAAATTCAAATTTAAACTGAATATCTTTTAATCTTTTTTTAATTATTTTGTAATATTCATTATTTATTTCACAACCCAATCACTTTCGTTTTAATTGTTCACAAGCATACGCGGTTGTGCCACTTCCCATAAAACAATCTAAAATTAAATCATTTTCTTTACTATATTTACTAATTAATCGATTAAATATATATAATGGTTTTTCTGTTGGGTGTCTCGTTAATTTTTTTCCGATTGAATAATTAAAAATTGTTTTTTTACTTTCATAATCATTTTTATAATTCGGAATTCGATGTTTTTTAGAATAAATTATCATACAATATTCTTTATCTTGATAAATATGATTATTAGTTGGCATTGGATTTGTTTTGTTTCAAAGGATAAAATCATAAAGCATATCTTTTTTACGAACTCAATCTAAATAATCTATAATTTGTTGTCTATTCATTCAAATTAACATAAATTTATTTTTTGAAATTCGATAAAACTCATCTAAATAAGTATTTATATCAAATGAATTATGTAAATTATTATCATAGATAGCATTAATATATTTATTTATGCTTTTGGTTATATTGCTTTTTTCATTTTTTTGTTCGTTTTCTCTTTTTGATAAATTATATAAATAGGGCGGATCAGTTAATATTAAATCAACGCTATCGTTTTCTAATGTCTTTATAAATTCCAAAGCATCTCCATTTATTAATTTTCCTAAATTTGTTTTAAACATTTTTTCACCCTTTGCCTTTCGCTTCACTTTAAAGGTGAACGCAGGCACTATACTATTGTGTTTTAAAATATGCAGTGAGCTTTATATGTTATGTCTATTTAATATATAATCTTAAAACTTTGTATATTATTTAAAACTTTTTTGGGAATATTTTAATTTAAACTTTTTAAGTCTTTAATTAATTGTTCTTTTTTTTCAACACTTAAATTTGTTAAATTATTTTTATTTGTTTTTACTTTTTTAGGTTCACTTGAAAATAATGCTTTTTTCATATTAGTAGAGTAATTTTGTTTATATTGATTATATAAATTAATTAATTCCGTTCCAGTTAAACTCTTTCAAATATTACGCTTTAAATTTTCATCATATTTTAGAATAGGATAAGAATTATCATAAATTAAACCGATTGCTACTTGATTACAATTTTTTTCACTCTGATAAATAAACTTATTACTCAATCAAAAACCAATATGACGATTATGATTAGGTAAATTTATAAAACTTGCTTTTTCTGTTGCAAAAGATATAAAATTCTTACTAATAAAACAATTTTCTATATTCTTATTTTTCTTAACAAAATTAATCAATTTTATCAAAATCTTTCTTTTTTTTACTTTCTTCTATTGTTCTTTTAAATTCTTTAATTTGTGATATATGCTTTTTAACTTCATAAAATAAAATAATAAATAATAAAAATAAATGTAAAGAAAGAAATAAAATATCGTATATTGTTCTTTTATTTGAAATAAAACCGAAAATAATTAAAATAAAACTAATTAAAGATAAAAAATATACAAAAGAATATAATAAATTATTAATAATAAACTGTTTTTTATTTTGTTTTTTCATTAGTTAAAACCTCCTAACTAAATATTTGTTTAATAAACATTGTTATATTTAATGTTTATCTATTGTTTTTTTTAATGTTTTTATATTGTTTATCTATAGTTTATTTATTGTTTAATAAACATTGTTATATTTAATGTTTATCTATTGTTTTTTTTAATGTTTTTATATTGTTTATCTATTGTTTATTTATTGTTTAATAAACATTGTTATATTTAATGTTTATCTATTGTTTTTTTTAATGTTTTTATATTGTTTATCTATTGTTTATTTATTGTTTAATAAACATTGTTATTAACATTATTAAAAATATAAAATAGTAAAAATTGGCACACTGAAAAATACTATTAACAAGTTTAATAAAAGAAATATAAAATTAAAATTAATAAATCAAATAACATAACTAGTGTGCCATAGATGAGTTATTCATCTTGTTATATTAGAATTATTTAATTTTACTAAAAAAGATTTTTAAATACCCAGTTTTTCAATCAACTTCTATCCTTGAATTTTCCAAATTATTATAAAGTCAAATTTTTTCTTTGTTTATATACTTAATTTGATTTAATAAAACTTTGTGATTTTCACAAGTTCATAAAATTTTATTTGTTTCAAATTCTTCGGTGATAAATGATGATAATTTATAACAATTAATAACATCACATATTTTTTGTTGTTTAATAATTTTCATTTTTATAAATCAAATTTAATATTAACCATAATAAATATCTTCAAATCATTCTGTTTTTCCGCGATGTTTAACTTTATGAATTCGCTTTGGCATTCCGCATTTACTGCATTTAATCATAATGTTGATTTTTTCCATTTTTAGTTTCTCCAATCTAATATTTAACGATTGATTTATTAATATAACTAAGTGAAACAAAACAAGGACAACACCTTTACTAAGTTAGTATGTGTATTATTTACTAATTTCTTAATTTAATATGGTTTTTTTCAGAAAGGAAACAACTTTTTTATTATTTTAAAAATTATAAATATATAAAGATGCTGTCCTTGTTTTGAATCAATTAGTTATTTTAGGTTTTTTCAAATAAAAAAACCATTTTAGTAAATGGTTTAATTATTCTTATTTAATTTCTTTATATTTTTATACCCTACTTTTTTTTATACAGTCTAGATTATTTTTATTCTAATGTTTTAAGAGTTATATTTGATATTTCTAATTTTAGAGAATTTATTTATTTTACATCTAATAATGGTAATTTAGGTTTTGTGTTTTTTGTAAAAAATGGTTTTTTATTATATCCAAAATCAATGGTTTTTAATATTTTAAGATTTCCTGATACAGATATTTATTATTTAAAACCACGAGTGCAATTATATAATGCCTATACGATAAATAGTACTAATGATTATTTTTCTTATTATTCAAATTGAGATTATAAGACTAATATTTTACCTTCTAATAATGATAAATATACTCAATCAATAAAATTATTAGATATGACAGATAGGTCAAAATATCAAGGTTTTAATTTAATTAGATTTAGTACAACTACATTAATAGAAAATAGATCTATTTCAATTAATGGTTTTAATTTTAGTCTTTATAATGCTACTGATTGAAATGGTGAATTTAATGATGGAAAAATTTGACAATTACCTTATAAAAAAGGTGCTTGATACCGTTTAGATATTCATATTGAAAATGCGGCAATTTGGATTGTAAATAATTTGCCTGGTATGAAAGAAATTTATAAATTTGTTAATGGGATAGTACATGTGTTTAGTAATGTTTCTGAATTGTTTAATAATATTGGTAATTTGTTTGCTTTTGATATTACATTTAAAATTATGTTAAGTTCTATTTTAGTTTTAGCAATGGTTAACGGACTTTTACGCTATTTTTAATAGTAAAAATAATGTTGTTGGTAAAAAAAGTAAGGTGGTGTGGTGGTTTATCCACGCACCACCTTACTTAAAGGGGTAAAAGTCGCGGAGCGACTTAGGGGCGAAGCCCCTTTCCTTGATTAAGTAACACAACTGTCCCAAAGGATTTTTAAGGACATTAAAAGTTTAAAAATTGACAACTAATCAAAAATAAATATAATAGAAATTAGAAATAAAAAGGAGGGAAAATGATTATTTTAAAAACTATTTTAGAATTTGGAGTTGCTTTTGCAACTATTACTGGATGAAAAAAATCAGATGATTTTAGAAAAGAAATGGATGCCTTATATGCTCCGCTTAACCAAACATTAAAAAAAGATAATGAAAAATATTGAGAACAAAAATATAAAGAATTAGATGAAAAAATTAAAAATCCAATTGAAAAAAGTACTTCAATTTCATACGATGATTTTATAGAACAAACAAAAGCAAAAATTCAAGGTAATAATAATACTGAGGATAAATAAAAATTAGTAAATAAATTAGAATAAAAAAACATTTATCCAAATGTTTAATGTATTCAAACCAATAAAGGTTTTCAGCCAGGAAACTTTAAATATAAGTAAATGTTTTTTTATTTTTGTTTTAGAAAGGAAATAAAAAATGAATGTAAATATAAATCCTTATAATCGTTTGACTGGAGAAGTTCTATACAGACCTTATATTGATAGTAGTAATTTTGTTAATCAAAAATATTATGTTAAAAAAGTATATTATGGTCCTTATATTAAAACGATTGTATTACCGTTAGAATGTATTAATAAATTTGGTAATGGCAATCCAACTGGTATTAAAAATACTGGTGAAAATGAAACTAAATTAGTAAATAGTCGTGTTCGTTCTCAAGCAAATTGTATTCGTAAAGCAATTCATAATTTTAGTGGTTGTAAAAATATGAGTTTTTTAACTTTAACTTATGCTGAAAATGTCCAAGATATTAAAAAAGCAAACCATCATTTTAGATTATTTATTCGAAGATTAAATTATTATTTTTCTAAATATAAAAAAAATAAATATAAAGACTTAAAATATTTAGTTGCTTATGAATATCAAAAAAAAGGAAGAATACATTTTCATATAATATTTAGTGAATATATCCCTAATAAAGTAGTTAGAAAATGTTGACCTTATGGATATAATAAAAATTTACCAGTTAAAACTGGTACAAATGAATTTGTTAGTAAATATGTTGCTAAATATATTGTAAAAGCACAAAGCGAAGAAAAAAGTAAAAATATTTATGACTTAAATATCAAAGCATATCGTTTTAGTACAAATTGTACTGACCCACTTATAAAGGTTGGTGTTATTGAAATGTGCGAAATGGAATTAATTGCATCTTTAAAAGGAACGAAACATAATTTTATGTTTAATAATAAAGATGGTTATTTAATGGGTGTTAGTATTGATAGTGATTGAAATAAAGATTATTTTTGACAAATGGAAGAATATGTTCCGTATGATAAAAAAATATTCCGGTTTTTTAATAAAATAACGGATATTGGCATATATAAAACACGAAAAAAATTAGATAAATACCTTAATTTAGGTAAACAAAGGTATATTAAAAAAAGTACCTTCCAAATGGAAAGTACTAATTGTGTAGCATAGTTCAGCCAGAACCTATACCACATAACTAATTAAAACAAAAAAAAAAAAAAAAACAAGGTGAGTATATAAATTTATAAATAAATTTATTTTTTGCTTTGAAATATGTACTAGTTGACATATTGATTTTGTTATGTAAAATTAAATTAGAATATTATATATAACATTTAGTTATATTTAAGTATTCAAACCAATAAAGGTTTTCAGCCAGGAAACTTTAAATATAGGTAAATGTTTTTATTTTGCATTTATATTTACATTCATTTTGTATTAATTTTTTATTAAATTAGTTTTTATTTTTTAACATTTATTTTATTTAAAGTTTTAAACCTTGTGAAACCTTTATTTACATATATGTAAATGAAAGGAATTTTTTAGTTATGTTTAAAGTTTATTTAAGTGATATTAAGTACAATCAAGTTATTAAAGATAAGTCAAATAAAGAAAATTATTATGATGTATATACATTTTTACGAGTTGAAGGTAAAAAAATAGTTGGTAAAGAATACCAAGATAAATGAGTTCGTAAAGATAGTGAATTTCAAAATAGTTTGCCTGAAATGATTGAAGGTAGTTTCTATAATGTAGAAATTGGTTTTAACGGTAAAATATCAAAAATATTGCCTTATGAAACCGAACAAGATTTTATTAATAAATATTCTAATAATTCAACAATAACAGAAAGCAATAGTTAATATGCAACAACAGTTATGTATGGTTTGTATTAATGATATTGTTTGAGAAAATGGGTCTCGTTATTGTTGGAATTGTGTTAATGAAAATGTTGTTTTAATTAATCAATATTATTCTAGGTTAGATAATGACTAAGAAAAAATCAGATTGTTATTTATGTAATAGACAAGATATTATTTGTCCTAAACATAAAAAAATTATTAAGGTTAAATAATGACAAAAAATAAAGATAAATTAAATATTAATTGAGACTGAATTATTTTTATAGTTTCTTGTTTATTGTTAGTTATTTGGTTTATATTGTTTTTTGTTTATGTTGGATTTTTTTAATGAAAAAGCAAACTAAGTTATATAAACAGCGATTAGAGTATTTAGTTAATGTTATACATCAATGTTTACCTACTAAAATACCATTATTTATGTTAAGAAAAGCAATTAAATTGTATCTTAGTCATAAAGTTATTAATATTGGTGTTATGGAAGAACAACATTTTAAATTATTAGTGGAGCAAGTCAAAAATTATATGTTAAATATAGAAAGCAAAAATTAAAAAAAGGTGGTGATAATTAATGACCGTTTTTGCAACAATTATTTTAGTAATTGCAATGTTAATGTTATTGATTTTTTTAACAGTTAATACAATATTTAGGTTTAAAAATAAGTATTTAATTTGTCCGCATTGTTCTAAAAAAGTAGAATTTAAAGAATGGGGAAAACGAAAAATTAAAAAAGCAGATAAGTCTGTTGAATAAGTTAATATCAATCAAATACCTTCGCAAGTATAAAAATTGATTTTAGTTTTTAGTGTTAATTACTAAAATCAAGGTTAGAGTATGCGAAGGTTTTATTATTAATAGAAAGTATTTTAAATGAGGTGTTATTAATGAATTTAAATTTATTAGCGGGCGACGCTGATGTTATTAAACAAATAGGCGATTTTGCTGCAATTCTTGCTGATTGAGCGATTGCTTTTACTAACTGATTTATTACTTTTTTAGGGTCACATATGTTATTAATTATTCCGTTAGTTTTAATGTTTGTGGTTTTGGGAATTGAAACAATCAGAAAGTTAATTCACGGAGTTTAATATTTAATAATAAACTCTAACCTTGATTTTAGTAGTTAACATTTAGGAAAGGAATAAGAAAAATGCAAAGTGTATGAGATTTATATTATGAATTTATGACAATTATTTTCGGAGTTAATCATCCTGTTATTTTAGATATTGTTATATTTGTTGTATTTTTAATACTTGTTTTTGGTATGTTATTTTTAATTTTAAGTTGTATTTTTAGGTGGATAAAATAATGGATTGAAATACTTTTTTGCAACGAGTATATCAAGGTCTTTTACAAATTTTTTATTTTATTCCGAAAACTGAAATTGATAACTTTGTTGGTAGTTCTATTGATAATATTACTTATGCAGTGATTATGATAGGTATTTGATTAGTTGTTTTTTTTCTAATTTGGTTATCAATATTTATTTTATATAAAACAATTAGATTGGTGGTGTAGATATATGTTTAAAAATTATTTTAATTTATTTAGAAGACAAAAAAATATTAAGGTTTCTTATTGATATGTAAATTGATTTATGGCAAATATTTTGTTCTATTTTTTTATTGTTTGTTTTAATTTACAGTTTATATATTTTAGTTCTACATCAGTTATAGATATTATCTTTTTTATTTTTTTAGTAATTTTTAATATTATTTTCTTTTGGTCTTTTTTTAGTGATTTTTTTCAAACACGGAAATTAATTAAAATTGTTAAAAGTAGTCCAATATCAATTATTAACGGTGCTTTGGGTACTGGTAAAACTTTATTGATGACTTATTTATCACAAATTGCTAAATTTGATAATGTTTATTCTAATTATTTTATTAATGATGAAAAAATTGGAGTTTTAGGTTTAAACCACTTAGATTTTAAAAATAAAAATTATAAGATACCGTCAAATGATAGTTTAATTTTATTTGATGAAATATTTTTGTATATGAATGGTGCTAAACCCGAAGAAAACAATAAAAAGTTTAGTGGTTTAATTCCATATTTTTTATTATGTCGTCAGTTTGATAATAACATTGTTTTTGCTGGACAACGAATTAATCAGAATTGAGTGGAATATAGAGAAATTACTAATATGATTATTGTTCCTATGCAATGTATTCCACCTAGTATATTTTTTCCTTATTTTAAAATGAAAATAGGTTTCTTTGATGATTTAGATGATTATTTAGTATGAAAAACGGAAACAGTTAAACGAACAGCAAACGGGAAAAGAGTTCGTAAAAAATCTAATAAAGATATTGGTATTAATTTTGTTAAGATAACAATTCCTTTATCTATTGCAATGCAATATGATAGTAAATATTTAAAATTTGTGCGTGATTTAAAAAATGATAAAGTACCAAGTTATATTAAACAAAATTGACCTAGTATTGTTAAAAAAGATATTACGCTTAATGAATTACGAGAGATGGGGATGGAACATTTATTAAAGAATTTGGGAGAGTTAGAAAATGATTAATTTACTTGCTAATGATGTATGAAATGGTGCTATTAATGTTGTGGTTGATATTTTTATGAAAATAATGGATTGAATGTGAACTTTAAAATTGCCAGGTACAAATATTCCTTTATTTGTAATTTGAGTAATTGGTGGTGTTATAAATGTCATTATGTTATTGGTTAATAGTTCTCGTGGTTTAAGTTCAGTTTCTCGTTCTTCTTTACAAGCAAGAAAGCAAATATCTAATGGAGTTAAAAATATAAGTAATAATTCTAAAAGTAATAATAAGGATAGTGATAAATAATGTTAAAGTTAATATTTTTCTTTGTTATTGGTTTAACTGTTGGATTTGGTTTTATTGCTAATATTGTTGTGGCAACAGATTTAGGTTTTTCTACTGTTAAAAATTATTTGGAGTCTGCTAATGATTTTTATAAATTAGTAGCACAGTTATTTATTATTGCGACACATCCTATTTTCCAGTTATATATGGCGTTTGGAATTATTATTATGGGTATTAGAATTATTTTTATTGTTTAGGGGGTCAAAACAATGCGAAAACGATTATTAGATATATTTATTATTTTTTATTTAATATTTGGTTGAATATTTCTTTTTTGTAGTGCTACAACTATAAATTATATTAGTAATGTTTGTAAAGTAGAAACAAGAAATAATGATAATTTTAGTGATTTAACTTATGCAAAAGCAAATGAATATGATTTTCAGTCTACTTTAATGTTGCGACAAGATTATTTTATGCAAGGTTTAGACCCTAGTAATTATGCATTTAGTTTTGGTGTTGAAACTCCTTTTATTCCAAATGTAAGTGCTGATAAAAATGATAGTAATTTTTGATTTAATAAAATTAAAAATACTGGTTGAAGTTATTTATTAAGTTGAAACCCAAAAGATATTTCTGAGGTGGGTTCTTTGGGTAGATTAATAATAGATTATAAAACGCCAAATAAATTGTTAGATATTTTTATTTATAAAAACAATATAAAATATGAATTTACTTTTAATTGAGAAATTATACAATATTTATTTATGCCAATTATTGCCAATCAGAGTTATAAACATTTTGATATGAATTATTTAGTTTTAAATTTTAATTATAAAGAATTGCTTAATATGGATATTCTTAAAAAATCTAACAGTAATTATTTTGTTAATGATGTTAAACAAAATTTTTATTCGTTGGATAATTTATTTCAAGTTTTAGATTATTTTTATTCTAATGTTTTAAGAGTTATATTTGATATTTCTAATTTTAGAGAATTTATTTATTTTACATCTAATAATGGTAATTTAGGTTTTGTGTTTTTTGTAAAAAATGGTTTTTTATTATATCCAAAATCAATGGTTTTTAATATTTTAAGATTTCCTGATACAGATATTTATTATTTAAAACCACGAGTGCAATTATATAATGCCTATACGATAAATAGTACTAATGATTATTTTTCTTATTATTCAAATTGAGATTATAAGACTAATATTTTACCTTCTAATAATGATAAATATACTCAATCAATAAAATTATTAGATATGACAGATAGGTCAAAATATCAAGGTTTTAATTTAATTAGATTTAGTACAACTACATTAATAGAAAATAGATCTATTTCAATTAATGGTTTTAATTTTAGTCTTTATAATGCTACTGATTGAAATGGTGAATTTAATGATGGAAAAATTTGACAATTACCTTATAAAAAAGGTGCTTGATACCGTTTAGATATTCATATTGAAAATGCGGCAATTTGGATTGTAAATAATTTGCCTGGTATGAAAGAAATTTATAAATTTGTTAATGGGATAGTACATGTGTTTAGTAATGTTTCTGAATTGTTTAATAATATTGGTAATTTGTTTGCTTTTGATATTACATTTAAAATTATGTTAAGTTCTATTTTAGTTTTAGCAATGGTTAACGGACTTTTACGCTATTTTTAATAGTAAAAATAATGTTGTTGGTAAAAAAAGTAAGGTGGTGTGGTGGTTTATCCACGCACCACCTTACTTAAAGGGGTAAAAGTCGCGGAGCGACTTAGGGGCGAAGCCCCTTTCCTTGATTAAGTAACACAACTGTCCCAAAGGATTTTTAAGAATATTAAAAGTTTAAAAAATTAGATAAAATTGACCGAGTCCAGTTTAATATATAAAATAATATATAAATTAATATTAATAAAAAATAATTAAATAAAAATAATAGTTTAGTTGAAATTTATATTATGTAATTAAAATTGTTTATTGACATAATCATTAATATTTTTTTGTTTTTAAAAAATAATGAACTTAGTAATATCATTTTTATCCTCTTTATACCTATTATAAATATTCTTATAAGGGTTTTAAAAAAATGGTATAATATTTGCAACTAATAAATTTATAAGGAGAAAAAAATGACATATAACACAGAAAATATAATAACTTTTATTGATAAATTTTTTAAAATTAAAGATAAAGAAAATAGTAATGTACAAAATAAAGAATATACCAACAACTTAAATATTAAAGGACAATGGGGGAGCGGAAAAACAACATATATTCAAAAATTAGAAAAAGAGTTAGAAGAAAAAGAATATCAAGTAAAAATATTTAATGTTTGAGAATATGAAATTTCTGACAATATTTTTGTAAGTGTACTATGTGATATATTAAGATTTTTCAATTATAAACCTAAAAATAAATTTGCTTTAAAAAAATTTGTAAAAAGTTTGATAACTGTTAGTGGTGAATATGCTATTAATTTTGCAAGTTATTATTTAAAAATTGAATCACCTTTAAAATATATCAAAAAAATAATTCATAAATCAAAAGACAAGGAAGATAATTTATTACAATTTAATAATTACAATGAGGCAATTAATGAAATTATTAGGCAAATAAATTTATATACTCAATATTCAAAAAATATCTTTATTTTTGATGAACTTGATAGATGTACTACACCGAAAATGATTGAATTTTTAAGTATTATTAAAAATATATTATTTAGATTAAATAATTGTTTTTTTATTGTTAGTTGTGATTCAGATAGAATAAACAAAATGCTTATCCAAAATGAAAATAATAACAATGAAATCCAAAATGAAAATAATAACAATGAAAGTTATACTGATAAGATTTTTTATAATACTATAAATATTGAAAATTTAAATTATTTTGATGAAGCAATTATTTGTACAAATAATGTAATGATTAAAAGTCATTTATTAAAATTTATTTTAATAAATGATCTAAAAAATGATTATAGAAAAGTAAACAAAGCAATTAATCGTGCCAACAATTTTATATTATCTTTTAAAAATAATGATAATAATTTTAATTGAGAACTTTTTGAATTTATTGCTTTTTGAATTTATTATAAAAATATTAATTTATTAAAAATTAATGGAAATTTATCAGATTTAAATTTATACTTATTATTTAGAAAATTTAATAATTCTACTAAAAATAATTTTTTTGAAAAAAATAAAGATTCAACTAAAAAAGAGGCAAATGAACTTTTTGAAATTGTAAATATTGATAGAAATTGTTTTATAAGAGTTTATAATGAAAAAAATATAAGTATACCGTTCGGTCTTTTTGCTCCATTTATAAAAGATATTAATAACTTTGATTTTGAAAATTTATGCAATATTACTGATATTGAAGACCCAGATAAATACTTAAGCAATAAAAAAAAATATTTAGGAGATTATTTAGAATATAAAAATATATATAAATATTTAGACAAAGACGGCCAAGAATTATTTGATAAAATTTTTAGTTATTGTTATTATAGAAAATGAATATATATAGAATTAGATATAAGAACTAAAAAATACTTTGAATATATGCAAAATATAATATAAATAAAATTTCTTATTTGTATTTTTTTCAATTTTTATAAGTGGGTAGATAATAAAAAATTAATTTAAAATTAAAAAAATTGTTTTATTTTTAAGTTAAAAAATTTATAATTTAAATTAGAAGAAAAAAACATTTATCCAAATGTTTAATGTATTCAAACCAAAATAAACGGTTTCTTCTGACGAAACTTTAAATATAAGTAAATGTTTTTTTATTTTTGTTTTAGAAAGGAAATAAAAAATGAATGTAAATATAAATCCTTATAATCGTTTGACTGGAGAAGTTCTATATAGACCTTATATTGATAATAGTAATTTTGTTAATCAAAAATATTATGTTAAAAAAGTATATTATGGTCCATATATTAAAACGATTGTATTACCGTTAGAATGTATTAATAAATTTGGTAAAGGCAATCCAACTGGAATTAAAAATACTGGTGAAAATGAGACTAAATTATTAAATAGTCGTGTTCGTTCACAAGCAAATTGTATTCGTAAAGCAATTCATAATTTTAGTGGTTGTAAAAAAAATATGGGTTTTTTAACTTTAACTTATGCTGAAAATGTCCAAGATATTAAAAAAGCAAACCATCATTTTAGATTATTTATTCGAAGATTAAATTATTATTTTTCTAAATATAAAAAAAATAAATATAAAGATTTAAAATATCTAGTTGCCTATGAATATCAAAAAAAAGGAAGAATACATTTTCATATAATATTTAGTGAATATATCCCTAATAAAGTAGTTAGAAAATGTTGACCTTATGGGTATAATAAAAATTTACCAGTTAAAACTGGTACAAATGAATTTGTTAGTAAATATGTTGCTAAATATATTGTAAAAGCACAAAGCGAAGAAAAAAATAAAAATATTTATGACTTAAATACAAAGGCATATCGTTTTAGTGCTAATTGTACTGACCCGATTGTTAAAGTTGGCGTTATTGAAATGTGTGAAATGGAATTAATTGCTTCATTAAAAGGTACAAAACATAATTTTATGTTTAATAATAAAGATGGTTATTTAATGGGTGTTAGCATTGATAGTGATTGAAATAAAGATTATTTTTGACAAATGGAAGAATATGTCCCATATGATAAAAAAATATTTCGGTTTTTCAAAAAAATATCTAATTTAGACATATATCGAACGCGAAAAAAACTTGATAAATACCTTAATTTAGGTAAACAAAGGTACATTAAAAAAAGTACCTTCCAAATGGAAAGTACTAGTTTTTTGCAGTATAGTCTTCTGACAACCTATACCACATAATTAATTAAAACAAAAAAAAAAAAAAAAAGCAAGTTGAGGATATAAATTTATAAATAAATTTATTTTTTTGCTTTAAAATATGTAGTAGTTGACATATTTATTTTGTTGTGTAAAATTAAATTAGGATATTATATATAACATTTAGTTATATTTAAGTATTCAAACCAATAAAGGTTTCTTCTGACGAAACTTTAAATATAGGTAAATGTTTTTATTTTGTATTTATATTTACATTCATTTTGTATTAATTTTTTATTAAATTAGTTTTTATTTTTTAACATTTATCTTATTTAAAGTTTTAAACCTTGTGAAACCTTTATTTACATATATGTAAATGAAAGGAATTTTTTAGTTATGTTTAAAGTTTATTTAAGTGATATTAAGTACAATCAAGTTATTAAAGATAAGTCAAATAAAGAAAATTATTATGATGTATATACATTTTTACGAGTTGAAGGTAAAAAAATAGTTGGTAAAGAATACCAAGATAAATGAGTTCGTAAAGATAGTGATTTTCAAAATAGTTTGCCCGAAATGATTGAAGGTAGTTTCTATAATGTAGAAATTGGTTTTAACGGTAAAATATCAAAAATATTGCCTTATGAAACCGAACAAGATTTTATTAATAAATATTCTAATAATTCAACAATAACAGAAAGCAATAGTTAATATGCAACAACAGTTATGTATGGTTTGTATTAATGATACTGTTTGAGAAAATGGGTCTCGTTATTGTTGAAATTGTGTTAATAAAAATGTTGTTTTAATTAATCAATGTTATTCTAGGTTAGATAATGACTAAGAAAAAATCAGATTGTTATTTATGTAATAGGCAAGATATTATTTGTCCTAAACATAAAAAATAAAATGAAAAAGCAAACTAAGTTATATAAACAAAGATTACAATATTTGGTTAATGTTATTCATCAATGTTTACCTACTAAAATACCTTTATTTATGTTAAGAAAAGTAATTAAGTTATATCTTAATCATAATGTTATTGATATTGGTGTTATGGAAGAACAACATTTTAAATTATTAGTGGAGCAAGTCAAAAATTATATGTTAAATATAGAAAGCAAAAATTAAAAAAAGGTGGTGATAATTAATGACCGTTTTTGCAACAATTATTTTAGTAATTGCAATGTTAATGTTATTAGTTTTTTTAACAGTTAATACAATATTTAGATTTAAAAATAAGTATTTAATTTGTCCGCATTGTTCTAAAAAAGTAGAATTTAAAGAATGGGGAAAACGAAAAATTAAAAAAGCAGATAAGTCTGTTGAATAAGTTAATATCAATCAAATACCTTCGCAAGTATAAAAATTGATTTTAGTTTTTAGTGTTAATTACTAAAATCAAGGTTAGAGTATGCGAAGGTTTTATTATTAATAGAAAGTATTTTAAGTGAGGTGTTATTAATGAATTTAAATTTATTAACGGGCGACGCTGATGTTATTAAGCAAATAGCGGATTTTGCTGCTATTCTTGCTAATTGAGCGATTGCTTTTACTAACTGATTTATTACTTTTTTAGGGTCACATATGTTATTAATTATTCCGTTAGTTTTAATGTTTGTGGTTTTAGGAATTGAAACAATCAGAAAGTTAATTCACGGATATTAATATTTAATAATAAACTCTAATCTTGATTTTAGTAATTAACATTTAGGAAAGGAATAAGAAAAATGCAAAGTGTATGAGATTTATATTATGAATTTATGACAATTATTTTCGGAGTTAATCATCCCGCTATTTTAGATATTGTTATATTTGTTGTATTTTTAATACTTGTTTTTGGGATGTTATTTTTAATTTTAAGTTGTATTTTTAGGTGGATAAAATAATGGACTGAAATATTTTTTTGCAACGAGTATATCAAGGTCTTTTACAAATTTTTTATTTTATTCCGAAAACTGAAATTGATAACTTTGTCGGTAGTTCTATTGATAATATTACTTATTCAGTAATTATGATAGGTGTTTGATTAGTTGTTTTTTTTCTAATTTGGTTATCAATATTTATTTTATATAAAACAATTAGATTGGTGGTGTAGATATATGTTTAAAAATTATTTTAATTTATTTAAAAGACAAAAAAATATTAAGTTTTCTTATTGATATGTAAATTGATTTATGGCAAATATTTTGTTTTATTTTTTTATTGTTTGTTTTAATTTACAATTTATATATTTTAGTTCTACATCAGTTATAGATATTATTCTTTTTATTTTTTTAGTAATTTTTTATATTATTTTCTTTTGGTCTTTTTTTAGTGATCTTTTTCAAACACGGAAACTTGTTAAAATTGTTAAAAGTAGTCCAATATCAATTATTAACGGTCCTTTGGGTACTGGTAAAACTTTATTGATGACTTATTTATCGCAAATTGCTAAATTTGATAATGTTTATTCTAATTATTTTATTAATGATGAAAAAATTGGAGTTTTAGGTTTAAACCATTTAGATTTTAAAAATAAAAAATATAAAATACCGCCAGATGATAGTTTAATTTTATTTGATGAAATATTTTTATATATAAATGGTACAAACCCTAAGGAAAATGATAAAAAATTTAGTGGTTTAAAAGCATATTTTTTATTATGTCGTCAGTTTAATAATAATATTATTTTTGCCGGACAACGAATTAATCAAAATTGAGTCGAATATAGAGAAATTGCTAATATGATTATTGTTCCTATGCAATGTATTCCACCTAGTATATTTTTTCCTTATTTTAAAATGAAAATAGGTTTTTTTGATGATTTAGATGATTATTTAACATGAAAAACGGAAACGGTTAAACGAACAGCAAACGGAAAAAGAGTTCGTAAAAAATCTAATAAAAATATTGGTATTAATTTTGTTAAGATAAAAATTCCTTTATCTATTGCAATGCAATATGATAGTAAATATTTAAAGTTTGTACGTGATTTAAAAAATGATAAAGTACCAAGTTATACTAAGCAAAATTGACCTAGTATTGTTAAAAAAGATATTACGATTAATGAATTACGAGAGATGGGGATGGAACATTTATTAAAGAATTTAGGAGAGTTAGAAAATGATTAATTTACTTGCTAATGATGTATGAAATGGTGCCATTAATGTTGTAGTTGATATTTTTATGAAAATAATGGATTGAATGTGAGCATTAAAATTGCCGGGTACAAATATTCCTTTATTTGTAATTTGAGTAATTGGTGGTGTTATAAATGTTATCTTTTTGTTAGTTAATAGTTCTCGTGGTTTAAGTTCAGTTTCTCGTTCTTCTTTACAAGCAAGTAAAAAAATATCTAATGGAGTTAAAAATATAAGTAATAATTCTAAAAGTAATAATAAGGAGAATGATAAATAATGTTAAAGTTAATATTTTTCTTTGTTATTGGTTTAACTGTTGGGTTTGGTTTTGTTGCTAATATTGTTGTGGCAACAGATTTAGGTTTTTCTACTGTTAAGCATTATTTGGAGTCTGCTAATGATTTTTATAAATTAGTAGCACAGTTATTTATTATTGCAACACACCCTATTTTCCAGTTATATATGGCGTTTGCAATTATTATTATGGGTATTAGAATTATTTTTATTGTTTAGGGGGTTAAAACAATGCGAAAACGATTATTAGATATATTTATTATTTTTTATTTAATATTTGGTTGAATATTTCTTTTTTGTAGTGCTACAACTATAAATTATATTAGTAATGTTTGTAAAGTAGAAACAAGAAATAATGATAATTTTAGTGATTTAACTTATGCAAAAGCAAATGAATATGATTTTCAGTCTACTTTAATGTTGCGACAAGATTATTTTATGCAAGGTTTAGATCCTAGTAATTATGCATTTAGTTTTGGTGTTGAAACTTCTTTTATTCCAAATGTAAGTGCTGATAAAAATGATAGTAATTACTGATTTAATAAAATTAAAAATACTGCTTGAGATTATTTATTAAGTTGAAACCCGAAAGATATTTCTAAGGGTCCTTTGGGTAAATTAATTATTAATTATGAAACCCCAAATAAATTGTTAGATATTTTTATTTATAAAAACAATATAAAATATGAATTTACTTTTAATTGAGAAATTATAGAATATTTATTTATGCCAATTATTGCCAATCAGAGTTATAAACATTTTGATATGAATTATTTAGTTTTAAATTTTAATTATAAAGAATTGATTAATATGGATATTCTTAAAAAATCTAACAGTAATTATTTTGTTAATGATGTTAAACAAAATTTTTATTCGTTGGATAATTTATTTCAAGTTTTAGATTATTTTTATTCTAATGTTTTAAGAGTTATATTTGATATTTCTAATTTTAGAGAATTTATTTATTTTACATCTAATAATGGTAATTTAGGTTTTGTGTTTTTTGTAAAAAATGGTTTTTTATTATATCCAAAATCAATGGTTTTTAATATTTTAAGATTTCCTGATACAGATATTTATTATTTAAAGCCACAAGTGCAATTGTATAATGCTTATACGATAAATAGTACTAATGATTATTTTTCTTATTATTCAAATTGAGATTATAAGACTGATATTTTACCTTCTAATAATGATAAATGAACTCAATCAATAAAATTATTAGATATGACAGATAGGTCAAAATATCAAGGTTTTAATTTAATTAGATTTAGTACAACTAGATTAACAGAAGATAGGTCTATTTCAATTAATGGTTTTAATTTTAGTTTTTATAATGCTACTGATTGAAGTGGTGAACTTAATGATGGAAAAATTTGACAATTACCTTATAAAAAAGGTGCTTGATACCGTTTAGATATTCATATTGAAAATGCGGCAATTTGGATTGTAAATAATTTGCCTGGTATGAAAGAAATTTATAAATTTGTTAATGGGATAGTACATGTGTTTAGTAATGTTTCTGAATTGTTTAATAATATTGGTAATTTGTTTGCTTTTGATATTACATTTAAAATTATGTTAAGTTCTATTTTAGTTTTAGCAATGGTTAACGGACTTTTACGCTATTTTTAATAGTAAAAATAATGTTGTTGGTAAAAAAGTAAGGTGGTGTGGTGGTTTATCCACGCACCACCTTACTTAAAGGGGTAAAAGTCGCGGAGCGACTTAGGGGCGAAGCCCCTTTCCTTGATTAAGTAACACAACTGTCCCAAAGGGTTTTTAAATTCTAAATATTATTATATTTAAATCGAATAATGTATAGTGATTTAAATTCAATAATTCAGATAAATTATTAGAGTAATAATTTATAATTTTTTCATCACTAATATATTCATTTTTTGGCGTTTGTTTTCATGGTTCACATTCATGTGAAAGATTAGCTAGTCCAAATGCTGAAAATTTATTTAATTCAAACAGTAATGAATCTAATTCTAATATTTCTAAATTAGTTAGTTCATTCAATTTTATTTTTTTTTCGGAATTTCAATAGGATTTTTTTCATATTTTTTATATTTATCATAAACATCTTTAATTACTGGACCATAATCTCATCTTTGAAATTTATCATTAAAAATCTTTTTTTGTTTGTTAACTAAAAAATATACATATATAAAATAAAGACTTTTTTGTAATTTTAATTGTGTAATTGCATCTTCATAAATACGCTGTATTATATACTCGCTTAATTTACATGCTTTCATATTTTCCAACCCCCTTTAAGTTAATATAATTATACAATAAAAAAATAAAATGGTTGCATATATTTTAATTTTTAATATTGTTGTTGATTATTTTTATATCCGTTCTAATTTAATTATTTTATTATTAATTAATAAAGTAAAAGGGCTATACAACCCCAATATGTACGCCTGCATTTCAGCAAGCGAGCCTCCAACAGTCTAAACTGAGGATTAAGTATATTATACATAAATATAATTGCTTGTAAATACCTTTATTACTTGTTTTAAGGGATATATTAGCAATTAAATATATTAAGTTTAGTATTTATATATAAAAAGTATTGTATTGGTAAAATAATAGTGTACAATAAAGGTAATGGTTTAATCTTTTGTTAAAAAAGCGTATTTCCGGTTTAAGCTTTCCGCCTTAAAAAGAGTTTATGCTGACTTGTTAATCGGACAAGAATAAAAAAAGAGAGGTTTATAAAAATGGCAATTACAAAAGAACAATTAATCGAACAAGGTTTAAGTGCTGAAATAGCAGATAATATATTAAATGAATTTAATAATGAAGCGAAACAAATTAGAGAAAGTTTGCAAAAAAGAACAGATACTATTTCAAAAGAAGAGTATTTAAAAGTTGCTAATGAATTAGATGAATTAAAAGCTTTTAAAGATGTTCCATCTACTAAAATTGAAGATATTAAAACTAATTTAGATAAAGTTAGTGGTAATTCTTTAACTGAAAGAATGCAAACTTTAAAAGAATTAAAACCTGATTTGTTTGTGCAAGAACAACCATCAGTTTCACCAACTAATTTTATTAAAGATATGATTGAAAAATCAACTGAAAATAAAAATGATGAAATTGAAACTATTAAATAAAAGGGTGCATATACCCTCAGTCATAGTTTTAGGTGTAGGTGCTGTTAAAAAATTAAACGCTGTTGTTAAATACATACCTAGCATTATTTATTACTCTCCTTTCTTTCAATTTCTTTTTTTTCTTTTTTCTTTCCTCGAATTTGTTTAATTTTTTGATAAATTGATAAACCAATTCAAGCAAAAATCCCTAATATAATAACAACACTAAATATTGTCGTTAATAAAGTTGGCATATTACATCTCCTCTCTAAAAATATTGCGGCACGCTTCGCGTGTTCGCTACGCTCAAAATAAACAATATTGAATAAATTACCGCTAATAAATTACGCGGATAATTTATTCATTTTCTTTTACATTATTAATTACTATTTTATTTACAGTATTAATAACAATATCTTTTCCATATTTAGTTACTAGGGACCGCAAAATAAAATAATGTTTTCTTTCCATTAAAAAATCAACTCCTTTCAAAGTTGATTTGTTGCACTTCGATTACAAAATGCATTTTAATAACTATTGTTAAAAATTAAATAGTATTTTTCAGTGTGCCAATTTTTATTATTTTTATATTTAACAATGTTTATTAACAGTGTTTATTAAAAATTAAATAAACAATATATTAGCATTATGTATAACATTGTTTATTAAACAAATATTTAGTTAGGAGATGATAAAATTGAGTAATTTTGTTAAGAAAAATCAGAATGTAGAAAATTATTTTATTAGTAAGGAATTTATACCTTTTACAACAGATAAAGCAAGTTTTATTAATTTACCTAATCATAATCGTCATATTGGTTTTTGATTGAGTAATAAGTTTATTTATCCGAGTGAAAAAAATTGTAATCAAATATCAATCGGTTTGATTTATGATAATTCTTACCCTATTGATGATTAGCCTGTTTTACATCTTGCATATTTTCTGCATAAGTTAAAGTCGTAAAACCCAAATTTTGACAACCATTAAAGTTATGAATTGCTTTTTGAATACAATTTCTTTGTGAACGAACACGACTATTTAATAATTTAATTTCATTTTCCCCAGTATTTTTAATCCCAGTTGAATTTTCTTTTCCAAAACTATTAATACACTATAACGGTAAAACAACTGTTTTAATATATGGACCATAATATACTTTTTTAACATAATATTTTTGATTAATATAACAATCAGGGTTTATATAAGGTTTATATAAATTTTCCCCAGTTAAACGATTATATGCATTTATATTTACATTCATTTTTATTTCCTTTCTAAAACAAAGTTCGAAGAAACCGTTTATTTTGGTTTGAATACATTAAACATTTAAAAAAATGTTTTTTATTCTAATTTAAATTATATTTTTTATTTTTTAGTTGTCAATTTAATTTTTTTGATCAAATATATGAATAATTCTTCCATTTTTATCTTCATTTTCATCTTCATTTATAATAATTCCAACACCATTATTATTTTTTATTAAAGGTTTTGAAAAAATTTCAGGAATATCTAAATAAAAATTATTATAAAAAATTTTATCTGAAAGTGATTTTCTATTCATTTTTGATACAAATTCATTAACATCATCATTAGAATTATTTGTTGCTACTTTTTGGATTATAAAATCTATCATTTGGTCTGATTTTTGAGCATGTAATATTGAATCATTAGTTGAAATTTTATTAAGATTTTGAATTGTTTCTGAAGATAAATAAATAATTCAAGGTGCAAAAAAAGTTTTTTTTGTTTTATCAACTGTATATATACTATTTTTTAATATTTTATCTTCTCCCCGAACAACAGAACTACTGCTTTCTCCTATTGAAAAATTTTGATTTTTATTATTTGGCATCATTGCCATTAATGGGGTTACTCCACTTGTTGTTATAGCAGTTGCTCCGATTAAACTTATTATTTTTTTCATATATATTATTCCTTTCTTTTTATTTATATGTATTTAATAAATACATAATTTAACTATATTTAATTATTTTTATCTTGTCAAATATTCTTATTTTTCCGTTTCTCCCGTTATGCTAGTTAATCTAGTTAATCAAGGAAAGGGGCTTCGCCCCTAAGTCGCTCCGCGACTTTTACCCCTTTAAGTAAGGTGGTGCGTGGATAAACCACCACACCACCTTACTTTTTTTACCAACAACATTATTTTTACTATTAAAAATAGCGTAAAAGTCCGTTAACCATTGCTAAAACTAAAATAGAACTTAACATAATTTTAAATGTAATATCAAAAGCAAACAAATTACCAATATTATTAAACAATTCAGAAACATTACTAAACACATGTACTATCCCATTAACAAATTTATAAATTTATAAATTTCTTTCATACCAGGCAAATTATTTACAATCCAAATTGCCGCATTTTCAATATGAATATCTAAACGGTATCAAGCACCTTTTTTATAAGGTAATTGTCAAATTTTTCCATCATTAAGTTCACCACTTCAATCAGTAGCATTATAAAGACTAAAATTAAAACCATTAATTGAAATAGACCTATCTTCTGTTAATCTGGTTGTATTAAATTTAATTAAATTAAAACCTTGATATTTTGACCTATCTGTCATATCTAATAATTTTATTGATTGAGTATATTTATCATTATTAGAAGGTAAAATATCAGTCTTATAATCTCAATTTGAATAATAAGAAAAATAATCATTAGTACTATTTATCGTATAAGCATTATACAATTGCACTTGTGGTTTTAAATAATAAATATCTGTATCAGGAAATCTTAAAATATTAAAAACCATTGATTTTGGATATAATAAAAAACCATTTTTTACAAAAAACACAAAACCTAAATTACCATTATTAGATGTAAAATAAATACATTCTCTAAAATTCGAAATATCAAATATAACTCTTAAAACATTAGAATAAAAATAATCTAAAACTTGAAATAAATTATCCAACGAATAAAAATTTTGTTTAACATCAATTTAAAGCAAAATGAATATTTAACTTTGATGGTTGGTGTTTGAATTGTGATTTTGTTTTTAACTTGGTTTTTCTTGTGAATGGTTTTTAAAATAGTTGGGTATTTTAAATAATGAAAAAATTTATATTTTTCTTTAAAAACTATTGTTATATTAGTGGTTCAATGCTTTTGTTTAGTTTAATTGATTTATTACTTTGGATAATTTCTTTGTATTGTGTTGGTTTAGTATTTTGATTGTTGTTTGCTTTGAAGTGTGTTTATTTTGTGTGATGATTGTGAAAAAATATTTTTTATCAGTTAAACGCTTTTTGGTTAGTAAATTTTGTTTGAGATAATCCGTTATCGGTAATTATTGGTAAGTTAGGAACTGGTAAAACATTACTTTTAACTTATTTGTCGCAAACTATGAAATTATTGACAGATAAAATTTATAGTAATTATCCGTTAGAAGATGATAAAGTTAAAGTTTTAACATTTAAAAATTTAGATTTTACCGATCAAACAAAACCAGCCCCACCCGATGATAGTCTTATTTTATTTGATGAAAGTTATTTGTATATTGATGGAACTAGTCCTCACGATGAGAAAAAAGTTCATAGTGGTAAAATACCGTGAATTGTTTTAGCGAGACATTTTGGACACCGTGCTTTATTTACAGCTCAGCGTGAGGGTATGATTTGAAATAATATTCGCCAGTTAGCAAATGAAATTATTATTCCAATTTCATTGAAAAAACCCGTTGCTAAGAAAGGATTTAATTTTTTTAATCGTTTCTTTATTATGCGAATTGGGATTTTCCAAGATATTACAGATTATGAAATTTGAAAAACAAAATCAGTAGAACGAACAGCAGAAGGTAAAAGAGCAAAACATAAGTCGGATGTTGGATTAGGAATTCGGTTTTTTAAAATAATAATTCCACTTGAATTCGCTAATAAGTATGATAGTGAATGGTTAAAATTTGTGCGTGATTTAAAGAATGATGAAATTATTGATAAAAAATATTATTATTGGTCGGAAATTACAAAATTAAGTGTTAAATAACGATTAGAATTGTTTGATATTGATATTTTGAAAAAGAATTTAAAACCTAAAAAAGAGAAAGGAAATGGTAAAGATGATTAATTTATTAGTTGAAAATAATAATAGTAATTGAGACAAGATTTTTAGTTTTGTTTTTGATATATTTTTGTTTATTTTTGATGTAATTTGAAATACAAAATTACCGATGACAAATACATCGATTGCTTATTTTTTAATCTTTTTTATGGTTATTAAGTTATATATTTATGCAATTCATGGCACATCAAAATTGAATTATGTAAAATGAAGTGCAACATATAACTCCTAAAGGTTGATGAGATTTAGAAACTCATATTAAAAATGCGGTGATTTGAATTGTCAATACTATTCCTGGTGTTAAACAAGTTAATGAGTTAGCGAGTGGTGTTGGAAAGGTTTTTGAAACAGTATATAGTTTTTTTAGTCAAATATTTGAGGTATGAAAATTTAATCCAGCATTGTATAGTACAATAACAAATATCTTTTTATTAATTATTTTTATGAAATTTGTACGATTAATATAAAAAAAGGAACTTGTTATTAATTAAGTTCCTTTTTGTTCTTTTCAATCATTAATTTCACCGGTTTTTTTATCTATAGTTGGTGTTTCGGGTTCACCATCCCCATCTCAACGATATAATCAATTAATTCAATATAATTCACCTTTTAAAGAAATATTAAAATTACCTCGATTACCTAAACTTCATAAATCATTAATATCATTATTTTTAAATTTAATAAAATCAAAATTATTAGTATTACGTTTTTTTGCAAACATTATATATCATTTATTTTTATTGTTAGAAAATTCCTTATTTCTTGATATTCAAATAGAACTATTTATATCAATTAATTTTCAATTACTACCTTCTGGTGGTTGTTGTGGATTATATTGTGGTTCTGGTTTATTACCCCCCCGTTTTCATTATTATTTTCTTTTTTACAACTGATTAATGTTGTTGTGCTTGTTGCGGTTAATCCAATTGCTCCTATTATGCTAAGTATTTTTTTCATATAGATTGCTCCTTTTATTGTTTTATATATAATTGACTTTATTATATATCAATTATATATCAATTATTTTGTATTAAATATTAATTTTATAAGTTAATGAAAGGTATATAAATGTTATGTATAGTCATTTGAGTTTTATGGATAAAGTTAAATTAGAACAATTATTATTATCAAAAATGTTTTTAAAAAAGAATGGTAAACAGAATATTTCTGCAATCGCTAAATTTTTGAATAGACATCGTAGTACTATTTTACGAGAAATTAAGCTTTTTAAAACTACTGATGAATATAGTTGCTTATAAGTCAAATAAAATGTATTATGAGAAAAGAAAAAAGAATAATAAAAGATGTAAATTTACGGAAGAGCAGATTAATTTTATGAAAATTGTCTTAATAAATATTGTGATTCTCCGAGAGAATTTATTTATTGTCATTTTTTAAAATTTGGTGTTAAATTCCCGGTTTGTGTTAAAACATTGTATAAATGAATTCGTTTAGGTTTTTATGGTTTTTTAAAACAGAATTTGCGACATCGTGGTAAAAAATATAAAAGAAAAGGAAAATTTGATAATCGTGGTAAATTAAATGATTTTAGATCAATTTGAGATATTGAAAATAAAGTTTCTAATGTTGGATGATTTGAAATGGATACTGTTGTTGGAAAAAACCATCAATCTAGTTGTTTAGTTTTAGTAGAACAATCAAGTAAAAAATATTTTGCAATAAAATTAGAAAATCATACTGCTAGGGAAGTTGAGAAAAAGATTAAAGATATTGTTATAAATAATAATTTAATTGGAAAAATAAAAGGAATAATAACAGATAGAGGTAAAGAATTTAGTGAATGACGAGAAATGGAAATATTTGCTGAAACACAAGTATATTTTTGTGATGCTGGTAAACCTCGTCAAAAACCTTTAATTGAAAATATAAATGGTGAGTTTAGAAAATGATTTCCTCCTGAAACTGATTTTAATAATGTTAGTCAAAAACAAATTGATTGAGTAGTTAATAATGTAATAAATGAAAAACTCCGACCGTGTTTAAATTGAATAAGTGCTAAAGAAATGTTTTTGCAGAATATATAAACAATAAATATTTAAAAATGTATATTAAATTATAAAATATGTCATTAAAATAATAAGATATGTATTTATTAATTAAAATTAATAAATTATTTTTTAGTGTGCTTAAGCTTTATCAATTTTATATCATACACCATTTTTAAGTTTATATGTTTTATTTTTTACTAGTTTACATTTTAATTGAATACCAAATTTAGAACCAGTTAAAGAGTTTATGTTTGGTCAGCACAATATAACTGATGGTGGTTTTTTTGGATATGCTGGGATTGTTATATCATATCCAATATTACATGGTACTGCTTGATTAACAACAAAAATACCTAAAATACCAGCAATTAAATTACCAATTGGTAAATGTTTAGAACAAATTTATAAAATACCAAGTTATATATTATATTTAATATTATTGGGTTGATTAATATTTCGTAAATATCTTAAAAAACATAATGTTAATATTTGTCATAATTGTAAACAAACAATAGAACAAGTTAAAAGTTGAAATGAATACTGTTTGAAAAAAAGATGAAATAAATAGACTATATAGGGGTGGTAGATATTTTTGGGTGGTTATATAGTCTATTTTATAAATTATTTTGTTCTGAAAGAATAGATGGCCACTGTTTTAGTAAGGATAGAAAGGAAATAAAAAAATGAATATTTCAACAGATACATTAATGATTGTTTTAATTGTATTAGCGGGTTCAGTTGGAACTGGTAGTCTTGGTGTTCTTGGTTTATCTGCTAAAAAAATTAAAAAATATAAAGCAGAAATTAGAGAATTACGAACTGCTGTAATTGCACATGAAAAGCATTTACGCGGTGCTGAAAGTGCAACAGAATTAGCAATTAAAACTGGACAAATTAAAAATGTAAAAAAACAAGTTAAAATTAACGATAAAGAATATTCTAAAAAAGAAGCGATTGAAAAACTTACAAATAGCATTTAAAAAAAATAACCTTAATTGGTTATTTTTTATTTTTCTTTATTGTGTTTTATATAAAAATTAATAAAGTATTCTACTTTTTCTGAAAAAGTATAGTTTTGGGGTAAATTATTTCATATTTTTTCTTGTTTTTGATTCAAATACAAATTAACTGTTTTTCGAATAAAGCTAGAATAATATATTTTCCGTTTTTGATTATATTTATCTTTTTTTATAAAATTATTAAATCCTTTCATAATTAGCAATAATAATTGCACCTCGTAAATGATTACTTATTTTTTGATTATTATAAAATCAACCTTTACCATATTGATAAGTTAAATTAGTATCTTTTTCAAATTTTCATAAACAACTATCATTATATTTACTTAAATTTTTAATATTTTTAACAACTGATTTAGTATATTTTGGTGATACTCAATTAATGTCACCTCAAAACTGTTTTTGTAAAACACCTAATAATCTCAATAAAACATCGCGGTCTTTTGAACCATTAGCACTTGTTGGTAAACAATCTTCAACATTAATAATCTCGCCTGATCGCTGATATTCTCAAATAATCTCAATAATATAATTATCATGATATTTTCAATCTTTATTTGTAAAATCTAGTTTTTTAATTAATTTATTATCTTCATATACAACAATAGCAGTAGTACCAGTTCCTGATGGGTCAATACCTATTTTTATCAAGTTGCTCACTCCTCATCATTATTAACTGCTGGTACTACCTAGGAAGTTTTAGTGAAATAATTGTTTTAATTGGTGATACCATTCATGATAATCAAAAAATAGATGGTATCACATTTGTAAAAAATGAATTTATTAAATAGAAAAATGAACTTATTATATTTACTATTAAAGTTCTTAATAGTTATTTTCAGTGTGCCAATTTTTATTATTTTTATATTTAACAATGTTTATTAAAAATGTTTATTAAACATTAAATAAACAATATATTAGCATTATATATAACATTGTTAATAATCAGTGTTTATTACAATTAAAAAACATTATATAAACATTATTTATAACATTGTTTATTAAACAAATATTTAGTTAGGAGACTATATTATGGATATGAAATTTAAAACAACTAAGGAATATAAAAAATTAAAAAAAGAATTTATTATTATGAATTTTGTTTTTGTTTCTATTTATTTTGCTATATTAATTATTTCTGGTCTTTGTATTGTTTTTATAATTTGGTCTTTAAATGTAGGAGATATTATAGGTATTTCAGGTTGTTTAATGCTTTTTGTTGTACTTTTACCATTTGTAATTATGGAGCATATATCAGAAGTTAAGGAATTTAAAGTTACAGTATTTAAGAAGCAATTATTACCGTTAGAAAATATAGTTGGAAAATTATGAGAAGGTAAAATGCTAAGAAGTGGAGATGATAAAATTGAGTAATTTTGTTAAGAAAAATCAGAATATAGAAAATTATTTTATTAGTAAGGAATTTATCCCTTTTACAACAGATAAAGCAAGTTTTATTAATTTACCCAATCATAATCGTCATATTGGTTTTTGGTTGAGTAATAAGTTTATTTATTCGAGTGAAAAACATTCGGAACAAGTAGCAATCGGTTTGATTTATGATAATTCTTATCCTATTGTAAAATATGATGAAAATTTAAAGCGAAATATTTGAAAATATTTAACTGGAACAGAATTAATCAATTTATATAATCAATATAAACAAAATTATTTTACTAAAATGAAAAAAGCGTTATTTTTAAGTGAACCTAAAAAAGTAAAAGCAAATAATAACAATAATAATTTAACAAATTGAAGTGTTGAAAAAGAAGAACAATTAATTAATGATTTAGAAAGTTTAAATTAAATGAGTTTATATGATTATTGAGTTCAATTTGTTAGTTATATTATTGGTTCAAATGCCCCCTGAGTTTTTATATGTTATATCGTTTGTGTTATTTATTGTTTTGTTTTTTGGAATGTTTTTTAAACTTATTCAAAAAATGTGGAGTTTTTAAAAATGCAAAATGATTGATAAGAATTCAAAGAGTTTTTTATTTATATCTTTTTGTTTATAGATAAGGCGAATGTTGAAAGTATTACAATGTGGAATTTAACGCAAAATGAATATTTAACTTTGATGGTTGGTGTTTGAATTGTGATTTTGTTTTTAACTTGGTTTTTCTTGTGAATGGTTTTTAAAATAGTTGGGTATTTTAAATAATGAAAAAGTTTATATTTTTCTTTAAAAACTATTGTTATATTAGTGGTTCAATGTTTTTGTTTAGTTTAATTGATTTATTACTTTGGATAATTTCTTTTTATTGTGTTGGTTTAGTATTTTGAATATTATTTGCTTTGCAATGTGTATATTTTGTGTGATGATTGTGAAAAAATATTTTTTATCAGTTAAATGCTTTTCGGTTAGTGAATTTTGTTTGAGATAATCCGTTATCGGTAATTATTGGTAAGTTAGGAACTGGTAAAACATTACTTTTAACTTATTTGTCACAAACTATGAAATTATTGACAGATGAAATTTATAGTAATTATCCGTTAGAAGATGATAAAGTTAAAGTTTTAACATTTAAAAATTTAGATTTTACCGATCGAACAAAACTAGTCCCACCCGATGATAGCGTTATTTTATTTGATGAAAGTTATTTGTATATTGATGGAACTAGTCCACATGATGAGAAAAAAGTTCATAGTGGTAAAATACCGTGAATTGTTTTAGCGAGACATTTTGGACATCGTGCGTTGTTTACTGCTCAGCGTGAGGGTATGATTTGAAATAATATTCGCCAGTTAGCAAGTGGGATTATTATTCCAATTTCATTGAAAAAACCCGTTGCTAAAAAAGGATTTAATTTTTTTAATCGTTTCTTTATTATGCGAATTGGGATTTTTCAAGATATAACGGATTATGAAATTTGAAAAACAAAATCAGTAGAACGAAGAGCAGAAGGTAAAAGAGTAAAACATAAGTCGGATGTTGGGTTAGGAATTCGGTTTTTTAAAATAATTATTCCCCTTGAATTTGCGAATAAATATGATAGTCAATGATTAAAATTTGTGCGTGATTTAAAGAATGACGAAATTGTTAATAAAAAAGAATATTATTGGTCGGAAATCACAAAGTTAAGTGTTAAAGAACGATTAAAATTGTTTGATATTGATATTTTGAAAAAGAATTTAAAACCTAAAAAAGAGAAATGAAATGGTAAAGATGATTAATTTATTAGTTGAAAATAATAATAGTAATTGAGACAAGATTTTTAGTTTTGTTTTTGATATATTTTTGTTTATTTTTGATGTAATTTGAAATACAAAATTACCGATGACAAATACATCGATTGCTTATTTTTTAGTCTTTTTTATGGTTATTAAATTATCTATTTATGCAATTCACGGTACATCAACACAATATAATAATTTAGGTTCGACAGTTAATAATGGTGTTTCGCAAGTATATTCGTCAACTGTACGAAAAGGTATTAATGTTGGTAAAAATGTTTATCAGAATAGTAATAAGCAGCAAGTTAAAAAAGAACTTAAACGACAAAGTATTAGATATCAAGCGAAAAATATTAGAAGTACTAAATTTAAAGGAGATAAAAAGTAATGATTAAATTAGTTTTATTGGTGGCGGCGATTGCGATATTTGGTACTGGTTTTATTACTGTTATTATTAATCAATTTACATCAGCAAAAAATATTATTATGGATTTATATAATTCTGATACTTGGTTGATTTGATTATTTGGTAGAATGGCAGTTTTGTTTAGTCATCCGTTAATGTTAACGATATCAAGTTTATATATTGTTGGGTTTATTGTTTCAAAAACATTGTATAGTTAGGAGTTGAGTTTATGAAAAAATCGTTATCTTTATTTGCCATATTTATTTTAAGTTTTTTGGGTTTGGTTATTCCATTTATTACTTTAACGGCGTTTAGACCCTTAAATGAGGAGCATTATATGCTTAAACAAGAGAATATAGTATTGACAATTCAAATCACCGCATTTTTAATATGAGCACCAAAATCTCATCAACCCTCTGGCGTTACATATTGCACTTGTCATCATTGTTTATCGGGAAACAACCCACCATTATTAATCTCTTGTCAGTTATAAATTCCAAAATTAAAATCATAATATCGGTACATATCATTCTCTTTTTGTGCTTGCAATTCAAAAACATTATAACCGATTTTTTGTTCTTCAATTTTTTTATATTGCAAACCATATTTATTTTGTAAATTACCGCCAAAAACATAACCAGAATTTAATTTAATATTATAATTATTAGCAACCGAAAAATCATAATTAAAAACACTACCATAATTATTAATCGTATAAAACCGATTTTTAAATGCTGAATATAATTTAATATCTAACTGTTCGATCTCCACAGTTAAACGGTAAGATTGAAAGATTTCATATTTGAAGAAAAAATATTAAATGCAGTTAGTTTACAGAATAAATTAAATGATTATTATTATTTTTATAATTTTGAAAGAGTACATAAGTCTTTAAATTTTCAGACACCATTTAATTTTTTGAATAGTTTAAGTTTAATTAAATAATTTTAAATTATTAAGTTTTTGTGTTTAAACTAAATAAGTTTATTATATTTTAATTAATTAATAATATGTAAATTAACTCATAAAATATGTTATTAAAATAATAAAATATGTATTTATTAATTAAAATTTAATAAATTATTTTTTAGTGTGTTTAATTTTATATTTTTTATTTATTTATTTTATGATATTTTTTTATTATAAATAAATATTTTTATTATTTTTGTTATTTTCTTGTAATCTTTAAAATGTGTGTGGTATACTACACTTATAGTGTTTTGCCCATATCCATCAAATTCACCATCATTTATTGAAATTAATAATTTAGCAATATTTCTTTTTATTTTTTCCATATTATTTACCTTTTTCATTCAATATCTTTTAAATCAATAATTGCCGTTGATAAGCCATAATTATTATTTTCAATTTTTTCTCGTACTTTTGCTTTTTCTAGTGTGTAATAAGCATAAGTAGATAAATATTCATTTTTAATTATTAATAAGTATCTTTTATTCATAATTTAATTCCTCCTAATTCTTTTTATTTAATGCTCAATGTTCATCAGTAATTTCATTGTGTGTAATAATATATTTATTTTGTTTATCACATTTAAAGAAATAACCTCAGTACCTTTGTTTAAGACAGATTTTTTTTCATATAAACCTCCTAGTTTTAACTCGCTGGCACTCACTCGCAAGTGAAAGTGCCGAAGCGAGAATTAGTTATATAAGTATTTATCTATTTATTTACTACGCCATCCGCTTCACTGGGGGTGAGCGGTGGCGGTATGTTAATTGTTCTATATTTTGTATTTTGTAAATATACAACTATTTTTATTTGTTTTCCACCAGACATATATTGTCTTCCTTCTTCCGTTCCCTTTTCAGGGATGCAACGCTCAGTTTTTGAAATTAAATTTACTTGCATCCATATGAAGGACCGAATGCTATCTTTTTTTTAAACTCCAACCAACCACACATTTCGCAAATTTAATTATTTAAGTCACTATCTCAATATTTATTGTCGTTCGATATTAACCTTGGACTTATCACGACTATGGCTTAGTTATTAACCAGCCCCGATTTTCCTTTTTTCTCATACACTATTTCAGTACTTGCCTCGGACGGATGTGGGAATGAGTATAAACTCATGTTCTTATGGAAGCACTTAGTTATTTAAAATAACCGTCCCACTCTGCATTAAGTTTTATAAAATCAAAGTTTTAAAAAACCAGTTTCATAATCAAAGATAATTTTTAAATTTTCTAGTTTTTGATAAAATTGCTTTTATGTTTTATCTTTTACTTTATTCAATAAATTTCTATGTTTTTCACAAGTTCATAAAACTTTATTTGATAAAAATTTTTCAGTAATGAATGATATTACTTGATAACAATCATTAACATCACATATTTTTTGTTGTTTAATTATCATTACCTCCTTTTAGGAGTTGTTTTATTTCAAATAAAAAAACAACCCTAACAAGAGTTGTTTTTTTGTCGCTTCATCGTACATTATACATACAAAATATAGCAAATGGAATTAATATAATTCACGCTTCACCTAAGAAAACCATTATCTCAGGTAAAATATTTGTTATACCTTCTTTAACTTTTCATAATGCACTAGTCAAACCAGTTCAAATCCCAGTCATACCCTCAGTCATAGTTTTAGGTGTAGGTGCTGTTAAAAAATTAACCGCTGTTGTTAAATACAATACCTAACATTATTTTTTATCCTCCTTTATTTCAATTTCTTTTTTTTCTTTTTTCTTTCCTCGAATTTGTTTAATTTTTTGATAAATTGATAAACCAATTCAAGCAAAAATCCCTAATAATAATAACAACACTAAATATTGTCGTTAATCAAGTTGGCATAATATATCTCCTTTCAAAATTTTTAAATATCGCGTCACGCTCTGCGTGTTCGCTAAGCTCAAAATAAACAATATTGAATAAATTACCGCTAATAAATTACACGGATAATTTATTCATTTTCTTTTACATTATTAATTACTATTTTATTTACAGTATTAATAACATTATCTTTTCCATACTTAATTACTAAGGACCGCAAAATAAAATAATGTTTTCTTTCCATTAAAAAATCAACTCCTTTCAAAGTTGATTTGTTGCACTTCATTTTACATAATTCAATTAAAAATTTAGATTTTACAGATCGAACAAAACTAGTCATTTTATTCATAATAATTTTTTTTATAATACATTATTAATAGTTTAAATTTAGTTGAACTATTAGAAAATTAGAAAGGAAAAAACAATATTAAAATGAAAAAACTGTTTATATTATTAACATCTTTCTCAATATCAACTTTAAGTACAATTTCAATGATAGCTTGTGGTTGTACTTATCCTAAAAATAACCAATTGGAAGAAGAAACAAAACTAGAAGATACAACTGATGATAAACCAGCAGAACCAAACAAGAATAAAAAAATAGATATAAGTAAAATAGAAATAATAAATTCACCAGAAAGAATACTAGCAAAAAATCCAACATGTGTTAGTAAAGATGAATGATGAGAACAAACGAAAATTAAAGTATATGAAGCACTTCATAATATTGATCAATCTTTAACAAAAGATGATATTAAAATACAAAATGCTGGTTATATTAAAAATTTTGAAAAAGATTTTCAACCATGTTATTTAAATAAAAATGTTTCTGAAAAAAATACTATATTAATTTAACAGAACCACGCACCATCCATTTGCAACTTGTAGGATAAAATCGTGCTACTGGTAAAACTAAAATAATAAACATTCTTTTACCAAAAGCAATTAAAAAGAATTAAATAAATTATTTCTAAAATTTTTAATTTTAGATGATAATTTACGATAAATATGATAATCTATAAAATGTATATGGTTTTAAAAATATTAACTATATTTTTAAATAAATGACTTTAATTAATTATTTTATTAGATTAATTAAACATAGAAAAAGAATAATTTAAGATGAAAATTACATCAAAAATTAAAGGATATTTAAAAGAATCTTATCGATCAATTAGAAAATCAATTAAGACAATGTTAACAAAACTTGGTCTTAATAAAAGTCAGGTTCAACAAGCAACAACACGAACTTTGAATGCAGTAGAAGTTGAAATAAGTAAATTTTTAAATGAAGAAATGCAAAAAGTTGATTTGTTATCTACACCAAATCCAGAAATTAAAGGTTTAGTAGAACCATTAAAACCGGAACAATTAAAATCAAACATTGATTTGTTATCTACACCAAATCCAGAAATTAAAGGTTTAGTAGAACCATTAAAACCGGAACAATTAAAATCAAACATTGATTTGTTATCTACACCAAATCCAGAAATTAAAGGTTTAGTAGAACCATTAAAACCACAAGTAAAGAAAACATATGGTAATGATCAAACAGAAGCTAATAAATATAAAGCTATGCTAACCGAATTAAATAGTTTTTTAGCAGAAGAAAAACAATCATCATTAAAAACAGTAGCAAAAGCACCAGTACCATTACCACGAACAAAATTTAATCAAAATTTAACAACAGAAACTGAAGAAGATGAATCATATGGTCGATAGTAAAAAACAAGATTTCTTTTTTATTAAAAATCAATTTTTTAATTGATTTTTTTTTTTTTTTTTTAGAATAGTATTGCGAGAAATGATTAAATATTGTATTATTTCTTTAGTATATGACTTTTATTATAAGTAAATAACTTAAAAAATTATAGAAAGTAATGCAAGAAATATGGCAAATAAAGATGAGAAAAAATTTTACAAAACTTCTTTTTTTATTTGTTCTTCATTTATATTTGGTCCGTTAGGTGCTTTAATTTCATGATTAATTTTAAAATTTCAAAAAAATAAAAAACTTAAAAATAAACAAAATGAAGAGCAATTGTTAGAAAAGTTAGCACTTTTAAAAAATAACAATCTTGAAAATGATTATAGTAAAGACGAAATTAATAATCAAAAACTTATAGAATTTTATAAAAATATTCTTGCTGAATTTGATACTTTATTTTCAAAGCAAAGTAAAGATGTACCAGACGTTAAAAATCAAAATACACAAACAACAGTTGTATCAAATCAAATTTTAGAACAATCAAAAACTAATGATTTATTAGGAGAAATTATGAGAGTAAAAAATAATTTAAGAAAAACAGAAATAAAATCAGAGAATCTTACTAAAAATACTAAAACTAATGATTTATTAGGAGAAATTATGAGAGTAAAAAATAATTTAAGAAAAACAGAAATAAAATCAGAGAATCTTACTAAAAATACTAAAACTAATGATTTATTAGGAGAAATTATGAGAGTAAAAAATAATTTACGAAAAGTGGAACCAAAACCAAGAAGTTTTACAAACAGAATAATTCCCAATCCTACCATTAAACCAAACTTATCAAATTGACAAAAAGAACAAATTAAATCAGTTAATGAACAATTAAATTCAATAGGACACGAAAATGAAAATAATAAAAATATTGATGAGAATACAAGATAAAATAAAAATTAGGTATTTTTTATATATAATTAATAAATTGCTGCAGCAAAAAACTAGTTTGTTTATCATTAAATATAAACTTTACAAAAAATATGGTAGAATAAATTTATTATATATGATTTTAAAATATTATTTAATATTTTAAAATAAATGACTTTTTATTAAAAGAAAAATTTAATATGAAAGTAAAAAACAAACTAAAAAGAGTAAGTTGGAAAGTGATTGGTGATCTATCACAAGTTTTTAAAGTAGCGCGTGGTGCAATTAATCATGTTTTAATTAAAATGGGTTTTGACAAAACTGAAACTATTAAGAGATCAGAAAATTTTATTCATCTCTTAAAATAATAAATAGGGTAGTATTCATTATTCTTATGTTTTTAATAAAATTAAGTAATTAGAAACAAATTAAGTTTTGCTTATGACAAATGATAACAAAATTTATAAAAAATTCAACTTTTTAAAAAAAATAATTTTTAATTAGATAAATAATTTTATAAAATTATGAATTTTACAACAATAAAAAGTACTTTTTAAAGTTATTACTAATTTTAAAAAGTTTTTTATAAAGATAAAAATTGGTTTTGTCTTTTATTTAAATAAAAAATATTAAATTTAATTTTTTCTTTATTTTGAATATTTTTTTAAACTTTAACTTCATTAATTTTGCTATTAAGTCTTAACATTGAAGCAAATAACATATTATTAAATGTTTATTTACAATATATTTTTGCATCACGATCTTTAACAGCCTTAATATATTGTGAAACATCGCCCTCCATATGACAACCAATATTATATTTTAATGCTTGATTTTCAATACCATCTTTATTATTTTTAATTAATTCAATAGTTTCTAATAAAAATTTCTTTTTGTTGTCAATAACATAGGGTAAATAACAAATTAAAAAATCTAATAAGGCTTCATAATTTCCAATAAAAAAATATATTTTTGCTAATTTATATTTTAATCTATGAATTTTGTTTCTATTTCGATATGGGAATAAGTCTTTAAATCTTTTTACTAAATGAAATTTATCGAAACTATATAATACAAGTGTTATTTTTATATTTTTTTTATGGCTTTGTAAATTTTTTTAATTTGTTTTTCACCATCACTTAATACTAATATAATAGGTTGACAATTAACTCAATCAAATGATGTTGTTATTTCATCTCAAGTTTTATTAATATACAAACTTTTATATTCTGTCATTTTATCTATACTCCTTAATTCTTTTTGCGTAAACCTAATGTTCAGTGTTCATCAGTAATTTTGTCTTTTGAAACTGGATAACTTCTAAGCATTAATTCATTTATTTTGTTAATAGTTTTTTTATTTAACCTTTTCATATTTCACATCCTTACTAAGTAATTTGTTATATTTTGAATTATCTTTTAAATCAATTATTCTTTTTCAACCACAATTTCTGCACCGATCAAAAGATAATTCATCTCCACAATTAATACAATAATAAAATTCTTTAAAATCTTCTTTATATAATTTTTGTTGTTTTAACTCAGCAAGTTCTTTTTTAAGTGCTTCATTTTATTCTTTAAGTGTTCGTATTTTGCTATTAAGTGCTTCATTTTCTTTTTCTAACTTTTCATATTTAATTCATTCTGTTATATTCATTATTCATCATCCTCAATAACAATTAATTGGTCTAATTGTTTTTTAGTGATTTTAATATCTTTTAAATCAGCATCTCGTAAATCAGCAAAAGATAAATTAACACCTCTTAAATCAGCATCTTGTAATTTAGCACATTGTAAATCTAAAAATTCTCTGCTTAAATATTCATTTATTTTTTGTTCTTCAACAGTAATATCTGTTAAATCTTTAATTAAATCTTGTAATGTTTTCATTTTATAATTTTCTTTCTGTAAAAAAACATAGTATTCCTTTATTGGTTAATATTTTGATATTTAGTAGATAATTTATTTTAGTATTTAATTACTTCGCCGCCCGCTTCACTTCGGGGGTGAGCGGGGGCGGATAGGATATTTTGATAGAGTTTACCCCCCACGGAAATAAACAAAAAAACAGTTTACCCAGTTATTAATTACGCTTCATCCATCCCTACACAACTTTATATAAAGAAAATAACCTTTTGGAGCTCCTCCCTCTTGTTTTTTAGTGTCCGATATTGTTTTTTTCGGTTTAACAGCACTCTTTTTATGAAGCAAGCAAAAACACACGCTCTGACATTTCGCGGGCGACTAACCCCGCCGAGAATTAAAGAAATAAATAGGAGTAGTAAATCCAATCGCTTTCACACTTTTTTAAGGCTTCGTGCCATAGATGAGTTATCCATTTTTAAGCATCAAAATATTAAGTTTTAGATTGCATTATTCATCAGATAATACCTTTATTAAAAATGATATTATTAGTTGTTAAACCGAAAAAATATAATAAATCACAGAAAGGAAATTATAAAAATTAACTAATTTGTAGGGAAAAATAGGTTAATTTTTAATTTTAAAGATACTATCTAATGAATAATGCAAATAAAAAAATCGCTTTAATAAGCGATTACTTTAATTTGTATTTAATTACTTTATTTATATTTTTTATAAAACCTAAGCTTTTTTCTTACTACCAGAAATAGCAGAATATAAAGAACATATTGAAGGTTATAAAGAATTAGTCAATAATTTAAAAACGACTAATGCTGAATTAGAAAAACAATATTATGAAGCCCTTGCTAAAATAGCAAAAGAAAATGGGGGAGATTTTGTTTTGCGAGAAAAAAAGATAAAATCTAATATTCCAAAACAAGACGAAATTGATAATATTGATGAAGGATATGTATCAGATAAAGAACATGAAATATAAAAAATAAAAACAACAACATTGTTGTTGTTTTTATTTTCTTTTTCTTTGATAATTGTAAACCGATGTTAATACTCAATTTTGGGGACTTCATTTTGTTAATTTTTTTACAATTTTATTAACACTACCTGTTACAATATAATTTTTTCTTTTTACTTTTAATCCTTTTAGTAAACTTTTTCGAGCATAAGTAGATGTCTTCATAACTTTCACTGTTGAATGATATTTTGCGTCTTTCTGGTTACTACTTCGATTTCAGAAATCAGTTTTTAACGGTCCTGGACATAAGGTAATAACTCGAACTGGTGATTTTGTTTTTTTCAATTCCGTATTAATCGCCACTCCCAAACTTCAGACATAAGATTTTGAAGCATAATAACTAGCAAAAACTGGGGCTGGCGTAAATGCCGCTAAACTACCAATGTTTAAAACACGTCCTTGTTGTTGCACTATAAAACGTTGTACAAATAATTTTGTTAAAATATGGAGCACTTTAATATTTAAATCAATCATATTCATTTCTTGCTCTAAACTAGATTCATTAAAATAACCTCATACACCATATCCAGCATTATTAATTAAAATTGTTACATTATCTTTTGCAACATCATTAAATAATTTTTCACAATTTTCTAAATTACTTAAATCATAATTAATCATTTTAATTGTTTGTGTTGGATATTTTTGTTGTAAAGCAGTAACAGGGGTTGTATCACGAGCAACAGCAACAACATTATAACCAAGTTTTAATAATTCTTCGCAATAACAATATCCTAATCCTTTACTAGCACCAGTAACAACAGCTCATTCTAAACTATTACTATTTGTTTTTTTCATTATTTTCTTGACCATTTTCTAATTTTGGTTTTTTAATAACTGTCATATCAAATAATGTTTTACGATTTAAGAAAATATAATTTCCTGCTGCCGCTAATGATAATACCGTTGCTAAATACATTGGAATCATAATAATTTGGTTTACTCAACCAAATTCATCTCATTGGCCTGTTTTTAAAGAATGACCATTAAACATACGAAAACCAATAAAAAATAAAATTGTCATTCCAAACATCTCCATTGCTGCTCGCACACGTCCTAATTGATTAGCAGCCATCACCACTTTTTGTGTTGCTAAAATTTGGCGAACAACATCAATTACAAAATCGCGAGCAATTAACAATACAACCATTCAAACTGGAATAATGTTTGCACAAGCAAAGACAATTAAAACAGTATTTGTTAGTAATTTATCGGCGATTGAATCAAAAAATTTGCCAAATGTTGTGACTTGATTGTAGCGACGAGCAATAAAACCATCTAATAAGTCAGTTAAGCTAGCAATAATAAATAAAATCCCAGCAATTAAATAACTAATTGGTAATGAATAAGTAAAATTATCTCCTTCAATTGTTAATCATTGATCTCATCCATTATATAAGGAACTATTTTCAAATGTAACAATTACCATTAAAGCAATAATAACTGGGATTAAAAAAATCCGAATTAATGTAATACGATTAGCTCAATTCATTTTAAGTCCTCTTTTCTAAAAATATCTTATTCTTGATATGTTAATATTACTTACATATTATATTATACAAATGTATAATATTAAAGAAAGTTTATGAGGTGAGGGGAAAAATGATTAAAGAACTAGTACAATTACTTCAACAAAAACAAATGACAATTGCAGCATATGAATCAATAACATGAGGTCTTTTTAGTCATTATATAACTAATGTTCAAAATGCTAGTCATGTTTTTTAGGCAGTATTGTTACTTATACTAATGACATTAAAATTAAACTTGGTAATGTTTCCCAATCAATAATTACTACAACAATAATTAAACATTTACAACAAATTTTAGAAAAAGAACAAGGAATTAGTAGTAAAAAAAGATAAAAATAAACAGAAAGGAGAATAAAATAATGGAAGATAATAAACCAGTTCCTCCTGAAAAAAAACCTTTGACCAAGATGAAATTTTAAAAACAGTAATGAAAGAAATCGAAAAAACATATGGTAAAGTCTCTATTATGAAATTAGGGGATAAAAGCAACCTAACAATTGAAGCTGTATCAACTGGAAGTTTATTACTTGATGAAGCAATTGGAGTTGGTGGTTATCCTAAAGGGCGAATTATTGAAATTTTTGGGCCAGAATCATCAGGAAAAACAACTCTATAATTACATGCTATTGCTGAAGTACAAAAAAATGGTGGGAGAGGAGCCTTTATTGATGCTGAACACGCTTTAGATCCAAATTATGTTAAAAAACTTGGTGTTAATATTGCTGAATTAATTATTGCCCAACCTGATTCAGGTGAACAAGCATTAGATATTTTAGAAACACTTGTTAAATCGAATGCAATTGATTTAGTTGTCATTGATTCTGTTGCCGCATTAGTGCCCAAAGTAGAATTAGAGGGATAAATGAGTGATGTAACAATTGGCGCACAAGCACGTTTAATGAGTAAAGCTTTACGAAAATTAAACGGAGTAATTAATAAAACAAATTCAATCGTTATTTTCATTAATCAAATTCGCTAAAAAGTTAGTGTTTTATTTGGTAATCCTGAAACAACAGCAGGGTGGCGTGCTCTTCCTTTTTTTGCTTCTGTCCGATTAGATGTTCGTCGTACTGAAACACTAACAACAGCAGGAGTAGCAACCGCCAATAAAGAAGTAAAAATTAAAGTGGTTAAAAATAAGGTCTCACCGCCTTTTAAAACAGCTCTTGTTGATATTAATTATAATGAAGGAATTGATAAATATTATGAATTAATTGATTTAGCAGTAAAATATGATATTTTAGCAAAAACCGGGGCATGATATGCTTATCAAAATAATAAAATTGGTCAAGGCCGAGAACGTGTAAAAGAATATTTAAAAATAAATCCAGAAGTTTTTTTGGAAATTCAACAACAAATTATTAATAACGTATTATGTAAATCTAAACTCCAATTAATCTCTTGTTATTTTGATAATAACATCATTTTTAATAAATGCAACTCTTTTTTTAAAAAATTAAAATATTTTATAAATATAGCTTAATTTAACCATATTTAATCACACTAAAAAGCATTTATTAAAATTTTAATTAATAAATTCTTTAAATATTCTGTAAAAACATTTCTTTTGCACTTATTCAATTTAAACACGGTCGGAGTTTTTCATTTATAACATTAACTACTCAATCAATTTGTTTTTGACTAACATTATTAAAATCAGTTCCAAGAGGAAAGCGTTTTCTAAATTCACGGTTAATTCTTTCAATTAATGGTTTTTGATTAGGTGAACCTGGGTCACAAAAATATACTTGTGTTTCAGTAAATATTTCCATTTCTCTTCATTTACTAAATTCTTTCCCACGGTCAGTTATTATTCCTTTAATTTTTCCAATTAAATTATTACTTATAACAATATCTTTAAACTTTTCTACAACTTCATTAGCAGTATGATTTTCTAATTTCATAGCAAAGTATTTTTTACTTGATTGTTCTACTAAAACTAAAACAGCAGATTTATGGTCTTTTCCAACAACTGTATCCGCTTCAAGTCATCCAACATTAGAAACTTTATTTTCAATATCTCAAATTGACTTAAATCTTTCATCTAATTTGCCACGATTATCAGGTCTTTTACTGAATATGATAATATTGATGAATTAGAAGCAACAAAATATTTTGAAAAAATTGAAAAATACTGAGATAAAATACAAACCAAAGAAATAGAACATAATAATAAATTACTAGAATATGATGAAACTGGTAATAATAAAAATGCTATCCAAGGTAGAACAGAAATAAAGGAGGATTAACAAATGAGTAGAATTAGTCCAGGTGTTATGGAAGAATTAAGAAGACAAGCCCACGATACTTTAATGGATATAAGAGAAGACATCCGAAATAATCGTCATTGAATGGTATTTCCTTTTAATGTTTATAGTTCATATATTCCTGATACTGAAACAGGGTGAAAACCTAATAATGCTAAACCTAGTGATTATGGTAGTTATACAAGAATATTTGATAATATGGAAAGTACTATTGCTCAATGACAAGGCAGTTTAAAAATAGTTCAAAAATATAAAGGTGAAGAAATTAATATTTTAACTATTGATGATTTTAAAAATCAACCAGTTAATTCAACGATATGAGCCAATAATGAAAAACCTTTTGCAATAAAATTAAAAGATGAAAATGAAAATAATTATTGAAAATTAATTGATGGTGAAAATATTTATGATATTAATAAAATGTTAGAATACTTAAAACAATATAAATTAAGTTATTTTATGAATAATGATAATAAAAATAATGATAATAAAGCAGATAATTTTTATACAAAAGAAGTTAAAGTTGGTAAATATTGAGATGCTTATATGATTGATGATAGAAGTTCTATTCAATTTGGTGAAGCAAAATTTGAACAAGTATTTACTCAACAATCAACAGAACGACAATATACTTTATTAATTTTAGATGAAGATGCTGATAAATTAAATATTAATGATTATTATAATTTTTATACTGTATTTAATGACCGTGGTTTAAATATTGGTGGTGGTGATATTAATTCTTCTCCCCAAGATAGACAATGATTATATCCCTCAAATGTTATTAATTATTATTCACCTTATGATGGTAGTTTTTTATGACAAGAAATTACCTTTTCAAGTATTAATGATAAAATTAGTCATAGTGGTTTATCAGTACGACAATTTATACAAACAAGTGCCCCAGGTGAGGGTTATTGTTTTCCTAAAATAACTTATGATGAAAAATTAAATAAAGGTATTGTTGAATTAGATGAGATTTTATTAAAAGACCCAGGTGTTAGAGCAATGGCAGTTAAATTTTATGGTAATCCTATTTTATTTGATATGCCTGTTATTGGGCGACCAATTATTAAGGGTGAATTTAATAAAAAAGTAATGAATTCAAGAGATTTATTAATGTATAATATGTTTCCTACACCACCTGATAAAATAAATACTTATGCATCACCCGAAGTAAGTTGAAATAACATTCAAGGAATTCAACCAACAATTATTACTGGTTATAAAGATTGAAAAGAACATATTCAATCAATGTCTGATTTTTGAATTGAAAAAAATAATGAAGGTATGATAATAACAGATAAAACAACATCAACAGCAACTAATCCAACTGTTGGAACAACTATTAGTGAAGAGGGGGCAAATTCTAAACCTTATTGGTCTAAAAGTTGAAAAATAACACTACCAAATAAAGTAAAAGTAAATAGTGGAACTATTAATAATATTATTAGTACCCAAGCATCATCTTATTTTAGAAGAAAAGATGAATTTGGTAATACTATTGGTCAAGTTCAAATTGAATATAATAAAATGGGTTCATGTAATATTTGAGATATTTTAAATATGAATAATTTTATTAATCGCCAAATTACCGTATTACCTTTAAACTATACGCAAAAATTAGTTTTTAATCCTTTTACGATACCTGCTATTGGAAAGTTTTTAAATTTTGTTTCGTTTGGTATTCCTTGGGACTGAATTGGTAATTTAACAATTACACAAGATGATAAATGACCTAATTTTCCATGACTTAATGGGTTTATGAGTGCTAACCCAATTGCTTGGGATTTAAGTTGTTCAAAATCGCTGGCATTGCCCACAAATTTAGTAATGGTAAGGTTATTATAATTGATAATTTCATTAATAAGTTTCTGACCCAATTTACCTTGAGCCCCAATCAATAAAATTCTCATATTTTACTCCTTTACTAATATCTTAACATATTTATTTTTTCTAGAATGGATAAATTAATAACTAAATTTTTTTCAAAAATCTTTATTTTATTGGCATCTTTAAAAAAGAAAAAATTATTTTTTTAAATCTTTTTTATAAAATAATTTGTTAAATTAAAAAATACTTGCAAAATTTTTGCAAATAAAATATAATAACAATGTAGTTAAAACAGGTTGCATAAAGACTAATTAGTTATTAATATGGTCCAATCTTAGTAATTAATTATGTTTTTAATTATATGTTTCCTTTGTAAAAAACTACAAAATGAAACCAACATTGCAAATAAGCACTCTTTATAATTGTATAATCATTTAACGGTCCAAAATATTACTTTTAAAGTAATTGTTTATAAAATTATTTAATAATAATAACTAATTGCAATGTTGGTGGAAAAAATCTATATGTTGCCTTTGGGCGTTTTACTGTTAGTAAAACGCTTTTTTTATAGCAAAATTAACTAGATAAGTTTATAATTATAATAGAGTATAAACAACAGAGGGGAATTATTTTACATGCAAAATGGATTAGAAAAGCAGTTGGAAGATACGTTTAAAAGTTCCGAGCAAGAAATGTTTGATGCTTTATTAAAAAGTTATTATTTAGATGATGATCAATTAGATTATTTGCATAAACATTATCGACCAATTTTTACTTTTGATGATAATGAAGCATGTATTTGTTTAAGTAATGAGCAATATGCAAATTGTTGCAAAACGAAGGTATTAAATTCAACTAAAAATCGTGCTCAATATATTTCAATTTTACAAGCAGTAGGGGACTTAACATTAAAAGAACAATATATTGAACAAGAAACAAAGCATTATCAACAAGTTTTAAAAAAATGTATTAAACAAAAATGTATTTTACAAGAATGTAATAATAAAGTTGGTCAGCATAATCTTTATTCGCTTGATATTAGTAAAAATCATTATTATTTAAATCGTTATCATTCTAAACATTTTTTTAAAAATATTAAAACATCTTTTTTAGATTTAAAATCAACAGAGAAAGTACCTTATTTTTTTAATGTTTTTTGTCAAAAACATTTGAATGAATATCTTCAGTCAAACAAAACGCTTGTACCGCAGTTAGAAGCATTATTAATGAATATTAACGATAATTTAGTGGATCATCAAGAAGTTTATGAAACATATATTAATTATTATTATAGTTTAAGTGTTGCTGAACAAGTGATTTTAACAATTAAACTTCGCCGAATTATGAAATTAGCGTTAGTTTATCAATTAGAATTATCACGTTTATTAAATGATTTAGATAATCAACAACATAACTATGTTGTTAAAAAAATAACTTTGCCAAAAGAAATTCATTCAATTGTCTGCAATGATATTCTATTAGCACAATTAACTCCAATCACTTTTCAAGCAATTAATTCACCGAATAATCCGTTTTTACCAAATAAAATTTTATACACAAGATTAGTTAATAATGCGAAAAAAGGGGAAATTCATTTTATTTATCATAAAAATAATCGGATTTTAAATACTTACTTTGCTGAATGAGAAGAAAAAAATAAAAATGAAAAACAATGACAAAATTATTTATCAAGTATTATCCTTAATCAAGGAACCCATTTTTTAATTAAAAAAAAATATTATGATAAACTAAATCAAAAAACAAAAGATTTAATTAATATTTATTATTATAATAGGTTTGAACAACCACGAAATTCAGCAGAAGAATTAATGCTCCAAACTTTTATTAATAATTTTAATAATGGCATTAATATTTTAAAATAGGAAGTTGATGAAAATGACAATCTTAGGATGAATTATAATTGGAGTTTTTCTTAGTTTATTATTTATTTTTATTGGTTTTTTAGGATGATTTTATCAAAAAAAACAACAACTTTTTTTTCAAATTTTTAAACAACTAGAAGTTGAAAATCAAGAATATATTAATAATAATTTATTAAAATTAACTTTGCAAGAAATTAACGTTAAATTTAAATTAGAGCCAGGTGAAAAAGTATTTAGTAATATTCCTGTTACTGTTTATCTTCAACATAAATTAAAAAATAATCAAACTCATTCCAAATATACAATTCCATTTGAAAATGGAATTAGTGTTGGTTATGGGCAAGGTAAAAGAATTAAAGAAATGTATCAAATTCCATTTCAAAATGGTCATATGTTTATTACAAACCAAAGAATTTTAATTATAAATGAAGACATTACTACAACTTGACCATTAAGTGAAGTTAATAATCTTGAATTAAGTATTTTTCGAATTAATAATATTCTATATCAAGGCTTTTATTTATATACGGAACAAAAACGTTTTATGATTATTGTAAAAGGTTTAGAAACGCCATATCTAATTTATAAGGTGTGAAAGCATGAATCATAATTATTTAATTGGAATTATTTTATTTAGTACTATTTTAGGTGTTGCAATAATTATTGTTGCTATTTTAGCTTTATACCAGCAAAAAAAAATAAAACATTTTAGACAAAAGAAAAATGAACTACAAAAAATGATTGATAACAATCAAACATTGTTAAATTATAATTTAGTCGTAATTAAAATTAAATATGAATTGCCAAAAAATGAAATTTGTTATTATCAAGCACCAATTATTGGCTATGAAATAACAAAACCAAAAGAACTTCAACAAAATATCTACTACTTAACTCAACAAATGAAAGAGCAATATTATATTGAATACTTGGATGGTTATTTAAATCTTACTACTAATAATGGTAAGGAAACAATTAATGGAACCATTTATGCTACAAATTACCGCTTAGTTTTTGAGACTAAAGATCAAAATCTTATTATTTGATTAAAAGATATTAATTTTGTTTTACCAAGTATTTTTAATCTTAATGGTTTTTATCAAATCGGTTTTTTTATTAGTACTACTGAAAAAATTTATCGTTTTATTACAAATGATGTTAAAATATCAATGACAATTTTTAAAACATGACAACAAAATAGGGGAGACTAAGTAAACAATGAAAATGCATATTATTTTATTTTTTTCATTAATCTTAATGTTAGCTTTATATACTTTTCATACTTTATTTTTTATTCATTATCAAAAACAAAAAGAAAATAATAAGGAAATTAAAGAATATAAATGAAAAGCAATGATATTTTTTATCTTTATTACCACCTATCTGCTTTTAACTCCACTTAATATTTTTATTATTATTGATTATATTTTATTAATGACTTTATCAAATATCTCAAATACATTTGCTTATTTATTTGTAATTATGGCAATTTGTAATTATGGCTTAATTTTAAGTTATTTAATTATTCAAACATTAGTTAATAATAGTTTATGAATTAAAGTAAATGATGAAACCATTTTCTTTTTAGATGAAGAAATTATCTTATCGCAAGTGATTGGTATTGATATCAATGGTTTGTTTAATAAAGTTATTTATAAAGTTGATGGAGAAATTGAAAAAAAAGTTATTGTTGGGAAAAAAACATTTGAATTTTTAGAACAAATTAAATTAACAAATTAAAAAGCAATCAACTGGTTTTCCCAACAGGTTGATTGCTTTTTTTCTGTTTGGGTAACAAAAATAATTATGTTGGCGAAATAAGGATTTATGTAAATTATTTTTTTATGTTAACTTAAATGTTAACTTAATTAGTTAACTTAATTAATAAAAAGAAAAGATAAGAGATAACCTAAAGGGGAGAGATAGTAGTAGTGTAATTATAAATCCTTTATATAATTATTCTGTTTACTTTAGAGATTTAGGAAAAATACTTTTCCTTACCCATAGTATACTATTAATATTAAAATAATACAATATTTTTTTTATTTTTTAATAAAATAAAATATTTTTCCAAATGTATAATGTACGATGAAGCTCCAAAAAAACAACTCTTGTTAGAGTTGTTTTTTTATTTGAAATAAAACAACTCCTAAAAGGAGGTAATGATAATTAAACAACAAAACTTAATGCAGAGTGGGACGGTTATTTTAAATAACTAAGTGCTTCCATAAGAACATGAGTATTAACTCATTCCCACAGCATTAGGTAAAAAGAATTAGGATTAAAAAATCTATGAAATGTCAAAGAATTAATTGTAATAATAAAAATGCTTATTTTGGAAATAATTATATTGAAAAAATTAGTGATAAATTAGAGTGAAATTTAGGTTATAAAAAAGAAATTATATTATGTGAAGAACATTGATTACAAACTTATCAATTAGAAAATTTAATTATAAATAAAAAAAATTAGGGGAAATATAAAATGTTAAAAAATGAAATTAATTATAAAAATGATTGATTAACAATTGAAAAGATAATTCTATTGAAATATTTACATTATCAGAATTATATTTTAATTTTAAAAATACAAGTGAATTAAATAATTTATTACGAGTAAAAATGATTAAGGAGGATTAAATTATGACTAAAAAATACTTATTAATAATGATATTTTATCTAAATCATTTTATACATTAGAAGAAGCAAAATTTAAAACCAGTCAAACTGACATTGATACTATTTGAGAAAAAAGTGACGAAGATATTAAAAAAGCAATAGATGAAGTTGTAAATAATCCATTATGAAATCAACTATTTAAGAATTTATCAAAAAATGATTAAAGGAGATAAATAATATGTGAAAAGATGAAGATGGCAAATTTTATACCGAAGAAGATTTATTTGAAGAAGCATTAGAAGAATGTTATTCAGAAGAAAGTGTTTATGACTATATTGAAAAATTAATTATGGAAAAGAATTTGGAGGAATTATAAAATGAAAACATTACAAGATTTAATTAAAGATTTAACAGGAATTAGTGTTGAAGAAGATAAAATAAATGAATATTTAAAAAACGAACGATTAGATTTACGAGGTGCTGATTTAAAAGGTGCTTATTTATGTGCCACTAATTTAAAGCATACTTATTCATTTTTCCATAATGTTAGTTATTTACCTTTATAAATTTCTAACGCTTTTTTAACAGACATTTTGTAATCAACAATTTTATTAATTGTGGGGCGCGGTTTTTTAAAAACTTATTACAATATTTTGCTGTTGGATCATATTTTTTTTGTTGTAACTCAGGATTAAAAATTCGAAAAAATGGTTGAGCATCAAATCCCGTCCCTGCTACTCATTGTCATGAGCATTGATTTATAATAGGGTCATAATCTATTAACTGTTGAGCAAAATATTGTTCGCCCTTACGTCAATCAATTTGTAAATTCTTAACTAAAAACGAAGCACAAACCATTCTTGCTCGATTATGTAATAACCCTGTTTCTTTTAACTCTTTCATTCCAGCATCAATTAAATCATAACCAGTTTCACCATTTTGCCACTTTTGTAATCATTCTGGATTATTTGTCCAGTCAATTGTTATTTTTTTATTTCAATTTTCACTAAAAGATCATTGTTGATGTAATTGCGCATTATAAGTTACTTGATAATAAAAATCTCGCCATGCTAATTGGCGCGCAAAAGCGTTATCAAAAACACCAAATTTTTCAATGCTTCAAAGATAACATTGTCGAATTGAAATAACACCAAATTTTAAAGCAGTACTAATTTTTGCTGTACTAGTTTCTAAATCAACAAAATCAAGAGTTTGATGATAGTTTTGATCTAACTGAAAAATTGCTGTTTTAAGTTTTTTCAGCTACTAATGGTAAATTAAAATCACTAGATTTAACATTTGTAATGTCTTGTAAAATCTCAATATTTTTTAATTGTTGGGGCAAAAAGGATTTAACCTTATAAGGAACAATCTTATTATCGTTAAAATGTCCTTTTAATTTATTTCAAAATGGTGTAAAAACAGTCAAGGTTATAAAATTAATAAAATATATACAAACCGTGATTATACAACATTTGCTCTTAACCGAAGTAAAGCAATGCGTCAGTTATCAAAAGAATATAATTTTATTTATCGTGAATTTGATGATTATGTATTAATATAACCATTAACAATAAAAACTACTCAAAATGGATATTTGGTCTAATAAAAATTTAATTCCGGTTTGTTCATTTTCACTTTTTAGAAAATTAACATGAACCTTTTTGCTTAATTGTTTTAAACAATGAACCATTGCTTGAAAACTACGAGGTAAAAAATAATTATTTGCTTTTATTTGTTCTTTTGTAAAAATAAATAATAAATAAATTTTATCTTCTTCATTAGCCAACTGAGCAAGACCAAGATTATCTTCAATTCTAAAATCACGATGAAAAATAAAAATGTTCATTAATTACAACCACTTTCTAATTTATTTTTTATCATTATACTATAAATATGCTGTCACATAAAAAAGGATTAAATTTAATCTAATACACATTTATTCCAATTTAAGTTATAATTATATATAGATATTAAAGAGAAGCGGGGAGTTAGAATGGGAGTACCAACATTTTGTCCAATTCATTTAAAAATTCATGAATGTTCAAAAAATAGTAATAAAGCTATTTCAAGAGCAACTGAAAATAAGATTAAAGCAAAAATGAATCGAATGCTAAATCCAACTAAAACTAGTAATGAACCTATTAAACCAGCAGTAGTTGAAAAGGGAACAATTCAATATATTTTAGAAAATGCTAAAAAAAATAATGAAAACATTAAACACAAATTAAAAATTCCAAATGAAGATGGAAAAGCGATTGGTGTTGATGAAAATGATATTAAAGCAAAAATGGCTCGTTTACGTGCTGCAGTTACTAACCAACAAGAAGTAGGTGAAAGAAATAATAATAATTTATCTTCCCCTACTCGTACTAGTAAAGTTGAACCGACTATTATCTTAACTGCAACAGAAATTGAAGCTTTAATTGAAAAAGCTGTTGTTAAAGCAATCGCAAAAGAAAAAAATAATGAAAAGAAAAGGGGAATTAAATCTTTTTTTATTCTCCCCTTTTCTTTTCATTGTTATGATTGAATATATTTCGTTTGGCTATGTAATAAGTATTTTATTTCTTTTAATTTTTGATCATTTAATAACACATCTTGGTGGTATTTTTTATTAATTTCCTTAATTAATTTATTTGTTTTTATTTGTTGTAGTATCTGGTTGTTTAATATCTTCATAATCAATTAAGTCATATTCAAAATTTGTTTCATTACCAATTTGTTTTAATTGATTATGTTCAAAAGTTAGCTAAATCTTTAATCGTATGAATTCCAATTTCTTTTAAACGATGAGTTGCTTGTTTACCAATCCCAAATATTTTATTAACCGGTAATGGTTGAACTAAGTCAGTAACATCTTCTGGCCGAATTAACGTAATTCCCATTGGTTTTTTCATATCACTAGCAATTTTCTAGTGATTTATTATATGAAATACCAATACTATTTGGTAATCCAATATTTTAAATAAATATCAGTTACATCAATATAACACTCATCAATTGAAGCCACTTCAATTTTATCAGTATAATGCATACTAATAAAATCAAATAATTTTTGCGCAAAATCAACGTATAAACCAAAATCTTGCTTAACAATTTCAAGGTCCTGGCAAATTTCTTTTTCCTTATATAGCGGCATTGGATTATTAATGCCTAATTGTCGTGCTTCATAATTCGCTGTTGTTACAACTGCTCGCCGTGAAGAATTAGCAACAACAAGTGGTTTTCCTTGAAAGTGGGGATTAGCAACTTGATGACAACTAGCAAAAAACTATTCATATCAATATGAAAAATAACTTTCATTCTTTCTCTCCCCTATTTTAATTAACTGATCAAAAATTAGAAGAAATAAAATACTTATTACATAGCCAAACGAAATATATTCAATCATAATAATGAAAAGAAAAGGGGAATTAAATCTTTTTTTATTCTCCCCTTTTCTTTTCATTATTTTTTTCTTTTGCGATTGCTTTAACAACAGCTTTTTCAATTAAAGCTTCAATTTCTGTTGCAGTTAAGATAATAGTCGGTTCAACTTTACTAGTACGAGTAGGGGAAGATAAATTATTATTATTTCTTTCACCTACTTCTTGTTGGTTAGTAACTGCAGCACGTAAACGAGCCATTTTTGCTTTAATATCATTTTCATCAACACCAATCGCTTTTCCATCTTCATTTGGAATTCCTAATTTGTGTTTAATGTTTTCATTATTTTTTTTAGCATTTTCTAAAATATATTGAATTGTTCCCTTTTCAACTACTGCTGGTTTAATAGGTTCATTACTAGTTTTAGTTGGATTTAGCATTCGATTCATTTTTGCTTTAATCTTATTTTCAGTTGCTCTTAAAATAGCTTTATTACTATTTTTTGAACATTCATGAATTTTTAAATGAATTGGACAAAATGTTGGTACTCCCATTCTAACTCCCCGCTTCTCTTTAATATCTATATATAATTATAACTTAAATTGGAATAAATGTGTATTAGATTAAATTTAATCCTTTTTTATGTGACAGCATATTTATAGTATAATGATAAAAAATAAATTAGAAAGTGGTTGTAATTAATGAACATTTTTATTTTTCATCGTGATTTTAGAATTGAAGATAATCTTGGTCTTGCTCAGTTGGCTAATGAAGAAGATAAAATTTATTTATTATTTATTTTTACAAAAGAACAAATAAAAGCAAATAATTATTTTTCACCTCGTAGTTTTCAAGCAATGGTTCATTGTTTAAAACAATTAAGTAAAAAGGTTCATGTTAATTTTCTAAAAAGTGAAAATGAACAAACCGGAATTAAATTTTTATTAGACCAAGGTTATAAAATTAATAAAATATATACAAACCGTGATTATACAACATTTGCTCTTAACCGAAGTAAAGCAATGCGTCAGTTATCAAAAGAATATAATTTTATTTATCGTGAATTTGATGATTATGTATTAATAGAACCATTAACAATAAAAAGTACTCAAAATGGATATTATACTGTTTTTACACCATTTTGAAATAAATTAAAAGGACATTTTAACGATAATAAGATTGTTCCTTATAAGGTTAAATCCTTTTTGCCCCAACAATTAAAAAATATTGAGATTTTACAAGACATTACAAATGTTAAATCTAGTGATTTTAATTTACCATTAGTAGCTGAAAAACTTAAAACAGCAATTTTTCAGTTAGATCAAAACTATCATCAAACTCGTGATTTTGTTGATTTAGAAACTAGTACAGCAAAAATTAGTACTGCTTTAAAATTTGGTGTTATTTCAATTCGACAATGTTATCTTTGAAGCATTGAAAAATTTGGTGTTTTTGATAACGCTTTTGCGCGCCAATTAGCATGGCGAGATTTTTATTATCAAGTAACTTATAATGCGCAATTACATCAACAATGATCTTTTAGTGAAAATTGAAATAAAAAAATAACAATTGACTGGACAAATAATCCAGAATGATTACAAAAGTGGCAAAATGGTGAAACTGGTTATGATTTAATTGATGCTGGAATGAAAGAGTTAAAAGAAACAGGGTTATTACATAATCGAGCAAGAATGGTTTGTGCTTCGTTTTTAGTTAAGAATTTACAAATTGATTGACGTAAGGGCGAACAATATTTTGCTCAACAGTTAATAGATTATGACCCTATTATAAATCAATGCTCATGACAATGAGTAGCAGGGACGGGATTTGATGCTCAACCATTTTTTCGAATTTTTAATCCTGAGTTACAACAAAAAAAATATGATCCAACAGCAAAATATTGTAATAAGTTTTTAAAAAACCGCCCCACAATTAATAAAATTGTTGATTACAAAATGTCTGTTAAAAAAGCGTTAGAAATTTATAAAGGTAAATAACTAAAATTATGGAAAAATGCTAGCAAAGTTAATATTTTTATTTTGTATCGTGTATATTCAAGTTCCAAATTTATATCTCTTGTTAATCTGATGATAACATCATTTTTAACAAATGCAACTCTTTTTTTAAAAAAATAAAATATTTTATAAATATAACTTAATTTAACCATATTTAAGCACACTAAAAAAATAATTTATTAAATTTTATATTAATAAATTTATTTAATATTCTGTAAAAATACCTCCTTAGATGTTTTTCAATTTAAACACGGTTGGAGTTTATCATTTATTACATTATTAACTACTCAATCAATTTGTTTTTGACTAAAATTATTAAAATCAGCAATAGTTAAAGAACGATTACAAAAAGTTAAAACTTGGGAGATTGAATTAATTGAAGAAACAATTCTTACAAAAGATAACAATTAGAGTAAAAGGAAAAGAAAAAATATTTTTTAGCACAATAACCTATTAATGTTTACACTTTCAAGTTATAATATAAGGAGTATCAGTTTATTTTATTATTTAATAGTAGAGGATGATTACGATGATATTAGGAAATAGTGAAATAGCCTTTATTTTAATTGGATTTTTTATTGCGATTAATATTATTATATTAATTTTTTTAATTTTATCTTACCGAAATATTTTAGTTCCAATTCCAAATTTAAATAATGCTCCAAGTCAATCAATGATTTCATTAGAAGTAATTGATCGCTATTTAACGAAAAAGAAAATTACTGGTTTAAAAGTTGTTCGTAAACAGGTCCAAGTTTTAATTACACATTCTTATAAAAAGAAAACATTTTATATTAATGATTTACAATTATTTAATCAGTCTTATTTTTTATCAGGGATGGGATTAGATTATGTTTTAGGGCGAACATTTTTTGCAACCCAATTATATTTAAAAAATAAACATGTTCAAACAATGCATTTCTTATTATATTTGGCTCCACCATTATTATTGTTATTCTTTCTTATCGTCTCATTATTTACAATTATTTTTATTGCTATTCTAAAAACTAATCCCGCCTTGTTAGACCATAACAATTTCTTTTACTTTATTAATCGCTATGGAGTCTTAAATTTATTATTAATTTTTATTATTGCAGCATATTTAATTTTATTAAGTTTTAATGGCCATTTTAAGCAAAATTTAGAAAATTGATATGAAACAGAAATGCGACCATTTGTTAAAAAACAGTTTCCGGAGTTATATGATGATTGAATTATTGCTCGTAGTTATTCACGGAGTATTCAGTTTACATATATTTTTGGTTATAATTTTATTTTTAAAAAAATTTATAAATATACAGGACCCTTTGGCCTTTAGTAAACATCTTGGCGGTATTTTTTATTAATTTACTTAATTAATTTATTTGTTTTTATTTGTTGTAGTATCTGGTTGTTTAATATCTTCATAATCAATTAAGTCATATTCAAAATTTGTTTCATTACCAATTTGTTTTAATTGATTATGTTCAAAAGTTAGCTAAATCTTTAATCGTATGAATTCCAATTTCATTTAAACGATGAGTTGCTTGTTTACCAATCCCAAATATTTTATTAACCGGTAATGGTTGAACTAAGTCAGTAACATCTTCTGGCCGAATTAACGTAATTCCCATTGGTTTTTTCATATCACTAGCAATTTTCTAGTGATTTATTATATGAAATACCAATACTATTTGGTAATCCAATATTTTAAATAAATATCAGTTACATAAATATAACACTCATCAATTGAAGCCACTTCAATTTTGTAAGTATAATGCATACTAATAAAATCAAATAATTTTTGCGCAAAATCAACGTATAAACCAAAATCTTGCTTAACAATTTCAAGGTCCTGGCAAATTTCTTTTTCCTTATATAGCGGCATTGGACTATTAATGCCTAATTGTCGTGCTTCATAATTCGCTGTTGTTACAACTGCTCGCCGTGAAGAATTAGCAACAACAAGTGGTTTTCCTTGAAAGTGGGGATTAGCAACTTGATGACAACTAGCAAAAAAACTATTCATATCAATATGAAAAATAACTTTCATTCTTTCTCTCCCCTATTTTACTAAAGGCCAAAGGGTCCTGTATATTTATAAATTTTTTTAAAAATAAAATTATAACCAAAAATATATGTAAACTGAATACTCCGTGAATAACTACGAGCAATAATTCAATCATCATATAACTCCGGAAACTGTTTTTTAACAAATGGTCGCATTTCTGTTTCATATCAATTTTCTAAATTTTGCTTAAAATGGCCATTAAAACTTAATAAAATTAAATATGCTGCAATAATAAAAATTAATAATAAATTTAAGACTCCATAGCGATTAATAAAGTAAAAGAAATTGTTATGGTCTAACAAGGCGGGATTAGTTTTTAGAATAGCAATAAAAATAATTGTAAATAATGAGACAATAAGAAAGAATAACAATAATAATGGTGGAGCCAAATATAATAAGAAATGCATTGTTTGAACATGTTTATTTTTTAAATATAATTGGGTTGCAAAAAATGTTCGCCCTAAAACATAATCTAATCCCATCCCTGATAAAAAATAAGACTGATTAAATAATTGTAAATCATTAATATAAAATGTTTTCTTTTTATAAGAATGTGTAATTAAAACTTGGACCTGTTTACGAACAACTTTTAAACCAGTAATTTTCTTTTTCGTTAAATAGCGATCAATTACTTCTAATGAAATCATTGATTGACTTGGAGCATTATTTAAATTTGGAATTGGAACTAAAATATTTCGGTAAGATAAAATTAAAAAAATTAATATAATAATATTAATCGCAATAAAAAATCCAATTAAAATAAAGGCTATTTCACTATTTCCTAATATCATCGTAATCATCCTCTACTATTAAATAATAAAATAAACTGATACTCCTTATATTATAACTTGAAAGTGTAAGCATTAATAGGTTATTGTGCTAAAAAATATTTTTTCTTTTCCTTTTACTCTAATTGTTATCTTTTGTAAGAGTTGTTTCCTCAATTAATTCAATCTCCCCAGTTTTAACTTTTTGTAATCGTTCTTTAACTATTGCTGATAAGGATAGTAAACTACCATTATTTAATTTTATTTGTAACAATTTTTTTCGTTCTTCATTATTGGTGTCAGCTGCTAATTTTAATAAACGCAAACGTTGTTCATAATTTAAATTATTGGGATCTAGCACATCCTCATCTTTAATAAAGATTGCTTCTTTTTTACTTGCATCAATATTTATTTTAGCATTTTTTAAGATATTGCTCATTGTTAATGGTTCATTGTCTAAGATTTCATCTGAAATTAGCGGTATTCCATCATTACTATTAGATAAGTATAAATTATCATTATTTTTACCCTGTACTTTTGAAAGTAAAACTGTATTATTAAAATATTTTTGGTCAGGATAAACCTCATCACCGCCAACGCATGGAGTGGCATCTAGTACAACTTGAGCTGGTTTATTTAATAATTCTTCTAATGATTTAGGAGCATAAAAACTATATTTTCGGCGTCCTTCAATCCGTTGTTCTTGAACTCGGTTTCGTAGAACATCTAATTTACGCGTAATTAAATTAGCTTTTGATTTTTGCCAAAGATCATAAATTTGATTAAAATCAAGTGCTGGAGTAACCATATCATTTTCATTAAATGGAACAAATTGATTCTTATTATTTAAATTTAATTCATCTAAATCAGTTAATTCTGTTACTTGCTTAATTTCTGCCCCTTCTATTGGTTGAAATTCAGAATAATCTAATTTATCATAATTATCATTGTGATCAAAAACATCATTTTGAACATTATTTTGTTTAACATTAAATTTATTATTGTAATATGAATATGTCTCAAATTCATTTGTTAATCTAATAATTTTATCAACAGAATTTTGATTATTATTTAATATCGTTTTATCTTGCAAAATTGAAGTTGGTCGTTTTGCTGGATCAAATTCATTTGGGTCATAATCATCTCAATAATCAATTACTTTTTTATTATTTTCCATTATTAAAACCCCCATACTTTTTTTACCTATTTATTATACTATAAAATTAAGGTAAAAAAAGGGTTCAGATAGATCTCATTAATAAAATATCTGGTTTTTAAATAATCATTGATTAAGTCATTAATTAGTGCTATACTATGAATGTTATTAAACTTATATCAAATTATCAAAACTATATTAACAATGTTACTAGAAATACGAGTGTTAAATATTTATGTCTGTTACTGTTTTTTTACATACCAAATATCTTAAGTTGTTTAAATTCGAGTACTAACCACCTCTGTGCTTTATTTTCATTTTTTTATATCAAATATATTATACCACATACATTTTAAAGATTACAAGAAAATAACAAAAATAATAAAAAAGAAAACATTATTTTATTTTGCGGTCCTTAGTAATTAAATATGGAAAAGATAATGTTATTAATACTGTAAATAAAATAGTAATTAATAATGTAAAATAAAATGAATAAATTATCCGCGTAATTTATTAGCGGTAATTTATTCAATATTGTTTATTTTGAGCGTAGCGAACACGCAGAGCGTGACGCGATATTTAAAAATTTTGAAAGGAGATATATTATACCAACTTGATTAAAGACAATATTTAGTGTTGTTATTATATTGGGGATTTTTGCTTGAATTGGTTTATCAATTTATCAAAATATAGACAATTTTAAAATTGTATTGTAAAGATGCAATTAGGTCAATCAACCCTTATTAATTTGATAATATACCATTTATCAAAAAATGCAATATTTTTTCAAAAAAAAATTATTTTTTTAAATATAAGTTAATATTTAAGCACGACAAAAAGAAAAGTTTGCTACAAATATATAATTTATATTTAAAAAAATTAAATATTAATATTTTGTAAAAATACCTCTTTGGAGGATAATCAACCTAAACTCGGTCGCGGCTTTTCATTAATAATTTTCATAACTTTATTAATTTCTTTTTGAGTAACAGTATTAAAATCAGTTCCCTTAGGTAATTACACGGGCGATTACCGCTTACAGAACGATAACATAAAATATATTTATTCATTTTTATTATCTCCTTTATTATTTACAATATAATAATTAATAAAGTGCTGTACTCGTTGGTTATGTGTATATAATTTAGGTAATTCATTTCATATTTTTGCTTGTTCTTTATTTAAGTAAACATTAATATTTCTAATTACAACTTGATGATTTTTTGTTTTCATTTTTAAATAACCTTTTATAACAAACATAATGCATTACTTTATTATTTTTAGAAACAATATTACCATAATTAATATTTTTATTACATTCATTACATTTTATTTTAATAGAATAATGTTGGTTGAACATACTTTAATCGCTCCTTTGTTAATTTATAATATTTTTCATTAATTTCTATTCCAATTCAACGCCGATTTAATTGTTCACAAGCAACTGCTGTTGTACCACTTCCTAAAAAACAATCTAATACAATATCTCCAACTTTACTATGCTTATTTATTTGTAATTTAATTAAATTAATATCTTTAATAGTAGGGTGTTTTATATTTTCTATAAATTGATTATTACTATTAGTAATTTGATAAATAGTTTGCATATCTTGATTTCAAACATTACTATAACTAATTGGGTTTTTGTAAATATATAAACATAATTCTTTATCTTTACGATAGACACTATTACTAGGTGCATCATTTGTTTTTTTTTTGTAAATTATTAATTCAAACTTTAAATTATAATTTTCTATTTCAATTAAATAATTCTTTTAATTGTTGTTTTGATAAATAAATTATAAAATTTGGTTTTTTAATAATTCGTATTCACTCCTTAAAATATGATGGTATATCAAAACTACTAATAAACTCACCTTGTAAAAATTCAAGTTCTCTTTTACGGATTTGATATTGAATATTAGAACAATTAGGATCCTGTATTTTTTTTAAATTATATTTAATATGTTTTTCTTTATTTTCTAATTTTTTAGCAATATTAGGGTAAAGGTAAGGTGGAACAGTTAATATTAAATCAATACTTTTGTCAGATATTGTTTTTAATATTTCTAAACTATCACCGAAATATAACTGACCTAATTTAGTTTTCATAATTAGCAATAATAATCGCATCTCGTAAATAATTACTTATTTTTTGATTATTATATTTTCAACCTTTACCATATTGATAAGTTAAATTAGTATCTTTTTCAAATTTTCATAAACAACTATCATTATATTTACTTAAATTTTTAATATTTTTAACAACTGATTTAGTATATTTTGGTGATACTCAATTAATGTCACCTCAAAACTGTTTTTGTAAAACACCTAATAATCTCAATAAATCATCGCGGTCTTTTGAACCATTAGCACTTGTTGGTAAACAATCTTCAATATTAATAATCTCGCCTGATCGCTGATATTCTCAAATAATCTGGTAGTAAGAAAAAAGTTGAGTTTTTATAAAAAATATAAATAAAGTAATTAAATACAAATTAAAGTAATCGCTTATAAGAGCGATTTTTTTAATTGCATTATTCATTAGATAGTACCTTTAAAATTGTTGAATTATTTTTTCTAATTCAACAATTCTACTAGATAAATTTGTATTATCTATAATTAATTGATTTTTTGTTTTATTAGTTATTTCAATTAAAAATTAACCTATTTTCCCTACAAATTAGTTAATTTTTATAATTTCCTTTCTGTGATTTATTATATTTTTTCGGTTTATTAATAGAGATAATGAGATATTTAAACAACTAATAATATCATTTTTAATAAATGTACTATCTGATGAATAATGCAATACTAAAACTTAATATTTTGATGCTTAAAGATGGATAACTCATCTATGGTACGAAGCCTTAAAGAAAGTGTGAAAGCGATTGGATTTACTACTCCTATTTATTTATTTAATTCTCGGCGGAGTTAGTCGCCCGCGAAATGTCAGAGCGTGTGTTTTTGGCTTGTTTCATAAAAAGAGTGCTGTTAAACCGAAAAAAAACAATATCGGACACTAAAAAACAAGAGGGAGGAACTCCTCCAAAAGGTTATTTTCTTTATATAAAGTTGTGTAGGGATGGATGAAGCGTAATTAATAACTGGGTAAGATGTTTTTTTGTTTATTTCCGTGGGGGGTAAACTCTATCAAAATATCCTATCCGCCCCCGCTCACCCCCAAAGTGAAGCGGGCAGCGAAGTAATTAAATACTAAAATAAATTATCTACTAAATATCAAAATATTAACCAATAAAGGAATATTATGTTTTTTTACAGAAAGGAAAATATTTAATGAAAACATTACAAGATTTAATTAAAGATTTAACAGGAGTTACTGTTGAAAATTGAAAAATAAGAGAATATTTAAGAATTGAAACATTAGATTTAGAAGATACCAATTTAGAAGAGGCTAATTTAATTGATGCTGATTTAAAAGGTTCTAATTTATATAGGAGTGATTTACGATGTGCTGATTTATGAGTTGCTAATTTACGAGATGCTGATTTAAAAGATATTAAAATCACAAAAAAACAATTAGAGCAATTAATTGTTATTGATGAGGATGAATAATGAATATAACAGAATCAATTAAATTTGACAAACTAAAAGAAGAAAATTAAGCACTTAAAAAAGAACTTGATGAATTAAAACAACAAATATTATATAAAGAAGATTTTACAAATCAATGTTTAATGTGTTTTTATGATAGTTGTCTTAATAAAGGGCATGCCATATTTTGAAAATATTTATTAAAAGATACTTTTGAATATTACAAATTACCTAGTAAGGATGTGAAATATGAAAAAGTTAAATAAAAAAACTATTAACAAAATAAATGAATTAATGCTCAGAAGTTATCCAGTTTCAAAAGACAAAATTACTGATGAACACTGAACATTAGGTTTACGCAAAAAGAATTAAGGAGTATAGATAAAATGACAGAATATAAAAGTTTGTATATTAATAAAACTTGAAATGAAATAACAACATCATTTGATTGAGTTAATTGTCAACCTATTAATTGTCGTATTTCACATCATAAAAAACATTATGATTTGCAATGTTTAGAATGAGCAAAAATGTACTTAAATTTATTTAAAGACAAGTGAAATCTTATTGCTTCTTATATGGAACATTACAAAATTAACGATATTTTAGATTTAGCATCAGATGGATGAAAAATATTACAATTTGAGAAAAAAATAAATCAAGTAAATTAAAATATATTATTGCAATTGACCCTGCTGTAATTGGACAAACTGGTATTATTATTTATAATTTTTTGAAAAAGAAAATAATTAATAATATTACTTTTAATTATAATTCTGAAGAAGAAGCAATAAATAATATGTATTTAATATTAAATGATTTTAAAAATAAAATTTGTTCTTATTTAAGCAAAGTTATTGTAATAATTGAAGATTACCAACTTCATAAAGGTTTAAAAATAAAAAACCCATTATCTACTCCTAAATTTATTGGTGGTTTAAAAGTTTTATGTAAATATTTATTTAATTTAAATTATGTTTTACAATCGCCAGTTGTTAAGAAAAATTATATTTATAAAGGAAATATTAAAATGACAGAGCATGAATTATATGCTTGGAAACATTTACAATATTTTTTATTAAAAGGAGTTGATAAAAATGGCACAAACAAAAAGTAATTTATCTAAAAAATCAATAACTAATAAACCTAAAATAAAAAATAAAAAAGTTAATAAGTTAGAATTAACTGTTAAATTACATGAAAATCCTATTAAAACTAAAATTAAAGCACTTGTTGCTGGTGGCGTTGAAGTTGATGTTTGTTCGGCTAAATGTCAGTGAGACGGATTAAATTATTTCAACATTATCAATATATAACCCATCTGTTTTAACTGAATTTTTGAAATTAAAAAAAACTAAACGCTATTTTTTATCTTTTCGAGTAGATAGTTTTGAAATTATACAAAAAGCGATTAGAAAAAGAACAAATACAAATATTAAAAAATAGGAGGAAAAACAATGGCATTAAAAAATGTAAAATATGTTCTTATCAATGAAGAAAATGAACCAATTAAAAATGAAGATGGTAGTTTAGATATTAAAACTGCTGAAATTATTTTAGAAAATACTGCTGAAGTTGAAGAATTTAATGAAAGTAATTTAGAAAATAGTAATCAACAAATCAACGAATTACAAACAAAAAATACTGAATTAACTTCTCAAATTGAACAACAAACGCTGCAATTAAAACAAATTGAAGTAATTGACTTTATTAATTCTTTAACTGATAATGAAGAATTTAAAAATGTTTTATTAAAATCTTATGATATTAATGATGATATTGAAATCATCAAAACACAATTGCAAAGTGTTTATGATGAATTAATTAAGGTACAAACAGTTAATACTGGTGGAGTACCAAAAACAGAAGAAAAACAAAACAATATTTTAGATACAGACAATGTATTTAATAAATAGAAAGAAGGAATAAAATTATGGCACAAAGTGTTGCTATTCATTCTAAATTATCTTTAATTTGTTGATTAATAGTATTTATTTTGTTTTCTTGTTTTAGTTGTTGTAATTCATCTTCGTTATATTGTGGTATATTATTACAAGCAACTAAACTTGTTGTACTTGTTCGAATTAGAGTGATTGCTCCTAAAAGACTTAATATCTTTTTCATTATTATAATTCCTTTCGTTAAACCTTTTTATATAATTGTTTTAACATACTTGTATATATACAAAGCGTTATTTAAGTTTTTGAAAGGAAAATATTTAATTTATTATATGCAGAGGGGTCAATCTGGCCTCGCGGAAACTTTCTAGAATTTTGTGAAAAATAACTTATTTTTTTGATGGATAAGAACCATAAAACAAAGCATCGTATGGATCGTGGTACATTTTACTATCGGGTATATTTGTTTTGGTATCGCTAAATCTTAATTCACTAATACATTTATCTAAAAATGGTAAATTATCTAATATGCCATATATCTTGCCTTGAACAAACATTTTTCGTATTCATGTTACACGATTAATTATTCCCGCTTCTTTATTAAGTGATGTTTGATGTTTTTTAGCTTTAAACATTTTAATTTTATAACCTAAATACGGGTAAATATCTTCTTGTAATTTTTGCATAAAGTTGTGGGCATTAATGTCATAATGAAGTGTGGCATATTCAAAACCCTCAAATTTATCAAATGTATTAATTATTCATTGTCCGTAATGCTCTACTAATTCATTTAAATTCATTACATTTTTTGGTGTAATAACATTTTCTTCAATTAAATATTTATCATACTCGTTATTTTCATTAATTTTATATCCACTAAATAAAAATACGGTATGGTCTTCGCTTCCATTAGCATAATCAACACCAATTGAATAACTATCAAATTGATACTGTTTTGTATTAGAATTATAAAAATCTTTTAAATTATATTCTTTAATATATTTACGATAATTTCGTAAAACATAAATACTAGGGTCATTGTCGTTATATTCAAATCCGTAATATTCAAGTTCAAATAAGTCTGGTCTTTCTTCTTTGTTGGTTAAAACAAGTTTTTTATTGATATTAGGTATTTTACTTCAAACAGTCCCCATTGTTAATCGTAAATTAAAAACACCTAAACCGTTAAATGCTTGTTTATTTTCTGAGTATATTTGGTTATGTTCTTTTAAAATATTTTTAATTCTTTCATTTAAAGGTGTAGAAACCACACACATTTTGTATTTTTGGTTTTTACAGTTTTGGAAAGTAAATTTTTTTAATTTTTTTAATTGAGGAGTTGAAATTATGCAAACAAAGCAATATTTTATTTTGCAGTCGCTAGTGAAAAAGTATGGTAAAGATAATGTTATTAATACTGTTAATAAGATTGCAAAAGATATTGAAATTAAAAAGTAAAAGAATAAATTATTCCGAGTAATTTATTAGCGGATAATTTATTCAGTAGTGTTTTTAATGGAGAGAAGCGACAACGAGCGGAGCAAGTTTGCAAATTTCAATTTTTTAGTTTTTAGAAAGGAGATGTATTATGCCAACTTGATTAACGACAATATTTAGTGTTGTTATTATATTAGGGATTTTTGCTTGAATTGGTTTATCAATTTATCAAAAAATTAAACAAATTCGAGGAAAGAAAAAAGATAAAAAAGAAATTGAAAGAAAGGAGAGTAATAAATAATGTTAGGTATGTATTTAACAACAGCGTTTAATTTTTTAACAGCACCTACACCTAAAACTATGACTGAGGGTATGACTGGGATTTGAACGGGTTTGACTAGTGCATTATGAAAAGTTAAAGAAGGTATAACAAATATTTTACCTGAGATAATGGTTTTCTTAGGTGAAGCGTGAATTATATTAATTCCATTTGCTATATTTTGTATTATTAAAATCTTAAACTTTTTCCGTGTTATGGTTAAAGGATTTTAATATTTATTATAATCGATTATATCTTAGTTAAGGCACACTAGGAAGTTTTAGTGAAATAATTGTTTTAATTGGTGATACCATTCATGATAATCAAAAAATAGATGGTATCACATTTGTAAAAAATGAATTTATTAAATAGAAAAATGAACTTATTATATTTACTATTAAAGTTCTTAATAGTTATTTTCAGTGTGCCAATTTTTATTATTTTTATATTTAACAATGTTAATAAACAATGTTTATTAACATTGTTTATTAAACATTAAATAAACAATATATTAGCATTATGTATAACATTGTTAATAATCAGTGTTTATTGCAATAAATAAACATTATATAAACATTATTTATAACATTGTTTATTAAACAAATATTTAGTTAGGAGATGATAAAATTGAGTAATTTTGTTAAGAAAAATCAGAATGTAGAAAATTATTTTATTAGTAAGGAATTTATCCCTTTTACAACAGAAAAAGCAAGTTTTATAAATTTGCCTAATCATAATCGCCATATTGGGTTTTGATTGAGTAATAAGTTTATTTATTCGAGTGAAAAACATTCGGAACAAGTAGCAATCGGTTTGATTTATGATAATTCTTACCCTATTGTAAAATATGATGAAAATTTAAAGCGAAATATTTGAAAATATTTAACTGGAACAGAATTAATCAATTTATATAATCAATATAAACAAAATTATTTTACTAAAATGAAAAAAGCTTTATTTTTAAGTGAACCTAAAAAAGTAAAAGCAAATAATAACAATAATAATTTAACAAATTGAAGTGTTGAAAAAGAACAAGAATTAATTAATGATTTAGAAAGTTTAAATTAAATGAGTTTATATGATTATTGAGTTCAATTTGTTAGTTATATTATTGGTGCAAATGCCCCTGAGTTTTTATATGTTATATCGTTTGTGTTATTTATTGTTTTGTTTTTTGGAATGTTTTTTAAACTTATTCAAAAAATGTGGAGTTTTTAAAAATGCAAAATGATTGAATTAAATTAAAAGAGTTTTTTATTCATGTCTTTTTGTTTATAAATAAAACGAATGTTGAAAGTATTACAATGTGGAATTTAACGCAAAATGAATATTTAACTTTAATGGTTGGTGTTTGAATTGTGATTTTGTTTTTAATTTGGTTTTTCTTGTGAATGGTTTTTAAAATAGTTGGGTATTTTAAATAATGAAAAAATTTATATTTTTCTTTAAAAATTGTTGTTATATTAGTGGTTGTATTTATCAAAAGGATTAAAAGTAAATTGATTAGAATATGTTTTATGAAAATATGTTGTTATTGTTGTATATTGTTTTGTTATATTATCTCATTCTTTAAATGTCCAAGATAATTCTTTTATAGGAATAGGATTGTCTAAATTATATTGTTCATTATTATTTTCATCGGTGTATTTTTCATAAAATACTTTTAAACTTTTAGAACGAAACATTGAAACTCTTAAATTATTATATCTTTTATCTAATTCTTTATCAGTTAAGATTTCTTTTTCTTCGGCATGTATCATTTCATCAGTTCACGCTGTTATAATACCGCTACCTTTACCAACTTTACCCATAATTTTATTACCATTGGCATAACCAGCAAAAGCAATACGAACACCACTAGGAAAAACAATTTCTCCACCTTCTTTAACATTTTTAGGTCAAACAATGCCATTTTCATTGTCAGGTCCTAAATCAATACCATATTTATCATATAAGTAATTACATACGTTAATTGTATCTCCAAAAGTAGTATCTTCGTGGGTATTAGCATATCTTCGTAAAATATTAGATGAAGCATCAGTAAAATTACAAGCATAAAATAATTTTTCTGCTATATGATTTCATGTTTTATTAGTACCACGACCAGCAGAAACAAACTTAAAAAAACTTGGTGAAGTAAAATAACGGGCATAACTATCTCCGACAAAGTCTTTAAATACTTCTCAGTCAAAACCAAAATTATAGTCACTAAAATTTAAATCATATTTTTTATTTAAATGTTTATAACTAGTAATTTGTTTTTTATTATTAATTTTAGTAAAGTCTTGCATTTTTTAGATATCCTCGCTTTCAAATGATGGAGTTAAAACAAAATTTGTTAGGAAATTATAAAAAAAAATAAAACAATCGAAACACAAAATGAAGTTAAAAATTTATTAATTAATAGATATAATGAGATATTTAAATTATATCAACAAGGACAAATATTACAAGAATATAAGGTAGTATCAAAATTACCAAAAACAATCAAAACAGAATATGGAAATATTCCTATAAAAAGACGAAGATATGTTAAATATGATGAAAAAAATAAAAAATATATAAATCGTTATCCTTTAGATGAAGAATTAGGATTAAAAAAAATATGAAATAATTGAAAAAAATTTAAAAGATAAATGTATTTCTTTTATGGGTGATGGAAAACGATATAAAGATATTATGCACACAACATAAAATGCTAATATCAGTGAAAAAATAATATCTAATATCTTTAAAAAATCTGATTTAGAAAAAGTTGACTATATTAGAAACAAAAATAACAATAAAATTAAAATTCCAAATAATATTTTATACATTCAAATTGATGGTGCTTTTGAACCAATGTGAGAAAATAAAAAAAGAGTTGAAAATAAAATATTTCTTGCGACTATGCATGTTGGTGTTGATGAAGAAAAATCAACTAAAACAAGAAAAGTAATTAAAAAGAAAAAAGGTGTTTTTCAAATAATGGAAAAAAAATGTTACTAAAAATAAAAAATCTAGTTTTAAAAATTTTATTGACAAAATTTTTAAACTAATGGATACTTATAATATTAATGAAAATACTATAATATTAGTATTAAGTGATGGCGAAAAACAAATTAAAAAAATTTACAAAGTTATAAAAACAAAATATAAAAATAATACTGTATCATATAGTTTGGATAAATTTCATTTAGTAAAAAGATTTAAAAACTTATTTTCATATAGAAATAGAAACAAAATTCATAGATTAAAATATAAATTAGCAAAAATATATTTTTTTACTGGAAATTATGAAGCATTATTAGATTTTTTAATTTGTCATTTACCCCATGTTATTGACAACAAAAAGAAATTTTTATTAGAAACTATTGAATTAATTAAAAATAATAAAGATGGTATTGAAAATCAAGAATTAGAATATAATATTGGTTGTCATGTTGAAGGTGATGTTTCACATTATATTAAAGCTGTTAAGGAGCGTGGTGCAAAAATATATTGTAAAGAAACATTTAATAATATGTTAATTGCTTCGATGTTAAGATTTAATAGCAGAATTAATGAAGTTAAAATTAATAAAAATAAAGAAAAAATTGAATTTAATATTTTTAAATTAAATCAATCTCAAAATCAATTTTTATCTTTATAAATAAAAAACTTTTTAAAATTAGTAATAACTTTAAAAAGTACTTTTTAGTGTGTCAAAATTCATAATTTTATAAAATTATTTATAATATAATTTTTAAAAAAGTTGAATTTTTTATAAATTTTGTTTTCATTTATTCATAAGCGAGACATAATTTGTTTCTAATTACTTAATTTTATTAAAAACCTCAAAATAATATATACTACCAATAATCTCAATAATATAATTATCATGATATTTTCAATCTTTATTTGTAAAATCTAGTTTTTTAATTAATTTATTATCTTCATAAATAACAATAGCAGTAGTACCAGTTCCTGATGGGTCAATCCCTATTTTTATCAAGTTGCTCACTCATCATCATTATTAACTGCTGGTACTACATTTGAGATATCTTCTTCTTTAACTACATTATCGTTAGTGTCCGCTATTTCTGTATAAGATGCGGTATTTCTATTATTTAATAAGGGTTCATCGCTCATCTGCCCTTTATTTTTGGCGACATCAATATCTTTAAATGAAATATATTCAAAATTACCATCTTCTTTAATTTCTTTTTCATCTAAATCAATATCAGATATATCAATCCCAATTTCTAATGCTAATTTACGATATAATTTTGCTTCAACCATTTCTTTTGCTCATTTATTTCAAGGTGAATATTCACTATTTCCACTTGGACTACTATTTTTTAATCTTTCAATATCTGCTTTTCTTAATAAAATACATTGATAATTACCATTTTTATCTTTTGCAAAAGCATAAGCACCAATAATCTCATTATAATCACTCGTATTTGCATTAAAATTAATTTCATGTATTTTAGGACAAGAATTTATATCATCTCATTCAAACTTTTCACCTTTAAATATAATTGCTTTTCTTGGACTATACCCTACTTCTTCAATTCTTTTACAATAAACTTTACTATCAATAACAGTAGTTAATTTATTTTTAAATGGAATAATATTAAAATCTTTACCAAAAATTAATCCTTTATTACTTAATTTAATAATTCCTAATGCTGTTATTTTTGCATTATCAGCAGTATTAACTAATTGTAAATAACTATTACCATTTTTCATTTTTAATTCTTCAAGTGCTAATATATTTTCTTTTACATATTTATATCATTAACTTTTAATTTATATTTAATAATTACACCTTTAATATATTGTTGTAATTCATTTGTTATTTTATTTCACTCCTTTAATTTTTATATTTATTCCTTTAATACCAACTACTTTATTATCAGTATTTGTATCTCATTGTGCTTTAATTGTATTTTTAACTAACTTTTCATCAACAATTAAATATTTAATTAATTGATTTAATTCATATTGATTAGCATTTTCTAAAAAATCATTATCAATCCCTAATACTTCAATATCTTTTATTAATAATTTTTCTTTAATTAAATTAATACCAACTTTTTTTAATTGTATTGGTTCTAATGATTTATCAATTTGCTCAATTTGTTCCATTACACGAATTTGCTCATCTTGAATTTGGTCTATATCAATCCACATATCTGGTGTTAAACTATTTGCTTTTTCAAGTAATTCTTGTTTTTTTAATTCTTGTTCTTTTAAAAACTCTTGTTGTTTTTGTTTACGAGCTTGTGTTAAATTATTATTAATTTCAACTCTGTATCTTTCAATATAATTCCTATAATTAGTAATTATTTTACCAATTATATTATGTTCATCTAATAATTTTTGAATAGGTTCTAATCATTCTTTAAAAACAAAATTATTTTTAGTAATAGCACTTGGAATATCTTTTAAATGTACATCTTGATAACCATTTAATGCATAATGATTAAATATGTCTAAAAATATATTCAGTTAATTCTTATTTATTTTCTTCTTTAAATTTTTGAACATTATATGCTAAAATACTTTCATTTTTAAAATCATCTCCTTTTAAAGGAAATTGAAATGTAATTATTATTCATTATTCATGCTCCTTACTAGGTAATTTGTCATATTTAGAATTATCTTTTAAATCAATTATTTTTTTTCAACCACAAGTTAAGCACCGATTAAAAAAATAATCATCTCCACAATTCATACAATGAGCAAATTCTTTAAAATCTTCTTTATATAATATTTGTTGTTTTAATTCATCAAGTTCTTTTTTAAGTGCTTCATTTTCTGCTTTAAGTTTGTCAAATTTAATTGATTCTGTTATATTCATTATTCATCCTCCTCAATAACAGTTAATTGTTCTAATTGTTCTTTTGTAATTTTAATACCTTTTAAATTAGCACAAGATAAATTAGCATAACGTAAATCAGCACCTTTTAAATTAGCACCCTCTAATTCAGCACCAGCTAAAACAGTACGAGTTAAATTAGGGCAATTTAAAAAAGCATCTTGTAAATCTAATACTTGAATTCTTAAATATTCTCTTATTTTTCAATTTTCAACAGTAACTCCTGTTAAATCTTTTATCATTTCGTGTAATGTTTTCATTTTATAATTCCTCCAATTTTTTATTTTCAATTTCAATTTCATAACGATCCATAATATCCAAACCATAATCTTTATAGCAATCTGGATAGTTATCAAACATTTCATTTAATAAATCTTTTAAATTCATATTATTTATCTCTTTTAATTGTAATTCTTTGTATATTTCGTATTTTAAAAACTTTCTTTATTAATTTGATTAAAAATTTTTTCTAATTCAGCATAAATCATTTGTTTCATAGTATTTTGTCCATATCCATCAAATTCACCATCATTTATTGAAATTAATAATTTAGCAATATTTCTTTTTATTTTTTCCATATTATTTACTTTTTTCACTCAATATCTTTTAAATCAATAATTGCCGTTGATAAGCCATAATTATTATTTTCAATTTTTTCTCGTACTTTTGCTTCTTCTAGTGTGTAATAAGCATAAGTAGTTAAATATTCATTTTTAATAATTAATAAATATATTTTTTCTCTTTTTTCCATAATTTTATTCCTTCCTACTTTTAATCTTTTTAATTATTTTTTTAGTTTTAATGACTTGGATTATTCCATATATTGTAAAAGGTAATGACACTAAGCATGAAATAATATTTATTATGATTATTATTAATGTTCATATACTCATATTTAACTCCTCCTATTTTTTTTATTTAATGCTCAATGTTCATCAGTAATTTCATTGTGGGTAAGGATATATTTATTTTGTTTATCACATTTAAAGCAATAACCTCAATATCTTTTTTTAAGACAATATTTCTTTTTGATATTTACCTCCTGATTATTAATTTTGGTAATTGTTGGTATATTAACTACAATGTTCTACAATTTGTAGTTGTTTGTATAGTTAAAACGCCATATAATTACATTTCTTCATCCGCACCATTTCAGGTCAAAGCGTTCAGTTTTTAAAATAAATTCACTCGCACCTTGAAGAACCTAATGCTAATCGCAAATTTATTTATAAAGTGACCATCTCTATTTTTATTGTGGTTTGATGTTGACCTCGCACTTATCACCACTATCGCTTATTAAAGCGTCTATTATTTCCAGACTGATTACTGTTGGGTTAGACCACCAAAATATCTATTAAATTGTTAGATTGTTTTTCAAATAAAAAAACAACCCTTTAACAAGAGTTGTTTTGTCCTATTTCATCCTTTATTCTACAAATAGAAATATTAATCTTTTGGGTGGTGTTTCTAGTTGTGAAGAAAGAAATTTTAAAACATTAAACAATTTAAGTTTACGCTCCATTGGTCTTTCACAAACTGATACTGTTAATTTTAATGGTAGTTTAATATATGATTTAGCAAATATAGAAAAAAATAATATTAAAACATTATTTACTGGTTATACTAATAATTTAACAAAAGAATTGTATGAAAATACTTATGAAGTTTATGGTGCTACTTTATTATTTTTATTACAAATAACAGCTCTATATAATAAAGTTGATAATAAAATTAAAGAATTATATATACAAGCATGATACACTTCTGATTTTAAATTAAAAATTAGATTTACAAAAACAGTATTTTCAGAATTATCACTATCTTTTTTAAATCATAGTAGTATGAAGTTTTATAAATATTTTGGTAATGATAAAAATATAACAATAGATGTTAATTGTGCTGATGTATTAGGTATTAGAAATAATAGTATTAATCCTATTAGTATTACATTTATTCCACGAAATTAGGTTTTTTAATTGAATATATATATATATATATATATATATATATATATATATATATATATAATTATGATTGTAAGAAAATTTTAGCGAAAGGAATTATAATAATGAAAAAGATTTTAAGTTTATTAAGTGCAATTAGTTTAATAGGAACAATCACAACAAGTCTAATTAGTTGTAATACAAAAGAACAATATACACCTGATGAATTACAACAATTAAAAGCAGAAAACAAAATATGCACAAATTGCCAAGAAATAAAAGAAAACTTAGAATGAATTGCACCACAAGAAAAAGCATTTAATCAAGTTGATAATAAATGATATTATGTAGTATGACATAGTAATTCAACTGAAAATTGAAGAATTACAAAATTTAAAAATGACACCGAAATAAAAAATGGGAAACGAGTAATTGTTAATGAAAATGGAATAGAAAAATTATTTATTTTTATGGAAACAAAAGGTACTTTTAAATATGAAACAGTAAATTTTCCAAAAGACATAACAGTTTTTTGGAATGGTTCATTTAATTGAAAATTTTGTGAACCATTTAGTGAAAAAGTTTTTAAATCAGTATATCGTTGAAATTTAGATACACAAGAACCCGATTTAGTTATTGATAATGATGGTAATATAAAAGTTAATGGAGAATAAAATGGCAGTTATTAAGAAATCATTAAATTGTGAGATGCCTGATTGTAAAGATAAGGTATTAGCAAGATTTAAAAAAGATAAAAATAGTGATTTAGTAAGACAAATGCAAGGTAATTGACCTGTGCAGTTGTGTGTTAATCATTTTAAAGAATTTCAACTAAAACTTAAAGAAACAATGATATATATGGAAAAGCAAGATAAAGATTATAAAGATATGCTTAATACTATGACTATGGTTGTTAAAAAGAATTAAAAAAAAAAAAAAAAAAAAGAGATTTAATATCTCTTTTTTACTTATCTGCTAAGGATTTTAAACTTTCCATTAAATTTTTATTATTATAATTATCTTGTTCTCATTTATTAAATTTAGATTCCATTAATTTATAATCTATTTTTTTATTTATTTTTTTAATATTTTATCAACCCTTTCTTTTAACCCTCTTTTCTATTAGTTAAATTATAACATATACTATATTAGATAATATGTTATTATTAACTTAGTTAAATAAAAAACAGAATGAACCAACATTATTCTGACTGTATAAAAAAAAATAGGGTATAAAAATATAAAGAAATTAAATAAGAATAATTAAACCATTTACTAAAATGGTTTTTTTATTTGAAAAAACCTAAAATAACTAATTGATTCAAAACAAGGACAGCATCTTTATATATTTATAATTTTTAAAATAATAAAAAGTTGTTTCCTTTCTGAAAAAAACCATATTAAATTAAGAAATTAATAAATAATTCACTTACTTACTTAGTAAAGGTGTTGTCCTTGTTTTGTTTCACTTAGTTATATTAATAAATCAATCGTTAAATATTAGATTGGAGAAACTAAAAATGGAAAAAATCAACATTATGATTAAATGCAGTAAATGCGGAATGCCAAAGCGAATTCATAAAGTTAAACATCGCGGAAAAACAGAATGATTTGAAGATATTTATTATGGTTAATATTAAATTTGATTTATAAAAATGAAAATTATTAAACAACAAAAAATATGTGATGTTATTAATTGTTATAAATTATCATCATTTATCACCGAAGAATTTGAAACAAATAAAATTTTATGAACTTGTGAAAATCACAAAGTTTTATTAAATCAAATTAAGTATATAAACAAAGAAAAAATTTGACTTTATAATAATTTGGAAAATTCAAGGATAGAAGTTGATTGAAAAACTAGGTATTTAAAAATCTTTTTTAGTAAAATTAAATAATTCTAATATAACAAGATGAATAAATCATCTATGGCACACTAGTTATGTTATTTGATTTATTAATTTTAATTTTATATTTCTTTTATTAAACTTGTTAATAGTATTTTTAAGTGTGCCAATTTTTACTATTTTATATTTTTAATAATGTTAATAACAATGTTTATTAAACATTAAATAAACAATAGATAAACATTAAATATAACAATGTTTATTAAACATTAAATAAACAATAGATAAACATTAAATATAACAATGTTTATTAAACATTAAATAAACAATAGATAAACATTAAATATAACAATGTTTATTAAACATTAAATAAACAATAGATAAACATTAAATATAACAATGTTTATTAAACATTAAATAAACAATAGATAAACATTAAATATAACAATGTTTATTAAACATTAAATAAACAATAGATAAACATTAAATATAACAATGTTTATTAAACATTAAATATAACAATGTTTATTAAACATTAAATAAACAATAGATAAACATTAAATATAACAATGTTTATTAAACATTAAATAAACAATAGATAAACATTAAATATAACAATGTTTATTAAACATTAAATAAACAATAGATAAACATTAAATATAACAATGTTTATTACAAATTTTAAGGAGTGTGATTAATTATGTTAGGAATTTGAATATTTTTTATTAAACGTAAATGTCAAATTTGTCATTCTATTTTGAATAAAAAAATTGTTGGTAGTTTGTATTTTAAGTTAAATGTTTGCTCAATGCAGTGTAACCGAAAGCGAGTTGATTTGAGTAATGTATCAGAAACCAAGTTATAAGAAGAATATTAACATAGAAAATTACTTTATTCGAAGAGAATTTATAGTTTTTAGAACAGATAAAGCTTCATTTATAAATTTACCCAATCATAATCGTCATATTGGTTTTTGATTGAGTAATAAGTTTATTTATCCGAGTGAAAAAAATTGTAATCAAGTAGCAATCGGTTTGATTTATGATAATTATTATTCTATTGTAAAATATGATGAAAATTTAAAGCGTAATATTTGAAAGAATTTAACTGGAACGGAATTAATTAATTTATATAATCAATATAAACAAAATTACTCTACTAATATGAAAAAAGCGTTATTTTCAAGTGAACCTAAAAAAGTAAAAACAAATAAAAATAATTTAACAAATTTAAGTGTTGAAAAAAAAGAACAATTAATTAAAGACTTAAAAAGTTTAAATTAAAATATTCCCAAAAAAGTTTTAAATAATATACAAAGTTTTAAGATTATATATTAAATAGACATAACATAGAAAGCTCACTGTATATTTTAAAACACAATAGTATAGTGCCCGCGATCACCTTTAAAGTGAAGCGAAAGGCAAAGGGTGAAAAAAATGTTTAAAACAAATTTAGGAAAATTAATAAATGGAGATGCTTTGGAATTTATAAAGACATTAGAAAACGATAGTGTTGATTTAATATTAACTGATCCGCCCTATTTATATAATTTATCAAAAAGAGAAAACGAACAAATAAATGAAAAAAGCAATATAACCAAAAGCATAAATAAATATATTAATGCTATTTATGATAATAATTTGCATAATTCATTTGATATAAATACTTATTTAGATGAGTTTTATCGAATTTCAAAAAATAAATTTATGTTAATTTGAATGAATAGACAACAAATTATTGATTATTTAGATTGAGTTCGTAAAAAAGAAATGCTTTATGATTTTATTCTTTGAAACAAAACAAATCCAATGCCAACTAATAATCATATTTATCAAGATAAAGAATATTGTATGATAATTTATTCTAAAAAACATCGAATTCCGAATTATAAAAATGATTATGAAAGTAAAAAAACAATTTTTAATTATTCAATCGGAAAAAAATTAACGAGACACCCAACAGAAAAACCATTATATATATTTAATCGATTAATTAGTAAATATAGTAAAGAAAATGATTTAATTTTAGATTGTTTTATGGGAAGTGGCACAACCGCGTATGCTTGTGAACAATTAAAACGAAAGTGATTGGGTTGTGAAATAAATAATGAATATTACAAAATAATTAAAAAAAGATTAAAAGATATTCAGTTTAAATTTGAATTTTAAGAGAAAGGAAAGAAAAAATGAATATTGCTTCAATTTTGACTAAGTTAGAAAAAATAGAATTAGAACAAGAAAAACAAAAACTTTATTTAATTGCATTATCTAATTGTGGTTTGTCTGACTTACAAAAAACAGAATTATTAAACAACATTAATTTAATTGATGAAGAATATAAACAAAAACAAAAAGATAAACGACAAGCTAAAAAATTGGGCCTTAGTTATGCTAAATATAAAAAAATGCAAAAACAATAATTATTTTTTATTAATTAAAAACATAAATTATATAGCAGTTTTAATTGCGATGATGGTTGTATTATCCCAAGTAATGCGAATACAAATTATTTTAAGAACATCAATTCCATTATTTTTAATTCCAGTTTTTATTAGTACTTTTATTTTAAATTGATATTGATGTTTATTTATTGGTTTTGTTGGTCATTTATTAGTTGATTTATCATTATGAGGTTTTACGCTAGGATCATTATGTTGAAATTTAGGAACTGGTTTATTAGCAATTTTATTAAGGATTATTTATTTAATAAAATGTCATAATTTCTGAAAAATTATCCTACTATTATTAATAAATTTAATAATTTATTTTCCAATTGATTTTATACTTTTTTGATTAAATCTTGGAATTTTAAATATAGAACAAATAATAATCGGAGTTTTAATTGTAAACACAATATGCTTACCAACTTTTTATTTATTAAGTATCAAAATAATAAAAAAAATTAACCAAGAAAATTTAAGGAGGTAAAGATGAAAAAGTTAAATAAAAAAATTATCAACAAAATAAATGAATTAATGCTTAGAAATTATCTAGTTTCAAAAGATGAAATTACTGATGAACATTGAGCATTAGGTAAAGAAAATTAAGAGGAATTAAATTATGACTAAAAAATACTTATTAATTATTAAAAATGAATATTTAACTACTTATGCTTATTACACACTAGAAGAAGCAAAAGTGCGAGAAAAAATTGAAAATAATAATTATGGCTTATCAACGGCAATTATTGATTTAAAAGATATTGAATGAAAAAGGTAAATAATATGAAAAAATATGTTGCTAAAAAAGATATTGATAATTATTTAGATAAAAAATTAGAAGAAGCAAAATTTAAAACCAGCCAAACCGACATTGATACTATTTGAGAAAAAAGTGACGAAGATATTAAAAAAGCAATAGATGAAGTTGTAAATAATCCATTGTGAAATCAACTATTTAAGAATTTATCAAAAATGTAAAAAATGTGAATTACGAAAAAGAATAAATGAAATTTGTAAAGAGCATAAATAATATGTGAAAAGATGAAGATGGCAAAGTTTATACAGAAGAAGATTTATTTAATGAAGCATTAGAAGAATGTCATTCAGAAGAAAGTGCTTATGACTATATTGATACTTTAATTGCAGAAAAGAATTTGGAGGAAATTTAATAATGAGTAAGTTTATTTCACATTGTAATTATTGTGCTGGTTATTTTGATTTCTCAGATTATGATATCAAAAATAAACCATTAGAAACAATTAATAAATTTAAAATTAGAAATCATAAATATTACTTTAATAGTTATCAAGGAATTAAAAATATTAAAAATAAGGAGGAATTATAAAATGAAAACAATACAAACTTTAATTAAAGATTTAACAGGAATAACTGTTGAAGAACAAAAAATAAATGAATATTTAGAATATGAAGCATTAGATTTACAAGGTGCTTATTTACGAAGTGCTAATTTACAAGGTACTGATTTATGATGTGCTAATTTAGAATATGCTAATTTACGAAGTGCTAATTTAGAAAATGCTTGTTTAGTAGGTGCTAATTTAGAAAATGCTTGTTTATTAGGTGCTAGAATTACAAAAAAACAATTAGAACAATTAACTGTTATTAAGGAGGATGAATAATGGATATAACAGAATTAATTGATGTACTTAATAGCCGCATTCATTCAATTAAATGAGAAATTGATGTACTTAATATCAAAATACGAACACTTAAAGCAGAAAATGAAGCACTTAAAGAACAATTAGACCAATTAACTGTTATTAAGGAGGATGAATAATGGGAAAAAGAAAATATTGTGAAGATTGTCAAGAAGACGGATTTAATATTCCTTATGATGGTTATTATTGGTCTTTTTCAGATGAAAGATATACACAAAAAGAAATTGATTTTATTGTTAGCGAATGTTCTGCTAGAGAATTAAGACAAAATTTTAAAGCTAAATTGCATTATGTATGTGCTAATTGCCTTATTTCATATTGCTAGTGAGGAGGATAAATAATGGCAAAATATTGTAAAAAATGTCAATGCCCTGTTAATCAAATTAACTCTGATTATTGTTTATTTTGTGATAATGATGTACTTAAAGAAGAACTTACAGAATTAAATAAAGATTTAAATTGAAGTTTAAAAACTGAAGAAGTACTTAATAAAATGTTTGAAGACAAAATCGAAGAAAATGAATTACTTAAAAAAGAACTTGATGAATTAAAACAACAAATATTATATAAAGAAGATTTTAAAAAATAATTACTACTAGTTATAGTTCCACAGGGGGCATAAGTTTCACAACATGACAATTAAAAGATAATATTAAATATTACAAATTACCTAATAAGGAGGAAAAATAATGGATGTAATAAAAAGCGAAAATCAAATAAATCAAATTATTAAAACAAATAAAGATTTAGATGATTTTAAAAATAAAGATGAATTTATTATCTCAACATTAAAAAAATGTGTGGCAAATAATTTATTATTTTTAAAAAATATTGATAATGATTTAAAAAATTTGAATAATTTAATTAAAAATATTAACAATTTTCAAGTTAATAACAAAAGTGATGCAGATTATGGTACTGAATTAAAAATATTATTAAAATCTACAATTAAAAAAATAATAACTCCAATTGTTAATAATCGATCAGAACTTAAAATAATTGATAGTTTGTATAGATACATTACTAAATCTTTTGAAAAATTAGAAACAGATGTTATTCAAATTGAAATATTGACTAAACAAATTAATTGAATGAATGCGGCTGAAAATCAATTAAAAGAATTAAATAATAATAAAGAAAATAATTTAATTTCTGAAATTTTGAATAAAGAAGACATAAAAGTTAAAGGTTTAAAAACAAAATTAGATTTAAAAATAAATATTATTGATATTGAAAAAGTGCCAGAAAAATTTATTATTAAAACTATTGATGAAGAAGCGATTAAAAAAGCAATTAAAGAAAATAATAATGAAATTCCAAATATTAATGGTTTAGAAATATTATATGAAAAGAAACATCATTTTTAAAAATAATGCAATTTATTAGTAATAATATTAAATTAAAATATAATGTAAATTTTGAAAAAGATAATCATTCTTATTTTATAGATAATATTGTTTTCCCCAGCATTACCGCTATTATTAGTTATTTTAATAATACTGAAATTCAATATGATAAATTAATGAAAAATAATGAACTTTTTAAAAAAGCAACCGAAAGAGGAAAAATTATTCATGAGTTTATTTCACGGATTTTATATGATGCAATTTTCCAAACAGAAAATAGAAAAAATTATAAAACAATTATTAAAAATAGTAAAAAAATATCAACAATAAAAGAAAGTTTAAAAATAATTGAGTTATTCTATAATTTTTTTAATAGAATAAAAAACGATTTTATTAAATCAATTATTATGTTTGAAACACCCTTATCCGACGGAAAAGTGTGTGGCACTCCCGATTTAATTTATTATGAAAATAACAAAGCTATTGTTGTTGATTTTAAAACTTGAAAATACTTTAATGCTGAAAAAATTAACAAAGCAAAAATACAAATTACAGCATATAATTATTTACTTGAAAAAAATAATATTTTTACTAGTAATATTGGTGAAATTTGAATAATTAACGAAAATGGTGTTAATATAAATCGTTTCAATATTACCAATCAATTAAAGTTAGAATGACAAGAAATAATGCATACATTTTTAAAAAATAATTCTAATAAGGAGAAAAGAAACTATGAAAATTAAAAACTATTGTCCCAAATTAAAATATTGAGGTTATTGTTTTAAATGCAACAAAGAAAATAAAAAACCAAAACACTAGAAAGGAATATTAGTATGAATCAATTTATTGCCATTGGTAGAACAACAAAAGATATTGAAATTAAAAGAACACAAAATGGTAAAGAATATGCCATGTTTCAATTAGCAGTAACAAGACCACATTCAACCCAAAAAGAAACTGATTTTATTCCTTGTCAAGTTTGAAATAAACAAGCAAGTGTATTACAGCAATATTGTCAAAAAGGTAGTCAAATTGCAATTACAGGTATTTTACAATCTTTTAAAGACAAAGAAAATAAAACACAGTGAACGGTAAGAGTTTATAGTTGTCAATTTTTACAAACTAATAATAATTTAAAAAATAGCACACCGCCCATAACACCCACAAAAATAAATCAGACCCAATCAGCAACAAGAAATATTCGTTTAGAAGAAATAGAAGCAAATAAATCATTTGAAAATAATGATGATGCGATTTTATGAGATTAAATATGGAAACTAATAAATATATTTTATGTTATCGTTCTGAAAAAGGTAAACAACCATGTAAAACTTATTTTGGTGAATATATAACTGGTATTGATGTTGAAGATGTCAATATTAATTCAACTTGGGAATGAGAATATTTTAAAAAAAATTATGGTGAAAATAATTTAGTTATTTGTAAAGATGATAAGTTAGATCTAATTTTAGAAAGAAAAAAATATAATGAAAAAATGTAATAAATATCGTAATCATTTTTTAAAATGTAAAAATATAAAATTATGCTTTTTTACAAAATTACATAAATATAATTGCTATTTGTGTTATTTGTGAAAAATAAAAAAGGAGAAAAAATAAAATGAATAATAAAATTGAATTAATATTAAATAATTCAAAAGTTAATAATTGAATTAATGAAAAATTAACAAATCAGAAAGAAATTAATTTATTTCGTAAAAATATCTTAACAATTTATAATAATAATCCCAATTTATTTGATAAAGAAAAAATAAATTTAATGAGTGTTTTATCTGCTTGTGTAAAAGCAATGTTATTAGATTTACCGTTAGATCCTAACTTAGGATATGCCTATATTGTTCCATATAATGGAAAAGGACAGTTGCAAATTGGTTATAAGGGTTATATTCAGTTAGCAATCCGAACAGGAAAATATTTAACAATAAACGCAATAGAAGTAAAACAAGGTGAATTATTAAATTTTGATGAATTAGAACAAGAATACAATTTTAAATGAATAACCAACGAAAATGAGCGAACAAAAAAAGAAACAATCGGATATGTTGCGTTTTTTAAACTACTAAATGGTTATAAAAAAACTTTATATTGAAGTAAAGAAAAATGCGAAAATCATTTTAAAACATATTCTAAGAATTATCAAACTTACGGAAAATTTACGGCTGGAAGTTATGAGGGAATGGCACTTAAAGCAGTATTAACCCAACTTTTAAGAAAATGAGGTATTATGTCAGTTGAAATGCAAGAAGCCTATCAACATGATCAAGCAATAATTATTAATAACAGCAAAGAGTTTAGTGATAATCCTAACATAAAAAATAAAGAAGATAACAATGTTATTGAATTAAATAACAAAAAAGATGAATTAAATCTAAATTTAGAACAAGAATTTAGCAGTAATGAAATAAATGATGATGAAGAAATTGCTAAAGCTGTTAATGAAATGTTTTCTGATTAATAAAATGAAAAATAATTGAAAAGATTATGATAAAAATCGTCCAATTAGACATAAATTTTATCGCAATAAAAAATGAGTAAAAATAAGAAACGATTATTTTAATAGCAAAATGGGAATATGTGAACGATGTTATCAAAAAAGATATATAGTTAATGGCGTTATTGTTCATCACAAAGAATATATTACCGATCAAGATTTTATTAATTGAAACATTGATAAACTTTTTGCTTGAAAAAATTTAGAACTATTATGTATGAAATGCCACAATAAAGAACACAAAACCGAAAAAGGATATCGCGATAATGTCATAATTGACGAAAAAACTGGCAAAGTAAAAATAATCGATAAAGAAGAATAAAAAGAGGTTATTATGATTAAAGTAATAGAATTATTTGCTGGGATTGGAAGTCAAAGAAAAGCATTAGAAAATATTGAAATTAACCATAAGATAGTTGCTATTTGTGATAATGATAAATATGCTGAAAAATCATATCGATCAATTTTTAATGATTATGACACACCAAATTTAGGTGATATTACCAAATTAGAAACTTTACCGTATGCCGATTTAATAACTTGATCATTTCCATGTCAAGACATATCAAACGCCAATAATAATGGGCAAGGATTAAATGGTAATCGAAGTGGTTTAGCTTACAAAGTTGTTGATTTAATAAAAACAATGCCAATAAAACCTCAATATCTTTTAATGGAAAATGTGCCAAATTTATTAAGTAAAAAGTTTTTTGTTGGATTTGAAAATCTACAAAATCAACTTAATAAATTAGGATATCATAATCAATATTTTACAATGAATGCCAAGGATTATGGAATTCCCCAAAATAGAAAAAGATTGTTTATGATATCAACATTAAAGCAAGATTTTAAATTTCAATATCCCCAACCTTGTAATTTAAAATTTTTAGTAAAAGATATTTTAGAAAACAATGTAAATGAAAAATATTTTATTAGACAAGAATCAATGAAAAAAGCAATTGAAAACAATAAACTTAAAATCATTCAACAATGTTCTTATACAATTACAACAAAACAAATGCAATTAGGAAACGCAGGAATTATTGCAATTCCAACAATTAAGGATTATGGTAATTTTATTGTTTTACCACGAGCAAAAGATGGTTTGCTAATTAATGGATCATATAATCGGTTTTGAAAAACAGAAAATAATTATATAGGAACAATCGCAGCAAGTAATGTCAATAAAATTATGATTGATAATAAAATACAAAATCAATATACTAATAAAATATTATCTTTTTTAATTGATGAAAAAGAATACTTTTTAAGAATATTAACACCTCGTGAATGCTGATTATTAATGGGATTTAGTAATAAAGATTTTGATAAAGCAAGCAAAGTTGTTTCAGAAACACAACTTTATAAACAAGCTGGTAATAGCATTGTGATTGATGTATTAGAAAAGATTTTTATAAAAATGTTTAAAACAGAAAAGAAAAATTAACAAAGGAGAAAATACAAATGAAAAAAGTAAATAAAGAAATATCAGATGAAATAATGAAATATGTAATTAATTCTGATTTTGATAATTTAAGAAATATAACTAATGAATTATATATAAAAGGTAATTTTTCTAACGAAACTAAGGAAATGTTATTCAATATAATTAATAAATTTGATAAAACAACTATTAAAGAAAATAAACGAATTGTAATACCTGTAAAAAAAATCACTGATGAAAATAGTATTTTTTCAGTATCTCCGAAAAAGAAAAAGAAAATAATAAATATCGTTTTTGGAGGAAATAATAATGAATAATTATAAATTAATAATAGGATACTATAATAAAATTTGTTTTGTTTGTAATAAAGAAATTCCAATTATTTTTACCCAAGCAGGATTATTAAAAATTAATGAAAATGAAAATCAATTACTCTATAATGGTCATTTTAAATGTATCAAAAATAAGTATGATAGTATTAATTTATAAAAAAGAAAGGAAAATAAAAAAGCATGAATCTTTTTTTAAATGAAAAATTGGATGATTTTTTACAAATTTTAGAAAAAAATTTTAAAAACGAAATTAACGATTTTGAAGATAATTATATTTTAAATGTTGATCAAAATGAAATTATTAAATATTTAATAAATAAATATCAAATAGAAATTATTAAATTAGATTTTGATTGTATTAATTGAGAAGTATCAAATAACGACATAAAAATAAATATACCATATTCTGGCAACAAAGAATTGTTGCAAAAAAAACCATTTTGTAAATATATTTTAGGTTTTTATACTGAATTTGAGATAAATGATAATGAAATCGCTTGTTTTATAAAATATGAAAAAGAAAATCAAGAAATTTTATTAATTAAGATTGAAGAAATAAAAAAATATTTTAAACACAATATAAAAGAAATAATGGAACCGCATTAATTTATTTAATAGTGATTTAAAATATAAAATTGAAACAAATATTAATGAAAAAAAAGAAAATGTAAAAGAAAAATATAACTTTTTAAATAAATTAACCATACCTGTAAAAAAAACTACCGATCAAAATAGTGTTTTTTCAGTATCTCCGAAAAAGAAAAAGAAAAAAATAATTAAACCACCCCAAAAAACCATAGGGGGTTTTGAAAAAGATATTATAATAACAGAGAATGATTATTTTGAAATATTAAATACAATTCATGAATTAGGAAAAGGATTGGAAACATATCCTAATCTTTATCGTTATTCTGAAAATAATGAAATTAAAATTCATAATGAAAATACAATTAGAGATTTTATTTTACTAATTCTTTCTTTAAATTTTGAGGCATCTATAACTGCCGAATCATTTAATAGAGGCGGAAAAACAGATATAATGCTTAAATATAATAATGAAAATGTTTTTATAGCTGAATGTAAGTTTTGAAATGGAGAAAAAAAATTTTTAGAAGCAATAGATCAATTACAAGGTTATTTAACTTGAAGAGATACAAAAACGGCTTTAATTATTTTTGTAAAAGAAAATGATATATCATCAATTATAAATAAAATAAGAACTAAAATAATTCAAAAACATAAAAGTTTTATTAAAGAATGTAATTTTTTAAATGATTCTTGTATTATCTATGATTTTTCATTTAAACAAGATACAGAAAAGAAATTTAAATTAGCAGTTTTATTTTATCATTTAGTATAATAATAATTTAAAACAACAAAATTAATTGTTGTTTTTTATTTGACAAATAATTTTAATGACGGTATCATCACGGTGTAATTAGTTATATAAATATTAATTTTATTTTACTTATATACCCCCCTATAAGTCCTTTAAAATAAGGACTTTTCGGGTTCCGATGTGGTGGGGTTCCGTGTACACTTTTTTTAATTTTGAAAAAAACCGCACTTTTATACTAAAAATAATAAAAAAACCCGTAAATAAAGGAGTTTTTATAAATGAATGAGTTAAAAAATAGCAAAAAACAAGCAAAAAATAGCCAAAATTTAACAAAAAATTCCCCTTTTTTGACAAAAAATGAAAGCATTTTAACAAAAGAAAACAATAACTTAAACCAACACGAAAACCTTTTAAATTGAGAAAAAGATAAAGAAAAATTAATAAATAAATATAAACGATTTTTAAAAGAAAAAAATGTTATTTTAGATATTATTAAACTTGATTTTTTAGAAGAATTTTGTACCCTTAAATTAACTTTAAATAACATTAATAATGAAATACAAACCTTAATTAATGACGGTAAATTATTTTCTGAAACCGATAATAATCGTGGAAAACCAAAAGAAGTAAGACACCCCGCTTTAATTTCTTATGGACAAGCATATAAAGATTATAAAGCTGGATATGAAATAATAGAACAATGAATAAAAATAGCTAATCAAAAAGATAATTCCGATACTTTTAATTTTAATAATTTATATGATAATTCAGAGGAAAAATAAGAATGCAAGCAAATAATGAAAAAACAAATTTAGAAATATATTATGAATGAATAAATAAAAACTCCAATAAAAATAAAGTTGGAATAAAAATTAAAAAAATTGTTTCCACATTAGTAAAAGAATTAAAATCAAATAAAGATTATTATTTTAATCACAAAGAAGCAAATAAAACAATTAGCTTTATTGAAAAATCTTGTTTTCATACAACTGGAGAATATAATAAACAAAATTTTAAATTAGAATTATGGCAAAAAGCATTTTTAGAAGCATTATATGGTTTTTATGATAAAAAAACAAATTTAAGAAGATTTAAAGAAGCACTCTTAATTGTCGGAAGAGGAAATGGAAAAACCGCCCTTGCTTCTGCAATCGCTTTAAAAAGTTTAATTTTAGATAATGAAGCAAATGCCGAACTTTATTCTATTGCAACCAAACGAGATCAAGCAAAAAGAGTTTATGAAGAAATGCGACGAATGATTTTTATTAATCCTAACTTAAATAAAATTTTAAAAGTTAAGCGAGATAAAATAGAGTTTATACATAATAATTCTTTTTTTCAACCACTATCATCAGAAACAAAAACATTAGATGGTTTAAACCCCTATTTTGTTGTTTTAGATGAAGTAGCAATGATGGAAAAGCGTGACATTTATGATGTTATGCGAACAGCAACCGCAAAAAGAAAAGATTATTTAATGTTATTAATAACAACCAATGGATCTATTAGAGAAAATATTTTCGATGAAAGATATTCTTATGCTGAGAAAGTTTTAGAAAACACAATAAAAGATAATAAATTTTTACCTTGAATTTATGAACTTGATGAAAGAAATGAATGAAAAAATTTTAACAATCTTTATAAAGCTAATCCAAATTTGGGTATTTCTAAATATATTGATAATTTTAAAGCCGAATGACAAGAAGCATTAATTACACCAACTCAACAACCAAATTTTTTAATTAAACATTGTAATTTAAAGAGCAATTTAGATAGTGCCCTTTTTAGTCGATTAGATTTAGAAACTAAAAATAATAAAATTATTAATACCGATGAATACTTAATAAAAAATAGAATTTGTACTATTGGAATTGATTTATCAAAAACAAACGATCTAAGTGCAGTCGTATTTTTAATCCCAAATTTAGACACAAATGAATTTATATTATTATCACAATTTTTTATGCCAGAAGCAAGAATAATTGAAAAAACAACAGAAGATAAAATTCCATATAAACTTTACCAAGAACAAGGAATATTAACATTATGCAAAGGAGAAGAAATCAATATTAGTGAAATTGTTAATTATATTATAAATATAATGAAAAAATATAATTTAATTTGTTATGGTATAGGATATGATACTTTTAACTCATATCTTTTAAAACAACATTTAGATAATGCAGGATTTTATCTTATAAATAATTTAATTAGATTTGGAGTAAGAACAATTAGCCCAATTATAAAAGCCCTTAAATTAGAATTTGATGACAATAAATTTGTTTTTAATCAAAACCCTTTATTAAAATTACACTTTAATAATGTTGATGTTCTTATTGATGAAGAAAAAGAAAATATGATGCCAATTAAAAGATCAAAAAACAAACGAATTGACGGTTTTATTGCCCTTCTATTTGCTTATAAAATCTTTCGCGATAATAAAGACCGAATTTATATCGAATTATATAAAATATATTCTCAAAAATAAAAAAGAGATTTAATAATCTCTTTTTTTAGGTGGGGAAACAAACAATGCTCTTACCGATAGCGGACAAGTCCATACGGCCCACCTATAATTATAATTATATTATATACTAAATGCAGTTTTTTTGCTTGCATATCCAACAAATATCATATTTTTTATTAAATTTATTATCATTATAAATAACATGATTTAAATCCAAAAATAAAGGTTTTATAATTATTTTTTCTGTTGTATTTTCACAAAGAAAAAACATTCTTACTTGTCCTCAGACTTCTTTTTTATAAATTAAATTTTCATAAATTTCTTGCAACATCAATTCTTCATTAATTCCTAATTTTTCTAAAATATCATAAATTAATTGTCTGTGTTTAATATCATTATGTGAAACAAAATTAGAATTAAATTTATTTATATTTTTTCATTTTTTTATTCGGTTAATAAAATAATCAAATTCTTTACTAATTTTATTAACTATTTTATCATCAGTTTTAAAGGTAAATATTATTTTATTTTCATAATCTATTTCATAAAATATACATTTTTCTTTAAATAAACTTTTATCAATTATTACTTTCATTTTTAACAAATTTTTTCATATCTAAAAAATTTATTTTTTCTCTTGATGTTTCATGGTTATCTAATCCTTTTCTTGCATTAATTCAAGGTTCAGTATTATGAGTCTCCTCAACTAAAACAAAGGTATTTTTATATTTATATTTTTCTATTTTATCATCTATAAATTTTATTATTTTTTTATCTTCTAGGGGGATTATTTTAGTACAAGTATATTTATTTTCATCAAAATTTTCATACTCATCAAAATTTACTCCCACATATCTTAAATGATAATAAACTCTTCTTAATACTGGCCCATATACTCATGCTTCAAATTCATCTTCAAATAATTTTTCATCATATTGTTTTAAATAATCTAAATATAAAAAATATAAAATCTTTTGTAATTTTACTGGTTCAGTAATTTTATGATTATTAATTAAATAAGATACAATAGAAAATAATTTATCTTTTTTTTCTAAATTCATAATAATTCACCCTTTCCTTATTAGTTAAATTATATAAAAATATAAGTATTTGTAAATACCTTTATTACTTGTTTATAAATTGTTTTTTTATTTGACAAATAATTTTAATGACGGTATCATCACGATAATAAGTAATGATTATTACTTATTGAAAATTAAACAATAGTAATTATAATTATTAAAATTAAAAAAATTTGTATTTATTCAGTCGTATTATAGTAAATAAATAATGTTGAACTACTTGAATGAATTTAACTCATAACCGAGTTCCCCTAGACAACCACAAACAAGCAGACAAGAAGATTATTCACATAATATTTAAGGAATTTGTTACGACTGAATAAGTACAAATTTGTATATATTATAACATAAATTATTTTAAAGACAATATAAATTGTCTTTTTTTATTTGACAAATATTTTTAATGACGGTATCATCACGACGACAATAAATGATGGGGTTAATTATTATTGTTAAGGCTGGTGATTATGTTTTGATATAAAAAAAATAAAGAAAATAATAATGATGTAAATAAAACGCCTAAAAATTCTCAAGTTGATATTGTTAAGTTTGAATGAAAAGACTTTTTTACTAATTTTCAGAATAATTATCAAATTGATGTAATTAAAAGCACAATTAATCGGATTGCTACTGATATAGCACAAGTATCAGTTAATACATATCGCCAAAATGAAAAAATAAAAAAATCTAATTTTGATTATTTATTAAATTTGAGACCAAACAATTTAATGAGTAGTTATGATTTTTATTATAAGATAATTACTAATTTATTTTTGCAAGGGAATGTTTTTATTAAAATAGAAAAAGATATTAATGATAAAATCATTTCTTTAATTCCAATCGAATACAGTACTATTGAATTATTGTCTAAGGATGATGAATTATTTATAAGATTTTATCAAAATAATAATGCATTTGAGATATTACCGTATTCTCAAATAATTCATCTACGGAAATTTTATAATAAAAATTTCTTAGGGGATAATCCTAATAATTCGCTTGAACCAAGCAAAAGAATATTAGAAGAAATGACAAACTCTATTATTAACAATTTTAAAGAAACAAATTCTTTAATGGGGATAATTACCACAAATATGCCACTGGGGCCAACTGGTGCTCCTACGCAGTTTAACCAAGAGAGATCCCAAATGTTGCCAGTTTTACCAGTTGAAGATATTAATTTTAAAAATACCAATTTTAGTAATAAAAGAGTTGCGTATTTATCTTATGGACAAGATTTTAAAAAAATTGATAGTAATATATCAAAGTTTAGTAAAGAACAAAATGAATATTCTGAAAATTTAATTTATAAATTTTTTAATATAGCACCCGAGATTGTTAAAGGGACTTATAATTCAGAACAATTTTTAAGTTATTTATCTACTGTAATTCATCCAGTTTTAAGACAATTAGAAAAAGAATTTACCTTTAAAATTTTTACTAAAAAAGAATTAGAATTAGGGCAATATTTTGAGTTTGTATTAGATAGTAGATTAATAATATTAAACTTATCAAATAGTTTAAAAGGTGTTGAACTTGGTGCAGTAAACCCAAATGAAATAAGAAAATTATTATTTGGTTTAGATCCTTATGAGGGAGGAGATACCTTTTTAAATTGAAATTATGGAAAAGTAGATGATGAAAAAAATGGAGAAAACAATGGACAACAATAAAATTATTAATAATGAAATTACTAAAAAAATTGATTTTAATATAAAAAAAATAAAAGAAATAAAAGAAGATAAATTTAGTACAAACGAAATTATCGGAATAGCAAATAAATATGATGTAGTTGATTATCACAATGACATTACTGACTACAAAAGTTTTGAAAATGATTTAAAAAATGGTAAAACTGTGCCAGTGTTTTTATCTCATAATCACGAAAAAATTTTGGGTGTTGCAGATTTAGAAAACCGAAAAGACGGATTATGGGCAAAAATTAAAATATATACTAATACTAATTATGGAAAAGAAACTTACGAAATTGCTAAACAAATGCAAAAAGATAATAGACCAATGCAGTTAAGTATAGGATATCGTATTTTAAAATCAGAACCAACAGAAATAAACGGCCAAGTTGTTCGTTATTTAAAACAAATTGAAGTTGACGAAATTTCTTTGGTTCCATTAGGAGCAAATCCACAGAGTAAAATACAAGAAATTAAAAATATCAAAGGAGAAAAAAACATGGAAAAAGTGAATTTAAAAGAATTAAATGACAAAATTATTGATTCCAACAATGAATTAGAAGAAAAAAAAGAACAATTAGAAAATATGGAATTAAAGAAAAATAATTTATCTAATAAAGAATTACAAGAACAAAAAGAGTTATTAACTGCAATTAAAAAATTAAATGAAGAAATTACAGAAACTCAAAAAATAAGAAATGAATATTTAGAAAAAAATATTAAAAATATTGAAAACGGAAATAGCACAATTTTACAAACATTAAGGGGAACAGAACAAATGGAAATTAAAACTATCTATAATCAAAAAGATATTTTAGATACAAGAGAATATAAAAATGCATGATTAAAAAATATGCAAAGACAACAATTAACGCCACAAGAAACAAAATTCTTACAAGTTGGAACAAATCCAACTGGAAATGAAGATGCGAGTCCGCTTGTACCTACTACAATATGAAAAAACATCTTAAATGAAATTAAATTAACTTCTAATTTAATTAATGAAGTAACTATTTTAGAACACCGAGGAAAATTAGATATTGCGTATGAAAAAGATTCAACAGCAGCTAAATTTGTCACAGAGGGGCAAGAAGTAAAAGGAGAAACAGGCTTAGATAGTATTAAATTTGATGGCCACATTATTGCCACTTCGCTTGAATTTTCAGAAACTACAAGATTTATGACAATTGAAGATTTTGAAGCTTTTGTAATTAGAGTAATTACAAACAGAATTAAAGAGGGTATTGAACAATCAATCGCTACTGGAACTGGAAAAGGTCAACCAACTGGAATATTATCAGATACAAGCATTAAAAGTGTAAAAATTAAAGAATTAAATTACGATGCTATTATTGAAATGATTAAATCATTAAAATTAGGATACTCAAATGGTGCTAAATTTGTAATGAATAACGAAACATTCTGAACTATTCAAAATATTAAAGATAAAAATGATCGCCCTATTTGAAACCACAATATAAGTTCAGATGGAGTTACTAATAAAATCTTAGGTTATGATGTTGTTTTAACAGACACATATCCTACATTTTCTAAAACAAATAAAAATAATTGCATTTCTTTTGGAAAATTAAACACTTATTATGTAAATTTCCAAGAGCCTTTAACTCTAAGATATTCTGAACATATCGGAATTAAAAAACTTTTACATACTTATGTGGGAGCAGCCATTTTAGACGGGAAAGTTGTTGAAAAAAATGCTTTTGTAAATTTCCAACCTGAGTAATTTAAAAATAAAGGAGGATCAATATGGACTTATTAAATTTTGTTAAATTAAGTTTACGAATTCAGCATAATTTATTTGATGAAGAAATAAAAACTTTAATTCAATCATCAAAAAATATTTTAATAAATTCCGGTCTTCCTTTTCAAATTATTGAAGAAGCAAATGATGAACAAATAAAAAATATTATTTCTATTTATGTTAAGGAAAATTTAGGGCGAGAATTAATTGGAGAAAAATTTTATACTATTCTTAACTATAATATTCAACAATTAATGTATAAATATGCTAATTATCCACAAACAACTATATATCAATTGGAAAAAGAGCTCAAAGAATTAAAAAAGAAATTAAAAGATATTAAAAAACTAGAAAAAAATAAAAATGAAAGATAATTTAATTTTATTAAATGATTATGCTTTTCTAATTGATAAAGAAGATGACGAAAATCCATTAAGTCATAAAAAAATAACTAAAAATAAAAAACAAGTATTTTGTGATATTAAATCAATTTATGCTAATGATTTTTATACCGCTAGAATGGCAGGCATAAAATTAGAAATAAAATTACTTATAGATAAATATATGTATGATAATGAAAAATTTATTTTAATTGATTATAAATATCAAAATAATTGACAAGAATATGAAATTATTAGAACTTATGACAGACAAGATGGATTTTTAGAACTATTTTTAAGTTTAAGATAAGGTGTTAAAAATGAAAAAAAGTAATTCAGTAGTTGATATATTTGATTTTGTTGCAGACTCAATCCAACAATATACTTATGATATCCAAGAACAAATAAAAGCAGAAATTAAAAATGTAGGTGAAAAAATATTGGCAGAAATTAAAATTACTTGCCCTATTAGCAATAAACATTTAACAAAAAGAAGACATTTAAAAGATTATTTTGTTTTTAAAATAAAATTAACCAAAGATAAAATAATTGGTGTAATTTATGCCACTAAACAATATCAAATAATCCACTTATTAGAATATGGATATATCAATCATTGAAATAATGAAAAAATTAATCCTCGCCCATTTTTACGAAATGCTTATAATAAATATATTGATGAATATATTAAAAAAATAGAAACTATTTTAAAATATTAGTTAAGATGATTATTAATAATAAAAGAGAGCAAAATATTAATTTAATTATTGAATTATTAAAAAAACTTTATCCAACTAAAAAGATTAAATATACATTTTTTAATTTTAATGAAGATAATTTCAATAACATTGAAAATAATATAACTTTTTATAGAATTAATGATAATACCTTTTTTTCATCAGATAATATTAATAATTTTATAAGACAAACATTCCAAATTTGCTTTAATTTTAAAAATGAAATTAATTTTAATGAAATTGAAAAACTAGAAAATGAATTAATAAATAAAAAAATAAATTATCAATTAGCACAAGAGTTTTATTTATACGAACAAAATTTATATATCGTAATTTATGAAATATTTTTGTTGCTAAAAAGATAAAAGGAGAAAATACAAATGAATAACAACATTATTGAATTTGGACTAGAAAATGTTCATTATGCAAAATTAAAATACAATCAAACAACAAACAAAACAGAATATGCAATCCCACAAAAAATATTAGGAGCAGTAAATTTAAGTTTAAATGTTAGCGAAAACACTAATACCTTTTATGCTGATAATAAACCATACTATATTTCAAATTCTTTTCAAGGTTATAGTGGTAGTTTAACAATAGCAAAACCATCTGATGATTTTGAACAAGAAATTTTAGGAATTGAAAAAGATAAAAATGGAAATTATATTGAAAAATCAACTAGTTTAAAGAGTGAGATTGCTTTGGGGTTTGAAATCAAGGGTGATTTAGAAGAAAAAAGAATTTGGCTTTTAAGAGTTAATTTAAAACGCCCCAATCAAACTCATAACACTCAAACCGAAAATGTAAACCCAGATACTTATACTTTTGAATTAAACGCCTTACCACGAATTGAAGATAATGTTATTAAAATTAAAACAACAAAAAAAGCTAATGAAAATAATTATAATAACTACTTTTCCCAAGTTCCAAAATTAGAAAAAGAAGAAAAAAACGAAGATGAATAGATATTTAGAAAGTTTAAAATTAAAAGTTAATATAAGCACTTATGCATTAATTATTTATGAGGATTTATTTGGTTCATACGGAGAATTGTTAAATAAATTAGAAAAAGACAAATATGAATTTTCATTTATTTTAAAATTATTATTTTCTTTTGCGAAAGCAGCTGATGAAAATCAATTTAAAGATTTTAAGGAATTTTGTCAAAAAATTACATTTAAAGAAATTACCGAAAATGTTAATGAAATTAATAACTTAATAATGGAATTTGTAGGTGCTAGTGTTAATGACAAAAATTTACAGGAATACGGCGAATTAACAAAAAAGTAGATTATAAATTTAATAAATTTACTCCTAACTTATTACTATGACTTAGTCATTTAGGGTTTTCAATTATAGACAGCAAATATATTAAATTAAAAACATTAATAGAAATTATAGAAATTTATAACAATCAAAATAAAAGATTAGCAACACAACAAGATATTAATAAATTTTTTTAAAGGAATAGTTAATTATGGCAAAAGAAATTAAAGGAATGAGCATAACTCTTGATAGTAATGTTTTAGAATTAAATAACAATTTTAAAAAAATAGCCGATAACATAAAACTATCAGGATCTAAATTAAAAAATTTTGATAATAATTTAAAATTTAAAAACGGTGATGAAATTGATATTTTAAATGAAAAATTTAATGAATATAAAAATATCATTGATAATATTTCAGAAAAAAAAGAACTTTTAATTGAAAAATATAATCAATTAAATAAAACCATTTTAGAAACACAAGAAGCATTATCAAAAACAAGTGATACTGCTGAAAAAGAAAAATTAATACAAAAACAAAATAAATTAAATAAAGAATATGAATATACAAAAATAAATATTGATGCATCTAATCGCAGTCTAAACAACTTTAATGAGAAATTAAAAAATACTGCCCAAGAAATAAAAAATATTCCCTTTAAAAAATTTGAAGAATTTGGAACAAAGTGTCAAGAAATCGGAAAAAAATTAAGCACACATATTACAATACCCATTTTAGCAATCAAAGGAATTTTAACAAAAATAACTGTTGATACCGCCAAATATGCTGGTGAGCTTAAAAAAACATCAAAAGAAATTGGTATAACAGCAGAAAACTTACAAATATTTCGTTATATTGCAAAAAGAACTGGAATTACTAGCGAAGAATTAGAAAAGAGTTTTAAAAAATTACGACAAGGTATTAGTGCTATTTCTTATGGAATATCAAATGAAACAACAGAAGCTTTTAATAAATTAGGAATTAACATTAAAAATAATGAGGGATCTTTAAAAGATACAGGAACTATTTTTTTAGAATTAAAAAAATCATTAGAACAAATAAGTGATGAAACTGAAAAAAATAATTTAATAATGGATATTTTTGGTTCTAAGTTAGGAAAAAACCTTATTCCAATGCTTGCCTTATCAGATGAAGAAATTAAAAAAATGACAAACAACATTAAAGATTTAGGTATTGTTTCAAATGAAAATGTTGACAAAACAACAATATTAAATAAAAAATGAAATGAATTTAAACATGTTATTAATATTACAAAAATGAATTTAGCATCCGCCCTATTACCCGTGTTTGAGTCTTTGGTTTCTTTTTTAGAAGTCAGTTTAATACCAATTATTAAAGGAATAACAAATTTTTTTAATATGTTTAATGATACAACCAAAAAAACTATTTTTATTATTTTGGGAATATCAGCAAGTTTGGGGGCTGTTGTTTACACAATTGGAAAAATAATAAATGTTATTAGTTCATTAAAAACACTTTTATTAGGAATGGCAAAGCACCCAATTCTTTATGGTGTTTTAGTTAGTTTGTCTGCCTTAGCTGCTGGTGGGGTATGATTATATAATAAATTTAATAAATCACCACAAAACATTAACCAAGAAAGCCAAACTAATAACTATAATAAAATTGAAAATAAAAATGAATTTAAACCAACAATTATTATTGAAGGAGAAAATGATAAAGAACGAGCTGAAAAAATACTCGAATATATAGGGCAATGAAATAATAGAGTATAGGGAGAAAATATGTATAATTTACCATTTAGAACTTTTAAAATTAGTAATAGTAAAGATAATTTAATTAATTTATGTGATTTAGATAATATCATTATTTTATCATTTAATGGATTAAATATTAATTTTGATAATAATTATTTAAACATCGATAATAATTTTATTTTAAATAATAGTAAGCATTCTTTAAATCAAATAAATTTTAAATTATTATTTATAGACCCAAATCCCTATGGTAAATTTAATGATTTTATTAATAAATTAAATATTAATTTAGATAATAAATCTTCCCCCTTTTTATTATTTTATAGTTTTTGAATAAATGAAAAAACAAAATTGGAATATTATTGTGAGGTAATTATTAAAAGTATTATTAAAACAGAATTGAATAATAATAATGATTTAGAGGTTGATTTTATTTTAGAACAATTAACTAACTGAAAAAAAGAAGAAGATAAATTATTTGAAATTAAACCAAATAAAACAAGCGGAAAAAGATACAATGAACATAATAACAAATATTATTTTAAGTTAAATCGCATTAAATATACCAATCAATATAATGAAAAAATTAAAATTAGTAATAATAGTTATTTAGCATCAGATACTCTAATAACAATCAATGGTCCCACAAAAGACCCATATTTAAAATTAGAAAATATTAATGGTAAATTAATAAGTGAGCTTAAAATTAATGCTGAAATAAATGAAAATGAAAAAATAATAATAGATAGTAGAATAAAAACTCAAAGCATTATAAAAGTTGATTTAAAAAACGAAAAATCATACAACATATATCAATATCAAGATTTTAAATACACTAATTTTATTCAAATTCCACCAGGAAACTATCATATTTTATATTCTTCTAACCTTTCAAAAGACAAACAAGTTGGAAATATTAATATTAAAAAATTTGAAGAATATATTTTAATTTAGAAAAAGGAGAAATTAAATGGGTGTAGGAAGTTCAACAAAAAGACACTGAAGTGACGAAATAATTGCAATTAGAGAAGATAAAAAAGAAATTATTAATAAATTAAAAAACAATACTTTAAATGCAGAAATTGTAAAACAAATCCAAGAATTAAAAGAAGAAATATCAGAATTAACAAAAGAAATTAATGACGAAAAAATTAATTTTGATGAAGCTGTAAAATTAAATCCTCAACATGCCGAATGATTATTACAAATTCCTGATTATAAATTAATGATTGATTATCTTGATGAATTATCTAATATTGTGCTTGAAATTAATAAAGCACAACAAGAAGCAGAAGAAAAAGCAAGACAAAAAGCAAGAGATGAATTATTAAAATTAGAAATTAAAAAAGATAAAAATATTTATCAAGATAATAGAACTAAATTAATTATATTTGGAGTTGATTTTGAAAAAGGATCTTTATTTTATAAAGATAATTGTATTGTTGAAAATTATAAGATATTTTTAGATATTTATACCCCGCAACTATCAACTTTTAATGCTTATAATTATTATAATCTTAATGTTGAAATTGAAGACATTGTTTGTATTTTGAATAACGAAAATCAATTATATATTGGAATTATTACTCATATTGAAAAAAACAAAGATGAAAATTTATATACCTTTACTACTAAAAATATTGAATCTATTTTTGATTTTAAAATTTACAACATATATAAAAATAAAAGTTGATATATTTTTTTTACTTTAATAAAAATTATTTATAAAAATCTTCCCTTTATTAAACTTAATAGAAAAATTAATGATGAAAATAATAATAATCCTAAATTTTTTGAAGAAAATGAAGAAAAAGAATTTAATTGTTATCAATTTATTAACAAAATATTTAAAATAACAAATATATTTTTAAAATTTAATATTGATTTAAAAAATTTTATTTTAAATTGTGACATTTGCAAAGATGGACAAGAAGATATCAAATTAAATAATTATAAAGTAAAAGATAATATTAAATGTATTACAAATATAGAAATTGAAGAATTAAACCAAAAAAGTATCAACAGAATTGATTTTTACCAAAAAAATAACTCAAACAAATACACAAGAGCAAACTTATTAAAAAATAATACAATCTCTTATGATGAAAATAATAATAATAATTTACAAAATAATTTAATAAAAAATAAAATTTATGAATTAGAAGAAAAAGACTTTACCTTAGAAAATATTATAACTATTAGCAATCAAGAATTTAAGTTAAGTGAATACTCACACCTCATAAAATTTGATATCACAAAAGATAACAATATTTTAAATTTAAACAATTTACAACTAAGAGATAAATTTACCCTATTATTTAACAATAAAGAATATAACAGCATTTTATCTGGGATAATTTTAGAAAGCAATAAAAACACAATTACTCTAATATTCGGCCAAGTAAGATTATGAAGTAAGTTTTAACACTTATTAACTAATATGCCCCTTAAAACAAGTAATAAAGGTATTTACAAGCAATTATATTTTATATAATTAATGAGAAAAAATAGAAAGAATATAGGTAAACAATAAGATGATTTACTATAAATGAGGTTTTATAAATAAAAATGGCAAAGAAAATGACTAAAAAAGATTATGAATTATTGGAATCTAAATTTGATGAATGAGAACAAGATATTTATAATCATAAAGAATTAATGGAAGCTTTAAAAGCATTAGCAAATAAATAATAAAAATAATAAAAAAAGAGATATTAAATCTCTTTTTTATTTATAGTATCGCACAGACTATTGACTGGCAAGGTTTCTTTTCTTTATTTAAACTTGCAAGTAGAACCTAGAATAACTCGCAACATCACTTGCTATTTAATTATAGCATGTTTTAGGTTTTTATTATATAATTTAATTAATAAAGAAAAGGTGATTTAGATGAAAGAAACTATGTTATCAAAATATTTAAATGTATCTCCAATAGAAGCAAACAAAATAAAAATGGCAGTTTTATATTTATTAATTAATTGCAAAAAAAAATTTATTTTTAAAACATATATATATAAATTTATTGCATCTTTAGAAATAGAAGCAGCCAAAAAATATGTAAACCATTTCTTTAAAATGGATTTTGTAGCATGAGAAATGGGCCCTGTTCCTATTAGTTTTTTTAATTATGTAGAAAAATATAAAGGAAAATTTTTATATTTTAAATATTTAACAGAAGAAGAAACAAAAATTAAGTTTTATTTAGAAGATAAAAAAAATAATTGTAAAGAATTTAGTTGAGATTATTTTTCAGAAGAAGAAACAAAAATATTAAAATATATAACTACTATTTTTATTGAATATTTAGGCTTTCAAAAAACAAATGATGTTATTGAATATACTCATTATTCAAAATCTTGGCAAGATGCTTGAAAAAAAGCAGTCAAAGAAAGAAAAAAAACATATGATTTAGATTTTTCGTTAGATATAAACACCGATGAATTAGATGAATCAGAAAAAGATGAAATAATTAAATTATACAAGGAATTCAAATATGGTAATTAATTTTAATTTTTATATATTTGACAAATAATTTTAATGACTGTATCATCACGATAATAAGTAATAATTATTACTTATTGAAAAAAAAAGAAGTAATGTACATACTTTTTTGTTAATATCCATTTTAAAGTTAGTTTTTATCTGGAATAAAAACTAATTTTTTTATTTTTATTTGTTTTTTAAAATTAAAATAATAGTAATTATAATTATTATAATTTATATTGTCTTTTTTTATTTGACAAATAATTTTAATGACGGTATCATCACCACAAATAAGTTATGTTTCTAGTTGTAAGAATATCTATGGTGTTCTATTGCTTTTACTCGTAAACCAAAAGGGATTTTACTTATTTTTTAACCCTTAAATTAACTATTGAATGAAAACTAGATATAATAGTTATTAAAAAAAAGAGATTTAATATCTCTTTTTTTATTTGTTTATTTGACAAATAATTTTAATGACGGTATCATCACGATAATAAGTAATAATTATTACTTATTGAAAATAAAACAATAGTAATTATAATTATTAAAATTAAAAAAATTTGTATTTATTCAGTCGTATTATAGTAAATAAATAATGTTGAACTACTTGAATGAATTTAACTCATAACCGAGTTCCCCTAGACAACCACAAACAAGCAGACAAGAAGATTATTCACATAATATTTAAGGAATTTGTTACGACTGAATAAGTACAAATTTGTATATATTATAACATAAATTATTTTAAAGACAATATAAATTGTCTTTTTTTATTTGACAAATATTTTTAATGACGGTATCATCACGACAACAATAAATGATGGGGTTAATTATTATTGTTAAGGCTGGTGTTTTTTTATGTTAGATAATAATGAAAATAATAAGGTGGTTAAATTATGGCAATAGTTTTAAAAACATTTCCTAATTGTAATGTAGAAGCGTGTGATGATGGAATTATTCAAGATTTTTTTGCTAGTTTTTTTGTTAAAGATAAAAATATTATTTTTTTAAACGAAGAAAAAAAGTTAATAAAAAGACACCTTGGAAATAAAGTTGTTTTTAATCAAACATATATATTAATTTATGGGCGAATTATTGAAATTGAAGAAGATACAGAATATGAATTACAAGCAACCAGTGGAAATTCAATTAAAAAAATTATTTTTAATATTAATTTAAGAACAAAAAAGAACGAAATTAAAACACTAACAAACGAATTATTAAATGAAAGTAATTTATCATGAGAAGATATTAAAAACGAAGAATGAAGTTATGATATTGAATTATTTACCTATCAATTACAAAATAACACAATTTACAATATAAAAGAAAATCAAAAATATTGAGAAGACTTAAAACCACACACAAAACTAAACAACGATCTAAGCAATAATTTTAACAACATTGAAGAAACAATGAATAAAAAAATGATTGCTAATAACGCATTACATAGTGAATGAGATAAAACATCTAACAAATTAGAAAAAAAATATTTATAAAAGAGAGGTAAAAAAATGGCATTTAGATTTATAACATTTGACAATACAGAAGATTATTTAACAGACCGCGACCAAGCAATATATTACGATTTTTTATTAAGAAACCAAACAATCCCCTACTATGCTAATAAAGAATTAAGCAATAAAAACGCTATAAACTTATTAGGTAATAGCGATAATTATAACGAAGAAATGTTAAAACTATGTGATAACAATTCAACTGGTTTTTTATTTTACGGATTTGGCGAACAAGAAAACTTAGAAGCAGAATTCAAATATGAAGACAACGGAATTCAAGTAAAAATAAAAACAAAAAAAGGAAACAAAGAAATACCATTTTTTTATTTAAGCATTTGCGGAAGAATGATTAAAGTAGAAAACAACACCACAAACGATATCAACGACTTAATACCGTATGCAAAAAACCAAGCAGAAACAACAACAACAATATTTTTAACAATTAAAATAGATATGTCAAAAGCACCATTAGTATATCCAATCCCCGATATAGACAACCCAGATGAAAACTACCAATATATTAATAAAAATTTTATTGAAAGTTTAGGAGAAAACAAAAGCGAACAAATTGAAAAATTAACAGAATTATTAGAACAATGCCCCATTAACACTAAAATTGACGAAGTTGAACCAAGCGAAATTGACAATAAATTCTATTTTGAAAAAACCAACGAAGAAGAAAACAAACCATGAAAAAATATTAAAAGTGCCATGACTTGAAACGATAATTCAAAAACAATAGCAACAGGCATAATCGATAACATTAATCAAGTAAATGATTTTAAATACCAAGCAATTTATCAAAATAAATGTGCTAGCGAATATTTTGTATGAACAGACAAAGGAAGATTAACCCAAGATAACTTAAACACAAGACATAAAGACGGAATTTATGAATTCCCTATTCTTAGTTTTAATTTACCCTTAAAAGGCGAAAAAATAAAATCCTTTAATTGAGAATATACCGCACGCGTTCCCATTCGTTATCAATCAATCAAAGACCCTAACAATTTTATTAATTTTTTCGAATATGCCCAAGAAAAAAAGGAAGAATTCAATAAAAAATGAACCAAAGAAATGGAAAAAATGGATCAAAAAACAGCACAATTAGACAAAAGAATTAGAGAAATGCCCTACAAAATAGAAAGCAGTGCCAAATATGTCAAAAGCAGATTAAAAGAAATGACACCAGACGAACAACCATTTAATCAAGTTGATAATAAATGATATTATGTTGTGTGGCGTGGTGAAGAAAATGATGTTTGAGAAATTGTTAAATTTAATAATAATGAATTTCCAAAACAGAAAATACATTATAAAGGTAAAGAAAAAATAATAATTAATTATGGAAATTTTAGTGGCTTTCAAAGATTAAAAGATTTGTATTTTATTTCTAGAGATTCATTGACAATTAAATATTGGTCTGAAGACAGTGGAAAATATTTTAAAGCAGTTTATCGTTGAAATGGTGGAGAAGAATGATCACCGATATTAAAATATGATGGTGGGATGATTAAATTTTGAGTATGAAAAGATTTTAAAACATGAGATAAAGCACAGCGTGGTATTGTGTCAACAGCCGCTATTGGTTTGCTATCGTTTGGAAGTTGAGAACCATTAATTTGATAATATGGAGGATAAAAAAATGAATGAGACTATTTTAGAAATTATTGTTTTGGTTATATCACTTTTTACTGGTGGAACAACTGGCATAACGGCAACTATTTTGAGTAAAAAACAGCAAAAAATTAGAGATGAAAACAAAGAATTAAAAGAAAAAATAAACGATATTAAAATTGAAATTAATAATATTAATACGAAATTAGATGTTATTACAATTATAAACAATAAATTGGCTAATAACAACAAAATAAATATCAGACAAAAAAACAAGGATGGTAATAAAAATGAAAAAGAAAAAGACTAAGTTATTTTTTCTACGATTAGCATATTGAATAGTTCACGGTTTAACATTGGGATTGCCAATTTTATTCACTGAAATTAATAAACTAATGCTAAAATTAAAAGAAAAAATTAATAATGAATGTATTTTGCTAGATGAAAATAAAGAAGATAATATTAATGACATAATTAAAAAAGATGATGAAAAAGAAAATTAAATAAATTAAAAAAGCAATTTAGTAAAAATTGCTTTTTTTATTCACTATTAACTTTTACATTACCATTATTATCAACAATTAAATCAGGTAATTTTTGCTCATCACCATTTCAACGATAAACTGCTTTAAAATATTTTCCACTGTCTTCAGACCAATATTTAATTGTCAATGAATCTCTAGAAATAAAATACAAATCTTTTAATCTTTGAAAGCCACTAAAATTTCCATAATTAATTGTTATTTTTTCTTTACCTTTATAATGTATTTTCTGTTTTGGAAATTCATTATTATTAAATTTAACAATTTCTCAAACATCATTTTCATTGCCACGACAGATAACATAATATCATTTATTATCAACTGTATTAAATGGTTTTTCTTGAGGGCAAATTCATTCTAAGTTTTCTTTTATTTCTTGGCAATTTGTGTATATTTGGTTTTCTTGTTTTAGTTGTTGTAATTCTTCTTCGTTATATTGTGGTGTATTACAAGCAACTAGACTTGTTGTGCTTGTTCCTAGTAATGTAATTTCTCCTAAAAAACTTAATCATTTTTTCATAAAAAACCAGTCCTTTCTTGATATTTTATTTATATAAAAATTATATAATGAATTATACAAATTTAATGATTATTTATTAAAAATAATATTTATTTTGATAATATATTAACAAGTATCAAACAACAATTTTAATTTTAAGAAAGGAAGTTAATTATATATATGGCACCACAAGCAATTTTTGAACCCGAATCAGAACATTTTATGGATAAATTTAATATATACAAAGATGATGATAATGAAGAAAATGATAACGAAGAAGACGAAAAAAGTGGTTTTTTTAAAGATATTAATTGAAACCACAACATATTAGAACTTTTTGAAGAAATCAAAAAAATTAAGCAAGATATTTGAATACAAATTCTTACTGTTTATCTTGATAAAAATGATAATGTTTCAGGTATTGAATTTAAAATAACTCCTGAGGGAAGTTTTTATCATGACTATATATTTGTTAATTTTGATGAAAAAGGAAAAATAACTAATGATTTAAAAGAAAATATAGAAACATATAAGGAACAAGACAAAGATGATGATTTTTATTTAGATTTTAAAGTCGTTAAAAAATTTTATCAAACATTAATGAATTTACAAAATAAACAAAAAAATAATAATTAAGCAAGATTAAAAATCTTGTTTTTTTATTTTAAATTAAGATATAATATATTTGTTATCAAAAAATTATCAAAATTGTATTAAATAATATTAAAAAAATTAAATATTGGAAAAACAAGTTAAAAATAACTTGCTTTTTTTAGGTGTTTATTTTAATGTGTGTGATGATTTATTTTTAAATCAGGAAAGGAAACAACTTTAAAATGGATATTAATAATATTATTAATGGGGAAAACTTTTTTAATAAAATATATGAAGATTTGAATAGATATGCTGTTGGAGAAATTGCATATAGGTTAGAAAAGTACGATGATCTTATTTTTCAAAATTATCAAAAATATGATAAATTTAAACATTATCGAGTAAAAGAAATAAGAACAAAAACATTAATTACTTTAAAAGGTAAAATAACATTTCGCAGACGACGATATTATAAAATTAATCCAATAACAGGGAAAGAAAAATATATTTTTATTTTAGATAAATTTTTAGGAATTAAAAAATGACAAAGACTGGGGAGTGACGTCAAAGAAAGAATTTTATTGTTTTTAAGTGATGATAAAAAATACCGCGATATTTCAGATGCATTAGAACAAGCAAAAATTAGTTTAATGACAATTTCAAATACAATAAAAAACGCAACAACAAACGACAAATATTATATTAATGATACCAATATCAAAATAAATGTTCCGCATACTTTATATATTCAAGTGGATGGAACATACTTAAAAATGAAAGTGTGATATGAAGGAAAAAAGATTAAAAAACACACCTTAATTTCTACCGTTCACACTGGATATGATCAAGAAAAATCAACCGAAAAAAGACATGTAATTGCAAATAAGTTAGGTGTTTACGAAATAGATAATATTCCAATTTATATTTCTAAAAAAACAAAATTAACCCGTTTTGTTGTTAAATTAATACTTTTGATAATAAGTAATTATAATATTCAAGATGATACCGAAATTATGATTTTAGGTGATGGAGCAGATTGAATTAAAGGGGTTAAAAAAGTTATTGCAAATCGTTTTCCTAATAACAAAGTTCATTATACAATAGACAAATTTCATTTAGTAAAAAGATTTAAGGATTTATTACCCCACCGAAGAAAAATTAAAGAAAATAAAGAAACTTTTAAACAAGTTGTTGATTATTTTTATAATGGAAAATATTATGAATTATTACAATGTTTAAAAGAAAGTGAGTCATTTATTCCTAGTTCTAAAAAGTTTTTAAGAGAAACAATTAACTTAATTAAAAATAACGAAGAGGGTATTAAAAATCAAACATTATGAAATAATATTGGTTGTCATATGGAGGGTGATGTTTCCCATTATGGTAAGGGCATATTTTCTAAAAAAGGAATTTATAGCGAAAAAACTGTTAAAAATAAATTGAATACTAGTATGCTAAAATTAAGAAATAATATTAAGGATTTTAAACAACCAGAAAAACCACCAGAAAATAATAGTATTTTATATAATAATTTTAATAAAAATGAACAACAAAACTTACATCTTTATTAATTTTATTTTTAAATTAAATAATTTTAATAAAAATGCATTTTTTGCTGTGATTAAATTTAAAAAAATATAAAAATTTGTTGACAATAAAATTAAACATGGTATCTTTAAATTAAGTATGTGGATTATTTATTCCATAATTTCTTAAATATACTAAATACCCTTAAATAATTTATACAATCATTAACCATAATAAATATCTTCAAATCATTCTGTTTTTCCGCGATGTTTAACTTTATGAATTCGCTTTGGCATTCCGCATTTACTGCATTTAATCATAATGTTGAAATCTAATATTTAACGATTGATTTATTAATATAACTAAGTGAAACAAAACAAGGACAACACCTTTACTAAGTAAGTAAGTGAATTATTTATTAATTTCTTAATTTAATATGGTTTTTTTCAGAAAGGAAACAACTTTTTATTATTTTAAAAATTATAAATATATAAAGATGCTGTCCTTGTTTTGAATCAATTAGTTATTTTAGGTTTTTTCAAATAAAAAAACCATTTTAGTAAATGGTTTAATTATTCTTATTTAATTTCTTTATATTTTTATACCCTATTTTTTTTATACAGTCCATTGGTATGTCCCAAGTTGTCTGACAGTTCAACAACATATTTACCATTTGTTGTTGCTAACTGCGACCCATCAAGTTTTATCCCATTTGATGGGTCAATATTACTTGATTGTGATATTTTATTTCATTTATCATCACAACCATACACCATCACAGTTATCACACTACTTGCTGTTGGCTTTATCATTGTGATAACACTTTCACTATTTGCATAGTAGAATGTGTTAACTGGGTTTGTGAGATTACTTGTATCAATTTGACCAAGATAATCTTTTATTATCGTTGCGGTGGATGATGTTGGTGTTACATCAATTTTCAAATCAACGGTTGTTGCTGGCACAACATTATAAGTTACATCAACTGAACTCGTATAACTTTTGCTGTATTTTTTCGCGGTTAAAGTTGAAGAGTGATTATCTTTTTTTGTTATTTCAATTTGCGAAAAATCATCAATGACATTGCCGTTTTTCTGATTAACAGCAGAGAAAATAGTGTCATCATTGTTATTGATGATATTACCTAAATCAGTCGTTTTAATTAACTCACTTAGATTTTGTTGTACTGGCGTTGGTGTGGGGTCAATTTTCGCCTGCATAGAGACCGTATATATAATCTCATCAATATTCTTTTCGGTTATTTCAACGCTAATAAATAAGTTTTTTAAAACCGTTATAAATTGTGTTCTTTTTTGATTTGTTCAACGCGTTTTTTATATTCGCGTTGTTTTTCTTTATCTAAATTGTTGTATAAATTACGTTTTCATTCCTGGCGAACTCTTACCAATTCAAACTTTTTATTGTATAAAGCTAGTTTGTTAGTAATTAGTTTGTATTCTTTTTGTTTTTCTTTGGTTAAGTTTTCAAATCAACCACTTTTCCAATGTTTTTCTCACTGCTTTTAAACTAATCGACCGGGGTGGTTTTCAATTTTTCATTGTTTTTCTCTTCGTTGATCTTTTTGAACATCATTTTGGTCATAATCAATTTTTGTATCAATATAACTTGCTCGTCGCATATCATCATGTCCTTTCTAGTTTCTTTTTTTCCACGCTAACCACAACAATAGCTATTGTGGAATTTGATAATATTTTTCCATAAATAAAAAATAGGTAAAATGACTGTTTTATCACTCTACCTATACACAAAAATTAAAAAATGTTATAATTTAACCAAGAGCTAACACAAATGTGCAAAGTTCAGTTAAATTATATATTAACCCCAATTAAGCGGTTTGTTAGACCCTTAATAGGTGTATAGAAGAATGACATGGGAGTCATTTTCTTTTTATTTAGTTGTTTTAATTCTATCACAAATGTGCTGATAAAATACTTTTTTATCACCCCTTTGCAAAAACAAATAAAAAGGAAATAACAGACCGCTATTTCCACAAACAAAATTATAATAATTGATAAACACATTCCAAGTTAAATTAAATATGTTAAGATGTCTATGGAAACACAGTTGTTGTTCAAAATGTTTGTGTTTCCGTTTTTAATTGTGTTATAATATACTTAATAAAATATTTTTTTATTTTTGCTATTTTACAAATTTCTCAATTAGTAAAAAATTACTAAGTAAAGAAATAATTAAAATTACTAATTTAAATTCAATAATTGATGCTTATAATACTTTTCATCAAAAGAACAAATAAAAGACAAAATAAAACAATTAAATCCAAGGATAGATATTAGTAAAATCAATTTTACCAATATAACTACAAAATGTGCAAAAGTTAGTTTTAAAAATAACAGAATTATAATAAGATTTGGATTAAAAAATAATTAATTTTAGAATTTGTTAAACAAAATTATTTTTAAAGAAATTATAATGATAAACTTTTTTTAATAAAGATTCAATTTCCTAAGTTAAATAAACCAATTGATAAAACTAACATAGTTGGTAATTGCCAACAAAAATCTAAACTTTTAGGTTGTAATGGATTAGCAATAATAATATTTAAATTATTATTTGGTAAATCAGTAAAATTTAATGCTGAATTAAAAAATGAAATAATTGTTAAAAATTTAAGATATTTTAATTTTTCTAAATTTGTGTTACTACCGCTTAATTCTTCCCCAACAAAAGATAAAATACCAAATAACAAAAACAATATTGAAATAAATGATAACAATGAAATAGATATTGCAGAATTATCAAAATAACAAGAAATAACTCAAACAATAAAAGATCATAATATCCATAAAAATAAAAATGAAAAACTTGTAAGAACTAAATTTATTTGATTTTGTTGATTAAAATCTTTGTAAACCAGAGAGAATAAAATTAATTGTAAAAATAAAAAACCAACATTTAAAATTATAATTGACGAAATTAATGTAAAAATTTTTGAGTTTAAAATTGTTTTTCTTGACATAGGCAATACTAATCAAGAAGCAAAATAACCTTCTTTAATTTCTTTTGTTAATAAAATTTGAGTTACAATTATTGAATATGGAAAAAACATTATAAGACCACAAAAATAACCATACATAATATTATTAATAATTTGACCACCTGAAAGTTGATTAATATTAGTAGCTGGACTAAAATATTTTACAGTTATCGATAGAATTGTTAATAACAAAAACAAAATAAATCATATAATTAAAATTATTTTTATATTTTTAAACTGTAATTTTATAAATTTTAAATTAATCATTGAAAGTCACCTCTTTTTCATAAAATTTAATAAAATGTTGTTCTAAATTAAATGGTAATTCTTTAAAATATTCCAGTTGATAATCTGTTATTTTTTTTAAAAAATTATTTATATTATTTTGACTGATTTCAACTTTTATTATTTTTGTTACTTTATTACTATCAATTATTTTTCATTTTTTATTCATAAAATTATCATAATCATTAATAGATATAAATTTTAATTCATAAATTTTATCAACATTATTTTTAATTTCTTTAATATTAGCTTCTGATACAATTTTACCTTTCTTAATAATTGCTATTTTATCACAAGTATTATCAATTTCACTAAAAATATGTGAACTCATAAAAATGGTTGCCTCTTTTTTTTGTAAATTTTTAATTAATGTATTAAATTTTTGTTGCATTAAAGGGTCTAATCCTGAAGTTGGTTCATCTAAAATTAATACTTTTGGCTTATGCATAAAAGTGCTAATTATAGCTACTTTTTGTTTCATTCCTTTTGACATTTTTTTAATTTTCCGTTTAGGATCAAAATCAAAATATTCAATTAGTTTTTCTACATATTTTCAATCAACATCCTTTCTAATTTCAGAAATTGTTTTTAAATAAGTAATTCCTGTCATATATTCTGGTAAATTAACTTCACCAGCTAAATAGCCTAAATCTTTCATAATATTTTTAGTATCTTTTCACACATCATAACCTAAAATAGTACCTGTACCACTATCCGATTTAATAAATCCTACCATTTGACGAATAACAGTTGTTTTACCAGCACCATTGGGACCAAGAAATCCATAAACTTCGCCCTTTTTAACCGCTATATTAATATTAAAACAACCAATATTAGGTTTATATTCTTTTGTCATATTTTTTAATGATATTATTTCCAAATCAATCATTCCTTTCTATTATTTTAAACAAAATTATTCTTTAAAGAAATTATAATGATAAACTTTTTTTAATAAAGATTCAATTTCCTAAGTTAAATAAACCAATTGATAAAACTAACATAGTTGGTAATTGCCAACAAAAATCTAAACTTTTAGGTTGTAATGGATTAGCAATAATAATATTTAAATTATTATTTGGTAAATCAGTAAAATTTAATGCTGAATTAAAAAATGAAATAATTGTTAAAAATTTAAGATATTTTAATTTTTCTAAATTTGTGTTACTACCGCTTAATTTTTCCCCAACAAAAGATAAAATACCAAATAACAAAAACAATATTGAAATAAATGATAACAATGAAATAGATATTGCAGAATTATCAAAATAACAAGAAATAACTCAAACAATAAAAGATCATAATATCCATAAAAATAAAAATGAAAAACTTGTAAGAACTAAATTTATTTGATTTTGTTGATTAAAATCTTTGTAAACCAGAGAGAATAAAATTAATTGTAAAAATAAAAAACCAACATTTAAAATTATAATTGACGAAATTAATGTAAAAATTTTTGAGTTTAAAATTGTTTTTCTTGACATAGGCAATACTAATCAAGAAGCAAAATAACCTTCTTTAATTTCTTTTGTTAATAAAATTTGAGTTACAATTATTGAATATGGAAAAAACATTATAAGACCACAAAAATAACCATACATAATATTATTAATAACTTGACCACCTGAAAGTTGATTAATATTAGTAGCTGGACTAAAATATTTTACAGTTGTCGATAGAATTGTTAATAACAAAAACAAAATAAATCATATAATTAAAATTATTTTTATATTTTTAAACTGTAATTTTATAAATTTTAAATTAATCATTGAAAGTCACCTCTTTTTCATAAAATTTAATAAAATGTTGTTCTAAATTAAATGGTAATTCTTTAAAATATTCCAGTTGATAATCTGTTATTTTTTTTAAAAAATTATTTATATTATTTTGACTGATTTCAACTTTTATTATTTTTGTTACTTTATTACTATCAATTATTTTTCATTTTTTATTCATAAAATTATCATAATCATTAATAGATATAAATTTTAATTCATAAATTTTATCAACATTATTTTTAATTTCTTTAATATTAGCTTCTGATACAATTTTACCTTTCTTAATAATTGCTATTTTATCACAAGTATTATCAATTTCACTAAAAATATGTGAACTCATAAAAATGGTTACCTCTTTTTTTTGTAAATTTTTAATTAATGTATTAAATTTTTGTTGCATTAAGGGGTCTAATCCTGAAGTTGGTTCATCTAAAATTAATACTTTTGGCTTATGCATAAAAGTACTAATTATAGCTACTTTTTGTTTCATTCCTTTTGACATTTTTTTAATTTTCCGTTTAGGATCAAAATCAAAATATTCAATTAGTTTTTCTACATATTTTCAATCAACATCCTTTCTAATTTCAGAAATTGTTTTTAAATAAGTAATTCCTGTCATATATTTTGGTAAATTAACTTCACCAGCTAAATAGCCTAAATCTTTCATAATATTTTTAGTATCTTTTCACACATCATAACCTAAAATAGTACCTGTACCACTATCCGATTTAATAAATCCTACCATTTGACGAATAACAGTTGTTTTACCAGCACCATTGGGACCAAGAAATCCATAAACTTCGCCCTTTTTAACCGCTATATTAATATTAAAACAACCAATATTAGGTTTATATTCTTTTGTCATATTTTTTAATGATATTATTTCCAAATCAATCATTCCTTTCTATTATTTTAAACAAAATTATTTTACCATAAAAATAAAAAATATATTTTACTTTTCTTTGTTTAGTTTTTTCTCAAAAATTATGAAAATCTTTTATACTTGGCATCCTGTACGATGAACACGTAAAAAAGCAACTCTTGTTAGAGTTGTTTTTTATTTGAAAAACAACTTAATAGCAGAGTGGGGCAGTTATTTAAAATAACTAAGTGCTTCCATAGGAACATGAGTTTATACTCATTCCCACAGCCGTCCTAGGCAAGTACTGAAATAGTGTATGAGAAAAAAGGTAAATCGGGACTGGTTAATAACTAAGCCATAGTCGTGATAAGTCCAAGGCTAATATTGAACGACAATAAATATTGAGATAGTGACTTAAATAATTAAATTTGCGAAATGTGTGGTTGGTTGGAGTTTAAAAAAAGATAGCATTCGGTCCTTCATATGGATGCAAGTAAATTTAATTTCAAAAACTGAGCGTTGCATCCCTGAAAAAGGAACGGAAAAAGGAAGACAATATATGTCTGGTGGAAAACAAATAAAAATAGTTGTATATTTACAAAATACAAAATATAGAACAATTAACATACCGCCACCGCTCGCCCCCAGTGAAGCGGATGGCGTAGTAAATAAATAGATAAATACTTATATAACTAATTCTCGCTTCGGCACTTTCACTTGGGAGTGAGTGCCAGCGAGTTAAAACTAGGAGGAATTATAATGACAGAATATAAAAGTAAATATATTAATGAAACTTGTCTTAAAAAAAGATATTGAGGATATTGCTTTAAATGTAATCAAGAAAATAAATTAAATGAATTAATGCGTAAAAGTTACCTTGTTTCACAAGATGAAATTACTGATGAACATTGAGCATTAGGAAAACAAAATTAGGGGGAATTAAATTATGGAAAAAAGATACTTATTAGTAATGAAATTTGAAAATGAAGTTCTAACTAAATCGTTTTATACATTAAAAGAAGCAAAACTTACTGCTAGTGTTGAAAATGAAAATGAATGATTAACAACCATTATTGATTTAGAAAACGAAAATATTAAATGACAAGGATGTGAATAATATGTGAAAAGATGAAAATGGAAATACTTATACCGAAGAAGATTTATTTAATGAAGCATTAGAAGAATGTTATTCAGAAGAGAGTGCTTATGACTATATTGAAAAATTAATTATGGAAAAGAATTTGGAAGAATTATAAAATGAAAACATTACAAGATTTAATTAAAGATTTAACAGATATTACTGTTGAACAAAATAAAATAAATAATTATTTAAAAAACGAATGATTAGATTTACAAGGTACTGATTTATATGGTGCTGATCTATCTTATGCTCATTTAAAAGATGCTGATTTATATGATGCTAATTTAAGAGGTATCAAAATCACTAAGAAACAATTAGAACAATTAACTGTTATTGAGGATGATGAATAATGACTAATATAGTTCAAAATGTTAATTTCCCATTTTTAATTAAAGGTAATGATTTTAAAGAATTAAATTTAAAAGCATTAAATATTAAAAAATGAATTGATGAAAATGGTCAAGAATTAGCAGAATTTATTTATAATCATCGTAATCATTATAATACTACTGGTTATCAAGATGTACATTTAAAAGATATTCCTAGTCTTGTAAGTAAAATTGATATTGTTTTTAAAGATCCATCAGAATTAATTAAAGTATTTAAAGATGATTTCAATCGAATTCATACTAATATTATTCATTTTGAAAAATATATTGAAAATCATAAAATTGAAATTAAAAATAATATTAATCAAGTACGCATTAAAAAACAAAATGAATTATTTAAAGAACAAGAATTAAAAAAACAAGAATTACTTGAAAAAGCAAATAGTTTAACACCAGATATGGGTCTTAATATAGACCAAATTCAAGATGAGCAAATTCGTGTAATGGAACAAATTGAGCAAATTGATAAATCATTAGAACCAATACAATTAAAAAAAGTTGGTATTAATTTAATTAAAGAAAAATTATTAATAAAAGATATTGAAGTATTAGGGATTGATGATGATTTTTTAGAAAATGCTAATCAATATGAATTAAAACAATTAATTAAATATTTAATTGTTGATGAAAAGTTAGTTAAAAATACAATTAAAGCACAATGAGATACAAATACAGATAATAAAGTATTTGATATTAAAGGAATAAATATTCAAATTAAAGGAGCGAAATAAAATGATAAATGAATTACAACAATATATTAAAGGTACAATTATTAAATATGAATTAAAAGTTAATGATAAATATTTAAAAGAAAATATTTTAGCACTTGAAGAATTAAAAATGAAAAATGGACAAAATTATATGCAATTAGTTAATAATGCTGATAATGCAAAAATAACAGCATTAGGTATTATTAAATTAAGTAATAAAGGATTAATTTTTGGTAAAGATTTTAATATTATTCCGTTTAAAAATAAATTAACTACTGTTATTGATAGTAAAGTTTATTGTAGAATAATTGAAGAAGCAGGATATAGTCCACGAAAATCAATTATATTTAAAGGTGAAAAGTTTGAATGAGATGCTATAAATTCTTGTCCTAAAATACATGAAATTAATTTTAATGCAAATACTAGTTATTATAATGAAATTATTGGTGCTTATGCTTTTGCAAAAGATAAAAATGGAAATTATCAAGGTATTTTATTAAGAAAAGCAGATATTGATCGTTTAAAAAATAGTAGTCCTAGTGGTAATAGTGAATATTCACCTTAAAATAAATGACCAAAAGAAATGGTTTAAGCAAAATTATATCGTAAATTAGCACAAGAATTAGGAATAGATATTAGTGATATTTATTTAGATGAAAAAGAAATTAAAGAAGGTGGTAATTTTGAATATATTTCATTTAAAGATATTGATGTCGCCAAAAATAAGGGGCAAATGAGCGATGAACCCTTATCAAATAATATAATAAAAGATAAGTACCCCGTCTTATACAGAAATAGCTGATAATGTAGTTAAAGAAGAAGATATTTTAAATGTAGTACCAGCAGTTAATAATGAATGAGATTAGGAATGAACAAAATGGGAATAAAAATAGGTATTGACCCATCAGTTACTGGTACTACTGCTATTGTTCTTTATTTAAATAATAAAATTATTCATTCGCAAGATTTTTTTAATAAAGATTGAAAAGAGCATTATGATTTTATAGATGAATATATTGATTAAAAAGGTGATTTTATCACACAAATATGAAATATTAAGATTGCCTATATACAAATGCTAATGCTAGTAAAGATAGAGATGATTTATTACGATTGCTTGGAGTTTGCAAGATAAATCATGAAGATAAATCATGATTTTAATTGAGATCACCGCGCTATACTAAATCAGTTGTTAAAAATATAGTAAATTTAAGTAAATATAATGATAGCTGCGTATGAAAATATGATAAAGATACTAATTTAACTTATCAATATGGTAAAGATTATTACTAATTATGAAAGGATTTAATAATTTTATGAAAAAAGATAAATATAATCAAAAACGGAAAATATATTATTCTAACTTTATTCGAAAAACAGTTAATTTGTATTTGAATCAAGAACAAGAAAAAATATGAAATAATTTACCACAAAACTATACTTTTTCTGAAAAAGTAGAATACTTTATTAATTTTTATATAAAACACAATAAAGAAAAATAAAAAAATAACCTTAATTGGTTATTTTTTTAATTTAAGTCCTGCGACTTTATGTGCTTTATGAGTAATGTCTCATTTTGTTGCTTTATGTTGTAAAGTTGATTCAATTAATTCTTCATTATCATATTTTTCTAAATCAGAAATTGATTGTTTTAAATCATTAATATCTTTTTCAACACGATCAATATTTTGTGTACCAACACCACCAAAATGATTTTTAATATCATTCATAACTAACACAATATTTTCAAAAGCATCTTCAATTTTATTAAAGATTTTTTCTTCTGTTTTTTCTCTAAAATCATCTGTAATGCGTTCTGCTTTTACTGAGATTGCTTTATTTTTAATTAATTTACTAATTATGTAAGCATAAATTGCCACCTTTCTATTTTTAATCTATATATTTTGCCGTACGTATAATTTAATTATAACAAATCTTATTCTTTTATTCATCTTTTTTTCAAACAGTATTCATTTCAACTTTTAACTTGTTATATTGTTTTTTTACAATTATGACAAATATTAATATTATGTTTTTTAAGATATTTACGAAATATTAATCAACCAAATAATATTAAATATAACTTGGTATTTTATAAATTTGTTCTAAGCATTTACCAATCGGTAATTTAATTGCTGGTATTTTAGGTATTTTTGTTGTTAATCAAGCAGTATCATGTAATATTAGATATGATATAATAATTCCAGCATATCCAAAAAACCACCATCAGTTATATTGTGCTGACCAAACATAAATTCTTTAACTGGTTCTAAACTTGGTATTCAATTAAAATGTAAGCTAGTAAAAATAATCCGTATAAACTTAAAAATGGTGTATTATATAAAATTGATAAAGCATTATATCTCATAATATAAGCTTTTTTAATATGAAATGGATATTTATCATATTTTAAAAACTTACGATTTTTTAAAGCTTTAAAACTTTGACTTGGATTTCTTTGTTCAAAACCTAATCTTTGTCAATAAGTACCATTTTCATTTTTAATAATAATAATAATATCTTTATCTATAATATTTACACCTCTAATATTTACACCTCTTGTCGTAAAACCCAAACACTATTAATTGGTATATTAGAACCCTCTGAACCATTAGTTAAATAAACCCGACCACTAGCGCTATATAAAGCAATACTATAAGGGGTTTTATCGATATCATCAATAAAACAAGTTGCTTGATGTTTAGATAAAGTTTTATTTTCTTTTGTTCCTGTAAAATAAGGTGGTTCAAGTCATAACATACCTTCAGCACCTTTACGATTAGTTGGTGATAATCAAACTTGATAACGATATTCTTCTGAAAATTCAGGAATATCAATATACTTAGAACTATCAGGCGTATATGATATCGTTACTTTTTCTCATTTAATTTTTTTACCAATTTCACCTAATAATTTTAAAGCAATTTCAATTGTAATATTATCTAAAAAATCTTTATTAAAAGATAATTTATTTTCTTCAATGCTAATTATCATCTTTGTAGTATTAAGATAACGAAGGTTTCTTCTAACATCTTAAATCAACATAACATATGTAACATATGTCTATTTTGATTTTATTTTTTTCTTTCTTCTTTGCAATTTGTTTTCTTCTTTTTGGTAATAACTAGTAAAATTATAAATTTTTTGCAAATTTATGCAAAAGTATTTCTAATGTTAATTATTTGGTAAAAGAAAAACACATGTTAGATTATTAATCTAACATGTGTTACATTATTGGCAAAAGATATTAAATCCAATTTTATTTTGCACGTTTCATTGAATTCATAACCTTTTTAATATCTGCTTCCGACGGTTTGCGTCCCATTTGCATATACATTGCCCGAATTTGTTTTTCAGTAATTGGGGGATTATCACGTAATTGTTTTTGCACAATTTTTTTGGTAATTAAAAATCCTAAAACCCCACCAATAACTAAACAACCAATCCCAATAATAAGTCCTCCTCATCAAGGCATTCTTGTTGTCCTCCTTTTTTGTAATAAGTAATTATTAGCATAATTCCTATAATATTTTAACATATTTTTTAAAATAAGTCTTATTTTCCTGGTTTTTTGTGGAAACCATATACATTTAAGGCAAGTTCTATCGTTAGATTAAGTATACCGCTTTTTTTATTAATTTTTAAATCAACTAAATTAAATCTAAAAAACGACAAAGTACATTCAAATGCATTATATCATCCAATTTATTTCAGCCAGGACGTTCGTCTCTAATATTCGTTTTTTCGTAATTAAGACATTTATATAATTCATCATATAGGTAACCATATTTTTTTGTAACTATATCTTCACCATTAATATTTTTAGTAACAGTTAAATTTTTTGAAAAATATATTCTTCCAGAAGATAACAAGCGTTTTATTGTAAAATGTCGATCAACTATTTTTCATCCTTTTTCACCCGTAACCAAAATCCGACTAATACTATTTTCAAGACTTTTTTCATCTCAATTATGATTAATAATTAATTTTTCTCGAACAAAATCGCCTACTGTTCGTGCATGATGGCCAATTCTATATTTTAAATCTTCTTTTAATTTATGGTATTTTAAAGATCAATCATTAACTTTATTTGCCATACTAGAAACCTTTTTAGTCATATCTTTAAATTCAGTAGTTGAAATTGATTGTTCTTCTAAAATATAAATTTTAGTTGGAACATCATTTTTGTTTATTTCTACCCCAACTAAAATTTGGGTAGTATTCATTATTCTTAGGTTTTTAATAAAATTAAGTAATTAGAAACAAATTATGTCCCGCTTATGAGTAAATGATAACAAAATTTTTAAAAAATTCAACCTTTTTAAAAATTATATTTTTAATTAAATAAATAATCTTATAAAATTATGAATTTTGACACATTAAAAAGTACTTTTTAAAGTTATTACTAATTTTAAAAAGTTTTTTATTTATCAAATATTTCGCTTTAAATTTTCATCATACTTTATAAAATAGGATAAGAATTATCATAAATCAAACCGATTGCTACTTGATCCGAATGTTTTTCACTCGGATAAATAAACTTATTACTCAATCAAAAACCAATATGACGATTATTATGATTGGGTAAATTAATAAAACTTGCTTTATATGTTTTAAAAGGTATAAATTCCCTACTAATAAAATAATTTTCTATATTCTGATTTTTTTTAACAAAATTACTCAATTTTATTATCTCCTAACTAAATATTTATTTAATAAACATTGTTATATTTAATGTTTATATAATGTTTTTTAATTGTAATAAACAATGATTATTAAAAATGTTATAGATAATGCTAATATATTGTTTATTTAATGCTTAATAAACACTGTTAATAAACATTGTTAAATATATAAAATAATAAAAATTGGCACACTGAAAAATACTATTTAATTTTTAACAATAGTTATTAAAATATAAAATCATAAGTTTTAAGTTGATATTATTTAATCAAATCACATATAAAAACTAGTGTGCCACAGTTAAAATACATGATAAATAATAAATACTAAAATCCTTTAACCATAACACGGAAAAAGTTTAATACTTTAATAATCAAAAAAATGCAAACGGAATTAAAATAATTCACGCATCACCTAAAAAAAACCATTATCTCAGGTAAAATATTTGTTATACCTTCTTTAACTTTTCATAATGCACTAGATAAACCAGTTCAAATCCCAGTCATACCCTCAGTCATAGTTTTAGGTGTAGGTGCTGTTAAAAAATTAACCGCCGTTGTTAAATACATACCTAACATTATTTATTACTCTCCTTTCTTTCAATTTCTTTTTTTTCTTTTTTCTTTCCTCGAATTTGTTTAATTTTTTGATAAATTGATAAACCAATTCAAGCAAAAATCCCTAATATAATAACAACAATAAATATTGTCGTTAATCAAGTTGGCATAATATATCTCCTTTCAAAATTTTTAAATATCGCGGCACGCTTCGCGTGTTCGCTACGCTCAAAATAAACAATATTGAATAAATTACCGCTAATAAATTACGCGGATAATTTATTCATTTTCTTTTACATTATTAATTACTATTTTATTTACAGTATTAATAACAATATCTTTTCCATATTTAATTACTAAGGACCACAAAATAAAATAATGTTTCTTTTCAATAAAAAATCAACTCAGAAAGGAGTTGATTTGTTGCACTTTGATTACAAAATGCACTTTAAAAAGTACTTTTTAATGTGTCAAAATTCATAATTTTATAAAATTATTTATTCAATTAAAAATATAATTTTTAAAAAAGTTAAATTTTTTATAAATTTTGTTATCATTTAATCATAAGCGAAACTTAATTTGTTTCTAATTACTTAATTTTATTAAAAACCTCAAAATAATATATACTACCATAAAAATCATATTGCTAGTTATTGTTATATATTTATTATTTTAAATTAATCCCTAATTCATTCAACTGTTTGTCCTCAACTGGACTTGGTGAAGCTGTCATTGGATCAGTTCCTGTTGTATTCTTCGGAAAAGCAATCACATCCCGAATTGATTCACTATTCGTTAAAATCATTGCTAACCGATCAAGTCCAAATGCAATTCCGCCATGGGGTGGAACACCATAATTAAAAGCATTTAAAAATCAACCAAATTTGTTCTCAATTTCTTGGTTTGATAATTCTAATGATTTAAACATTTGGGTTTGAACTTCACTTTGGTGAATACGAATGCTTCCTCCCCCAATTTCATAACCATTTAAAACTAAGTCATAAGCATCAGCGCGCGCAGTTGCCATTTTCTGCTCAAAATTATCAATAAATTCACTAGTTGGCGAGGTAAAAGGATGATGAGCTGCTTCATAACGTTGATTTTCATCTGATCATTCATATAATGGTCAATTAACAATTCATAAGAAGTGATATTCATTCGGTGGAATTAAAGCAAACATTTTAGCTAATGCTACTCGGACTGCTCCTAAAGCTTGGCAAGTAACTGCTTTTTCATCACTAACAAAGAAGAATGTTCCAGTTTGTTTATTACATTTTTGTAATAATTTTGCTTTTTCATCATCACTAAGTACTTTTGCAAGTGGTCCTTCTCAATTTTTCTTTTCTTGTTTAACTCATGCTAACCCTTGTGCTTTGTTTTGTTGGGCAATCCGTGTTAATTCTTCAACTTGTTTTTTGCTGATTAATTGGGGAAGAAAAATTCCTTTTAAACTCAACTCCTTTTTTAATGCTGTTGCAAAGACTCTAAATTCAGTTTTCGCAAAAATATCTTTTGCATCAAATAACTGTAAATCATAACTCGTATCTGGTTTATCAGTGCCATATTTTTCAATTGCTTCATTATAATCCATCCGAAGAAAGGGCGTTTTAATTTTAACTTTCATCACATCTTGCATAATTGTTTGAAATAATGTTTCAACAAAATGGATAATATCATCGCGCTCAACAAAACTCATTTCTAAATCTAATTGCGTAAATTCTGGTTGACGATCACTTCGTAAGTCTTCATCGCGAAAACACTTTGCAATTTGAAAATATTTATCAAATCCGGCTAACATTAATAACTGTTTAAACAATTGCGGTGATTGTGGTAACGCATAAAAATTATGGGGATTTAAACGCGAGGGAACTAAGAAATCACGGGCACCTTCTGGTGTTGATTTGTTTAAAATTGGTGTTTCAATATCAATAAAATGATGAGCATGACAAAATTGCCGAATTGTTTGCACTAATTGATTTCGTAACATAATTTTTTGTTGCATTATTGGTCGACGTAAATCTAAATAACGATATTTCATTCGAACATCTTCTAACGCATCAGTGACATCATTAATAATTAATGGCGGTGTTTCGGCTTTTGATAAAATTGTGACTTGTTTAGCTGCAATTTCAATTGCCCCGGTTGGTAATTCTAAATTCTTACTTTTTCGTTCAATTACAACACCTTCAACACTAATAACAAATTCATTTCGAATTGTATTAATCATGGCATATTGGGGATGCTCTGGTTGGACAACAACTTGTGTAATCCCTGTTCGATCACGTAAATCTAAGAAAATAATCCCCCCTAACCGACGATTCTTTGCCACTCAACCGCTTAAAACAACCTTTTCTTTAACATTTTTTAATGTTAATTCACCACAAGTATGTGTTCTCTTCATTATTTCTTCTCCTTACTTAAAACTGTAATAATCTTGTCAAACTTAACTTCTTGTTCTTTTCCTGTTTGTTGGTTTTTAATTTTTACAACGTTTTTTTTCAATTCTTCATCACCAATAATAATAGAATTCTTTGCTTTCAAACGCTCTAATGATTTAAACTGAGCTTTAACACTACGTGTTAAATAATCACAATCAACACGAAAAGCACTTGCTCGAAGTAATAACAACAAAGAAGCAGCAAAATAACGCGCATGATCAGATAAACAAATTAAATAAGCATCAAGATAAGCCTCATCAGCTAGGGCAATATCATTCGCAGCTAAAGTTAATAACAATCGTTCTAGTCCTAAGGCAAAGCCTACCGCTGGATAATCTAAACTTGGTTCAAAGGTGTGCACTAATTGGTCATACCGTCCACCACCTAGTAAAGTTAATTCTCGCTCTGCTTCCTCAATCATAATTTCAAAAACAACGCCAGTATAATAATCTAATCCTCGTACTAATTGCGCATCTAAGGTAAAAGGAATTCCTAATTTAGTTAACAACTTTTGAATTGCCACAAATTCTTCATTTTCTGTTGGGGTTAAATAATCATAAATCTTTGGCGCATTACTAAATTTATCATGATCAATTTTACAATCTAATACTCGTAATGGATTCTTTTGTACCCGAATTTGACAATCAGCACATAATGTTTGTTCTTGGAAGAAAGCTGTTAACACACCAAGATACTTTGTTCGTGCTGCACCAATTGTTAAATAATTTAGTTTTAATGTTAAGTTTGTTAATCCAAGTGTTTTTAATAAATTATAACCAAGTAAAATAACTTCAACATCTAATAAATAATTCTTAGCTCCGACCACTTCAACTCCAAACTGATTAAATTGACGTAAACGGCCATGTTGAGGTCGTTCATAACGAAACATATTCCCAAGGTAAAATAATTTTAATGGTAATTCATATTTCCCATATAGTTTATCTTCAATAATACTACGAATAACAGGTGCGGTTCCTTCTGGACGTAAAACAAATGCTCGCTCTTTTTTATCTAATAATTCAAACATTTCTTTGCTAACAATATCGGTTTCTGCTCCTACTGAACGCACAAATAAATCTTTTGCTTCGAAAATTGGAGTTCTAATTTCATGATAGTTATATTGCATAGCAAGACTACGCAGCATTAATTCTAGGGAACTTAATTCACTTGCTTTTTCATAATAAAGATCTTCAGTTCCTCGTGGTTTTTGCATATTCATAACTTTCTTCCCTTCTAAATAAAAAACTAAAAGATTGCTTAGGAACGAAAAATCGCGGTGCCATCCTATTTCATTATCTTTTAGTTAATGCGCTTACTTGTCAAAATCTATTAAATTTTATCTTCATGTTGTCATCACGCTTTAAAATTCCAATAGTTTCCACCAGCCACTATTTCTCTGTTCAATTATTGTCAACAATAATTTCTTTCAATTAAAATTATACCTATTTTTTTAGAAAAGTAAAATGAATTAGCAATTTATCTTGTAAAAACCATTCATACATTCAATCAAAATAAATTGAATTTTTAAAATATTGATTATATATACCAAATTTTTACTACTAATGTATATTGGGAATATTTATATGACCATATATAAGCAAATGCGAAAAGTTATTGGATCACAAACAAAACTACCGTTTAAATCTAAATAATTATTACTTTGATTTTTTCTTATTTTCTTAAATAAAATAAATACAATAATATTTAAAGTTAATATATTATATATGTTAAACAAAATTCTATTTTTTAATAAAAAAAGATAAGAGGAAAACAATAATATATGTAAACTTATTCATCATTGTGCAAACAAAAATGAAATTATAAAAAGTACTATAGCAAATGAAATAACATTAAAGTTAATAATTGATAAAATAATAAAAAGACTTGCTGAAGATATACTACTACAAAATAGAAATCAAAAAAAACATTTTAAAATGGTTTTAATCACTGCCCCAGTCTAAATTTGGAGTTATATCTAAAAATCCAATTCACACAACATTTCCTTTATCTCATTTATAATTATTTTTAAAATTTAAATTTAAAAGTTGTTCCAATATTTTTTCATAATAATATTAACATAATTTTGAAATAATTAAAAATTAATTTAGTGTAAAAACCATCGACACTTAAGACCACTAAATTCTTTAATATAAACTTAGACAGAATTAAAATAATAGCAAGTAATAAAATTATATAAAAAGGGTTAAGTTCTTCTTTAACCCTTTTTTCACATTAATAAAGTATTAAACATCTTCTTTATAATATTTATTTCATGATGCAATATCATCACTATCATTCTTATTAACTGGTTCTAATGATGGCCGTTTTTCTAAGTCAATTTCGTCTTCAACATTATTATTCTTTTTCCGCGAATCAAGGATAAATTCTTTATCTGGTGCTGTCCGATTTTGTAACGCTTGAATTTGCATTCTAATTCGTGACATCGTTAATTTTTTATCTTTAAATTCAATCATTCACTGGATTGGTAACATTAATGGGTCAAGTTTTCCCCCATTACGAATAATCATTAATAGCATATTAATAAATTTACCAAATCCTTCTTCCCCTTTTCAATGTTCCATTTCTAATGGATCATACATTAATTGATTTTTAACCAAATCATAATTGGAAGCATGTGCTTCTGTAATTTTTTCTGCTCATTCTATTTCAGGAATTAAATAAAAATTAGTTGATAAACTACAATTAAATAAATGTTGTTGATTTTTAAATAATGAGAAATTAAACTTATCAACAATAATGGCACTAATACTAATTGTTAAGCCAGTTAAATCAGTTACTTCTTTCATTCATTGAAAGATTGCTTGAACATAACGAAGAATAAATTTTAATTTTCCTGACGAATAAAGAATTGTTTTTCAGCTTTCATAATCAAACTGATATTCTGCATCATGTCGTACTTCACGAATATTTTCATCAGGTTCTAATGCTAAGAAGTCTTCAACTGATAAAATAATCATATCTTTTTTCATATGGTTTGTTTCTCCTAGGTGACCTATCTCATTGACACATTTTCTACTTAATTATATCATAAAACTAAGGAGAAAACTAGGTATTAGGGAAATAATTTAGCGCCTATGTTGGATATTTAATAAATTATTTTCTTAACATATTAATTTTATTATTTTATCTTAAAATAATTCATATAAATTTACTAAGAACTTCCTTTTTTTCTATTACATTTTACATGGACTGCTTGCAAATTCTCAATAGAATTATCGCCTCCCTGTGATTTCGGCTTTTTATGATCTAAATTTCATCTATAAATACTATTCTGTTGATTTTTAACACTTTCATAAGCACCATATATCATTGTTTTTTTACAAATTCCGCAAAGTTTATGGGCATCAGCTTCATCTTGTTGTTTTGATTTACAATTACATTTTTTTGCCTTATCTCAAACCATTTTTGTTTGTTGATCTAGTTTCATATAGTAAATATTCCTTTCTATTATTATTTATAAATTATTAGTTTTATTTTGTTAATTATTATTAGTTTTATATTAAATTAATCCCTACTAATTTATTAAATATTATTTTAAATTAATCAATTATATATAAAATATATGCAAAAATCATAGTTACCTATTAATTTACATTTACCTTTTAAAGTTTTTTAATTTGTTATATCTTATTCCTCATTTAATAAATATATTAATATATGTTAATATTAAAATGTAACTAAATAGAAAGAGGAAAAAATACAAAATAAAACATACAAATATATTAGATTAAATACCTTAGATGATATTAATAATTTTCTTAATCAAGTTCAACCTGAAGATTTTTGTATTGTAACAATTGATTCAACAAGAAAGGTTTGAGTTATTTTTCAAAAAGGATATGCTTTTTTTATTGAAATGAGCAAAACTCAATTCCTAATGAAGAATCTAATCCTGAATTAAAAAATTTAGAATATGAATATAATAAATAATTAAGAAAAATAGTATGTAAGAAAAGGGAAAATTTAAATTTTCCCTTTTCTTACATTAAATTAATAAAAATAAGCATATTTTTTATTATTAACTTAAAAATATTGCTAATTTAAAATAATTATGATAGAATGAACATTGTAAATGATTTTAAAAATATTAATATTATTTTTAAAATAAATGACTTTAATTAAACTAATTAAATAATAAGAAAGAAAATTTTGATATGGGGTTTACATCAGAAATAAAAGAAAGTTTGAAAAAAACTTATAAATCAATCAAAAAAGGAGTTAATTCATTTTTAAAGAAACTTGGTTTTAACAAAAAAGATGCAGCTGAATTTACAGATCATTTGCTTAAAGAAGGCGGAAAAGAAATCGCAAAACGACAAGCAATGACAAAAAAACAAGCCCAAATTCATAACCAAGTTCGCACACAATCTCCAGAAATTAACCAAGAAGTTTTTAGAAACTTTATGGATGTTATGAATGAATTACATGAAAAAACAAAAGAAAAAAATGAAGAACAATCATACGATAGATAATTTGAAAAATTATCCATTGTTTACTATAAGTTGCCTTAACAATCTAGATTATATCTAGATTTTTTTAATTTTTAGACTATATCAGACATACAGTTCTTATTTTTTGTAAATAATATTGTCACGATGTCAATATTTATATTTTTTAGATTTATTAATTTTTGCAGTTCTTACTTTTGCTACAATTCATAAAACACCATCAATATCAAGCAATAAAATTGTTTTCTGACCATTATTCAATTTAACCATCGAATAGCGTTTGTTTTGTTTGTTTCAAATTAATGATAAAACTTTATAAATGACATGATCAGTTGCATAAGCAACTCATTGAAAGAATATTAATAAAACTATTAAACTAAACATTAAATCAGTTAAGTAATGTGTTCTTGAAAGAATTTGCATAAATGCCATCATTGCAATATTTGCAATAAAAAACCCAAATATGAATCATTTTCAGCAAGTAATCTTTTGTTTACGTTTTTCATTCATAAAATATAACAAAAAACCATAAACAGGCATTGATGATGAATTCATGTGACCAGATGGAAATGCCTTATCACTTCAGTTATGTGTTACTTCCCCTACTTTTCCTAATAAAAAAGCTCAGTATTCAGCTTTAAAACCTTGAATTTGTCACCAATCTAAATATTCGGCATCAATAACATTAGTTGGTTTGTTTGTTCAACTATCTGGTAAATGGTCAATAACATATTGATAATCAACATGGAGTCAATATGGTCGTCCAAAGAAAGTTTTCAAAAGTGGATCAAAAGTAATACCAAAAAGCGCAAACACTACAAATATTTTTAAGGCATCAATTCAATAATTATTAGTTAATAAATCATCTCGTTTTGAAAATTTAACTCTTAAAAATCAAGCAATCCCGCCCATTAAGATAACTTCAATACTAAGTTGAATTGTCATTGCAACGATTGTGCTTGTTCCATCAAGACCAAATCAATAATCTCTTCCTTTACCACCAAAAGCAGAAAATGTTGATTGCTGATAAATCATTCAACTAATAATTAAGGTAAATAAAATTATAAATAAAGCATAAACAATAATAATGATAATTGCTAAGAATTTAAATTTTGATTTATATTTGATATTTAAACTTTCTAATAAAATCCCTACTCCTGCAAACATAAATGGAACGGTCATTGTATAAGCTAGTTTATCTCAAAATAAACTTAATCAACTGACAACACCATTATCATTTAAATCACCAATCGCTTTTGCAATTTGGCGGTCTCAAATACTGCCTACAATAAAAAGTGTTATAACAACAGTTAAGGCAATAATTTTTAATATTTTAAAAACAAATTTGTTCTTACTATCTTTGTTCATAAATGCAGAACCGTCAACATAGAACTTTTGTTTGGTGTATCTCGTAAAATTTCACATCTTCATAAAATGATTATATCATAATAAAAAACAGAAACTTGATAAATAAAAAAATGTTTTATTTAAAAACATTTTTAACTTGGGGAAGAAATTCTGCTAGTTGTTCTTTTGATAATACTTCGGTAAAAAGATGTTCACGAACCCCATTATCGGTAACTGTCATTGTTGTTGTATTAGCAATTTTTTTTAATTCTAAGACACTATTCCCCATCGCAACAGTATAACCAACAATTTTAGCAAGTTGAAGGTCATTATAATTATCTCCATAAAAAATAAACTGTTGTGGATCATACCCTTTTAAAGCACATAATTTTTTAAAAGCATAACCCTTATTAATATTTAATGCTTGAATATCAAATAAATCTTTTTGAGAGAAAACACCATCAGCTGCAGCTTTAAAGGGATGATAAATCGTTTGGAATTGCTCTAATTCAGTTGATGAATTAAAAGGGAATAAAATTTTTAAAACTTCAATTTCATTATTTTTTAATAAAGCTACATAATCCGTTTCTGTATCAATTGGAATGCGATAATCATCATTATCTAATTGGGCATTATACTTTAGCATAAAAGCAATTCCGACCAGATTCAGGATAACCATAAACCATATTAGCAGTATAAACAATGTGATCAACATTTACTGCAATGGCCTTTGTTAACACGGCAAGAGCTAATGCTTGTGGTAAAGGTTGTTGATATAATATTTCATTTGTTAAACTGTCACGAATTAACGTCCCATTACAGGAAATAATTGGTGTTTTAATTTTTAATTTTGCAAAATATTCTTTTGCCATTAAGTCTAATTGTCCTGAAACTAAAAACAAGTAATAATCACTAGCTAGTTGATATGTTTGTAATGCTTCATATGTTTCAGGATTAATTATATAACCTTTCCCTGTAATTGTGCCATCTAAATCGGTAATTACATAAGGATATTTTTTAACAAGATTCATAATCTTTTATTTCATTTCTACTTATCTACTTTTAATTATAAAACTAAATAAACTTTTTTCGTAGTGTAATTTTAATGTTTTGATGGGTTTCAACCATTATTTTTTGACCACTTTGCCCTTTAAAACTAATTCATCCTAAACCAGCAATAAAGAGCGAATAATTACCTGGTTCCTTAATTTCGATCATTCGTTCATTTCATTCTTGATAATCTTGTAATCTAACAACAGCAGTTGGTAGATGCTGGGTAAAATAATAATCTTTATTACTTAATTTGGTACGGTGTAATTTCAAATTGTTATTTTTATAAAAATGAAAACTTGTTTTTAAACCCGTCAGATATGAAAAACTAGCTAATCCTTCATAAAAAATTGTTTGCTCTGCAGACAATTGAAATGTAATTGGTTTTAATAGTTGTTTAGTAAGCATATTTTTATTATTTTCGGCAAGATATGGAAGTAGACTATGCTTATTAATAATACCAGGAGTATCATAAACTTTCTGTCTTGTTCCCAAATTAACAACAATTTTATCTAATGTTGTTGCAAGGTTATTCGAAACAGTAATTTTTTGTTGTTGGTTAGTTAACTTAATTAAACTATTTAATAATGTACTTTTTCCTGTATTAGAACTACCAACAAAAACAAGATCATTATCTTGGCGCTTAATATATCGTCATAATTCATCTAAACCATAATTTTTTAAACCACTCACTAAAATAATATCTTCTATTTTTGAAAAAAGCACTGAATTTCGAAAAAGTTCACTAATATAAGTAATAATTTTATTAGCATTAATTAATTTATTTACTAAATCAATTTTATTAATAATTAAAGTTACTTTATTATTTTGTAATAGTTGTTCTAATTTCAAATTCCGTGTTCCATCCAAATCATAAACATCTAAAACATAAAAATAATGTCAATTCAAATGATAATCTTGCCGTAACTTTGCAAAAAAATCAATTGCTGTTATATTATAAGGAACTAGTTCATTATAATGAGTTAACCGAAAACAACGATAACAATAATCTTGCGTTAATGTTTCCACATATCCAAGATTGTTTGGGGTTATAGTTTGTAAAATAACCCCACAACCAGCACACTTCTTATAAGATATCATAGTCTAATCCATATTCTCCTTCATCAAAGAAACCTTTATGTAAAATATTTTTTTGAGCTAACCGTTTATAAAGTAAATTTTCTAATAAACGCATTAATCGGTTTGATTCATTAACACCTGTTACTGGGACAACTAAAATGCTTTCCATATGGGCTCGATTAGCGAATAAAACATCCGTAATTAATTGATCACCAACCATAATCATTTCATGGGGATTAGTATTAAATTGCCGTGAAATCACACGAAAATATTTTAATAATGGTTTTTTAGCATTTCAATAATAATGTTCAATCCCTGCTTTTTGGGCAAACCGTTCAACTCGTTTTCGGGCATTATTTGATACTAACACAAAAATCATCCCTAATTCCTTGACCTTTTGAATTAAATTTAAATTATCAGTATTCGGAATACCACGGTAAAATGGTGTTAAAGTATTATCTAAATCACAAATAAAGACTTTAATTCCATGTTTTTTTAATGATTCAAGATTAATTTTATTAACATTTTTTACATAAATGGATGGTTTAAAATAATTTAGTAATAAATTGCGATTCTTTTTTTTACCAAAAATATTCTTTGCCATTATTTAAAACCCTCATTTCTTGCTATTATTTATTATATCAATTTTCAATAAAAAATGTAGTATACCACACACATTTTGTATTTTTGGTTTTTACAGTTTTGGAAAGTAAATTTTTTTAATTTTTTTAATTGAGGAGTTGAAATTATGCAAACAAAGCAATATTTTATTTTGCGGTCCCTAGTGAAAAAGTATGGTAAAGATAATGTTATTAATACTATTAATAAGATTGCAAAAGATATTGAAATTAAAAAGTAAAAGAATAAATTATTCCGCGTAATTTATTAGCGGATAATTTATTCAGTAGTGTTTTTAATGGAGCGAAGCGACAACGAGCGGAGCGAGTTTGCAAATTTCAATTTTTTAGTTTTTAGAAAGGAGATGTATTATGCCAACTTGATTAACGACAATATTTAGTGTTGTTATTATATTAGGGATTTTTGCTTGAATTGGTTTATCAATTTATCAAAAAATTAAACAAATTCGAGGAAAGAAAAAAGAAAAAAAAGAAATTGAAAGAAAGGAGAGTAATAAATAATGTTAGGTAGTTTGTTACAGATGGACGCTAAATATTTTGTACCAAGTAAATTTCCAGTTGATAAAAAGTATTATGTTTATGATTTTATTGATGAAAAAACAAGATTAGCATTAGGATATGTTTATGATAAATTAAGTACTGATAATGCTATTGATGCTGTTAAAAAAGCAATTAGTGATTCTAAAAATATATTTGGTATTATAATAACACGAATAACACGGATTAGAACTGATAACGGTTCTGAATTTATTAATAATTATCGTAATAATCAAAAAATTAGTGTTAAAAAGACTAATTTTACTCAATTTTTAACAGATAAAAATATTTTGCATCAAACAACACCAGTTCGCTCTCCACAGTCAAACGGTAAGATTGAAAGATTTCATCAAAATTATACTAAATTATTTGTATTTGAAGAAAAAATATTAAATGCAGTTAGTTTACAGAATAAATTAAATGATTATTATTATTTTTATAATTTTGAAAGAGTACATAAGTCTTTAAATTTTCAGACACCATTTAATTTTTTGAATAGTTTAAGTTTAATTTAATAATTTTAAATTATTAAGTTTTTGTGTTTAAACTAAATAAGTTTATTATATTTTAATTAATTAATAATATGTAAATTAACTCATAAAATATGTTATTAAAATAATAAAATATGTATTTATTAATTAAAATTTAATAAATTATTTTTTAGTGTGTTTAATTTTATATTTTTTATTTATTTTATGATATTTTTTTATTATAAATAAATATTTTTATTATTTTTGTTATTTTCTTGTAATCTTTAAAATGTGTGTGGTATACTACATATTACTATTCTGATAAACATTTTTACCAACATTAATACCTTTTCGTACAGTTGACGAATATACTTGCGAAACACCATTATTAACTGTTGAACCTAAATTATTATATTGTGTTGATGTCCCGTGAATTGCATAAATCGATAACTTAATAACCATAAAAAAGATTAAAAAATAAGCAATTGACGTATTTGTCATCGGTAATTTTGTATTTCAAATTACATCAAAAATAAACAAAAATATATCAAAAACAAAACTAAAAATCTTGTCTCAATTACTATTATTATTATTTTCAACTAATAAATTAATCATCTTTACTATTTCCTTTCTCTTTTTTAGGTTTTAAATTCTTTTTCAAAATATCAATATCAAATAATTCCAATCGTTCTTTAACGCTTAATTTTGTGATTTCTGACCAATAATATTCTTTTTTATTAACAATTTCATCATTTTTTAAATCACGCACAAACTTTAACCATTGACTATCATACTTATTAGCGAATTCAAGGGGAATAATTATTTTAAAAAACCGAATTCCTAACCCAACATCCGACTTATGTTTTACTCTTTTACCTTCTGCTGTTCGTTCTACTGATTTTGTTTTTCAAATTTCATAATTCGTTATATCTTGAAAAATTCCCATTCGCATAATAAAGAAACGATTAAAAAAATTAAATCCTTTTTTAGCAACGGGTTTTTTCAATAAAATTGGAATAATAATTCCACTTGCTAACTGGCGAATATTATTTCAAATCATACCCTCACGCTGAACAGTAAACAACGCACGATGTCCAAAATGTCTCGCTAAAACAATTCACGGTATTTTACCACTATGAACTTTTTTCTCATCGTGAGGACTAGTTCCATCAATATACAAATAACTTTCATCAAATAAAATAACACTATCATCGGGTGGGACTAGTTTTGTTCGATCGGTAAAATCTAAATTTTTAAATGTTAAAACTTTAACTTTATCATCTTCTAACGGATAATTACTATAAATTTCATCTGTCAATAATTTCATAGTTTGCGACAAATAAGTTAAAAGTAATGTTTTACCAGTTCCTAACTTACCAATAATTACCGATAACGGATTATCTCAAACAAAATTCACTAACCGAAAAGCATTTAACTGATAAAAAATATTTTTTCACAATCATCACACAAAATATACACATTGCAAAGCAAATAATATTCAAAATACTAAACCAACACAATACAAAGAAATTATCCAAAGTAATAAATCAATTAAACTAAACAAAAGCATTGAACCACTAATATAACAACAATTTTTAAAGAAAAATATAAATTTTTTCATTATTTAAAATACCCAACTATTTTAAAAACCATTCACAAGAAAAACCAAGTTAAAAACAAAATCACAATTCAAACACCAACCATTAAAGTTAAATATTCATTTTGCGTTAAATTCCACATTGTAATACTTTCAACATTCGTTTTATCTATAAACAAAAAGACATGAATAAAAAACTCTTTTAATTTAATTCAATCATTTTGCATATTTAAAAACTCCACATTTTTTGAATAAGTTTAAAAAACATTCCAAAAAACAAAACAATAAATAACACAAACGATATAACATATAAAAACTCAGGGGCATTTGCACCAATAATATAACTAACAAATTGAACTCAATAATCATATAAACTCATTTAATTTAAACTTTCTAAATCATTAATTAATTCTTGTTCTTTTTCAACACTTCAATTTGTTAAATTATTATTGTTATTATTTGCTTTTACTTTTTTAGGTTCACTTAAAAATAAAGCTTTTTTCATTTTAGTAAAATAATTTTGTTTATATTGATTATATAAATTGATTAATTCTGTTCCAGTTAAATATTTTCAAATATTTCGCTTTAAATTTTCATCATATTTTACAATAGGGTAAGAATTATCATAAATAAAACCGATTGCTACTTGTTCCGAATGTTTTTCACTCGAATAAATAAACTTATTACTCAACCAAAAAACAATATGGCGATTATGATTAGGCAAATTTATAAAACTTGCTTTATCTGTCTTAAAAGGGATAAATTCCTTACTAATAAAATAATTTTCTATATTCTGATTTTTCTTAACAAAATTACTCAATTTTATCATCTCCTCGTCTTACTGGTCTTAACATTGTGCCTTTTCCTAATACTCCATTATTAATAATTTCTAACGGTAATAATTGCTTCTTAAATACTGTAACTCTAAATTCCTTAACTTGTATTATATGACCTATAATCAATAATGATAAAAAGGAAACAGAAGCTATTAAACAGAAAAAGGAAATTAAAATATAAATAATATCTCCTACATTTAAAGACCAAATTATAACAACAATAGAAAAACCAGAACAAATGAAAATTAAAAAATAACAAAAACCAAAACACAAATTGAAAAAAATAAAATCTCTCTTTATTTTTTTATATTCCTTAGTTGTTTTAAATTTCATATCCATAATATAATCTCCTAACTAAATATTTGTTTAATAAACAATGTTATAAATAATGTTTATATAATGTTTTTTAATTGTAATAAACACTGATTATTAACAATGTTATATATAATGCTAATATATTGTTTATTTAATGTTTAATAAACACTGTTAATAAACATTGTTAATAAACATTGTTAATAAACATTGTTAAATATAAAAATAATAAAAATTGGCACACTGAAAATAACTATTAAGAACTTTAATAGTAAATATAATAAGTTCATTTTTCTATTTAATAAATTCATTTTTTACAAATGTGATACCATCTATTTTTTGATTATCATGAATGGTATCACCAATTAAAACAATTATTTCACTAAAACTTCCTAGTGTGCCTTAACTAAGATATATAATCGATTATAATAAATATTAAAATCCTTTAACCATAACACGGAAAAAGTTTAAGATTTTAATAATACAAAATATAGCAAATGGAATTAATATAATTCACGCTTCACCTAAGAAAACCATTATCTCAGGTAAAATATTTGTTATACCTTCTTTAACTTTTCATAATGCACTAGTCAAACCCTTTCAAATCCCAGTCATACCCTCAGTCATAGTTTTAGGTGTAGGTGCTGTTAAAAAAATTAAACGCTGTTGTTAAATACATACCTAGCATTATTTATTACTCTCCTTTCTTTCAATTTCTTTTTTTTTCTTTTTTCTTTCCTCGAATTTGTTTAATTTTTTGATAAATTGATAAACCAATTCAAACAAAAATCCCTAATATAATAACAACACTAAATATTGTCGTTAATAAAGTTGGCATATTACATCTCCTTTCTAAAAACTAAAAAATTGAAATTTGCAAACTCGCTCCGCTCGTTGTCGCTTCGCTCCATTAAAAACACTACTGAATAAATTATTCCGCTAATAAATTACGCGGAATAATTTATTCTTTTACTTTTTAATTTCAATATCTTTTGCAATCTTATTAACAGTATTAATAACATTATCTTTACCATAATTTTTCACTAGCGACTGCAAAATAAAATATTGCTTTGTTTGCATAATTTCAACTCCTCAATTAAAAATATTAAAAAAATTTACTTTCCAAAACTGTAAAAACCAAAAATACAAAATGTATGTGGTTTCTACAATTTTCAATAAAAAAGGTTATTATTTTCTATAAATCATAACCTTTTAGCATCTTTAATTCATTATAATTTTACTAATAAAATACTTATTATTATGTAATTCAACAGTAATTGTAATAGTTTTACCATTAATTTGATATTCAAAAACATTATCCATTGGTTGTGCTAGAACAGTAACATCTATTTTAGCAATAGTCTTTTGCATTTCTTGTAAAATAACATTTTGACTTTTATTAAAATCAGTAAGATATTTTGTTAAAGTTGTAAAAACACCATTGATTCCTTTGATGTTTTCTAAAATATGATTTAAATAAAATAAGGGACTATTGTCAATAATTCTCTTATCTTTAAATCCTAATATTTCTAAAAAACGATCTGGGTTTAATAAGGCATCACGTAAAAGTCATGACTGATTCGTAGTTGGTGTTAAAAACTGGTCAAATAGATGATAAACATCTTTTGCATCAATAAATGCTGGTTCAGTTATTGCTGCGGTTATTTCTTTACAAACTTCAAAAATACTTTTATGTTTAATAAAATTAGTTAATTCGTTATTTGGTAATCAATTTTGTAATGGTTCTGTAAAAACCATTTTTAAATTTTTAATTTTTGAAACAGATGAATTTGGTAATAACATTGTCAAAATATCACCTAAGATATCACCGTGATATAATTCCAAGAATAAATCATTAACCGCATTTGGATTATCAATAATTTTGGTGATAATTGGTTTTAAATTTTCTGGTAAGTTCTTTTCAACTAATGATTTTTTTAAAAAAGTAACCATATCATTTAATGTTTCACCAGCCGCGATTGTATTAATTAAATCTCATACTAAATTTCCTGTATAACCTTTTGTTCCAAATAAATCAAGGGGTTGATAAATATTAATGATAACTTTACCAAAAGCGGATAACCCAGCTGGTGTTAAATCTTCTGTTACTAAAAAGGGAAGATTTTTTCAAAGCGTCGGACTAATTTGATGATGTTCAGAACTTTGCAATAAAATGGCCATTAATGTTCGTAATCCCTTCCCGGTTGAATCTCCTAATAATTGTGATAAATTCCGCATAATTTGTTGTAAATCTATTTTTGAATCAAGTTTATAAGAAGCCGAGCGAACTCTGACAATATCATTTCATGTCACATCTTGATTTGCATCAAATTGTTGTAAATAATTTAGGACAATGCGACTAAACCGAATGACTTCACTAATTGCTGTCAAATTATTAATTAGATTAAATTTAAAATTAATTTTTTGTTGCATTATTTCGACAATTGTTGTTCCAAAGGTCTTTAACGCTGTTATATAGTTGTCTGCTGTTGCTTGTAAATTTGTTTTATTTTTATAGTCAAATCGTTCTGACTTCCCTGTTAATTCATTGACAGCATTAACAAGACCAATCATTCCCGATGTCAAGGATTCTTGATAAGTTATTCCTTGGTAAATTGAATCATCAAAAGCATTACGGAAAGAAATTAATGTTTCTTGGTCAAGAATATCACTTGCAAATTTTAAAATCGTTGGTGATAAGAACTCATTTAATAAATGACCGTTTGCAATTAATGTTAATAAACCATGTAATCCTTCTTTAGTAAGAATATTAAAAATTTGTGAACCTCATTGAGCAACATTTAAAATCATTTTATTTGCTTGTTCTGGTTTAAAAGAATTGGTTAAGTTTAAATTTGTTTTTAAATCGCTTTTTAAATAAGCATTCCCATAATATCGACTAAATAATTCAGCATAGCGATTATATTCTTGGAAGTTTTCCTGTTTGGCTGGTTGTGTTGGTAAGTCTTTTAAATACATTGGTTGAGCAAACTGATACATTAAATAATTAAAATCATATTTATGTTGATCACTAATGTAAGCCATTTTGGCAACTTGACTATTTAAGGCATCTAAACTTGCTTGATAATGGCGTAATGGTTGAGCATTACTTTTAGGATTAAGACACCCAATCGTTGGGGCAACTGAAGTTGTTAGTAATGTCAAGCTCCCTAAATACGCTAATAACTTTTTCATGTTAAGTTCACTCCTTTACAGTTTGATAATAATGTTCCATTGCTAACTGATGAACTTCTCTTGTTGGATGAACAATGTCAAAAAAGAAATAATCATCAACATTAGCATTGGATGGTAAGGCTGGATTACGTTGCGCATTTAACTTTTCTTCTTCAATAATTTTCATAAAATCTAAATTTAAATTATTAAAATTAACTGTTACATTGCTCTGCGGATGACGCGTTTTAAATTCTGTCATTAAAACAGGCAAATTATCATATAGTCCTCAATTTCGAATTGCATTATTGTAATAGCTATTTGCTAACTCAATCATTTTTGTTACACGGGAATGAAATTCGGTTGCTATATTATTTGCACGTTTTTTTAAATTCTCATCCGAATCTTGGCTATTGCTATTATAACGTGGAATTATACTGACATTTGGTGCATCAGAAAATAATATTTTTCGAACCCCATTATTTAATAAGGTAAATAATGCTACTTTAATTCGTTCAACACTTTGTTGCATCATTGCTAACTCCACCTGTGGATCTGTTGTATCAATAATTTGAAACAAATCATTGCCCCCTATTTCAAATAAAACTAAGTCTGTAGAACGCAACTTGTGCTGGCTAACTAATGCTTGAGCTTGTTTTTCAATTGTAACACGATTTAATAATACCCCTACTGTTCCTGCCACATCTGCAGCAGTTGCCCCAGCAATTGCATAATTGCGTCCAAAATCACTATCAAGATCATTTGGAATTCCTGGTTTAATTTCATCAAAACCAAGTTTATCATTTAATAAAACAGCTGCTGTATTTCCATTTGTTAAACTGCCATTTTGATAATTTTCTAAATCACTTGGATCATCAGTTCCAATTTTAATATCTAATTTAAAACTATTTTTTATTAGTTTTTCAATTCCATGCGAATCACTTAAACTATCCCCTAAAATATAATAATTTGTAAATTGTAAATTACTTTTTGCATCATCAATTGCTTTTGATTTATCAATATCTTTTCCAATTAATAATAACGAATCATCAGGATTGAGATGTCAGCCTTGTTCAATCGCACAACTCGTAACAATAATAGTACTCCCTGTTGTTACATTCAAAACAGCAAGTAAAGTAAAAAATCTTTTCATATTTTTTTCTCCTTTGTTAATTCTTTTTTCTAATAATGATAATAATAATTGGTCCAATGCTAAGTAATAAAAATTGTCACATTAAAATAAAAACAGTTCCTGCTCTTGTTGCATCTAATGCACTAACAAAATTTGGGTGATATAAATCATCCACAATAATTGGCGCAATAATATCTTGTGGTGTTAAAGCCGAATTAACAAAAACACTTTCACCCCCCATTGCTGTCATAACATAAGCAAGATTTTTTAATTGCATATTTAAAAATCAAACTTTATTATTAACAAGATAGGTTCCAATTGATTTGTTGACAACTAACCCATTGATATCAGGTCCACCATTATCAACCATTTGATTATAATCTTCTTGATTATTAATTGTTTTTTGGATTAATGCATGCTCTTTTAACCCTGCACTAAACATTTGTTGAATCCCACCACTTTTAAACATTCATTGAGTGCCAGTATTAACATACCCATACGAATGAAATTTAACGGCAACTGTTTTATTAAATTCAATTAAATCAAGCCCAACATCATATAAATCAATATTTTCGTGCTTTTTGATGGTTGGCCCCCAGTGATTATAAAATCATGTCTCGGAAAACTGTAAATACTCCTGTTTGATTGTTTCATTTTCATCTGGTTTTTCATAAAAATTTAACGATGATAAAATATCAGCTTCATATGATGATTTTAAAACAGTATTAGTTAGCGTTTCATAAATTTTAATCTTACTATTTATTACAAACTTTCCCTGTGGAAATGCTCGTTGAATTTGATTTTTTAAACTATTAATAAATTTTAAAGATTCTAATCCCATTCCAGGCAGGGTTAACCCAATTCCTAGAATTAAAAAAATACTAAGAAATCCGCTTAAAATTCCTAGTCAAATAAACTTTATTTTCTTTGAAAGATTTTTTAACATTATATTTTTTCCTTCTAATTGATAATTATTTTAAAACTATTAAATTATTTCCATTGAACCCAGTTAATTATATTATAACGAAATAATTGCCAAAAAAAGAAAAAATTTTAAAATTCTATTTTGTTAATTTAACTCCTTTATTAAAATAACCCATTGCAACGCCGACTAAAGCACATGATATGGTATCAAAACAAACTGAAGTTATTGTTGTTCATCATGAAGTATATTCATTAAAGAAAGTTAAAAACAATGTGACAAAACTAATAATTCCAAAAATTAAACCAATAATCCCAAAGATAAAACTTCAAAAATCACAATAAAATGAATAACGTTCACATTTTAAAACTTATGGTTTATCATTTCGTGTTTCATTTTTTGTTCTATTATATAATTTTAATCCTAAATAATAAGCAACCATCGCACTTAAAAACACTTAAACTATCACAACAAATGGTTGTTGCTGTTAAAGCAAACGATTGAGCATCACGAATATTAGCATCAAGACTTCAAAATAGTTCTAACGCTAAAACACTTAGAATTCCAAAAGTAACTCCTAAGAAACCAAAACTAAAACTTAAAATATCTGCTCATATAATTGAATTTTTTAATCGATATAACATCATAATCCTCACATATTTTATGTCTAATTTTCTAACACTAAAAGTAATTATACGCTTTTTTTTAAAAAAAGCAACCCTATTAAATTAGGCGTCCTGTACGATGAACCCGTAAAAAACAACTTTTGAAAAACAACTTAATAGCAGAGTGGGACGGTTATTTAAAATAACTAAGTGTTTTTTTCACATAGGCGGTCTAGCCCAACGGTAATAAGTCCGGAAATAATAGACGCTTTAACAAGCGATAGTCGTGATAAGTGCGAGGTCAACATCGAACGACAATAAATATTGAGATGGCCACTTTATAAATAAATTTGCGTATAGCATTAGGCTCTTCAAGGTGCGAGTAGATTTAATTTAAAAACTCAAAGCTTTGACCTGAAATGGTGCGGATGAAGAGAGACATATGTTCTGGCGTCAAACAAATAAAAATAGTTGTATATTTACAAAATACAAAATATAGAACAATTAACATACCGCCACCGCTCACCCCCAGTGAAGCGGATGGCGTAGTAAATAAATAGATAAATACTTATATAACTAATTCTCGCTTCGGCACTTTCACTTGCGAGTGAGTGCCAGCGAGTTAAAACTAGGAGGTTTATATGAAAAAGAAATATTGTCTTAAAAAAAATATTGAGGTTATTGCTTTAAATGTGATAAACAAAATAAATATATCCTTACCCACAATGAAATTACTGATGAACATTGAGCATTAAATACTAAAAAGAATTAGGAGGAATTAAATTATGACTAAAAAATACTTATTAATTATTAAAAATGAATATTTAACTACTTATGCTTATTACACACTAGAAGAAGCAAAAGTACGAGAAAAAATTGAAAATAATAATTATGGCTTATCAACGGCAATTATTGATTTAAAAGATATTGAATGAAAAGGAAATAAATAATTATGAAAGAAATTATAAATTTACAATTATCAGAATTTCAAAAAGAAATTATTAATAAATTAGATGATGAATATTGTTATGAAATTGCCTATGGATTTGGAAGATATGATGAATATGATGCAATTAAGATTTTTAATAAAGAAATGGAATTCTTAATCACAATAGATAAAAAAGATAACACTGTATCAATAAATAATTACATAGAAAAATTAAAAAAGAAACTGGAATTCTTGGAACTTATATTAAAGTAGGATAAATAATATGAAAAAATATGTTGCTAAAAAAGATATTGATAATTATTTAGATAAAAAATTAGAAGAAGCAAAATTTAAAACCAGTCAAACTGACATTGATACTATTTGAGAAAAAAGTGACGAAGATATTAAAAAAGCAATAGATGAAGTTGTAAATAATCCATTATGAAATCAACTATTTAAGAATTTATCAAAAAATGATTAAAGGAGATAAATAATATGAATTTAAAAGATTTATTAAATGAAATGTTTGATAACTATCCAGATTGCTATAAAGATTATGGTTTGGCTATTATGTATCGTTATGAAATTGAAATTGAAAATAAAAAATTGGAGGAATTATAAAATGAAAACATTACAAGATTTAATTAAAGATTTAACAGGAGTTACTGTTGAAAATTGAAAAATAAGAGAATATTTAAGAATTGAATTATTAGATTTACAAGGTGCTTTTTTAAATTGCCCTAATTTAACTCGTACTGTTTTAGCTGGTGCTAATTTAAAAGATGCTGATTTAAAAAGTGCTAATTTAAGAGGTGCTGATTTATGATGTGCTAATTTAGAAAATGCTTGTTTAGTAGGTGCTAGAATTACAAAAAACAATTAGACCAATTAATTGTTATTGAGGAGGATGAATAATGAATATAACAGAATCAATTAAATTTGACAAACTTAAAGCAGAAAATGAAGCACTTAAAAAAGAACTTGATGAATTAAAACAACAAATATTATATAAAGAAGATTTTAAAGAATTTGCTCATTGTATGAATTGTGGAGATGATTATTTTTTTAATCGGTGCTTAACTTGTGGTTGAAAAAAAATAATTGATTTAAAAGATAATTCTAAATATGACAAATTACCTAGTAAGGAGCGTGAATAATAAATGATAATTACATTTCAATTTCCTTTAAAAGGAGATGATTTTAAAAATGAAAGTATTTTAGCATATAATGTTCAAAAATTTAAAGAAGAAAATAAACAAGAATTAACTGAATATATTTTTAGACATATTTAATCATTATGCATTAAATGGTTATCAAGATGTACATTTTTTAATACGAGTTTCTACACTTGGTAAGACATTAGATAATATTTGCTTTTCTTTTTGTTCTAATAAAGCATTAATTTCATCTTGTGTCATATTTTCTTTATATTCATATTTAAAGTTTGACATACTTTAATCCCTCCATTATTTTTTTATAGAAAATTTCAAAAACTATCGTCACCATCTTACCATCATTTTAATTTTTGTAAACTTGTGGATATTTTTTCTTAATTTCAGTTCTAGTTTCTTCAATACCTTTTTTAAAACCTTTTTCATATTGATCTAAATATTCTTTTTGATTATTTACACCATAATCATAAGTTTCTTTCATTAATTCTTGAAATATTTTAGTATGTTCTTCACAAGCAGGAACACCAATACCATTTCAATTTTTACTTACTTTTTTAAAACATTCTTTACCATCAATTATCATTCAACAAATATTTTTATCCATTCGCATTTTTTCAACATTTCTTTTAATTTGTTTTTTTGCCATAATTTTAACCTCGCTTTCCAAATTGTTTACTTATTAAAAATGGATTATCTAGTGTTTTTATAAAATATTCCATTATATCCATAACAGCATAAGTCATAGCATCGAAACCATCATCAAATAATTTATTATCTTCTAATTTATAAGTAGATTTATTTGCTGGCGGTTTTCTTCATTCCATTTTTAACATATCTTTAAATAATTCTGGTGTTAATCTTTGACTAATTTGTAAATAATTCTTATTTAGCAGGATGATTATAGCATCAATTCTATCAGTTCTATATCATATTTCTTTATTAACTGATTTAAATCTTAATCAATTAGCATCAGGGAAAAACTTTCGTCTAATATTATTTAATGTATTAACCTCTACTAAATGACCACCACCAGTATCAACATTTATTTCTAAACCATTATATAAATCATTTCATTGTGTAGCACATATTATATAAAAATGTACTATTTCATGTAAAACTTTCATTATATCTTTTTGTACCATTTCAGCATTACTATGTTTATATTCCATTAATGGTGCCATTTTTTTATAATCTTTATCTATTCCCATTAAAATTGCATGAGTAGCATGTCCTAATGGTGATTCAGCATAACCTAAATCTAAGCCTGCTCTAAAATTAACTGGTTCAAAATCATATAATTTACTAAATAAATAATTAGCAAAAATACTACCATCTAATGCACCTGGCATTCCAATTCCTCAAACCTCATATTTTTTAGGTCATTCTTGCTTTTAATTCATATAATTTCATTAATTCATCATAATTTAAATTATCTTTATTAATTAAATAATTAGTATAATGATTAATTACTTTTTTATCATATGCTTTTTGACCTGTTTTAGGATCTAAGGCTGGCACTATTAATTTAGATATTTGCTCACCATTACTTTCTAATTCTTTACGATTAAATGGCATTAATTTATTTAAATAATCAATATGATCTTGATAAATACTATCAGGATTAGTACTTGTAATTAATATCATTTTTTTATAATCACGAACTGCTTGCATAATTGCTTCTTTTTCTGCTTTACTAAATTCATTTGCTTCCTCTAATCAAATAATACATAAATCAGCACCATTTGCTCGTGCTGTTCCTTTACCTAATACTTGCGATGAATTACTTTTTCTTGCTCCTTGTAATTTAATAAAACTACCATTAGGAAATAATCAAGTAGGTTTATTAAACCTAGCATTATATTGATAATGACCACCTTTTCATTTTTTAGTAGGATTAAGAATTAAACCTATTTTATCTAATGCATCTTGAATATCTTGTTGCATTTCAGCAGTATCAGCACTATTTAATCTAAAACCATATATTGCTATTTTTTTATCTTTATGTGCTAATACTACACAACTTAATAATGCTATTAATTCATCAATAGAATATGTTTTACCTGCTTTACGACTACCTGCTAAATTAATCTCATCTGCAATATATTCAGTATTATTTAACAAACTAATTACTATCTTATTAAGATAACTATATTCATATAACATTGCCATTATATGTTTCTCCCATCTGTTATGTTAATTACTGGGAGAGCATAATTTATTTCACTTTCATTTTCACGACCATAATACTGAGCATATACAGATACACCCCCCTTAGTTTCATTTAAGAGATGTAATTTTATATTATTTTCTAATATTCTTATTTTCATTTTAAGTTCATTAAATGCTAATAAATTAGCGTCTTTTAAGGTATTATATTCATCTTCTTCTAAATTACAAAAGATTAATAAGGTTTCTTTTGTAGCAAGTTTAATATTATTTTCTTTACAATATTCATCAAATTTTGTTAATTTATCTTTAATCTGACGCTCTTTTACACTATTTCATCATCCTTTTGGTACCTTTGTTACCTTTGTTACCGTCTTTTTTACCTCTTTTTGCATCTTTTTTACCTCTTTTTGTCATCACCATTCTACAAAAAAATATAAAAAAGTAAAATAAAAAAAGACTTTTGCAAGTCTTTATTTTTAGTAATTTTTAAACAAGAGATTTAAGGTTGGATAATCCTACTTGTATTAAATTACATCACCATCCTAACATCTTTTAATAAAATGTCAACAAAATTTTAAATTTTATGATAAAAATATTTTTGGAAAGGTTGGTTAAATCTTATGAAAAAGAAAAAATATAAACATTTTAGTCTTGATGAAAGATATAAATTAAAAGAATATTTAATATCAGAAACATTTAAAAAGAAAAATGGTACACCTAATTATTCTAAAATAGCAAAAGTAATGAATAAAAGAACTAATACAATTAGATTAGAGGCTGAAAGACTTAAAGAAGAATATAATCCTGAAAAAGCAAATGATGATTATAAAAAGAAAAGAAAAAAATCTATTAAATATACTATAATTTCAACAAAAGTTGTAAATTATGTAAGAAAAATTTTAAGTAAAAAAAGTTATTCACCAAGATTAATTATTTATGAATATGAAAAAAAGTATAATGAAAAGTTTCCATTTTCACATGTGACACTTTATAAATATATTGAATATGGGGTTTTTGATGATGAAAATACTGAAATTAAGAAAAAATTACCATTTAAAGGTAAAAAATATAAAACAAAAAAGAAAAAAGATGATCGTGGTCAATTAACTAATATTAGATTTATTGAAGAAGCAGAACATGAAAAGGGAACTTTTGGTTGATTTCAAATGGATTGTATTGTTGGAAAAGAACATAAGTCTGCTTGTTTAACTTTTACCGAAGAAAAAAGTTTATATACGATTTGTTTTAAATTAAATCAACATAATTCAGAAGAGGTTAATAAAGCTCTTAAAAGTATTATTAGAAATAAACTTTATAAAGTAAATATAAAAGGAATTATTACAGATCAAGGTAAAGAATTTAGTAAATGAAAAGAGATAGAGAAAATTACTAATGCTAATGTTTATTTTTGTGATTCTGGAACTCCTACACAAAAAGCAAAAGTTGAAAGAATAAATAGAGATATTAGAGAGTATTTACCTAAGGGAACTGATTTTAATACTGTTACTCAAAAAGAAATTAATAAAGTTATGAAAATTATTAATGAAAAGCCGCGACCGAGTTTAGATTGATTATCCTCCAAAGAGGTATTTTTACAAAATATTAATATTTAATTTTTTTAAATATAAATTATATATTTGTAGCAAACTTTTCTTTTTGTCGTGCTTAAATATTAACTCATATTTAAAAAAATTATTTTTTTTGAAAAAATATTGCATTTTTTGATAAAAGGTATAATATCATATTAACAAGGTTGGAATTACCTAATTGCATCTTTACAATAAACAATTAAAAAAAGACTTTTTCAAGTCTTTTTTTTGTAAAACAAGTATAGAGACAGATATTCGCAACTTGTTATAAATTAATTGTATAACTTTAAAAATAATTGTCAATAGTTTTTTAAAAATAGTGTATAAATAATTTTAAAAAGATTGGAGACAGAATATATGAAAGATTATACACATCTAAAATATTATGAACGAAATTTATTTAAGGATTTATTATCTTCTAATGTTTGTAAAAAGAAAAATGGTACGCTTAATTTATCTGAAATTGCAAGACAAACAAATCGCAGTGTGAATACTATTAAAAGAGAAATTAAAAGATTTAAAAATATAGAAGATTATACACCAGTTGAAGCACATAAAGATTATTTTAAAAAGCGTAAAAAAATGTATTAAAAAACTACCTATATTTACAGAATAACAACAAAAATTATTAAATTTAAGATTTAATATTTTTGGTGATACACCAGCAGAAATTATTCAGCGTTTTTTAATAAAGTTTGGGATTAAATTTCCTGCTTGTCTTAAAACATTTTATAAATGAATTCATTTAGGTTTTTTGGGTTTGTTAAAGAAAAAATTTATTAAATGGTGGTAGAAAAAATAGAACAAAGAAAAGACCTGATAATCGTGGTAAATTAGATGAAAGATTTAGGTCAATTTAAGATATTGAAAATAAAGTTTCTAATGTTGGATGATTAGAAATGGATACTGTTGTTGGAAAAGACCATCAATCTGCTGTTTTAGTTTTAGTAGAACAATCAAGTAAAAAATACTTTGCTATGAAATTAGAAAATCATACTGCTAATGAAGTTTTAGAAAAACTTGAAGAATTAGTTAGAATTAATGGTTTAGTTGGAAAAATTAAAGGAATAATAACAGATAGAGGAAAAGAATTTAGTAAATTTGAAGAGATGGAAAAAATTACTGGTTTTAATGTTTATTATTGTGACCCTGGTTCACCAAAACAAAAACCATTAATTGAAAGAATTAACCGCGAATTTAGAAAACGCTTTCCTAAGGGAACTGATTTTAATAATGTTAGTCAGAAAATAATTGATTGAGTAGTTAATGTTATAAATGAAAAACTCCGACCGTGTTTAAATTGAATAAGTGCAAAAGAAATGTTTTTACAGAATATTTAAAGAATTTATTAATTAAAATTTTAATAAATGCTTTTTTAGTGTGTTTAAATATGGTTAAATTAAGTTATATTTATAAAATATTTTATTTTTTTAAAAAAAGAGTTGCATTTGTTAAAAATGATGTTATCATCAAATTAACAAGAGATAGATTTTGCTGCTTGAATTTACATAATACAAATAGTAAATTAACAAATTTTGTTAATAAATTACTTACATTAATTACAAGTTATTATGATATTAATGACAATATTGAATTTATGGTATTAGGAGATGGTGCACCTTGAGTTAAAAATATGGGAAAAATTTATTCAAGAATATTTCCCTAAAAATAAAAGTACATTACACGATAGATAAATTTCATCTTACAAGTAGATTTAAAAAATTATATCCCTATCAAAGTAAAAACAAACAAAATAAAGAAACATATCATAAAACGGTTGATTATTTTTTTAATGCTAAATATGAAGAATTATTAGAATGCTTAAAAAATAGTGCTTCTTTTATAAAAGAATCAAAAATGAAATTCTTAAAAGAGACAATTAGACTAATTAAAAATAATGAAGAAGGTGTCAGAAATCAAACATTATGAAATAATATTGGTTGTCATATTGAAGGTGATATATCACATTATTGTAAAGGTGTTTTGGTTAAGAAAGCAACTTATCATGAAAAGACTCTTAAAAATAAATTAAATACTAGTATGATGAATTTTAAAAATAAAATTAATTTATTTAATTGCGCGTTATTATTTTTAACTTCTTTTATTGCTTGTGCTAATTGATTTCAACATTTATTGCACATTTCTTCTTCGACAATATAAAAAATATCTTTCAACATAAAAAATCCTTATATAATTAATTTAAAATAATTTAATACATTTTATAATTATTACATCATAGAATTTTCTTATGGAACCATTTTTTCTATTATAATTATACCACATTTATTCTAAAAAAGGAATTTAGTTATATCATATTATTAAATTAAAAATAAATATTTTATTCAAATTATTATAATTATAAAATTATTGCAAATAATTTTTATTAACCACTAAAATAAAAATCACAAATAAAAACCGCTAATTAGCGGTTTTTATTAATATGTAATTAACTAAAACTTATGTTAACACTACCAGTATAGTATTCTGATTTATCATAAGCAGTAATTGTTCCACCTTTGTTATCAGGGTTAATTTCTAAATATAAATCATTTAATAAAGCACTTAGTCGATTTAACTGGCTAACAAAATTAACACTAATAAACATCATCATTACTTGTAAAATATTTACTTTTGGTAATTTACCTAAATTTGTTGTTAACTTCATTTGTCCTAAATCCTCTTTTACTATTGGAGGTTCAGGTGGGACAACAGAAAAAGACACTTTAACTGAACCATAATAATCTGTTCTTGGGTTATTATCTTCTGACCAATGGTCTTTTCCTGAAATTAAAGTTGCTCCAGTTTGATCGGGTTCAATCATAATTTTATCAATTTGCTCAATTTGTCGGTTTCATATTTCTGATGTTTGTGGCCCAATAAAATACTCACCAAACTTATCTAATTCTGAAATAAGTTGCATATTGTTAAAAATAGCGGCAATTAAAATTGTTTTTGGTCGTGCATCAGTAATTTGTCCTAAATCAATACTCTTTACTTTATCATCTAAATGGTTTGAAGTTTTTACTGTTTTATTAATTTTTATTGTATTTAAATTTGTTCCATCACTAAAGTTCAATTCATATTGACCATTACGATACAAATCAATTTTATCAATTGGTTTTGATTGATTATTAAATTTATAATTTTTTATTAACTGATCAAAGTTTCATTTTGCTCCTTGAAACAATTGCTCTAATTGCTGGAATAATTCAGGAATAGTTTGTTTATTATTTTGTGGATCAATTGTTTTAAAATCAACTCCAACAAAACCAGTTACTTCAACTGACAAAACTGGTGGATCAACTGGAATATTATTTCAATTATCATTTTTAGTACAACTAACTACAGACATTACTGGTCCTGAAACTAGAATTCCAACGGCAATAGTTGCTAATAATTTTTTCATTTTAATTCCTCCTTAATCCGCATTCATAATTGCAATCAATGGATTAATTCGATTCATATTGAATCAACTAATTAAATATGCAATAAAGTATAATAATAATCCACTTCCAATTGCAATAAATGGAATCATGACATTCATAAACAGTGGTAAAACTATTCCAATTCGAATTAATATCATATTAGAAATAATTAAGAATAATCATCCAAAGCCAAAACCGGCAATTGTCATTATTACAATAATAGGAATATACATTCCAATAACTAATTTTGTGATATAACGATTTCGATATCCTAATACTTTCATTGTTGCAATAATTGTTTGGTTTTCTGCAATAACAATATTACTTGTTAAAATAATAATCATAAAACTTAATACAAACGAAATTCCAATAATAAAGAAGATAATCGCATTAACTGCTTTTGAAATATTTCCTAAAATTGCTTGTGCTGAAGCAATTGGCATTAAACTGCCAAAAGTACTATTTGCATATGGTGGATAAGAAATTTCACTTCTAATACCACCATTTAAACCATAAAAACTATAGTCACCAAATAATTGACTTGTTCCTAGTCCTGTTTCAATATCATCAATTTTAGTACTATTAGAAATTTTATAATTAAAAATCGGATATTCATTTTCAAAGACAGCAATTCAATTAACTGCACTTTGATGTACGCTTCAATATTCAACAAACTTATTTCATAAGTTATTAACAGGCGTACTTGAATGGTCTTTAATAAATTTTTCTAACAAGTTTAAACTCTCTTTTCTTGATGGTGTTAATTCAGGATTCTTCCTGATAAATGAATTAATTCATTCATTTAAAAACAATTGTAATAAATAATTCCGTGTTTTATCATATCCTAGTAATTGTTGTGCCCTATCTTCATTAATTCAAGCTCGTGGTGAACCATATTGATTAGTAATACCAACAACTGTAAAAGTTTGATTGTTCATTTGATTACTTACTCGATAACTTCCATCATCAATTTTATCGTTTAAAATTGATGGTTTTGTAAAATTTCGGTCAAGTGCATCAATTTTACTTTCTAAAACATATTCATTATTTTCATCTATAACCTTATTTTTATATTTATTATCACCATTAAACATTAATTTACCAACTCGCCCTTGTGCTTGAGCATCATCACCTGTTACATCACTTCCATCTCAACCTTGTAAAATTTGATCAGAAGTAACACCTTGATTACTATCAACTAATTCTTTGCGAATTAAATACGGACTAATTTGATTTCCAACTGTAACATTTAAGCGTTTAGCTAATGATTCATTTAAAACAATATTATTACTTGCTGTAAATAATTTTTCATTTAAATTCGCACCATTTTTATTAGTTAATGCTTGGTTTTTAAATGTACGATTAATTCCGTAAATCTTAAACTCAATACTATTTAATTCAGCATTAATCATTGTTCCCCGATCATCTGTTAATGGATTAAACGGAATTACTCCGAAGGTTAAATTAAAATTACCATTGTTTTGATTAAATGCTTCTTGCATTTTTAACCGAACAGTTTGCGGAGAACGTGAATATACTCCTTGAATAAAACATTGATTAACATTTTCTACAAAGTAAGCATAAATTCAATTATATAAATCATACATTGGTTTTTTTAAACTTGTATTAAACTCATTTCCTGTTGCTGAATTTAAAACATCATAAAACGATACCGACAATGGTTGTTCTAATGCTGGACGAAAATGATTATTAGCTAATGTAATCGTTGGATTTCCTTCTCCAAAATCTCGTTTATAATCACTTTGGGTAAAAATATTGTTTCTTAACTTATCATTTAGATTTAAATTTCCTCGTGAATCAAAATAATCTGCACGTTTAATGTTTAAACCAACAGTTTCCAGATATTTTCAATAAAATAATCGAGATTTTTCTAAAATATCAATATGTTCGCGAGCTGTTTCTGTTGTTCGCAAATATTGTTCAATGGTTGATTTTGTTAAAAGATTTAAAGCAAAATCATTGTAATAACCTCATGTCGTACTACAAATTGCTTTGGATAAACCAGGATCACTTGAAGTTAATTTATTACTTTGCAAAAATTCTTTTGAAATATTACTATATAACAATGACCGCATATCATCTGCTTGATAAGTTGGAGCAAAATTTTCAGAATTAATTTGCCCTGTTTCAAAATCAGTAAGATATTGATTAACATCTGTTGTCATATTTGTATTAGTTAAAAGACTTTTTTTACTATCTCATGGTTTTTGACTTGGATCATATGTTCGCAAAAAAGTTGTTGGTAAATTATAAATCGGACTATTATATTCAACTAGGGTTTTATAATTATCTCCTTCGTATGAATAACGAATATTATTTTGTAAGATAATTGGAATTGTTGTTGACATCGTAATCATAATGGTACTAATAATCATTGTTAAAGATACCCCTACCATTTTTCCAATTGAATTAGATAATTGTACTGATTGAAATCGTGCAGCAAATGTTTTGCGAATTGCAAACATTTTATAAACATTTTTTTTAAAACGACCATTTGAAACTGTTTTTTCTTTACGAATTAATTGTAGTGGTGTTCTTGAAACCATCATAATTGTTCCACTAATCATTGTGACACAAGTTAGTAAAGCAAAAATAAATAAAACACAAGTTACTAATGCTAATGGTGCAAATACAAAATTTCCATATGGTAAATTAAAATATGAACCAAATAAATATTTAACAGTAAATTGTCCACTAATTCCCGTTCCATAACCAACTATTCCCCCAATTAATGCAATCATTAATGGATAGGAAATATAACTAAAGGTTAATACACGACGACGATATCCTAATGCTCGTAACAATCCATTTTGTGGGCCAGTTGCATCAATTTGTCGACTAACAACTAAAATTAATACAAAGAACGAAATAATTAGTAAAATTGTAATTAAAATATAAGAACCACTAATAAAAGCACTTAATGTTGACGTAAAGTATGTAATTCGTTTTGCAAATTCATAACGATTATCTGTCCGAAACGTAGCAATTGGTAAACCAGTTGATAGTGTTTTAACATAATATCCATTTAAACCAATATGTTTTCCCTGGTCAGTATTTAAATAATTATTAATTGTTTGACTATAATTACTTCGCATTTGGTCAACTTTTGTCTGTTGAAATTTTCCAACATAATAAATTTCTCGTTCTAATTGACTTTCTGGAATTAAAATTTGTTTTGTTAAATCTAACTTTGTTACAGGATATTTATTACCAGCTGTATCTTCAACTAAGCCAAATAATCGCGGATCTAAATATGCAATTCCTTCATTTTTCATATTTGGAAACGGATGTCCTGCATCAATAATTGGTGTAACATAATCCGCTGATTGTCCAAACCCAACCACTCGAAACCAATTTTCATTTGAATATGGTGATTTTGGCAATCATTTATTAATATCTTCTCTTTCATATAAAGTTAAATCAACACCTTTTAATTCACTATCAGCAACTTTAATTGTTGTTCCATATCTATCGGGTTGTAATCGAATAATATCATTAATTTTAATATTATTTTTACGAGCAAACTCAGGCGTCAAATAAATCCAATGCATTGTTTCTTCATTAATCGATAATAAATATTTCATATAAAAACTTAACGGCATTCCATTAGCAACAATAAGTTTATCAATTTCTTGATAAGGATTTAATGTTACTGCTTTAATAAATTTATTTTTTCCAAAACTAAATGTTCGTGCTTCAACACGATTATAAATAAAATGTTCATTTCGATTTTTTAATTGTTCGTTAATAAATTCTAAAATTGCATTTTGACGAACCCCACTATCTGTAATTTTTTCAAACTGATCTGGTTCCCCATTTGAATTTTTAACATAAGTAGTATTAGTAAAACTAACAACAAAATCATGTTGATTACTTAATTGTTCAGAAATAAAAGTATTATAATTATTCTCTACTCGTTGTTTAGAAACTTCAATAATTGTAAAAATAAAACTAGTCAAAAATACTAAAACAACTAAACCAAAAAATTGAATTTTATTTTTAACCATGTTTTTAAAATTGTTTTTAAATAATAACTTAAAACCTGTCATTTTTCCACATTCTTTCTTCTTCTCTTTTGTTAATATTTGAATTTAGTTAAAATAAAGATTAGGTGGTGTTGTTTGTTTTTTAAATTGTGTTAATAATTCTGTTTTACGAAGATTATCAACAATACTGGTTTTTTTAATAAATCATTGATTAAAATTATAATTTGGATAAATTATTAATAAAATTGACATTGTTAATTGACTTTGTTGGGGAATAACAATACTAGTTAAAGTACATTTACAAAATGTATAGTAACTAGAAGCAATCACATCATTAATGTTTTTTAAATAACCTATATATAAGCGAAACAATATTAGCATTACAATAAAACTAATAGTAAAAATTGCATAAAAAACATAGCATAAAATAAATAAAAAAGAATATATTGTTTCATATGCAATTATATTTTGCAATTGAAAAATTATTGAAGTATAACCAAAAAATAATATATATGAAATTAAAACAATATTACAAAGTCATAAAATAATAATTTGTCAATTAGAAAATAAAATTAATTTCCACGCTGAAATTGTTGTCTTTTTTAATTGTTTAAAATTAATCAAAATTTGAACTAAAATTCCCATAAAAAAGAGAAAAATAAAACTTGATCAAATAAGATAAAATAAATTTAATGTAATATTTAAAAAACTATAATTACCCGCAATATCAATAATTGAAAACGATGATGAAAATAAAATATAAGCAAAAAAAATAATAAAGAAAATATTAATAAATTTTTGATATTTTTTTAGAACATATATTTTCATTACAATCACCTTTATAGATTTCATTATATTTTGCTTATTCTTATAATTAATTAATATAAACTTAAACAACCTTAAATTCTATTGTTTGTAAAAATGAATAATCATCATTTTTAATATTACTTTCTTCGCGATTAGGAGTAAAAAAGAAACTATAACCAAAATCATTGTAAGATAGATTTATATAGTAAATTGGGTAATTTCCACTAGGATAATGGTTTCTAAATAGTTGAATTGTAATATTTTTATCATCATTTATTATTGTTTCCATTTTAAATTTTGAAATAACTTCTTTCTCTGTTGAATCTGCTACATTAGGTTTATAAATGTGTCATTTAATTTTTCCTGTATCAGTCACAGTATTATTAAAAAGATTAAAAATAGTCTCAAAAATTAGTGTCATTTTTGCATCAATTAAATTTTCTGGTTTAAATAAACTAACTTTTTTAAGTAAAACATCAAAATCTGCTTGGTTCATCTTAAAAACAAGTTTATTATCATAAGTTTCTAATTGATAATAACGTCAAAATGCCATTGTTTTTTCTGCAAATTGCTGTAATTGTTGATCAACTTTATCTCTTGGTACTAAAACTTTAATTGGTGTCTTTAATGTTCTTCATTGTGAAGATTTATCTTTAAAAGGTAAATTCTCAATTGTTAAATTACTTGGCAAAAAATTTCTTATATCTGCTTTTAAATAATATTTATCTTCACTAAGAATAATCTTGTTATGTTCTTTATAAAGTTTTAAAAAGTTTTCTGCAGTTAATTTATCTGGTTGATACCCTTCCCCTACTAAGGCTAATATTGAATCAGGTTTATAAAATCGACTTCATAAATTTAAAGTATCAAAAAACTTATAAAAATAAGGTTGAGAATTAGTTATTATATTGTTTTTATCTAATTCTTGTTTAATAGTTCGTCAAATTGTACTATTCGTATTAATATCATTAAAATGTTGATTTGAAGTATCAATAATTTTATTTTCTTGCTTAATAAATAAATCATGAATAAATTTTATAAATCATGATTCAACTTTTTCTTGAACATTAGTTAGAAATTCCAGATTATTACTTGCAATAACTAACCCATTACTTTCATAAACTTGGTCAAATTCTTTAAATTTAACTGAATAATTAATATCAAAATTAATTGTAATTGCATTTAAATTTTCTTCATTATTAGCAATTAATTTTGATATGTTATTAAAATTAATTTTATTTACTTTTAATCTAATACTATCATCTGACAATAATATTGGAAATTCTTTTTCTATTTTACGATAAAAATTATGATAAGTAATAACAAGTTCATTATTAATATTATTAATTTCTTTTTTAAAATCATTAATTAACTGTTCTAAAAAAGATCATTTGCTAATTTCCGCACCAATAAAAGTTTGTGATTCATCTGGTTTTAAAGTTGTAATAAATTCATTGAATTTAGCAATATCATTAAAATAATTATTAGTATCAATTAGTTCCTTACTATCTCATCAAGTTTTAATTTTCTTTTTAATTAATGTTATTATTTCATAGAACGTTTCAATATCTTTATTCGCTTCTGCTGTATATTCATTATTTTTTGGTAAATTGTTACCTCTTGTTACACAACCATACATTCCAAAGCTACTTGTCGTACCTAATAAAAGAATGCTTAAAATACTTAATAGTTTTTTCATTATTTATACCTCATTTTATTTAAACAATATATTTTATATTATCTTGTAAAAAGGAAAATAAAAAGTAATTTAACTTATTTTTCAAATTATTTGCAAAAAATAATACTAATTAGCAATTTATTTGCTTAAATTATAAATTAAAAAGTTATTGTTGTTTTGTGATTTTAATATCTTTTAAATAAACACCTCGTAAATCAGCATCTATTAAATGAGCACCAGATAAATCAGTACCTATTAAAATAGCATTTTTTAAATCAGCACCTCGTAAATCTAAACATTCTCTGCTTAAATATTCATTTATTTTATTTTGTTCAACAGTAATATCTGTTAAATCTTTAATTAAATCTTGTAATGTTTTCATTTTATAATTCCTCCTTTCTAATTTTTAATATTAATAATTCATCATTTATTTTTCTTAAAAATTAATTTTTTAATAATTTGATGGTTATTTTTGCATTTTAAAGTCAAAAATCAAATACTATAACTTATTTTTTGTTTATTAATAAATTCTAATTTTGCTAAGCAATGCCGAGCATACTTTTTACAATATCATCCGCCTTTTCTGTTTTTAGTTAATTTTGTAAAGTACTCATTGATATAACACTGACATTTATTAATTAATACTTGTCTTATTTGCTAATTTAATTTTTAACTCTTTTCAACAGAGTTCTTTTAAAGACGCTTTCAAAACCTCCTTATAAATAGTAAGATTTCTAAATTTTTTTATTGTGGAACACTCACCCTTTAGCCATTGCAGGTTAAAGATTTATCCCCAAACCACGATAACTCTTTTATATTGCCTAAAAGAATTGCCTCCATTATGTCGTAGCGGTACGGCCACCCCTGTATTGTTTATCCTCGCTTGCTTGATTTAACGACATTCCAAGTAGGAGAGTTTTATTTAGTTGGTTTTGCTGTTATTTTCTTAAACTAAGCAAGGTTAACGACAATTTTAACCTAATTAAAAAATATAGAATTTTATATCTATCTTTTTCTTAGTTTTTGGTAAATTTATACCAACCGAATATTTTACGCGGTCTTTAGATATTCATATTGAAAATGCGGCAATTTGGATTGTAAATAATTTGCCTGGTATGAAAGAAATTTATAAATTTGTTAATGGGATAGTACATGTGTTTAGTAATGTTTCGGAATTGTTTAATAATATTGGTAATTTGTTTGCTTTTGATATTACATTTAAGATTATGTTAAGTTATATTTTAGTTTTAGCAATGGTTAACGGACTTTTACGTTATTTTTAGTAGTAAAAATAATGTTGTTGGTAAAAAAGTAAGGTGGTGCGTGGATAAACCACCACACCACCTTACTTAAAGGGGTAAAAGTCGCGGAGCGACTTAGGGGCAGAGCCCTTTTACTTGATTAAGTAACACAACTGGAGAAAACGAAATAAAAAAATTTTGATATAATTTATTAAGAGGTGTAAATAATGAATAACGATATAAATAAAAATAAAATTGCAATAGAACTTTCAAATGAATTAACTACTAATTTAAGTGATAATGCAAAACAAGTAAAGTTTTTAAAAGCAAAAGCGGAAAATGTTAGTCAGCAAGTAGGAGATAATTATTATGGAGAAACTTTAGAAGAAAAATATTATAATTTAAAAGAAAAGTATTTTGATGTACGTGAAGAAAATATAACTTTAAAAGAGAAAATTAGTGAATTACAAAATATTTATGATTTTGATGAATATGTTTTTTATAAAGGTCTTAATGAACATTGATTATTATTTTTAAAAAAAATTAATGAAAAGCAAATAAGGAATAGAAAATCATTAGGAGATATTAAATCAACACAACATATAAAAATTTTTGTTTTTAAAGATGATGTTAAATCTTTTCTTGAAATATATGAAACTCTTAGAAAACAAGTACAAAATTTCACAGTTGATATTATTTAAAAAAATTGATAATCTTAAAATTAAAAATATAATATAAATTAGAATAAAAAAACATTTTTCTAAATGTTTAATGTATTCAAACCAAAATAAATGGTTTCACGTCAGGAAACTTTAAATATAGGTAAGTGTTTTTTTATTTTTGTTTTAGAAAGGAAAAAGTAAATATGTATATAAATTCATAAAATTGTAGTATACCACACACATTTTAAAGATTACAAGAAAATAACAAAAATAATAAAAATATTTATTTATAATAAAAAAATATCATAAAATAAATAAATAAAAAATATAAAATTAAACACACTAAAAAATAATTTATTAAATTTTAATTAATAAATACATATTTTATTATTTTAATAACATATTTTATTATTTTAATAACATATTTTATGAGTTAATTTACATATTATTAATTAATTAAAATATAATAAACTTATTTAGTTTAAACACAAAAACTTAATAATTTAAAATTATTTAATTAAACTTAAACTATTCAAAAAATTAAATGGTGTCTGAAAATTTAAAGACTTATGTACTCTTTCAAAATTATAAAAATAATAATAATCATTTAATTTATTCTGTAAACTAACTGCATTTAATATTTTTTCTTCAAATACAAATAATTTAGTATAATTTTGATGAAATCTTTCAATCTTAACGTTTGACTGTGGAGAGCGAACTGGTGTTGTTTGATGCAAAATATTTTTATCTGTTAAAAATTGAGTAAAATTAGTCTTTTTAACACTAATTTTTTGATTATTACGATAATTATTAATAAATTCAGAACCGTTATCAGTTCTAATCCGTGTTATTATAATATCAAATATATTTTTAAAATCACTAATTGCTTTTTTAACAGCATCAATAGCATTATCAGTACTTAATTTATCATAAACATATCCTAATGCTAATCTTGTTTTTTCATCAATAAAATCATAAACATAATACTTTTTATCAACTGGAAATTTACTTGGTACAAAATATTTAGCGTCCATCTGTAACAAACCTATTTCTTTAACTTCATATCTTGGATGTTGTTTTTTAATTTCTTTAATTTTATTTTTTATTTTTAATCATCTTTCATCTTTTTTAAGTCAACGAAAAAATGTTTTTAAATTTTTTGGTGCTTTATTTTTTAATTCTTCTCCATGAATTCCTTTTTTTAAATTATAAAACAAAGATAAAACACCACCAGCATGTTTATTACAATATTCAAAATATAAATCACAAATAATTTTGCGAATATCATCACTATATTGATAATTAATATTATTAGGAATTGTTGACTTTAATAATAATTCAGCAAAATCATTATTTTTATATGCAATTAAAATTTTATTCGCTCAATAATAAAAAGTTGAAAATTTATTTTTAAAATATTTTTTAATTAAATCTTTCAATAAAAATTTACCACTATTAACATAATAATCATTACACAAATTAATATATGAAAATATTTTTTGTTTTATTCTTTTATAATATTTATTTTTATAATTTTTACTCAAAAAACTCTTTAATTTTGCTTGTAAATCAAACAAATTAAAATTATTAATAATATATTTCATTATTTTACACCTACCATCAAAAATATATAAAATTAATATTTAATACGAATAATTGATATATAATTGATATAAGATAAAATCAATTATATATAAAACAATAAAAAGGAGCAATCTATATGAAAAAATGACTTAGCATAATAGGAGCAATTGGATTAACCGCAACAAGCACAACAACATTAATCAGTTGTAAAAAAGAAAATAATAATAAAAACGAGGAAGATAATAAACCAAAACCATCATATAACGCACAACAACCACCAAAAGATAGTAATTGAAAATTAATTGATATTAATTGACAAAAAGATAAATATAAATTTGAAAATGAATTTAAAAAGTTAAATAATAAATGATACTTTTTTATTGAATCTGATACATATGGATTTAATAAATATTTAGCAAAAAATAATGGTAATAATATAAAACAAGTAAACGAATGAAATTTTCTTATTTTTAATGGAAATTATGCTTATTTTGATGCTTCAAAAATAAAATTAATTTATTGTTGAGATGGCATTAGTGAACCAGAAACACCAACTATTGACAAAAACACCGGTGAAATTATTGACTGAAAAGAACAAAAAGGAACTAAATAAAAGTTCCTTTTTATATTAATCGCACAAATTTCATAAAAATAATTAATAAAAAGATATTTGTTATTGTACTATACAATGCTGGATTAAATTTTCATACCTCAAATATTTGACTAAAAAAACTATATACTGTTTCAAAAACCTTACCAACACCACTCGCTAATTCATTAACTTGTTTAACACCGGGAATAGTATTGACAATTCAAATCACCGCATTTTTAATATGAGCACCAAAATCTCATCAACCCTCTGGCGTTACATATTGCACTTGTCATCATTGTTTATCGGGGAACAACCCACCATTATTAATCTCTTGTCAGTTATAAATTCCAAAATTAAAATCATAATATCGGTACATATCATTCTCTTTTTGTGCTTGCAATTCAAAAACATTATAACCGATTTTTTGTTCTTCAATTTTTTTATATTGCAAACCATATTTATTTTGTAAATCACCACCAAAAACATAACCCGAATTTAACTTAATATTATAATTATTAGCAACCGAAAAATCATAATTAAAAACACTACCATAATTATTAATCGTATAAAACCGATTTTTAAATGCTGAATATAATTTAATATCTAATTGCTTATATTTATCTGAAAAATAAAAATATCGTGGGTAAATTTTAAAACCATTATTTACTAATAAACCATATTTTTTATTATAACCTTGAACATAAGTATTATTCTCTAAATCAAAAATCGTACGTAAATAATTAGTATAAAATTTCTGTGAAATCTTAAACATACTATTTAATAATTTATCAAATTGCAATTTATCGTTAATATTCTCACTCAACAAAATATTATTAAAATTTTGTAATTTCAAGGCAAAAAAGTTAACTAAAACAGTATCATACTGTAAATTATCAATATATCCATTTTCAATAAACGAACTACGATTTTGAAACACTGGCACCAAAGCACTTGCAAAAAACGACTGTAAAAACTTAGATAAATCAAACTGACCGCTAAACTGTTGATAATACTTTAAATCTTTACTATTTAATGATGAATAAATTGAACCATTAAAATTAAAAACCTCACCCATTCCCATTCGCATAAAACTAAAATTAAAACTTAAATCATCATTATTAATATTATTTAACTCTAAACTACCAGAAATAATTAAATTTGCTTCATCAACAGTTAAAATCATCCGATAAATTGCTTTTTTAATATTTTTAACATCCAATTCATCAACCGTCTCAAAATCAAAAATTATCCGCCTTGTACCAACCTTATTCGGATTTTCATAATCCGCACTACCACCTTGCTGAACCCTAGTATTTTCTAGCAAAACAGAATATAAAGATAAACTAATAAATTCTTTTACGCGAGTTTGTTGATAACTATTTCAATCAGTAATTTGACCACCACTATTTATTTCTGGTGTTTTTGGTTCACCATCACCATCTCAACAATAAATTAATTTTATTTTTGAAGCATCAAAATAAGCATAATTTCCATTAAAAATAAGAAAATTTCATTCGTTTACTTGTTTTATATTATTACCATTATTTTTTGCTAAATATTTATTAAATCCATATGTATCAGATTCAATAAAAAAGTATCATTTATTATTTAACTTTTTAAATTCATTTTCAAATTTATATTTATCTTTTTGTCAATTAATATCAATTAATTTTCAATTATCTACTTTCAACTTAACTCTTGGATAATGATTTTCTTTATAACGACCAACATTTTCTACAATTTTTTTAGATACATCATACATCTTATATTTTACAGCAAAAGCATAAATAAAATCAATTAAATCATTCAAAAAATTCTCTCTTTTAACATCATAAAATTTTTCAACCATATACCTATTTTTTAAACTATGTCATTGTTGATAATAACCCAAAAATATTTCATCAGGTTTATCATAAACAACTCCCGTAGAATAACTATCTTGTAAAAAATCCAAATACCATTTATCATTAAACGATAATTTTTTTGATGTTTTTAAAGTTGGATTAATAAAATAATTTGTTTCCGACCAATTTTCAAAAAAACTACTGCGTAAAAACATTGTATTAATAAAATCAGTTTCATTAATACCTTTACCAGTAATATTTCTTGTTTAAGCGTATATTGCTCCTCATTTAAGGGTCTAAACGCCGTTAAAGTAATAAATGAAATAACCAAACCCAAAAAAGTTAAAATAAATATGGCAAATAAAGATAACGATTTTTTCATAAACTTAACTCCTAACTATACAATGTTTTTGAAACAATAAACCCAACAATATATAAACTCGATATTGTTAACATTAACGGATGACTAAACAAAACTGCCATTCTACCAAATAATCAAAACAACCAAGTATCAGAATTATATAAATCCATAATAATATTTTTTGCTGATGTAAATTGATTAATAATAACAGTAATAAAACCAGTTCCAAATATCGCAATTGCCGCCACCAATAAAACTAATTTAATCATTACTTAACACCTCTTTTAAATTTTGCTTGTTGTCTAACATTTTGACGCTTAATTTCTCGTTTAACTTGCTGCTTATTACTATTTTGATAAACATTTTTACCAACATTAATACCTTTTCGTACAGTTGACGAATATACTTGCGAAACACCATTATTAACTGTCGAACCTAAATTATTATATTGTGTTGATGTGCCGTGAATTGCATAAATCGATAACTTAATAACCATAAAAAAGATTAAAAAATAAGCAATCGATGTATTTGTCATCGGTAATTTTGTATTTCAAATTACATCAAAAATAAACAAAAATATATCAAAAACAAAACTAAAAATCTTGTCTCAATTACTATTATTATTTTCAACTAATAAATTAATCATCTTTACTATTTCCTTTCTCTTTTTTAGGTTTTAAATTCTTTTTCAAAATATCAATATCAAACAATTTTAATCGTTCTTTAACACTTAACTTTGTGATTTCCGACCAATAATATTCTTTTTTATTAACAATTTCGTCATTCTTTAAATCACGCACAAATTTTAATCATTGACTATCATATTTATTCGCAAATTCAAGGGGAATAATTATTTTAAAAAACCGAATTCCTAACCCAACATCCGACTTATGTTTTACTCTTTTACCTTCTGCTCTTCGTTCTACTGATTTTGTTTTTCAAATTTCATAATCCGTTATATCTTGAAAAATCCCAATTCGCATAATAAAGAAACGATTAAAAAAATTAAATCCTTTTTTAGCAACGGGTTTTTTAAATGAAATTGGAATAATAATTCCATTTGCTAACTGGCGAATATTATTTCAAATCATACCCTCACGCTGAACAGTAAACAACGCACGATTACCAAAATGTCTCGCTAAAACAATTCATGGTATTTTACCACTATGAACTTTTTTCTCATCGTGAGGACTAGTTCCATCAATATACAAATAACTTTCATCAAATAAAATAACACTATCATCGGGTGGGACTAGTTTTGTTCGATCGGTAAAATCTAAATTTTTAAATGTTAAAACTTTAACTTTATCATCTTCTAACGGATAATTACTATAAATTTCATCTGTCAATAATTTCATAGTTTGCGACAAATAAGTTAAAAGTAATGTTTTACCAGTTCCTAACTTACCAATAATTACCGATAACGGATTATCTCAAACAAAATTTACTAACCGAAAAGAATTTAACTGATAAAAAATATTTTTTCACAATCATCACACAAAATAAACACACTGCAAAGCAAATAATATTCAAAATACTAAACCAACACAATACAAAGAAATTAACCAAAGTAATAAATCAATTAAACTAAACAAAAGCATTGAACCACTAATATAACAATAGTTTTTAAAGAAAAATATAAACTTTTTCATTATTTAAAATACCCAACTATTTTAAAAACCATTCACAAGAAAAACCAAGTTAAAAACAAAATCACAATTCAAACACCAACCATCAAAGTTAAATATTCATTTTGCGTTAAATTCCACATTGTAATACTTTCAACATTCGTTTTATCTATAAACAAAAAAATATAAATAAAAAACTCTTTGAATTCTTGTCAATCATTTTGCATCTTTAAAAACTCCACATTTTTTGAATAAGTTTAAAAAACATTCCAAAAAACAAAACAATAAATAACACAAACGATATAACATATAAAAACTCAGGGGCATTTGAACCAATAATATAACTAACAAATTGAACTCAATAATCATATAAACTCATTTAATTTAAACTTTCTAAATCATTAATTAATTGTTCTTCTTTTTCAACACTTCAATTTGTTAAATTATTATTATTATTATTATTTGCTTTTACTTTTTTAGGTTCACTTAAAAATAACGCTTTTTTCATTTTAGTAAAATAATTTTGTTTATATTGATTATATAAATTGATTAATTCGGTTCCAGTTAAATATTTTCAAATATTTCCCTTTAAATTTTCATCATACTTTATATAATAGGATAAGAATTATCATAAATCAAACCGATTGCTACTTGCTCTGAATGTTTTTCACTAGGATAAATAAACTTATTACTCAATCAAAAACCAATATGACGATTATGATTAGGTAAATTAATAAAACTTGCTTTTTCTGTTGTAAAAGGGATAAATTCCTTACTAATAAAATAATTTTCTACATTCTGATTTTTCTTAACAAAATTACTCAATTTTATCATCTCCACTTCTTAGCATTTTACCTTCTCCTAATTTTCCAACTATATTTTCTAACGGTAATAATTGCTTCTTAAATACTGTAACTTTAAATTCCTTAACTTGTATTATATGACCTATAATCAATAATGATAAAAAGGAAACAGAAGCTATTAAACAGAAAAAGGAAATTAAAATATAAATAATATCTCCTACATTTAAAGACCAAATTATAACAACAATAGAAAAACCAGAACAAATGAAAATTAAAAAATAACAAAAACCAAAACACAAATTAAAAAAAATAAATTCTTTTTTTAATTTTTTATATTCCTTAGTTGTTTTAAATTTCATATCCATAATATAATCTCCTAACTAAATATTTGTTTAATAAACAATGTTATAAATAATGTTTATATAATGTTTTTTAATTGTAATAAACACTGATTATTAACAATGTTATATATAATGCTAATATATTGTTTATTTAATGTTTAATAAACACTGTTAATAAACATTGTTAAATATAAAAATAATAAAAATTGGCACACTGAAAATAACTATTAAGAACTTTAATAGTAAATATAATAATTTCATTTTTCTATTTAATAAATTCATTTTTTACAAATGTGATACCATCTATTTAGTGTGCCTTAACTAAGATATAATCGATTATAATAAATACTAAAATCCTTTAACCATAACACGGAAAAAGTTTAAGATTTTAATAATACAAAATATAGCAAATGGAATTAAAATAATTCACGCTTCACCTAAGAAAACCATTATCTCAGGTAAAATATTTGTTATACCTTCTTTAACTTTTCATAATGCACTAGTTAAACCCGTTCAAATACCAGTCATACCCTCAGACATAGTTTTAGGTGTAGGTGTAGTTACTGTTAAAAAATTAAACGCTGTTGTTAAATACATACCTAACATTATTTATTACTCTCCTTTCTTTCAATTTCTTTTTTATCTTTTTTCTTTCCTCGAATTTGTTTAATTTTTTGATAAATTAATAAACCAAAATAAAGAAAAATTGCTAATACAATAACAACACTAAATATTGTCGTTAATCAAGTTGGCATAATACATCTCCTTTCTAAAAACTAAAAAATTGAAATTTGCAAACTCGCTCCGCTCGTTGTCGCTTCGCTCCATTAAAAACACTACTGAATAAATTATCCGCTAATAAATTACGCGGAATAATTTATTCTTTTACTTTTTAATTTCAATATCTTTTGCAATCTTATTAACAGTATTAATAACATTATCTTTACCATACTTTTTCACTAGGGACCGCAAAATAAAATATTGCTTTGTTTACATAATTTCAACTCCTCAATTAAAAAAAATAAAAAAATTTACTTTCCAAAACTGTAAAAACCAAAAATACAAAATGTATGTGGTTTCTACATTTCAAAAACATTGTATAGTTAGGAGTTGAGTTTATGAAAATTAAAATTTTAAAGTTTTGAATTTTGTAATCGAAGTGCATTTCATAAAAAAAATTTTATACTAAATTTAAGAAATTAAAAACCTTCTTTCTCAAGAAGGTTTAATTATTAGTTTTCCCTAAATTATTTTTGTAATTGTTGATCATAATATTTTTTTGTTTTATTAATATTGTTTTTGCCAACAAAAACAAAGTTATGTTTTGATTTAATACAATCTGGATTGATACAATGCAATTTATACTCACAAGGTTTTGAGCGACAGAAAAACACCGGTTGTTCACACATTTGGCATGATAAAATTGATTTTTGTGATTCTTGCATTGCAGCACATTTTTTACATTCTTCAGCATGTTGTTCGCAGCCAATGAAGACACTATCTGGCATTGCTAATCTTTTTTTTGTTTCAGTTGAATTGTTATTTTCGAAAGCCATAGTTTTTGTGTTCTCCTTTCATAAAATACTTGTAATAAACACCTCTATTATCAAAAAATTATCGGCGCCAATAGTAAAAAAATTAATGCCTATGAATGATAAAACTTATCTTTAAGGGTTAATACAAATTTTAGTATATATTTTTTAGTAAAAATTAACAATGTTATTCCTTTCAAAAATGTTGATTATTAAGGGTTTGATGAAATAATTTGGTAATTTATGGTAAAAATTAAAAAAATAAATTATTTTAAATAAAATAAGTTATAATTATAAAAAAATACAATAAGATTATCTATAATATTAATCGAATAGAAAGGAAACATATAAAAAATGAAAAAAATTTTAGCAATTCTAGGAGCAATTAGTTTTTCGGCAATTGGAGCAAGTCATGCTATTGCTTGTAATGCAATGCATGAAAATGAAATTAAAAGTCTTCAAAATCAATTATCAACATTAAAAGGGAAAATTAATAACTTAAAAAATATTAGTGAAAAAGAAAAAGAACAATTAAAATTTGCTTTAATAGAACTTGAAAATCAGTTACAAACATTAACTTCCCATGGAATTAAATCAATGTCAAAAACAGAACTTGATTTATTAAAAACAGCAATATCTTTTTTAGAAGAACAATTTAACAAATTAAGTTAAATAAATATTATTTTTCAAACATTGAATGTTCTCAATATTTAAATTAAAAATATTTCTTTTAACTAAGTATTTCTAGTTAAAAGAAACATTTTTTTATTTCATTACAAGTTTTTATTTTTTAATAGTATCTAAAAATTGATAAACTTCGTCATAATTTGGTTCAGAAGAAGTTGGTGAAACAATTTGTAAATAAATAATTTTATTGTCTTGATCTAAAACCATTACACTTCGTGCTAATAAGTTATTAAATGGAAAGTATAATTTTGTTTGTGTTCCAAATTCACGATAATTAGTATCAGATAATAGAATATGGTTTGAATTAATAAAAGCTTCACATGCTCGTTTCAAAGCAAATGGCAAATCACGTGAAATTGTTATTAATTGAAAATTAGGATATTTACTAATAATTGTTTGATTAAATTGTTTTGTTTGTGTTAAACAAACACTAGTATCTATACTAGGTACTGCGGAAATAACTTTATATTCTTTTATTATGGTTGCTAATTCAAAATCTTGTCAATCAACCATATCAGCTTTAAATGATACTTTGTCACCAACTTGAAGATGATCTTTTGCAAGCAAATTTTTAACATCGCCGCTCATTGTTCCTACTGCCATAAAAGTTGTTTCCTCCCTTCTTTTATAAGAATATTATATCCTAAAATATTATTATGATAATAAAGTATTTCAAGTATTTTCAATTATTGTTGCTATAACTTCGTCGGCAATATAATTAATCGGATTTATTGTTCGTTGTAATAAACAAATAAATTCAATGTTTTTCTTTTTATTTCCTAAAATTGGAGAATAGTCACAATTGATAACACTGAAACCATTATTAAGACCTAAAGTAAAGATTTTTTTAATAACATCATAGTGAGTTGCTTTATGATTAATTTTTCCTTTCTTAACAGCTTCTTTTGTACTCTCAAACTGTGGTTTAATTAAGAAAAAAGCATAATGATTTAATAATAAAATATCTTTTAAAGATGGAATAATTTTATCTAATGAAATAAAAGAAACATCACAGCAAGCAAATTCAATTTCATCGGGGGCAAATAATGCTTTAGTAACATATCGAAAATTAGTTTTTTCTAATGAAACAACCTGCGGATTATTGCGTAACTTTCAAGCTAATTGGTTTGTCCCAACATCGACAGCATAAACTTTTTTAGCATGATTTTGTAATAAACAATCGGTAAAACCACCAGTTGAAGCACCAATGTCAAGGCAAACTAGGTTCTTAACGGTTAAATTAAAAGCAGTTAAACCTTTGGCTAACTTTTTCCCTGCTCGGGAAACATATTTTAATGGTTCACCACGTAATTTAATAATACTATTTTCTTTTACTAGTTCACCTGGTTTTAAAGCTGGAACATTATCAACTAAAACATTGTTTGCTAAAATCATTGATTTAGCTTTTTCACGTGAAGGAGCTAAATTATTATTAACCATTAACTGGTCTAACCGAATTTTCATTAAAATTTATTCTCCCTTTCATTTACTTTTCTTAAATGCACGTTTGTTTTGATAACGAAATAATAAGCGTTGCTTTCGATTTTTTGTTTCCCGATAAGTTTCTAAGATTGTATCTTGTGCCAGGATATAATTAGTAATTTCTTTAAAAAAGTAAGCACCATATGATAATGTTCATTTTAAAGAAACAAAATTTTGATCAATTTTAGCTTCAATAATTTTTGAATAATTACTAATAATGTAATTACATTCTAGCATAATGTTATTAATATTATTATATTTAAAAAGATAATATGTTGTTTGTGGTAATTGATATTTTTGTGCTAAAAAAGCAAGATTTTTTGGAATAATTAATTGTTGAGTATCTAAGTCAATTGTAATATCAACTGGTTTTCATAATGGCACATAGTGGATTTTTCCCGATAAAGTTAATAACCGTTGCTTAGTATCTTGTGACATTTGTCACTTTTTCCCTCATTTGTTATTTGCTCAATTATAATAATTAAACTTGTTTTTTTCCATCTAATCACCTATTTGACTAAAGTAATTATACCAAATTTAGGATGAACAAAAAAAGATTTAGATAATAATTTTATTTGCATTATTTATCCTAATATTTCAAATTTGTATAAAGCACACACATTTTGTATTTTTGGTTTTTACAGTTTTGGAAAGTAAATTTTTTTTAATATTTTTAATTAAGGAGTTGAAATTATGTAAACAAAGCAATATATTATTTTGAGGTCGCTAGTGAAAAAGTATGGTAAAGATAATGTTATTAATACTGTTAATAAGATTGCAAAAGATATTGAAATTAAAAAGTAAAAGAATAAATTATTCCGCGTAATTTATTAGCGGATAATTTATTCAATAGTGTTTTTAAAGGAGCAAAGCGACAATGAGCGGAGCGAGTTTATAAATTTCAATTTTTTAGTTTTTAGAGAGGAGATGTAATATGCCAACTTGATTAACGACAATATTTATTGTTGTTATTATATTAGGGATTTTTGTTTGAATTGGTTTATCAATTTATCAAAAAATTAAACAAATTCGAGGAAAGAAAAAAGAAAAAAAGAAATTGAAAGAAAGGAGAGTAATAAATAATATTAGGTATGTATTTAACAACAGCGTTTAATTTTTTAACAGCAACTACACCTACACCTAAAACTATGACTGAGGGTATGACTGGGATTTGAACTGGTTTATCTAGTGCATTATGAAAAGTTAAAGAAGATATAACAAATATTTTACCTGAAATAATGGTTTTCTTAGGTGAAGCGTGAATTATATTAATTCCATTTGCTATATTTTGTATTATTAAAGTATTAAACTTTTTCCGTGTCATGGTTAAAGGATTTTAATATTTATTATTTATCATGTATTTTGACTGTGGCACACTAGTTTTTATATGTGATTTGATGTAAAAAATGAATTTATTAAATAGAAAAATGAACTTATTATATTTACTATTAAAGTTCTTAATAGTTATTTTCAGTGTGCCAATTTTTATTATTTTTATATTTAACAATGTTTATTAACAATGTTTATTAAACATTAAATAAACAATATATTAGCATTATATATAACATTGTTAATAATCAGTGTTTATTGCAATAAATAAACATTATATAAACATTATTTATAACATTGTTTATTAAACAAATATTTAGTTAGGAGACTATATTATGGATATGAAATTTAAAACAACTAAGTAATATAAAAAAATAAAGAGAGATTTTATTTTTTTCAATTTGTGTTTTGGTTTTTGTTATTTTTTAATTTTCATTTGTTCTGGTTTTTCTATTGTTGTTATAATTTGGTCTTTAAATGTAGGAGATATTATTTATATTTTAATTTCCTTTTTCTGTTTAATAGCTTCTGTTTCCTTTTTATCATTATTGATTATAGGTCATATAATACAAGTTAAGGAATTTAGAGTTACAGTATTTAAGAAGCAATTATTACCGTTAGAAATTATTAATAATGGAGTATTAGGAAAAGGCACAATTTTAAGACCAGTAAGACGAGGAGATGATAAAATTGAGTAATTTTGTTAAGAAAAATCAGAATATAGAAAATTATTTTATTAGTAAGGAATTTATCCCTTTTACAACAGAAAAAGCAAGTTTTATAAATTTGCCTAATCATAATCGCCATTAGCAATCGGTTTGATTTATGATAATTCTTACCCTATTGTAAAATATGATGAAAATTTAAAGCGAAATATTTGAAAATATTTAACTGGAACAGAATTAATCAATTTATATAATCAATATAAACAAAATTATTTTACTAAAATGAAAAAAGCTTTATTTTTAAGTGAACCTAAAAAAGTAAAAGCAAATAATAACAATAATAATTTAACAAATTGAAGTGTTGAAAAAGAACAAGAATTAATTAATGATTTAGAAAGTTTAAATTAAATGAGTTTATATGATTATTGAGTTCAATTTGTTAGTTATATTATTGGTGCAAATGCCCCTGAGTTTTTATATGTTATATCGTTTGTGTTATTTATTGTTTTGTTTTTTGGAATGTTTTTTAAACTTATTCAAAAAATGTGGAGTTTTTAAAAATGCAAAATGATTGAATTAAATTAAAAGAGTTTTTCATTCATGTCTTTTTGTTTATAGATAAAACGAATGTTGAAAGTATTACAATGTGGAATTTAACGCAAAATGAATATTTAACTTTAATGGTTGGTGTTTGAATTGTGATTTTGTTTTTAACTTGGTTTTTCTTGTGAATGGTTTTTAAAATAGTTGGGTATTTTAAATAATGAAAAAATTTATATTTTTCTTTAAAAATTGTTGTTATATTAGTGGTTCAATGCTTTTGTTTAGTTTAATTGATTTATTACTTTGGATAATTTCTTTGTATTGTGTTGGTTTAGTATTTTGAATATTATTTGCTTTGCAATGTGTATATTTTGTGTGATGATTGTGAAAAAATATTTTTTATCAGGTTAAATGCTTTTCGGTTAGTGAATTTTGTTTGAGATAATCCGTTATCGGTAATTATTGGTAAGTTAGGAACTGGTAAAACATTACTTTTAACTTATTTGTCGCAAACTATGAAATTATTGACAGATGAAATTTATAGTAATTATCCGTTAGAAGATGATAAAGTTAAAGTTTTAACATTTAAAAATTTAGATTTTACCGATAGAACAAAAACCGGTTCCCCCAGATGATAGTGTTATTTTATTTGATGAAAGTTATTTGTATATTGATGGAACTAGTCCTCACGATGAGAAAAAAGTTCATAGTGGTAAAATACCGTGAATTGCATAAATCGATAACTTAATAACCATAAAAAAGATTAAAAAATAAGCAATTGACGTATTTGTCATCGGTAATTTTGTATTTCAAATTACATCAAAAATAAACAAAAATATATCAAAAAAAAAACTAAAAATCTTGTCTCAATTACTATTATTATTTTCAACTAATAAATTAATCATCTTTACTATTTCCTTTCTCTTTTTTAGGTTTTAAATTCTTTTTCAAAATATCAATATCAAATAACTCCAATCGTTCTTTAACACTTAATTTTGTGATTTCTGACCAATAATATTCTTTTTTATTAACAATTTCATCATTCTTTAAATCACGCACAAACTTTAACCATTGACTATCATACTTATTAGCGAATTCAAGGGGAATAATTATTTTAAAAAACTGAATTCCTAACCCAACATCCGACTTATGTTTTACTCTTTTACCTTCTGCTGTTCGTTCTACTGATTTTGTTTTTCAAATTTCATAATCCGTTATATCTTGAAAAATTCCCATTCGCATAATAAAGAAACGATTAAAAAAATTAAATCCTTTTTTAGCAACGGGTTTTTTCAATGAAATTGGAATAATAATTCCACTTGCTAACTGGCGAATATTATTTCAAATCATACCCTCACGCTGAGCAGTAAACAACGCACGATTACCAAAATGTCTCGCTAAAACAATTCACGGTATTTTACCACTATGAACTTTTTTTCTCATCGTGAGGACTAGTTCCATCAATATACAAATAACTTTCATCAAATAAAATAACACTATCATCTGGGGGAACCGGTTTTGTTCTATCGGTAAAATCTAAATTTTTAAATGTTAAAACTTTAACTTTATCATCTTCTAACGGATAATTACTATAAATTTCATCTGTCAATAATTTCATAGTTTGCGACAAATAAGTTAAAAGTAATGTTTTACCAGTTCCTAACTTACCAATAATTACCGATAACGGATTATCTCAAACAAAATTCACTAACCGAAAAGCATTTAACCTGATAAAAAATATTTTTTCACAATCATCACACAAAATATACACATTGCAAAGCAAATAATATTCAAAATACTAAACCAACACAATACAAAGAAATTATCCAAAGTAATAAATCAATTAAACTAAACAAAAGCATTGAACCACTAATATAACAACAATTTTTAAAGAAAAATATAAATTTTTTCATTATTTAAAATACCCAACTATTTTAAAAACCATTCACAAGAAAAACCAAGTTAAAAACAAAATCACAATTCAAACACCAACCATCAAAGTTAAATATTCATTTTGCGTTAAATTCCACATTGTAATACTTTCAACATTCGCCTTATCTATAAACAAAAAGATATAAATAAAAAACTCTTTGAATTCTTGTCAATCATTTTGCATTTTTAAAAACTCCACATTTTTTGAATAAGTTTAAAAAACATTCCAAAAAACAAAACAATAAATAACACAAACGATATAACATATAAAAACTCAGGGGCATTTGCACCAATAATATAACTAACAAATTGAACTCAATAATCATATAAACTCATTTAATTTAAACTTTCTAAATCATTAATTAATTCTTGTTCTTTTTCAACACTTCAATTTGTTAAATTATTATTGTTATTATTTGCTTTTACTTTTTTAGGTTCACTTAAAAATAAAGCTTTTTTCATTTTAGTAAAATAATTTTGTTTATATTGATTATATAAATTGATTAATTCTGTTCCAGTTAAATATTTTCAAATATTTCGCTTTAAATTTTCATCATATTTTACAATAGGGTAAGAATTATCATAAATCAAACCGATTGCTACTTGTTCCGAATGTTTTTTACTCGAATAAATAAACTTATTACTCAACCAAAAACCAATATGGCGATTATGATTAGGCAAATTTATAAAACTTGCTTTTTCTGTTGTAAAAGGGATAAATTCCTTACTAATAAAATAATTTTCTATATTCTGATTTTTCTTAACAAAATTACTCAATTTTATCATCTCCTCGTCTTACTGGTCTTAAAATTGTGCCTTTTCCTAATACTCCATTATTAATAATTTCTAACGGTAATAATTACTTCTTAAATACTGTAACTCTAAATTCCTTAACTTGTATTATATGACCTATAATCAATAATGATAAAAAGGAAACAGAAGCTATTAAACAGAAAAAGGAAATTAAAATATAAATAATATCTCCTACATTTAAAGACCAAATTATAACAACAATAGAAAAACCAGAACAAATGAAAATTAAAAAATAACAAAAACCAAAACACAAATTGAAAAAAATAAAATCTCTCTTTATTTTTTTATATTACTTAGTTGTTTTAAATTTCATATCCATAATATAGTCTCCTAACTAAATATTTATTTAATAAACAATGTTATAAATAATGTTTATATAATTTTTTTTAATTTTAATAAACACTGATTATTAACAATGTTATAACTAGGGACCGCAAAATAAAATATTGCTTTGTTTGCATAATTTCAACTCCTCAATTAAAAATATTATAAAAATTTTTGGTTCAAAACTGTAAAAACCAAAAATACAAAATGTATGTGGTTTCTACACAAAAAATCGGTTATAATGTTTTTAAATTGCAAGCACAAAAAGAGAATGATATGTACCGATATTATGATTTTAATTTTTTTGATTTACAAGTGGTAAATTTTTATTGAAAGATTTAATTAAAAAATATTTTAAAAATAAATTTTCAACTTTTTATTATTGAGCGAATAAAATTTTAATTGCATATAAAAATAATGATTTTGATGAATTATTATTAAAATCAACGTTACCACATAATATTAATTATCAATATAGTAATCATATTCGCAAAAATATTTGTGATTTATATTTTGAATATTGTAATAAGTGTACTGGTGGTGTTTTATCTTTGTTTTATAATTTAAAAAAAGGAATTCATGGAGAAGAATTAAAAAATAAAGCACCAAAAAATTTAAAAACATTTTTTCGTTGACTTAAAAAAGATGAAAGATGATTAAAAATAAAAAAATAAAATTAAAGAAATTAAAAAAAACATCCAAGATATGAAGTTAAAGAAATAGGTTTATTAAAGATGGACGCTAAATATTTTGCACCAAGTGAATTTTCAGTTGATAAAAGTATTATGTTTATGATTTTATTGATGAAAAAAAGATAATGCTATTGCTGCTGTTAAAAAAGCAATTAGTGATTTTAAAAATATATTTGGTATTAGAATAATACGGAATAGAACTGATAACGGTTCTGAATTTATTAATAATTATCGGAATAATCAAAAAATACTGTTAAAGAAACTAATTTTACTCAATTTTTAACAGATAAAAATATTTTTCATCAGACAACACCGGTTCGTTCTCCACAGTCAAGCGGTAAGATTGAAAGATTTCATCAAAATTATACTAAATTATTTGTATTTGAAGAAAAAATATTAAATGTTGTTAGTTTACAGAATAAATTAAATGATTATTATTATTTTTATAATTTTGAAAGAGTTCATAAGTCTTTAAATTTTCAGACACCATTTAACTTTTTGAATAGTTTAATTAAATAATTTTAAATTATTAAGTTTTTGTATTTAAACTAATTTTTAGTTTGTTTAATTTTATATTTTTTATTTATTTATTTTATGATATTTTTATAATTATAAATAAATATTTTTAATCTTTAAAATGTCTGTGGTATACTACACTAATATTTCAAATTTAATATTTATACTTTCACTTATAATTTAGCAATTAATTATAACTTATTTTTTAAAAAAATATATTACTTTTTTTAAAAAAATAAATATTTTTAAAAAGCAAATTATTTACAATTTTAAGCTTAAAAATGGGAAAAAAATTGATATTTTAATAATTATCACTAAATTAATTGTGCCATAAAATGAGAAGAATATAATGAAAGTGTAAATAATATTTACGGCGTCAATATAGATATTTTTGCAGGAGATGATTAATAATGTTTGGTTATAAGAATATCTTAGTTGGTGTTGGAACAATTGCGTTGGCAACTACCCCGGCATTATTATTATCGAATACAACATTTATCAATAATACATACAATAAAACTGCACATAATATAAAACCGAGGAAAAACTATGAATAACATATCAACAATTTTATCAAAATAATAAATCAAATATTAATCTAACAAATATTAAAAATTTAAAAGATTGGATTAATGAATGTGATTATTATTTTGTTTACTAACACTTATACTTAAATCATGCTTTATTAACCAAAGTTCAAAATGATTTAGTATCAGTTGGCGGAGTTATTGCAGCCTTATTAAGCACAATCCCAGAAATTGCAACTGTCGCTGGAATTGTTACTGCATTATTAATTGCACAATGATATGTCTGAAATATTCCATCATATGATCAGGGTAATGGTGTTGGTATTAACTTAATTGGAGTAGTTCCTCAAATTATAACTTCTGTTTGAACACAATAAGTTATTAGTTTATTATCACAGACAAGGCCCAGATTTATTATTTACACTACTGCTAGTATAAACTAGCAGTTTTTAAATTTAGTTTTTAATTAAATTTAAACAAATAAAAAGAGCACTTTGCTCTTTTTATCTTTCATTTTCAATTTCTTGGTTTTGTTCTTGCTGTGTTGCAATATGTTCTTTATAAATTTTTATCGTTTGTTCTTTAGTTAATTTTTCTAATCTTGCTGGTTTAGGTACTACATTTGGGACGTGTTTTATTACCCCTGTATAAAAGATTGAATTACCTGTTTGTAATATGTTTTCATTTTTGCTATCAGTTTCAGATTAAGGGTTACCAACTTCTAGTCCTGCATTTGCTTTTAATTCAAAAGTATTTAGTTTACTTTTTAAATTACTTAAAGTTTTCTGTGCGACATCAATAATTTCTGGTCCATTTACAATATTTTCTTTTTATCATTGTGAAAATATTGTAAAACTACCTCATTAAATAATTCATTATAAAAATTTTTAATGTCTGATAGTTCTTCTAAGTTTATTATTTCTTTTAGATTATTATCATTTGAGATAACCTCTTGGTATATTTTATATTTTTCATCTAATTCTGCTTTAAAATCTGCATATTCATTTAGCAATAACTTTTAAATTATTAATAAATTCGATTCTTTTCATTGCAATTTTCTTTCAATATTATTTTTAATTATTATTTCTTAAAATGTTTTAACAACTTTTTGAATTTCTTCATCATATTGGTCAATTAACTCATCTGGACTTAGGGCATTGGTTGGAGCAACTTTCGTTCCTGCAACAAGAATTGGTTTATTAACAGTAGCACCAACAAATTCTCATGTTCCTTTTAAATATTCGGTGTGATTTCCCCATGGATATCAACCAAAAGGAGCTCCTTGAGTTGTTAAAATTTGTACTTTTAAATGTGGTAATAACCCTATTGCATCACCTTTTTTTGCATATTTATATGAAAATGTTTTTTCTGCAACTAACACATGATCTAAGTAATTTTTCATTAAGCCAGAAACATTAAAGTTGTTCATTGGACATACAACAATAACTTTTTGCACTTCTTTTAATTGATTAATATAAACATCAGCATCCTCTGAATTAAAATAAGTGCCAAAATTATCACGCGTAAGTGTTTTAAGAGCCATTTGGGTTTCGTTTAAATCTAAAAGAATAATTTCATCGTTTGCATTTGCTGCTTGATAATATTTAAGAAAACGAGCTGCTAAAGCTTTTGAATATGATTTTTCATTAGTACTAACCGTTCCATAAATTACTAATACTTTATTTGCCATGATTATCGTTCCTTTCTCGTTTTATTTTATCATATTTTATTCTCTAAACTAATTAATAATATTGTTAGGAACTGTTTAAAATGATAATTTTTGATAATTTAAAAAATTTAACAAAATTTTTAAAATAGCAAATAATTTTTAGCATTTTAATAATATAATAATGTTATGAAAAAGAGAAAAAAATATTATGTATTATAAAAAAGCAAGGTTATTGTTAAAATAACAAATATCACGCCGTTCGGTGCTTTTTGTGATTTAAAAGACTCAGCTGGTTTAATTCATATTAGTAAATTTTCTGATTTCTTTGTTCGAGATATTCGATAATTTGTTAATGTTGGTGACAATGTTGAAGTAGAAGTTCTTGATTTTGACCCCGTTAAAAAACATGTCAAATTAAGTTACAAAAATTGCCGTCCAGAATTATTGAAAAAAGACAATAATCCAACAGAAAAAACACTGACAAATTCAGAATCATTACCTAATAAGCATGATTTATTATCAAAATAAATAAACTAGTAAAAAGTATAAAAAGGTAAAAGTAGTTTCAAACTACTTTTTATTTTGCTAAATTTAATTGTTTTTGTAACTGGTTTGTTTGTTTACTACTAATTTTATTTTGTGCAAAATAGAATCCAAAGTAACAGCCACTAATAATTAGGGCAAAGGTTGTGTAAACAACAATTGTTTGGACAGCCATCGGAACTTTACCATTTGTATAACTAGCTTTTGGATTTGTAAATTCCATAAAATCATATGGGAAATAACCCGATAATGACATATCTGGTCATGGTTTTCAACTATGAGTTACTTTTAAAATATAACCAAAAATAGTAAACACCAAGAAATAACCTAAAATTGTTGCTAAACTATAACCTCATCAACGTAACATAGTTATTTTGTTATAACTTAAATCATGATGTTGATAAAAAACAAAATAATAAATCACACCTAATAGAGGAATTAAAGAATGTTGCAAAAACATACTCATTCATTGAATTGGTAATCAACTTTTAAAATCACCAGTAATTGGTAAAGAAAGATTATAAAAGAATAACGTAAAGCAAATAACTACCATTGTTAATAATCCTACTTTACTATTATCATATCGCCCTTTTCCTTCTTTTAACGTATTAAACGCAGAATTAAGGAAGAAAGCAGAAAAAAGCAATGTTGAATATGAGGTATATAAGGTTAGGTTTCGAAAAATAACCATAAAACTAATACTAATATCTGATCAACTTTGTAACTCTGCTAATTTTGTTTCATACTTTGGTACTCAACTTTTGGGAAATATTCCATGATGTTTAGACCATAATGTCAATGATAAACTAACACTAGTAAAAACAATAATTGAAATAATTGGTAAAAAACCAATTATTATTTTAAATCAAAACCGTCCACTTTTAGTTAAAGTTTTAATATTATTTTTTAATATTCAAATTTTATTATTATTTAGTTTTAATATTGTTTCGTTGTTTGTTATATTTTCCATTTTTGGGCCTCTTTTAATTCTTCATAAACCATTTTTAATGTCTCATGTGCCATTTTGTTAGGTCATTTTTTGAAATCATCACCACAGATTTGTTTTACTTGTTCTATTTGTTTAACAATATTATTAATTTTTTCCATATATTAAATACTCCTTTGCTTAAAATACCTTTTTAACGATAAAAACCACCTTAGTGATCTTAAATATATATGGTACCTTACATCAACGAGAAAAGCAAGATTTTAATTGGCAATATTTGTGAATTCCAATAACATTTTGGACTAATTTATTAAAATTAAAGGAAAAGTTCTGAACTTAAATATTAAAACATTATATAAATGGCGTAAATATAATGTCGGTTTACGAAAAAGAAAAATACTATATTAATAATACATAAAAAAAGCACGATAATGCTTTTATCAAATTAATTCCAAATTTAAATTAAATTAACAATTATTTTTCTGTTATCCCAATACTTCTAGCGGATTCTTTTTTTAAATCGAAAGTAAAATCATACTCCACCAATTATTATTCCAATAATTGGAATAATAATAACTGGTAATAATCATCGCAAGTATCTTTTATCAGAACCATTATTTGAATTATCTTCCGGAATAATTGGTTTATTAGGATCAATTGGATCAATTGGTCCTGGAGGAATATCTGGAGGAACAATTGCATTAACATCATTTTCAAGACTAAATGATGTCATTCCGGTTGTTAAATCACTAGCATTATTGGCATATAAAAAAATAGTTATTTTCTTTGTTTGTGTTGTATTATCTAAAAAGTCTTTAAAAATAATATCATCAAAATATCCAGGAACATTATTATGGTTATCATCCTCGGGTGGGATGTTATTAATTGAAATGCCATAATCTTGATTAAAAACTAATTGCGAATATTTTGGATATAAACCTTTATTAATATTACCAACAATTCATTGTTTTAATTTTTCAACAGTATAACCTTCAAAATTATATTTCCCATTTTTAAACTTAATTTTTGATAAATCAACTACTTTTTCGGGGTCATAATTTTTTAAATTTTTAATGCTTCCCTTTGCTTCCCCAATTAGTAATGATGATAGCGGTTTTGCTTTAATTTTAATATCAAGATATTTTGGACTTGTTGTGTTATCTAGCAATGGTTGTAAAGCATCTGGGTTACTACTAATATCAAGCCCATCTTTCGTAACAACCGCATAGTCATTGCCTAAAACAGCACCGCTTACTTTTTGATTAATATAATTTTGAGCATAAGCTAAAACTAAGGCACGGATTTTAGTTGTGTCAATTTCATTCATTTTAATTGCTGGGAAATTTCCTGAAATATCATAATAATTTGCTGGATTTGGATCGGGAGGAACTTTTTGGGCAATAATATCACTAGCATATTCTTTTCAGTAACTAGCTACTTGTTCATAGTTTAAAGCTAACATTTGTTCAGTATTTAATTTTTTAATATCAACTAAATAATTTTTTAAATGCATTCCATGCAGAGTTGATCAAAATTCAACCGCTTGATTATTGTTAATAATATCTAGAAAGCGGGGATATTTATTTTGATATTCTGCGCCAATAATCGCATACTTTTGGGCAGTTGTTCCATCTGCCATTGTTACAGTATAATATCAAATTCCAGTATCTGATCAATAGTTACCTGTTTGGTCAGATTGAATTTGTTGGTTTTTTTGACGATTGGTAGGACTCGCAACCCCTAATAAATTGTTAGCATTAACAGCACGGCGATAAACTGAATTAATATTGGCATCATTAAAAACTTGGTTCACTCCCATCCCGGAAATTGAACCTTCTGCAATAAAACCTAAGTCATAATCTTGTGGATTTTTCTTTGGGTCAATTACTTCTCCATTTTTATTTAAAGGGTCAAGTGGCGTTGGCACTTCTGACTTATGTTTAACTCACAAAATTTGTGTTTTAGTTCCAGTGTTTGGATTAATTTCCGAGTCATATTTTGGATTGGGTTTACCATCTGGTAAGGTCTTTTTCACCAGTTCGGCTTGATCAGGATTATTATTTGGATCTCAAGCATATCATTTTAATTGTAGATTAGGAACAAGGGTTTCAATAACAATTTCAACGGTATATTGTTCTTGATAAGTTCTATCCTTATAGTAAATATCAATTAAATAATTATTTTGGTTATTTTTACCATTAATGCGGGTGTCTTCTAACGTTGCACTAAATTTATTATCTAGTACTGAAACTGGTTGACCATTAATTTCAACATATTCCGGATTAATTGTCCCATCATCAGCTTGCTTTAAAGCATCAAATTCCATTCCCACTGAAGTATGATAACGATATTTTCCACCATAACTTTCAGCAATATTTGGCGGTGCTAATGTTTCAGGTTCATCAGTAACCATCCCCTTTGTTGAATCATTTTTATCGACAATTTTTCCTGGAATAATATGTAATCGTTTTGAAATTTCATTTGCTCAATAGCCACTACTTAAGCTAATATTAATCGGAGTTAAAAATTCTCATACTTTTTGTTGGGCAGTTTCTGGGTCACAAAATTTAATTAAAGTTGTTGCTTTTCGGGTTTGATCAGAAAAGGCCGGTGGTAGAATAAAATTTTCTCAACTACTATATTCATTACCTAGTTGTTTTCTTATGATTTCATTTAATTTTGTTGGTAAATCATTACCCTGACCCGCTGGATCTTTAATATTACGAGCATCTGTTAAACTACCAGAATAATCCGATGTAAAATCTAATGTCTTACTTAAGGCAGCATTTAATTTATTTTTTAATTTATTAGCATCATGACTAGAATTAAAGGTTAATGATTTAATGTTTACCCCTGCTCCAACACTTGTTGGTTTGTCATTTCCTCCAGCAACAACGACAATATAAACATAAAAATAAAACATATTTCCACTAACTTGATAATCTCAAGCAATTCCTTCATGAGTATTGGTATCATCGTCAAAACTTTTACTATAAACTGCTAAAAAATCATTTCAATCAGTACTCCAACCCCTATCTGCTCCACGTGCATTAACTTGCCCAATAAAAGGACTATAGTTATCTGGGTAAGCACTACTTTTATTTTGGATCTTTTTGGTTATCGTATTATTATAATCACTATGATGAAAAAAACTTAAACTAAAGTCAATGTTAATTGAATTATAATAATTAAAAAATTCATTGTTATTGTTGGCATATTGTGAAATATCAACCGCATATTCATATCGTTTAACAGCTGATTGTTGTTGGCGAACTTGGTAATTGTAAAAACCATTATTAAAAGTTTTTGTAAAAGTTGGATAAATTGGGGCAACAGATTGTGTTCGCATTAGGTTTATATTATTAATTGCATAATTATCTTGTTGTAACTTGTTACTTTGGCTTTGAAAATAATAATATGTCATTGAATTTGGAAATAATGTACTTGCCAGCAAGAATAAAACAATTGCTCTCATTTTTCCTTTCCAAAATTTAAATTAAAGAACATAAATGTTCTTTAATTTAAATTTTTATAACTAATCATCATTTACCAAGTAATATTTAAACATGGTCATATATATCTTAGATGTTATCATATTTTTAAGTTTAATTTCATGTGAAATTAAATTTTTATTTTAATTGCATATAAAAATAATGATTTTAATGAATTATTATTAAAGTCAACAATTCCTAATAATATTATAATCAATATAGTTATGATATTCGCAAAAATAGCTGGTGGTGTTTTTTCTTTGTTTTATAATTTAAAAAAAGGAATTCATGGAGAAGAATTAAAAAATAAAGCACCAAAAAATTTGAAAACATTTTTTCGTTGACTTAAAAAAGATGAAAGATGGTTAAAAACAAAAAGAAAAATTAAAGAAATTAAAAAACAACACCCAAGATATGAAGTTGAAGAAATAGGTTTATTACAGATGGATGCTAAATATTTTGTACCAAGTAAATTTACAGTTGATAAAAAGTATTATGTTTTTTATGATAAATTAAGTACTGATAATGCTATTGATGCTGTTAAAAAAGCAATTATTGATTTTAAAAATATATTATACCACAGAAATTTTAAATATTACAAGAAAATAATAAAAATAATAAAAATATTTATTTATAATTATAAAAATATCATAAAATAAATAAATAAAAAATATAAAATTAAACAAACTAAAAATTAGTTTAAATACAAAAACTTAATAATTTAAAATTATTTAATTAAACTATTGAACTCTTTCAAAATTATAAAAATAATAATAATTATTTAATTTATTCTGTAAACTGGTAGTGTTTTTAATTATGATTTTTCGGTTGCTAATAATTATGATATTAAGTTAAATTCGGGTTATGTTTTTGGCGGTGATTTACAAAATAAATATGGTTTGCAATATAAAAAAATTGAAGAACAAAAAATCGGTTATAATGTTTTTAAATTGCAAGCACAAAAAGAGAATGATATGTACCGATATTATGATTTTAATTTTGGGATTTATAACTGACAAAAAATAAATAGCGGTGGTTTGTTCCCCGATAAGCAATGATTTCAAGTGCAATATATAACTCCTAAAGGTTGATGAGATTTTGAAACTCATATTAAAAATGCGGTGATTTGAATTGTCAATACTATTCCTGGTGTTAAACAAGTTAATGAATTAGCGAGTGGTGTTGGTAAGGTTTTTGAAACAGTATATAGTTTTTTTAGTCAAATATTTGAGGTATGAAAATTTAATCCAGCATTGTATAGTACAGTTGGAAAAAACCATCAATCTAGTTGTTTAGTTTTAGTAGAACAATCAAGTAAAAAATATTTTGCAATAAAATTAGAAAATCATACTGCTAGGGAAGTTGAGAAAAAGATTAAAGATATTGTTATAAATAATAATTTAATTGGAAAAATAAAAGGAATAATAACAGATAGAGGTAAAGAATTTAGTGAATGACAAGAAATGGAAATATTTGCTGAAACACAAGTATATTTTTGTGATGTTGGTAAACCTCGTCAAAAACCTTTAATTGAAAATATAAATGATGAGTTTAGAAAATGATTTCCTCTCAAAAACAAACTGATTGAGTAGTTAATAATGTATATTAAATTATAAAATATGTCATTAAAATAATAAAATATGTATTTATTAATTAAAATTAATAAATTATTTTTTAGTGTGTTTAAATATAGATAAAATAAAAGAAAAATTAAAATATTTTTAATTTTTTTAAATTTATGGTTGATTTTTGTAATTTTTATTATATTATCTAATTAATAAAGATTTGTTGCACTTCATTTTACATAATTCATCATAAATAATTTCATAAGTTCCTTCTACTTGCCCAACCAATATTACTTGATTCATTCTTTATCATCCTTTCTAAAAACAATCAATATAACTCAATACTAAAAAAATTATAAAAAACTTTTTTTCAAAAGTAAGAAAAAAATTCACAAAAAGCATTGTTATTTTTATTTTAAAAAATTAGCCCCTTTTTGAATTTCAACTTTTGATAAACCAGGATAATCTCATTGCCGCATAATTTCATAACCAACAATCCCAACTGTATTAGCAACATTTAAACTACGGACTTTTTCTGACATTGGAATACGAAAAGTTCGTGATAAATGTTCTTTCAAAATTGTTTTTGGAATACCAGTTGATTCACGCCCAAATAAAATAAAAACTTTTTCTTCCTTTGTAAAATCAATTGCACTATGTGGTTGTTGTGAATAACGAGTTGCACAATATAATTTAAGATTTGGATTTAATTGTGAAAAATGATTTCAATCATTATATGTTTCATAATCAGCAAACTCAACATAATTTGCACTACTACGAGCAATAAATCGTTCATCAAAAATAAATCCAAATGGTTCAATTAAATGTAACTTAGCATTAATTGCAACACAAGTTCGCATAATGGCTCCAACATTTTGTGCAATTTCGGGTTCAAATAAAATAATGTTAATTTTTTTTGTTGTCTTCATCTTTTCCTCCTAGTCATCATTTTTTAAACATTTTAAAAGCCTTTGAACGATGCGAATACTTAATTTTTCTCTTCTACAGTTAATTTAGCATAAGTTTGACCAATTTCTGTTAAGAAAAAAATTGCATCATAACCAAAAACATTATTACCAACTGGTTTTTCAGTAATAAGACCTTTTGTTATTCCTCGAAAATACCTTGTTTCGTTTGTACTTGGATTAATATAACATAAAACACAAACTGCTTGTGCATCACGTTCTTCTAGTGAACGACATTTTTCAATTAATAAATTATTAATAATATTATTATCTGTAATTGGTTTTGCTCAACGGCGAGTATTAACACCAGGAAAATTTCCTAAACCAATAATTTCTAATCCAGAATCATCCGCTAATACTGGCTTATTTAACATTTTGCTTAAATAATCAGCTTTTAAAAATGCATTTTCTTCAAAGGTTGTTCCTGTTTCAGGAATTTCAGGCACAGGCACTATTAAATCTAACAATGATTTAACAATTATATTAATACCTTCAAACATTTCTTTAAATTCTCGTACTTTGTTCTTATTACTAATAGCAATTTAAATTTTATTCATTTTTTATTTCCCCGCTTTTCTTAACTATATATATTGTATAATAAAATTAATAATATATAACAGACAGAATGGAAGTCAGAAATATGATGAAATACCAAATTAAAGCAAAATTAAATTTAGGTATTACTAACCAAAATTATCAAAGTATTGATAATCTTTTTATCCGTTATAGTAATCCTTTTACTAATTTATTCATTGATCATCAAAATGAAATTTTTGTTTTAGAACAAATTAAAAATGCCGATTTAACATTACCAATTGTAGATTATAACTATGATGGTGATCATTTCTTTTTGGTTACACCATACTACCCAACTTTACAATCACTTAGTACGGTTAAACTTACAAACCAAGTCTTAAACCAAGTTGCTACAATAATTAAACAATTATGAGAAACTAAAATTAATCCAAATAATCAAATTAAAACATTTAATCCTAAGCAATTTTTAATTACATTAAAAACAGCAATTTGTAAACAATTGGTAAATTTAGCTCCATATGAAGAGAAACTTGATTATTTAAAATTGCAACCAACAGAACTTGTTTTATGCCATAATGACTTAAATCATGGTAATTTAGTTTTTTTAAACCAAAAGCTTTATTTAATTGATTTTGAATATGCTATGCTAAATGATAAATTTTTTGATATTGCTTCATTTGCTTCTGAAACATTAACAACAAAAGCTGAGCGAACTTATTGATTTAATCTTTTTAATTTAACATCACAACAACAAGAAAAAGTAGTAGCATGAATGTATTACCAAAACATTCTATGAATTTACTGAGCTAATTACATGTATGAACAGACAAAACAAAAAATTTTCTTAACAATTATTGATTTAAAATTAACTAATTTACAAAAAAATAATTAAGGTTCTTTCTTTGTTACCGATGAAGCAACTGGTGAATTATTGTTTTCTTTTTTATTAATAACTGGTGACTCTGATTGTTTCTTACTTTTTTTTATTTGAAAATATCCACGAAGATTACGCATTCATACGGTCATAAATGTACCAACAAAAATAGCAATTAAGAGGAAAAGAAATGATAATAAGCAACGATATAAAATCTTATCTCATCCTCATCAATATCCAGTTAAATAAATTCCATATAACATTCAAGATAATGCAATAGTATAGGTAAACTGGTCAGCTTGATGAAAATGAAAATAAAACCCTAAACAAGTTAATAAAAAAACACTAAAAACCATTGTTAAACCAAAACCAATTCCAATGCCAACATCATAATGGTAGGCAAAACTTAAGTCAGGCGAAGTTAAAAAAAACAATAATAAAAATGGTCCTACAGCTTCAATGATTAAAAATAGAAGACTTTTTCAAAATGCTGTGCGTGAAGCATGAAATTCTAAATCATGTTGCATTTCTGGTGGTAAATGTTCTCAATTACTAGTAGACTTTTTTTTATTATCATTTTTAATGACTTTCAGAACAATCACTAACTCCTCTTTTGCCTCTTATCTTTTTATTTTAACATAAAAAAATTGTTAAACTAACAATTAATATCATGGAGCAGGTGAAGGGAATCGAACCCTCACAGTCAGCTTGGAAGGCTGAAGTTCTACCATTAAACTACACCTGCATTTTAATTTTAAATTTTATCCTAAACTACACTAATATATACCACTTTCTTAACATAATGTCAATTTTTTTAAATAAAATAAATGGTACCCGAGACCGGACTTGAACCGGTACAGTTGTAAAACCGACGGATTTTAAGTCCGTTGCGTCTACCTATTCCGCCACTCGGGCATATATTTTTTATAAATGGTCTCCTGTAAAGGACTTGAACCTTTGACCCACTGGTTAAAAGCCAGTTGCTCTACCGACTGAGCTAACAGGAGACAATGGCTGGGCTAGCTGGATTTGAACCAGCGCATGAAGGAGTCAAAGTCCTTTGCCTTACCGCTTGGCTATAGCCCAAAATATAAATAAAGATGGTGGAGGGGGAGGGATTCGAACCCCCGAACCCGAAGGAGCTGAGTTACAGTCAGATGTGTTTGGCCACTTCACTACCCCTCCAAAGAATGGTGCTGGCTAGAAGAATCGAACTCCCAACCTACTGATTACAAGTCAGTTGCTCTACCTATTGAGCTAAGCCAGCAGGAATCATTAATGGTCGGGTGTAACGGACTTGAACCGCTGACCACCTGCTTGTAAGGCAGGCGCTCTCCCAACTGAGCTAACACCCGATGAAACAATATAAGTATTGTGTTGAAACCTTTTTAATTTTATATAAAACAATAATTTTTGTCAATTAAAATATTATTAATTTTATTTTTTTAAGAAGATTATATTATCTAAAATCAATAATAAAAATGGATTTTAATATTATAAAATCCATTTTAAAAATCTTATTAATAACGACGTTGCATATTGTCAAATGCTTTATATTGTGGAATGTTAATCATATAACCATCTTCACGACGTCATAATCCTTTAATTACTTTTGTAATTAGATAAATCATAAAGATTGTTCCAATTAATGTTGCAGTAAAATTTAAAATATTAGCGGAAATTGCTAGTCCATTTTGTCCTTTTTGGAAGATACGACCAAATGCTTCAATTAGTTTTAATAACGCCGTAATAATTTGGATCACTAACATTATTGTTACTAAAATAGTATAAACAGTTGAAACGAAACGTAATCATTTTCCATAAGAAGTTTCAGCCATCATATTAGCAACAACTTTATTACTATAAAAGCCAGGGACAAAAATTAAACTTAAAACACTAACAACAGCTAAAACTCCCATCATAATGGCAAAATTTTGTTTTGAGTCTCCAACTCAAGTTTTATCTGTTGCCTTGTTATAAAAAATCATAATTGCAACAATACTAGCAAGAGCTGATACTAATCAAGCAGTCCCTAAATAACGGACAATAACAACGCGAGCATTTTTTGTTGCTTTAACATCAGTATTTGGTAATCATGTTAATGCAAATGGTGCAAAAAAACCACCAATTGATAACGATAATACCGCTAAACTTCATTTGTTTGCACATAATTCGGCATCAGTACTGCTAATTGCATAACGAATCAATCCAATATTACAAATTATTGTTGTGAAAAATGAAAAAATCACCACTAGTAAAAGTACAACTTTAACACTTGTTAAATCAGCATATGAATTCATTAATCAAGTATTTGCAGCATTAATATCACCAGGAAAAGTCCCATTGTTATATCGGTCTAAGTAATAAAAGTAAACCCCTACTGCTATTGCCATTCCCGCAATACCCACAATACTTGATAACACAATTCAAAATCTAGTAAAACCAAAATTTCTTGTCATCATTTGTATAATCACTATTCCTTTCTACAATTACACAATTAATTATATGCTGGTTTTAATATGATTACAAGATATTTTTTTATTCTTTTTGTGGAAACCACATACATTTAAGACCATTTCTATCGTTAGATTAAGTATACCGCTTTTTTATTAATTTTCAAATAAATTAAATCTAAAAAATGACAAAGTACATTCAAATGCATTAATAGTATACAATTTATTTCAGCCAGGACGTTCGTCTCTAATATTCGTTTTTTCGTAATTAAGACATTTATATAATTTATCATATAGGTAACCATATTTTTTGTAATGAATTATGTAAAATGAAGTGCAACAAATCAACTTTGAAAGGAGTTGATTTTTTAATGGAAAGAAAACATTATTTTATTTTGCGGTCCCTAGTAACTAAATATGGAAAAGATATTGTTATTAATACTGTAAATAAAATAGTAATTAATAATGTAAAAGAAAATGAATAAATTATCCGCGTAATTTATTAGCGGTAATTTATTCAATATTGTTTATTTTGAGCGTAGCGAACACGCGAAGCGTGCCGCAATATTTTTAGAGAGGAGATGTAATATGCCAACTTGATTAACGACAATATTTAGTGTTGTTATTATATTAGGGATTTTTGCTTGAATTGGTTTATCAATTTATCAAAAAATTAAACAAATTCGAGGAAAGAAAAAAGAAAAAAAGAAATTGAAAGAAAGTAGTATAAAAAATAATGTTAGGTATGTATTTAACAACAGCGTTTAATTTTTTAACAGCACCTACACCTAAAACTATGACTGAGGGTATGACTGGGATTTGAACTGGTTTGACTAGTGCATTATGAAAAGTTAAAGAAGGTATAACAAATATTTTACCTTAGATAATGGTTTTCTTAGGTGAAGCGTGAATTATATTAATTCCATTTGCTATATTTTGTATTATTAAAATCTTAAACTTTTTCCGTGTCATGGTTAAAGGATTTTAATATTTATTATAATCGATCATATATCTTAGCTAAGGCACACTAGCTTTTATGTGAGTTGAATAAATAATTTTGTTGTTTATTTTTGCACTATACACTGTCTACAAATTTATTTTTAAATAAATTTAATTATTTTGATTATTATTGATAATTTTAACAAGATGAAAAAAACTTGTAGGCAGTATATAGTGTAAAAATATCAATTTAATTATATTTAAGGTATTATTATGGTTTTCTCTCTGTATAAAAAAATTTATAAATTTGTTAATTTATAAAAAATTCAAATAATAAATTTAAAAGTTATTATTAAAATTATTATTAGTGAAATAATTGTTTTAATTGGTGATACCATTCATGATAATCAAAAAATAGATGGTATCACATTTGTAAAAAATGAATTTATTAAATAGAAAAATGAATTTATTATTTCTTCGATATTTTATTTCTTCTTTCTATTTAAAATAATTTATACAGAGAGAAAACCATAATAATATCAACTTAATTATAAACTTATGATTTTATATTTTAATAACTATTGTTAAAAATTAAATAGTATTTTTCAGTGTGCCAATTTTTATTATTTTTATATTTAACAATGTTTATTAACAGTGTTTATTAAACATTAAATAAACAATATATTAGCATTATTTATAACATTTTTAATAATCAGTGTTTATTGCAATAAATAAACATTATATAAACATTATTTATAACATTTTTTATTAAACAAATATTTAGTTAGGAGATTATATTATGGATATGAAATTTAAAACAACTAAGGAATATAAAAAAATAAAGAGAGATTTTATTAAAGATATTTTTTTATTAAGTTTAATTGTTTTTTTGGGTATATTGTTCACTTTTGTTTTTTTAAGTTCTTTTATTTATTTTTCAATATTGAGTTGAAATGATAAAGATTTTCCATTCTCTGTATTTTTAATTATTATGTCTGTATATGCTTTTATAGTTATTATTTTTGTGATTATTATGTATATAAAATATATTTTTGAAATTAAGGTAGAATTTGATGTTGAAAAAGAAAAATTAAATCAATATTGACAAATTTAAGGAGTTGATAAAATTGAGTAATTTTATTAAAAACAAATATTTAGTTAGGAGATTATATTATGGATATGAAATTTAAAACAACTGAGGAATAAATTAAAAAAAGAATTTATTATTATGAATTTTGTTTTTGTTTCTATTTATTTTGCTATATTAATTATTTCTGGTCTTTGTATTGTTTTTATAATTTGGTCTTTAAATGTAGGAGATATTATAGGTATTTCAGGCTGTTTAATTCTTTTTGTTGTACTTTTACCATTTGTAATTATGGAGCATATATCAGAAGTTAAGGAATTTAGAGTTGCAGTATTTAAGAAACAATTATTATCTTTAGAAATTATTAATAATGGAGTATTAGGAAAAGGCAAAATGTTAAGACCAGTAAGACGAGGAGATGATAAAATTGAGTAATTTTGTTAAGAAAAATCAGAATATAGAAAATTATTTTATTAGTAAGGAATTTATCCCTTTTACAACAGATAAAGCAAGTTTTATTAATTTACCCAATCATAATCGCCATATTGGTTTTTGGTTGAGTAATAAGTTTATTTATCCGAGTGAAAAACATTCGGATCAAGTAGCAATCGGTTTGATTTATGATAATTCTTATCCTATTATAAAGTATGATGAAAATTTAAAGCGAAATATTTGAAAATATTTAACTGGAACAACCTTCATCAATTTATATAATCAATATAAACAAAATTATTTTAATAAAATGAAAAAAGCATTATTTTCAAGTGAACCTCAAAAAATAAAAACAAATAATAATAATAATAATTTAATAAATTTAAGTTTTGAAAAAGAACAAGAATTAATTAATGATTTAGAAAGTTTAAATTAAATGAGTTTATATGATTATTGAGTTCAATTTGTTAGTTATATTATTGGTGCAAATGCCCCTGAGTTTTTATATGTTATATCGTTTGTGTTATTTATTGTTTTGTTTTTTGGAATGTTTTTTAAACTTATTCAAAAAATGTGGAGTTTTTAAAAATGCAAAATGATTGACAAGAATTCAAAGAGTTTTTTATTTATATCTTTTTGTTTATAGATAAGACGAATGTTGAAAGTATTACAATGTGGAATTTAACGCAAAATGAATATTTAACTTTGATGGTTGGTGTTTGAATTGTGATTTTGTTTTTAACTTGGTTTTTCTTGTGAATGGTTTTTAAAATAGTTGGGTATTTTAAATAATGAAAAAATTTATATTTTTCTTTAAAAACTATTGTTATATTAGTGGTTCAATGCTTTTGTTTAGTTTAATTGATTTATTACTTTGGATAATTTCTTTGTATTGTGTTGGTTTAGTATTTTGAATATTATTTGCTTTGCAATGTGTTTATTTTGTGTGATGATTGTGAAAAAATATTTTTTATCAGTTAAATGCTTTTCGGTTAGTGAATTTTGTTTGAGATAATCCGTTATCGGTAATTATTGGTAAGTTAGGAACTGGTAAAACATTACTTTTAACTTATTTGTCGCAAACTATGAAATTATTGACAGATGAAATTTATAGTAATTATCCGTTAGAAGATGATAAAGTTAAAGTTTTAACATTTAAAAATTTAGATTTTACAGATAGAACAAAAACCGGTTCCCCCAGATGATAGTGTTATTTTATTTGATGAAAGTTATTTGTATATTGATGGAACTAGTCCTCACGATGAGAAAAAAGTTCATAGTGGTAAAATACCGTGAATTGTTTTAGCGAGACATTTTGGACACCGTGCTTTATTTACTGCTCAGCGTGAGGGTATGATTTGAAATAATATTCGCCAGTTAGCAAGTGGAATTATTATTCCAATTTCATTGAAAAAAACCCGTTGCTAAGAAAGGATTTAATTTTTTTAATCGTTTCTTTATTATGCGAATTGGTATTTTTCAAGATATAACGGATTATGAAATTTGAAAAACAAAATCAGTAGAACGAACAGCAGAAGGTAAAAGAGCAAAACATAAGTCGGATGTTGGGTTAGAAATTCGGTTTTTTAAAATAATTATTCCGCTTGAATTTGCCAATAAGTACGATAGTCAATGGTTAAAGTTTGTGCGTGATTTTAAAAATGATAAAATTATTGATAAAAAAGAATATTATTGGTCAGAAATCACAAAATTAAGCGTTAAAGAACGATTGGAGTTATTTGATATTGATATTTTGAAAAAGAATTTAAAACCTAAAAAAGAGAAAGGAAATAGGAAAGATGATTAATTTATTAGTTGAAAATAATAATAGTAATTGAGACAAGATTTTTAGTTTTGTTTTTGATATATTTTTGTTTATTTTTGATGTAATTTGAAATACAAAATTACCGATGACAAATACATCGATTGCTTATTTTTTAGTCTTTTTTATGGTTATTAAGTTATCTATTTATGCAATTCACGGGACATCAACACAATATAATAATTTAGGTTCAACAGTTAATAATGGTGTTTCGCAAGTATATTCGTCAACTGTACGAAAAGGTATTAATGTTGGTAAAAATGTTTATCAAAATAGTAATAAGCAGCAAGTTAAAAAGAACTTAAACGACAAAGTATTAGATATCAAGCAAAAAATATTAGAAGTACTAAATTTAAAGGAGATAAAAAGTAATGATTAAATTAGTTTTATTGGTTGCGGCAATCGCGATATTTGGAACTGGTTTTATTACTGTTATTATTAATCAATTTACATCGGCAAAAAATATTATTATGGATTTATATAATTCTGATACTTGGTTGATTTGATTATTTGGTAGAATGGCAATTTTATTTAGCCATCCGTTAATGTTAACAATATCAAGTTTATATATTGTTGGGTTTATTGTTTCAAAAACATTGTATAGTTAGGAGTTGAGTTTATGAAAATTAAAATTTTAAAGTTTTTAAAAGAAAAATGATGAGAAATATTAGTATATATTTTAGTTGTTGGTTTTGGTTTTGCTTTATTTATTGGATCAATTTACGATAAATGAAATAAATTAATTAATGATTTTGGTATTTTATTCTGATATATGTTAGTTGCAAATTTTATAATTAATTTTAAAAAGAAGAAAGGTGTTAAAGAATAATGCGTAAGTCATTATCTTTATTTGTAATATTTATTTTAACTTTTTTGGGTTTGGTTATTCCATTTATTACTTTAACGGCGTTTAGACCCTTAAATGAGGATCATTATACGCTTAAACAAGAGAATAGTACTGATAAAGGTATTAATGAAACTGATTTTATTAATACAATGTTTTTACGTAGCAGTTTTTTGAAAATTGGTCGAAAACAAATTACTTTATTAATCCAACTTTAAAAACATCAAAAAAATTATCTTTTAATGATAAATGGTATTTGGATTTTTTACAAGATATTTATTCTACAGGGGTTGTTTATGATAAACATGGTGGAGCATTTTTAAATTATTATCAACAATGACATAGTTTAAAAAGTCGATATATGGTTGATAAATTTTATAATGTTAAAAAGGAGAATTTTTTGGATGATTTAACTGATTTTATTTATGCTTTTGCAGTAAAATATAAGATGTATGATGTATCTAAAAAAAATTGTGGAGAATGTTGACCGTTATAAAGATAATCGTTATCCAAGAGTTAGGTTAAACCAAGATAATTGAAAATTAATTCCTAGGGTTAATGATGTTTTAGTACCACCCAAAGTAATTGCTTCTACTGATAAAAATAAATATGTAAAAGAAGATGATAGGAAATATATTGTAATTTATCCATATCTAATCCAACAATGAAACATAATTAAAACAGATGCAAAAAATATTAATAATACCCGGTTGCTCCTATTGTGCTAAGTATTTTTTTCATATATATTGCTCCTTCTTATTGTTTTATATATAATTGATTTTATCATATATCAATTATATATAAATTATTCGTATTAAATATTAAAAATTTTATAAGTTAATGAAAGGTATATAAATGTTATATATAGTCATTTAAGTTTTATGGATAAAGTTAAATTAGAACAATTATTATTATCAAAAATTTTTTTAAAAAGAATGGTGAACTAAATATTTCTGCAATTGCTAAATGTTTGAATAGACATCGTAGTACTATTTTACGGGAAATTAAGAAGTTTAAAAATATTGATGAATATAGTGCTTATAAGTCAGATAAAATGTATTATGAGAAAAAAAGAATAATAAAAGATGTAAATTTACGGAAGAGAAGATTAATTTTATGAAAATTAGACTTAATAAATATCGTGATTCTCCGAGAGAATTTATTTATCGTTATTTTTTAAAATTTGGTGTTAAATTTCCCGTTTGTGTTAAAACATTGTATAAATGAATTCGTTTAGGTTTTTATGGTTTTTTAAAACAGAATTTGCGACATCGTGGTAAAAAATATAAAACAAAAGGAAAATCTGATAATCGTGATAAATTAACTGATTTTAGGTCAATTTGAGATATTGAAAATAAAGTTTCTAATGTTGGATGATTTGAAATGGATACTGTTGTTGGAAAAGAACATTTATCTAGTTGTTTAGTTTTAGTAGAACAATCAAGTAAAAAATATTTTGCAATAAAATTAGAAAATCATACTGCTAGGGAAGTTGAGAAAAAGTTTAAAGATATTGTTATAAATAATAATTTAATTGGAAAAATAAAAAAAATAATAACAGATAGAGGTAAAGAATTTAGTGAATGACGAGAAATGGAAATATTTGCTGAAACACAAGTATATTTTTGTGATGTTGGTAAACCTCGTCAAAAACCTTTAATTGAAAATATAAATGGTGAGTTTAGAAAATGATTTCCTCCTGGAACAGTTTTTAATAATGTTAGTCAAAAACAAATTGATTGAGTAGTTAATAATGTAATAAATGAAAAACTCCGACCGTGTTTAAATTGAATAAGTGCTAAAGAAATGTTTTTGTAGAATATATAAACAATAAATATTTAAAAATGTATATTAAATTATAAAATATGTCATTAAAATAATAAGATATGTATTTTATTAATTAAAATTAATAAATTATTTTTTAGTAAAATTAAATATGGATAAAATAAAAGAAAAATTAAAATATTTTTAATTTTTTTAAATTTATGGTTGATTTTTGTAATTTTTATTATATTATTTAATTAATAAAGATTTGTTGCACTTCATTTTACATAATTCATTTTTAAAAATATACCAGTAGTTCCTATTCTGGTTTGATCAATGCCAATTAATATTCGACTTCTTTTGTCATCAGTAGCTAATTTATTCATTTTACCCCTCATTTACATTTGTTGCTCTTTTTGTCATTTCTTTTGTAATTTTTATGTTTATCAAAAATATTGAATATTTTTTAAATCAAAAAAAATAACTTTACGTAGAAAAATTCTACTATAATATAATAATCTTGTAGACATAGTCTTTATTAAATTCCCCCTCCTTTATAACGCTGATAAATCTTTCAATAATTGTTCTAAATCAACTTCATCAGGTGGATCGGTTTTACTAATAGGGGTTTCTTGTTTCTTACTTTCTAGGACATTGTCCTGGTTTTTTTCTTGTTCTTTTTCTTTAATAATTTTTGCTTTTAAATTATTTCAATGTTCAAGTTTTTTATTTTTTTCTTCAATTGATTTATCAAAAATTTTAATTAAGTTATTTTCATAAGCTACTCAAATTTCATGATCATATAATTCTAAATTAATTAAATCATGAAATAACATATAGCCTTTATATTTTTTATTTGACTCTTTTTTTAAATTATCTTTTATAGATCTAGTTCAATAACTCAATTGCGGAATTATACCAATTAAAAATCAGTCTTCTTTAAATTTATCTTTAAAAACAAAACAAGAAGCTAATATAAATGAACGTTCAGGTGTATTAATTATATAACTAATTACTTCATTGCCACATTTGTTATACGGTTGAATTGATGTTTTATGTATTCGATAGTTTGAAATATTTTTCCTTTTATTATTTTGTTTATGCGGTTCATAAAAACTGCCATCTTCTTTTTTAGAAAATTCAGCACGAAAATCGAACCCGGGTTCGTATTTTTTTCTGTTATTAAATTAATAAATTTTTATGTGGAATATATGCTGCTCATCGCACAGCATATTGATGTATTTTTTTAATTTCTTTTAGTTTTTTTATTTTTTTTCATAGTTTCTTCATAATTTTTTTCCTAGCTTTTTATTTTATATTAAATAAATATTTTTTAAAATATACTATTCATCTTCTTCTGATCCAAACATTGCTTCTTCACAACAAGCACCACATAATTTACCACCACACCAACTAATACAATCACAAGGTTCTAAATCATGTTCTATTGCAGTTTCTTCTGACCAATTTTTTCATTTTCACTTTGGAATAATTATTCCTCCAAACTGTTATATTTATGTGGTTCATCTTCAACAATAGTATTTCCATCTCTTCAAGATTCATCTAACATATGTCCATGTATTCAAACTCTTCCACCATCAGGTAAATCACAACTATGATTAACTTCATAAAAATCACTTTTCTTTAGTCGATTATGACGATACATTTCTAATTTATCTCTGTCTGCTAACAAGATTCAATATTGTTTATCTTTTTCAGCAAGTGCTTCATCTAATAATTTTTTAATTTTATCTAATTTTTTAATTGTTTCCATTTTGGGCCTCTTTTAATTCTTCATAAACCATTTTTAATGTCTCATGTGCCATTTTGTTAGGTCATTTTTTGAAATCATCACCACAGATTTGTTTTACTTGTTCTATTTGTTTAACAATATTATTAATTTTTTCCATATATTAAATACTCGTTTGCTTAAAATACCTTTTTAACGATAAAAAACCACCTTAGTGTTCTTAAATGTATATGGTACCTTACATTTTTATTCTTTTTTAAAAAGAAAAATCGGGTTTCTACCCTTATTTTATGGTACATTTAATAAGTGAGGTGAAATTAAAAAAATGAAAGCATTTGATTATGAAGACATTCAATTAATTCCAGAATTATGTGTTGTTAATTCTCGAAAAGAATGTGATACAACCGTTAAATTAGGAAAACATACTTTTAATTTACCTGTCGTACCTTCAAATATGGCAACGGTAGTGAATGAAGAATTATGTGAAAAATTAGCAGAAAAAAATTATTTTTACATTATTCATCGTTTTAACGTAGATCAAGTTAAGTTTATTAAACATATGAAAAGTAAAAACTTGGTTACATCAATTTCAGTTGGTGTTAAACCAGATGATTTTGCACTAATTGAAAAATTAAAAAAAGAACAATTAGTACCTGACTATATCACAATAGATATTGCTCACGGTCATGCTTTTAGTGTAAAAAAAATGATTGAACATATTCGCAGCCATTTAGGTCATGAAACATTTATTATTGCAGGTAATGTTGGAACACCAAAAGCTGTTCGTGATTTAGAACAATGAGGCGCTGATGCAACAAAAGTTGGCATTGGACCCGGAAAAGTCTGTATTACTAAATTAAAGACTGGTTTTGGTAATGGTGGATGACAATTATCGGCTGTTAAATGATGTAGTAAAGGTAGTTCAAAACCAATTATTGCAGATGGTGGATTACGAGTTAACGGTGATATTGCGAAATCAATTCGAATGGGCGCAACAATATGCATGATTGGTAGTTTATTTGCTGCGCACCAAGAATCACCTGGAAAACAAGTTGAAAATAATGGTATTAAATATAAAGAATATTTTGGATCAGCAAGTGAATATAATAAAGGTGAAAAACGTTATGTTGAAGGTAAAAAAGAGTTAATTGAAATTCGTGGCAGCATTTTTGAAACATTACATGAAATGACAGAAGATTTACAATCATCAATTTCATATGCTGGTGGTAAAGATCTTTCGGCCATTAAAAAAGTTGATTATGTAATTTTAAAAGATAGTAATTTTTAAAAAAAATCCCATTTTAAATGGGATTTTTTTTAACGAAAACTACGTGATTGTTCTTGTTTATAACGTCTTTTTTCTTTTTTGCTCATTCAGTGTTCACGTTTTCGGGCTTCTTTTCTTTTAACTGAAGAAACCTTGTTAAATCGTTTTAAAGCTTTGTCTAGCGGTTCTCCTGCTTTGACAACAACAGTAGCCATAATATTTCAACTCCTAAAACTATATTAAATTAACAATATCATCTTATCACACTTTTTTAACAAAACAAACTTTTCTGATTTTATGTATGCATAAAATTAAAATATTTATTGGAATATAAATATTTTAATTAATTTCTTTAAATTTCCTACCATACCTTAAACTTAATACCATATTTTTATTCTTTTTTAACCTTTGTTAAAATTTCATAATTATTATTCCCGATTGTTAATTTTTCTTGGACAACTGTTTTAATTTTTCGCGATAAAAAAATCCTGCCATTGCTTTTTCATAATCTGTTATAACAACTTCTGAAAAAAGACCTTTTTCAAGGCAAAGTGCTTTTATTTTATATGATGTTCATATCTTTTTACATAAATTTGGAATTAATGTTATTAAATCTGAAACAGATAACATAACATTAAAATTATGATTAAGATATTGTTGAAAGATATTTTGACAATTAATCCAACCATAATTTAATTTAAAAAGGTCTTTTGTACTACGCTGGTAAATTATCGTTGTTTTACTTTTAACATCAACATAAAAATCGGTAGTAAGAAAAAGGTTGAGTTTTTATAAAAAATATAAATAAAGTAATTAAATATAAATTAAAGTAATCGCTTATAAGAGCGATTTTTTTAATTGCATTATTCATCAGATAGTATCTTTAAAATTAAAAATTAACCTATTTTCTCCATCAATTAGTTAATTTTTATAATTTCCTTTCTGTGATTTATTATATTTTTTCGGTTTAACAACTAATAATATCACTTTTAAATAAAAGATACTATCTAATGAATAATGCAATACTAAAACTTAATATTTTGATGCTTAAAGATGGATAACTCATCTATGGCACGAAGCCTTAAAGAAAGTGTGAAAGCGATTGGATTTACTACTCCTATTTATTTCTTTAATTCTCGGCGGGGTTAGTCGCCCGCGAAATGTCAGAGCGTGTGTTTTTGCTTGCTTCATAAAAAGAGTGCTGTTAAACCGAAAAAAAACAATATCGGACACTAAAAAACAAGAGGGAGGAGCTCCAAAAGGTTATTTTCTTTATATAAAGTTGTGTAGGGATGGATGAAGCGTAATTAATAACTGGGTAAACTGTTTTTTTGTTTATTTCCGTGGGGGGTAAACTCTATCAAAATATCCTATCCGCCCCCGCTCACCCCCGAAGTGAAGCGGGCGGCGAAGTAATTAAATACTAAAATAAATTATCTACTAAATATCAAAATATTAACCAATAAAGGAATACTATGTTTTTTTACAGAAAGAAAATTATAAAATGAAAACATTACAAGATTTAATTAAAGATTTAACAGATATTACTGTTGAAGAACAAAAAATAAATGAATATTTAGAATATGAAGCATTAGATTTACAAGGTGCTGATTTACATTGGGCTGATTTAAAAGGTGTTAATTTACAAGGTGCTGATTTACATTGGGCTGATTTAAAAGGTGTTAATTTATCTTGTGCTAATTTAAAAGGTATTAAAATTACAAAAGAACAATTAGAACAATTAACTGTTATTGAGGAGAATGAATAATGAAAAAGTTAAATAAAAAAATTATCAACAAAATAAATGAATTAATGCTTAGAAGTTATCCAGTTTCATTTGAAGATATTACTGATGAACATTGAGCATTAGGTAAAAATAATTAATGAAAGGATTATTTATAATGTCAGAATATAAAAGTAAATATATTAATAAAACTTGAGATGAAATAACAAAATCTTTTGATTGAGTTAATTGTCAACCTATTAATTGCCGTATTTCACATCATAAAAAACATTATGATTTGCAATGTTTAGAATGAGCCAAAATGTATTTAAATTTATTTAAAGACAAGTGAAATCTTATTGCTTCTTATATGGAACATTACAAAATTAACGATATTTTAGATTTAGCATCAGATGGATGAAAAATATTACAATTTGAGAAAAAAATAAATCAAGTAAATTAAAATATATTATTGCAATTGACCCTGCTGGAATTGGACAAACTGGTATTATTATTTATAATTTTTTGAAAAAGAAAATAATTAATAATATTACTTTTAATTCTAATATGAAGAAGAAGCAATAAATAATATGTATTTAATATTAAATGAGTTCAAAAATAAAATTTGTTCTTATTTAAGCAAAGTTATTGTAATAATTGAAGATTACCAACTTCATAAAGGTTTAAAAATAAAAAACCCATTATCTACTCCTAAATTTATTGGTGGTTTAAAAGTTTTATGTAAATATTTATTTAATTTAAATTATGTTTTACAATCGCCAGTTGTTAAGAAAAATTATATTTATAAAGAAAATATTAAAATGACAGAGCATGAATTAGATGCTTGAAAACATTTACAATATTTTTTATTAAAAGGAGTTGATAAAAATGGCACAAACAAAAAGTAATTTATCTAAAAAATCAATAACTAATAAACCTAAAATAAAAAATAAAAAAGTTAATAAGTTAGAATTAACTGTTAAATTACATGAAAATCCTATTAAAACTAAAATTAAAGCACTTGTTGCTGGTGGTATTGAAGTTGATGCTTGTTCGGCTAAATGTCAGTGAGACGGATTAAATTATTCAACATTATCAATATATAACCCATCTGTTTTAACTGAATTTTTGAAATTAAAAAAAAGAAGATTAGATAAAAATTAAAGACTCAGTATTTAATCAGTTAAATATAAAAACTAAACGCTATTTTTTATCTTTTCGAGTAGATAGTTTTGAAATTATACAAAAAGCGATTAGAAAAAGAACAAATACAAATATTAAAAAATAGGAGGAAAAACAATGGCATTAAAAAATGTAAAATATATTCTTATCAATGAAGAAAATGAACCAATTAAAAATGAAGATGGTAGTTTAGACATTAAAACTGCTGAAATTATTTTAGAAAATACTGCTGAAGTTGAAGAATTTAATGCAAGTAATTTAGAAAATAGTAATCAACAAATCAACGAATTACAAACAAAAAATACTGAATTAACTTCTCAAATTGAACAACAAACTATTCAATTAAAACAAATTGAAGTAATTGACTTTATTAATTTTTTAACTGATAATGAAGAATTTAAAAATGTTTTATTAAAATCTTATGATATTAACGATAATATTGAAGTTATCAAAACACAATTGCAAAGTGTTTATGATGAATTAATTAAGGTACAAAAAGTTAATACTGGTGGAGTACCAAAAACAGAAGAACAACAAAACAATATTTTAGATACAGACAATGTATTTAATAAATAGAAAGAAGGAATAAAATTATGGCACAAAATCCACAAAGAATTTTCGTTGATATTGCTAATCAAGCAACAAAACGAGATTGAGAAGCATTTGAAGAATGATATTTACAAAGATATCAACAAAAATTTAGTTGAGAAGCTTTATTTGCGTGAAAAGAAGCAAATAAATTTGGTTTAACATATAAAAGAAAGAAAAATATTAAATATAAACAAGGCCTAGGAAAAGGTGGTCAAGTATTTAATACCAATGATAACTTATTAAAATACTCAACTGTTGAGTTTGAAGATGGAATTGTTGAATTAGATACAATTTTAACTTTTGCTCGTAAATTAGACCCAGTAGAAAGTGATTTTAATCCTAATCTTTGATCCGCTGATATTGAACAAGCAATGGATACTGAAATTGCTTATAAACGAAATAAAATTTTAGAAATTATTAATAATGGAGAAGTTACAACTATTCAAGGAAATAAAGCTGATGATACAAATGCTTTACAAATCCACGATGAAATTATGGATAAAATATATGAAAATGGTTTTACTCCATCAGAAACAGTTGTACTAGGTTCAGCAGATTTTATCCGTGGAATTCGTAATAAATTACAGTTGCAAATTGGAGCAAATGACCAAATTAATAGTGTAATTGAAACAAGCGGAGCAATGAAAACTGTTGAAGGAACAACATATTATATGGTTCCTAAAAAATTACCCATTATTAATGAAGATGGTTCAGAAGGAACAATTACTTTATTACCAAATGGTGTTAATGCAATTGCCTTTAAATTTAGTAAAAAATATGATCCACTAATTTTACGCAAAAAAGACCACACCCCATTAAGGGTTGGTGCAGCAGCATTAGGTACTGGAATGGGTAATACTTTAATTATGGAAAGAGTTTTATATTTAGGTGGTGCAGTAGTTGAACCAAAAGGAATTATTAAACACACCTATGTAATACCTTTATCAACAGTTATTACAACACCTAATTTAGGTAAAATTACAATGGCTGGTGATACACCAACAACAGCAACAGAATTAGAAACTGCTATTAAGACAAAAAAAAAATACTAATTATCAAAATGGAGATGCAACATTCTCTAATATTACATCTACTGGCGCATTAGCAACTGGAAATCCAAATAAATATAGTGGCACAGTCCTTCTAATTTATTCAAAGTAAGTAGCGCCATAGATATCCACGGTAAAATTAAAAATGTTGATAGTTTAACAAATGATGAAATAATTAAAGGAATTGTCGTACCACAAAAAGTATCAAGTGAAGATTTAAGACCGCTTTTAAATGATAAAGTTTTAAAAGAAGTTAAAGCGGTTGATGCAAGTTTAACAGCAGATGATTATGTTTGATGACCTTTATATTATCAAGGTTCACCATCAAGTTATGATATTACTACAACAGATATTTATGTTGATATTTATATTGCTGGTAAAAATAATGCAACTGGTGTTGCTCAAGTTCAGTATTATAAAGTGCAAAAAGTAAATCAAATAAGTATTAAACAATTTAATAAAGATAATATTGGAACTTTAAAAACACCTTGATATAGTGATGTTCCTGATTTAACTAAAAAAGCAGATGTAATTACTGAAATGAATACTGGTTTTATTAAAGCAATTCAAAAACTTAATGCTGATTTAACAACTTCAGATTATATTGTTAATATTTTAGATTATGATCATTCAATTTTTATTGATAGAGATGAGGGTAATTTTAGCAATAATGTTTCGGTACCATATAGTTTAATTGGTACAAATTGATTAACTGGTGAAACAACAGGAATGGAAATTACAGTTCCAGCAGCAACTAAAAAAAACCAAAATAAAAAATAAAAGTGCCAATTGGAACAACAAAAACTGCTCTTATTTATGCTGTTAAAACGCCAACCAGATTGTCAATCCAACAACAAAAAAGTTTTGATTTACAATTATTAGAATTTTTAGGAATACAATTTTTAGCACTTGGTTTATCAGTTTTAACTGGTGGGATTGCTTCTGCTGTTGGATTAGGTGCGGGATTATCTAATTTTGCTGCTACCCTTATATCGTTTGGAGTAGAAACAGCAACTGATTTTAAAGTCAATCAAATATATGATAAATTAACCTCAGAAGTTACCGCAAAAAGTACCGCTTTAAATTTATTGCCAGCAATTGGGGGTATTGGTAAATTAACTCGTGCTGCTAGAATAACAAAAGTTTTAAAATTAGAAAAAGAAACTAAATTACTTGAAAAATTAGGAATAGTAACTGCTAAAAATTTAGAAGATGTTGTTAAACAAGTAGCGGGTAAAAAGATTTTATTTAATAAATTAATATTTGATTTTACTAAACAAGCAAATAATGAGAATTTATTATATACAATTGGAAAATTAGCACGAAATGATTTTTCTAAGGGTTTTAAAATTTCTAATTTAGGGAAAATTAACAATCTATTAAAAATTGAAAAAAACTTACAAAAAATAAGTCCAAAGTTGGTACAAAAAGCACCTAGATTAACAAAAAAATATCAAGGATATGTTAATAATTGATTATCAGAATATGGTTTAAATTTTGAAAAAATAACAAAAATAAGTACTGATGAATGATATAAAATTATGACTGATTTACATAAAAAAGGAATTGCTAAAAAATTATTATTAAATGTTAATTTAATGCGAGCAAATAAAATATATAAAAATAAATTAGTTAATTTTATCCATAAAACTCCAATCAAATTAAATAAAATATTAGAAAAATTAGAAAAAATAAACCCAAATTTTTATATTCAAAAAGCAACTAAAAAAATATTAGCACCAATTGAAAAAAGAATAATCAATATTAAACAAAAAGTAATTCAAAAAATTAATGAAAAAACTAGAAAAGTATTATCTAAATTTGAAACCAAGGCTATTCAAAAAGGACAATTATTACCATTTGCTTATGGTTCTGATTTTTTTTAGCAGTTAAAATTGTTCCAATAAGTGTTGCAGGTGAAGTTGCTTTGACAATATATTATAAAAATCCTAAATATTCCCCAATTGTTGTTACTACAACTGTAATTAAAGCAGAGCAGTTTATTTTAGCAAAAGAACCTTTTAAATTTTATATTAATAGTGAGTGGTTTATTGGTTGGGGATTTAAAAAAACAAGTTTATTTAATTTAGTATCTTTTGCCCCAGTTGTTTATCACCAAGTAGTAAGAGATAGTTTTAAAACATATCGGACAATTGCTAAATTTTTAAAGTTAAGAGAGCAAATAAAAAATAATTGGAACAAAAGTGAAATGTTAAAAACTGTTGAAGATAGTGTGGCAACTAGTTTATTAGGTAGTGGATTAGTTTTTAAAACATATAAACAATTTATAAAAAACAAAAATTTAAGTAAAACAATTAAATCAAAAACATTATTAAATAGTAGAAAATTTATATCAAAAAAAATATATTCTAAAAAAAGAAAATGATAAGGAGATGGTTAAATGTTAAATGAGTTATGAGATGGTGTTACTTTAAAAAACTATAATAATTTTAATCCAATGACAGGTAAAATTACCCAAGTTCCAGTTCGTTATAATAAATTTTTTAAAAATGATGTAGAATTGTGATTTAGAACTTTTGAAATAAGAGCACAAAATATGATTAATTCATATTTAAATTATCCTTTTACAAAATTAAAGTTTGAAACATTTAAAGACCCATTATTAAAGAAAATATGTATTAATATGGTATTTATTACTATTGAACATTGAACATTTAATCGGATCCCAGTTGAGTTTTTTACTTCTGCAACAATGAATATTGGTGATATTAATTATTATTCACAAAACGACCCAATGGCAACATGGCAAGGTCTATTGCCTACTTATGCAAAATCATTGGCTAATCTAACAACTTTAAAGAAAATGTTTCACACTTTTGAAGAAAAAGGAATTGATTTAACAATGATAGATTTAGAAGCATATTATACACAATTAGAAGTTTATACATTAATAGAAGAAAAAAACTAAAATTGATAATAAAGCAATTATTAAAAATAAAAATAATGAGTTATCAGTTCCTTTTGATAATGATACGATTTATTATAAAAATAATGTATGAAAAGCAAAACAAGGTGGTAGTTCAATAACAGTTAATGCCCCGTTACATCAAAAAGATGATAATAGTTTAGAATTATTATTATCAGATGAATTTGGTGTTAAAAATAATAAATTATCTTTAAATCAAAGTTTTAAAGATACTTTTGAAAAAGTAATAAAATGAATTTTTGATATAGGTAAAAAAATAAAATGAGAAAAAGTATCGATATCATATACACCTGGTAGTGCTAATTATATTGATATTACTGAATTTTCAGAAAAATATCGTTATCAAGTTTGAATATCACCAACTAATCGTAAAGGTGCTGAAGGTATGTTATGGCTTGAACCACCTTATTTTACAGAACAGAAAGAAAATAAAACTTTAGCAAAACATCAAGCAACTTGTTTTATTGATGATATGGATAAAAACCCTTATAGTATTGCTTTATATAATGCTACTGGTCGGGTTTATTTAACTAATGGTTCTAATGGTTCTAATATACCAATTAATAGTGTTCGGGTTTTACGACAAGAAGTATAGAAAGAAAGTGAGGTGTTATAAATGGATTTAAAAGAATATAAATCAGAAATTTTGTTATTAATTCGCAAAGTATTTATTTGAGGATTGGGTGCTATTTTAATAATAAGTGCAGTTGTATTATTTTTTTGTAAGGTATTTAAAGTAATTGATATTGAATGACCAGAATATTTTTATATTGGATTATAGTTGCTTATTACTGGGTCTTTTATTTATTTAATTGATAAAGTTTTTGATTTTTTTAAAAAAGACAAAAAACAAGATAGTAATTTGTATTTAATTACTTTATTTTTATTTTTTATAAAAACTCAACTTTTTTCTTACTACCTGAAAATAATAATAGTAATTGAGACAAGATTTTTAGTTTTGTTTTTGATATATTTTTGTTTATTTTTGATGTAATTTGAAATACAAAATTACCGATGACAAATACGTCAATTGCTTATTTTTTAATCTTTTTTATGGTTATTAAGTTATCTATTTATGCAATTCACGGGACATCAACACAATATAATAATTTAGGTTCAACAGTTAATAATGGTGTTTCACAAGTATATTCGTCAACTGTACGAAAAGGTATTAATGTTGGTAAAAATGTTTATCAGAATAGTAATAAGCAACAAATTAAAAAAGAACTTAAACGACAAAGTATTAGATATCAAGCAAAAGTTAAAAGAGGTGTTAAGTAATGATTAAATTAGTTTTATTGGTAGCGGCAATCGCAATATTTGGTACTGGTTTTATTACAGTTATTATTAATCAATTTACATCAGCAAAAAATATTATTATGGATTTATATAATTCTGATACTTGGTTGATTTGATTATTTGGCAGAATGGCAGTTTTGTTTAGTCATCCGTTAATGTTAACGATATCAAGTTTATATATTGTTGGGTTTATTGTTTCAAAAACATTGTATAGTTAGGAGTTGAGTTTATGAAAAAATCGTTATCTTTATTTGCCATATTTATTTTAAGTTTTTTAGGTTTGGTTATTCCATTTATTACTTTAACGGCGTTTAGACCCTTAAATGAGGAGCAATATACGCTTAAACAAGAAAGTAGTACTGGTAAAGGTATTAATGAAACTGATTTTATTAATACAATGTTTTTACGCAGTAGTTTTTTTGAAAATTGGTCGGAAACAAATTATTTTATTAATCCAACTTTAAAAACATCAAAAAAATTATCGTTTAATGATAAATGGTATTTGGATTTTTTACAAGATAGTTATTCTACGGGAGTTGTTTATAATAAACCTGGTGGAACATTTTTAAATTATTATCAACAATGACATAGTTTAAAAAATCAGTATATGGTTGATAAATTTTATGATGTTAAAAAGGAGAATTTTTTGGATGATTTAACTGATTTTATTTATGCTTTTGCCGTTAAATATAAGATGTTTGATGTATCTAAAAAAATTGTCGACAATGTTGACCGTTATAAAGAAAATCGTTATCCAAGAGTTAAGTTAAAACAAGATAATTGAAAAATTAATTACTGATTACAATTATTTTGATAATAATATTGATGATAATTGGTATTTTTTTATTTTAAAAAATGAAAAAGAAAGTAAATTAAAAGAAATAAAATTTATTAATAATAGTAATAATGCTTATGGAATTATTGAATCAAATGGTTTTATTTTTAGTAAATATCTTATAAAGAATTCTTATTTACAAAAAGGATTAATTAAAGGTCTTTATCGTTGAGATGGTAATGGTGAACCACAAATACCTACCATTGACAAAAATACCGGTAAAATTACTGATTGAAATAGTTATCAACAAAATCGTGTAAAAGAATTTATTAGTTTATCTTTATATTCTGTTTTGCGGAAAAATATTAGAGTTCAACAAGGTGGTAGTGCGGATTATGAAAATCAGAATAAGGTTGGAACAAAGCGGATAATTTTTGATTTTGAAACGGTTGACGAGTTAGATGTTAAAAATATTAAAAAAGCAATTTATCGTATGATTTTGACTGTTGATGAAGCAAATTTAATTATTTACGGTAGTTTGGAATTAAATAATATTAATAATGATGATTTAATTTTTAATTTTAGTTTTATGCGAACGGGAACTAGTGAAGTTTTTAATTTTAATGGTTCAATTTATTCATCATTAAATAGTGAAGATTTAAAGTATTATCAACAGTTTAGCGGTCAGTTTGATTTATCTAAGTTTTTACAGTCGTTTTTTGCAAGTGCTTTGGTGCCAGTGTTTCAAAATCGTAGTTCGTTTATTGGAAATGGATATATTGATAATTTACAATTTTAGTTAACTTTTTTTGCGTTGAAATTACAAAATTTTAATAATATTTTATTAAGTGAAAATATTAACGATAAATTACAATTTGATAAATATAAGCAATTAGATATTAAATTATATTCAGCATTTAAAAATAGGTTTTATGCGATTAATAATTATGGTAGTGTTTTTAATTATGATTTTTCGGTTACTAATAATTATGATATTAAGTTAAATTCGGGTTATGTTTTTGGCGGTAATTTACAAAATAAATATGGTTTGAAATATAAAAAAATTGAAGAACAAAAAAACGGTTATAATGTTTTTGAATTGCAAGCCCAAAAAGAGAATGATATGTACCGATATTATGATTATTTTGGAATTTATAACTGACAAGAAATTAATAATGGTGGGTTGTTCCCCGATAAGCAATGATTTCAAGTGCAATATATAACTCCTAAAGGTTGATGAGATTTTGAAACTCATATTAAAAATGCGGTCATTTGAATTGTTAATACTATTCCGGGAGTTAAACAAGTTAACGAGTTAGCGAGCGGTGTTGGTAAGGTTTTTGAAACAGTATATATTTTTTTTAGTCAAATATTTGAAGTATGAAAATTTAATCTAGCATTGTATAGTACAATAACAAATATCTTTTTATTAATTATCTTTATGAAATTTGTGCGATTAATATAAAAAAGGAACTGTTATTAAGTTCCTTTTTGTTCTTTTCAATCATTAATTTTACCGGTATTTTTGTCAATGGTAAGTATTTGTAATATATTATTAAGATATTATTAAGATATATCTTAAAAATATATCTATTTTAAAGATAACATAAAAAAAATGAAAACAAATAATTTTTAATAAAAAAGTTTTTCACTTTTTAACTAAAGTAAAAATTTATTATTAGCCATAATTTTACTTAAATTTTACTTTTATATTATTAAAAACTAATGAATTTAATAAAACTAATAATTGACTAACCCCCATTACAATTGCACCAATTAAATGCGGGATAATAACTCGCTAATGGAATTGAAATTAAATTATAACTAAAAACTCAAAAAAAGTTGAATCAAATTAAACTTCGTGTTAATTTTAATAATTGTAATATCACTATTTTGAATTGCAACTTCACTACCTTGCCCCATTGCAATTGCAAAATCAGCTTGTTTTAAATCAACTAAATCATTAATTCCATCACCAACATAAGCAATAACATTTCCTGCTGCTTGAATTTCTGCAACAATTGTTGCCTTTGTTAGCGGTGAAACATTAGCATAATAACTTGTAATTCCAACTTCATTAGCAATTGCCTTTGTTGTTTGTTCATTATTTCCACTAATCATATGCGTTGCAATATTTTTTTTAGTAAACTTTGTAATTGCTAATTGCTCATAAAACCGAATTGTATCCGTTAAGATAATCACATTCGTAATTGTTTTATTAATTACAAGGGCAATTAAAATTGGATTAATGACTGTTATTTTTTGAACTGCTAATTTCATTTGATTTTGAAAACCTTTGGCTACTGCTGTTTGATAAGATAATAATTGATACATTTGATGCTGGTAAACCCCGCTCACACCAAGCCCTGGTTGTTCTTGAAATTGTTCAAATGAAATTTCATCTTGACAATTAACAAAATAATGCTGAATACTTTTTTCAATTGGATGTGCTGATAATTTTTCTAAATTATAAATATATTTAATATTTTCTTTAGCTCCTAATAAATAATGAACAGTTAACTGACCATTAGTAATTGTTCCTGTTTTGTCAAAAGCAATAGCATCAATTTTAGTAATTTTTTCAAATGCATCGGTATTATTAAAAATAACTCCTTCTTTTAAAGATTTACCAAAACCAACCGCAACTGCTAAGGGGGTTGCTAAACCTAATGGACAAGAACAACTAATAACAGTAATGGCAATATCAATTGCTTTTGTAATATCATAAGGATGAAAAATAAAATATTGACATAAAAATGTAATAATCGCAATAAATAATCGCAATAATTAAAATAAATGGTGTAAATCATTTTGCAATTTGATCATAAATTCATTGAATTCGTGGTTTTTGACTTTGAATTTCATCAACTTTTTCTAAAATATTTGCTAAAACAGTATCAGCACCAACTTTTTTGCTTGACAATAATCTGGTACATGAATTTTTACGACTGTCATTTCTCTCATCCCCATTTCTTTAATTTTATTCTAGCACTAACAAAAAATAAACCAAGTAGTTCTTTCAAAAGTTCTACTTGCCTTTTTTTGTAAACCGTTCATATAACTCATTAATTCGGTTTTCATACACACTATGTAATTTTGGTTGATAATAAACTATACCGCGCATTTCCTTTGGCAGGTATTGTTGCGCAACATAATCATTTGGAAAATCATGCGGATATTGGTATCCCTGTCCATTTCCTAGTTTTTTTGCTGAAGCATAACTTGTATCTCGTAAATGATGCGGAATTGGATAAAGATTACCTTTTAAAACATCTTCATCCGCTTGATCTGTTGCTAAATAAGCACTATTTGATTTTTCACTTAAACACATTTCAACAATTGCTAATCCTAATGGAATTCGTCCCTCTGGTAATCCAATTTGACGAAAACTATCAATTGCTGTTTTGACATGGACCGCAATTGCTGGATTAGCCAAGCCAATATCTTCATAAGCAATAATTAACATTCGACGCAATAATGCTTCGTGATCACCACTTGCTAATAACCGTGCAAAATAGTGTAAAGCTGCGTCAACATCACTACCCCGAATTGACTTTTGCAAGGCTGATTTTAAATCATGATGTTCATCACCTTCTGCAAAATTAATTAAATTAGCCGTTGGGGCAATATTATTAATAATTGTTGTGGTAATTTCTTCTGCAGGATATAAATTTAAACATAATTCTAATATATTAATTGCAATTCGTAAATCACCACTTGCTAATTGACAAATTAATAGTAAAGAATCATTAGTAATTGCTAACGGTAATTTTTTATTTATAATTATTTTTTGTAAGCCAGTTAGCATTTCATCAACAGTAATTCGTTCTAATTTAATAATATTAGCTCGTGATCGTAAAGATGGATTAATCACAAAATAAGGATTTTCTGTTGTACAAGCAAACATAATTAAGTGTCCATTTTCTAAATACTGCAATAAAATATCTTGCCGATCTTTATTCATTCGGTGTACTTCTTCCACAATAATAATAAATCGTTCAAAATTTTTTGCTTGCTTAATAATTTTTTCTAAATCTTGTTTTTTATCAATTTCAGCATTAAAAATTGCATACTCAAGTTGTAAATCATTGGCTAATGCTCGAGCAATACTACTCTTTCCAACGCCCGGATCACCATAAAAAATTAATGAACTTGCATAATTATATTTCAACATTCGTGAAATAACACCATTGTGATCATTAATAAGGTGGCTTTGCCCAATTATATCAGTTATTGTGATTGGTCGTAAGACAAATGCTAATGGTTCAAACATTTTTTCGCTCCTAAGTATTTTTTTACATCATAACATAAAAAAACTGATAATTATCAGTTTTATAATAAACCAATGCTAATCTTGGCAATATTATTGGTTTTGATTTTAATTCATAGTTGCTCTATGCTGACCATATTTGCTATTTTGATATGCTCGTTAATTCTTATAGCAACTTGTAACATTCTTAATAATCTAATTCTTTTGTTTTCTGATGTTCTTGGCGAATAATATCATAAATATCTGATTCAAATTTTTTTGTTCCATTAATAACTGCTAATAATGGTTGTTCACCAATTTTGGCTGGTAATTGTAATGTGTCTTCAAAGTAGTGGTCAATTCCTTTGATTAAACCACCACCACCACAAATGGTAATTCCATTGCGGAAAATATCTCCTGCTAATTCTGGCGGTGTTTCTTCTAAGACTTGAACTGCTAAATCAATAATTCGTGATACTGGAACTTTTAAAACTTCCCGGATTTCTTCTGGCGTCAACTCAATTTCTCGTGGTAATCCTGAAACAACATCGCGTCCATACACTTTCATTTTTCGTTCATCACCATATTTTGCTAATGAACCAATTTCAATCTTAATCATTTCTGCTGTTTTAATTCCAATTTCTAAACCATATTGAGAACGAACATATTTTAGAATTTCAGCATTTAAATAATTTCCAGCAACTTTAACTGATTTTGATAATACAATATCCCCTGAAGCAAGAACCGCAATATCTGTTGTTCCTCCTCCCATATCAATCACTAAATTACCAAAAGGTTTATAAATATCAACCCCACCACCTAACGCAGCCATTTTAACTTCTTCTTCAACAAAAACTTTTGTTGCGCCTAGATTCATCGCGATTTTTCTCAAAGCATTTTTTTCTAATTCGGTAATAACTGATGGACAAGCTAATAACATAATTGAATTAGCTAATTGCTTGGTAACTCTTAAACGATTAAAAATATACTTTAATTGTGCTTCTGTTGCACGAATATCTGTAATAACTCCATCAACCATTGGTCGAACAATTCTAATTGTTTTATTTCCTTTTCCAATCATTTTATATGCTTCATTTCCGACAGCAATAATCATATTTTCTTTAATTTTATATGCCACAATGGATGGTTCATTATAAACAATTCCACTCCCTGAAATATAAACCAGAGTGTAAGCTGTTCCTAAATCCATTGATACAAAAGTTGGCTTTTTATTATTAAATATGGCCATATCAAATCCTCCTTAGTTAATATTATAATCTTTTTTCTTAGTAAAAACAATAAGTATTATTCGTAAACTAGTTAACGTTGGAATAAAGTAAGTATTTTTTTAATAGCCATAAATTTAATGGTTTTATCCCAAAAATAGTAAAAAGACTTTGCCTGGATTAGTAGCTTTTTTTGGACATTTTTTAAATAGACTTTTGTTTTCCTAACAGGTGATTAATTTATTTTTTGGATATTCATATAATTCTTTTTGTTATTAACTCTAATTATTTATTGGCAATAGAATTTTTCTTATTTCCATTTTTAACTTATAATCCATAGTCCCATTTTAATTTTTTCATCTTTTAAGTTCTTGGTAGTATTCATTATTCTTAGGTTTTTAATAAAATTAAGTAATTAGAAACAAATTAAGTTTCGCTTATGACTTAAATGATAACAAAATTTATAAAAAATTCAACTTTTTAAAAAAAATAATTTTTAATTAAATAAATAATTTTATAAAATTATGAATTTTAGAACAATAAAAAGTACTTTTTAAAGTTATTACTAATTTTAAAAAGTTTTTTATAAAGATAAAAATTGGTTTTGTCTTTTATTTAAATAAAAAATATTAAATTTAATTTTTTCTTTATTTTGAATATTTTTTTCAACTTTAACTTCATTAATTTTGCTATTAAGTCTTAACATTGAAGCAATTAAAATATTACAAAATGCAATGGGTTATCCATCTTTAAGCATCAAAATATTAAGTTTTAGATTGCATTATTCAGCAGATAGTACCTTTATTAAAAAAATAATATTATTATCTGTTAAACCGAAAAAATATAATAAATCACAGAAAGGAAATTATAAAAATTAACTAATTTTTAGGGAAAAATAGGTTAATTTTTAATTTTAAAGATACTATCTAATGAATAATGCAAATAAAAAAAACGCTTTAATAAGCGATTACTTTAATTTTTATTTAATTACTTTATTTATATTTTTTATAAAACCTAAGCTTTTTTCTTACTACCAAGTTCTTTGTTATTTTGTTTTTTCATATAAAAAGAACATCTCTTTAATAAAGTTTTAACATAATTTTTATTTTTTATGTCTACTTTATTTTAGATGCTCAAAAATTGATTTTTGTTTTTTATGTAAATACTTTTTAATTAATAAACGAGGGAGAATAATCTCTATGGTATTTGCTACGCTGTCTTAAATGTAAATGATAGATTATAACTTAAACCATTAAAATTAATTTTCACTGCTAATGAAACATTTTTGTTTTCCTCAAAATATTCTTTTTTAATATTTCCTTCTTCATCTAAATATTTTGCTTTATATTCATCGGAAGTAATTAATTTTTCTTTAATACCCAGTTAAGAATAAAGTTTCTAAACTTGTATTTTTAATTTTATAAATATCATATTGTTTTACTTCAACATGTTCATTGTTTAATAAAACTAGACCAATTTTTTCAACAATTTTTTTCATAACTTCTTTACGTTTTTCATCCGTTCATTTCGCCCCTAATTTTTGAGATAAAAGGGGAATAATATTATCATTTAAAAATGTTTCATTAACAAATTGTCATCCATCTTCTGTTTTATCAATGTCTTTAACATCTTTCATATTTTTTAAAACATTTGCAATTTCTTGGTCAATGTTATTTGTCTCTGTGTCTTTGTGACAAGCAGTCAGATTTCCACTAATTACTCCTGACAAAGCAAAAATACCAAATAAGGATAATATTTTTTTCATCTCTTCTTTTCCTTTCGTTTATTCTTTTAATAAAGTATTTTTCCATAGCTAGTAGAATACTATCATAATTATTAAGAAAATTATTTTTAAGATAATCATTTGCTGAAATAAAATAACTATCTACATCTTATGTTGCTAAATCATATTTTTATCATAAAAAAATAATTAATATTGTTAAATATTAATTATTTAAATTTTGCTGTTTAAAACCCATTTTATTATTTTACTTATTTAAATTAAGTTTCATTTTCATTTTCTTTATTTAATTTTTCTAAAATTTCTTCACAGGTTTTAATTAAATTTTTAACTTTATTAATTTCATCTTCACGATATGGGTCAGATGAAGTTGTCATTAATTCCAATTGTTTTTTTAAAATATTATTTTCATTTGTAATAATAGCAATTGCATTTTCTCTAATTTTTTTATCACTAAAATCACAATCATTTTCTAAAAATAAAATTTGGTAATCACAATCATAGACAATTGCTTGATATTCATACATTTCAACCATATTTGCATCTATTATTTCTTGCAATTCAGAACACATTTTTGAACTACCACATATTTCCTGGATTGATTCTGATGAATTTAGTTCATCAATTTCTTTTTTTGTTTTTTCAAATAATTTTTGATTTTTTTCTTTTAATTGCAAATAATAATTGATATCTTTTACTTCTTCTGGTGGCTCAATTGGTTTTAAATTAGGTGGATTTGAACCATAATCAAAACTTTTACATCCAAAAGTATAAATTGTTAATTGCATTGGTATACTGCATAACAAAATTCACAATTGTTTTTTCATAAGTTTTATCTTCGTGCTAAGTTTGAATTAGCGTTCTTTTCTTTTGGCAGTTTTATAACCTCGTTGAACATGCTCATAAGAATGTTTTTTAACTTGTTTGATTCCTTTTGTAGCAATCTTCATAGATTTTCTACCAAGATAATTTGCTCCAGCAAGGGCTTCTGTTTTCATAAAGTTTTTAGTTTGCTTAAAATTTTTCTTAACTTTTCCAAAACTTCCTGTTGATGTTGGATTAACATCATATGAATCTCCTCATGTCGCTTTTGTTGATTCTCATCCATTTTTAACTGCTCAAATTGAACGACCAAGAGCATTACCTCCAACCCGCAATCCTTTTCCAAGCATTCCTAAAGCTCCTGTTCTTGTTTCTAAAAAACTTAGTGGCGTTATCCCTTGGCTTTGGTTTTGACTACCGCCACCACCACTAAACGTATCCATCCCGGGCAGTCCTGCCATTCCCGATGAATCTTTTTTATGTTTCTTTTTCGCAAAACCAAGTGCTTTTTTAGCAACCTTCCCGGCTCCCATTGCAAACATACCAGCTGCCATTGTACTACGAATTGAATTAAGACCATCTGACATTCCAATTGCTTCACCAATAAAAGCTGAAAGTAAATTTGTAATGCCTCAGACACCTAGTGCTCCTCCTAAAATACAAATAATTTGTAAAAGCATTCTTGCATAAACAGGAAAATCAGAAGGACCAAAATTAGGATTTGAAATAACATTAATATATATCATAAAAATATAATAAGCCACCAACGCTGTTGATGCCGCTAACATTTTTGATAACACCATATCTTTTCATGTTAGTGCTCTTTTTCCTTCATCTTGCACCATCGTTGCCATTACAACTGGAGCAACTATAAAAAGAAATAATAATTCAAAAATCTTTTGTGTTAATGACATTCCCAACATTGCAATGGCGAACAGAACAAACCAAACGGAAAAAATTTCAATAATTAAACTTCAATCCATAATATTACTTGGTGGCCCATAATCGCCTGGTTTCCCTGCAACAACATCACTATTTCCAATTCAATATAATACATCAGCTAAATTTTGGTCGCTAGTTCCAAAAATTGTACTTAATATTCCCATAAACCAAGTAATAATTCCATTTAAAAAGAAAAAACCAATTGGAATAAAAAGAACAAAGATTCCAGCTAAACCAGTATATTTAAAGCACGCCATTAGTCTTGGCTGCATTTCTTTTGCATCTTTAAATTGTAATGTTAAATATTGGGTAATAAAAATTATTACTAAGAAAGCTACTGAAACAATGGCAAATTGCCAAAATGCAGTTGGAATATTTGACCAAGAAAAGCCTTCTTGTGAGTTAAATAATAAACTAAAAATTATTCCTGATGATAAAAATTCAAGAACTTGTGTAAAAACTGAAACCAACCCTAACGGGCCGGTAATAAAGATTCCTCATACTGCTTTATATATCCCAATTAAAATTCAGTCAATGATACCTAAAAAAGGTAAATTAAATATTAATTCCATAAATCCCTACTTAGTAGGAGGATCATAACTTCCTGAACTATTAATTAATTCTGGTAATATTGTGTTAATAAATATTGGTGCAAAAATACATAATGCTAATCCAAAAACACATCAACAGACAGCATATATTTGAATATTTCGTTGTTCAGGATCATCAGCAAATTTTTTAATTTTTAAACCATGTTTAATAATATATAAAATACAAATTGCTCCAGCAATAATTGAAACTGGTGATAATATTGCATTTAATAATACAACTACTAAATCGGCAGTTTTTGAAAAATCAGGTGCATTAGCTAGTAAACTTAATAAACTCATAATAATTCTCCTTTTGTAGCAATTTGTATTCTTAAAATTAATTTTAATATTTTACTTTTTAATTTAATAAAAAATTGTTTTGGAGCCTTTTTATTAAATTTGCAAGATGATTTATCAATATTAACATTATGATAAACCATCTTTGCTTCTTTTTTTAATTGTGAACTAAATGGTTGTGCCTTGTTAATCAAAAATATCCCCTGCATATTTTTCCCTTTCCTTTTGTAATATTTTAATAAGAATTATTAAAATATAGATTGTCATTTACCAAATAACTTTTTCTCATAAAATAAATGGTCATTTACAAAAATAAACTTATTACTTTTAACAAATAAATTAAAATATTATTATTCGTCATCACCAAAGTAATTTTGAATTCCTTTTTTAATAAGATGCTTAATTACATAAGCTAATGAATGTTCATCATCAATAAATTTTTGTAATTCCTCATATAATTCAATCGGAACTTTCAATTGTACTTTATAAGATTTACGTTTTAGTCTTTCCATTTTTCTTCCCTCATTTTAGTTTTCTAATAATTTTATGCCAAAGGCTTGTTGCTCAAAATCAGATAATTCCACATGTAAACAATGGCGATTATAATCTGTCACCATAAATAACATATCCCCTCGTTGTGCACCGGCACAAAAATTAATTTCTGATTCCGATAAACCTCCACTTGCACTATATAATTCACTTACATCATGTAAGTCTTTTTGTTTTAATTTTAAAATCCCAACATATTGCGCATTATTAAGAATGGCAGATGCTTCTCGTTCTAATTCGGCAGTCATTCTAAAATCGGTTAGATTTTGTGTTACTAAAATTACCCCGCCATTAAAACCACGGATCATTTTTACTGTTTCAAATAAAAACTTTAGAGCTTGTGGATTGTCTTTATCAATAACAATATGTGCTTCATCGACAGCTAAAATTATTTCATTGTATGTATTAAATCGATTATTATTAATTTCTGTTCGAATATAATTAAGCATTAAAAACATTTGTGCTTTTAAAACTTTTTGTTTTGAATATAGTGTTTGAATATCTAAAATATTTAATAAATTATCATCTAAGGTAATAGTTGAATGTTTATTCCATAATGCAGCATATTTCCCATAACCAGTAAAATCATATTGAATAATTTTTTTAATTTTGTGGAGCATTTCTGCTTCGCCAAGATCTGGTTCTAGTTTTGTTAAAAAATTAAGTAAATCATCAAAAATTGGTCAATCATTATTTTCCATTTTATTAAATTTTTCTTCATTATTAATACCTAGTTTTAAATATAAATCTAAAATTCGTTGTGTTAAAAAACCAACTTCGTCCATTTTTAAACTTGGATGGGTAAAATGAAAAAATGTTTCTAAAATTTGCAAATGGTCACCAATGATTGTATTAATATTTTGATATTGGTCAATTTTTGCATTAATTTGTAATGGATTAAAATTTCCTTTATGCCCAGAACCAACATCAATTCAATTCCCATCATGATAATCGCAAAGTTTTCCAAACTCGCGCTTTGGATCAATAATAATTACTTTTCTACCATTAATGATATGATAATTCAAAAATTTACTAACAGTTGTCGTTTTACCACCTCCTGTTGTGCCAATAAATAGCGCATTTGAATTTTGAAAATCACCACCACGTTTAAATTGGTCAGTAAAAATTACATCACCAGTAGTGTTATAACCAACAAATAATCCTTTTTCATCTTCTAAAGCGTTATTTAAAAATGGAAATGAATTTCCTAATGTTGCACATGGCATTTCATAAGAATTATGATATGCCATTGGATCAGTTGGTTTTGGTAATAAGGCACTATACCCACTTATTTGTCGAAAAAATAAATAATCCATTTTCATATTAAGACTTTTTAATAAAATATGTAGTCTTTCTTCTGATTGTTTTAACATATGTAGATTAAAACCATAATTTAAAAAAATAATATTTACCCGTTTAATTTGTTCTTCACCTGATGCAATTAATTGCACTAAATTTTCAAACGATTCATATTCACGTTCTTTTTCTGAACGATTAACCGTCTTTTTAACAGAAAAATAATTAGTACGGGCATTAATCATTGCTCGATGTAATTGTTCTTTAACTGCATCAAGATTTGTATTCGAAATATTAAAAATAACTGTACTATCTGTTGTACATAATTTTGCAGCTCAACCATCTTGTGGATAGATTGGATAATTTTGGATTCCTTTAATAGAAAATTGCGCATCATTTATGCGAAAACCACTTTTAGTAAAGGTAATATTATCTAATGCTAATAATTCATTAACATTATCTTGATACTCATCAATTTTTTCATTTGAAAACTTTTCATCAAATGGATTAAAAATAAGTTTAATTGTATTAACTAATTCATATTTATCCAAATCAATAGTTCGCAAATTAGTTTCCGTTAACTTCATTTTGATAATATGAATATCTCGTTCTAATTTGCTTATTGAAGTATCATATACAAATAAGACAAATACTTTACTAGTAAAAGAATAACCTAAAATACCAGCTTGATCTTCATAAAGTTTTCGATAACCTTCTAATTGTTCAAAACGACTTTTGTATCCTTTTGCGGTTAAAATTTCATCTCTACGAAGATTAATTAATTTATCAACTGTTTTATCTAAATTAACAATATTTTTTTCTAAATCATAAGGTTTTTCAATTTTTACTAAACTTAATTGACAATCTGTTAAACGAAACATATTTGCCAATTGGTTAAATTTTAATAATTGTTCATTTGTATCTAATGTTGTAATATTAAGTCCTTTAATCTCAATTGCACCAACATATCATTTTTTACCACCTTCTAAAACAGTAGTTTCAATACACATGTCATGCAATTTCTTATATGGCATTAACAAGGATGTGTTATTATTTTTACTATAAATATAAAACTTTCTTTTTTTAGCTAAAAAAACAAATGCTCGAAAAATTATAATATAAATTTTTCCACTATATTTATCAGAATGAATTAATGTCATCATTAAAAATAAGAAAAAAGTAATACCAATAATTACTCTTAACATTATTGATAATGTGATTAAATTGTAACCTAACATAAATGCAAACATTGCATATGTTAAAGTTAAACCTAAATCAACTAACGAAAAATTATCCTTTAAGCGTAGTTTTTGTTTTTTCAACTGCGGTGGAATAATACTGTTATTCATTTAAGTTTTCCTTTATCGCGAAAAGGGTTTAAAATTATAAGCATTTTAACTATTAAAAATTAATATGAAGTTTTACTTTAAAATTATTTGTTTCAAAAAATATACATATTAATCTTAACATATTTATTTAAAAAATTTTATTAAAATTAAAAAATTTTTTATTAAGTTGTATAAAGGCACTATTGAGCATAAAAATAAATTATTACGAAGATACCCTAACAATAGAGATTTAAATAAATACAGTAAGGAATATGGCAAAGAAACAATGCTTTTATATTAAATAAAAGATTAAAAAAACTAAACTTTAAAACACCTTTAGAGATTTAATAAAACTTGTAAAAATATATAATAATTACAAATTAGATTATGTATTAAAAATTCTTTTAAATTCACTATTTTTTTTGCTTCGTTTCACAATTTATAAGACACAATTATTTGCTTAAGGATAACATTCTCCAGCTATGATATTTCAAATGTTCCTCGTACACTAATTTTATTTTATTTCAATTTGTAAATAACTCCCAATTGTATTTGTTACAATTTTTCAACCATGGGTAGAATTTGTTAAAAAACTATTATTTATTATATGAAAATTATCAAATAACACTTTAATTAAAATATTAATATCACTATCATCAAGTTTTCCACCTCATCCACTATGATCTTCTTTGTGAAAACCAGTAATTTTCTCTTTTATTTTTTTAACAAATTCTTGATAATTACTAGAATATTTTTGATAAATTTCAATTATTGTTTTTCATTTAACCGAATCAATACTCAATTTTAGTTTATCATGTGCTAAAAATTGATAATATTTTTCAATTTCATTATATTGATTATGTGATTCATGTTTAACAACAGTTGTTTGATTTGGACCAAAAATTCAATAAAATAATCCTGTTCCAGCAAGAACTAAACCACCAATGATTAATGATAATCCCAATGTTTTTGGGGCTAAACTAGCACTAAATGCTGCTTCTATCCCAATAATGCTTCCTTCACTAACAACAGATACTGTTGCTTCAGTTGTTAATGTTTCAGCAGCGGTTAATTATACTGTTTCACCTGCTGCTATAGTACTAATTTGTGGAGAAGATACCATATTTTTAAGATAATTAGTAGCTTTTGTTAAACTCTTTATTGGTGATATACCAGTTAACTTAGAAACCCCTAACAAACCACCCCCTGAAATCAAGGTAGAAGCAATGACCCCAGGATCTTTATCATTATGTTCAATATTAATTCCAGCGGCATAAACTGTTGTTCCAACTTTTTTTATTTTTTCTTTAAATTTTTTTGTTCATCATCTGGTAAACTTTGATAATGCTCATTGATTGCATCTAATCTTTGCTGCTTGTCTTCTTTTAAAATTAAATTATATTGTTCAACTATTTTACGATTTTGTTTATTAGTTTGATTATTAAATGTATTTTTTAAGTCAATTATCATTAATGGTACATTTGTATCCGGTAAAAGAAATGCTTTCATACTAATATTTGTTAATAAATTTTCAATATTTTGTAAATTATTTATTGTCTCTTTTTCTAAACCTTGTTCTACCATTTAAGTTAATTTAGTAAAATTATTATCATGTTCAATTAAATTAATATCTAAATTTTTGTTATGGTCCAAACTAGATTGTTCATTAGCTTGATTTAAAAAATGATATTCACTATTAGTTTTATCTTTTTTAGTTATAAATTTTTTTATTAAATTAAAATTTATTATATTAAAAATGACTTTCTTTTTTGATATTCTAAAAGAAACAACAATTTTCTCTTCGCACAGATTTCCATAAATAACAGCAAAATACTCATTAAATACATCAATATGAGAAATATCACTTTCTCTGATATGCAAATTATAGTTAAGAAAAGCTCTTTTAATTGTTTCAGCATGATTATTAGGTAATTCTCCTAAATCAGTAGTAGTTGTTAAAGAAGATAAAATAAACTTATCTGCATTAAAATTTACTTCAAAGGGTTTATTATCGTTAATAATATATGTTTTTTCATTATAGTATACAGAATCATAAAGACTAACTATTGCACTAGTTTGTTTTATTTATAATATCTCTTTAACTAACGCATTTCTTATTATTAAAGGATTAAGATTTTTGAATTGCTCGAATATTTAATGCCTGCAATTAGTTTCAAGGTGTTCTAAATTCCGAATTGGAACAACTTTAGATAAAGTAGCAACGAGATTATAATTAATTGTAAAAGTATTAATTCTAGAAATTATTCTATTTGTTCCTATCATAATACTTTGTTGTAAATGTCCTGTTGCCCTTGTTTCTGTAATACTATCAAAAATAAAGTTTTCCAAAAAAGCTGGCTGTGAGAAAATTGAGTGATTTAATGCCTCTAAACGATTACGAATATGTTCTTCATCAATATCAAAAAGTTCAATATCACCAATATTAACTGTTGATGTTAATTCTGCCAATGACTTAGGAGTATTTCTTTTCTTAATGTTATGACCTTTTATTTTAAAAATTACTTTTTTATTTAATAACATTTGGGGATAAGATATAGAAGTTTCTTTAATTTTAAGATATGATCAAAAAATATTGTCTAAAGCATTATAATTATCTTTTGGTATTTCTAATTCAACTTCTTCCATTTTTGCTTTTAGTTATATTGCTTTTATTGCAAGTAAAATTGCTTCTGGTTTATTTTCGTTAATAGTGCCAAGATCTTTTATTGCATTAAGGGGTTCTGCAGAAATTCATTCTTTATAATCTGTAGATTTAATTTCTATAATTCCATCTATTAATACATAAAAGTCATTTCTTAAATTGGCTTTTTTTGCATTATCTGATAATAAATAAAAATTATTAGCTAATAAATTTGGAATAGTTCCAAAAGTTATAGTTACACTAATTAATAAGTGTAATATTTTTTTTCATTTTTTTCTTCCTTTCTTTTATTAGTAAATAGTTAATTCTAAAACATTGTATCACTTTATTATTTTATTAATAGATTTGTTGCACTTGCATTTATAATTTACATAAATAAATCTTAAAATCGGAAATTATAATATAATTATAAATAATATCAATTACAATGTTATTTATAATTATATTAACTATTAAGTCTTATTATTCTAATAAAATAAAAAATATTTGAAAGAAAGGACTTTAAGTTATGAAAAAATTGTTAATTTTATTAGGAACTATAGTAATTACTGGTAATGGTATGACAGCAGTCATCGCTACTAATAGTAAAAATTTAAAAATAATGAAAAACATAAATAAAACAGAATTAAACAAACTTAATGTTATTAATGAACCAATAAGTTTTGTTAAAAAAATTTATAATAATGATGATTCAACTTGAACTTTATCAGTTGTTTTATCAAAAGAAAAATTATTGGATATAATTGGATTATATGTTCAAAGCACATAATATATTTTTATAAAAAAACTAAAGAAATATTAGCAGAAATAAAAGAGAATAGTGTAAATTTATCTGCTGCAGATTTTGATGATAATGCCATTGATGCTTATGCTCATACATTTTTCAAAAATTTTGTTGAAATTTGTAATTTATTTGCAAATTTAGGGAAAAAACAGAAAATTATAACTATTTTATTTATTGAAAATGGAGAATGAATAAAAAATTCTAACTTATTTGAAATTATCGGAGAAAAAAATCAATGAGAAAAAAATGGCCCACCAATAGATTCATATTCTGATAGACGAGGATAATAATATTATTGATTATGCAGAAAAACTATTTATGAATGAAAAATATAAAAATATATTCATTAGATATTGAAATACGGATACTATTTTAAAAAAAAATATATGAAAAAAAATATAAAAATAATTGATGAAGAAATTGAAACAGATATTAGTAAATTTGAAGAATGATTTATAAAAGAAATAAAAACAGATTTCAATAATTCTAATTATTTTTTAAATGAAATTATGCATTCAGATGAAGAAAAAAATAGCTTTGTTGAAAAAATTTATAATTATAATAAATCAATTTGAAATTTATCTATTGTGTTATCAAAAGAAAAATTATTAGATATAGTTAACATATTATTTTCTCAAGATTTTAATAAAAATAATATGTTAATAAAAACTAAACAAATAATAACAGTAATAAAAAAAGATAGTATTAATTTATCTGCTGCAGATTTTGATGTTAGTAATGGTGAATATATTAAAGATGAAAAAACAACAATAATTATTGGTACAAATAATGATTTAAATACAAATGAAATAAAGAGTACGCAATTAATGCCAAGTATAATAATAAAAATATAGGAAAATATTGTAGAATAAATGGTAATGTAGTTGAAAAGTCAACATTTTCTAAAATGAAAATTAAAATTAATAAATTAACTTGAACTATAATAAATATTATTTATTTTTTAACAAAAGATAAAAATATTTTTATTAAAAAAATAACAAATTTATTTTTTAATCCCTCAACATTAATAAAATTAACTTCAACTGTACTTAAATCATTTGCTGCATTAATTTGAAACCACTTTATTGATTACTTTACTTGATTTCAAAAGTTAAGAATAGATGAGTCAATTCGTATTACTTCATTTACTAAGAATCCAGAGGGATATTGATATGGTAATAATCCAGAATTGTATAATCATATTGTGGATAGTAATAATATTATTATTAATTGAGAAACATTTCATAATCGAAAAATAGAGGGTAATTCAGAGAATTTAACATATCAGCACGCTGAATTTAAACGTAGAAAAAGAATATACAATAAACAATTAATATAAAAAAGGAACTGTTATTAAGTTCCTTTTTGTTCTTTTCAATCAGTAATTTCGCCGGTGTTTTCGTTTATTGTTGGTGTTGTTGGTTCACCATTACCATCTCAACGATAAAGACCTTTAATTAATCCTTTTTGTAAATAAGAATTCTTTATAAGATATTTACTAAAAAAACCATTTGATTCAATAATTCCATAAGCATTATTACTATTATTAATAAATTTTATTTCTTTTAATTTACTTTCTTTTTCATTTTTTAAAATAAAAAAATACCAATTATCATCAATATTATTATCAAAATAATTGTAATCAGTAATTAATTTTCAATTACTATTTTCTGGTGGTTGTTGTACTTGTTGCAGTTAATCCGATTGCTCCTATTATGCTAAGTCATTTTTTAATATATATTGCTCCTTTTTATTTTTTTATATATAATTGATTTTATACTATATCAATTATATATCAATTATTCGTATTAAATATTAATTTTATATATTTTTGATGGTAGGTGTAAAATAATGAAATATATTATTAATAATTTTAATTTGTTTGATTTACAAGCAAAATTAAAGAGTTTTTTGAGTAAAAATTATAAAAATAAATATTATAAAAGAATAAAACAAAAAATATTTTCATATATTAATTTGTGTAATGATTATTATGTTAATAGTGGTAAATTTTTATTGAAAGATTTAATTAAAAAATATTTTAAAAATAAATTTTCAACTTTTTATTATTGAGCGAATAAAATTTTAATTGAATATAAAAATAATGATTTTGATGAATTATTATTAAAATCAACGTTACCACATAATATTAATTATCAATATAGTAATCATATTAGCAAAAATATTTGTTATTTATATTTTGAATATTGTAATAAACATGCTGGTGGTGTTTTATCTTTGTTTTATAATTTAAAAAAAGGAATTCATGGAGAAGAATTAAAAAATAAAGCACCAAAAAATTTAAAAATATTTTTTCGTTGACTTAAAAAAGATGAAAGATGATTAAAAATAAAAAATAAAATTAAAGAAATTAAAAAACAACATCCAAGATATGAAGTTAAAGAAATAGGTTTATTACAGATGGACGCTAAATATTTTGTACCAAGTAAATTTCCAGTTGATAAAAAGTATTATGTTTATGATTTTATTGATTAAAAAACAAGATTAGCATTAGGATATGTTTATGATAAATTAAGTATTGATAATGCTATTGCTGCTGTTAAAAAAGCAATTAGTGATTTTAAAAATATATTTGGTGTTAAAATAACCCGAATTTAACTTAATATCATAATTATTAGCAACCGAAAAATCATAATTAAAAACACTACCATAATTATTAATCGTATAAAACCGTTTTTTAAATGCTGAATATAATTTAATATCTAATTGCTTATATTTATCCGAAAAATAAAAATATCGTGGGTAAATTTTAAAACCATTATTTACTAATAAACCATATTTTTTATTATAACCTTGAACATAAGTATTATTCTCTAAATCAAAAATCGTAAGTAAATAATTAGTATAAAATTTCTGTGAAATCTTAAACATACTATTTAATAATTTATCAAATTGCAATTTATCGTTAATATTCTCACTCAACAAAATATTATTAAAATTTTGTAATTTTAACGCAAAAAAGTTAACTAAAACAGTATCATATTGTAAATTATCAATATATCCATTTTCAATAAACGAACTACGATTTTGAAACACTGGAACCAAAGCACTTGCAAAAAACGACTGTAAAAACTTAGATAAATCAAACTGACCGATAACTGTTAATAATACTTTAAATCTTTACTATTTAATGATGAATAAATTGAACCATTAAAATTAAAAACCTCAACAGTTCCCGTTCGGATAAAACTAAAATTAAAACTTAAATCATCATTATTAATATTATTTAATTCCAAACTACCAGAAATAATTAAATTTGCCTCATAAACAGTCAAAATCATCCGATAAATTGATTTTCTAATATTTTTAACATCCAACTCGTCAACCGTTTCAAAATCAAAAATTATCCGCTTTGTACCAACCTTATTCGGATTTTCATAATCCGCACTGCCACCTTGTTGAACTCTAATATTTTCTTGGATAATAACATCTAAATAATTATTTAAAAAATCTTTAACTTTTTGTTTATAAATATCTATTTTAAACTTAACATTACCATTGTTATCAATTTGGGGCGTTTGTGGTTGGCGTTCACCATCTCAACGATAAATTTTATCATAATAATATGAATAAAATTCTTTATTACCATTTCATTTTATAATATTTCATCTATTATCTTTTTTAAAGATACCTATATATCATTTTTTAGTATTTCCTTCTTCTAAAATACTTGATACTAATTTTCAATTATTATTTTCTGGTGGTTTTTCTGCTAATTTATCATCATAACAAGCAATTAAGTTTGTTGTACTTGTTGCGGTTAATCCAATTGCTCCTATTATGCTAAGTCATTTTTTCATATAGATTGCTCTTTTTTATTGTTTTATATATAATTGATTTTATAATGAAATATATTATTAATAATTTTAATTTGTTTGATTTACAAGCAAAATTAAAGAGTTTTTTGAGGAAAAATTATTGCACTTCATATTACATTTTACATATTATAAATAAATATTTTTATTATTTTACTTGTAATCTTTAAAATGTGTGTGGTATAGTACATTACGGTGATTTTCCTAAGTTTTGTGAAAAATACTTAAAATTTAAAAAAATTTTGGTGTCCTTTTCAAAAGATATTAACTACTATAAATATTTATATTAACTTTCAGTAAAATTAATTCCAATATTTTTACATTTTTCTAACAATTTAATTTGTTCAGGTGTTCGTTGTGCAAGAGGAATTTTTAAAATTATTCCAATTTTTTCTTCAATTTCATTTTTCATCATTTCAACTTGACCTGATGTAACATATGAAAATAAATCAAAATAATGATTATTAAGAAAATTAAATGGCTTAATTATTTTTGTATTTTTAAGTTTACCTAAACCAAATACTTTACTATATTTTCATGCTGAATCCATATAAACTAAACCCGGATTTTCTTTTGAACTAAATATAATTCCATAAGGATTTTTTAATTTCATTAAATCACTAGGTTTAATTAACTCCATTCCTTCTTTTCTTCTTTGGACAGGATCAATCATAATTCGTTTTGTTTGTAGACTACGTGAACGTGAATGAGATAAAATTTCAACTGTTTCAGTTCCTAACATATCTGAATATGTTTTTGCAGTATCAAAATTATTAGTTTGAATATAAATATTTAAATTACAGTTTGAAATAATAACTGTTCCATTTTCTTTGCCATATTTTTCATAAACTTGATCTAAATCTTGAACAATTATTAGGAAAAACATTCCCCTACTCCGAGCAACCGTAACAAAGGATTGAAAATTAGGAATTGTTGGCATATTTCCAAACTCATCTAAATAAAACTGAATATCACGCGGTAAGCGTTTACTTTTTCGTTCTGTTGCAATTCCTACATTTGCTTTATATAATTGCGAAATAATTAGCGAAGCAAAAATATGACGATTAGTTTTTTCATCAGGAATAATTAAAAATAAAGCTTTTGGTTTTTCAGTAAACTTAAATAAATCAATTTCATTACTACATACAATAGATTGAATACCAAGATCTTGATATATTTGTAATCCACGATCTAAAGTTGAAAAAATTGAACCTAATTCTTTTTCACCAGTTGCTAATGCATTAGCTCCAATAATTTTTGCTAATGATGTTGATGGTAAACTGGCAAACCAGGCTTTCATTTTTTTACGGTCACTACAAAGCATATTAATTAATGGGAAATTAAATTTTTCTAAGGGTAACGCCGCTGGATTATCATCTAATATTTCTAATAATCCTAAAATAATTGTTTTTGCAATACTAGCAGCCATACTTGCAAAATGGTCATTTTCACCACCAGTTAAAGGTCAAATTGTTAAAACTAAATCATTAATTTCTTCAATTGCTAATGATTTTAATTCATTTCTAGTTGCTTCAACAAATTCTTGTGCTTCTTTTAAATTAAAAAATCATTGATTACGAAAAATTGCAATTTTTTTGTCAACAATATTTCTAAAACATTCTGTGCAATTAAATTCATCATGATAATAACAAACATATTTTTCCAAATGTTTTTGATTTTTAACTATAAAATACTTTAACTCTTTTGTAATAGTAACTGAGTCATAATAATACTTGTAGGAAATTGCTAATGGATTTCAAGAAGAAGAATTTTTAGGATCACGTAAATTTAAAACTAATACTTCATAACCATTTTTTTGTAATAGTTTTGATAAGACATCATATAGTTCTCCTTTAGGATCGGTAAAAATTAGACATGGTTTATATCTTTCTGGTAAACAACTATTATAAATAGCAGAAGGCATGACAATTTTTTGTGATTTCCCAGTATTTGTTGCTCCTAAACATATTGCATGTGTATTAGTACGAATATTAAAATTAATTTTACTATTTTTTTTCAAAAATCTTACTACTCATCCGGCCTTATTTTTAACATCATGTAAATTATGAACAGGATATAATTTATTAAATTCTCTAATACTCCCTTTATTGTCTAATTCATTTACAATTCATTTTGCGCCTCCATATTCTGATGTTTCTGTTTTTTTAACATATATTTTTTCAAAATGTTTTGCCGCAACAAATATTATAAAAGAAGCAATTACTCAAAAAATGATTGAAATAACTGCAATACAAATTAGAACAAAAGTGATATTTTCAGACATAAATTTTCATAAATAAGGAAAAAATTTACTAAAAGTAAAACCTGGCATTTTTCATGCTTTGAAAAATGAAATAAAGATTATCCCAAAGATATTAGCAATCGGGAAAAAAACACACGCAGCGATTAAACTATCTTTTTGGTGTTTTGAAAATCTTTTACTTTTATGCATATAAAAAACTTAATGTCGAAAAAAGGAACATTCCTACGATTCCAATAATTAATACTATAATATTAATTTTCTCTTTATAACTAAGAATGCTAACTACTTTGGTTTTGATATTTTCAATATTTTTTTCTTTATTTATTAAATTTTTATTTGAATTTTTTATTGTTTCATTTAACATATTACTAAAATTTCTTTTACGAGCTCTTTTATATTTTATTAATAAAATTATTTCATAAATAACTAAAATAAAACATAAAATTGCTACCGAAGATAGTCAAGTTCTTACACTCATATTTTCTCCATAAAATAAATTAATGTAATTTACCAGTAACCTTGGTCATATACAAAAAAATTATAGCACAAATATTATATACTCCTTTAGTATTTTAAAAAAATAAAAAAGCAATTAAAATATTAATTGCCTATAAAAACTAGTATGTATATGTATATTTTTGAATAAATTTAAAGTAGTAAATTTTTATTTTTAATAACTTAACCCCTCTTTTAATATTTTTTTATTTATAATAAAATTTTTATTTTATAAACTATATAGTTTATTTTCTTCAATATCCAAGTTTCCATTTTGCCCATTCTTTAATTGTGATAATGGTTTCGCTTGTTTTACATTTGATGTTCAATTTTTGCCAGTTGGTTTTAATGCTTCTTTCGCAAAAAAGATATTCATTTCATTCAATAATTCTTTATATCTTCTAGCACGTTCTTCATCAAATGGTTTAATATCTGCGACTGCTTCTTCATATCTCGGTAATTGTGGTTTTACTTCCTTATATGATGGCAAAACACTCGGTTGATGATATGACTGAGAATTTGTGATTGCTTCACTATATGATGGCAGATCACTTGTTCGATCAAATAATTCCAAATTGTTTCTGTTTCTTTCTTGCTGTAAACTTCTCGGTTCAATTTGATCATTGATTTCTTTTTGAACATATCTACCTATTGTTCCATACATTTCAGTAACAATTTGGTTTGATACTTCATAGGTTTTCTTTTTACTAAAACCAAGCTTTTTTAAAAATATATTAATTCTTTTTTTAATTGATTTGTAAGTTTTTTTAAAAGTTTTTTTAAATCCTGAAGTAATTTCCATAAATTCTTCTTTCTTTTAAGTGTTTAATTAATTATTTATTTTAATAAAATAATTAATTAAAGTCATTTATTTTAAAAATATCAATATTTATATTTTTAAATCATATACATTTTCACTCTATCATATTTATATTAATTTAGCAACAATTTTAAAATTAAACCCCCCTTGGTAATTCTAAATCATTTTGTCTTTAAATATATATTATAGATTGTTAAAAATACCCTTCTAATAACTATATCAGAATTTTTTTATTTTTAACATAAAAAAAAATCTTTTAAATAAAATTATTTTAAAACATTGTTATTAAATGGCTAAAATAAAAATAATATTATTCAAAGATTTTACCTTAGTTTATCATTTTATCTTTCAACAGTATTTTCTTCTACTGCATCATTTTCATTTTCTGTGATATTTTTATACACATCGCTAACTTTTGTTGAATCTAACTTTGGAAATGTAATAATTGTTTCTTTTCTTAATTCTGGAACTGGTTTTGCTGGTGGTAAATAATCATAGATTGGTTCATTTTTAGAAGATGGAATATTATAATAAATTGGCTCAGGAATTGCTTCATAAATTGATTCATAAATTGGCTCATCATTTAATTTAATCGGAATTTCATAACCATCTTCATCTTTAGTACTATCATTATTTAAAAAAGTTCAAGATATATTAGTTAAAAAACCTGGTTCAAAATTTAAATTTTGCTCTGAATCAGTAATTTTTCGATAACTTTCCATTGTTTCTATTAAATTATGTGTGTTTTTTGTTGCAATTTGTACTGATTGCTTTTTACTAAAACCTAATGCTCTTGCAAGTTTTTTAATGTGTTTTCTTGTATTTTTTAGAATTTTTTTTACTAATTTTTCAACTTTTACCATAGCACGCATAGTTTTTACCCTTTATCATTATTATATTTATTAAGGACTAACAAATATAAGCCATGTACTTTAAAAAAAATATTTTTTAAATCATATACAACAAGATATTACTATACTTAAATTATTTTGTCAATTTAGAGTTAAAACAAAGAAAATAAAAATGTATCAAATTGATACATTTTAAAAATTAGTTTGTGCCAAAAACATTTTTGAAAACTTCATCATATGTTCCAACTGGAATAATATTCAATGTTTCTTGCACTTCTTTTGGAATATCTTCAATATCTTTAATATTTTTATGTGGAATTAAAATTGTTTTTAAACCACTACGGTTGGCAGAAATTGATTTTTCTCGTAAGCCACCAATTGGTAAGACTTGTCCTCGTAAAGTAATTTCACCAGTCATTCCAATATCTTTCGATACTGGACGATTACTTAAAGCACTGATAATTGCTGTTGTTAAGGTAATTCCAGCTGATGGCCCATCTTTTGGTACTGCTCCTTCTGGAACATGAATATGAATATCATGTGTTTCAAAGAATTTTGGATCAATGTTAAATTTGCCAGAATTTGCTTTTACATAGTCTAACGAAATTGATGCTGATTCTTTCATTATGTCACCTAATTTTCCAGTTAACACTAATGAACCTTTTCCTAAGAAACTATTAACTTCAATTGGTAAAATATCACCACCAAATTGAGTATATGCTAATCCTGTTACAACTCCAACTTGTGATTCTTTTTCTTTTTCGGTATGTTCAAAACGACGTTTACCTAATAAATCATTAACAGTATCTGGTTTAACTGTTAAATTAACCATTTCTTTATTTAAGAACTTAACAATAAATTTCCGTGCAACAGCATTTAAATCTCGTTCTAACTGACGAACTCCTGCTTCACGCGTATAATATTTAATTATTTCATTAATTGCATCATCAGTAATTATTAATTGTCCATCTGCTAAACCATTATTACTTAATACTTTTGGAACTAAATAATCTTTTGCAATATGGAATTTTTCCAATTCAGTATATGATGATAATTGAATAATTTCCATTCGGTCAATTAAAGCTTCTGGAATATTATCATAATAATTGGCTGTTGCAATAAACATAACATCACTTAAATCATATGTTTCTTCTAAGTAGTGGTCAGAAAAGGTTGAATTTTGTTCTGGATCTAATACTTCTAACATTGCACTAGCGGGGTCACCACGATAATCTGATGCCATTTTGTCAATTTCATCTAATAAAAATAATGGATTTATTGAACCAGCACGTTTAATTGACTGAATAATGCGGCCTGGCATCGCTCCAATATATGTTTTACGATGCCCGCGAATTTCTGATTCATCTTTTACGCCTCCCAAGGCCATTTTAACAAATTTTCTTCCTGTTGCTTCAGCAATTGATTTTGCTAAACTTGTTTTCCCAACCCCTGGTGGCCCTACTAAACAAATAATTTGTCCTTTTAAAGATTTAGTCATTGTTTTAACGGCTAAGTATTCAATAATTCTTTCCTTAACTTTATCTAAACCAAAATGATATTTATCTAAAACTTCTTTTGCAAATTTTAAATCATTTTTTTCTTCTGTTTTTTCCCATCATGGAATTTGCATCATTCAATCAATATAAGTTCGAATAATATTTGATTCACTTGATGCTTGTGGTAATGCTTCGTAACGAGTGATTTCTTGTTCAATTCGTTCTCTAATATTTTTTGGAAATAGTTCTTTTGCTAATCGTTCTTTATATAATTTCATTTCGTCAGCGGCGCCATCAAATTCATCTAGTTCATCTTTAATTGCTTTTAATTTTTCTCGTAAGTAATATTCACGTTGTTGTTCATCAACTCGTTCTTTAATTTTTTTGCTAATTTTATTATCAATATCATTGGATTGTTGTTTATTAACTAAATGATCAAAAATAATTTGAAGTCTTTTTTCAACATCTAATTCTTCAATAATTTCTTGTTTTTTTGCCACTGGAATAAATGGTAAAAATTGAGCAATTGTATCAACAACTTCATTACCATCAACTGAATCACCAATTTGATCTAATAAATCTTCTGGCAAAATATCTTGTAATTCCATTAATTCTTTAATATTCGCTGTTAATTTTTCAACAATTTTATCTTCTGATTTAACAAATGATTTTAAAATATCAATATCAGCATCATAAAATTTTCCTTCGCGTAAATCTAAAATTTTTACTCGATCAACTGCTTTAAAATTAACTGTTAGACTACCATCTTCCCATACTTTACGAATTTTAAACTCTGCTAAAATCCCAATTCGATAAATTTTAGATAATTTTGGATTATCTTCTAACGGTTTTTTTTGACTAACTAACACAATATGATTATCAAAATCCTTGCTAGCTGTATTCACTGCTAAAATTGATTTATCTCGTCCTACCTCTAATACTTGTTCAAAGCCTGGAAAAATATAACTACCCCGTGTTACAAGAACGGGTACATTTTTTAATTGTGTTATTTTTGAATCCATCTTCAAAACACCTCCTGTTTCTTTTCTTCACTTATATTGACAATATCTTATCTTATTTTAAAAAATATCGCAATATAAATTTAAGTTACACAAAAATTATAACAAAAAAATTAGCACTTGCAATAGATAAGTGCTGATTTTTAAAAAATCATCTCACCTATTGTTTATTATATCTTTACCCCAAAATTAAGGAATACCAGTTTAATACTTAATACCAGTTTAATACTTAATATAAAAAGAAAGAAAATTCAGCACTTTTCATGCTAATCCAGATTATCCTCCTATATAAAAAAACTAACATTATTGTTAGTTTTTATTCTATTCACCATTATTTGATTGTATAAATTATTTAAGGGTATTTAATATATTTTAAGAAATTATGGAATAAATAATCCACCTAATTAATTTAAAGATACCATGTTTAATTTTATTGTCAACAAATTTTTATATTTTTTTAAATTTAATCACAACAAAAAATTCATTTTTATTAAAATTATTTAATTTAAAAATAAAATTAATAAAGACGTAATTTTTGTTGTTCAGTTTTATTAAAATTATTATATAAAATACTATTATTTTCTGGTGGTTTTTCTGATTGTTTAAAATCCTTAATATTATTTCTTAATTTTAGCATACTAGTATTCAATTTATTTTTAACAGTTTTTTCGCTATAAATTCTTTTTTTAGAAAATATCCCCTTACCATAATGGGAAACATCGCCCTCCATATGACAACCAATATTATTTCATAATGTTTGATTTTTAATGCCCTCTTCGTTATTTTTAATTAAGTTAATTGTTTCTCTTAAAAAATTTTTAGAACTAGGAATAAATGACTTACTTTCTTTTAAACATTGTAATAATTCATAATATTTTCCATTATAAAAATAATCAATAACTTGTTTAAAAGTTTCTTCATTTTCTTTAATTATTCTTCGGTGGGGTAATAAATCCTTAAATCTTTTTACTAAATGAAATTTGTCTATTGTATAATGAACTTTGTTATTAGGAAAACAAATTGCAATATCTTTTTTAACCTCTTTAATTCAATTTGCGCCATCACCTAAAATCATAATTTCAGTATCATCTTGAATATTATAATTACTTATTATCAAAAGTATTAATTTAACAACAAAACGGGTTAATTTTGTTTTTTTAGAAATATAAATTGGAATATTATCTATTTCGTAAACACCTAACTTATTTGCAATTACATGTCTTTTTTCGGTTGATTTTTCTTGATAATATCCAGTGTGAACGGTAGAAATTAAGGTGTGTTTTTTAATCTTTTTTCCTTCATATCACACTTTCATTTTTAAATATGTTACATCCACTTGAATATATAAAGTATGCGGAACATTTATTTTGTAGAAACCACACACATTTTGTATTTTTGGTTTTTACAGTTTTGGAAAGTAAATTTTTTTTTAATATTTTTAATTAAGGAGTTAAAATTATGCAAACAAAGCAATATTTTATTTTGCAGTCGCTAGTGAAAAAAGTATGGAAAAGATATTGTTATTAATACTGTAAATAAGATTGCAAAAGATATTGAAATTAAAAAGTAAAAGAATAAATTATTCCGCGTAATTTATTAGCGGATAATTTATTCAATAGTGTTTTTAATGGAGCGAAGCGACAACAAGCGGAGCGAGTTTGCAAATTTCAATTTTTTAGTTTTTAGAGAGGAAATGTAATATGCCAACTTTATTAACGACAAATATTTATTGTTGTTATTATATTAGGGGTTTTTGCTTGAATTGGTTTATCAATTTATAAAAAAATTAAACAAATTCAAGGAAAAAAAAGAAATTGAAAGAAAGGAGAATAAAAAATAATATTAGGTATGCATTTAACAACGGCGGTTAATTTTTTAACAGCACCTACACCCAAAACTATGACTGAGGGTATGACTGGTATTTGAACTGGTTTATCTAGTGAATTATGAAAAGTTAAAGAAGGTATAACAAATATTTTACCTGAGATAATGGTTTTCTTAGGTGAAGCGTGAATTATATTAATTCCATTTGCTATATTTTGTATTATTAAAATCTTAAATTGATTCCGTGTTATGGTTAAAGGATTTTAATATTTATTATTTATCATGTATTTTGACTGTGGCACACTAGTTTTTATATGTGATTTGATGTAAAAAATGAATTTATTAAATAGAAAAATGAACTTATTATATAAAGTTCTTAATAGTTATTTTCAGTGTGCCAATTTTTATTATTTTATATATTTAACAATGTTTATTAACAGTGTTTATTAAACATTAAATAAACAATATATTAGCATTATTTATAACATTGTTAATAATCAGTGTTTATTACAATTAAAAAACATTATATAAACATTATTTATAACATTGTTTATTAAACAAATATTTAGTTAGGAGACTATATTATTATGGATATGAAATTTAAAACAACTAAGGAATATAAAAAAATAAAGAGAGATTTTATTTTTTGGAATTTGTGTTTTGCTTTTTATTATTTTTGAATTTTAATTTTATCTATTGGTTTTTGTGTTTGTTTTATTTTGTTTTTAAATGTAGGATATATGTTTGATATTTTAATGTCCTTTTTCTTTTTAATAGTTCTTGTTTTCTCTTTATCATTTTTGATTATAGTTCATATAGAACAAGTTAAGGAATTTAGAGTTACAGTATTAAAGAAACAATTATTACCGTTAGAAATTATTAATAATGGAGTATTAGGAAAAGGCACAATGTTAAGACCAGTAAGACGAGGAGATGATAAAATTGAGTAATTTTGTTAAGAAAAATCAGAATATAGAAAATTATTTTATTAGTAAGGAATTTATACCTTTTGCAACAGAAAAAGCAAGTTTTATAAATTTACCTAATCATAATCGTCATATTGGTTTTTGATTGAGTAATAAGTTTATTTATCCAAGTGAAAAAAATTGTAATCAAGTAGCAATCGGTTTAATTTATGATAATTCTTACCCTATTGTAAAATATAATGAAAATTTAAAGCGAAATATTTGAAAATATTTAACTGGAACAGAATTAATCAATTTATATAATCAATATAAACAAAATTATTTTACTAAAATGAAAGAAGCTTTATTTTCAAGTGAACCTAAAAAAGTAAAAACAAATAATAACAATAATAATTTAATAAATTGAAGTGATGAAAAAGTACAAGAATTAATTAATGATTTGAAAGATTTAAATTAAATGAGTTTATATGATTATTGAGTTCAATTTGTTATTTATATTATTGGTGCAAATGCCCCTGAGTTTTTATATGTTATATCGTTTGTGTTATTTATCGTTTTGTCTTTTGGAATGTTTTTTAAACTTATTCAAAAAATGTGGAGTTTTTAAATATGCAAAATTATTGAATTAAATTAAAAGAGTTTTTCATTCATGTCTTTTTGTTTATAGATAAAACGAATGTTGAAAGTATTACAACTTGAAATTTAACTCAAAATGAATATTTAACTTTAATGGTTGGTGTTTGAATTGTGATTTTGTTTTTAACTTGGTTTTTATTATGAATGGTTTTTAAAATAGTTGGGTATTTTAAATAATGAAAAAGTTTATATTTTTCTTTAAAAACTATTGTTATATTAGTGGTTCAATGTTTTTGTTTAGTTTAATTGATTTATTACTTTGGATAATTTCTTTGTATTGTGTTGGTTTAGTATTTTGATTGTTGTTTGCTTTGCAGTGTGTTTATTTTGTGTGATGATTGTGAAAAAATATTTTTTATCAGTTAAATGCTTTTCGGTTAGTGAATTTTGTTTGAGATAATCCGTTATCAGTTATTATTGGAAAGTTAGGGACCGGTAAAACATTACTTTTAACTTATTTATCGCAAACTATGAAATTATTGACAGATGAAATTTATAGTAATTATACGTTAGAAGATGATAAAGTTAAAGTTTTAACATTTAAAAATTTAGATTTTACCGATCGAACAAAACCAGTCCCACCCGATGATAGTGTTATTTTATTTGATGAAATTTATTTGTATATTGATGGAACTAGTCCTCACGATGAGAAAAAAGTTCATAGTGGTAAAATACCGTGAATTGTTTTAACAAGACATTTTGGTAATCGTGCGTTGTTTACTGCTCAGCGTGAGGGTATGATTTGAAATAATATTCGCCAGTTAGCAAGTGGAATTATTATTCCAATTTCATTTAAAAAACCAGTTATTAAGAAAGGGTTTAATTTTTTTAATCGTTTCTTTATTATGCGAATTGGTATTTTTCAAAATATAACGGATTATGAAATTTGAAAAACAAAATCAGTAGAACGAACAGAAGAAGGTAAAAGAGCAAAACATAAGTCGGATGTTGGGTTAGGAATTCGGTTTTTTAAAATAATTATTCCGCTTGAATTTGCCAATAAGTACGATAGTCAATGGTTAAAGTTTGTGCGTGATTTAAAAAATGATGAAATTATTGATAAAAAAGAATATTATTTGTCAGAAATCACAAAATTAAGCGTTAAAGAACGATTGGAGTTATTTGATATTGATATTTTGAAAAAGAATTTAAAACCTAAAAAAGAGAAATGAAATATGAAAGATGATTAATTTATTAGTTGAAAATAATAATAGTAATTGAGACAAGATTTTTAGTTTTGTTTTTGATATATTTTTGTTTATTTTTGATGTAATTTGAAATACAAAATTACCGATGTCAAATACGGCAATTGCTTATTTTTAAATCTTTTTTATGTTTATTAAGTTATCTATTTATGCAATTCACGGGACATCAACACAATATAACAATTTAGGTTCAACAGTTAATAATGGCGTTTCACAAGTATATTCGTCAACTGTACGAAAAGGTATTAATGTTGGTAAAAATGTTTATCAGAATAGTAATAAGCAACAAGTTAAACGAGAAATTAAACGTCAAAATGTTAGACAACAAGCAAAAGTTAAAAGAGGTGTTAAGTAATGATTAAATTAGTTTTATTGGTAGCGGCAATTGGTATATTTGGTACTGGTTTTATTACAGTTATTATTAATCAATTAACATCGTCAGTAAATATTATTATGGATTTATATAATTCTGATACTTGGTTGATTTGATTATTTGGTAGAATGGCAGTTTTGTTTAGTCATCCGTTAATGTTAACGATATCAAGTTTATATATTGTTGGGTTTATTGTTTCAAAAACATTGTATAGTTAGGGGTTAAGTTTATGAAAATTAAAATTTTAAAGTTTTTAATAGCAAAAATGAAGCACTTAATAGCAAAATATGAATACTTAAAGAAGAAAATGAAGCACTTAAAAAAGAACTTGTTGAGTTAAAACAATAATAATTATATAAAGAAGAAAGGTGGTAAAGAATAATGCGTAAGTCTTTATCTTTATTTGTCATATTTATTTTAAGTTTTTTAGGTTTGGTTATTGCATTTGTTACTTTAACGGCGTTTAAACCGTTAAATGAGGAGCATTATACGCTTAAACAAGATAAGTTAGAGTAGTAGTGTCGGTAAAGGTATTGATGAAACTGATTTTATTAATACAATGTTTTTACGTAGTAGTTTTTTTGAAAATTGGTCGGAAAAAAATTATTTTATTAATCCAACTTTAAAAACATCAAAAAAATTATCGTTTAATGATAAATGGTATTTGGATTTTTTACAAGATAGTTATTCTACGGGAGTTGTTTATGATAAACCTGGTGGAACATTTTTAAAATATTATCAACAATGACATAGTTTAAAAAGTCGATATATCGACAAAAACACCGGTGAAATTACTGATTGAAATAGTTATCAACAAAATCGTGTAAAAGAATTTATTGATTTATCTTTATATTCTGTTTTGCAGGAAAATATTAGAGTTCAGCAAGGTGGTAGTGCGGATTATGAAAATCCGAATAAGGTTGGAACAAAGCGGATAATTTTTGATTTTGAAACGGTTGATGAATTGGATGTTAAAAATATTAAAAAAGCAATTTATCGAATGATTTTGACTGTCGATGAAGCAAATACAATTATTTCGGGTAGTTTAGAGTTAAATAATATTAATAATGATGATTTAAGTTTCAATTTTAGTTTTATGAGAACGGGAACGGGTGATGTTTTTAATTTTAATGGTTCAATTTATTCATCATTAAATAGTAAAGATTTAAAATATTATCAACAATTTAGCGGTCAGTTTGATTTATCTAAGTTTTTACAGTCGTTTTTTGCAAGTGCATTGGTGCCGGTATTTCAAAATCGTAGTTCGTTTATTGAAAATGGATATATTGATAATTTACAATATGACACTGTTTTAGTTAAGTTTTTTGCGTTGAAATTACAAAATTTTAATAATATTTTGTTGAGTGATAATATTAACGATAAATTGCAATTTGATAAATTATTAAATAGTATGTTTAAGATTTCACAAAAATTTTATACTAATTATTTACATACAATTTTTGATTTAGAGAATAACACTTATGTTCAAGGTTATAATAAAAAATATGGTTTATTAGTAAATAATGGTTTTAAAATTTACCCACGATATTTTTATTTTTCAGATAAATATAAGCAATTAGATATTAAATTATATTCAGCATTTAAAAATAGGTTTTATACGATTAATAATTATGGTAGTGTTTTTAATTATGATTTTTCGGTTGCTAATAATTATAATATTAAGTTAAATTCGGGTTATGTTTTTGGTGGTTATTTACAAAATAAATATGGTTTACAATATAAGAAAATTGAAGAACAAAAAATCGGTTATAATGTTTTTGAATTACAAGCACAAAAAGAAAATGATATGTATCGTTATTATGATTTTAATTTTGGGATTTATAATTGACAAGAAATTAATAAAGGTGGGTTGTTTCCCGATAAACAATGATGACAAGTACAATATGTAACGCCAAATGGTTGATGAGATTTTGGTGCTCATATTAAAAATGCGGTGATTTGAATTGTTAATACTATTCCGGGAGTTAAACAAGTTAACGAATTAGCTAGTGGTGTTGGTAAGGTTTTTGAAACAGTATATAGTTTTTTTAGTCAAATATTTGAGGTATGAAAATTTAATCCAGCATTGTATAGTACAATAACAAATATCTTTTTATTAATTATTTTTATGAAATTTGTGCGATTAATATAAAAAAGGAACTGTTATTAAGTTCCTTTTTGTTCTTTTCAATCAATAATTTCACCGGTGTTTTTGTCAATGGTTGGTAATTGTGGTTCACCAACGCCATCTCAACGATAAACAGGAAAATTAATTCCATATTTTAAATGTTTTCAGTATGTATATTGATTTTTTATAAAATTACTATCAAAATAAACTTTTTCGCAAATATATTTATCAGTAATTCGAATATAAAAATATCATTTATTATTTGGTTTTGAAAACTCACTTTCTCTATTATTATTTTCAATTAATTTTCAATTACTATCTTTTGGTGGTTGTTGTTGATTATCTGGTAGTTCTGGTTTATTATCCCTTCTACCGTTTTCATTGTTATTTGGTTTTTCACAACTAATTAATGTGGTTGTGCTTGTTGCTGTTAATCCGATTGCTACTATTATGCTAAGTCATTTTTTTCATATAGATTGCTCCTTTTTATTGTTTTATATATAATTGATTTTATCGTATATAAATTATATATCAATTATTTTGTATTAAGTATTAATTTTATAAGTTAATGAAAGGTATATAAGTTTTATGTATAGTAATTTGAGTTTTATGGATAAAGTTAAATTAGAACAATTATTATTATCAAAAATGTTTTTAAAAAAGAATGGTAAAAAGAATATTTCTGCAATCGCTAAATTTTTGAATAGACATCGTAGTACTATTTTACGAGAAATTAAGAGATTTAAAACTATTGATGAATATAGTGCTTATAAGTCAGATAAAATGTATTATGAGAAAAGAAAAAAGAATAATAAAAGATGTAAGTTTACGGAAGAACAGATTAATTTTATGAAAATTAGACTTAATAAATATCGTGATTCTCTGAGAGAATTTATTTATCGTTATTTTTTAAAATTTGGGATTAAATTTCCCGTTTGTGTTAAAAAATTGTATAAATGAATTCGTTTAGGTTTTTATGGTTTTTTAAAACAGAATTTGCGACATCGTGGTAAAAAATATAAAACAAAAGGAAAATCTGATAATCGTGGTAAATTAACTGATTTTAAGTCAATTTGAGATATTGAAAATAAAGTTTCTAATGTTAGATGATTTGAAATGGATACTGTTGTTGGAAAAAAACCATCAATCTAGTTGTTTAGTTTTAGTAGAACAATCAAGTAAAAAATATTTTGCAATAAAATTAGAAAATCATACTGCTAATGAAGTTTTTGAAAAGTTTAAAGAAATTGTTATAAATAATAATTTAATTGGAAAAATTAAAGGAATAATAACATATAGAGGGAAAGAATTTAGCAAATGACGAGAAATGGAAATATTTGCTGAAATACAAGTGTATTTTTGTTATCTAGCATCACCAACACAAAAACCTTTAATTAAATATATGAATAGTGAATTAAGATATTGATTTCCTAAGGGAACTGATTTTAATAATGTTAGTCAGAAAAGAATAAATTGAGTAGTTAATGTTATAAATGAAAAAATAAGGCCTATTTTGAATTGAATAAGTGCTAAAAAAATGTTTTTGCAGAATATATAAACAATAAATATTTAAAAATGTATATTAAATTATAAAATATGTCATTAAAATAATAAAATATGTATTTATTAATTAAAATTAATAAATTATTTTTTTAGTGTGCTTAAATATGGATAAAATAAAAGAAAAATTAAAATATTTTTAATTTTTTTAAATTTATGGTTGATTTTTGTAATTTTTATTATATTACTTTATTATATTATTTAATTAATAAAGATTTGTTGCACTTCATTTTACATAATTCATAGATAAATATTTATTAGAATAAGGTATCACCAACCGAATATTTTACGCGGTCGGAAAAAAAGTTATTTAAAGTCATTCTTTTTGTTATAATAAATTATGTGCAATAATTAGTTAAGGAGTAAAATATGAAATTTAAAGCGGAAAAAATACAAGATAAAGGAATTGGAAAATGATATGTAACCATTGATGATACAGAATGGACAGATTATATTAAAAAAGCTGAAAAAAAAGCAGCAGAGCAATTAGAGGTTCCTGGATTTCGAAAAGGGAAAGTACCTACTGATTTAATTAAAAAACATCTAACTGAAGCAAAAATTTTAGATGCGGCACATCATTTAGTTGTTAATAAAGCTTATAAGTTTGCGTTTGATCAAAAATCAGATATTGAACCATTTTCATCACCAGTTCCAAGTGTACAAAAAATTAGTAAAACAGAGTATATATTACAATTAGAATTTGATTTAAAACCAGAAGTTAAAATTAGTAAGTATACTGGTTTTACTGATAAAGAATTAAAAAAGACAAAAATTGAAGTTAAAAAAGCAGATATTGATGATAATATTAATCAATTGCGTAATCGTTTTGCAATTTTTAAACAAAAAAAAACAGAAATTACAACTGGAGATACAGTAATTTTTGATTTTGAAGGTTTTGTTGATGGAAAACCATTTAAAGGTTGTAAAGCAACAGATTTTACTTTAGAAATTGGGAGTGGTCAATTTATTCCCGGTTTTGAAGAAGCTATGATTGGTTTAAAAACAGGTGATAAAAAAGAAATTAATGTTACTTTCCCAGTTGATTATCATGTTGAAGAATTAAAATCAACTCCTGCTATTTTTAAGTTAAATATTAAGGAAGTTAAAACAAAAGAATTACCAGAATTAAATGATGAATTAGCAAAAGATGTTAATTTGAAAGGTATTGATACGTTAGCTAAATTGGAAGCACATGTTAAAAATAATATTTATGAGCAATTATTAAAACAAGAATATGATCATTTTATTGGCCATTTATTCCGCTTAATTGCAGAAGATTCAAAGATTGCTTTACCAGAATCAATTATTCGTAAAGAAGCAAATCTATTAAAACATGAGTTTGAACAAAAGTTACAAGGTCAACAAATGGATATAAAAACGTATAAAAAACGAACAGGAATGTCAGAAGAAGATATTTTTAATGAGTTATTTAAAGACGCTAAGAATCGTTTAGAAAATGGTGTTATTGTTGATGCAGTTGTTCAAAATGAAAATATTACTGCAACTGAGACAGAAATTGATGAACAATATGAAAAGTTAGGAAAACAATTTGGAATTGATGGTAAAGCATTGAAGGAAACAAAATTAGTATCCGACCAACAAGTAAAAGAACAAGTTATGCATGATAAGGTATTTGCCTTTTTATATCAAAATAATGGACTGCATAAAAAAAGTAGGGTATAAAAATATAAAGAAATTAAATAAGAATAATTAAACCATTTACTAAAATGGTTTTTTTATTTGAAAAAACCTAAAATAACTAATTGATTCAAAACAAGGACAGCATCTTTATATATTTATAATTTTTAAAATAATAAAAAATTTTTTCCTTTCTGAAAAAACCATATTAAATTAAGAAATTAGTAAATAATACACATACTAACTTAGTAAAGGTATTGTCCTTGTTTTGTTTCACTTAGTTATATTAATAAATCAATCGTTAAATATTAGATTGGAGAAACTAAAAATGGAAAAAATCAATATTATGATTAAATGCAGTAAATGCGGAATGCCAAAGCGAGTTCATAAAGTTAAACATCGCGGAAAAACAAAATGATTTGAAGATATTTATTATAGTCAATATTAAATTTGATTTATAAAAATGAAAATTATTAAACAACAAAAAAATATGTGATGTTATTAATTGTTATAAATTATCATCATTTATCACCGAAGAATTTGAAACAAATAAAATTTTATGAACTTGTGAAAATCACAAAGATTTATTAAATCAAATTAAGTATATAAACAAAGAAAAAATTTGACTTTATAATAATTTGGAAAATTAAAGGATAGAGGTTGATTGAAAAACTGGGTATTTAAAAATCTTTTTTAGTAAAATTAAATGATTCTAATATAACAAGATGAATAACTCATCTATTGCACACTATTTTTTATATGTTATTTGATTTATTAATTTTAATTTTATATTTCTTTTATTAAACTTGTTAATAGTATTTTTAAGTGTGCCAATTTTTACTATTTTATATTTTTAATAATGTTAATAACAATGTTTATTAAACATTAAATAAACAATATATAAACATTAAATATAACAATGTTTATTAAACAAATATTTAGTTAGGAGATTTTAACTAATGAAAAAACAAAATAAAAAACAGTTTATTATTAATAATTTATTATATTCTTTTGTATATTTTTTATCTTTAATTAGTTTTATTTTAATTATTTTCGGTTTTATTTCAAATAAAAGAGCAATATACGATATTTTATTTCTTTCTTTACATTTATTTTTATTATTTATTATTTTATTTTATGAAGTTAAAAAGCATATATCACAAATTAAAGAATTTAAAAGAACAATAGAAGAAAGTAAAAAAAGGAAAGATTTTGATAAAATTGAGTAATTTTGTTAAGAAAAATAAGAATATAGAAAATTGTTTTATTAGTAAGGGATTTATACCTTTTACAACAGATAAAGCAAGTTTTATTAATTTACCTAATCATAATCGTCATATTGGTTTTTGATTGAGTAATAAGTTTATTTATTCGAGTGAAAAACATTCGGAACAAGTAGCAATCGGTTTGATTTATGATAATTCTTACCCCATTGTAAAATATGATGAAAATTTAAAACGCCATATTTGAAAGTATTTAACTGGAGCAGAATTAATCAATTTATATAATAAATATAAACAAAATTATTTTACTAAAATTAAAAAAGCGTTATTTTTAAGTGAACCTAAAAAAGTAAAAACAAATAAAAATAATTTAACAAATTTAAGTATTGAAAAAGAAGAACAATTAATTAAAGACTTAAAAAGTTTAAATTAAAATATTCCCAAAAAAGTTTTAAATAATATACAAAGTTTTAAGATTATATATTAAAAATAGACATAACATATAAAGCTCACTGTATATTTTAAAACACAATAGTATAGTGCCTGCGATCACCTTTAAAGTAAAGCGAAAGGCAAAGGGTGAAAAAATGTTTAAAACAAATTTAGGAAAATTAATAAATGGAGATGCTTTGGAATTTATAAAGACATTAGAAAACGATAGTGTTGATTTAATATTAACTGATACGCCCTATTTATATAATTTATCAAAAAGAGAAAACGAACAAATAAATGAAAAAAGCAATATAACCAAAAGCATAAATAAATATATTAATTCTATTTATGATAATAATTTGCATAATTCATTTGATATAAATACTTATTTAGATGAGTTTTATCGAATTTCAAAAACTAAATTTATGTTAATTTGAATGAATAGACAACAAATTATTGATTATTTAGATTGAGTTCGTAAAAAAGAAATGCTTTATGATTTTATTCTTTGAAACAAAACAAATCCAATGCCAACTAATAATCATATTTATCAAGATAAAGAATATTGTATAATAATTTATTCTAAAAAAACATCGAATTCCGAATTATAAAAATGATTATGAAAGTAAAAAAACAATTTTTAATTATTCAATAGGAAAAAAATAACAAGACACCCAACAGAAAAACCATTATATATATTTAATCGATTAATTAGTAAATATAGTAAAGAAAATGATTTAATTTTAGATTGTTTTATGGGAAGTGGTACAACCGCGTATACTTGTGAACAGTTAAAACGAAAGTGATTGGGTTGTGAAATAAATAATGAATATTACAAAATAATTAAAAAAAGATTAAAAGTATTCAGTTTAAATTTGAATTTTAAGAGAAAGGAAAAAAATTAATATTGCTTCAATTTTTGCTAAGTTAGAAAAAATAGAATTAGAACAACAAAAACAAAAACTTTATTTAATTGCATTATCTAATTGTGGTTTGTCTGACTTACAAAAAACAGAATTATTAAACAACATTAATTTAATTGATGAATAATATAAACAAAAACAAAAAGATAAACAACAAGATAAAAAAATAGGGCTTAGTTATGCTAAATATAAAAAAATGAAAAAACAATAATTATTTTTTATTAATGTATTGTAAAGATGCAAGTAGGTAATTCTAACCTTGTTAATATGATATTATACCTTTTATCAAAAAATGCAATATTTTTTCAAAAAAAAATAACTTTTTTAAATATGAGTTAATATTTAAGCACGACAAAAAGAAAAGTTTGCTACAAATATATAATTTATATTTAAAAAAATTAAATATTAATATTTTGTAAAAATACCTCTTTGGAGGATAATCAACCTAAACTCGGTCGCGGCTTTTCATTAATAATTTTCATAACTTTATTAATTTCTTTTTGAGTAACAGTATTAAAATCAGTTCCCTTAGGTAAATATTCTCTAATATCTCTATTTATTCTTTCAACTTTTGCTTTTTGTGTCGGAGTTCCAGCATCACAAAAATAAACATTAGCATTAGTAATTTTCTCCATCTCTTTTCATTTACTAAATTCTTTACCTTGATCTGTAATAATTCCTTTTATATTTACTTTATAAAGTTTATTTCTAATAATACTTTTAAGAACTTTATTAACCTCTTCTGAATTATGTTGATTTAATTTAAAACAAATCGTATATAAACTTTTTTCTTCGGTAATAGTTAAACAAGCAGACTTATGTTCTTTTCCAACAATACAATCCATTTGAAATCAACCAAAAGTTCCCTTTTCATGTTCTGCTTCATCAATAAATCTAATATTAGTTAATTGACCACGATCATCTTTTCTCTTTTTTGTTTTATATTTTTTACCTTTAAATGGTAATTTTTTCTTAATTTCAGTATTTTCATCATCAAAAACTTTATATTCAATATATTTATAAAGTGTCATATGTGAAAATGGAAACTTTTCATTATATTTTTTTTCATATTCATAAATAATTAATCTTGGTGAATAACTTTTTTTACTTAAAATTTTCTTTACATAATTTACAACTTTTTTTGTAATTGTAGTATATTTAATAGATTTTTTTCTTTTCTTTTTATAATCATCATTTGCTTTTTCAGGATCATATTCTTCTTTAAGTCTTTCAACCTCTAATCTAATTGTATTAGGGCTTTTATTCATTACTTTTGCTATTTTAGAATAATTAGGTGTACCATTTTTCTTTTTAAATGTTTCTGATATTAAATATTCTTTTAATTTATATCTTTCATCAAGACTAAAATGTTTATATTTTTTCTTTTTCATAAGATTTAACCAACCTTTCCAAAAATATTTTTATCATAAAATTTAAAATTTTGTTGACATTTTATTAAAAGATGTTAGGATGGTGATGTAATTTAATACAAGTAGGATTATCCAACCTTAAATCTCTTGTTTAAAAATTACTAAAAATGAAGACTTGAAAAAGTCTTTTTTTATTTTACTTTTTTATATTTTTTTGTAGAATGGTGATGACAAAAGAGGTAAAAAAGATGGCAAAAGTAGATAAAAAGTGATGAATAATGGCAAATTTAACAAAAATAAAGCAAAAATTAACAAAATTTGATGAATATTGTAAAGAAAATAATATTAAACTTGCCACAAAAGAAACCTTATTAATCTTTTGTAATTTAGAAGAAGATGAATATAATACCTTAAAAGACACTAATTTATTAGCATTTAATGAACTTAAAATGAAAATAAGAATATTAGAAAATAATATAAAATTACATCTCTTAAATGAAACTAAGGGGGGTGTATCTGTATATGCTCAGTATTATGGTCGTGAAAATGAAAGTGAAATAAATTATGCTCCCCCAGTAATTAACATAACAGATGGGAGAAACATATAATGGCAATGTTATATGAATATAGTTATCTTAATAAGATAGTAATTAGTTTGTTAAATAATACTGAATATATTGCAGATGAGATTAATTTAGCAGGTAGTCGTAAAGCAGGTAAAACATATTCTATTGATGAATTAATAGCATTATTAAGTTGTGTAGTATTAGCACATAAAGATAAAAAAATAGCAATATATGGTTTTAGATTAAATAGTGCTGATACTGCTGAAATGCAACAAGATATTCAAGATGCATTAGATAAAATAGGTTTAATTCTTAATCCTACTAAAAAATGAAAAGGTGGTCATTATCAATATAATGCTAGGTTTAATAAACCTACTTGATTATTTCCTAATGGTAGTTTTATTAAATTACAAGGAGCAAGAAAAAGTAATTCATCGCAAGTATTAGGTAAAGGAACAGCACGAGCAAATGGTGCTGATTTATGTATTATTTGATTAGAAGAAGCAAATGAATTTAGTAAAGCAGAAAAAGAAGCAATTATGCAAGCAGTTCGTGATTATAAAAAAATGATATTAATTACAAGTACTAATCCTGATAGTATTTATCAAGATCATATTGATTATTTAAATAAATTAATGCCATTTAATCGTAAAGAATTAGAAAGTAATGGTGAGCAAATATCTAAATTAATAGTGCCAGTCTTAGATCCTAAAACAGGTCAAAAAGCATATGATAAAAAAGTAATTAATCATTATACTAATTATTTAATTAATAAAGATAATTTAAATTATGATGAATTAATGAAATTATATGAATTAAAAGCAGAATGACCTAAAAAATATGAGGTTTGAGGAATTGGAATGCCAGGTGCATTAGATGGTAGTATTTTTGCTAATTATTTATTTAGTAAATTATATGATTTTGAACCAGTTAATTTTAGAGCAGGCTTAGATTTAGGTTATGCTGAATCACCATTAGGACATGCTACTCATGCAATTTTAATAGGAATAGATAAAGATTATAAAAAAATGGCACCATTAATGGAATATAAACATAGTAATGCTGAAATGGTACAAAAAGATATAATGAAAGTTTTACATGAAATAGTACATTTTTATATAATATGTGCTACACAGTGAAATGATTTATATAATGGTTTAGAAATAAATGTTGATACTGGTGGTGGTCATTTAGTAGAGGTTGATACATTAAATAATATTAGACGAAAGTTTTTCCCTGATGCTAATTGATTAAGATTTAAACCAGTTAATAAAGAAATATGATATAGAACTGATAGAATTGATGCTATAATCATCCTGCTAAATAAGAATTATTTACAAATTAGTCAAAGATTAACACCAGAATTATTTAAAGATATGTTAAAAATGGAATGAAGAAAACCGCCAGCAAATAAATCTACTTATAAATTAGAAGATAATAAATTATTTGATGATGGTTTCGATGCTATGACTTATGCTGTTATGGATATAATGGAATATTTTATAAAAACACTAGATAATCCATTTTTAATAAGTAAACAATTTGGAAAGCGAGGTTAAAATTATGGCAAAAAAACAAATTAAAAAAAATGTTGAAAAAATGCGAATGGATAAAAATATTTGTTGAATGATAATTGATGGTAAAGAATGTTTTAAAAAAGTAAGTAAAAATTGAAATGGTATTGGTGTTCCTGCTTGTGAAGAACATACTAAAATATTTCAAGAATTAATGAAAGAAACTTATGATTATGGTGTAAATAATCAAAAAGAATATTTAGATCAATATGAAAAAGGTTTTAAAAAAGGTATTGAAGAAACTAGAACTGAAATTAAGAAAAAATATCCACAAGTTTACAAAAATTAAAATGATGGTAAGATGGTGACGATAGTTTTTGAAATTTTCTATAAAAAAATAATGGAGGGATTAAAGTATGTCAAACTTTAAATATGAATATAAAGAAAATATGACACAAGATGAAATTAATGCTTTATTAGAACAAAAAGAAAAGCAAATATTATCTAATGTCTTACCAAGTGTAGAAACTCGTATTAAAACTGAAACTGAAAAACAATATGAAGAAAAAATTAGTAATTATCAGTCAAAAATAAAAGAATATGAGTTATCACAAGTACCACAAGAAAATCGTAAATTAGTTGAAGAACTATTAAATAGTGGTAAAGATATGGAATATGTTAAAACTAACTTTAAAGATTTAATTGAGAAAAAACCACAATTAGATATGAAAAACCTAATGAATGGTGGAATTCAAATTAAAGATGAAAATATGTTTATTGAAGAATTATCACAAAAAATTAAAGAAAATTTACAAGATAATCATAATATTCCCATTAATGAAAGAATTAAAAACTTAGTTCAAAAAGAATACCAGAAAGGAAAATAAAATATGGCATCAATTATAGGATTACATGAAGGGTTTGTTATTGGTAATGGAGTAGCAAATTTAACAAAAGAAGGACATTTATTATTATCAGCACAAGAAATGCGAGTAAAAAATATTTTAACTAATCCTGATTATTATACATTTCACCGTTTAACAGCAACAGCACAATCAAGTCCTAATATGGAAAGTGCAGATTATGCAGTAGCAATTTATACAATTCCAGAACGATTATTTTATGGTGATTCAGAATGAAATCACGAAAAAGGAAATCCAAAACAAAATCAAAATGCTAAGCGTGGTCGTTTAGTAATTGATCATACTATTGGTTTAAAAACACAATGAAGACGATTTGATTTAGATCGTTTAAAAAATACTGACCCATCATTACGCGGTGAATTAGTAGCAAAATGAACTGGTTCAATTACAGAAAATATGATGTTTAATTTAGAATTATACTTTTTAAAAGGTGTAATTGATAATTATATTGCTAGATCAAAATTTAAACCTGATTATGCTTTTATTTATGACACAAGTACAATTAAAACTCAACAAGATGCATTAGATTTAATGTATAAATTAGCACATCGTATGACTGATGAAACAAGAAAAATTAATGCATCTCAAATTGGGACAAATACTAGTGATTGAGAAATGATATGAGAACCACATTCATATTTAGATTTAACACGAGCATATACTCAATTAATTGGTGAAAGTATTTCAGCAAATACAATGGTAACAGGTACTTTATTCCAAGATAAAGTAATGGGTTATATGATTTCTAAATCATTATGACTTGGGCAAGAAATTGAACCTTTATATGGTAAAACATCAGATGGGCAATTACAAGTTAATTTAGAGGGAATGAATAGAACTCGTGGATTTGATTTATCTATTGATAAAAAAATTGAAGGACTTGTAATTCATAGAGAAAATGCAGCAATGATTACTATTTTTACTGAAAATATTAGTTATGTTGATAATGATACACAAGAACCAGCATTTACAAGTCGTGTATTATTTTCATTACCTGCTTTAACAAGACCTGAATTAGGTTTCTTAATTGTTAAAGAAATGTTTACAGAACAAGAACAAAATGATGCCATTGCTCGTTTATGAGATAATACTAATACTACTAGTGATAGTTGACAAAAATATAATGAATTTACTGGTGAATGAGAAAACGAATTAACTTATCAATTATTAGATTATGATCCAAATTATAAAGATTTTTATAATCCTATATTTAAAACTGCAATGCAAAATACTATTAATAATATTAATAATTTAGATGTAGATCAAACAGCATTAAATATGGATGTTAAGAAAAAATATCATGAATTCTTTGGAATTATTCCATCAACTCTTGACACAGCAGAAATTAAAAAATTATTTGATAAAGTATTAGATAATAATTTAACTACATATCAAAAAAACAAAGTTATATCATTTATGCGTTCTGCCATAATATTAAGTGATGGTAAAAATGATTATCCAATTCAAATAAATTCAGCAGGTATTTATTTACCAGTTAATGAAATTGTAAGTGGAAATATTTATTTACATATTAATGCAGGTGTTATTGATAATCAAAATATTAATGATAAAAAAATATTAATTAATAGTACAACAAAACCTGCTTTATCAACAGTTATTACAACACCTAATTTAGGTCAAATTACAATGGTTGGTGATACACCAACTACTGCTGAATTAGAAACTGCTATTAAAGCAAAAAATACTAATTATCAAACTGGAGATGCAACATTCTCTAATATTACATCTACTGGCACATTAGCAACTGGAAATCCAAATAAATATAGTGGAACAGTTTCTTTAATTTATTCAAAGTAAGTAGTGCCGTAGATATTCACGATAAAATTAAAAATGTTGATAGTTTAACAAATGATGAAATAATTAAAGGAATTATTGTACCTCAAAAAGTATCAAGTGAAGATTTAAGACCGCTTTTAAATGATAAAGTTTTAAAAGCAGTTAAAGCGGTTGATGCAAGTTTAACAGCAGATGATTATGATTGATGACCGTTATATTATCAAGGTGAACCATCAAGTTATGATATTACTACAACAGATATTTATGTTGATATTTATATTGCTGGTAAAAATAATGCAACTGGTGTATCACAAGTTCAGTATTATAAAGTACAAAAAGTAAATCAAATAAGTATTAAACAATTTAATAAAGATAATATTGGAACTTTAAAAACACCTTGATATAGTGATGTTCCTGATTTAACTAAAAAAGCAGATGTAATTACTGAAATGAATACTGGTATTATTAAAGCAATTCAAAAACTTAATGCTGGTTTAACAACTTCAGATTATATTGTTAATATTTTAGATTATGATGATTCAATATTTAATGATAGAGATGAGGGTAATTTTAGCAATAATGTTTCGGTACCATATATTTTAATTGGTACAAATTGATTAACTGGTGAAACAACAGGAATGGAAATTACCGTTCCTGCTGCTACTAAAAAATAAAAAGGATTTATTTCCTTTTTATTTTATTTTTTGTTGTATTTATTGGGTTTTTAATTATATTAAATCCTTTTTTAATTTCATTATAAAGATTAATTGTTTTTGGTTTTGATATTATTTTAGTATGTAATTTTTGATAACCTAATTTTAAATTAGTAGCATATTGTTTTTGTTGTGTTAATCAATTTTTATTATCTATATATTGTTTATGATTATTTAATTTAGCATCTTTTGTATTATAAAAATTAGTACTATAACGATTTATTTCTTTATTTAATTCTAATAAGTTTTTATTAATTCTACTTGCTCTTAATTTAACATCTCCGCTACCTTTATTTTGTTGTGTATATATTTGTCAATTAACATATTCTCTTAATTCACTGCGTAATCATACATGTAATCACATATTTCAAAATACTGATCCTGATCCAGTTCCATTTTTACCAGTTGCTGATTTCATTGCTTGTCATACTTGAATGTGTACTTTTGGATATGTATATGGTCCATATCATCTTTTTTGTTTATCATTATCTGATTGAATTAAAATAGTTAAATTACCTATTAATTTTTGTTTATTAGTTATTTGAAAAAATCCCTTTTTACATCAACTACTAGATAATATAGTTCAATTACTTTCTGTTGGTGTTAATGAATTTATAATTTCTTTATATTTATTTTTATCTAAAAAACTAATATCTTTAAATAATTGTATTTCTAAACTTTTAGGTAATTTTGCTAATAAATCACTTAATATATTAGGATTTAAATAATATTGAATTTGTGCTAATTGATGTTCAATATCTTTAATGCTTTGTAAAATTGATTTTATTTTAGAATTCCCATATTTTTCTAATAATTTTATAATTCTTAATGCTATTTTAGGATTTTCTAAAATACTAGTAATTAATGTTAATAATTTTCACATATTTTGACACTCTCCTTATGGTGATTATATAATGGGTGATGACAAAAAGAGGTGTAAAAATGAATAATGAAATAGATTTTAAAGAATTAAATAAACAACCCGAATATTTAAATTATTTGGAAAAAGGAAAATACCCAATATTATCAGAACAAAAATATTATATTGATATTCCTTGAATTATTGCTAATAGAAAAGCAGCTCCATTAACTATTGGACAAGGTCTAATGTTTAATTGTGATAATGATGATACACAAGATTGAATAGAAGAATGATACGAAAAAAACTATGTTTATTCTAAATTATTTCAAAATGAATTAGCAAATAGTTTATATGGGCGTAGTGTAATGTATTTATTAAAAACAGAAACTGATGATTTAACTATTGATGTTGCACCTATTGGTTCAAGTGTTCGTATTGCTAAATATTCAGAAATAGAACAATATGCAGAAATGTGAATATTACCTGCTCAATCTGATTATATGTGATATCAAAAAGTACAATTTTATCCAAGAAAAGCAAAAATAACTTATTATACTGCAAAAGATTTAGAAATTGGTATTTGACAAACTTATGGTGAATTAGAAAGTAAATTAAGACCAGTTTCTATAATGGAATATGATACTGGAATAGATATATTACCTATTGTTGAATTTACAAATTTACCTAAATTAGTTCAAGGTACAAAAACAACAGCAGATGCTGTGCCCGATTGTTTACCTGTATTTAATTTAATTAAAGATGTACAAGATAATATTTATTATAAAAGAATTGAAAGAATTATTAATCGTACTCATTTTGTAGGACGAAAAAATACATCTCCACTTGGTGATAATGATAATGGTAATGGTGATGAAGAATTAGTACAAGCAGATGCTTTAATTAGTAGTACAGTTCAACAATATGCTATGACTGGTACTACTGGTGTTGGTTTAATTCATGCTCAACAAAATTATACTGAAATAACTATTGATAGTGATTATTCTATGAAAATGATATTTAATGGTGCAGGTTATGAATATGATAATTTTTCAGGGAATAATTATACAAATAAAACAGAGTCATTAATGAATAATAAATTAGATATTCATACTACTTTACAAAAAAGATCTTTACGATTTCCTAAATTATATCGCTTATTTGATTATATATTTAAGCATTATAAAAAATGAGATAGTTTAGATGATAACAGTCAGAATAATGATAATTTTAGACCTTATACCTTAGAATTTATAGATATATCAATAGTTAATGAAATTACTCAATCTGAGGTAATTGATAGACAAATAAATAATGGAACTATTACTCATGTTAGAGCAATTCATAAACAAGAAAAAGTAACAAATAAAAAAGCAAGAATGATGTATGAAGAAATTAAAAAAGAACAAAAAGAACAATTAGATCAAGAAATGAGTTATATTGATGATAATCAAACAAGAGAAGAAGATATTAAAGGAGATATACAATAATGCAAGTACCTAATATTAATAGTATTTTTAAAAACTTAAATGAAAGAATAATGGATAATAGTGTTAGATCTGATTTAACTAAATTAGATATTGATATTAAAAGTAATTATTTCTTTTTTCCATTTATTATTAAAACTGGTTTAGTAAATATTACTGATAAAGGTTTTCAACCTAATAATGGAGTACCACAAAACTTTACACAAATGTCACAAATATTTACTGGTAAAGAGGGAATTATTGCACAATGAAAAAATGCTATTAAAATTAGATCTCGTGCTATACCTGATATTTGAAATTATGATTTTTTCCAAAATAATAAAGATTGATTTACTTATTCTATTGATGATTTTAAAAAAAGTTTAACTGATAAAGTTAGTTATTTATATATTACTAGTACCGAAAAAACTTATTTATGAGATGCAACAAAACAAGTTTTTATTAATAAAGAAGAACCTGAGAATAATTATCCAGTTAATGATATTTGAGAAAAAATTAATAATGAAAATGGTTTTAATGTTTATGTTATGAATTTACAAAAAATTGATAAAGCATTAGATAATTTTGCTATTAAAAGAAAATTTAAAGGTGATGCTTATAAATGTCATATTGTTAATATTAATGATACTGTTGAATTTTCTAAATTAGGTGGTGAAGAATATTTTGGTGAATATAATGCTTGATATCTTGATCGTACAATTACGGTTGAAACTACTTATAATTTTCAAAGAGAAGATTTTTTAAGATTTTATTTAGTTCCTTTACAATCTGATAAAGAAGATGTTGATGATAATTTATTAATGTTTATTTCAAATGCTCAACCAAAATATAATGATTTAAATGAATTAGTATATTGAGTTATTACTTTTAGTTATGTTAAAGATTATATTAATACTACTGGACAAACTATTCAGCAATTCGTACAATTTTCAGCACCAGGTGAGGGTTATGTAATACCTAAAATAATATGAGATAATTTAGGTATTCCAAAAGATTATGAAATTAATGAGAAATTTACTGGTGATAATGGTATTAAAAGTATTCAATTAACATTATTAGGTAATAATGGTTTTACTGCACCAATTATTTTTGGTCGCCCTATTGAAAATTTAGGGAAATGAAATGAAAAAGTATATCCACAGCGTAGATTATTCATTGATGATTTAAAAATGCCAGTTGCTGATAGTTTAACAAAATCATCAAAACCATTAACTACTTATTTATTAACGAATGGAATACCCGCTATTAATGGTCAATATGATAATTGATTAAAAAGAAAACAAGGTCAAACAAATCAAGAAATTAAAAAGAATTATGAAGGTTATTTAAATACCAATAGAGAATTAACAAAAGCAACTAACCCAAATAATTTAACTATTAAAGATGTTGCATTAAATTATAAAGGTAATGGTGTTATTAATCGTGATTATGATGTTAGAGCAAATGGTTATTTTAAATATAATTTTGATATTGGACATAATAAAATTAATCCAAGTAAAAATCGTGGGCAATTAAAAGATATGTTAAATTTATTTAGTATTATGGTTAATCATATTATTAGTTTACCAATAGATGTAACAGAAAGTATTGCATGAACTCAGAGAGATATTCCGATTGTTGGTAAATTCTTAAATGCAATAAGTTTAGGAATTCCGATTTATTGAAAAGAAATAAATAAAAATACTAATAATTTATATCCAAATATTAATAATGGTATTCCTTTATTTATTGGAAAAGCAAATTATACTTTTTATGATGAAAGTTATTGACCTATTGTTGGAAGTGGTGGTACACAAGCAAAAAATCAAGGTAATATCCCCTTAGATGCTTTTAGATATAATACCCAAGATGAGGTAAATGATATAATTGGTGCTAGTGCAAGTAATACAAGTTGAGCATTTACTTTAACTGATAAAATAACAGCATCAAGATGAAATAAAAAAACAAAAAAAGAAGATGGAAAAAATTATAGAATTAGTAGTGTTATGATACCTCAATCACTTAATAATGAAGATAGTATTTATTTAATTAATGAAGAAACAATATCATTACCTACAATGGAAAGTCAACAAGTTTTAACTGATATTGTTGGTAGTGGTCGTTATATAATTGATGCAGTTGGATTTTATAATTTAGGTAAAACTGCTTGTCGTATTTATATGTTTTCTGATGATATTGATATATATGACCCATATTCAATTATGAGTTATTTTGTTAGTTTACAAACTACAAGTTTATATAATAATTCAGTTCGAGATTGATTAACTCTTTATTCACTTAGTTATTTAGATCAATATATAGATGATAATATTGTACATGAATGACCTGTTAAATTACCAGACCCACCACCAAGTATTAATTTCTATCCAGTACAAATTAATTTATCAGAAATTAGTGCATATTTAAGATTAAATTCACAAAATCTAAATCCAAATTGAATAAATAAAAGTTATATAATTAGAAAAGATTTATTTGATTTTGGTACATTTGGAATTACAAATTGACAAACAGTTTTAGATAATTATGATAATTTTAGTTTTCAAATGTCTAATGCAAATGGACACTTTTATCCAAGTAGAGCAAGTAAATATCCAGAACATAATTATGATTGAAGAAAAAATATATTAGTTAATTTAAGCGAAATTACAGAATCTGGTACTAATGTTTTTAATAATCATGAAGAATGATTTGTAGGTAATCCTGATACAGGACAAGGTTATAAACTTGATACTAAAATAGTTTTTTATAGAGAAAATATGTATTTAAAATTACTTATTAGTTATACAATTGACCTAAAATATATTTTAGATGGTGCATATGCAGAAATGGCATTTATTAATAATCCAAAAATTATAAATATAAATTTAAAAGAAAAATAAAAGTGCTAACTGCACTTTTTATATTGTACTTACTAAACAATATTTCCATCTTTATCAATATTTGGAATATTTGGAATAGAATTTTCTTTTCATACATATAGTGATTTAAAAAAAATATTATTAAAATCATTTAATCATTCTTTAATGAGATATTTTTTATTATTACGAATTTGATTAATTAATAATTGTGGAGTATTTGAAATATCACTATTTATTTCAAGATTAAAATTATCTTTTTGATCAATAATTATATTTTTTGTTTCGTATTTAAACATACTTATTTTTCAATCGTCATTATTTGATGTTCTTCATATCGTTATATAATAATTATTATCTATATCTTTGAATGGAAAATCAATAATACATAATTGATGTCAATTTCCTTTATTATTCCTTTCACATTTAGATTCATCATATGGATTTTTACAACTTACTACCCCTAATGTACTTGTTCCTACTAAACTAATTGCACCAATAATACTTAATAATCTTTTCATTGTATTCTCCTTTTTATTTATTAGTTAAATTATATAATAAAAAATAAAAAAAGAGATATTAAATCTCTTTTTTATATTTACTTTTTATTAAATGGCGGAACAGGAGAGATTTGAACTCTCACATCGGTTACCCGACCTAACATCTTAGCAGGATGTCCTCTTGTCCAATTTGAGTACTGTTCCATATAGAAATACTAAAAATGTCATTTATTTTACATCTTTTTTAATCGTCATCATCATAACATGTTTTTTAAATAAGTGGTGGACAAATTTTATCTTGATGCTAAGATGGTGATGTGAAAATTAAGAAAGGACGATAAAATATGAGTACAGAACTTTTAATTGGTATTGGAGTTGGAATTGCTTTTAGTGGAATTTTAGGTTATAAAGGATTAGAACTTTTAATTAAAAAAATAATTAAAAATAAAGTTAAAGAGTCTGCAAATAAAGTGGTAGGACAAGAAACATTAGATGCTATTCATTTAGGTTTATTGCAAACTGCTAATACTTTGGGTCTTGGTAATACTGAATGAGCACAAGTATTAGAAACAAATAAACCTGTTAGTGAAGAAGAATTTAATCATATTGTTAAATTACAAAGAGCAAAGAAATCAATTTCTAAAAAAGATATTAAATTATCGGATAAAACAATTAAAGTCTAAAAAAGACTTTTTTTGTTTATAATGGTGATGCGAAGAGGTGAAATTATGGCAGATATAACAAAATTAGAAAGTTTTAAATTAATAACATTAGAAGAGTTTAAAAATTGAGAGGGTTTTGATAAATTAGTAGCACAATATGGTAAAAAACTTTATGATGATACTATTTCAAATTATTTAATTGAGGGTATTACAAGAGCAAGTTTACAATTAGATAGTATTTGTGGTTATCGTTTAGAAACTGAGTTTCCATTGCTTGATCCTAATAGTGAAATTGATAAAAAGCGGATTAATTATGTAAAAATTGCTTGTTGTTTGCAAACTCAATATTTAATAAGAACTGGGATTGAATATTCAAATGGTGGTGAAAATAGTAGTGATAGTGTTGCAAGTTATACATATCCTAGTAATATGAAGATAGAATTTTCCCCTGATATTATTAGTTTATTAGAAAAAGCAAAGTTTTATAAATCACAAACTATAACTAAAATAAACCCTGATAATTATGGTTTTAAAAATGAATATAATACTGGATTTGGGCAACCTGATACTAATCATAAAGATCGACCAATTATGTTAAGTGAGGCAGATGCTAAATATGTATGAAAAAATAGTATGTTTACATCTAATACTTTATCTATTATTCCATGATCTAGTACTGAAAAAAGTGGAATATGACAAATTGAAATATCAAGGGAATTATTAGCAAATTATATTGATAATTATATAAAAAATATTTCCGTTAAACTTGATAATAAAAGTATTATATATAATTCTAATAATGAATTATCAGTGCCTTTTGATAATGATACGATTTATTATGAAAATAATGTATGAAAAGCAAAACAAGGTGGTGATATACCATCTGATGTTATTAAAGATAGTGATTTAAATAAAGATTATATTGATAAAGAAGATGGAAAATATATTGTTAAAAAAGCACAAAGTGGTAGTTCAATAACAGTTAATGCCCCGTTACATCAAAAAGATGATAGTAGTTTAGAATTATTATTATCAGATGAATTTGATATTGAAAATAATAAATTATCTTTAAATAAAGGTTTAAAAGATACTATTGACCAAATGTTAAAATGAATGTTTGAAATAAATAAAAAAATTAAATGAGAAAAAGTATCGATATCATATACACCTGATAGTGCTAAGTATATTGATATTCCTGAATTTTCAGAAGAATATCGTTATCAAGTTTGATTATCACCAACTAATCGTAAAGGTGCTGAAGGTATGTTATGACTTGAACCACCTTATTTTACAGAAACAAAAGAAAATAAAACTTTATCTAAACATCAAGCAACTTGTTTTATTGATGATTTCGATAAAACCCCTTATAGTATTGCTTTATATAGTGCTAGTGGTCGGGTTTATTTAACTAATGGTTCAGAGGGTTCTAATATACCAATTAATAGTGTTCGTATTTTTCGACAAGAGGTGTAAATATGATAGATAAAGAAAATATTATTATTAAAAATGAAAATGGTACTTATTGACAAAGATTAGGTTTTGAACAAAGAAATCCAAGTCAAAGTTTTAAAGCATGAAAAAATCGTAAGTTTTTAAAATATGATAAATATCCATTTCATATTAAAAAAGCATATATTATGCGATATAATGCTTTATCAATTTTATATCATACCCCATTTTTAAGTTTATATGGTTTATTTTTTACTAGTTTACATTTTAATTGAATACCAACATTAGAACCAGTTAAAGAGTTTATGTTTGGTCAGCACAATATAACTGATGGTGGTTTTTTTGGATATGCTGGGATTGTTATATCATATCCAATATTACATGGTACTGCTTGATTGACAACAAAAATACCTAAAATACCAGCAATTAAATTACCGATTGGTAAATGTTTAGAACAAGTTTATAAAATACCAAGTTATATCTTATATTTAATATTATTGGGTTGATTAATATTTCGTAAATATCTTAAAAAACATAATGTTAATATTTGTCATAATTGTAAAAAAACAATAGAACAAGTTAAAAGTTGAAATGAATATTGTCTTAAAAAAAGATGAAATAAATAACATTTAAAAAAATAACCAATTAAGGTTATTTTTTATCTGTTTTTAAGATAATTAAATTCTTTTCACCATATTTATTGATTAAATATTCTCAGTCTCAGGTTGAATTGATATTTACATCTTCAACATCAATACCAGTTATATATTCACCAAGAGGAGTTTTACATGGAATATTACCTTTTTCAGAACGATAACATAAAATATATTTATTCATTTTTATTATCTCCTTTATTATTTACAATATAATAATTGATAAAATGCTGTACTCGTTGGTTATGTGTATATAATTCGGGTAATTCATTTCATATTTTTGCTTGTTCTTTATTTAAGTAAACATTAATATTTCTAATTATAACTTGATGATTTTTTGTTTTCATTTTTAAATAACCTTTTATAACAAACATAATGCATTACTTTATTATTTTTAGAAACAATATTACCATAATTAATATTTTTATTACATTCATTACATTTTATTTTAATAGAATAATGTTGGTTGAACATACTTTAATCGCTCCTTTGTTAATTTATAATATTTTTCATTAATTTCTATTCCAATTCAACGCCGATTTAATTGTTCACAAGCATACGCGGTTGTACCACTTCCTAAAAAACAATCTAATACAATATCTCCAACTTTACTATGCTTATTTATTTGTAATTTAATTAAATTAATATCTTTAATAGTAGGGTGTTTTATATTTCCTATAAATTGATTATTACTATTAGTAATTTGATAAATAGTCTGCATATCTTGATTTCAAACATTACTATAACTAATTGGGTTTTTGTAAATATATAAACATAATTCTTTATCTTTACGATATGCAGCATTAGTAGGTGCATCATTTGTTTTTTTGTAAATTATTAATTCAAACTTTAAGTTATAATTTTCTATTTCAATTAAATAATCTTTTAATTGTTGTTTTGATAAATAAATTATAAAATTTGGTTTTTTAATAATTCGCATTCATTCTTTAAAATATGATGGTATATCAAAACTACTAATAAATTCACCTTGTAAAAATTCAAGTTCCCTTTTACGAATTTGATATTGAATATTAGAACAATTAGGATCTTGTATTTTTTTTAAATTATATTTAATATGCTTTTCTTTATTTTCTAATTTTTTAGCAATATCAGGGTAAAGGTAAGGTGGATCAGTTAATATTAAATCAATACTTTTGTCAGATATTGTTTTTAATATTTCTAAACTATCACCAAAATATAACTGACCTAATTTAGTTTTCATAATTAGCAATTATAATTGCATCGCGGAGATGATTACTTATTTTTTCATTATTATAAAATCAACCTTTACCATATTGATAAGTTAAATTAGGATCTTTATCATATTTTCATAAACAACTATCATTATATTTACTTAAATTTTTAATATTTTTAACAACTGATTTAGTATATTTTGGTGATACTCAATTAATTTCAATTTGTAAATCATTTAATTTAATTTCTAATGCACCTAATAATCGTAATAAATCATCTCTATCTTTTGACCCATTAGCATTTGTTGGTAAACAATTTTCAATATTAAATTTATATGAATTTTTATATCTAAATGCAGAAAATGAATCTATTATAAACTCTAATTGTTTTAATCAATTATTATATATAATTTCAATTTTTCTAATAATTTTATTATCTTCATAAATAACAATACCAGTAGTACCAGTACCTGATGGGTCAATACCTATTTTTATCAAGTTGCTCACTCCTCATCATTATTAACTGCTGGTACTACATTTGAGATATCTTCTTCTTTAACGACATTATCGTTAGTGTCTGCTATTTCTGGATAAGATGGGGTATTATTTATATTATTTAATAATGGTTCATCGCTCATATGCCCTTTATTTTTGGCGACATTAGTATCATTATCAATATAAATATTTTCATCATTAGTAGTAATAACTGATTGATCTGATTTATATGCTTGTTGTAATTCAACAGACATAATACCTCATTTTCTTAATAATGATGTTAATACTGTTTTTAATGCCATTTCATCATAAGTAGCAATATAAAATGATTTATTTTTAGCATAAATTTTAGAATATTTCATAAAATGATTTTCCATTTGTTCTTTTGTCATATATAAAGTTTTTTCAAACCCATTAATTAATTTAAAATATGTTACATAGCCTATAATTTCCAATTTTTCTCTTTCATCTTCATTTTGTATTCAATTAAAACTAGTTCCTTTTAAACGGTCATAATTTACTAATTCACCAACTCTAACATCTGTTACTGCTATATCTAAATATTGTCCACTTCTTTGTGCTAATTGAATATAACCTTTATAACCCATTTGAAATTGTGCTTGAATAATTCATTCTTGTACTTCACGACCATTAATAATTCTTGTTATTTTAGTATTATATGGAACAACATAAGCATAACCAAATTGTTTTTCCATTGGTAAATTTAATAAAACACCTTGATAACAAGCAGTCATAATAGTTCTTGGGTCTGCTTTTTGTAATAAATCATTACTATTTGAGATTGCTACAATATTACTTTTAAATCTTGCAATTTCATTTTCATTAGAAAATTTACTTTTTATTCATTCATTTACCTTATCTGTTTTTAAAAATTCAACAATATTTGTCATTTTATTTCACTCCTTTAATTTTTATATTTATTCCTTTAATACCAACTACTTTATTATCAGTATTTGTATCTCATTGTGCTTTAATTGTATTTTTAACTAACTTTTCATTAACAATTAAATATTTAATTAATTGCTTTAATTCATATTGATTAGCATTTTCTAAAAAATCATTATCAATTCCAATTACTTCAATATCTTTGATTAATAATTTTTCTTTTATTAAATTAATACCAACTTTTTTTAATTGTTTTGGTTCTAATGATTTATCAATTTCATCTACTTTTTCCATTACACGAACTTGTTCATCTTGAATTTGGTCTATATCAAGACCCATATCTGGTGTTAAACTATTTGCTTTTTCAATTAATTCTTGTTTTTTTAATTCTTGTTCTTTTAAAAACTCTTGTTGTTTTTGTTTACGAACTTGTGTCAAATTATTATTAATTTCAACTCTGTATCTTTCAATATAATTCCTATAATTAGTAATTATTTTACCAATTCTATTGTGTTCATCTAATAATTTTTGAATAGGTTCTAATCATTCTTTAAAAACAAAATTATTTTTAGTAATAGCACTTGGAATATCTTTTAAATGCACATCTTGATAACCATTTAATGCATAATGATTAATATGTCTAAAAATATACTCAGTTAATTCTTGTTTATTTTCTTCTTTAAATTTTTGAACATTATATGCTAAAATACTTTCATTTTTAAAATCATCTCCTTTTAAAGGAAATTGAAATGTAATATTATTTACTCTATTTTTTACAATATCACTCATTATTCACCCTCCTTACTAGGTAATTTGTCATATTTAGAATTATCTTTTAAATCAATTATTCTTTTTCATTTACAAGTTGAACATCTGTCATCAAAAGGAAAATAATCATCTATACAATTAATACAATAATCAAATTCTTTAAAATCTTCTTTATATAATATTTGTTGTTTTAATTCAGCAAGTTCTTTTTTATATGTTTCTAAAATATTTTCAAATATTTCTTTATATGATTCAAGAATAACAGGAAAAGTCAAATCCCCATATTTCCCCGAATCATCTGCTCAATCTAATTGGTCTTTTATTAATTCTTTAACTGTTATATTCATTATTCATCGTCCTTACTAGGTAATTTGTCATAATTATTCCTCTAAACTTTCATATTTTTTATATTCAATAATACATCTAATATCTAAATTTAATATATTTCCATAATCTGAACAATATTCATCATGTTCAAATTCATTAACTACTTTAAATAAATTATTATCATCGCAAAACTCCTCTGATTCACATTCATTACATTCAATATAGTGTAAAGTTATATCACTTTTCTTTAATTGAAATTGCTTTAATTCATCAAGTTCTTTTTTAAGTTTTTCATTTTCTTCGATTTTGTCTTCAAACATTTTATTAAGTACTTCTTCAGTTTTTAAACTTCAATTTAAATCTTTATTTAATTCTGTAAGTTCTTCTTTAAGTACATCATTATCACAAAATAAACAATAATCAGAGTTAATTTGATTAACAGGGCATTGACATTTTTTACAATATTTTGCCATTATTCATCCTCCTTAATAACAGTTAATTGGTCTAATTGTTCTTTTGTAATTCTAGCACCTAATAAAAAAGCATCTTCTAAATTAGCACATACTAAACAAGCATTTTCTAAATTAGCACTTCGTAAATTAGCATATTCTAAATTAGCATTTCTTAAATCAGCACTATATAATTTAGCACCAGTTAAATCTGCTTCTTCTAAATTAGCATTAATTAAATTAGTACCTTGTAAATCTAATATTTCATGTTCTAAATAATTATTTATTTGATTTTGTTTAACAGTTATTCCTGTTAAATCTTTAATTAAATCTTGTAATGTTTTCATTTTATAATTCCTCCAAATTCTTTTCTGCAATTAAAGTATCAATATAGTCATAAGCACTTTCTTCTGAATGACATTCTTCTAATGCTTCATTAAATAAATCTTCTTTTGTGTAAACTTTGCCATCTTCATCTTTTCACATATTATTTATTCTCCTTTAATATAAGTTCTAATAATTTAATAGTTTTTTTATGATTTTCAATGCTTTCAGTATATGGTTTACACATATTTAAACTTTTTTTAAGATATCCATTAAGATTTTCAATGCTTTTTTCCCTATTTTTTATTAATTCATTTATTGATACATAGTCGTCGCTACTTGATATTTCTAACAAGAAATTACCATCATTATCAATAATATTAATAGCGGTATCTTTATTTTGTTCTTGTGATGAAATTTTATAGCAGTACTCATCATCTAATTTATTAATAATTTCTTTTTGAAATTCTGATAATTGTAAATTTCTAATTTCTTTCATATTATTTATCTCCTTGTCATTTAATATTTTTATCTTCTAAATCAATAATGGTTGTTTGAGAACAACTTTTATTTTTAGCAGTATATTGTGCTTCTTCTAATGTATAAAATAATTCAGTATCTATTCCAGTAAATGAACTATTTGTTATTAATAAATATCTTTTTTCCATAATTTAATTCCCCCTAATTTTGTTTTCCTAATGCTCAATGTTCATCAGTAATTTCATTGTGTGTAGGGATATATTTATTTTGTTTATCACATTTAAAGCAATAACCTCAATATCTTTTTTTAAGACAATATTTCTTTTTCATATTTACCTCCTGATTATTAATTTTGGTAATTGTTGGTATATTAACTACAATGTTCTACAATTTGTAGTTGTTTGTATAGTTAAGACGCCATATAATTACATTTCTTCATCCGCACCATTTCAGGTCAAAGCGTTCAGTTTTTAAAATAAATTCACTCGCACCTTGAAGAACCTAATGCTAATCGCAAATTTATTTATAAAGTGACCATCTCTATTTTTATTGTGGTTTGATGTTGACCTCGCACTTATCACCACTATCGCTTATTAAAGCGTCTATTATTTCCAGACTGATTACTGTTGGGTTAGACCACCAAAATATCTATTAAATTGTTAGATTGTTTTTCAAATAAAAAAACAACCCTTTAACAAGAGTTGCTTTTTTCCTACTTCATCCTTTATTCTACATTCCAGTTTTTATTAGTACTTTTATTTTAAATTGATATTGATGTTTATTTATTGGTTTTGTTGGTCATTTATTAGTTGATTTATCATTATGAGGTTTTACACTAGGATCATTATGTTGAAATTTAGAAACTGGTTTATTAGCAATTTTATTAAGGATTATTTATTTAATAAAATGTCATAATTTCTGAAAAATTATCCTACTATTATTAATAAATTTAATAATTTATTTTCCAATTGATTTTATACTTTTTTGATTAAATCTTGGAATTTTAAATATAGAACAAATAATAATCGGAGTTTTAATTGTAAACACAATATGCTTACCAACTTTTTATTTATTAAGTATCAAAATAATAAAAAAATAACCAAGGAAATTTAAGGAGGTAAATATGAAAAAGAAATATTGTCTTAAAAAAAGATATTGAGGTTATTGCTTTAAATGTGATAAACAAAATAAATATATTATTACACACAATGAAATTACTGATGAACATTGAGCATTAAAATAAAAAGAATTAGGAGGAATTATTATATGAAATGTCAAAGAATTAATTGTAATAATAAAAATGCTTATTTTGGAAATAATTATATTGAAAAAATTGGTTATAAATTAGAGTGAAATTTAGGTTATAAAAAAGAAATTTTATTATGTAAAGAACATTGATTACAAACTTATCAATTAGAAAATTTAAGTGTAAATAAAAAATTAGGAGGAATTAAATTATGAATAAAAGATACTTATTAATAATTAAAAATGAATATTTATCTACTTATGCTTATTACACAGTAGAAGAAGCAAAAGTACGAGAAAAAATTGAAAATAATAATTATGGCTTATCAACGGCAATTATTGATTTAAAAGATATTGAATGAAAAAGGTAAATAATATGGAAAAAATAAAAAGAAATATTGCTAAATTATTAATTTCAATAAATGATGGTGAATTTGATGGATATGGGCAAAATACTATGAAGCAAATGATTTATGCTGAATTAGAAAAAATTTTTAATCAAATTAATAAAGAAAGTTTTTTAAAATGCGAAATATACAAAGAATTACAAATAAAGGAGAATAAATAATATGAAAAAATATGTTGCTAAAAAAGATATTAATAATTATTTAGATAAAAAATTAGAAGAAGCAAAATTTAAAACCACTCAAGCTGATTTAGATAATATTTGAGAAATAAGTGATAAAGATATTAAAAAAGCAATGGAAGAAGTTATAAATAATCCCTTTTGAAATCAACTATTTAAGAATTTATCAAAAAATGATTAAAGGAGATAAATAACATGAATTTAAAAGATTTATTAAATGAAATGTTTGATAACTATCCAGATTGCTATAAAGATTATGGTTTGGCTATTATGGATCGTTATGAAATTGAAATTGAAAATAAAAAATTGGAGGAATTATAAAATGAAAACATTACAAAATTTAATTAAAGATTTAACAGGAGTTACTGTTGAAAATTGAAAAATAAGAGAATATTTAAGAATTGAAGTATTAGATTTACAAGATGCTTTTTTAAATTGCCCTAATTTAACTCGTACTGTTTTAGCTGGTGCTGATTTACGAGGTGCTAATTTAAAAGAAGCTGATTTAACTTGTGCTGATTTACAAGGTGCTAATTTACATTGGGTTAATTTAAAAGATGCTGATTTACGAAGTGCTAATTTAAAAAAAGCTGATTTAGAGGGTGCTAATTTATATTGGGTTAATTTAAAAGGTGCTAATTTATGATGTGCTTATTTATCTGGTGCTGATTTGTCTTTTGCTAAATTACAAGGTGCTGATTTACGATGGGCTGATTTAAAAGATATTAAAATCACAAAACAACAATTAGACCAATTAACTGTTATTGAAGAGGATAAATAATGGAAAAAAGAAAGTATTGTGAAGATTGTCAAGAAGACGGATTAAATATTCCTTATGATGAAAAAAATGATATTTGATTACCAGATAAAATTTGAGTTTTAAAGAATAACACAAAATATGATAAATTGGAGGAATAAATAGAATGGCTAATACAAGTTGTGGATTTAATTTTAGTGGTTATTATGAATATTTAAGAAAACATTATAAGAAATGCAGTTGTAATTTTAAAGAATATACAAATACAGATCAAATTATTTGTAAATATAATGAAACATCAACAGGAGAATTTGTTAATCAAACTAATTGATGTCAAATATGCAAAGGATGAGTACACCATAATCGTTATTGAGCATTAAAGAAAAAATTTCAAAGCTAAATTGCATTATGTATGTGCTAGTTGCCTTATTTCATATTGCTAGTGAGGAGGATGAATAATGAATATAACAGAATCAATTAAATTTGACAAACTAAAAGAAGAAAATGAAGCACTTAAAGAACAATTAGAAATGGCACATTATTTTAATCAAAATTTAGGTAAAGAACTTGATGAATTAAAACAACAAATATTATATAAAGAAGATTTTAAAAAATTTGCTCATTGTATGAATTGTGGAGATGATTATTTTTTTAATCGGTGCTTAACTTGTGGTTGAAAAAAAATAATTGATTTAAAAGATAATTCTAAATATGACAAATTACCTAGTAAGGAGAATAAATAATGGAAAAATATTGTGATTGCTCATTTTGTATACTTAAAGCAGAAAATGGTCTACTTGAACACAAAATTGAAGAATTTGAAGCAGAATATGGTGTACTTGAAGCACAAAATAATGCACTTAAAGCAGAAATTGATGTACTTGAAACAGAACTTGCTGAGTTAAAACAACAACAATTATATAAAGAAGATTTTAACGAAACGATTTTTGATTCATATATTTTAAAATATAATTCTAAATATAACAAATTACCTAGTAAGGAGGAAAAATAATGGATGTAATAAAAAGCGAAAATCAAATAAATCAAATTATTAAAACAAATAAAGATTTAGATGATTTTAAAAATAAAGATGAATTTATTATATCAACATTAAAAAAATGTGTGGCAAATAATTTACTATTTTTAAAAAATATTGATAATGATTTAAAAAATTTGAATAATTTAATTAAAAATATTAACAATTTTCAAGTTAATAACAAAAGTGATGCAGATTATGGTACTGAATTAAAAATATTATTAAAATCTACAATTAAAAAAATAATAACTCCAATTGTTAATAATCGATCAGAACTTAAAATAATTGATAGTTTGTATAGATACATTACTAAATCTTTTGAAAAATTAGAAACAGATGTTATTCAAATTGAAATATTGACTAAACAAATTAATTGAATGAATGCGGCTGAAAATGTATAATGTACGATGAAGCGGCAAAAAAGCAACTCTTGTTAAAGGGTTGTTTTTTTATTTGAAATAAAACAACTCCTAAAAGGAGGTAATGATAATTAAACAACAAAAAATATGTGATGTTAATGATTGTTATAAATTATCATCATTCATCAACGAAGAATTTGTATCAAATAAAGTTTTATGAACTTGTAAAAAACATAGAAATTTATTGAATAAAGTAAAAGATAAAACACAAAAGCAATTTTATCAAAAACTAGAAAATTCAAAAATTATCTTTGATTATGAAACTGGTTTTTTAAAACTTTGATTTTATAAAACTTAATGCAGAGTGGGACGGTTATTTTATAAATAACTAAGTGCTTCCATAAGAACATGAGTATTAACTCATTCCCACTACCGATTTTTTAAACTATGTCATTGTCGATAATAATTCAAAAATACTTCATTAGGTTTATCATAAACAACTCCGGTTGAATAACTATCTTGTAAAAAATATAAATACCATTTATCATTAACATTTATCATTAAACAATAAATTTTTTGATGTTTTTAAAGTTGGATTAATAAAATAATTTGTTTCCGACCAATTTTCAAAAAAACTACTGCGTAAAAACATTGTATTAATAAAATCAGTTTCATTAATACCTTTACCAGTACTATTTTGTTTAAGCATATAATGCTCCTCATTTAAGGGTCTAAACGCCGTTAAAGTAATAAATGGAATAACCAAACCCAAAAAACTTAAAATAAATATGGCAAATAAAGATAACGATTTTTTCATAAACTCAACTCCTAACTATACAATGTTTTTGAAACAATAAACCCAACAATATATAAACTTGATATCGTTAACATTAACGGATGACTAAACAAAACTGCCATTCTACCAAATAATCAAATCAACCAAGTATCAGAATTATATAAATCCATAATAATATTTTTTGCTGATGTAAATTGATTAATAATAACAGTAATAAAACCAGTTCCAAATATCGCAATCGCCGCCACCAATAAAACTAATTTAATCATTACTTAACACCTCTTTTAACTTTTGCTTGTTGTCTAACATTTTGACGTTTAATTTCTCGTTTAACTTGTTGCTTATTACTATTCTGATAAACATTTTTACCAAAATTAATACCTTTTCGTACAGTTGACGAATATACTTGCGAAACACCATTATTAACTGTTGAACCTAAATTATTATATTGTGTTGATGTCCCGTGAATTGCATAAATCGATAACTTAATAACCATAAAAAAGATTAAAAAATAAGCAATTGAAGTATTTGTCATCGGTAATTTTGTATTTCAAATTACATCAAAAATAAACAAAAATATATCAAAAACAAAACTAAAAATCTTGTCTCAATTACTATTATTATTATTATTTTCAACTAATAAATTAATCATCTTTACTATTTCCTTTCTCTTTTTTAGGTTTTAAATTCTTTTTCAAAATATCAATATCAAATAACTACAATCGTTCTTTAACGCTTAATTTTGTGATTTCTGACCAATAATATTCTTTTTTATTAACAATTTCATCATTTTTTAAATCACGCACAAACTTTAACCATTGACTATCATACTTATTAGCGAATTCAAGGGGAATAATTATTTTAAAAAACCGAATTCCTAACCCAACATCCGACTTATGTTTTACTCTTTTACCTTCTGCTGTTCGTTCTACTGATTTTGTTTTTCAAATTTCATAATCCGTTATATCTTGAAAAATACCAATTCGCATAATAAAGAAACGATTAAAAAAAAAATTAAATCCTTTTTTAGCAACGGGTTTTTTCAATGAAATTGGAATAATAATTCCACTTGCTAACTGGCGAATATTATTTCAAATCATACCCTCACGCTGAGCAGTAAACAACGCACGATGTCCAAAATGCCTCACTAAAACAATTCACGGTATTTTACCACTATGAACTTTTTTCTCATCATGAGGACTAGTTGCATCAATATACAAATAACTTTCATCAAATAAAATAACACTATCATCGGGTGGGACTGGTTTTGTTCGATCGGTAAAATCTAAATTTTTAAATGTTAAAACTTTAACCTTATCATCTTCTAACGGATAATTACTATAAATTTCATCTGTCAATAATTTCATAGTTTGCGACAAATAAGTTAAAAGTAATGTTTTACCAGTTCCTAACTTACCAATAATTACCGATAACGGATTATCTCAAACAAAATTCACTAACCGAAAAGCATTTAACTGATAAAAAATATTTTTTCACAATCATCACACAAAATAAACACATTGCAAAGCAAATAATATTCAAAATACTAAACCAACACAATACAAAGAAATTATCCAAAGTAATAAATCAATTAAACTAAACAAAAGCATTGAACCACTAATATAACAACAATTTTTAAAGAAAAATATAAATTTTTTCATTATTTAAAATACCCAACTATTTTAAAAACCACTCACAAGAAAAACCAAGTTAAAAACAAAATCACAATTCAAACACCAACCATTAAAGTTAAATATTCATTTTGCGTTAAATTCCACATTGTAATACTTTCAACATTCGTTTTATCTATAAACAAAAAGACATGAATGAAAAACTCTTTTAATTTAATTCAATCATTTTGCATTTTTAAAAACTCCACATTTTTTGAATAAGTTTAAAAAACATTCCAAATAACATATAAAAACTCAGGGGCATTTGAACCACTAATATAAATAACAAATTGAACTCAATAATCATATAAACTCATTTAATTTAAACTTTCTAAATCATTAATTAATTCTTGTTCTTTTTCAACACTTCAATTTGTTAAATTATTATTGTTATTATTTGCTTTTACTTTTTTAGGTTCACTTAAAAATAAAGCTTTTTTCATTTTAGTAAAATAATTTTGTTTATATTGATTATATAAATTGATTAATTCTGTTCCAGTTAAATATTTTCAAATATTTTGCTTTAAATTTTCATCATATTTTACAATAGGGTAAGAATTATCATAAATCAAACCGATTGCTACTTGTTCCGAATGTTTTTCACTCGAATAAATAAACTTATTACTCAACCAAAAACCAATATGGAGATTATGATTAGGCAAATTTATAAAACTTGCTTTATATGTCTTAAAAAAGATAAATTCCTTACTAATAAAATAATTTTCTATATTCTGATTTTTCTTAACAAAATTACTCAAATTTATCATCTCCTCGTCTTACTGGTCTTAACATTGTGCCTTTTCCTAATACTCCATTATTAATAATTTCATAACGGTAATAATTGCTTCTTAAATACTGTAACTCTAAATTCCTTAACTTGTATTATATGACCTATAATCAATAATAATAAAAAGGAAACAGAAGCTATTAAACAGAAAAAGGAAATTAAAATATAAATAATATCTCCTACATTTAAAGACCAAATTATAACAACAATAGAAAAACCAGAACAAATGAAAATTAAAAAATAACAAAAACCAAAACACAAATTGAAAAAAATAAAATCTCTCTTTATTTTTTTATATTCCTTAGTTGTTTTAAATTTCATATCCATAATATTAATCTCCTAACTAAATATTTGTTTAATAAACAATGTTATAAATAATGTTTATATAATGTTTTTTAATTGTAATAAACATTGTTAAATATAAAAATAATAAAAATTGGTACACTGAAAATAACTATTAAGAACTTTAATAGTAAATATAATAAGTTCATTTTTCTATTTAATAAATTCATTTTTTACAAATGTGATACCATTTATGATAATCAAAAAATAGATGGTATCACCAATTAAAACAATTATTTCACTAAAACTTCCTAGTGTGCCTTAACTAAGATATATAATCGATTATAATAAATATTAAAATCCTTTAACCATAACACGGAAAAAGTTTAAGATTTTAATAATACAAAATATAGCAAATGGAATTAATATAATTCACGCTTCACCTAAGAAAACCATTATCTCAGGTAAAATATTTGTTATACCTTCTTAACTTTTCATAATGCACTAGATAAACCAGTTCAAATACCAGTCATACCCTCAGTCATAGTTTTAGGTGTAGGTGCTGTTAAAAAATTAAACGCTGTTGTTAAATACATACCTAGCATTATTTATTACTCTCCTTTCTTTCAATTTCTTTTTTTTCTTTTTTCTTTCCTCGAATTTGTTTAATTTTTTGATAAATTGATAAACCAAAATAAAGAAAAATTGCTAATACAATAACAACACTAAATATTGTCGTTAATCAAGTTGGCATAATACATCTCCTTTCTAAAAACTAAAAAATTGAAATTTGCAAACTCGCTCCGCTCGTTGTCGCTTCGCTCCATTAAAAACACTACTGAATAAATTATTCCGCGTAATTTATTAGCGGATAATTTATTCAGTAGTGTTTTTAATTTCAATATCTTTTGCAATCTTATTAACAGTATTAATAACAATATCTTTTCCATACTTTTTCACTAGGAACCGCAAAATAAAATATTGCTTTGTTTGCATAATTTCAACTCCTCAATTAAAAATATTAAAAAAATTTACTTTCCAAAACTGTAAAAAACAAAAATACAAAATGTATGTGGTTTCTACATCTTCTGTATTGTCAAATGTTATAAATCTAAATGCCATTTTTTTGCCCTCTTTTATAAATATTTTTTTTCTAATTTGTTGAATGTTTTATCTCATGTACTATTTAATGCGTTATTAGCAATCATTTTTTTATTCATTGTTTCTTCAATGTTGTTAAAATTATTATTTAGATTGTTGTTTAGTTTTGTGTGTGGTTTTAAGTCTTCTCAATATTTTTGATTTTCTTTTATATTGTAAATTGTGTTATTTTGTAATTGATAGGTAAATAATTCAATATCATAGCTTCATTCTTCGTTTTTAATATCTTCTCATGATAAATTACTTTCATTTAATAATTCGTTTGTTAGTGTTTTAATTTCATTCTTTTTTTGTTCTTAAATTAATATTAAAAATAATTTTTTTAATTGAATTTCCACTGGTTGCTTGTAATTCATATTCTGTATCTTCTTCAATTTCAATAATTCGCCCATAAATTAATATATATGTTTGATTAAAAACAGCTTTATTTCCAAGATTTCTTTTTATTAACTTTTTTTCTTTGTTTAAAAAAATAATATTTTTATCTTTAACAAAAAAACTGGCAAAAAAATCTTGAATAATTCCATCATCACACGCTTCTACGTTACAATTAGGAAATGTTTTTAAAACTATTGCCATAATTTAACCACCTTATTATTTTCATTATTATCTAACATAAAAAAACACCAGCCTTAACAATAATAATTAACCCCATCATTTATTGTCGTCGTGATGATACCGTCATTAAAATTATTTGTCAAATAAAAAAAACAACAAATTAATTTGTTGTTTTTAAAAAAATATTTATTGAAAAAAAATTTTTTTAATTTCTCCATTAATATTTAAAATAATAATAAGACTCTTGCTAGTAGTCATTATTATAGGATTATCAAAAATATTTTTAATTGAATTTAAAAAATTATTATAAAATCTTGTAACATATAATTCATTTTTTATATCTATTTTTGTTATAAATTCTTTTACTTCATCTTCATTATTACCTGCTTCATTTAATATTGTAACTATATGATCTACTACTTGAATAATTTTAATAGCAGGATCGGGAGTTTCATTAAAAATTTTTTTTATATCTTTAATTGATTTATTTGAAAAATAAATCACTCATGGTTCAAAAATAAAATTACCTTCAGGGTCATGGAATAAAGTATCTTTAAATACTTTATCTTCTCCTTCATTTATTTGATCATTAATACCTTGATTTCTTCTATTTGAAGATTCAGGAATATTATTACTATTATTTGGCATCATTGCCATTAATGGTGTTATTCCAGTAGTTAATAATGTAAATGAACTTAATAATCCTAAAATTTTTTTCATGTATATCATTCCTTTCTTTTATAAAAATAGAAATAATAGAATTATTTTCTTTATTATTTCAATAAATTTAAAAAGAATTGATGTAATAATAAAATTTGACACAATAATTTACAGAAACACAAGGAATTAAAAATTTTGTGTTTATACGATATAAAATTATATTTCTATTTTTATAAATTAATCTTATCATATTTATTTTTTATACATTTAACATGTCTATAATAAAGTAATTTATTTTCATTTTGACTAATTTTTATTAATCCTGCTTGGGTAAAAATAATTGGAATTTCTTTATTACAAACAGAACAAATTTTATTATAATATCCTATTATTATTTTATAACTATTCATTTTTTTCACTTCCTTTGTTAATTTTTCTTTTCTGTTTTAAACATTTTTATAAAAATCTTTTCTAATACATCAATCACAATGCTATTACCAGCTTGTTTATAAAGTTGTGTTTCTGAAACAACTTTGTTTGCTTTATCAAAATCTTTATTACTAAACCCCATTAATAATCAACATTCACAAGGTGTTAATATTCTTAAAAAGTATTCTTTTTCATCAATTAAAAAAGATAATATTTTATTAGTATATTGATTTTGTATTTTATTATCAATCATAATTTTATTGACATTACTTGCCGCGATTGTTCCCATATAATTATTTTCTGTTTTTCAAAACCGATTATATGATCCATTAATTAGCAAACCATCTTTTGCTCGTGGTAAAACAATAAAATTACCATAATCCTTAATTGTTGGAATTGCAATAATTCCTGCGTTTCCTCATCGCATTTGTTTTGTTGTAATTGTATAAGCACATTGTTGAATGATTTTAAGTTTATTGTTTTCAATTGCTTTTTTCATTGATTCTTGTCTAATAAAATATTTTTCATTTACATTATTTTCTAAAATATCTTTTACTAAAAATTTTAAATTACAAGGTTGGGGATATTGAAATTTAAAATCTTGCTTTAATGTTGATATCATAAACAATCTTTTTCTATTTTGGGGAATTCCACAATCCTTGGCATTCATTGTAAAATATTGATTATGATATCGTAATTTATTAAGTTGATTTTGTAGATTTTGAAATCCAACAAAAAACTTTTTACTTAATAAATTTGGCACATTTTCCATTAAAAGATATTGAGGTTTTATTGGCATTGTTTTTATTAAATCAACAACTTTGTAAGCTAAACCACTTCGCTTACCATTTAATCCTTGCCCCTTATTTTTGGCGTTTGATATGTCTTGACATAAAAATGATCAAGTTATTAAATCGGCATACGGTAAAGTTTCTAATTTGGTAATATCACCTAAATTTGGTGTGTCATAATCATTAAAAATTGCTCGATATGATTTTTCAGCATATTTATCATTATCACAAATAGCAACTATCTTATAGTTAATTTCAATATTTTCTAATGCTTTTCTTTGACTTCCAATCCCGGCAAATAATTCTATTACTTTAATCATAATAACCTCTTTTTATTCTTCTTTATCGATTATTTTTACTTTGCCAGTTTTTTCGTCAATTATGACATTATTGCGATAACCTTTTTCGGTTTTGTGTTCTTTATTGTGGCATTTCATACATAATAGTTCTAAATTTTTTCAGGCAAAAAGTTTATCAATGTTTCAATTAATAAAATCTTGATCGGTAATATATTCTTTGTGATGAACAATAACACCATTAACTATATATCCCTTTTGATAACATCGTTCACATATTCCCATTTTGCTATTAAAATAATCGTTTCTTATTTTTACTCATTTTTTATTGCGATAAAATTTATGTCTAATTGGACGATTTTTATCATAATTTTTTCAATTATTTTTTATTTTCTTAATCAGAAAACATTTCATCAACAGTTTTAGCAATTTCTTCATCATCATTTATTTCATTAATGCTAAATTCTTGTTCTAAATTTAGATTTAATTCATCTTTTTTGTTATTTAATTCAATAACATTGTTATCTTCTTTATTTTTTATGTTAGGATTATCACTAAACTCTTTGCTGTTATTAATAATTATTGCTTGATTATGTTGATAGGCTTCTTGCATTTCAACCGACATAATACCTCATTTTCTTAAAAGTTGGGTTAATACTGTTTTAAGTGCCATTCCCTTATAACTTCCAGCCGTAAATTTTCCGTAAGTTTGATAATTATTAGCAATACCAGTTATATATTCACCAAGGGGGTTTTACAATGGCGATTACCTTGTTCTGAACGATAACATAAAATATAATTATTCATTTTTATTATTTCCTTTATTATTTACAATATAGTAATTGATAAAGTATTCTACTTTTTCAGAAAAAGTATAGTTTTGTGGTAAATTATTTCATATTTTTTCTTGTTCTTGATCCAAATACAAATTAACTGTTTTTCGAATAAAGCTAGAATAATATATTTTCCGTTTTTGATTATATTTATCTTTTTTCATAAAATTATTAAATCCTTTCATAATTAGCAATAATAATTGCATCGCGGAAATGATTACTTATTTTTTCATTATTATAAAATCAACCTTTACCATATTGATAAGTTAAATTAGTATCTTTATCATATTTTCATAAACAACTATAATTATATTTACTTAAATTTTCCATATTTTTAACAACTGATTTAGTATATTTTGGTGATATAAAATAAGGACAGAATGAAAAACTAAGTCCTCCAATAAGATTAAATTTATTTTCAATTTCAATAGCACCTAATACTCTTAATAAATCATCTCTATCTTTTGAACCATTAGCATTTGTTGGTAAACAATTTTCAATATATATTTTACATTCTTGTTGTTCTCCTATATATTCCAAGATTTTTAATACATGTATTGTTCATTCTTTGCTTATTATTTCTGTTTTATCTACTAATTTGTTATTTATATAACAAACAATACCAGTAGTACCAGTACCTGATGGGTCAATACCTATTTTTATCAAGTTGGTCACTCCTCATCATTATTAACTGCTGGTACTACATTTGAGATATCTTCTTCTTTAACTACATTATCGTTAGTGTCCGCTATTTCTGTATAAGATGGGGTATTTATTATTTGATAAGGGTTCATCGCTAATTTGCCCTTTATTTTTGGCGACATCAATATCTTTAAATGAAATATATTCAAAATTACCATCTTCTTTAATTTCTTTTTCATCTAAATCAATATCAGATATATCAATTCCCATTTCTAATGCTAATTTACGATATAATTTTGCTTAAACCATTTCTTTTGGTCATTTATTTTAAGGTGAATATTCACTATTACCACTAGGACTACTATTTTTTAAACGATCAATATCTGCTTTTCTTAATAAAATACCTTGATAATTTCCATTTTTATCTTTTGCAAAAGCATAAGCACCAATAATTTCATTATAATAACTAGTATTTGCATTAAAATTAATTTCATGTATTTTAGGACAAGAATTTATAGCATCTCATTCAAACTTTTCACCTTTAAATATAATTGCTTTTCTTGGACTATACCCTACTTCTTCAATTCTTTTACAATAAACTTTACTATCAATAACAATAGTTAATTTATTTTTAAATGGAATAATATTAAAATCTTTACCAAAAATTAACCCTTTATTACTTAATTTAATAATTCCTAATGCTGTTATTTTTGCATTATCAGCAGTATTAACTAATTGCATATAATTTTGTCCATTTTTCATTTTTAATTCTTCAAGTGCTAAAATATTTTCTTTTACATATTTATCATTAACTTTTAATTCATATTTAATAATTGCACCTTTAATATATTGTTGTAATTCATTTGTCATTTTATTTCACTCCTTTAATTTGAATATTTATTCCTTTAATACCAACTACTTTATTATCAGTATTTGTATCTCATTGTGCTTTAATTGTATTTTTAACTAATTTTTCATCAACAATTAAATATTTAATTAATTCCTTTAATTCATATTGATTAGCATTTTCTAAAAAATCATCATCAATACCTAATATTTCAATATCTTTTATTAATAATTTTTCTTTAATTAAATTAATACCAACTTTTTTTAATTGTATTGGTTCTAATGATTTATCAATTTGCTCAATTTGTTCCATTACACGAACTTGTTCATCTTGAATTTGGTCTATATCAAGACCCATATCTGGTGTTAAACTATTTGCTTTTTCAATTAATTCTTGTTTTTTTAATTCTTGTTCTTTTAAAAAATCTTGTTGTTTTTGTTTACGAGCTTGTGTTAAATTATTATTAATTTCAACTCTGTATCTTTCAATATAATTCCTATAATTAGTAATTATTTTACCAATTCTATTATGTTCATCTAATAATTTTTGAACAGGTTCTAATCATTCTTTAAAAACAAAATTATTTTTAGTAATAGCACTTGGAATATCTTTTAAATGCACACCTTGATAACCATTTAATGCATAATAATTAATATGTCTAAAAATATATTCAGTTAATTCTTGTTTATTTTCTTCTTTAAATTTTTGAACATTATATGCTAAAATACTTTCATTTTTAAAATCATCTCCTTTTAAAGGAAATTGAAATGTAATACTATTTACTCTATTTTTTACAATATCATTCATTATCATTCATTATTTCACATCCTTACTAGGTAATGTGTCATATTTAGAATTATCTTTTAATTGTCAAGTTCAATCATCTTTATGTTCATTGTTATGGCAAATTTCATCTGCTTGTCAACTTGTTTCACAATCTTCATCATAATCAACATTTCCCCATCGACATTGAAAATAAAAATCTTCTTTATATAATATTTGTTGTTGTTTTAATTCAGCAAGTTCTTTTTTAAGTGCTTCATTTTCTCATTTAATTGCTTGAATTTTGCTATTAAGTGCATCAATTAATTCTGTTATATTCATTATTCATCCCCCTCAATAACAGTTAATTGGTCTAATTGTTGCTTGGTGATTTTAACACCTTTTAAATTAGCATTATATAAATCAGCACCTTGTAAATTAGTTCATTCTAAATTAGCTCATTGTAAATTAGAACCGTTCAAATCAGTACCACGTAAATTAGTATCTTCTAATTTAGCACCTTGTAAATTAGTTCATTCTAAATTAACACCCTCTAAATTAGCACCTTGTAAATCAGCACAACGTAAATTAACACATCGTAAATCTAATTTTTAACTTTCTAAATATTTACTGATTTTATTTTTTTCAACATCAATTCCTGTTAAATCTTTAATTAAATCTTGTAATTTTTTCATTTTATAATTCCTCCTCAATAACAATTAATTGGTCTAATTGTTTTTTTGTAATTCTAGCACCTTGTAAATTAGCACATTGTAAATCAGCGCGATATAAATTAGCATCTTGTAATTTAGCGCCTCGTAAATAAGCACCTTGTAAATCTAATGCTTCATATTCTAAATATTCATTGATTTTTTCTTGTTCAACAGTAACTCCTGTTAAATCTTTAATTAAATCTTGTAATTTTTTCATTTTATAATTCCTCCAAATTCTTTTCCATAATTAATTTTTCAATATAGTCATAAGCACTTTCTTCTGAATGACATTCTTCTAATGCTTCATTAAATAAATCTTCTTCTGTGTAAACTTTGCCATCTTCATCTTTTCACATATTATTTATTCTCCTTTATCAAAAATAATTCATTGTATGTTTTAGGGTTCATAATTTTTAATTTTTGGCATCCTTTAACCAATTCTTCACTACTTTTAATAAGATTTGCTTTCATAAATTCTTTTAATATATCTAATAAAGTATCTATTTGATATTCTTCTAATGTAATTTCATAATTTCTAATCTTAATTTTTTCCATATTATTTATCTCCTTGTCATTTAATATTTTTATCTTCTAAATCAATAATGGTTGTTTGAAAATACTTTTTATTTTTAGCAGTATTCTCTGCTTCTTCTAAGGTATAAAATAATTCAGTATCTATTCCAAATATAATTTCTGATTTTGATATTAATAAATATCTTTTTTCCATAATTTAACTCCTCCTAATTCTTTTTATTTAATGCTCAATGTTCATCAGTAATTTCATTGTGGGTAAGGATATATTTATTTTGTTTATCACATTTAAAGCAATAACCTCAGTACCTTTGTTTAAGGCAGATTTTCTTTTTCATATAAACCTCCTAGTTTTAACTCGCTGGCACTCACTCGCAAGTGAAAGTGCCGAAGCGAGAATTAGTTATATAAGTATTTATCTATTTATTTACTACGCCATCCGCTTCACTTCGGGGGTGAGCGGGGGCAGTATTATCTTTGTTTTAGCATCTATTAAAAATCTGCAACTATATTTTTAAATTAGACGCCAGACATATATATGTCTTCCTTCTCCGTTCCTTTTTCAAGGAGGCAACGCTCAGTTTTTGAAATTAAATTTACTCGCATCAATTTGAAGGACCTAATGCTAATCGCAAATTTAATTGTTTGTGTCACCATCTCTATTTTTATTGTGGTTTGATGTTAACCTTGGACACATCACCACTATCGCAAGTTATTAAAAATAATAACCAACGCCGATTTACCTCTTTCCTCATACACTATTTCAGTACTTGCCTCGGACGGCTTATGGTTGAAAAATTTTATGATGTTAAAAAGGAGAATTTTTTGGATGATTTAACTGATTTTATTTATGCTTTTGCAGTAAAATATAAGATGTATGATGTATCTGAAAAAATTGTGGAGAATGTTGACCGTTATAAAGATAATCGTTATCCAAGAGTTAAGTTAAACCAAGATAATTGAAAATTAATTGATAAAAATAATATTAATAATCAATTTAGTATATATGATGAAAAGTGATATATAATAATTGCAAAAAATACAACTAATCAATCAATTGAAATTATTAAATTTAAAAATAATCAAAATGAAAAATCAATTTCTCCTATTATTAACAATACATTTTATATTTATCCTATATATAATAATTGATATTCTATTATTAATTTATATTGTTGAGATGGTGATGGTGAACCACAAACACCAACTATTGAAAAAAACACAGGTGAAATTACTGATTGAAATAGTTATCAACAAACTCGCGTAAAAGAATTTATTAGTTTATCTTTATATTCTGTTTTGCTAGAAAATACTAGGGTTCAGCAAGGTGGTAGTGCGGATTATGAAAATCCGAATAAGATTGGTACAAGGCGGATAATTTTTGATTTTGAGACGGTTGATGAATTGGATGTTAAAAATATTAAAAAAGCAATTTATCGGATGATTTTAACTGTTGATGAAGCAAATTTAATTATTTCTGGTAGTTTAGAGTTAAATAATATTAATAATGATGATTTAAGTTTTAATTTTAGTTTTATGCGAATGGGAATGGGTGAAGTTTTTAATTTTAATGGTTCAATTTATTCATCATTAAATAGTAAAGATTTAAAGTATTATCAACAGTTTATCGGTCAGTTTGATTTATCTAAGTTTTTACAGTCGTTTTTTGGAAGTGCTTTGGTTCCAGTGTTTCAAAATCGTAGTTCGTTTATTGAAAATGGATATATTGATAATTTACAATATGATACTGTTTTAGTTAACTTTTTTGCGTTAAAATTACAAAATTTTAATAATATTTTGTTGAGTGAGAATATTAACGATAAATTGCAATTTGATAAATTATTAAATAGTATGTTTAAGATTTCACAGAAATTTTATACTAATTATTTACGTACGATTTTTGATTTAGAGAATAATACCTATTCCCGGTGTTAAACAAGTTAATGAATTAGCGAGTGGTGTTGATAAGGTTTTTGAAACAGTATATAGTTTTTTTAGTCAAATATTTGAAGTATGAAAATTTAATCCCGCATTGTATAGTACAATAACAAATATTTTTTTATTAATTATTTTTATGAAATTTGTGCGATTAATATAAAAAAGGAACTGTTATTCAGTTCCTTTTTGTTCTTTTCAGTCAGTAATTTCACCAGTATTTTTGTCAATTGTAGGTGTTTCTGGTTCACCATCACCATCTCAACAATATAAATTAATAATAGAATATCAATTATTATATATAGGATAAATATAAAATGTATTGTTAATAATAGGAGAAATTGATTTTTCATTTTGATTATTTTTAAATTTAATAATTTCAATTGATTGATTAGTTGTATTTTTTGCAATTATTATATATCACTTTTCATCATATATACTAAATTGATTATTAATATTATTTTTATCAATTAATTTCCAATTACTATCTTTTGGTGGTTGTTGTGGTAATTCTGGTTTTTCTGGTTTAGGTTTTGGTTTATTACTTTTTCCGTTTTCATTGTTATTTGCTTTTTCATATTTTTCACAACCGATTAATGTTGTTGTGCTTGTTGCGGTTAATCCGATTGCTCCTATTATGCTAAGTATTCTTTTCATATAGATTACTCCTTTTTATTTTTTTATATATAATTGATTTTATCTTATATCAATTATATATCAATTATTCGTATTAAATATTAATTTTATATATTTTTGATGGTAGGTGTAAAATAATGAAATATATTATTAATAATTTTAATTTGTTTGATTTACAAGCAAAATTAAAGATTTTTTTGAGTAAAAATTATAAAAATAAATATTATAAAAGAATAAAACAAAAAATATTTTCATATAAAAGATTTAATTAAAAAATATTTTAAAAATAAATTTTCAACTTTTTATTATTGAGCGAATAAAATTTTAATTGCATATAAAAATAATGATTTTGCTGAATTATTATTAAAGTCAACAATTCCTAATAATATTAATTATCAATATAGTGATGATATTCGCAAAATTATTTGTGATTTATATTTTGAATATTGTAATAAACATGCTGGTGGTGTTTTATCTTTGTTTTATAATTTAAAAAAAGGAATTCATGGAGAAGAATTAAAAAATAAAGCACCAAAAAATTTAAAAACATTTTTTCGTTGACTTAAAAAAGATGAAAGATGATTAAAAATAAAAAATAAAATTAAAGAAATTAAAAAACAACATCCAAGATATGAAGTTAAAGAAATAGGTTTGTTACAGATGGACGCTAAATATTTTGTACCAAGTAAATTTCCAGTTGATAAAAAGTATTATGTTTATGATTTTATTGATGAAAAAACAAGATTAGCATTAGGATATGTTTATGATAAATTAAGTACTGATAATGCTATTGATGCTGTTAAAAAAGCAATTAGTGATTTTAAAAATATATTTGGTATTATAATAACACGGATTAGAACTGATAACGGTTCTGAATTTATTAATAATTATCGTAATAATCAAAAAATTAGTGTTAAAAAGACTAATTTTACTCAATTTTTAACAGATAAAAATATTTTGCATCAAACAACACCAGTTCGCTCTCCACAGTCAAACGGTAAGATTGAAAGATTTCATCAAAATTATACTAAATTATTTGTATTTGAAGAAAAAATATTAAATGCAGTTAGTTTACAGAATAAATTAAATGATTATTATTATTTTTATAATTTTGAAAGAGTACATAAGTCTTTAAATTTTCAGACACCATTTAATTTTTTGAATAGTTTAAGTTTAATTAAATAATTTTAAATTATTAAGTTTTTGTGTTTAAACTAAATAAGTTTATTATATTTTAATTAATTAATAATATGTAAATTAACTCATAAAATATGTTATTAAAATAATAAAATATGTATTTATTAATTAAAATTTAATAAATTATTTTTTATTGTGTTTAATTTTATATTTTTTATTTATTTATTTTATGATATTTTTTTATTATAAATAAATATTTTTATTATTTTTGTTATTTTCTTGTAATCTTTAAAATGTGTGTGGAATACTGCATATTATCAAAATAAATATTATTTTTGAATATTTATATTTTAATTATATTTTCAATAAATAATCATTAAATTTGCATAATTCATTATATAATTTTTATATAAATAAAATATCAAGAAAGGACTGGTTTTTTATGAAAAAATGATTAAGTCTTTTAAGTGCAATTACATTACTAGAAACAAGCACAACAAGTCTAGTTGCTTGTAATAATATACCACAATACACCGAAGATTAATTAACAAAATTAAAAACAGAAAATCAAATATGCACAAATTGCCAAGAAATAAAAGAAAACTTAGAATGAATTTGTCCACAAGAAAAACCATTTAATACAGTTGATAATAAATATTATTATGTAGTGTGACGTGGTGATGAAAATGATGTTTGAGAAATTGTTAAATTTAAGCATTCCGATTACTTACATAATATTAAGTATATTAAAAATAATATAAATTTAAAAATTGGAAAAAGAGGAGTAAGTGAGAGTATATCAATATTTTCATATGACTTAGTTGTTTTTAAACCACCTTTTTATTATTATTGAGCAGAAGATAAAGGAATTTACTTTAAAGCAGTTTATCGTTGGGATGGTGATGAGCAAAAATTACCTGATTTAATTGTTGATAATAATGGCAATGTAAAAGTTAATAGTGAATAAAAAAGCAATTTAGTAAAAATTGCTTTTTTAATTTATTTAATTTTCTTTTTCATCATCTTTTTTAATTATGTCAAATATTATCTTCTTTATTTTCATCTAACAAAATACATTCATTATTAATTTTTTCTTTTAATTTTAGCATTAGTTTATTAATTTTAGTGAATAAAATTGGCAATACCAATGTTAAACCGTGAACTATTCAATATGCTAATCGTAGAAAAAATAACTTAGTCTTTTTCTTTTTCATTTTTATTACCATCCTTGTTTTTTTGTCTGATATTTATTTTGTTGTTATTAGCAAGTTTGTTATTTATAATTGTAATAACATCTAATTTCGTATTAATATTATTAATTTCAATTTTAATATCGTTTATTTTTTCTTTTAATTCTTTGTTTTCATCTCTGATTTTTTGTTGTTTTTTGCTCAAAATAGTTGCCGTTATGCCGGTTGTTCCACCAGCAAAAAGTGATATAACAAAAACAATAATTTCTAAAATAGTTTCACTCATTTTTTATTCTCCTTATTATCAAATTAATATTTATCAATTAGTACTTAATGCCCAAATGCTCGCAAACCAATAACAGCCGTTGTCACAATACCACGCTGTGCTTTTTCTCATGTTTTAAAATCTTTTCATACCCAAAATTTAATCATATCCCTTTCATCATCATATGCTAATATTGGTGATCATTCTTCGCCACCATTCCAACGATAAACTGCTTTAAAGTAAATTCCTTTATCTTCTGCTCAATAATAATAAAAAGGTGGTTTAAAAACAACTAAGTCATATGAAAATATTGATATACTCTCACTTACTCCTCTTTTTCCAATTTTTAAATTTATATTATTTTTAATATACTTAATATTATGTAAGTAATCGGAATGCTTAAATTTAACAATTTCTCAAACATCATTTTTTTCACCACGCCATACAAGTTCAACGCTCATTTGCCCTTTATTTTTAGCGAAAGTAATATCATTAAAAGGTATATATTCAAAATTACCATCTTCTTTAATTTCTTTTTCATCTAAATCAATATCACTAATATCTATCCCTAATTCTTGTGCTAATTTACGATATAATTTTGCTTCAACCATTTCTTTTGGTCATTTATTTCAAGGTGAATATTCACTATTTCCACTTGGACTACTATTTTTTAATCTTTCAATATCTGCTTTTCTTAATAAAATACCTTGATAATTACCATTTTTATCTTTTGCAAAAGCATAAGCACCAATAATCTCATTATAATCACTCGTATTTGCATTAAAATTAATTTCATGTATTTTAGGACAAGAATTTATAGCATCTCATTAAAACTTTTCACCTTTAAATATATAATAAATTTTCGTGAACTATATCCTGCTTCTTCAATTATTCTACAATAAACTTTACTATCAATAACAGTAGTTAATTTATTTTTAAACGGAATAATATTAAAATCTTTACCAAAAATTAATCCTTTATTACTTAATTTAATAATTCTTAATGCTGTTATTTTTGCATTATCAGCATTATTAACTAATTGCATATAATTTTGTCCATTTTTCATTTTTAATTCTTCAAGTGCTAAAATATTTTCTTTTAAATATTTATCATTAACTTTTAATTCATATTTAATAATTGCACCTTTAATATATTGTTGTAATTCATTTGTCATTTTATTTCACTCCTTTAATTTGAATATTTATTCCTTTAATACCAACTACTTTATTATCAGTATTTGTATCTCATTGTGCTTTAATTGTGTTTTTAACTAACTTTTCATCAACAATTAAATATTTAATTAATTGTTTTAATTCATATTGATTAGCATTTTCTAAAAAATCATTATCAATTCCAATTACTTCAATATCTTTAATTAATAATTTTTCTTTTATTAAATTAATACCAACTTTTTTTAATTCTTTTGGTTCTAATGATTTATCAATTTGCTCAATTTGTTCCATTACACGAATTTGCTCATCTTGAATTTGGTCTATATCAAGACCCATATCTGGTGTTAAACTATTTGCTTTTTCAAGTAATTCTTGTTTTTTTAATTCTTTTTCTTTAAATAATTCATTTTGTTTTTTAATGCGTACTTGATTAATATTATTTTTAATTTCAATTTTATGATTTTCAATATATTTTTCAAAATGAATAATATTAATACGAATTCGATTTAAATCATCTTTAAATACTTTAATTAATTCTGATGGTTCTTTAAAATTGTTTTTTAGTGATTTCAATATTTTTTAAATCAGCACCTAGTAAATTAACATCTTCTAAATTAGCACCTTTTAAATCAGCACCTCGTAAATCTAATCGTTCGTTTTTTAAATATTCATTTATTTTATCTTCTTCAACACTAATTCCTGTTAAATCTTTAATTAAATCTTGTAATGTTTTCATTTTATAATTCCTCCAAATTCTTTTCCATAATTAATTTTTCAATATAGTCATAAGCACTTTCTTCTGAATAACATTCTTCTAATGCTTCTTCAAATAAATATTCTTCGGTATAAAATTTGCCATCTTCATCTTTTCACATATTATTTATCCTCCTTTAATATAAGTTCTAATATTCACATCCTTTTCATTTAATATTTTCATTTTCTAAATCAATAATGGTTGTTATTCAACCATTTTTATTTTCAACATTAGCAGTAATTTTTGCTTCTTCTAATGTATAAAATGATTTCGTTAAAATATCATTTGAAAAATAACTTTTCATAATTAATAATTATTTTTTAGTCATAATTTAATCCTCCTTAATCATTTTTACTCGTAATAAATTATTTAATTCACTTGTATTTTTAAAATTAAAATATAATTCTGATAATGTAAATATTTCAATAGAATTATTTTTTCAATAACATTTATATTTTTTATCTTTACATTTTTTTCAATTAATACCAATAAATGTTAATCAAGCATTTTTATAATTAATTTCATTTTTTAACATTATTTATATTCTCCTTTTAATTTTTTTTATTTATAATTAAATTTTCTAATTGATAAGTTTGTAATCAATGTTCTTCACATAATATAATTTCTTTTTTATAACCTAAATTTCACTCTAATTTATCACCAATTTTTTCAATAAAATTATTTCCAAAATAAGCATTTTTATTATTACAATTAATTCTTTGACATTTCATAGATTTTTTAATCCTAATTCTTTTTACCTAATGCTCAATGTTCATCAGTAATTTCATCTTGTGAAATTATATGTTTATCTTGTTTATCACATTTAAAGCAATAACCTCAGTACTTTTGTTTAAGGCAGATTTTCTTTTTCATATAAACCTCCTAGTTTTAACTCGCTGGCACTCACTCCCAAGTGAAAGTGCCGAAGCGATAATTAGTTATATAAGTATTTATCATTTATTTACTACGCCATCCGCTTCACTGGTAGTAAGCGGTGGCGGTATGTTAATTGTTCTATATTTTGTATTTTGTAAATATACAACTATTTTTATTTTTTTGACGCCAGAACATATATCTCTCTTCATCCGCACCATTTTCTTTCAGGTCAAAGCGTTCAGTTTTTAAAATAAATCTACTTGCACCTTTAAGAGCCTAATGCTATACGCAAATTTATTTATAAAGTTGCCATCTCAATATTTATTGTCGTTCGATGTTGACCTATCACTTATCACGACTATCACAAGTTATTAAAAATAATAACCAACGCCGATTTACCTTTTTTCTCATACACTATTTCAGTACTTGCCTCGGCCAGCTGTGGGAATGAGTATAAACTCATGTTCTTATGGAAGCACTTAGTTATTTAAAATAACCGCCCCACTCTGCATTAAGTTTTATAAAATCAAGGTTTTAAAAAACCAGTTTCATAATCAAAGGATAATTTTTGAATTTTATAAGCGTTTATAAAACCGCTTTTGTGTTTTATCTTTTACTTTATTCAATAAATCTTTATGTTTTTTACAAGTTCATAAAACTTTATTTGATAAAAATTATTCAGTAATGAATGATATTACTTGATAACAATCATTAACATCACATATTTTTTGTTGTTTAATTATCATTACCTCCTTTTAGGAGTTGTTTTATTTCAAATAAAAAAACAACTCTAACAAGAGTTGTTTTTTTGGAGCTTCATCGTACAGGATGCAAAATTAAAAATATTTTAATTTTTCTTTTATTTTATCCATATTTAAGCACACTAAAAAATAATTTATTAATTTTAATTAATAAATACATATTTTATTATTTTAATGACATATTTTATAATTTAATATACATTTTTAAATATTTATTGTTTATATATTCTACAAAAACATTTCTTTAGCACTTATTCAATTTAAACACGGTCGAAGTTTATCATTTATAACATTAACTACTCAATTTATTTTTTGTTGACTAACATTATTAAAATCAGTTTCAGGAGGAAATCAGTGTATTAATTCACTATTCATAATAAATTCTAATTTTGCTAAGCAATGCCGATCATACTTTTTACAATATCAACCGCCTTTTCTGTTTCTAGTTAATTTTGTAAAGTACTAATTAATATAACACTGACATTTATTAATTAATACTGTCTTATTTGCTAATTTAATTTTTAACTCTTTTCAACAGAGTTCTTTTAAAGAAAATTTCAATTCTTCCTTATAAATAGTAAGATTTCTAAATTTTTTTATTGTGGAACACTTACCCTTTAAACATTGCAGGTTAAAGATTTATCCCTAAACCACGATAACTCTTTTATATTGCCTAAAAGAATTGCCTGCATTATGTCGTAGCGGTATGGCCACCCCTGTATTGTTTATCCTCGCTTGCTTGGTTTAACAACATTCCAAGTAGGAGAGTTTTATTTTGTTGGTTTTGCTGTTATTTTCTTAAACTAAGCAAGGTTAACGACAATTTTAAACTAATTAAAAAAGATAGAATTTTATATCTATCTTTTTCTTATTTTTTGGAAATTTTATACCAACAGAATATTTTACGCGGTCCTTTTTTCCCCAATTTATTTTGCTTTTTTGGTCTAATTCTAAATAATAATTTATTTTATAATTCTTGTTGGTTTAAGTAAGGAAGATATTTTTTTACTATTTCAACTTGAACTGTAAATTGTTTTGCCAGATCTTGGATTACTATTTCTTCGCCATACATCCCATGACCTTGATATATAATTGCAATTGTTAATGCTTTTTCTTCATTATTTTCTAAAAAATAAGGATATAAGTTATAATAATATGTTTCTAGCAAATATAAACAAGTATGGTATAAACTAGGATTATCATTATAAACTCATTGGTCTAATAATTTCATTATGGTTTTAACTTGTTCATTTTCTTTATATGGTATTATTTGACTTGGATTCAAGTGAAAAATACCATTTGTTTTTTTCACTTCAAATATTTCTGTAATTTCTTGTTTTTTTAATAAGTATAATAAATAAATCTTTGCAAAATCAGTGACTTTTTTATTCAGAAAATATTGACGAATTACTGGTAAAATTTGTCGTAAATTTTGGTCTTTTAAATATTGAAAAGCTAATAATTGAGTTTCCTCATCACATGGATTCGCTAAAATATCACTAATTTTTGCTAATGTTCAAACTGTTGTTTCACTTGACTTTTGTTCTCGAATTTTTTCATTAACTTCTTGTAATAATGTTGTTAATACTTTCTCAACTTGTTGAGGAATATAAGGCATCAACAATTCATCATTAATTTTGATAAGTGTACCATTGTAATTATGATTACTAATTAATTCTTTAATTTCATTAATTAATTCATCATAATAATTTAATGGTGTTTGCATTTAATAAATCCTCCTTAGATAAAACAATCTTTTATATTATTATAACAATTTTAAAAAAATAAAACCTTATTTAATCATTTAAATAAGGTTTTTAATTTAATTACAATTTAAAAAATGGCGCCCACGGAGAGATTCGAACTCCCGACCCTACGCTTAGAAGGCGCATGCTCTCTCCTACTGAGCTACGTGGGCATACCATACAAATAATAACATAAATTAAAGAATATTTTCAAGAAAATAAGTTTGCTTTTTTAAAAATAAATTTCATCAATAATATTATAATCATGTAATACTTCTGTTACTTTTTTTGTTGGTTTTATTATTATAAATTGCTTTTGAAGGTGAATTACTGCACGATAAATTAAAATAAAAACAATACTATTAATCGTAAATTTCAATAAATTAAAAGGAATAACTATCTGTACTAAAATACTTTTAAATCATTGTACTGTTTCGTGGGGAAGATGTAAGAAATGAGCATACATGTCATAAATAAATAATCAATTAAATAATGTCATTACAAATGAAGCAATAATTGTTGCTAAACTAACATTTATTGTTGTAATTAAATAATCAGCTTTTTTTGAAAAATTATTTTTAAACAAGTGATTAAATCCTTTTCGTAAAAAATTATCGCCTAATCAAAAAACTAATAAAAAAATTAAATCTGCTAACATTAAAGCAAATACATCAATGGGAGTATCACCTAAATAAACCATTCGTAATCAACTAACACTAATAGTTAAAAAACTAGCATAAATAATACCAAACAAACGAAGAGATAATAACATTAAAAAATCAGTTAACTCAATTTTTAAAAATGGAGCAACGGGAAAAACTGTTAAATTCATTATTTTACTTAATCATGACAATAAAACATATAAAGCAATCACAATTGCCATTCCCACAATTCTTTTTGTATCTAAGTAAAATAAATTTTTTATTTTTGTTTGCATATTATCACCTTGTTTAATTATAAATTATTTTTAGGTCATATAAATTATTTTGGGGTATTTACTATATTTTAAGAAATTATGGAATAAATAATCAACATACTTAACTTAAAGATACCATGTTTAATTTTATTGTCAACAAATTTTTATATTTTTTTAAATTTAATCACAACAAAAAATGCATTTTTATTAAAATTATTTAATTTAAAAATAAAATTAATAAAGACGGTAATTTTTGTTGTTCAGTTTTATTAAAATTATTATATAAAATAGTATTATTTTTTGGTGGTTTTTCTGATTGTTTAAAATCCTTAATATTATTTCTTAATTTTAGCATACTATTATTCAATTTATTTTTAACAGTTTTTTCGCTATAAATTCCTTTTTTAGAAAATATCCCCTTACCATAATGGGAAACATCGCCCTCCATGTGACAACCAATATTATTTCATAATGTTTGATTTTTAATGCCATCCTCGTTATTTTTAATTAAATTAATTGTTTCTCTTAAAAACTTTTTATAACTAGGAATAAATGACTTACTTTCTTTTAAACATTGTAATAATTCATAATATTTTCCATTATAAAAATAATCAACAACTTGTTTAAAAGTTTCTTCATTTTCTTTAATTATTCTTCGGTGGGGTAATAAATCCTTAAATCTTTTTACTAAATGAAATTTGTCTATTGTATAATGAACTTTGTTATTAGGAAAACGATTTGCAATATCTTTTTTAACCCCTTTAATTCAATTTGCTCCATCACCTAAAATCATAATTTCAGTATCATCTTGAATATTATAATTACTTATTATCAAAAGTATTAATTTAACAACAAAACGGGTTAATTTTGTTTTTTTAGAAATATAAATTGGAATATTATCTATTTCGTAAACACCTAACTTATTTGCAATTACATGTCTTTTTTCGGTTGATTTTTCTTGATCATAACCAGTATGAACAGTAGATAATAAGGCGTGTTTTTTAACCTTTTTTCTATCGTATTCTATTTTAAGAAAATTTCCATCAATTTGAATATATAAAGTATGCGGAACTTTTATTTTAATAGTGGTATTATTAATATAATATTTGTAGTTTGTTGTTGCGTTTTTTATTGTATTTGAAATTGTAATTAAACTAATTTTTGCTTGTTCTAAGGCATGTAAAATATCGCGGTATTTTTTATCATCACTTAAAAACAATAAAATTCTTTCTTTAACATCATTTCCTACTTTTTGTCATTTTTTAATTAGTAAAACTTCATCTAAAATAAAAATATATTCTTCTTTTCCTGTTATTGGGTTAATTTTATAATATATTCGTCTGTTAAACGTTATTTTACCTTTTAAAGTGATTAATGTTCTTTTAATATTATCTTTTACTCGATAATGTTTAAATTTATCATATTTTTGATAATTTTGAAAAATAAGATCATCTCACTTTTCTAACCTATATGCAATTTCTCCAACAACATTTCTATTCAAATCTTCATATGTTTTATTAAAAAAGTTTTCACCATTAAAAATATTATTAATATTCATTTTAAAGTTGTTTACTTTCCTGATTTAAAAATAAATCATCACACACATTAAAATAAACACCCAAAAAAAGCAAGTTTTTTTAACTTGTTTTTCAAATATTTATTTTTTTTAATATTATTTAATACAATTTTGATACTTTTTTTATAACAAATATATTATATCTTAATTTAAAATAAAAAAACAAGATTTTTAATCTTGCTTAATTATTATTTTTTTGTTTATTTTGTAAATTCATTAATGTTTGATAAAATTTTTTAAAGACTTTAAAACCTAAATAAAAATCATCTTCTTTGTCTTGTTCCTTATATGTTTCTATATTTTCTTTTAAATCATTAGTTATTTTTCCTTTTTCATCAAAATTAACAAATATATAGTCATGATAAAAACTTCCCTCAGGAGTTATTTTAAATTCAATACCTGAAACATTATCATTTTTATCAAGATAAACAGTAAGAATTTGTATTCAAATATCTTGCTTAATTTTTTTGATTTCTTCAAAAAGTTCTAATATGTTGTGGTTTCAATTGCATTATCTAAATGTTGCTTTAAAAGATACGAATTAAAAGTATCATATCCTATACCATAACAAATTAAATTATATTTTTTCATTATATTTATAATATAATTAACAATTTCACTAATATTGATTTCTTCTCCTTTGAATAATGTTAATATTCCTTGTTCTTGGTAAAGTTTATATGGTATTTTATCTTCTGTTGTTTTTTCAATTATTCTTGCTTCTGGCATAAAAAATTGTGATAATAATATAAATTCATTTGTGTCTAAATTTGGGATTAAAAAACAACTGCACTTAGATCGTTTGTTTTTGATAAATCAATTCCAATAGTACAAATTCTATTTTTTATTAAGTATTCATCGGTATTAATAATTTTATTATTTTTAGTTTCTAAATCTAATCGACTAAAAAGGGCACTATCTAAATTGCTCTTTAAATTACAATGTTTAATTAAAAAATTTGGTTGTTGAGTTGGTGTAATTAATGCTTCTTGTCATTCGGCTTTAAAATTATCAATATATTTAGAAATACCCAAATTTGGATTAGCTTTATAAAGATTATTAAAATTTTTTCATTCATTTCTTTCATCAAGTTCATAAATTCAAGGTAAAAATTTATTATCTTTTATTGTATTTTCTAAAACTTTCTCAGCATAAGAATATCTTTCATAAAAAATATTTTCTCTAATAGATCCATTGGTTGTTATTAATAACATTAAATAATCTTTTCTTTTTGCGGTTGCTGTTCGCATAACATCATAAATATCACGCTTTTCCATCATTGCTACTTCATCTAAAACAACAAAATAGGGGTTTAAACCATCTAATGTTTTTGTTTCTGATGATAGTGGTTGAAAAAAAGAATTATTATGTATAAACTCTATTTTATGTCGCTTAACTTTTAAAATTTTATTTAAGTTAGGATTAATAAAAATCATTCGTCGCATTTCTTCATAAACTCTTTTTGCTTGATCTCGTTTGGTTGCAATAGAATAAAGTTCGGCATTTGCTTCATTATCTAAAATTAAACTTTTTAAAGCGATTGCAGAAGCAAGGGCGGTTTTTCCATTTCCTCTTCCGACAATTAAGAGTGCTTCTTTAAATCTTCTTAAATTTGTTTTTTTATCATAAAAACCATATAATGCTTCTAAAAATGCTTTTTGCCATAATTCTAATTTAAAATTTTGTTTATTATATTCTCCAGTTGTATGAAAACAAGATTTTTCAATAAAGCTAATTGTTTTATTTGCTTCTTTGTGATTAAAATAATAATCTTTATTTGATTTTAATTCTTTTACTAATGTAAAAACAATTTTTTTAATTTTTATTCCAACTTTATTTTTATTGGAGTTTTTATTTATTCATTCATAATATAGTTCTAAATTTGTTTTTTCATTATTTGCTTGCATTCTTATTTTTCCTCTGAATTATCATATAAATTATTAAAATTAAAAGTATCGAAATTATCTTTTTGATTAGCTATTTTTATTCATTGTTCTATTATTTCATATCCAGCTTTATAATCTTTATATGCTTGTCCATAAGAAATTAAAGCGGGGTGTCTTACTTCTTTTGGTTTTCCACGATTATTATCGGTTTCAGAAAATAATTTACCGTCATTAATTAAGGTTTGGATTTCATTATTAATGTTATTTAAAGTTAATTTAAGGGTACAAAATTATTCTAAAAAATCAAGCTTAATAATATCTAAAATAACATTTTTTCTTTTAAAAATCGTTTATATTTATTTATTAATTTTTCTTTATCTTTTTCTCAATTTAAAAGGTTTTTGTGTTGGTTTAAGTTATTGTTTTCTTTTGTTAAAATGCTTTCATTTTTTGTTAAAAAAGGGGCATTTTTTGTTAAATTTTGGCTATTTTTTGTTGTTTTTTGCTATTTTTTAACCCATTCATTTATAAAAACTCTTTTATTTACGGGGTTTTTTATTATTTTTAGTATAAAAGTGCGGTTTTTTTCAAAATTAAAAAAAGTGTACACAGAACCCCACCATCATGGAACCCAAAAAGTCCTTATTTTAAAGGACTTATAGGGGGGTATATAAGTAAAATAAAATTAATATTTATATAACTAACTACACCGTGATGATACCGTCATTAAAATTATTTGTCAAATAAAAAAAACAAAATTAATTTTTGTTTAATTAAAATATTTATTGAGAAAAAACATTTTTAATTTCTCCATTAGTATTTATCAAAAGAATAATACCTTTATTACTATTTATTAAAGGATTGCTAAAAATATTTATAATTGAATTAAAAAAAATATTATAAAATTGATGTTGTGGATTCATTTTTGATACAAAAAGTAATTCATCATTACCACCGGTTTCCCTTAATTTTATAAGTATATAATTTATTAATTGTTGAATATTTATAATAGAATTTTGAGATCTTTGATTAAAAATTATTTTTATATCTCTAATCGATTTATTTGATAAATAGATTGCTCATTCTTCAAGATAAAAATTATTATTATCGTCATGAAATAAATTATCTTTTAATACTTTATTTTCTCCTTCATTTATTTGATCATTAATAACTTGATTTCTTCTATTTGAAGATTCAGGATTATTATTATTTGGCATCATTGCCATTAATGGTGTTATTCCAGTAGTTAATAATGTAAATGAACTTACTAATCCTAAATTTTTTTTCATATATATCACTCCTTTCTTTTATAAAAATAGAAATAATAGGCTTATTTTCCTTATTTTTTCCATAAATTTAAAAATAATTAATATAATATTAAAATTTGATACAATAATTTATAAAAACACAAGGAATTTAAGCATTTTGTGTTTATACACTATAAAATTATATTTCTATTTTTATAAATTAATTTTATCATACTTATTTATTAATTTTTAATAATCCTGCTTGGGTAAAAATAATTGGAATTTCTTTATTACAAACAGAACAAATTTTATTATAATATCCTATTATTATTTTATAACTATTCATTTTTTTCACTTCCTTTGTTAATTTTTCTTTTCTGTTTTAAACATTTTTATAAAAATCTTTTCTAATACATCAATCACAATGCTATTAGCAGCTTGTTTATAAAGTTGTGTTTCTGAAAAAACTTTGCTTGCTTTATCAAAGTCTTTATTCTTATTTATCGATTATTTTTACTTTGCCAGTTTTTTCGTCAATTATGACATTATCGCGATATCCTTTTTCGGTTTTGTGTTCTTTATTGTGGCATTTCATACATAATAGTTCTAAATTTTTTCAAGCAAAAAGTTTATCAATGTTTCAATTAATAAAATCTTGATCGGTAATATATTCTTTGTGGTGAACAATAACGCCATTAACTATATATATCCTTTTTGATAACATCGTTCACATATTCCCATTTTGCTATTAAAATAATCGTTTCTTATTTTTACTCATTTTTTATTGCGATAAAATTTATGTCTAATTAAACGATTTTTATCATAATCTTTTCAATTATTTTTCATTTTATTAAGCAATTTCTTCATCATCATTTATTTCATTACTGCTAAATTCTTGTTCTAAATTTAGATTTAATTCATCTTTTTTGTTATTTAATTCAATAACATTGTTATCTTCTTTATTTTTTATGTTAGGATTATCACTAAACTCTTTGCTGTTATTAATAATTATTGCTTGATCATGTTGATAGGTTTCTTGCATTTCAAATGACATAATACCTCATTTTCTTAAAAGTTGGGTTAATAATGTTTTAAGTGCCATTCACTCATAACTTCCAGCCGTAAATTTTCCGTAAGTTTGATAATTCTTAGAATATGTTTTAAAATGATTTTCGTATTTTTCTTTACTTCAATATAAAGTTTTTTTATAACCATTTAGTAGTTTAAAAAACGCAACATATACGATTGTTTCTTTTTTTGTTCGTTCATTTTCGTTGGTTATTCATTTAAAATTGTATTCTTGTTCTAATTCGTCAAAATTTAATAATTCACCTTGTTTTACTTCTATTGCGTTTATTGTTAAATATTTTCCTGTTCGGATTGCCCTTCGCTTCACTTTAAAGGTGATCACAGACACTGTACTATTGTGTTTTAAAATATACAGTGAGCTTTATATGTTATGTCTATTTAATATATAAGGCATCGTGTACGATGCCTTAGTTAAAATCTCCTAACTAAATATTTGTTTAATAAACATTGTTATATTTAATGTTTATATATTGTTTATTTAATGTTTAATAAACATTGTTATTAACATTATTAAAAATATAAAATAGTAAAAATTGGTACACTGAAAAATACTATTAACAAGTTTAATAAAAGAAATATAAAATTAAAATTAATAAATCAAATAGCATAACTAGTGTGCCATAGATGAGTTATTCATCTTGTTATATTAGAATTATTTAATTTTACTAAAAAAGATTTTTAAATACCTAGTTTTTCAATTAACATCTATCCTTGAATTTTCCAAATTATTATAAAGTCAAATTTTTTCTTTGTTTATATACTTAATTTGATTTAATAAAACTTTGTGATTTTCACAAGTTCATAAAATTTTATTTGTTTTTATTTGTTGTAGTATCTGGTTGTTTAATAATTTTCATTTTTATAAATCAAATTTAATATTAACTATAATAAATATCTTCAAATCATTCTGTTTTTCTGCGATGTTTAACTTTATGAACTCGCTTTGGTATTCCGCATTTACTGCATTTAATTATAATATTAATTTTTTCCATTTTTAGTTTCTCCAATCTAATATTTAAAGATTGATTTATTAATATAACTAAATGAAACAAAACAAGGACAACACCTTTACTAAGTTAGTATGTGTGTTATTTACTAATTTCTTAATTTAATATGGTTTTTTTCAGAAAGGAAACAACTTTTTATTATTTTAAAAATTATAAATATATAAAGATGCTGTCCTTGTTTTGAATCAATTAGTTATTTTAGGTTTTTTTAAATAAAAAAACCATTTTAGTAAATGGTTTAATTATTCTTATTTAATTTCTTTATATTTTTATACCCCAATCTTTTTTATGCAACCTAACTCTTTTGCTAAGTTAACAAGTTTTTCTTTAATTTTAATATTTTTAATATCTTCTCTGTTTGTTATTGCCTCTATCGTATCTTTTTTGTTTTTATCAATAAAGTTTCATATATAAGGCAATGCTACTTCTAATTTTTGTTTTACATTCAATTCTGAACCATCAGCTATTCCTTTGTTTAGAATTTGAACTAAAATTGCATATACAGTATATTCTAATGTATCAGGGCCTTGTGACAATTGAACACTATCTAATATAATATGTATTGTATCTTTTGCAGAACCAAGTTGTAAATCAATTAAGATCTCATTATTTCCCATTCTTAAAACAGCATTTTCTTCAGTGATTTTTGCATCACTATTTTTCAAACTATTTATTAATGTAATAATCTCTTCTCTGACAGTTTTATCACTAATATTGTTTGCTTTTTCTACTGCTTTAATTTTAGATTGCTCAATTGCAATTCATAATAATTGGAAAGCAGTACTATAAGTTTGTCCTGCATCTAAAGTTGATCCATCAACTGATTCAATTTCACCAATTGCTTCTTTAATGTAAGTTAAAGCAATTGCTTCTAATCCACAGTTACAATCAGAATCTTTTAAAACATCTTGATTTGAGTTAAAACTTGGTAATGAAGTTGTTGTAACAATTGGTCCAGTTAAAAATCCTGCTAATGTAAGGCATTTAATTAATTTATACATAGTAATTTATCTCCTTTTTTATTTTTTAATAATTAAATAAATTGCTTCATACAATTTATTTATATGAAGCAATTTTAGTATTAATTTTATTCTAATGATTTTTTACTGTTTATTAAACTTCAAGTGCTTTAACATTAACTAAGATTACAGACATAATATTATTTGTTTCTTTAATTTTTAAATTAATTGTTATTTTTTGATATCCAGCTTTTAAAAGTTTAGTATCTCCACTTAGAATTATTAAATTTTATGCTTTAATATAATTAATTACGGTTGTAATTTCTCTAGCATCCATATAATTTTCAATTGAAGCAATTGCATCAACTTTTACTTCATCAATTTTATTATATATATTAAATCTTTTGCGCTATTGATTACTTCACGTTCTGTTAATGACGATCCATCAACTGGATTTTCATGAATTTGGTCAAAAATAACTTTAGCAGCTTTTTCTTCAATAGAAGCTCTTTCTTGCAATAAATTATATTCATCGCCAGTTCCACTACCAATTGGTTTAACATTAATTAACATAACACTCATAAGATTATTTGTGTCATTCATTTTTAAATTAATTTAAATTGTTTGATAACCAATTTTTAGTGATTTAGTATCTCCTTTTGGAATTTCTAAATTATCAATAGTAAGATTGTTAATATCTTTAGTAATTTCTCTAGCATCCATATAATTTTCAATTGAAGCGATTGCATCAGCTTTAACACTATCAATGTGGTTGAAAATTACTTCTTTTGCTTCATTTAATTTTTGTCCTTCTGTTAATGATGATCCATCTGCTGGTTCAAGACGAAGTTGATTAGCAATTGCTTTAGCAGCTTTTTCTTCAATAGTAACTGCATCTTGTAACAAACTACTTGATGAAATAGCAGTATTGCTATTAGTTTCTAAGATTGGTAATGAAGTTGCAGTTGCAACAGATACTGCTGCAAGTCCTGCTAATGTAATGTATTTTAATAATGTATTCATAGTAATTGGCTTCCTAAATTTATCAATTTTTTATTTTTTATAAGGTTGATAATTTGGCAATTTAATACAATTGATACATTTTAATACAATTTTTTGTTTCTTCATAGACTCCTTTTTTACTTTCATTGTATACCTAAAATTGATAAAATTACCAAAATTTTTTATTTTTTTTAAAAAAAATAAATAAAAAATAATTTATTAATTATATTAAAAATATGTTATTATATAATTTAATATATTTTTTTTTAAATTTATAAATTACATAAAAATAATAATTATCTTTTATTTTTTTTTTGAATATAATACAATACTTTTATTTGATTTTACTGCGAAAAAATAAAAAGGATTTTAAAAAGACATAACATTATTTGCCTTTCTATGCTATATTAATAATTAGGAAAGTAATGAAAGGAAGAAAAATAATGAGTAAAAATAATGTTTTACCAATTATCGTTGAAATCCCTAAGGGGTCTGGTCATAAATATGAATATGATCTTAAAACAGGGCGAATTGTTATAGACCGGGTTTTATATGGTGCTAATTTTTATCCAGGAGAATATGGTTTTATTGAAAACACATTAGATTGAGATGGTGATCCCCTTGATGTAATTTCATTAAGCACTTACCCCACAATTCCTAATTGTCAAATCAATGTTCGTATTTTGGGAACAATTAATATGATTGATAATGGGGAAATTGACACAAAATTAATGGCTGTGATGGCTGATGATCCGCGTTTTAATCATATTCAAACTTTAGAAGATGTTCCATTAGCAATAAGAAATGAAATTGAAACTTTCTTTTTACAATATAAAACTTTGCAAAAAAAAGAAGTTAAAATTAATGGTTGAAGTGGCTTAGACCAAGCTTTAAAAGAAATTAAAGAATGTCAAGAACGTTATTTAGAATACAAAGATATTTTAGAAACAAAAGGAAAAGATGCTGTAATGAAAATTTGAAAAGAAAAAGGATTAGGGCAAATTTAAACAAATAAAAACTAGTGTAAACACTAGTTTTTATATTGTCTTATTTCTTTTCAATTAATTTTTCTGAAATTATGGTAACAATTTCTTCTGGTGTTTTATGATTGGCATCAATAACTAAAAAATTAAACTTATCTTTTGAGCGTTCATATCATTCCTCATATTTTCGGTTTAATAATGTTCAATAAGCGCTGCCAATATTTTGTTCACTAGCTCGGCCTCTTTTGGTAATTCGTTCCATTGCTATTTCTGGATCAACTCGTAAATAAACAACTAATTCTGGTTTAATGTTTTCATCTAAATATAAACTTTGTAAAACAACAACATCATAAAATTCTTTATAAACTTTATAATCTGTTGTATTCATATATCCTAGTTCATATAAGACATCAACAAAAATTGGATCCTCTAAAATACTACGGTCAAAAATAATATTAGATGTTATTTTTGCTTGTTTTAATTGTTTACTACGCGCCATTACCATATATACTTGCATTTTAAAAGCCATATCTTTTGGATCAGCATAATACTGATCTAAATATGGATTTTCCTCAACTGGTTCATCCATTACCATATAATGATTTTTTTCTCCCAATAACTTACTAACAGTTGATTTCCCTACTCCAACAACTCCTGCTAATGTAATCCGCATTGTTTTTTCTCCTTTATTTTATTTTTAAGTGTGATGCTATTCCAAAAAACGTTTAATTTCTTTAGGTTTTAAATAACGTCATTCACCAGGCTTTAATGTTTCATCTAATTGTAAAAACCGATTGCAATTCGTTTTAATTTAATAACTTCATATTCTAATGCTTGTATCATTTTTTAAACTTGATGTTTTCTGCCTTCATGAATTGTTAATAGAAGAATCGAAACATTTTTTGCTTCTTCATATTTTACTAATTTTGCTTGCGCTTTGCTTGTTATAATTCCTGGTTCAATTTCAAGTCCTGTTGCTAATTTTTGTAGTTGTTGTTTTGAAAAATAACCAGAAACCAAAACATGATATGTCTTATTAAATATGACTTGGGTGTATAATAATATTAGTAAATTCTCCATCATTAGTCAATAGCAAAAGCGAACTAGTATCATAGTCTAAACGACCCACCGGATAAATTCGCTCTGAAACACCTTTAACATAGTTTAAAACTGTTTTGCGATGTTGCGGGATAACATCGTTGAAACACAATTTCGTGGTTTATTCAACATCAAATAAACTTTATTTGCATTTTCATTCGTAAGGATTTGATTGTTTATCTGTATTTGATCATTTTTGCTAACTTTAGTACCCAACGTTGTTACCACAATATTATTAACTTTAACTTGTCCTTGAATAATTAATTCTTCTGCTTTTCGTCGTGAACAATAACCTTTTGCTGCAATAACTTTTTTGTAAGCGTTCCATTATTTAAATAAATCCTGCTCTTTTTCTATCACAGTTTCCTTAATTTGTGGTAAATCTGCTAAAGAAGTTAAATTAAAAACTTTTAAAAATTCTTCAGTAATATTATATGTCATTGGTTTCCCTGGTAATTCGCTTTTACCAACTTCATCAATTAAATCACGTGCGCGTAATTTGTTAATAACACTGTCAGAATTAACTCCCCGTAACTCTTCAATTTCTGGTTTACTAATTGGTCCACGATAGGCAATAATTGCTAATGTTTCTAATGCTGCTTGTGATAAACGTGCTTCTATTTTATTATTAGCTAATTTTAAATAAAATTGATAATATTCTTGCTTTGTTGCTAAGCGATATTTATCAGCAAAAGATGTTATTGTTAATCCACGATTATTATTAGTTTGATATTCTACTTTTAATTTTGCTAAAACCTCCTCACACTCAGGAACAGAAATTTCAAGAATATGAGCAATTTCTTTTAAATTAATTCCTTCATCACCGCTGATAAATAATAGTCCTTCTAAAACGGCCATTTTTTCATTTAAATTCATCTAATTTAATTCCCCTTTTTCTGTAAGTATGGTCTAATGTAAATTGCTTCTAAATGTTGGTATTGCTCAATTTCAATTTTTTGATGACGAGCTAAATCTAACAAAGCAATAAAACAAGAAACAAAAACTTGTAATGATAAAGTAAAATTAACTAGCAATTCTTCTAATGTTCATTCTTTATCATCTTGCGCTAATAATGCCATAATTCGCTCCGCCATTTCTTCTAGAGAAACTTCAGTAATAACAACATTTGATTCTAATGGTTTTGCTGCATTAATTCGTTCTAACATTTTTAAAAAACTATTAGTTAATTTATCAATATTAATTTTTGGCGATAATGGTAAATATTCTTCTTTAATTTGATTTCCTTTAATAATTGTTCGTGGTTTTGACAAATAGCGAATTCCCTCTTGATGTTGATATTTAAAATATTGACTAACTTCTTTAATTTTTTTATATTCTAGTAAACGATTAATTAGTTCATCACGAGCATCTTTTTCATAATTATCAGCAATTTCAACTTCTTCTTTTGGTAACACTAATTTTGTTTTTGTCTCAACTAAATAACTTGCCATTGTTAAATATTCTGATGCAATTTCAATATTTAATTGTTCCATTTCTCTAATATACGCTAAAAATTGATCAGTAATTTCTGTCAATTTAATTGCAAAAAGGTCCATCTCCTTTTCTTTAACTAAATGCAACAATAAATCTAATGGTCCTGAAAAATTATCAATTTTTACTTCATATCGCGGCAAATTTAACATTTTTTCTCTCCCATGTTTATTTTCTTAGTTAATAATAACACTATTTTAAAAAAAATTAAAGATATGAATCCTGTAAATGCAAGCAGTAATTTTTTTTCTTTTTATCCTTAATAGTAACATCATTTTTCGAAAATGCAACTCTTTTTTAAAAATAATAAAATATTTTATAAATATAGCTTAATTTAACCATATTTAATCACACTAAAAAATCATTTATTAAATTTTACACAAATAAATTTATATAAAATTCTCTAAAAATAAATCTTTTGCTGTTCTTCAATTCAAAATAGGCCTTATTTTTTCATTTATAACATTAACTACTCAATCTATTTTTTGTTGACTAACATTATTAAAATCAGTTCCCTTAGGAAATCAGTGTCTTAATTCACTATTCATATATTCAATTAAAGGTTTTTGTGTTGGTGATGCTGGATCACAAAAATAAACATGTGTCTCAGCAAATATTTCCAGTTCTCTTCATTTACTAAATTCTTTTCCTCTGTCAGTTATTATGCCTTTAATTTTCCCAATTAAATTATTATTTATAACAATATCTTTAAATTTTATTAAAACATCATTAGCAGTATTATTTTTTAATTTCATTACAAAATAATTTTTACTTGATTGTTCAACTAAAAATAAATTACTAGATTGATGGTCTTTTCCAACGACTGTATCAATTTTGAATCAACCAATATCAAATTTTTTATTTTCAATACAAATACAAATTAACTGTTTTTCGAATAAAGCTAGAATAATATATTTTCCGTTTTTGATTATATTTATCTTTTTTCATAAAATTATTAAATCCTTTCATAATTAGCAATAATAATTGCATCTCGTAAATGATTACTTATTTTTTCATTATTATAAAATCAACCTTTACCATATTGATAAGTTAAATTAGTATCTTTATCATATTTTCATACGCAACTATCATTATATTTACTTAAATTTTCCATATTTTTAACAACAGATTTAGTATAGCGTGGAGATACTCAATTAAAATTAATTTGTAAATCATTTAATTTATTTTCTAATGCACCAAGCAAACGCAATAAATCGTCTCTATCTTTACTAGCATTAGCATTTGTTGGTAAACAATTTTCAATATTAAATTCATAATTCATTTCATATCAATTTTCATATCTAAATACAAATTCAGGAAATGCATCTATTATAAACTCTAAATGTTTTAATCAACTAGCGTATATAATTTTAATTTTTCAAATAACTTTATTGTTTTCTAATGCAACAATAGCAGTAGTACCAGTATCTGATGGGTCAATACCTATTTTTATTGCCATTTTGCTCATTCCTAATCTCATTCATTATTAACTGCTGGTACTACATTTGAAATATCTTCTTCTTTAACGACATTATCAGCTATTTCTGTATAAGACGGGGGGTACTTTATTATATTATTTGATAAGGGTTCATCGCTAATTTGCCCCTTATTTTTGGCGAAATCAATATCTTTAAATGAAATATATTCAAAATTACCATCTTCTTTAATTTCTTTTTCGTCTAAATCAATATCACTAATATCTATTCCTAATTCTTGTGCTAATTTACAATATAATTTTGCTTCAACCATTTCTTTTGGTCATTTATTTCAAGGTGAATATTCACTATTTCCACTTGGACTACTATTTTTTAATCTTTCAATATCTGCTTTTCTTAATAAAATACCTTGATAATTACCATTTTTATCTTTTGCAAAAGCATAAGCACCAATAATTTCATTAAAATCACTCGTATTTGTATTAAAATTAATTTCATGTATTTTAGGACAAGAATTTATAGCATCTCATTCAAATTTTTCACCTTTAAATATAATTGATTTTCGTGGACTATATCCTGCTTCTTCAATTATTCTACAATAAACTTTACTATCAATTACAGTAGTTAATTTATTTTTAAACGGAATAATATTAAAATCTTTACCAAAAATTAATCCTTTATTACTTAATTTAATAATTCCTAATGCTGTTATTTTTGCATTATCAACATTATTAACTAATTGCATATAATTTTGTCCATTTTTCATTTTTAATTCTTCAAGTGCTAAAATATTTTCTTTTAAATATTTATCATTAACTTTTAATTCATATTTAATAATTGCACCTTTAATATATTTCAAAAGCAGATTAAAAGAAATGACACCAGACGAACAACCTTTTAATCAAGTTGATAATAAGTATTATTATGTCGTATGGCGTAGTGAAAAAAAAAAAAAAAAAATGAAGAATTGCTAAATTTAAAAATAGTATTAAAGTAAACGATAGTATAATTATTGATTTACAAGATAATAATAGACTTAGACTTGGAAAATTTGGTCATTTAATGATAAATTCTGGTGGTTTTTTTGAGGTGAAGCCCCAAGATGGGATATTGAAAAAATTAAATATGTTTACCGTTGAAATGGAGGAGAAGAGTGATCGCCGATATTAACATATGATGGTGGGATGATTAAATTTTGGGTATGAAAAGATTTTAAAACATGAGATAAGGCACAGCGTGGTATTGTGACAACAGCTGCTATTGGTTTGCTATCGTTTGGAAGTTGAGAACAATTAATTTGATAATAAGGAAAATAAAAAAAAAAAAAAAATGAATGAGACTATTTTAGAAATTATTGTTTTGGTTATATAACTTTTTACTGGTGGAACAACCGGCATAACGGCAACTATTTTGAGTAAAAACAACAAAAAATCAGAGATGAAAATAAAGAATTAAAAGAAAAAATAAATGATATTAAAATTGAAATTAATAATATTAATACAAAATTAGATGTTATTACAATCATAAATAACAATAAAATAAATATCAGACAAAAAAAGGATGGTAATAAAAATGAAAAAGAAAAAAACTAAGTTATTTTTTTACGATTAGCATATTGAATAGTTCACGGTTTAACATTGGGATTGCCAATTTTATTCACTGAAATTAATAAACTAATGCTAAAACTAAAAGAAAAAATTAATAAAGAATGTATTTTGTTAGATGAAAATAAAGAAGATAATATTAACGAAATAATTAAAAAAAATGATGAAAAAGAAAATTAAATAAATTAAAAAAAGCAATTTTTATTAAATTGCTTTTTTATTTATCCTTAACTTTTAAATTGCCATCATTATCAACAACTAAATCAGATAAATTTTCTTCTCCTCCATTTCAACGGTAAACATATTTGATTTTTTCAATATCCCATCTTGGGACTTCACCTCAAAAAAAACCACCAGAATTTATCATTAAATAACCAAATTTTCCAAGTCTAAGTCTATTATTATCTTGTAAATCAATAATTATACTATCGTTTACTTTAATACTATTTTTAAATTTAGCAATTCTTCATTTTTTATTTTTTTCACTACGCCATACAACAAAATAATATTTATTATCAACTGTATTAAATGGTTTTTCTTGTGGTGCTATTCATTCTAAGTTTTCTTTTATTTCTTTGCAATTTGTGTATATTTGGTTTTCTTTTTTTAGTTGTTGTAATTCATTTTCGTTATATTGTGGTATATTATTAAAAGCAACTACGCTTGTTGTGCTTGTTCCTAGTAATGTAATTACTCATAAAAAAATTAATCATTTTTTGATTTTTATTATCCTTCCTTCTTTCTTAAACTTTTGGAATTGCTGGTAAAACAACATCAAATTCTTTTTCACCATGTGCTCTATTTTTTCCACTAATTATTATTGTAATTTTTTTGGATATTGTTAAATCAATTTCTCGCGGCTGAAGGTGATTAAAATAATCTTTAAAAGCAATTATAAAATCATCTTCTGTTAATGACTCATCAATTGTTTTAATTGATTCTAAAACTTTAGATTTTAAGGACAAAAATAATTCATATTCTTTTACTGCGTTTGGTTTATTAGCATTAATTATAATGGGAGGATTAATAGAATTAATAAATAAAATATTTTTATCAATCTTTCATTTTAGTTTTTGATTTTCATCTTTTAGTTTTTGATTTTCATCTTTTAGTTTTTGATTTTCATCTTTTAAGTTTGGTTCTGTATTATTAACTACTGGTTTTCCACAAGATATTAAATTTGTTGTTCCAGTTGTTATTAAACCTACTAAACTTAAAATACTTAATAATCTTTTCATAAAAACCATTTCCTTTCTTAATATTTTTTTATATAAAAATTATATAATGAATTATGCAAATTTAATGATTATTTATCAAAAATATAATTAAAATATAAATATTCAAAAATAATATTTATTTTGATAATATATTAGTAGTATAAAACAATTTTAATTTTAAGAAAGGAAATAAAATATGGTTCAAAATAAACCATCATTGAGTTTAAAAATGGACAAATATTTACAACTTTATAAACAAAGTTATATATTATCAGTTAAGGGACTAGCTCTTTTAGAAATACTAGAAAAATTAATTCTTAAAGAAGAGGCAAAAAAAGAATATGAAGAATTTGTTGATATAGCTGCTAAATTTATAAAAACATTGTGAGAAGAAGATAAATTAAAAAAAGAAATTAATTTTGATTTTTTAAGTAAAAATAAAATTAATAAAATTTATAAAATTTATAAAGAATTAAAAGACAATTCAATATTATTGTAAATATTTTTGCTACATCAAACACCATTAAAGAAGAAAATAAAATAAGTTTTAATTTTAAAGGTTTAAATACCAAAATTGTATTTGATAATATTAAAAAAAAATATATATAAAATCAAGCAAAATTAAAAATCTTGTTTTTTTATTTTAAATTAAGATATAATATATTTGTTATAAAAAAAGTATCAAAATTGTATTAAATAATATTAAAAAAAATAAATATTTGAAAAACAAGTTAAAAATAACTTGCTTTTTTTAGTTGTTTATTTTAATGTGTGTGATGATTTATTTTTAAATCAGGAAAGGAAACAACTTTAAAATGGTATATTAATAATATTATTAATGGTGAAAACTTTTTTAATAAAACATATGAAGATTTGAGTAGATATGTTGTTGGAGAAATTGCATATAGGTTAGAAAAGTTAGATGATCTTATTTTTCAAAATTATCAAAAATATGATAAATTTAAACATTATCGAGTAAAAGAAATAAGAACAAAAAACATTAATTACTTTAAAAGGTAAAATAACATTTCGCAGACGACGATATTATAAAATTAATCCAATAACAGGGAAAGAAGAATATATTTTTATTTTAGATGAAGTTTTAGGAATTAAAAAATGACAAAGACTGGGGAATGACGTCAAAGAAAGAATTTTATTGTTTTTAAGTGATGATAAAAAATACCGCGATATTTTAGATGCATTAGAACAAGCAAAAATTAGTTTAATGACAATTTCAAATACAATAAAAAACGCAACAACAAACGACAAATATTATATTAATAATACCACTATTAAAATAAAAGTTCCGCATACTTTATATATTCAAATTGATGGAAATTTTCTTAAAATAGAATACGATAGAAAAAAGGTTAAAAAACACACGCCTTATTATCTACTGTTCATACTGGTTATGATCAAGAAAAATCAACCGAAAAAAGACATGTAATTGCAAATAAGTTAGGTGTTTACGAAATAGATAATATTCCAATTTATATTTCTAAAAAAACAAAATTAACCCCTTTTGTTGTTAAATTAATACTTTTGATAATAAGTAATTATAATATTCAAGATGATACTGAAATTATGATTTTAGGTGATGGAGCAAATTGAATTAAAGGGGTTAAAAAGATATTGCAAATCGTTTTCCTAATAACAAAGTTCATTATACAATAGACAAATTTCATTTAGTAAAAAGATTTAAGGATTTATTACCCCACCGAAGAATAATTAAAGAAAATGAAGAAACTTTTAAACAAGTTGTTGATTATTTTTATAATGGAAAATATTATAAATTATTACAATGTTTAAAAGAAAGTAAGTCATTTATTCCTAGTTCTAAAAAGTTTTTAAGAGAAACAATTAACCTAATTAAAAATAACGAAGAGGGCATTAAAAATAAAACATTATGAAATAATATCGGTTGTCATATGGAGGGCGATGTTTCCCATTATGGTAAGGGGATATTTTCTAAAAAAGGAATTTATAGCGAAAAAAAAACTGTTAAAAATAAATTGAATAATAGTATGCTAAAATTAAGAAATAATATTAAGGATTTTAAACAATCAGAAAAAACACCAGAAAATAATACTATTTTATATAATAATTTTAATAAAACTGAACAACAAAACTTACATCTTTATTAATTTTATTTTTAAGTTAAATAATTTTAATAAAAATGAATTTTTTGTTGTGATTAAATTTAAAAAAATATAAAAATTTGTTGACAATAAAATTAAACATGGTATCTTTAAATTAAGTAGGTAAATTATTTATTCCATAATTTCTTAAAATATATTAAATACCCTTAAATAATTTATACAATCATTTTTCTTTGTATTTAATGCTCAATGTTCATCAGTAATTTCATCTTGTGAAACCAGGTAACTTTTACGCATTAATTCATTTAATTTATTTTCTTGATTACATTTAAAAAAATATCCTCAATATCTTTTTTTAAGACAAGTTTTATTTAAATTTTTCATATTTACCTCCTAAATTTATTGTTCTATATTTTGTATTTTGTAAATATACAACTATTTTTATTTGTTTGACGCCAGAACATATGCCTCTCTTCATCCGCACCATTTTCTTTCAGGTCAAAGCGTTCAGTTTGTAAATTAAATCTACTCGCACCTTGAAGAACCTAATGCTGGCTTTGTGGTTTTTAACCCTTGCCACTTCTAAGAAGTAAATCTTTCGCAGATTTAATTGTAAAGTCACTATCTCTATTTTTATTGTTGTTTGATATTAACCTTGGACTTATCACGACTATCGCAAGTTATTGCGTCTATTATTTCCGGACTGATTACCGCTGGGTTAGACCGCCTATGTGGAAAAAAAAACTTAGTTATTTTAAATAACTGTCCCACTCTGCTATTAAGTTGTTTTTCAAATAAAAAACAACTCTAACAAGAGTTGCTTTTTTACGGGTTCATCGTACAGGATGCCATATTAAAACAAAAAAGTGATTAACTTAAAGCATCACTTTTATTGAATTATCTCATAAACTAATTCTTCTTGTGGTGGTTTTGTTGAAACAATTCGAAAAGTTCGTTGTGCTCAATCATAAACTGGGGCAGTAACATAACGGTTAGTATATAAAGTCATTACAACATCATTTTTTGCAACTTTTTCACCAGTTTTTTTGTTTAAATAAATACCAGCATGATAATCAATTGTTTCATCTTTTGTATTACGGCCAGCTCCTAAACGAACAGCTAATAATCCTAACTTATTAGTATCAATAATTTCCATAAATCCCGATTGGGTTGCTTTAATTTCAACTATATTTTTTACTTTTAATACTTCTTTTAAAGTTAAATCATTATCAATAAAACTTAAATCTCCACCTTGCTCGTTCACAAAAGCACGGAAGTAATTTAACGGTTCTTCTGTTTGTAATTTTTTTTCACAAGCTTTAACTGCCATTGCTAAATCTTTAAAAAGCCCTGCTTGGCATAAACTTAAAGCTGCTGCTTCACATACAATGTAAGTCAAATCATCAGGCCCTTTTCCTCGTAATGTTTGTAATGCTTCATAAATTTCAATTGCATTACCGATAGTACGGCCTAATGGTTCTGTCATATTAGTAATTTCAGCAGCAATCTTCTTATTAAATTTAATTCCAAGTTCAACCATAATTTGTGCTAATTTCCGTGCATCAGATATTGTTTTCATAAAAGCACCACTACCACATTTAACATCTAACACAATTCCATCACTACCAGTCGCAATTTTTTTACACATAATACTTGCTGCCACTAATGGTAATGAATCAACTGTTGCCGTCACATCCCGTAAGGCATAAATCTTTTTATCAGCAGGAACAAGATTATCAGATTGAGCCATAATTGATAAATTTGTTTTATTAATAAAATCCTTAAATTCATTAAAAGAAAGTTCAACTTTAAAACCGGGAATACTTTCCAACTTATCAATTGTTCCTCCTGTTTGGCCTAATCCCCGCCCTGACATTTTTGCCACTTTTAAACCAAATGCAGCAACTAAAGGCGCATAAATTAAACTAACCTTATCACCAACTCCACCAGAAGAATGCTTATCAACTTTAAAACCAGGAATTGTAGTTAAATCATATACTTCTCCTGAATTAATCATTGCTTCAGTTAAAAACGAAATTTCTGTAACTGACATTGATTGAAAATAAATTGCCATTAAAAAAGCTGACATTTGATAATCTGGAATAATCCCTGATGTATATCCTTTGACAATAAAGCTAATTTCTTCTCATGATAACTCTTGTCCATTTTTCTTTTTATCAATTAATTCTAAAATATTCACTATTCGATACCTTCTTTTTTTAAGTCGTTTTTTTCTTTAATGAAGTTTTATATTCTTCATAAGTTTTTTTATGATTAACATCTTGATATTGATCAATTCCTTTTTGAATAATTTGTTTAACATTATTTGCAATTAATTCAGTTGATTTGGTCATAAACGTATCTGGCTTAATTGGCTTATGAAACACAACATGAACATACTTTTTCCCTCTTTTTTTAAATTCTTTATTAAAAATTGGATAAGAGTTAACAATTGAAACAGGAATAATTGGAACATGTGCTTTTTGGGCAATTTTAAAACTTCCAGCATGAAATTCTCCCATTTCTTGCCTGCGACTTCGTGTTCCTTCCGGAAAAACAACCATTGTTCGTGGTACACGAATTAAATCATTTGCCTCTTTAATAACTTCTAAGGTCTGACGAGGGTTTTCCCGATCTAAAAATAAAATGTCAATTAATGTTAAGAAATTTCGATATGTTCGATTATCTTGTAATTCTTTTTTAGCAATAAATGCACAAGGTGCGGTTTTATTAAAATCATTTAGAGCAAATAATAATGCCGGATCCACATTCGATTGATGATTTGCAATCATTAAACAACCCTTATCAATTCAATTATCACGATAATGAACAATTATTTTAACATCGTGCACTCATAACATATAGCGTGTTCGTTTTTGTAATCAATGATAACGATATTCTTCTGAAACAATATTTGGATCTCGTTTAATTTTTTTACTAATACTTCTTGCCTTAGTAATTGTTCGTAAAAATCGTGGTCATGTCAGAAGAATTTTTCAAATATTTAACATTTTAACTTTGTTCCTTTCTTTTATAATATTTTATTACAAATTGCTGATATTCGTTTGATTTAATTAAAGTAAATTGGTTTAAATCAAACGAAGGAAAATAAGTATCACCTTGATATTTTCCCTTAATATAACTAATGATTAATTCATAAGCATATGGTAATGTTGCCTCATAAATTTTTTTTCCCCCACAAATATAAATATCTTCGTTTGAATTTTGATGATAAAAATTAATAATTGCTGTTAAATCAGTTACTACTTCCACATCCGGATGATTAATTTGATAATCAAGTTGTCTTGTTAAAACTAATGTTTTTCGTTTCGATAATGGTCGTCCAATTCCTTCATAAGTTAATCGACCAAATAAAATTGTTTGCCCTAATGTTGTTTCTTTAAAATGCTGTAATTCTTCTCTTAAATGTCATGGTAATTGGTTATTTTTACCAATTAAATTATTTTCATCCATTGCTCATAATAACTTAATCATTATACTGCGACAGTTCCTTTAATTAATGGGGCTGAGTCATAATTTTCCAACATAATATCTTCAAATTTAAAATTAAATAACGAAGTAATGGTTTGATTTAACTTCAAAGTTGGTAATTTTCGCGGAGAACGTGTTAATTGTTCTTTAATTTGATTAAAATGATTTTTATAAATATGACAATCTCCTAAAGTATGGACAAAATCGCCAACATCTAAACCAACAACTTGGGCAATTAAATGGGTTAATAAAGCATAACTTGCTATATTAAAAGGGACTCCTAAAAAAACATCCGCACTACGTTGATATAATTGACAACTTAATTTATTATCTTTTGAAACATAAAACTGAATTAAAGTATGACATGGTGGTAAAGCCATTTCATCAACTTCTGCTGGATTTCAGGCACTAATAATATGACGACGTGAATATGGATTCTTTTTTAAATTTTCTAATAATTTTGCTAACTGATCAATTCCGTTAAAGTTTCGTCATTGTTTCCCATATACTGGTCCTAAATCACCAAATTCAGCAGCAAAATTTGCATCAGTTTTAATTTTTTCAACAAATTCAGCTAATGTTTCATTATTATATTTTGCTGATGCTTTATATTTTTCATATGGTCATTCATTTCAAATTCGAACATCATGATCTACTAAATATTTAATATTAGTATCGCCTTTAATAAATCATAATAATTCATAAACTACTGACTTAAAATGAACTTTTTTTGTTGTTAAAAGTGGAAAGCCTTTGCTTAAATTAAAACGCATTTGATAACCAAAAAAAGAAATTGTTCCCGTATTTGTTCGATCATCTTTTTCTTGCCCGTGTTCTAAAATAAAACGAGCCATATTAAGATATTGTTCCATCATTTTCACCCTATTTTCTATTCTCATATACTTAAATCTTACCTTATTTAAAAATAAAATCATCTGAAAAAATAAAAAAATCTTAACAAGATTATTTTTTTTATGTTATCATATTGCTAATTAAAAGAGTTGAGCAGTAATGAATAAATTTTTAAAAAAATAATTAAAAAAAAAAAAAAAATTAAATTTTCATTAAGTTTATTTATTCCTGGCACATTTAATACTCTACGAAGCAAATATGAAAATGAAGCCGAATTTAATTATGCATATATTTTAAGCAATTCAATTCATCAACAAAATGTTATTGATAAAACTAAAATTATATTAGAAGAAAAAGATAATAATTGTCAATATGATAAACAAATTATTAAAAAATTAATCGTTTTAAAAAAACTAATAAAAATAATATTTTAGTAATTTTAGTTTTTGTTGTTTGGTTTTTTAAAATCAAAAATAATACATTACCACCACAAGATTTTAAAAAGACAATACAAGCAAAATAAATTAACGACCTAAAATAATAAAATAATTTTTTCAAGTAAAAAACCTTTCAAATTTTGTGGAAACCATATACATTTAAGACCAGTTATATCGTTAGATTAAGTATACCGCTTTTTTATTAATTTTCAAATAAATTAAATCTAAAAAATGACAAAGTACATTCAAATGCATTAATAGCATCCAATTTATTTCAGCCAGGACGTTCGTCTCTAATATTCGTTTTTTCGTAATTAAGACATTTATATAATTCATCATATAGGTAACCATATTTTTTGTAACTATATCTTCACCATTAATATTTTTAGTAACAGTTAAATTTTTTTAAAATATATTCTTCCAGAAGATAACAAGCGTTTTATCGTAAAATGTCGATCAACTATTTTTCATCCTTTTTCACCCGTAACCAAAATCCGACTAATACTATTTTCAAGACTTTTTTCATCTCAATTATGATTAATAATTAATTTTTTTCGAACAAAATCGCCTACTGTTCGTGCATGATGCCCAATTCTATATTTTAAATCTTCTTTTAATTTATGGTATTTTAAAGATCAATCATTAAATTTATTTGCCATACCAGAAACCTTTTTAGTCATATCTTTAAATTCAGTAGTTGAAATTGATTGTTCTTCTAAAATATAAATTTCAGTTGGAACATCATTTTTGTTTATTTCTACCCCAACTAAAATTTGTACAGCATCGTCTTTTCCTTGAATACTATCTGCATAATCAGACCCAACAGCTATAAAACTAAATCAATATTTATTAATATCTTTTCATCAAAATTCAGTTGGATCAAAAAAATTTGCTCCTTATATTAGTTCTTTTCTATTAGTTCTTTTCGATAACTATATTTTTCCAAAGCAAATTGACGTTCTTTTCCTAAAAATAAAGAATCGTATGTTTGTGGATTATTTTCCTTTAATCAGTTACCTAAATCAAACGTACGTTTATTTAAGTTTTTATCATTAACTTTTGTAGTACCTCGAATAACGGTTATACCTATTCCATTCATATAATTTGGATCATTATAACAAGAAAAATAATTGTCTTCTAATTCTTTTTTAATTTCTTCAGTAAGCGGAAAAAATCGATTGTACAAATGTTTGATAAATTATATGATCAGCATCATGATTATTAAATCCAAATAATACCATTTGTTCTTTTCTTAAATTTAATTCAATTTCATCATCTTTATAACAAAGCTCTGGAATAATTTCTTTTGATGTTTTAATATTTTGCCCCCGGGAAATTTGAATTATCATATTAAATAAACGATACATATATTCTTCAATATCTAAGATAACTGTATCTAAAGGTATGACTTCATCAAGTTTAAAAAACCATACTCCCCTACTGGCGCTTCTTGCCCTTCTCATGTAGAACTATTATCAAATCCAACAATTTTAATAATTCTACCATTGGGTCATTTGTATTCAAATCGATTGTCGTTATTGGTTACCTTAATTATTTTTTCTTTGATAGCTTCTTTAATTGTGACTCCAAACTTTTCTAAGTCATTAATAACCCTGGTTATTTTTTTATCAAAGTTGTCGCGTGCTGAATTATATTGGTACCGTGCTAAGATGGAATTCCAATCTGTAAAATTGCAAGGAAAGAATAATGCTAATAAACAAAATAAATATGATTTTCCAAATCCTTTAGCTCCAGTTAAAATTTTAAATACTGCGGTTCAAGAAAATGGTTTACAAAATTTTTTAATAAAAACTTTTGCTAAAATATCAATATTAAAATTACAATTATTTTCTGATCAATTCAAATCTATAGAATACTCAATTATAATTCCTCCTGTCAGTAATTGATGCACTATTTTTTACTATTTGTCAAGAAAATTCGGGCGAGCAAACCAAACGAAAAAAACACCTTGCGGCGCATTCTAAAATAATGGAGACATCTACAATTATGGTAGTAAGAAAAAAGTTTATTTTTTATAAAAAATATAAATAAATTAATTAAATACAAATTAAAGTAACCGCTTATTAGAGCGATTTTTTTATTTGCATTATTATTCATCAGATAGTACCTTTATTAAAAATGATATTATTAGTTGTTAAAACGAAAAAATATAATAAATCACAGAAAGGGAATTATAAATATTAACTAATTTTTGGGGAAAATAGGTTAATTTTTAATTTTAAAGGTACTATCTGATGAATAATGCAATCTAAAACTTAATATTTTGATGCATAAAGATGGATAACTCATCTATGGCACGAAGCTTTAAAGAAAGTGTGAAAGCGATTGGATTTACTATTCTATTTATTTCTTTAATTCTCGGCAAGATTAATCACTTGCGAAATGTCAGAGCGTGTGTTTTTGCTTGTTTCATAAAAAGAGTGTTGTTAAACCAAAAAACAATATCGGAAACTAAAAAAGCAAGAGGGAGGAACTCCAAAAGGTTATTTTCTTTGTATAAAGTTGTATAGGGATGGATGAATCGTAATTAATAACTGGGTAAACTGTTTTTTTGTTTATTTCCGTGGGGGGTAAACTCTATCAAAATATCCTATCCGCTCCCGCTCACCCCCGAAGTGAAGCGGGCGGCGAAGTAATTAAATAACATTTTTAAAACCACGGCTCAAATGGTACATCAAGGCCAAATCAACCATTAATTAAGTCATGAACTGCTTCTATATTAAAATACAACATTACAATTGTTATAACTGATAAAACTAAAAGTACTATCACAACAATTAAAACTATTGCTCAAACTGGTAATTTTCGCTTGCTTGTTTCTTCATCATATTGAAATGGCATTTTTGTTGCATCAATTTTACCCAAAACATTGCTATTATTAAAACCATCTGATGGAGAAAAATCAGATGATGAACTAAAGCTTGGTGCTGCATTAAAATCTGGTGTTGGTCCAAAATTTGAATTTCCTTGGTCAAAATCATTTTGACCAGAAAAATTAGCACTACCAAAGTCATTTGTTTGATTAAAATCATGGTTTGTCCCAAAAGGATTTCCCTCATTAAACGTATTATCAAAATTATCATCAAAATCGTTATTGATTCCCTGTTGTTGTTTCATCAAATCTGGATTCATAATTGAGTAATGACGGCCCGAATCTTGCGAATACTGTCTTTTATTAAAATTAGAATCTTGACCAGCAAATTGTTGTTCTACTTCTGGTCCTGCTATTGGAGGATAAGTTAACATTCCGGGATATTGTGACATTTGCGGATAACCCATCATCATTGGAAATTGTGGCATCATTGGATAAGGGAACATTTGCGGATAACCCATCATCGGATTATATGCCCCCATTCCCATCGCATTCATTGGATTAGGCATAATAGGCATAACAAATGGTTGATAAATAATTGGTTGATAAATTGGTTTATTATGTTGGGGTTTAACTTCTGTTCCATTAATTCCCAAAGTTTTTGAAATGTAAGAAGAATTAAAAGGTGGATTAGTTTTTGTTTTAAAATCGTTTGGATTACCAGGAACTCTAATTGGTTTTGTTAGTGGTGTTACTGGTGCATTTTGGTTTAATAAATTATCATTGCCAAAACTATTGTTATTTTCAAACGAATTAAAATGATTTTCATTTTCACCACTAAATTTTGGATCATTATTATTCATGCTATACCCCTCCATATTAATATGCCAACTTTTCTTATAAATAAATTATATCACATATTTAAGTAAAATTAAAATAAACTATTGTCATAATTATTAGAAAGGTATATAATTATTTACCATTTTATTTAATTTTAATACCTTGTTTATTGTTTTTCACTTTGCAAATATTCTTGATCTTTTTCATCAACTTCATTAAAAATATGATAACAATGTTTGTATCAAAATAAATATAAAATAATACCTAAAATGATAGCTGAAATTAAATCATTTAACCATAATAATATAAAATAATAAATATTACTTTGGTCTGTGCCATCCGATAATCCATGTGCTAAGAAATATCCACACTTTTTACTTTATTATTATTTATTGCTCTTGGACCACAATTGTTAATGTCTTTTGTTTTTCCTGCTGATTTAGTTGATGAATATCGGTGAATAGCAGTTTTAATGTTAATGAGTTATCCTTGTGCTGCTATTTAATTTTTTAGGTGTTTAGTTATTTCAAGGGATGAATAACGCACGAAAAGCAGCATTATGCTCTTCATTTCGTGCTTTTATTGTGTTACCAATTTTAATGTTATGTGGAACCACTAATAATTGCTAATCCATATCAACAAGTTTGATACATTCGTAAATATTTTTTTGTTCCATAATTATACCCAATAATTTTTTTCATCCATTGTGCAATCCCTAATGCAATTGAAGTAAAAAAAGCAATTCAAGGACTTATTGCACTATTAAATAATTGGAAGTATGCTAAACCATATTGCTGGAGTTGAATAAATTGTCCTGGTAATGATGAAATAATTGTTGATGATAAAATTGAAACTAAAACAGCACCTAAATTATTAATAAAAGATGAAAAACCTAATCGAAAAATTTCTTTAATTGTTGTTTTATGTAAATAAAAAAGATCACGCCAATGAAATCGTAAATAAGAATTTTTATTATAATAAATACAAAATAATAAAACAATAATAAAAAAAATCAGGAACTAATTGTTCCTAACATTGTACATTCTAACAACATTCGACCATATTTTACAAAAACAATTGAAAATAAGACATTAATCGCAATTGCTACAATTGTAATGTAAATTGCAACATGACTTTTTCCATCTGTTCGTAATAATGTTAGTAATAAATAACTAACAAACATTAAAGTACTAGCAAGTAACATTGGAAAAACATAATGCCAAGTTAAATCTTGTACGATTCCTTTTTTACTTAATTGAATTAAAATCATAATATTATCTCATTGTGGAAAAACTAAACAAAAAACAAAAAAAGCTGCAACAAATGAAAATAAAAAGGTAATTGTCAAAGCATTTCCTGCTAAAGATTGTGTTTGTTGTTTATTACTTTGCCCAGATTTAATTGCAAATGTAATTGATGTTCCTGTCGCAAATAAAATTGCAAAAGCAAATAATAAGTTATAAATTTGCATTGAAAAATGGGCTGACAAATTAACAAAAATTTTTGCTGATTCATATGTTCATAATTTACCATTATTAATTGTAATATGTTCTTTATATCAATCCAAATATGGCTGATGATGAAAAACATTTGGTGATACAAATGTTAAAGCAATAAATTTATCGAAGATTGGATATAATGCTGTCATTGCCATCACAAAGACAGTTGGTAAATAAAAAATAAAAATTGTTTTTCATAAATTGTCATAACGTAACTTAATCTCGTTTTTTGAAAAAACGGTTTTCTTTATTATCTTCGTCCCCCTTTACAATACTATTTATCTATTATTTTATGATATTTTTAATTAAATTGCCAGATTCAAAGGGGACATATTTTAGTTAAAGGGGATTTATTTATTTTATCCTAACATTGTCTCTTTATTTTTGCTAAGCAATATTAAATACATTATAAGATTAACAATAAATGACCCTAATAAAGAAAAACTATAAATTAAAATAATTAATTTTATGTTTAGGAATAAAATATTAACTGCAATTAATATAAATGGAATTAAATAAACTGTAAAATTTATTACACATGATTTTATTAATAAAAATTTTAATTTGCCAATTCCAATAAAAACTGCATCAAGCAAAGTCGCTCAAGTATAAAAAAAATAAAATCAAATAACAATTCTCATAATTTGCATTGATTCGGTCATTTTTGTTTGATCATTATCAGTCAAAAATCTAGAAAAAGGAATTCATAGTCCATAAAATATGCTTGCTGAAACAGCAAATAAAAGAAATGAAAGCTTAAAATATTTAATAAATTTTTTATTAAGTTCTTTATTATTTATGCCCTCATATACATTAATGGCAACTATAGCTTTAAATAGTTCAACTAAAGCAATTATTGGTAATAAAATTCAATTTCAAATTAATTGATTTGCTAATCAATATGAACCAGATGCAGTTAATGAATTTAATGTTTTTGCAATTACCAATAAATAGAAAAAGTTATCAATTGACAATGATAAAAAAGTAAAAATAAAATTAAGAAAAAAACTTTATTAAATTCTAATTTTGTTAATCGAAAAGTCTTAATATTTCAAAAAATTTTAAAACTAAAAAAGTTGGCAATAATTAATAAAGAAAAAAGAAATAAAAATATATTAGTTAAAATACTACTTAATCCCAAACCAATATATGTATTTGCAAAAACATTTTCATTTGCTAACGTAAAATCTTAAAATAATATAAATTATCATTTTACCTAAATAATAGAAAAAAGAATGCCTTACTTTTACCAATATTTAATAAAAAACAGTAGAAATTAATAACAAAACTTCTGGAATTTTTGAAAATAATTGCAAATTAAAAAATATTATTTGATCATTATAATTATAACCATCAATAACTTTAATTAGATTATCAGTAAAAAAGAAAAAAGAAAAATAATTCCTAAGTAAATTAAAAAAACAAATAAATAAATTTGACGAATTTTATTTAAGTCATCAATTTTATTATTTTTAATTTTTCCAATAAAAAAGAATAATGGAAAAACAAAAACTTCTTGAAGAATTTCAAGCATAATATTAAGATATTCTCATTGAGCATAAGTATCTAATGAAACATCCATATATTTTGTAATAATATTGTGCGAACTAAAATTCATATTGATGGAATTAAAGAATATAAGAAAAAACTTAAATATAAATTAATATCATTTTTATTTAATTTTATATTAAAAAATGTTTTTAAATTCAAAGCTTTTTTCATTCATATTTAACCCACTTTATACAGTTTAAATAACATTTTAACAATCAATCATTACTCTTAATTTGATAAGAATGTTTTTTCATTTCACTTTTTATAACTTTATAAATTCATCGTTTAAGATACTTAAGGTCTTTTTGATTATAATGCAAAGTGTTTTTAAAAACATTAGCTTCTTTTTTAATTTCACTAAAACTTTTATTATTTCCACCAAAATTTATTCATAATCAAAAAACATATGCTGAATCTTGATATTTTGAACCAAGTTTAACATTATCTCAATCAATTATTTTTTTAATTTTTAAATCTTGTTCAAAAATAACATTAACGGGAATTAAATCGCCATGAACAATATATTTATTTTTATATTTTAATTTTTGTAAACTTTGTAGGACTGACAAAATACTTTTTAATTCTAACATCCCAGTATTTCCAATTTGAGTAAAAGTATATCCTGCAATTAAATCATATGAAATATAATCTGGAAAAATAGTTATATTAAAAATAGTTATATTAGTAATATAATTATTGTTACTTAATAATCAACTAATAATTGTTTTTGTTTTATTGCTTAATTTAATATATTTAAAAACTTTATTATAATTAATAATAATTTTTTGGTTAGATAAACCATTATATTTAAAATTTGTTGATAAGTTTATTAAATTTTGTACCATATTAAAACCCTTTCGTAATTTTAAATATTTTTTCTCCTAAAAACTTACATTACAATGCTAATTATTACTAAAATAATATAAATATAACACTAAGATTTATTATTTAAATCAGTTTCTGTTACTACTGACAATACTGTTTTAATATGTTCAACTGGTTTAACTTTCCGTCATTCTTGAATAATCTTAAAATCATTATCCAACAAAAAAGTGCTTCGTTCAATGCCAAAATAAACATTATTAAACATTTTTTTTTCTTTCAAGACACCAAACATTTCACATAATTTAGAATCAATATCACATAACATGGGGAAAATAACATTATTATCATTTTGAAACTTAGTTTGTTTTTTTAAATTATCACGACTAATACCAATAACATTATAACCAGCAGTTAAAAATTTTTGATAATAACGATTATAAGCAACTGTTTCTAAAATACAGCCTGGTGTTGCTGCTTTCGGAAAAAAATAAAAAATATAGCCCTTTTCTTTTTGAAAATCAGTAATAAGATGTTCTTCTCCATCTGTAAACAAAAACTTTTCTTGTTTTAAATCCATTTTTAAATAACCTCCCCTAAAAATAATAATTAATTACTGTCTTTTAAAAAGTTGGATTAAATATTTTGTTACTTCTAACTTATTTTTTAAAATATTAAATGATAATTTTAAATCTAAAAAAATTAAATATAGTGAAAATTCGGTAATATCAAACTTATATTCTAAATCATTAATTTCCTTAGCAATATTGGCAATTTGCTCACCAATAGTATCATATTCATCAAGAACAGCATTCTTTTGTAAACTTGCTCGTTCTTGTAATTCAGTAAGATCTAAATTAATTGCTTGAATTGTTGACATTAGTTCATTCAAAGTTTGTTCAATTTTTTTCTTCACGCAAAGACATTTGCTCTACTTTATTTTCCATTTTTTACTTTCACCTACTTATAATTAAAATATATCATAAAACTAAAAAAGATTAGTTTTAATAATTAATTACTAATCCTTTAAAACGTGTCACTGAATTAATTGTTTCACGAATCCCTTGAACTCCTTGTCCAGAATCATTAATTCCGAAAAACGGGAATGAATCAGGTCCTCGTTGAGTACGACCATTAATATTAACCGTTCCTGTTTCTAATTCATTAGCAATATTAAGTGCTGCATTAATATCTTTTGTAAAAATACATGCTTGCAATTTAAAATTTGATTTATTTGCTAAAGTAATCATTTCTTCAACATTCTTACAACGAATAATTGGTAAGACTGGACCAAATGGTTCTTCTCATGCTAATCGCATTTCTGAGGTAACATGGTCAATTAAAGTTGCACTAATTAAATTATCTTTTCGTTGATTACCAAGTATTAATGTTGCTTTTTTTACTAAAGCATCATCAATTAAACCTTGTACAAAATCTGCAGCTTTTAAATCAATGACAGGAATAATAGCTTTATTATCTAATGGCGAACCTGCTTCTAACTTGCTAACTTCTATTTTTAATAATTTTACTAGTTCATCAGCAATTGTTTCATCTACTAATACTCGCTTAACAGCCGTACAACGTTGTCCAGAATATGCATAAGCACCAGCAACAATTTCTTTTACTGCTTTTGTTAAATCAGCATCTTTTAATACTAAAGCTGGATCTTTTCCTCCTAATTCTAATACTAAGTATTTTCCATGTCCTAATTTGCGAATATGATTGCCAACAGCAACTGACCCAGTAAATGAAATAACATCAATTTCAGGATTTAAAACTAATAAATCTCCAATATCACGTCCACGACCAGTTACAACATTAAAAACACCTTTCGGAAAACCAACTTCAAAAGCTAATTTTGCCATATATAACCCAGTTAAACTGCCATTTGTTGCCGGTTTAAAAACAACAGTATTACCAACAACTAAACTTGGTACAATTTTTGCAATACTTAAATTAACAGGATAATTAAATGGTGAAATTGCCAAAATAACACCTTTTGGAACACGAGAAAAAATCCCTAATTTATTTTTAATATTTCAACCATCCCCAGTTAATGTTTCTGGAAAAACTCGTTTTGCTTCTTCAATTGTGTAATCAATATATTCAATACTACGCTCTACTTCAACTTGACCATCTTTTAAACTTTTTCCAATTTCATGGGCCATAATTTTCGCAAGCTCTGTCTTATGACTTTCTAATAATTTTGCTCATTTTTGCAAATAACTAATTCGTTCAAATAAAGTTAAATTTGATCATTCTTTTTGTGACTGTCGAGCCCACTTAAACGCTTCATTTATTTCTTTTTCTTTTAGAGCTGGAACACGACCATATGGCTTATTATTAATTGGTGAAATTATTTCTAATCAATCCCCATTATTGATTAATTCACCATTAATTAATGCATTCAATTCCAAATTCATTTTTACCGCCTCGTTTCTTTCTGCATTATTCTATTTATATTTTATGCTTTTTTAAAATTATTAAAAGATACTTTCCACATTTAAATTATTGTTTATAATAAAATGTTTTAATGTTGTTAACGCACGTTCACTATATGCTAAATATTTTTCATTTTTACTTTTAAAATGTTGTTCAAAGGGAGGGATAATGCCAAAATTTGCTTTCATTGGCTGAAAATTAGTTTTTGAAGCATTAATAATATAATTCACTAATGCGCCCATCATTGTTTCGGGTGGAAATGTTAACATTGGGTCGTTATTTAATAATCTTGCAATATTTAGTGCACTAATAATTCCTGTGGCTGCTGATTCAACATATCCTTCAACGCCAATAATTTGACCAGCAAAAAATACATTCTGATGTTTTTTTACTTGTAAAAATTGATTTAATAAAATTGGAGAATTAATAAAATTATTCTTATGAATAACACCATATCTTACAATCTGAGCATTTGCTAAACCTGGAATCATACTAATAAGGCGTTGCTGCTCTGGAAACTTCAAATTAGTTTGAAAACCAACTAAATTATATAATGTATCAATTGCATCATCTTGACGTAATTGTACAACAGCATATGGACGGTTACCATTTGTGGTTTCTAAACCAACTGGTTTTAATGGTCCAAACAATAATGACTTAATCCCCCTTTTTGCCATTATCTCAATTGGCATACACCCTTCAAAATAAATTTCTTTTTCAAAATCATGTAAAACTACTGTTTCTGCTGTAATTAATGTTTGAACTCATAATTCAAATTCATCCTTGCTCATTGGACAATTAATATAATCTTTACTATTGCCTTGATCATAACGTGATTTATAATATACCTTAGTAAAATCAATACTTTCTTTTGTAATAATTGGTGCGGCTGCATCATAAAAGTAAAAATATTCTTGCCCCAATAATCCTTGAATGGTCGTTTGAAATTTTGATGTTGTTAAGGGGCCAGAAGCAATCAATGTAATTGCTTTATCATCAATAGTTGTTGCCTCTTGGTCAATTAAAGTTACATTTGAATTATTTATTAACCATGTTGTAATATATTCTGAAAACTGATTCCGATCAACAGCTAATGCTCCCCCAGCTGGAACACGGCTTGCATAAGCTGCTTTAATAATTAATGAATTAAATGCTAGCATTTCTTGTTTTAATAAACCAACACCATTCGTTAAACTTTCACTACGTAACGAATTTGAACAAACCAATTCTGCAAAGGAATTTTGTTTTTGCACTGGATTTTTTATTAATCGTTTACTTTCATATAAATTGACCTTAAAATCTCGTCGTGCTAATTGATACGCTGCCTCGGTTCCTGCTAATCCAGCCCCAATAATGTTAATCGTTGGAATTTCCATTTGTTATTTTTCCTTTTAATTGTTGATATTGTTCTAAATATTGGGCATATTTTTCTTGTTCAAGTTTAATCTTTTCAGGATTTGCTTTTGCTAAAAAACTTGGATTATTTAAAATATTTTTGCTTCGTTCTAGTTCTTGTTCAAGACGAGTTAATTCCCCATTGATTTTTTGTTGTTCTACTGTTTCATCAACAATATCATTCAACCCAACTTCTAAAATAACATTCGTTAATGGAATTGTGGCATATTTTTGGTTTGCATCTTTTTCTTGAAGTACACCCATCACTTTACTATTAACCATTTTTAAAATAAATTCATTAATTAATGCAATAACATTTGTAGTAATATTGTTTTTAATACTTATTTGATCAAATCAAATTTCAATAATATCTTCTTTTTTAATTTGATAATTACTTCGCAATTCACGGATTACAGCAACAATTTCCGTTACTAAATTCAAATAATCAACATTATAATTAAAATTAATTTTTGGGTAAACTTCTAACATAATTGACTCTTTCAAATTTAATTTTTGATAAATTTCTTCTGTTACAAATGGAATAAATGGATGTAACATAATTAAAATTTGTTTTAAAACATAAAACAATGTTTGAATTGTTATCTTCTTGATTGTGGCATTATTACTTTGTAAATTAACTTTTGTTAATTCAATATATCATGAACAAAACTTATTTCATACAAAATCATACAAATCTTTGCCAACTAAAACAAATTCATATTTTTCCATATTCGTTTGTACTTTAGCAATTGTTTTTGTTAATTCAGTTAAAATTCATTGGTCAATAGCATTTTCTTGATGGTTTAATAATAAGTTTTTAATTTCTGTTTCAAAATTAACCAATGGTTTAAAATCACTTGTTAAATTCAGTTCAACATAACGAGCAGCATTTCATAACTTATTAATAAAATTTCAAGCACTATTAACTTTTTCTAAAGAAAAACGTAAATCTTGTCCTGGTGCACTATTTGTAACTAAAAAATAGCGTAATGTATCTGCACCATATTCTTTGATAACATCCATCGGATCAATCCCATTCCCTAATGACTTACTCATTTTTCGGCCTTCTTCATCACGAATTAAACCATGAATTAAAACATCATTAAATGGTTTTTCCTTTGTAAACTCTAATGAGTCAAACATCATTCTTGAAACTCAAAAGAAAATAATATCATAACCAGTCACCAAAACATTAGTTGGAAAATAGCGATGAAATAATGTTTTATCTCAATTTCATCCTAAAGTTGTCATTGGTCATAATGCTGATGAAAATCAAGTATCTAAAACATCTCCATCTTGAATTCAATTTTTACTATTATCTGGTGGAGTTAAGCCAACATGAATTTTTGTTGAATCATCTTTATGATATCATGCTGGAATTTGATGTCCTCATCATATTTGCCGTGAAATACATCAATCTTGAACATTTTTCATTCAATTAATTAATGTTGTATTAAATCGAGAAGGATAAAATTGAATTTTATTTGGTGATGATTGAAATTTAATAATTTTTTCAGCAAAATATTCCATTTTAACAAATCATTGGTCTGATAAATATGGTTCAACAATAGCACCACTTCGTTCTGAAAAACCAACTTGATGAGAATGATCTTTAATTTTAACAATTAACTTTTGGTGATCTAAATCATGAACTAAATTTTGACGGGCAGTAAAACGATCTTGGTGATGATATTTTCCAGCCAATTCGTTCATTGTTCCATCTAAATTCATACAAATTGGCATTGCTAAATGATGACGCAAAGCAATTTCAAAATCATTAGCATCATGTGCTGGTGTACATTTCATTGCTCCCGTTCCAAAATCTTGGTCAACATAATTATCACAAATAATAGGAAGCAATTCACCATTTGCTGGATTTATCACTTTTTTATTTCAATATTTGCTATAACGATTATCATTTGGGTTAACAACAACACATTGATCAGCAAACATTGTTTCTGGGCGTGTTGTTGCAATTGTCAAAAAATCACTTGTACTATTTTCTAAAAAATATTTAAAATAATACATTTTGCCTTTTTGCTCTTGATAAATAACTTCAATATTTGATAAAGCGGTTTTTTGTAAAGGGTCTCAAGAAATAATCCGTTTACCACGATAAATTAATCCTTTTTGGTATAAATCAATAAAAACTTTTTGTACTGCTGATGTTAAATTATTATTTAATGTAAATTGCTCACGTGAATAATCTAATGCTAATCCTAATTTAGCTCATTGCTCACGAATAATTTCAGCATATTCTTCCTTTCATGCTCAAACTTGTTCAATAAACTTTTCTCGTCCTAAATCATGTCGTAAAATATTTTTTGTTATACGTAAACGTTCTTCTACTTTTGCCTGTGTAGAAATTCCTGCATGGTCCATTCCTGGTAAATATAAAGTATCAAATCCTAGTAATTTTTTATAGCGAATAATCAAGTCTTGCAATGTTGTATCTCAGGCATGACCTAAATGTAATTTCCCAGTCACATTTGGGGGTGGAATAACAATACTAAACTTTGGCTGTTTACTTGTAACATCTGCAGTAAAATAACCTTTTTTCTTTCAAAATTGATATTTTCCTGTTTCGACCAAGGCATGGTCATATTTCTTTGTTAATTCTTTTCCCATTTTTGTTTCCTTTCTAAATAAAAACTCCTATTATTTAAATAAAATAATAGGAGCAATTATTTTCTAAATAATTACGGTACCATCCTTTTTTAAAAAGTATCACTTATTACCTTAATTAAAATATCAAGTTAAAATATTTAGCAACCTTCATTAAAACAATAGATTAATTTCACACCATTAATTAACTCTCTGAACTATTTTTTTAATTAATCCTATAATATTTATGGTTTCATTATAATTCTTTTTCAATTAATTGCAACCTTTTTTGTTCCTCCAAGAATATTATTCTAAAATAAAAATAAAAGTTATAATTAACTTTTATTTTTATTTTTTTCTAATTTTGTGTCTTCTGCCATTTTAATATTATTGTTTCAATCTTTATACATAAAAAAGACAAATCCGCCAAATAAAACAAGAAACAACGCAATAATAATCGTCAATGTAATAATTAATCAAGTTGCCATCATTTTTTAGTTCTCCAATCCTTCTTTTCACATTCCAACTGGTACTGGTTTAATTTGATATTTTCTTAACACAGTAACCGATAAAATACTACATATTAACGGCATAATAATTCCTAATAATACTGATAATACTGATAATCATCAAGGTTTTGATAACCCCGAACTAATAAAGACATAAAACATAAAAACAATATTAACTGCTAACAACAATGGTGTTAAATACGAAATCGCAAATTTATATGTTTTACCAATTTTAATTAACGAGTGTGCATTATTGTAGACAATCATTATTGGTAATTTTTTGTAAATATGAATAAATAAAATAATTTCAACTAAAGCCATCACTAACATATTAACACTACCAGCTAAAGCTTGGAACGAATAAAGTAATTGGTTAGTATCTTTAAACATTAAGACTAAACCAATGGCAGCCATTAAAATCATTAATAAAATAATAACTTGTTTTTCCTTTACCTTGTAATTTGAAAAAATTCCATTTATGACAACTTCAATCATTGCAATAATACTACTTAATCCAGCAAATAATAATGCTGTAAAAAATAAAATGCCTAAAAAGTTTCCAAAACCAACAAAGGTTTGTTTATTAATAGCATTAAAAGTTTGTGGAAAAACATTAAAGATAAAACTAGCACCACCATTCTTTGGAAACGCTTCATCAATTGCTTTGGTATAATCATCAATCGTAATTAATCCAGGATTTTGTTCATGAACTAAAATGCCTGCTGAACCAAAAACCATAATTAATGTTAAAAGTGAAATTGCTAAAACACCAAATGATAAAATATATGCTTTATTTGTATTATCCTGTGTTTTTGGTGCTGCACCAGCAAATAACATCATAAATCCTGAACCAACACAAACCGTAAACACACCTAATCCAAAGGCATCACTTCATACTTGCAAGCTTCCAAAGGAACTTAAGGTTCTTTGCGTTGGCATTAAAACTGTTCCTAGTCCTTCTAATGCTCCTGGAATTGTTAAAACGTAAATTGCTAAAACTAATAAAATAACAAATAAAACTGGAATAAAAATAACATTTGCTTTTTCAATTCCTTTTGCTCGAAACATCACAATTGTCCCAGCAATAATAACAATTACAATAAAGGCTAAGTATGCTAATCATTGAAAATTAGCATTACCGGCTACAGCAATTCCACCAGGATTTAAAATATTATTATCAAACCATAATGGTGTATTAATTGACGATGTAAAATTTAATATTAATAAAATTAAAACATAACCAATTAATACGGTATAGTAATTAGCGACAATAAACATAAAGGCTGATTTAAATCAACCGATAAACCCACTTGCTTTTGGGTTTTCTTCATCAAAAATATTAATTAACGATTTACGTCGCATATTACCAATGTTGAATTCTAAAATTAATAACGGAATGCCACAAGTAATAATTGCTAAAATATATAAAACAAAAAATGCTAAACCTCCATTTTGCTTTAATAAAGTGGGGAACCCCCATACATTACCAAGTCCAATTGCTGCCCCTAATGTGGAAACAATAAAACCAAACTTGCTAACATGCTTCTTCTTTTTCATTTTTTAATTCCTTTCTTTTAAAAATAAAAAACAATTACTAATAAATTATTAATAATTGTCCTTAACGAATAATATTTCTTTTTATTAATAAAAAAATATCGCTGCATTTTTTTCTCAAATTTTTCTTATTATCATAATTCTGTCTCTAAAATATTGAATAATAGTTTTAGTTTAGAAAACTAATTCTGAAGCAACTATCACCGTGTTCAGAAATCATCGTGCACCAAATACTCCTGCAAATACTTGATGCACATTTAAGAAAAATATTGATAGGTGCATGCCTTCCCTGTTTGGTAAAGACACTTCCCATTGACTATATTAATAATTTTTCCAATAATTGGATAAAAAAATTGGATAAAAATATAATTTTCAAAGATTTTGTTCTTGATAAATATTTGTTCCTGTTATCTCACTTTGATATTTTATAAAAGATAAGAAATAAATAATTATCACAATTGAGCCTATGATATAAATATATTTAATTGATAAAACAACACTAAAAAAACTAAAGCCGATTAAAATGGCAAACAATAATTGATAATAAACTTGTCAATCTTTTCAAGTTTTTTTATTGCAAATCATTCTAATTCTCCTTTTAATAGATATATTATAACCATAAAAAAATACTAATTCTACTTTTTTTCAACAAATTAGTATTTTTTTTATTTATTTAAATTGTTTTTGATAAACTGATGCTTTTGTTTTATTTCGTCCAAATTTTTCAAACTTAACAATCCCATCAATTAAGGCAAATAAGGTATCATCACCACCACGCCCAACATTTACTCCTGGGTGAACTTTTGTTCCACGTTGACGATAAATGATTGATCCTGCTCTAATTGTTTGGCCATCAGCTCTTTTTGCACCCAATCGTTTTGAATGTGAATCACGACCATTTTTAGTCGATCCTACTCCTTTTTTTGAAGCAAATAACTGTAAGCCTAATGCGAACTTCATCATTATTCTTCAACCTCCTTTACACTAATAAATTTTTGATATTGCTGATAAATTGTTAAAAATTGATAATAAATTGTTTGTAACATAACTTGTAAGTCAGCACTATTATTTTTTACTGTAATAATAATTAGTCCTTCCTTAACAATGAATTGACAACTATTTGGTTTAATTTGATCAATTGCATTTAAACCGCCAATTGCAATTCCTGTTATTGCGGCGCAAACAAGATCTTTACCATATTCCGCTGCTTTAGCATGACCAGTAATTTTAATTTTTTTAATTTTTTTCTCAGTTTTCGTAATTATAATCTTAATCATAATGTTTTACTTGTCACTTTGTTTTGTTTTTGATGCTGGTTTTTTTGCTGATGTTGTTGAAGAACTTTTAGTTGCTGACTTTGCTACAGTTGTTGTTTTTCCTGCTGGCTTTGCCGCTACTGGTTTTTTATCACCCGAATAAACTGTTTTTGTTGTTGCTGTTTTTTCTGTTGTTACTGTTTTTTTATCAGTAACAGGTTTTACATTTGACTTTGTAGCAGTTGTTGATTTTGTTACCGTAGGTTTAGCTTTGGCATCTGTTGTTGTTCCTTTAGCAGAACCTGATAACAAAATTTGATCAATTTTAACTTTTGTATATGGCTGACGATGCCCATATTTTTTATGTTGTGTTTTCTTTGGTTTATAATGGAAAACAACAATTTTCTTTTGCTTTCCTTGTTTTAAAATTGTTCCTGTTACTGATGCCCCTTTAATAAAAGGAGTTCCTACTTCTCTATCAATCATTAAAACTTCAGTGAAATTAACTTTTTCACCTTCATTACCATTTAACATTTCAACAAATATTTCATCACCTTGAGAAACACGAAGTTGTTTCCCTCCAGTTTTAATTATTGCAAACATTTTTACACCTCCAGTTTAGACTCGCCTTGTAAGTAGATAAGTATTGCATATCCTTTAGGTACTTAAAAGTCAAAGAGCGGTTGAAACTGAAACAACCATAATTAATTATATCGTTATCTTAAAAAAATTCAATAAATTTTATGTTTTTCTTAAAAATAAATTATTCTTCAGATTGTAAGACAAGTTCTTCTTTTTTATTACAATTACAACATTCTTCGCAACTATCGCATACTTTACAATCTGGATCTAAATCATTAATTTTGTTGCATTTTTTTCCACAATCACAAGTAATTTCACGATATGTCCCCATAATGTTTATATACGTTCCCATTTATTTGCACTCCAATCTTTTTGCTAATTTTATCCCTATTTTATTATTATTAGATATCTTATTATTTCTTATTATCGACTATATGTTTCATCTTCCTCAACTTGTTCAACAGTAAATCTTCAATTCGTTTTGTTTAATTCTTTTCTATCTTTTGGAAAAAATTTATTAGCCTCATTAAATATTTTTTATATTCATTAGCATAATCTTGATTATATTCTTTATTGTTTTCAATATTTTTATTTTTTACATTAAATATTGGTTCTAATGCTTTGGCATCAATTTCAGCATTAATTCCACTATTTACATATGTTTCTAATGTTTCATCAATGTGGTCAAAAATTTTAGTTGATATTTTAATAGTTTCATCTTTATTAAAACCAAGTTTTTTTAAAAATATATTAAACTCTTTTTAAACTGATTTATAACTTCTTTTAAAGGTAGACTTTATTTCTGAAATAAATTTCATATTAAATTTCCTTTTTTATATAAGCAAAGTAATTTATTTTAAAAATATTATTTCTATTTTTAAAATCATCTACATCTTGATTGATTTTACAATTTTTAAAGTAAAGTGTCAATAAGGTATAATAAAAAAAATTATAATAATCTTTTATTAAATTTATTTTTAAAATCAACATATTTTAATATTAGTTTCATTAAAACACGATATAATATATATAATTTAAGGTAAATGAAAAAATGAAACAAAAAAAGTATCGACAGAATCCTAAAATTAAGCGAATGTTTCGAATTAAAGGTGTATATCATAAAAAGTCTAAGTCATTATCAACATAGTCTTTTACTAACTCTTTAACACGTGTAGCATCTTCATGGTAATCTAATTGGGTACTAATTGCAATGGTATATGTTTGATCATCATCATTACTAATATCGGTCATATAAATTTCATATTCAGTATAAATTAATTCATTTTGAATGCGTTTATTTTGAAAGGGATTGGTCATATAATGGACAAAATTTTGTGCTAATTTTGTTGCCTCATATACCATTGGTGAACAAATTGATGAAAAAGAACAAGCTTTTTTGAATCATTAGGATTTATTCAAAATGAAATTTTAGTTGGAATGGTACTTGATTTAACAAAATGAAAAAAAGTAAAATTAAAAGTTGATAAAAATCTTAAATTTCGACGTGTTAATGATAATAAACGATTAAATGATTTTAGTAAAATTCTTGAAAGTGCAATGGGACCAAAAAGTTGAGATTATGCATTTTATAAAACTTTATTAAAATGAATTATGTAAAATGAAGTGCAACAAATCAACTTTGAAAGGAGTTGATTTTTTATATAAAAATGATCTTCCTGTAGCAACTGGAAATATTTACTTTGAAAAAGATATTGCAATTATTGATGATATTTCAACTCATAAAAATTTTCGCCAACAAGGATTAGCAAAACTAATGATGAATCATTTAATTAATCGTGTTTATAATCAAGGTTACGATTTGGTTGGGTTGATTGCAACATCACAAGGATATAATGTTTATCGCAAATTAGGATTTCGTCCAATTAACTTATATTTAAGTGAATACATTACAAAAACAAAAAGCACTAATTTAAGTCAAATTGCAACCAAAATTAGTCGTGGTAAGATTAAACATCTTCAAACAATGAACCAAACAGCAATTAATAATATGATAAATAATTTTAGTTGTAAGAAATGTAATAAAGAAATTACTGATAATAAATATTTAATGGCTTTTAAAGGATTAAATGATTTTGCTATTAACAATTATCACCAAAACTGTTATAGTTTTTCAATAAAAGATAAATGAGTAATTTTAGTTAAAAGAGATGATAATAATTAATTTATCTTATAAATTTATCTTATAATTAATAACAAATAATCTTCAATAAAATAGACACATAAAATTTAATTTTATGTGTCTATTTTAGATATTCAAACCTTGTTATTTTTTTTGTTGATGTTTCACTTTTAAAACTTTTTTAGTTCGTAAATCTTCTTGATATTCATTAAAATATGGATCAGGCTCATCAACTAATTTGTTACGATATTTTCTTCAGTAGTAAACTAAAATTGGAATAATAATTGCTGCTGAAATTAAATCATTTAAACCAATAAAGACATAATAGAAAATTGGATTTCCAGTTGCTTGACTAACGCCAAAACCAATTCCAATTAATGGTAAAATTACAACAATTGAACGTAAACTACTTGTAAATGTTGCTAAAAAGGAACGATTAATTCCTTGGAACAACGTTAAAGCAATATAAGTTAATGAACAAAATGGATAAGTCATAAAGTTTAAAACAATTCATCAACGATATTTCGTTGCATATTTTTCATGAAAAGCAAATAACATCATCATATCTTTTGCAAAAATAATAAAGACAATTAACATTAAACAAAATCAAATAATAATTAATAAACTAACCCGTTTTAAAACTTCTCAAATTCGAGCATTCTTTTTTGCCCCATAATTATAAGCAATAATACTACGAGCCCCTTGTGTAACACCAACCCCTGCTGATAATACTAATGTCATTCATGGCACAATTGAAGAATAAAGTTCCTGCAAAACAGCAACCCCATTATGATATTCTTGGTTTGGTAACTGAACAACAAGGGATGTTGCAACATAAGATGTAACGACTAAAGCAGCATTATTAATAAAATTTGGTAATCCTGCTTTAGTAAAATTAGCAATATTTTTTCCTTCAATTTGGAATAAGTCATTTCAATAAAATTTTGAATAACTATTTTTTGTTTTAAAAACAATAATAAATCCTCAAATTACTTGTACTGTTCAAGAAAAAACTGTCCCCAACATTGCTCCTGACATTCCAAGATGACAAACTCTCATAAAGAAAATGGCAGATGCAGCATTAATTAATAATGAACTTAAAATCATAATTATTACTCATTTCATTCGTCCTTCACTACGAATTAAGGACATAAAATAATAACTTAAAAACATCATTGGTGCTGCTGCTAACATTGGAAATGAATATTCTCAACATAAACTTTCTGTAATTGGATTATAATGTTTTCCCATTTGAGAAGTAATAAATATAGCGTTTCATCCCGGAAATACAATACAAAAAATTGCAAATGCGACGATGATTGAAAAAAGAACTGTTAATGAAAAACCATTTCCTGCAATTCGACGCATACTTGGAATATCACGTTGCCCATAAGCAATTGAAAAATTCATTGCACAACCCATTCCAATCATAATACTAAACGACCATTGTAAGTTATATGTTTGTGAAGCATATTGAGTTGCAACATTAATAAATGACCGCATATCAGCTAAAGGAATTTCTGTAACACTAATATTTTTTAACCGATTATATGCATCAATATAAAATTGGTCATGAATTAAATCAGGTGCGGCAAATGATAATGCTAAACTTTTATCAACAATATTGTATAACCCTTGAAAAATCATTAAGAAAACAGTTGGAACACAAAAGTATGCTATTGTTTTTCAAGGTTTTTCAAACCGTAATTTTTTTTCACGACCTGTTAAAACTTCTGACAAATTAATTTCCTCCCCCCTAATAAAAAAATAAAAAAACCTTACTATGTAAAGTAATTTTAAAACTACATTAATAATCTTCGTTATAATTATAGCTCAAAAAAATTATTTTACTAAGGTTTTTTAACATTAATTACTTAATGCACTTGCTTTACCAAAATTTTTATTAACTGAAAAAAACAACACGATCGTAAATTTCGGTAATATTTGTTACAAATGGTTTAATAGTAATTAAAATTACTTTTTCTTCAAAAGCACGATAAGCAATTTCTTTAATTTGTTCATTGCCATTTTCTAAATGTAAAATTAAACCGTCTTCTAATTTTTCAATTATGGGAAGATTTAATTTTTTTAAAAAATTTTCTAAACTTCCTAACATTGGTTTTTCCATTACGGTAAATTGATAATAGTTTTGGGTTGAATTAATAACAGTACCCTAAAACACAACCTTACCATAATTTAGAATTGTAATCTCATCGGCCAAATCTTGCAATTCAGTTAAAATATGTGAACAAATTAAAATTGTCTTACCTTGGTTTTTAACTTTAATTAAATCATTGAATAATTCTTGGCGAGCAGTTGGGTCTAAATTAGCCGCTGTTTCATCTAAAATTAGGACCTTTGGATCCGCAATTAATGCTTGTGCTAATAAGACCTTTTTATTCATTCCTGATGAAAATGTATTAGGATTCTTAGTTCGAAATTTTCATAAATTTAGATTTTCTAAGATTTGCTTTGCTTTTACTTTTGCTTCTTTATACTTAACATCTCGTAAATAACTCATTTCAACTAAATATTTATAAACATTTAAATGTTTTGGAAACCTATCATTTTCAGGAATATATCCAATAATTTTTTTGCTGCTGGTGAGTTCGCTTTTAAACCATTAATACTAAAATTACCACTTGTTGGAATAATTGCTCCAACTAATGATTTAATTGTTGTGGTTTTTCCTGAACCATTTGGTCCAATAAACCCATGAATTTTTCCTTTTGCAACATTCATATTAATATCATCAACAGCGACAAATTTTTTAAATTTTTTTGTAAATCCATGAATCTCGATTGCTAAATCAGGATTTGGTGTAAAATTACTTTTTTTGTTTTCATAACTATACAAAATCCTTTCTTGTAATTCATCATAATGTTAATCCTGATAATGCAAGTGTTACTAATAAATAACCCGTATAAAAACCATATAAACTAGTTAATGTTACTGGTTTATTAAAGTCTCCCATTAAAAAATAATTTGTTTTTGCCTTAGAATCACTTGTCTGAAAAGCAACAGAATCAATGTTAACATCTAAATAATTATTAATTGGTAACAACATTGTTGCAGCATGGATTTAAGTATGCCATTAATTTATAATTTGTTTGAGCTTTTTTAATACTATTTAATTTATCTTGTGGTTGTTGCTCGTTATCATGAATAGCATTAGCATTATATGGATAATATATTCCTTGTTGTGATCAATAAGATATTTGGAAAATAAATTGAGTATACAATGACATAACTAAATCATTAATATAAACATTTTCACTATATAAATTACGATCTAAAAATTCACGAAAATCTCAAGAAAAATTATTAAATTTATTTTGAATAGTTTTTGACAATGTGTTAAAAACAAGCGATGCAATTCTACTTGGTGCAATGATTCCTTCTGAAAGATAACTATTTTTTGGATAACAAAAAATAGTTGGTGAAAAAATTGATTTATCATACATTGTTTTAATAATTTGATAAATATTTTTTGTTGTTTTACTTTTTAATTTTGTTTCATATAACACATTTATATTAATTTTAGCATCAGATGATGGTTTTGTTCTTGAAAGCGTAATTGGTTGTTGTAAACTTATATCATTATAAAAATCCGATAAAATATTAATTCCTTTATCACTATTATTTGTAAATGTAACTTCATTACCGATTCTAGGTTTAACAACATTAAATTTAATTGACTTATAACCAACAAATTCTAATACATTAGTATTAATTAATTTTGCTAATATTGGATAATCATTTGGTGTTTTTTTAACTTCTGTAACAACATCATTTCAAGAAATTGGGTTTCAAGTAGAAGGTAATTTAGTGACCACTAAATAAATATACCGCGCTAATGAAGTCACATCAAAAGCTTCCATATCTTTACTACTATACGAAAATGATATACTAAGTTTATCGTCAGATACACTTCATACTGGTCAACCAGTCGGATTTAATAAATAATCATATGTTTTTTTAAGATCAGAGTCCTTAAATTTAACATGATTCTTTGCTAAATCTGCGGTTTTAATCAAATATTGTGATGCTTGATCACCTTTACTTGCATTATAAATAAATGGAATCATCGCTCCAATTACTTTTAAAAAACCAATTGTAAATAAAATACCGATAACACCTTTTGCATTTAATCCTAAAGAAATTAAAATGCCAATTGTGGTTAAAAATAATTGTAAAATAAAATTTGTTAAAATCATAAAGTTAACTTTGCTTAAAATTACTTTTCCAAATGCTGTTCCTTTTGGCCCCATTCCGAATGATAAAATTGGTGGTAATAATAAAATAATTAGTGAATAAATTAAGCATAATAACTATAAAGCTAATCATTTTTCAATAATCATTCTTGTTCGTGAGATTGGAATTGATGAAAAAATTAATAATGTTCCATCATCAATTTCATCACGAATTAACTGTACCGCTTTAAAACCAATAAACATTGATGTTAACCCAAAGTATAACATATATCAAATCCATGAATAAATAGTAAATAATTATTTAGCAGCATCAATATAGTCTCCACTAGCAACATCTCTTATTCCTAAAGCTAATAATAAAACCCATAATTATTCCTACTACTAATGTTAAAACAAACATCACTCATGTTGATGGTGCCTTTAACATTTTAATTAAAGTATAACGAAACATTTTTAATGAAAAAAATGAACTATCTTTTTATTTAATTCCGCTTTTTTCACTTGCGTTGCTTCGACTGTTTCATTATGAGTCATAATTTCCCTCCTATTTCATTAATTTCATAATATATTTTGTAATTTTAAAAACTACAAAATAATTATACAAAAAAAGACTTTTGTTTCTTGTTTTAAAAAAAATAACATTAACAAAAAACATTAAGTTTTCTTTTTAATTTTTATTAAATAATTTATTTGCTCGTTCTTTTGCTTTTTCTTTTTTAATTTTTTTAATTGATTCTTTAATGTGACTCCGACGAACTTGTTTTTTAAATTCATCAATTTCCGCTTTTCGTTTTTTCTTATAACCAGGTTTAATTTTTTTATTATTATCTTTTGTTTTATAACGATGAATAATTTTATTAATTTCATTCTCAACTGCAAGAGAAGATTGTTTTTTAGGCTTATCATCACTAAGAACTGTTTCAACCAATTCTCCTTGTTGATTTCATTTCTTTGTTTTAAAAGTAATTCCTTTTGTCATTAATTGTTGCACTAAATTTAAATTTTTTGTATCATAAAGAACATAACTATAACCAGTATAATTTGCCCGTCCAGTACGACCACTACGATGAATATAATATTCTAAATCATTTGGTAAATCAATTGAAATAACATGACTAACACCAATAAAATCAATTCCACGCGCTGCAATATCACTGGCAATAACATACTTATATTCTAAATTTCGAATTCGTTTAACAACTTGTGTTCGTAATCGTGGTTCTAATCCAGCATGTAATTGGATAACAGAATAATTATGTTCTAATAACAAATCATAATACTTATTAATATCTGTTTTTTTACTAACAAAAATTAAACATAAATATGGATCAAATGTTTTTAAAAGTTTTAATAAAATTGTTTTTCGTTCTTGATTTTTTGTTGGAATTAAAATATGTGTAATGTTTTGATTTGTTATTTGATTGGCATTTAAATCTAAATAATGTGGATTTTTTAAATACTTGATTAAAAAAGGTTTTAACTCAGGCGGAATTGTTGCAGAAAAAACAGATACTTGAACATTAGGATTCACTTTGCTCAAAATATAATCAACATTTTCAATAAAACCTAAATCAAAAATCATATCACATTCATCAATAATAAAAGTTGTTAATTTACCTAAATTTAGACTTTGTTGTTCAAACAAATCTTTTAGTCGCGTTGGAGTGGCAATAATAATGTGGGGTTGAATTCGTTGCAATTGTTCAATTTGACGTTTAATATCTTCGCCACCAATAAAATAATTAACTTGTAAATTTAATTTAAATTTTTTAAAAAAACGAATATTATCATAAATTTGTTTTGCTAATTCACGGGTTGGGGTTACAATAATAGATTGATTTTTTGCTTGCTCATAATTTATATTATTTAAAATTGGTAAACAAAACGCAAATGTTTTTCCAGTTCCTGTATGTGCCTTACATATAACATTTTGATGTTTTAATAATAATGGCATTACTTTTTCTTGCACAATAGTTGGTTCAACAAATTTTAATTCAGCAAGGCCTAAATTTAAAAACCGCTTAAAACCAAATTGATTAAAATTACTCATAATTTAACCCCCTTTTCTCACCTTTCAAATTATAACATATTTAAAAAATGAAATTATTGCTAATTTCATTATATAACTTTTATTTTTTACCGGTAGTTACTAATTTTTTCACAACTGGTTTTTTATTATCATGAGCTTTAAAAAGTTCTTCTTCTTTAAGAAAATCTGTTTCAGCATTAACAATTAAATTAGCTCATCGTTCTTGTTCTCGTGCTAATGTTGTGGATGTTTCATGTCCCTTCCGAACAACTATATTCATTTTTTTCAGTGCTTTTCTAGCTTGTTTTATTGTTTTTTTCAATTTTTTCTGTGTGTCTAAATATTCAATTGAATAAGGATGTGTCATTGCTTTTATCATTTTTTTGTAACATATATTCCAATTAAGATTAAAACGGGAACTGCCACTAATAGCACAATTAATAGACTACCAACTACTTCTGCAAAATTTGTTCCGACTTCTAATTCATAATTTTGGGGTCATTGAATCACTCCACTATTTAATAAATTATTACTTGAATCAAACGAAAAATATTTTAAAGATTGAGAAAGTCACTATAATTTAATTATTAGTTATATTAATGATTGTTTAAATATTAATTATATTAATGTTGTTTTAAATAAAAATAATGAAATAGAAAAATATAACATTATTATAAATATTGAAAATTGCTCATATACAAATGCTAATGGTTCAAAAGTTAGAGATGACTTATTAAGATTATTAGGGGGCATTACAAAATAAATTAAATGATTTACAAATTAATTTTAATTGAGTATCACCGCGTTATACTAAATCAATTGTTAAAAATATGGAAAAATTTAAGTAAATATAATGATAGTTGTTTATGAAAATATGATAAAGATACTAATTTAACTTATCAATATGGTAAAGGTTGATTTTATAATAATGAAAAAATAAGTAATCATTTACTAGATGCAATTATTATTGCTAATTATTAATTTTTATGATTTTATTGATGAAAAAACAAGATTAGTATTAGGATATATTTATTATAAATTAAGTACTCATAATGCTATTGATGCTGTTAAAAAAGCAATTAGTGATTTTAAAAATATATTTGGTATTAGAATAATACGGATTAGAACTGATAACGGTTCTGAATTTATTAATAGTTATCGGAATAATCAAAAAATTAATGTTAAAAAAACTAATTTTACTCAATTTTTAACAGATAAAAATATTTTGTATCAAACAACACCAGTTCGCTCTCCACAGTCAAACGGTAAGATTGAAAGATTTCATCAAAATTATACTAAATTATTTGTATTTGAAGAAAAAATATTAAATGCAGTTAGTTTACAGAATAAATTAAATGATTATTATTATTTTTATAATTTTGAAAGAGTGCATAAGTCTTTAAATTTTCAGACACCATTTAACTTTTTGAATAGTTTAATTAAATAATTTTAAATTATTAAGTTTTTGTATTTAAACTAATTTTTAGTTTGTTTAATTTTATATTTTTTATTTATTTATTTTATGATATTTTTATAATTATAAATAAATATTTTTATTATTTTTGTTTTTTTCTTGTAATCTTTAAAATGTCTGTGGTACAACAAACTTTCTTTTTATTTTGCACTTCAATTGTTTTTCATTGAGTTGCTGTTTTTCCTAAACGTTCTGCAATTAGTCTTTCTGCTGTAATTGCAGTAGTAATGGCACTTCCATCTTTTGCCCGATAATCCGCTGCTTTTTTTGTATAAACATCTCCTAATGAACGATCGATTGATCTTTTCATAGCTGGAGTTGAATCAATAAATGCTTGTGATTTAATGAATAATCATTTTTCTTCTGTCGCATTTTTTGCTACTGGTTTTTTCGACTGGGGCACCTTTTTTCTTTTAGCTTTCAAGCTTACTGGCATACTCAATCTCCTTTCATAATGAAATCAAACCAATGTTGGTTGCTAATGTTAAAATAGCATTAATCATTAGTTTTTTGCATTAAATATTTTTTATCACAAATTGAATTTAGTATTTAAGATAATTGTAATATTTTAAGAAAAAGATAAAATTTTTACTTAAAATAGACGGGTTAATTATATCAAATTTAGTTTGATTAATAAATAAGTTTAAGATATTATTTTAAAATGATAAAAGAGATTTTTAATTATGATATTATATAAGTAGATAAAAATGGATTGGTGAAAAAATGAAAGTTGTAAAAGTGACACCTCGTGGTTATTGTCTTGGTGTTGTCAAGTCAATTAAATGAGCAAAAGAAGCTGCTGTCAAATATGCTGGACGGCAAATTTATATGTTAGGTTATCTTGTCCATAATAAACATGTTATTGATGAAATTGTTAATTTAGGTGTTATTCCGGTCAACGATTTTAAACTTAATCGCCTTGCGATAATGCAAACACTACCAGATAATGCTGTTGTGATTTTAAGTGCACATGGTAGTGATGACCGGATTAAAGATGTCGCAGCAAAGAAAAACATTACACTTGTTGATACTGAATGTGAATGAGTAACTGTTACGAAAAATTTAATTAAGGAATATTTAGCAAAACCTGATTATCAAATTATTTTTATTGGAAAACACTTTCATCCAGAAACAAATGCAATGTTAGCGCTTAGTCCAAGCATCAATCTTGTGACAACAGAACAAGAAGTTGATAACATTTTGCCTAATCTTGACCCAACTAAAAAGATTTTAATTACAAACCAAACAACCCTTTCTAAAATTGATATTGAAGCAATTGTGAAAAAAATTAAAACCCTTGTTCCAAATGAAATTCTTTTTAAAAATGATTTATGTAATGCAACATTAGAACGACAAAATGCTGTTCTAAATTTAGATCCAACAACAATTGACCTTTTACTTGTTGTTGGTGATGAACGAAGTAGTAACACCTTAAAGCTAGTTGCAATGGGCGAACAAATTGGGATTGAATCATATCGCATTAATGATAAAAATGATATTCAAGCAACTTGGTTGGCAAATAAAACCTGTGTTGCTGTTACTGCGGGGGCATCAACACCTAGCATCATTCAGTTAGAAGTAATTCGTTATTTAGAGCAAATATAAAAATATCATTAACGATAGTTAATAATATTTTTGATATGATATGGAATTATTGTTAAAGTTGGAAACTTTCGGGTTAAATATCCAGCAAAAGCAGCAGTAAAAAAATCTTCCATATAATGGTTGAAGCAAATAACTGCTAATTGTTTTTCATTTGCTAATACTCATTGATCTCATTTTACTTCCCCAGTAATAAACAGGTCAATATTTTGGTTAATTTTTGCAATCACATCACCTGCGGTTCCTGCTGCTAAGGCAACTGTTTTAATAGGTTGCTCTAACGTCGATAAATTGTGCTGCACTGTTGTAATTTTAAAAATTGCTTTTAATTTAGTAATAATTTCATCAGCTGTTAAACTTACATACCCAATCATTGTTAAATTATCATCAAAGGGAACAATTTTTTGAGGATTTAATTCTTGTAAAATCAATTCATTCATTAAACCATCATAATTTGTGTGTAAAGCATAAACAGTTATCTGATGTTTATTAAGAAGATCAATAATTGCTCGTTTGTAAGGAATCTGTTGAATTCTTTTTTTCTTGCCAAAACAAAAAGGATGATGAGTTATAATAACATTAATTTGCTTAGCGACTGCTGCTGTAATTACTTCGCTTGTTAAATCTAAACTAACCATAATTTTTGCTACAAAATGATTTTTGCTTCCATATTGATGACCACTATAATCTCACTTACAAGCTGCTTTTAATGAAAAATCAGTTTCAATTTCTTGATATAATTTTTTAATTAACATTATATCACCTTATTAATCATTTTTAGTTTTGCTTTAACTTCTTGATATCGCTTAGTGTTTTCAGGAATCTTGTTTAACAATGTTAAATAATAATCATTTTTTAACAATCATTTCTCTTGAAAAAGTTTACTATGTTCTTTGCGAAGATAAGGACCGAAGTATAAGTCTTTTTTATTTTTGACTTTTTGACCAGCAGTTTTATTAACAACAATAATCTCATAAATAATATCATTTTCCTTAATTAATAATTCTTTTTCAATAAAGTACTTATGTTTTTTAATTCATTCTCGTAATAAAAATGGATCATCATTAGGGCATAAAATATAACGATCAATTAAATCAGAATCTCGTTGCAAAATGGTTAAAATTGTTGTACTCCCTAATCCTGAAATAATACATGTATCAATCTTAATGTCCGAAACTCCTGTTAAACCATCTGCTAAAATTGAAGTAATAAGTTCTTCAGTATGATATTTTGCAATATTTTTTTTCGCTTGGGCTAAGGGTTGTGCTGCAATGTCGCACGCATAAGCTTTGGTAATTAAATTTCCTTTTGCTAAATAAATTGGAATCATTGCATGATCTGTCCCAATATCACAAATAATGTCTTTTTCATTAACTTGTTTGGCAATTAATAATAAACGTTCTGATAATATATCCATTTTTAAAACCCCTATCCTTTAAAAAAGTCTTTTAATACTTTTGCTTTCGAATTAGCTTGGTTTGGCTTAAACTTACGAATTGTTTTTGCTTCAATTTGGCGAATTCGTTCACGTGTTACTTTAAATTCTTTGCCTACTTCTTCTAATGTTTTTGGTGAATCATATTTTGATAAATGCTTATCAATTAAAGCATTTTTTTGACTTTGTACTTTTTCAATTGGTGTATCATAATGAATATCAAGAACTTTAACTGTTTGAACTAATTCGGGGAAAGTTTCATCTTCACATTCTTTTGCTAACCGTAATACTGTTCGTAACTTTGTTGGTAAAAGTCCAAACCGCATTCTAATTACTTTTTCTTCTCGTGCTGATAAAATTTCATGGAAAACTTCATCAATTACTTCTCGTAATGATTCTTTTTCAGCATATTCATCCGGTGTAAAAATATCTTTATCATCAACAAAATCACCAAAATGAGTATCATCCTCATCACCAATTGGTTTTTCTAATGAAACTGGTTCAATTGATAGTCTCTTAATTTCACGAACTTTTTCGCCAACCATTCCTTGCCCCATTTTTTCAGCAATTTCATTGTAACTTGGTTCGCGTCCTAACTCTTGTGTTAATTGCCGTTCAATTCTTGTTAATTTATTAATTGTTTCAACCATATGAACAGGAATCCGAATTGTTCGCGCTTGATCAGCAATTGCCCGGGTTGTTGCTTGTCTAATTCATCATGTGGCATATGTTGAAAATTTAAAACCACGCTTATAATCAAACTTATCAACAGCTTTCATTAACCCAATGTTCCCTTCTTCAATTAAATCCGAAAAATCTAATCCCCGGTTTAAATGTTTACGAGCAACTGAAACAACTAACTTCAGGTTAGAAGTAATTAATTTATCACGTCCAAAACGTCTTTCTTCTGGATCAGATGATTCTAACATTTTAGCATATTTAATTTCTTCCTCACGAGTTAAAATCTTACTTGTTCCCAAAATATTAAAGTAAGCTTTAATAATATCTTGAATTTTTGTTTCATTTGAAATCCCACCAACTTTGTAACGTAATTTTTCATCTGGTTGTTTTTTCGTTACTTTTATTGGTTCAGGAACTTCATTTTCTTCTAACTCTTCTAAATTAATATCACTAAATTCAACACCATTAGCAACTAATTCTTCGAAATATTCTTCAACATCATTATCATCAACTTCAAAATGATCATTAATTAATGTTATTAATTTTTCTTGTTCAATCTCATTGTTATTTTCTTCTAAATATTTATTAATATATTCTTTAAATTCATCAAAAGATTTCATATCTCTGACTTCTTTTTTTGATAATCCCATTTTTTCTACCCCTTTTTAAATTTTAATCGTTGATTCAACTTGTCAATTTCCATTGAAATTGCCTGTTGTTCAATTAGATTACTTGCTTTTTCTAACTTATTTCATAGCATTGCAATCTCTTTTTCATTAGCAAAATCATCAATTAAGAGCGCATAGTCTTCTAATTCTTTCTTATTATATTTAATTTTAATCGTTGATTTATTAATAATATCCATTAATATTTTTTTTAAATTTGGATCACTTATTTCTTGACACAACATATTAATTTTAACATTTTCTGCCCCCAAATGTCCATTATAATAAGTAATTATATCATTTGCTAACAAACGATAACCATCAAAATTTAAATTTCCAATTTTTCTTTGATAAAAATCTGCTGCTTTTCGAGAACCAAGTAATTGTAAAACCATATTTTGTTCTGCTAAAAGATATCGTTTTAAATTTTTAATTTTATATTTTGTATTTTTAACTACAACAGTCTTACTTTGCTGTGGTTTGAACCTTGGTGGCGACTTTTGCTGATAATTATTATCATTTGTTCCATTAGGAATTGGTTCTGACACAGCAGGTGAAAAAACTGCTTTTTGATATGTTTTAATTTGTCCAATTTTTGTTGTAATTGTTTCTTTAGATATTCCTGTTATTTTAACTAAATTATTAACTGCTAATTCTTGTTCCAATTGATTTGGACTAGCTTTAATTAAAGGTGCAACAATATTAATAAATTCTTCTAATTCATTTGCTGCTTGTAAATTAAATTTATTTTGAAAATAATCAAGAGCAAAATTAATTGGATGTTGGGCATTTGCTAACATTGTATGAATTAATTCTCCCTGACCACTATTAACTAATTCGTCAGGGTCTTGTTGCGTCTCATTCAAAACAATTTTAACTTTTAGATTATGACTTAATAATTTAATTGTTGCTTTTAAACTAGCATTAATCCCAGCCTTATCACCGTCTAAAAAAATTAAACACTCATTTGTTAATCTTTTAATTTCTTTTAAATGATATTCACTTAAATTAGTTCCCATTAAAGCAACGGTATTTTTAAGATTTAATTTTTCTAAACTAATAACATCCATATATCCTTCAAGTAAAATTAAATTATTTTGCTGGCGAATAAACGGTTTCGCCCGGTGAATATTATACATTAGTTGTTCTTTTTTAAAAACCTTAGTTTCAGGAGTATTAAGATATTTTGCTACCTGGTTATTAACCCCAATTACTCGTCCAGAAAAACCAATAATATAACTATCTTCATTTTTAATCGGAAACATTAAACGATTATTAAAATAATCATACACCTTGCCATTTTTTATTGTAATTAAACCCGCTTGTTGAATATCATTAATTGAATATTCTTTTTTAATTAAAAAATGGTACAAATGATCAAAGCCACTCTCAGCATAACCAATCTGAAATAATTCAATTTCAGTATTATTAATGTTCCGCTTTGTTAAATATTCCTTTGCATCATAAGCCTTTTTGGTTTCTAAATTATTACTAAAGTAAGCGCTTGCTAAGGCATTAATTTCAAAAATTAACTGTTCACTTTTATCATATTTTGGTTTTTCTTGATAAGTAGTCAATTCATATAAGGAAATATTGGTCATTACCGCAACTTTTTTTAAAGCTTCAATAAAACTAATATTTTCATATTCTTGTAAAAAAGTAAAAACATTGCCTCCAGCTGAACAAGCAAAACAACGGTAAATTTGCTTTTCTGGTGAAATACTCATTGAAGGATGTGAATCTTGATGAAACGGACAAACTGCTCAATAATTACGACCCCGTTTTTCAAGCGATAAATATTTTGACATTACGGTAACAATATTTACTTTTGACTTAATTAAATCAATTTTTTCATTACTAATTAATGCCATACCTTTCACTCCTTTTAATTATTTTAATGTTGCGGTAAAATAGCTTTCTAAATTAGCAATTGCCACTCGTTCTTGTTTCATTGTATCACGATTACGAACTGTAACTTTTTGGTCTTTTTGACTGTCAAAATCAACTGTTACACAAAACGGTGTTCCAATCGCATCTTGACGACGATAACGCTTTCCAATATTTCCTGTTTCATCATAAGTGCATTGAAAACGACCTAAGAGTTTTTCATATAACTGATAAGCATCGTTGTTTAATTGTTTACTTAATGGAATCAGCGCAATTTGATATGGAGCTAATAACGGGCTTAATTTTAAAACAATTCTTGTCTCATTATCAGCAACTTTTTCAACATGGTAAGCATCATATAAAATCGCTAACATCAAGCGCCCAACACCAACCGATGGTTCAATTACATGCGGGATAATTTTTTCATTTGTTTCTTGATTTAAATACGACAAATCATTTTTACTCATTTCACTGTGGCGACGTAAATCATAATTCCCCCGGTCAGCAATCCCTCATAATTCACCTATGCCAAACGGAAACTTATATTCAATATCAATAGTTCGTTTTGCATAATGGGCTAACTCATTAGCGTTATGCTCACGAAAATGATAGTTTTCTGGTTTTAAATTAATTAATTCTAAAAACTTGGTTACTTCTTTAATTCAATATTCAAATCAATCAATCTTTTCGTTAATATCATAAAAAAATTCTAATTCCATTTGTTCAAATTCACGTGTACGAAAAATAAAATTTCCTGGGGTAATTTCATTCCGAAATGACTTTCCAATTTGACCAACACCAAAAGGTAATTTTTGTCGCAAAGAACGTTGAACATTTTTAAAATTAACAAAAATTCCTTGTGCTGTTTCTGGTCGTAGATAAACAACTGATTTTTCATCTTCAATAACACCTTGGTTTGTTTTAAACATTAATTCAAACTGACGAATTTCAGTAAAATCATGCCCCCAACAATTTGGACATAAAATATTTTTTTCGGTAATAAAAGTCTCTAATTGTTCATTAGTTCAACCACCACAATTTAATTTCGGATAATTATCTTCAATCAGTTTATCTGCCCGCATTCGGCTTTTACATTTTTTACAATCTAATAATGGGTCAGCAAAATTGCCAAGATGTCCAGAAGCTTTTCAAACATTATTGTTCATTAAAATAGCACTATCAAGACCAACATTATATTTTGATTTTGTAATAAAATGTTGTCATCATAAATTTTTTAAATTTCGTTCTAATTCAACCCCCAATGGTCCAAAATCTCAGCTGTTTGCTAAACCACCATAAATTTCACTCCCTTGAAAAACAAAACCTTGTGTTTTTAAATGATTAACAACTTCTTCTAATGTATATTGCATTAATGTAACTCCTTCTTATTTCTCTATCCTCAATTATACTATGTTATTCTTTAAAATAAATTGATTTTTGTCGCATTTCATAAATACTCCACAAAAATATTCCAACTTTTATTAAATAATACTCACATAGCATTTTAAATAATATTATTAAAACTTTTATATTAATCTTAATTAATCTTATTGTAAAAATAAAAATTAGTATGAAAATTACTATTAAAAACTTTCACTAATTCAATTGGAAAAAGATAATCTCTTGGTAATAAACAATTTTTACAAAGATATCCTTCCTCAAGAAAACTAATTGTTTTAATGTGTTGTTTGCTGCCACACCGTTTACACATCGTAAAGTCTCATTCTAATCCATATCATTTTAAAGCACGAAACATAAAAGCAATTACAATACTTAAATTATCTTCTCATGCAGCTAAATTGTCTAATGTTGTTGTTAATAATTCGTACAATTCATTATCATCTTGACGGTCAACAACCGCTTGCTCAGCAATTTCACAAATTAATGTTGCTAATAAATAATCATCATAATTTTGTGCTAATTTAATTCTTGTTTTTAATAAATTTCCTGTCTTTAATTTACTTAACTTATTGTTATGATATGATAAAAATATTTCAAATTCACTTGTTGCTAAGAATTGTACTGCATACTGATTTTTTGATGTATTTTTTTGTACCCCAGGTGCAAAAAAAGCTAATTTTCCTAATTCTTGTGACAAAATCGTAATAATTGCACTGTTATCATCATAAGGTCGTTTATGCAATACCATTCCTGTTAATTTTTGAATCATTTTAATAACTTTCTTTGTTATAACCTAGACGGGCAATCATTGAAGGTTTATCCCGTCATTTATCCACTACTTTAACAAATAATTCTAAAAATATTTTTGTTCCTAAAATTTGTTCTAATTCTAAGCGGGCTTGCGTTCCAATTTGTTTAATTAAACGGCCTTGTTTCCCAATAATAATTCTTTTTTGCGAATCCCGTTCAACGCAAATTGAAGCCATAATTTTTAATAGTTGTGGTTGATCATCAATTTTATCAATTAAAATGGCAACACTATGCGGAATCTCATCTTCTGTCAACAACAAAATTTTTTCCCGAATAATTTCACGAATTAAAAACTTTTCTGGTTGATCAGTTAACATATCATCAGGATAATATTGTGGTCTTACTGCTAAATGTTTTTTTAATAAAGTTAATAATGTTTCAAGATTTTTATGTTTGACGGCTGAAACGGGAATGATAGCGGTAAACTGATGAATTTTTTCTCATTCAGCAATTTTTACAATTAAATCACCTTTGGAAACTAAATCAATTTTTGTTACAAGTAAAACAATTGGAATTGCGCGCTCTTGTAGTGCTCTGATAATATAACGATCATTATCACCAATGTATTCATTTGCTGGAGCTAAAAATAAAATAACATCGGCTGCTTTTGTTGCTGATAAAGCAACTTTATTCATAAATTTCCCCATTTCATGATGAGCTTTATGAATGCCTGGCGTATCCATAAAAACAATTTGTGATTCTTGATCATTATAAATCCCTTGAATACGGTTTCGTGTTGTTTGTGCCTTTGCTGTTACAATTGCTACTTTATTATTTAAAATTGTATTTAATAATGTTGATTTACCAACATTTGGTCGCCCAACAATTGCAACAAAACCTGATTTAATTGCCATTTTCTTCACCTCTTAATTATTATAATTATAAAGGAAAATATCATAAAAAATTATCTTATTTAAAACTCAAACGCAATTTGATCATCTAATGATAAATCTTTTAAAATTCCAAGTTCTTCAAATGATTCTAAATGAGCTTTTGTAATATTTGTTCGTTTTTGTAAATCAGCAATTGATAAAAATGGTTTTTCATGGCGAGCATTAATAATACTATCGCCAACAGCTCCGCCCAAACCATCAATTGCAGAAAATGGCGGTAAAATAATTTTTTCATTATTTTCATTTGTAATAACGGTAAAATTTTTATTTCGACTTATTTTTAAATCAATATTGCTCATTTTAATTCCTCGGGCATACATTTCTAATGCTACTTCATAAACGGGAATTAAATCTTTTTCTTTTTGTGTTGGTTTATTGGGAGCATTAAAATCTTTATTATCCAAACGAGTTTGAATATCGCGTAAAACTTGTTTGATTGTTTCTGCTCCTTTTAAAATTGTTTTAATATCAAAAACATCTGTTCGAGTTGAAAAAAATGTTGCATAATATTCAACTGGATAATTAATTTTATATCATGCTACTCGTCACGCCATTAAGACATAGGCTGTTGCATGGGCTTTTGGGAACATATACTTAATTTTATTACACGAATCAATATATCATTGTTCAACATTATTATCCCGCATTAATTGTTCATGTTCAGTTGTTAACCCCTTTCCCTTTCGAACATCTTCCATAATCTTAAAAGCACTTTGAGCAGGTAACCTTTTATAAATTAAATTAACCATAATATCATCACGACATCCAATTACTTCTGAAATACTAATATTTTGATTTCGAATTAATTCTTGGGCATTGCCAATTCAAACATCTGTTCCGTGTGACAATCCTGAAATTTGGACTAAATCTGCAAATGAAGTTGGTTTTGTATCTAATAACATCTTACGAACAAAAAAAGTACCAAATTCAGGAATACCAATTGCACCAGTATTTTCACCATTAATATCTTCTGGTTTAATGTTTAAAACATCTAAACTTCGAAAAAGACTTAAAACCGCTTCATCATTTGTTGGAATTGTTTTTGGATCCACTCCCGTTAAATCTTGCAGCATTCGCAAAGCAGTTGGGTCAACATGACCTAAAATATCTAACTTTAAAACATTATCATGAATTGCGTGGAAATCAAAATGAGTTGTTAATCAATTTGATTTGATATCATCAGCAGGAAAATTAACTGGTGTAAATGCCTCAACTTCATATTCATTTGGAATAACAACAATTCCACCTGGATGTTGTCCAGTTGTTCGTTTAACTCCCTCACAACCCTTGGCAATTCGTTCTAATTCTGCGCGACGTTTTAAATGTAAAATATTTTTACTTTCAAAATAACCTTTCACATAACCATATGCAGTTTTTTCTGCCACCGTTGAAATTGTTCCGGCACGATAAACACTACGTTCTCCAAACATTTCTTTAGTAAAGTCATGTGCAATTGGCTGATATTCTCCTGAAAAGTTTAAATCAATATCCGGAACTTTATCTGCTTCAAACCCTAAAAATGTTTCAAAGGGAATATCATGCCCTTCCCCTTTTAATGGTTTTTGACACTTTGGACAAGTACGAACTGGTAAATCATATCCACACTTAACTGAACCATCAACAATAAATTCACTATAACTACAATAAGAACATAAATAATGTGGTTGTAATGGATTTACTTCAGTAATATTACTCATTGTTGCAACAAAACTACTACCAACACTTCCCCGTGACCCGACTAAATAGCCATCTTGCAATGATTTATCAACTAATTTATGTGCAATTCAGTAAATAACAGCAAAACCATGCTTAATAATAGCATTTAATTCACGTTCTAAGCGTGATGCAACAATTTCTGGTAATGAATTACCATAAATTTTATAAGCATTTTTATAACATAATTCTTTTAATAATTGGTCACTACCCTCAATTTTAGGTGTATATAATTTATCTTTAATAATTTCAACTTTTTCAATTTGGTCAGCAATTAAATTTGGATTTGTTACTACAATTTCATAAATTAATTCATCATTATTTAAAAACTTAAATTCGTTCATCATTTCCATTGTTGTTCTTAAAAACTGATCAGGATTATCAGTTACGCGTTGCTTATAATCATATAAAGGATGGGGGCGGCCACCAATTCCTTTTGCATTAATATAAACTTCACGGAAAATTTTATCTTCTGGGTTAAGATAGTGCACATCACCAGTAGCAACAACTAATTTATTTAATTTTTTTGCTGTAAAAATAATATCTTTAATGACTGTTAATAATCGTTCTTCTGATAAATCCCCCATTTGAACTAAATGTTTATATACACTAGGAGGTTGAATTTCAACATAATCATAAAACTTAATTGTTTCTGCTAATTCCGATGCATCTTTATTTCGTGCCACTTCAAAAACATCACCATTAACACATGATGACCCAATCAATAAATTACTACGATGTTGTTCAATTACACTTCGTAATAATTTTGGTGATGAATAAAAATATTTAGTATGCGCAGCAGTTATTAGTTTAAATAATTCTAATAAACCTACCTGATTTTTTGCTAAAATTGTCATATGTTTTGGTCGCAGTTTTTTATAAACAGCAGGGTCATGAATTTTCTCAATATCATCATCAAACTCAATATTGTAAGTATTAATCATTTTCCGTAGCTGATGCTCATAGATGTCTGTTAAAACAATTGCATCATAATCGCCACGGTGAGCAACTTCTTCATTATAAATAACATTATAACAACGAGCAATTGTTCCCAACCGATAATTTTTCAAATGTGGTTCTAAAATCCGTGATAATTGTAAAGTATCAATTACTGTGTTATTAATTTCTGAGCGTCCAGCTTTTTTTAACCACGATTGAATAAAACCAAGGTCAAACTCAGCATTATGTGCAATTAAAATTGCATCCTTAAAATATTCTAAAATTTGGTCAATTGATTCAATAAAAGTTGGTTTATCGGCTAATAATTCATCTGTAATTCCTGTTAATTCAGTTGTAAATGATGATAACTTAACGGATGGTTTAAACAAATGATTAATTGTTTGACGTTCACCACTAATACCATCCATAATAACCGCACCAAATTCAATGATTTCATCATAGCTACTACTTAAGCCAGTTGTTTCTAAGTCGAAAATAACATATTTTGCAGTTCGTAAATTATGATGATGCGGGTTTTTAAAATATCAGACTTTATCATCTAAAACATCTGCTTCAACACCATAAATAACTTTAACATCAGGATATTTCTTATTAAGATTATAAATTTCTGGATAAGCTTGAACATTTAAATGGTCAGTAAAAGCAATTGCTTTATGATTCCAATGTACTAATGTTTTAAAAAGCATTGCAAGATCTGTTACTCCATCCATAACACTCATTTTAGTATGGAGATGTAACTCCACGCGTTTTTCAGGCGCATTATCTTCACGATATAAATCTTCACGCTCTAAACGAGAAATTTTTTTAATAAAAAACATTTGTTCATTAGCATAAGTATCATACCGAATATCGCCAAAAAGACTAACTCATTCATTCGTTTTTAATTCTTCAATAAAATCATCTGGTTGTTCTGTTCGAGTAAAAAATTTTGCGCCAATTGTATCACTATAATCAGTAATTGTTATTACATAAATAAATTTCTTTGTTGAAATTAACTGTCGTTCTTTACTTAAAATTTTTCCATAAATTGTCACATTCGGAGCATCTTGATCAATATCAATTAACCGTTCATAACTTGCTTCTCCATTTTTTGCTCTCTGATAACTATTTAATTCTCTTCAAACTGGATTAGTCCCATTGGTTGGTTTAGAAATTAACTGTTCTGTTTTTTGCGCTGTTTCTTTATATTTAATTAATTCTTGTTCATTAATTTCTAAAATATTATTTTCTCGTAAATGAAACACTAGGGCTAATTGTAAATCACTAAAACCATAGCGGCGAAGTTTTTTTTGATAATAATTACAATGTTCACCCACTAATTTTTGTTCACTTTCCGAATGAACAGTAATTTTTAAAATATTATCAGTTAAAGCAAAACGTTCTGGGGATAATTTACTAAAAAAACTATTTTTTAATTCCGATTTATTTAATCGAATATATTCTAAGTAACTAAAAATAGTTTCTAATTCGTATTGTTCTTTTCGAACCCGTAAAGAAATCTTTGTGGGTAATGTTTCATTTTCTAATAAAGTTTGTTCTAATTTTAGTAAAACTTCTAGTGGTAAAAAATCATTAATTTCAATCACAACACGAAAAAAACCTTCACTAGTACTATATTCTGCTTTAATGACTTTAGCATCATCAAAATAATTTCCAATAAATTCTAAATTATTTGCTGTAAATAGTTTTATCAATTGTTGGTCCATCATCTAATCCTCACCTAGCTTTTCTGCTTAAAAAAAGACATCTTTAATTGTTATTCCAATAAATAATAAAATAAAGACTATTGCTCCCGTTACATTAATAATAATCTTTGCCTTATGCGGTAACTGTCATTTTTGCTCTTTTGCTTGATATTCTCCTAATAATACTTTTTGTTGCGCTGGATCATAGCGTTTCTTTCAAATCCTTACCCGACCATTTAAGCGTTTTACTCCACCAACTATTCCTTCAATTGATGTTTCAAAAAACTTGTATCCATCTAATGGCGGGATTGGAATTAAGTTCAAAACAAATAAATTAGCAGATAACATGGCCACATAAATAAAGAAAAGAGCTGGTCCTTCTGTTAACATTGAAGAAAATGTTCTTGCAATTCCAACTGGACCAGATAATTGTCCTCACTGACCAGTAAATAATAATCCAAATGATTTTAAAATTGTCACTGATTGTCTAAATGTTTCTCCTCAACCATAGCTATATGCTTGCGCAGTTGAAGAAAACTGACGATCAGGAGCTCTAATTCCGACTGTATAAGTATTGTTGGCTTCTGTTAACTTAACTGGTTCAGTTTGAAATAAACCATCCGAAGCCGTTATAACTTCTTGTTTACTATTTACACGAGCAAAAGCAAGAGTAATATAATTAATTTTTTCATCATTATTACTATTATCATATTGTTGTTTTAAATTTTGAATAAAATCAAAAACTGTTGTTTGATAATTTGGAATCTTATCTACTGTTCCCACATGACTTGCTAAAATATGATTCTCCTTATTATCAGCTTTATCTTCCTTATTAACACGATAATATTCTTGTACTACTTTAAGTTTTTCAATATTAGGACCTAATCAATAATCTAAAATCACAATATCTTGAGCAACATTTTGGACACTCGTTTTTAGAGCAGCATATGCTGCACCATTAGAATCATACTTAGCTCCTCAATATGTCATATCAGATGGTTTATAATTTAATGCCGCAAAAGTTGTGGTAAAAATAAAAACAGCAATAAAAAAATTCATTAAAGCTCCTGCGACAATAAAAATTAAGCGTTTTCATTTTGCAATATTTTCCATTTTTTGTTCTTCAGGAACTTCTTCCTCTTCACGCCCTTTTGGTGGATCAACTAATTGACTTGCAATATAAACATATCCTCCAAAAGGAAAAAATCGGATTGAATAACGAGTTTCTTTTTTTCCTCAAGAAAAAATTTTGGGACCAAAACCAATTGCAAATTCATAGACATATGCTCCCGCTAATTTCGCAATAATAAAATGTGCAAATTCATGAATTGTAACTAACATTAATAAAATTATAATCCCAATTACAAAACCTAAAACTACCATTCCTGCTGACATTTATTTCTTAACTCCTTACTTTTTTTATTCAGAATAACATTATTTTTCTGAAAAATAATTAATAATATCTCTTTTAATGATATCATTTAATTCTTTGATTTCACGATAATTAACTAATTTTTGCGGTTTAATTTGATTCATAAAATATTCAATATAATCAACAATTTGATAAAATTTAATTATTCCGGATAAGAAAATCGAACGTAATGTTTCATTTGCTGCATTAAAAGCAATGGCTAATGAATTATTTTCATTTAAGCAACGATAGGCTAATTGTAGCGCTTTTCAACGAGATAAATCAGCTTTTTGAAATGTTAAGGTTATTAATTTCTCAAAATTTAATGGTTTTAAGAACGAACTATTTTTTCGAATTGGATAATATAAAAAATAATTTAAAACTTGTAACATTGAAGGTTTTGATAATTGTCCAATAATTGAAGAATCTGCATATTGTACGGCTGAATGTAAAATAGCTTGTGGATGTAAAATAACAGTGATTTTTGAAATTTTAAATAAATGATAAGCTTCTATAATTTCAAATCCTTTGTTTACCATTGTTGAAGAATCAATGGTAATATTTTGTCCCATCTTTCAAGTTGGATGTTGCAAAGCTTGTTGCTCATCAATTGTTTTTAAATCAGCTAATGTTTTATTAGCAAACACCCCCCCTGAAGCTGTTAAAATAATTTCTGAACACGGGTTGGTTTGGTCTAAACATTGAAAAATAGCACAATGCTCAGAATCAATTGGATATAATTGATTATTATTTTCAACTAATAAATTGTTAATTAAATCCCCTGCTACTACTAATGATTCTTTATTTGCTAATAATAACGTACGATTTTTACCATATAAAGTTTGTAATGTTGGGTATAATCCTGCAAAACCACTAATTGCATTTAAAACCAAAGCTGTCGGAAAAGCAGCTAACATTGCATTAATTCCTGTTTCTCCAGTTACAAAAGTTATATTTGGATATTGCGCTGTTAAAATAGCTTGTTGTGTTTCATCACCAAGATGAACAATCCTAATTGTGCGATGTTTCTCTAAAATCTTAATTAGAACTGAAATATTATGATAAATACTAACGGCGGTAATTTGAAAATCATTTGGATTTGATTCAATAATTTGTAACGCTTGTTGACCAATATTTCCAGACGCACCAAAAACAATAATATTTCGCATCATAAATTATCGTTGTAACACTATATTTGAAATAATAAACATTACAAAAAACACTAATGAAAATGAATCCAAACGATCTAAAATACCACCATGGCCAGGCAATAAATTACTAAAATCTTTAATATTATAAAGACGTTTAATTCATGAAAATGATAAATCCCCCAATTGTGAGAAAATGCTTAATACAAACGCTAACAGAACATAAATGACATAACGCATTACATTTTGATCATTATCATTTGAGAAAAAGTTAAAAACCCAATGGTTACTAGTTGCAAAATGAAACATTAAAATAGCATAAGTAATTGCAATTCCTGCTGCTAAGATTGTTCCCGTTACAGCACCTTCTCATGTTTTGTTTGGAGATATTGTTGGCGCTAATTTATGTTTTCCATAAGTAACACCGCCAACAAACGCAAAAGTATCAGTTAAAATAATAATTAATGCTAATCATACCACACTACTTCAACCATAAGCAGGATTTAACATAAATTTATTCATTGCTTTTAAAGCAAAAGTTAAATACAAGGTAAAAATTAAAACTAATGTCATTTTACCAAAAGTAATTTCTTTTGAACTAAATACTAGACAATAATATCCTAAAATCGCACATAAATAAATAACAAAAATAATTCAGGGTTTTAATCAATTTCAATTTAATAATGTATAAAATGGGTAATTAATTGAACCAATTCCACCATATTCTGTTGCGATTGATTCAGCTGGAAACAAAAATAAAAAAATTATTAATAAATATGTAATGACTTGCGTATAAATTGGTCACTTTGTTCCTCCAACTAACCGCAAAATTTCATAGTTAACTAAACCTAAAATAACAGCATTAATGCCAATAAAAACATAATTAGCAATTTCAATATGTGGAACATTACCATGTCATTCTGTTGAAATTACCCCTGTGAATAAATATAAACATAAAAAGACTAATAAAAAATAAAATGTAATATGACGAGCAACATATTTTTTTTGAAACATACCTTTATGTTCCTTACTTTTTGACGCTTTATTTGTTAAATTATCATCTCCTGTTGATTTTTCATTTTCATTAACAAGAACATTATCTTCCTGATTGTTTATCACTTTCAATTCCTCCAAATCTTCTATTTCTATTATTATAATCTAATATTGCTTCAGTTAAAGCATTTTCATCAAATTCTGGTCAAAATGCTTTGGTAAAATATAATTCAGCATAACGATTTTGTAATAATAAAAAATTACTTAACCTTTGTTCACCACCACATCGAATCATTAAATCAACATCTGGTAAATCTGCGGTATATAAATGGTGAAATAATGTCTTTTCATCAACAGTTGCTAATTTTTCACTTATCATTTGATTAATTGCTGTTAATAATTCTTCAATGGCTCCATAGTCAAAAGCAAATGTTAAAACCATTCCATTATTATCTTTTGTCCGTAAAACAGCATTATCAATTGCTGCTAATGTTTTAAGTGGCATTTTTGTACGCCGACCAATATGATTTAAAACAATATTTTCATTCTTAAAATTATTAACTTGTTTATTATTTAATAATCGCTCTGGCATCGCCATTAAATATGCAACTTCTTGTGCACTTCGTTTTCAATTTTCAGTTGAAAAACAATAAATCGTTAAATACTTAACACCAAGAGCATTTGCTTTTAATGCGACATCTTTAATCCGTTTTGCTCCTTCTTCATGGCCAGTTGTTCGTTCTAAACCTTGCTTAGTTGCCCAGCGACCATTACCATCTAAAATAATTGCAATATGTTGTGGTATTTTCATGCCTTATGTCCTTCTTCCCCGTTTTGTTAATTATACCGAGAGTCATAAAAAAAAAAAAATGAAAGTTTTAAACTTTCATTAGTTCTTTTTCTTTTAGAGTTGCTTTTTCATCAATTTTTTTAATAAATTGGTCCGTTAATTTTTGAACTTCCCCTTCATAATATTTTTTATCATCTTCAGTTAATTCAGAATCTTTTTTAAGGTGTTCATTACTATCTCGTCGTTCATTCCGAATTGCTACTTTAAACTGTTCACTAGCTTTTCACATTTCCTTAACCAAAATTTTACGACGTTCTTCAGTTAGCGGAGGAATATTTAACCGAATTAAATCTGTTTCTGAATTTGGTGTTAAACCTAAATCTGCTTTATTAATTGCTGTTACAATTAAATTAATAATTGAACGATCATATGGTTTAATAACTAATTGTCGTGCTTCTGGAACCATGATATTAGCCAATTGTTGAATTGGTGTTAGTGTTCCATAATAATCAATCATAATATGTGATAACATATTTGGATTGGCACGACCAGTACGAATTTTAATTAATTCATTTTCAAATGAAACGATTAATTTTTCCATCTTTTCTTTTGTTTGATTAATAACTTCTTGCGACATTTATTTTTTTCCTCCTGTAACAATTGTTGAACGCGCATTACCATGTGCTGCCTTATAAATATTATCTGGTTCATTAATATCAAAAACAACGATTTTAACATCATCTTCCATTGCTAAACTAGATGCTGTTAAATCCATTACTTTTAATTGTTTTTTTTGCAATTCATTTAAACTAATATTATCAAAGCGAACTGCATCAACATTATGGCGCGGATCTTTATCATAAATACCATCAACCCCATTTTTTGCCATTAACATAACATCTGCATCAATTTCAATTGTTCTAATTGTTGCTGCTGTATCAGTTGTAAACTTTGGTTGGCCAGTTCCTCCAGCCATAATAACAATTGCTCCTTTTTCTAAAGCAGCTTTTGCTTTTTTAAACAAATATGGTGAAGCAACTTCCGGAACTTGAATTTTTGAAGTTACAACAACATTCTGACTACCTTCATTTTTTAATACAGCCTCTAATGCTAAAGCATTCATTACTGTTGCTAACATCCCCATATAATCTGCACTAATTGGATTCATTTTAATTGTGTCAGCACGATTACCGCGTCAAATATTACCACCACCAACAACAATAGCAATTTGTAATCCTTCTTTTTGTAATTTAACAATTTGTTTTGCAATATTATAAATTTTTTTCGCATCATATAAATCATCAGAATTCCCTAATGCTTCACCAGATAATTTTAGTAAAACTCGCTTATATTGTAATGCCATTATAACTTTCCTCTCTTTTTTCTATTTTATTCTAATATATTATAAATTGTTTTAACAAATAATCAAAATAAAATTACAAATTAGTAAAGAAATTTACTTTATCAAAAAGTACTTAATATTAACTTAAACTTGGCAAATAAAATGTTAAAAACTCATGTCAAAATTCTCATGCTTTTGTTTTTAAAACATCACTTGTTAAAAGTCAATATACAAATCCCTCCGCAAAAAATTCAAAATTATCTCTAAATGAAAATTTACTAAGATGAAATAATTGAAAAATCTTTTCTTTTGTTAAACTTTGTTGCTGGTGAAAGTTATTAATTTTTTTTAATAAAAATGTTTTTAATTGTTCAATCACATTAATTTTATAATCTAATTTATAACGATAGTGCAGCAAGTGTTCAAGTTCATGACATAGAGTGTAAAAAATACACTTTGTTATGAAATTCCACCTTCAATCCAATTTTGCTTTCATATCTCTTCATAGTTACAATTTATTGCATCATATGCAATTGCAATTTGCCGGTTGTTTAAATTTGTATAACCCTTTGTTTCTAAAAATTGTCCGTCTTTAATAGAACTTAAAACTTTATTAATTTCTTGTTTTGTTCAAAGAAAAGCACAAATATTATAAAATAATATAATAATTTCTTTTAATTTATTTTGATAAGTTGAATAATAATGATTGATAAATTGTTGTCAAGAATGTCGAACTGGTTCATCTAAAAAGGACAATAATTCATCATAAGAAATAAATGCTTTTTGATCATAGAATGGTAAATTAGTATAATTAGCTTTACTTAAAAAAGCATTTGTTAAATTTTGTTCAAGTTTTGTTGCAATATTATTATTAATTCACATTCCTCGGTAACCTCGATTTTGTACTCAAGTTTTATTTGGAGCATATTGTCGATTTAAATCAATTTGATTAGCAATTGATTTATCAAGAGTATAATAAAGAATCACTGATCCTCGATAAAACGAAAAATCACTTGAAACAATTGTTTCTGATGAAGAACTAATGTTATCTTTAATTTTTATTTTATTAATATTTAAATTAGAAAATTGTTTTTTTATTTTTTTTAATCTGTATTTTTTTCGGAATATGTAAGCCATTAGTTTTAAGGGTTTTTAAATTGGGGGGTCAGTAACAATTGTCCCTAACTCAAGTGGTCTTGGATTTAAATAACCAAGATATCAGACATACAGAACAAAACTGACAAAAACCGTTACCATTAAAAATAATGTTGAATTAATCATTCACCATTTTTTGCTATTTTTTTCATATGTTTTTCCTTTTCTAAAACTTTTAATAATTTATAATGTTTAATCTTGGATAGTCATTTTATTATTTAGAAATAATTTTGTTAAAACAACATTATTTTGTATCACAAAATAAAAACTGTTTAAAAAACAGTTTTCTTAAATAGATTAATTAAAACCCATTCCGCTTAGACCACCCATCCCAGGAATATTTGGCATACGCCCTGATTTAATTTGACGAGCAATTTCATCAACTTGTTTTTTTGTTTTTTCAAATTGATTAATTAGCTCATTATATTCTTTTTCAGTTCGTCCTGAGCCTTTTAAAATCCGATTTTTTCGTGATAAATGTTTTAATAATCGTGGTTCACGACGTTCTTTCACTGTCATTGATGATAATAATACTTCGGTTACTTTTAATTTTCGTTCAGCATCATCAATTTTTTCATTACTTAATTTTGGCATTCCAGGTAATAATTTAATAATTCCGCCCATTTTACCCATTTTTGAAATTTGGCGCATTTGGTTTAATAAATCTTGCAAATCAAACTGTCCCATCATCATTCGATTCATTGTTTTTTTGATATCACGTTCATCTAATACATCTTTTGCTTTTTCAACTAAGGTTTGAACATCTCCCATTCCTAAAATTCGATCAGCCATTCGGTCAGGATAAAAGATTTGTAAATTACTCATTCCTTCTCCAGTTCCAATAAAAGTAATTGGTAATTTTGTTAAATGTGTAATTGACAAAGCAGACCCGCCACGAGCATCACCATCTAGTTTTGTAACAACTACTCCTGTTAATTTTAATAACTGATTAAATTCAGTCGCAACATTAATAATGTCTTGCCCTGTCATCCCATCAACAACAAGAAGAATTTCATCCGGGGTAATATTATTTTTAATTTCTTTTAATTCTTGCATTAACTCAGCATCAATATGTAAACGTCCAGCTGTATCAATTAAAATAACATCATTTTTATTATCTTTTGCATAAGTAATTGCTTGTTGCGAAGTCGTTACTGGATTTTGTGTTCCGCGCTCAAAAACTTCAATATTTAAATTTTTTCCAATTGTTTTTAATTGTTCAATCGCTGCTGGTCGATAAATATCACAAGCAACTAATAATGGTTTTTTGTGATATTTCTTTTCAACTAACTTAGCAATTTTCCCCGTTGTGGTTGTTTTACCACTTCCTTGTAAACCAACCATCATTACAATTGTTGGTTTTGAAGTAAATGATAATTCTTTAACTGTTTTTCCAAATATATTAACTAATTCTTCATGCACAATTTTAACCATCATTTGTGATGCATTTAATCCATCAAGAATATATTCACCCCGCGCTTTTGTTTCAACAGCTTTAATAAAATCTTTAACTACTTTATTATTAACATCAGCCTCCAATAATGCTAATCGAATTTCACGCATTGTTTCAGTAATAGCATCAGTCGTTAAAGTTGATTTTTTCATATTTTTTTCAATTGATTTTTTCAATCGATTCGCTAAAAAATCTCCAATCATATTTTTTCTCCTTTAATTTTTATAACAAATACACTCTTATTAATTAATTATACTAAAATTAACATAAAAAAAGAATAAAAATTTTATTCTTTAAATAACAGTTTCCGTAACTCGTAATTCACGGATAACTGTAATAACAATATCACCAGGAATTGCCTTTGCTTGTTTAATTTTTTCCTTAATATCAAGCGCAATTTTATGAGTACGAGCATCATCATTAATAATTGGATTAACAATAACTCGAATTTGTCGTCCTGCTTGTAAAACATAAGCTGATTGGACACCATGGACTGTTTGGCAAATTTTTTCTAACTCATTCATTCGAGCAATATAATTTTCAACAGTATTATTACGACTGCCTGGACGAGCAGCTGACAACGTATCAGCTGCTGATACTAAAACAGAATAAGGATTAGTTACTGGTACTTCGCCATGATGCGAAGCGATTGCATTAATAATAATTGGATGTTCATTACATTTTGTTGCAATTTGAACACCTAAAGTAACATGACTTCCTTCATTTTCAAAATCAACTGCTTTTCCAATATCATGTAATAACCCAGCACGCATTGCAATTGCAGGGTCTAACCCCAGTTCACTTGCCATTATTGCTGCTAATTTTGCTACTTCGACAGAATGTAATAAGACATTTTGACCATAACTAGTTCGATATTTTAAAATTCCTAAGTGACGAATTAATTCAATATCTAAATTATCAATTGCTAATTCAGCCGCAATTTCTTTTCCTGCTTCAAGAATTGTCATTTCGATTTCTTCTTGTTCTAATTTGATTGTTTCTTCAATTCGCGTTGGTTGAATTCGGCCATCAAGTAATAATTTTTCTAAAGTTTTTTTTGCAATTTCCCGACGAATTGGGTTAAAAGATGAAATTTGTACAACATTAGGTGTATCATCAATAATTAAATCAACCCCTGCTGCTATTTCAAATGTGCGAATATTACGTCCATCTTTACCAATAATTCGTCCTTTCATATTATCATCTTCTAAATAAATTGAAGTTGTTGTTTTTTCTGCCACAACTTTTGCTGCATAACGTTCAATTGCAGTAGTAATAATGTTAATGGCTGTTTGTTTGGCATTAATTTTTGCAGTATTTTCAGCATTTCGTAAAAATTCACCAATTTCCTTTTGATACCGATCACTTATTTTTTTAAAAAGAACATCTTTTGCTTCTTCAAGTGAATATCCAGCAACTTTTTCAAGTTGATGAAGATTTCGTTCTACCATTTCTTGATAATAGTTAATCTTTCCTTGCAATTCTTCTTTCTTGCGAAACACTTCTTGCTCTTTGCCATTTAATACTTCTTCTCTCTCAACAATTAAACGTTCTCTATCTACTAAAAATTTTTCGGTTGCTAAAAATTCTTCACGTTTGCGAGTTAATTCATCTTTCATTTCTTGTCTAATTTGTGCTGCTTCAACGCGTCCATCTGCTTTAGCAGCATTAATAATTTTTTTTGCTTTATCTTCTGCTTGTTTAATTTTTAATTTTGTTTTTTTGATTAATTTAAATCTTAAATATTTTTCAAATAAATATCCAAGAAAGTAAGAACCTATTGCAACAGCAATAAGGATAATTACTCATATGTGTGTTTGCATAATTATTTCTCCTTTACTTAAAAGATTAAGTAAGAAGTATTAATTTTAAATATATAAGTGGAATACTAGCAATGAAATCATTGCCACATATTATTATACTCTTTTTTAGAAAAATTTTCGCAGAAGATTTCAATTTTATACGAATATTTTTTCATTTCAACCCTATATTTTAATATTTTTTTATTATTTTTATTAACTTTTAATCAAATTTTAATCAATTTCAACATCATATTTCTTTTTAATTTCATTAGAAAAAAATCATTTAATATTTTTCAATTATCTGTTTGCTTTTCTTCTTGTGTTGCTAAAATTCAATAAGCAAAGGCTTCAGCAAATAATTCCGCATTGTTTTCTGATCCATAGCGATATTCTACTATACTAAATAAATTTTCAAATAAAAAATTTACTAATCAACTAATAACATTAGGTTCTTTTACATAATCATAATTGTATCGAGCATACTTGGAATTGATAATTGAATAAGCAAGCTCTTTTTTATTTTCTCAAGATTCATCTTCTTTACCCTTTGCTTTTGCTAAATATGTAATTAAATAATCACTTGGTAAAACATTATAATACATCTCTTTATTTAAAAAAACTTGCTTAAACTTATTCCATCTTTTAATAAATTTCGGTATCCCTTTTTAAACGAAAAATATGTTTCAAAGGCATGCGCAAATTCATGTGCTATTATATGAAGATTAGTTTTACTATTAGTTGAAACATAATTTTGGTCTTTAGCTAAAAAACCAATCTACACAGTATTAACAAAATCTAACATATCAAACGCTATTGCATGAGAATATAAAATATCATTATTTGTTTTAACAAAATGATTATAGGTACATCCCATACCACACATTTGTGTTCTAATTACATTTAATTTTTTATTTAATGTGAATAATCATTCTGGTCATAAATCAGAATACATAAAATAGTTTTCATATTTTGGGGCATCCACAACAGAATTTTTTTTAACTATATTATTTAAAGTTTTTAAACCATATGCTTTTACAAATTTATTCATTAAATTAACAAAATCACGTTCTGCCTCAATCGTATCTGTTACAAAAGGAACTTTTTGATTATCATCATCAAGATAAGAATATGCTTTTACTCTTGTATATGTTTTTAATGTTGATAATTCAACATTATTACTTTCAAAATTTTCAATAACTGCTTGAAAATATTGAAAAAATTCATTTTCAAAATTACTTGTTGATAATTTATCTTCTTTTTCATAAGAACTTATGGCAACAAGTTCTGGCATCATAGTAACAAAACTTGTGGCAGTTAATAAACTTAAAATTTTTTTCATTCTATTTGTGTCCTTTCTTTTTTTATTTATTATTTTTTAGAAGCCATACTAAGTTGTTTGATATTAAATGATTAATAACCTAACTCTTTTCATTTGAATTTAGTAATTTTATTATACATAAATATTAAATATATATTATTACTTATTTAATATTTTTTGTTGCATTTGCAATTACAATTTACAAATGAAAAAATGTTTTTTCTTTTTAAGAAAAAACATTTTTTATGCATGGGGACTAAAAGGGTCAATAACTGTTAAAGTATCTGGTTCTTCTTTTTCTCCCATTTTTCGATCAATTTTATAATAACTATTATTTGACATTTTAATTCATTCAATAATATCTTTTACTTCAGCTAATTCTTCATAAAAGTCAATAATAAATCAATCATAAAATTTATAAGTAACTAAATCACCAACTGTATTGGCATGCTGTGCTAATTTATTTGTTAATTCAGCAAAATATGCTCGCTTTGTTTGATAGGTTTCCATTAATTCAATAATATTTTTAATATCTTTATATTCTTCAACAATATTTTTAATTTGATAATGTCCATCGCGGTCTAAAACAAAATTCATAATTCGACGTTGATGTAAAACTTCATCTTGTGCTTGAACTTGAAAATAATGGCTAAAACCAGGAAACCCTAACTTATCAGCGGCTGAACTTAAATTATAGCAAAAAAATTGCATTTTGATGTGTTCATCAATATAATGTTCTAAATCTTTTTCAATGTCGTTTGTTAACATAATTTTTCCTCTCTTTCTATTCTTATTGTACACTCTTAAAAGTTAATTATTCTCATTTTAATTTAAAAGCAATTTTTTTATTAAAGTAATAAAATTGATTTTCTTTAAATTGGAATTTTGATATTTCAATTTTTTTTGCTTTTGGATTAATTTTTAATTCATCAAAAACAATTAAATCATTCAAATCAAGATCAAAAATTGTTGTTTTTTGTTCATTAATATGAGGATAAAATTGATACCATCCCGTTTTAATTTCATTTCCCTTTTCAGGAGTATGAATAATAGCATTTAATAATAATCCCAATTGTTTTTTCGTCAAGGTAAAATAATTATTATCATCAGGTTTTGATAAGATTAATGTTGTTTGTTGTAAAATTTTACTTAAATTAAATTTAAAAGTTTGATTAACAACTAATTCATCAATAAATTTATTATTTGTTTCTGGTAAAGCAACTATTTTAAAACTATAATTAATAACTTCGTGCTTGCTTGCTTCTTGTTCATTTGTTTTAACATATTTTAATTCAAAATATTTTTCAAAAGGTTCACCTTGATATCCTAAGAATTCCATAACTTTTGTCTTAATGACTACTGGTAATTTATTAACATAATTATCTTCGCCAATAATGATACTATTATTTAAATATTTTTCAAATTTTCATGTTTGCAAACTATGAAAATCAACATATTCTTTTTCATACATAAATCCATTTTTGCGGAATTTTTTCGGCGCTCCTCATTGCGCATAAATTGCTAATCCTAAACCAATTAGGGCAATTAAAATTAAGACCATATAATCTAGCGTACGATGATTTTTAATAAATAAACTTGTATCATCATCACGTTGTGTTTCTAAAATAAAACGAATAAAATTTCATAAAAAGAAATAAAAACCAGTTTGCACCCCGCTACGTGTGATTGCATAACGCCCCGGATTATTTAATTTTGTTAATGCAGCACTATCATTATGTCATCATTTTTTAATTCTATTGGTAAAACCAGTTTGTTCTTTTGAACTATCTATTTGCCCACTTTTTTTAGCCATTTCATCTAATTGCTTTTGGTTTGGTACATAGTTAAAATATGCTTTATCCCAAAATTCTTTTCAAGTCATTTTATCAGGTTTAAGATATTTTCGATTAAAAAAATGAATAAAATTATATTTTAAATCAAAAGGATATTCTTTAGGGTCTTTTTTCCATGGTTTTTTACTAAATAATTGTCCAGCAACAGGAATAAAAAAAGTAATAAATAATCATGCTAAGAAATTAAAGAATGATTCATATAAAAAGATCGGTTGGCGAAAGAAAATTTCACCAATGTTATTTGTTTCTGGTGATAAACCATCTCACTGCCATAAGTTATCCCGAATAAAAGCTGGTAATCAACGTAATGAATCATATGAAGTAACACTTCCTAATAATTCATGATTAAAAAAATTACCTCAACGACCTAATACTTGTCCTAATAAAATGTTTGGAATAATACAATCCGTATAAACTCAAAGTGAAACTTTTGCTTTTCGACCAACAATGCCAAAAACAATTAAGCCAGTAATTGTTCCGAACAAAACACCACCATGAATACTCATCCCAGCTTTTCAAAACGCAAATAAAGACCAAAATGGAACATCACCTGGTTCTAAAATTCAAGGATGATTAACATCATTATTAAATTTTCCAAAAAAACTTGCTCCAAATAATGAAAATGGAATAATAGCAAAAATTGATCAAATTAATGGTTCAATCGGAACTTTTTTAAATTTTAGTCGAATAAAACAGGCTAAAACCGAACAAATCATTCCTATTGTAATAAAAACAGCATACATATGAATTCATCCGCCATATGTTGCCAAAATATTATGTGGTGTATTAATTGGATTAATTCATTCTGGATTTGGTGGTACGCTTGTTAATAATAAACTGTTCATTTATTTTTTCACTCCTTAAGTGTTTTTATTTTCTAAATTATAAAACAATGCATAATTATTATATACCAAGTTCAAATAAAAAAGTCTATTTATTTTTAGGACTTAATTGTAATCTTACTTTTTTTAAATTATAATTTACCTAAAACAATATTACTTTTTTTAGAAAGCGATGTGAAATAACAAATGACTAGCACTGCGTTATCAGAAACAGCAGTTAATAAAATTAAAGCACTTCACCAAGAACATATACAAAATCATTATCGAAAAAATTACTAGTTTTTGACGTAAATCAATCATTGTTGATGTTATTTTCAGTTCATTAATCTTAATTTTTACTACTGCTTTATTTATTGGTATTATTCTTACTTTTATTGCTAATAATAATGACCCTGAACTTACATTTTATTTAATATACTTACCTTTACCGCTGTTAGTAATAACAATTATTGTTTATATGTTGATTAAAGCCGGTGCTATTAGTATTAGTCTTTTTCTTAATCGATTAGATTATAATGAATATTACCGAATTGCAATTGCTGATCTTTGAAAAGATGAAGTTATTTTAGATGAAATAAGTAATAATTTTAAGATTATCACAGAACCCAATTTCACTAGTTTTAGTAAAAATCCCAAAAAAATAATTTATTACAACAAAGTTTAATTCGCGTTAGTAGCTTAGAAGAAAAAATTAATAATAAAGTTATCAATGGCACAATAAAAAATGTAATATATATTATTTTGAAGTTTTTAATAAAATTAAGTAATTAGAAACAAATTATGTCTCGCTTATGAATAAATGATAACAAAATTTATAAAAAATTCAACTTTTTTAAAAATTGATATTTTTAATTGAATAAATAATTTTATAAAATGAATTATGTAAAATGAAGTGCAACAAATTTTTATTAATTAAATAATATAATAAAAATTACAAAAATCAACCATAAATTTAAAAAAATTAAAAATATTTTAATTTTTCTTTTATTTTATAAATATTTAAAACAAACTAAAAAATAATTTATTAATTTTAATTAATAAATACATATTTTATTATTTTAATGACATATTTTATGAGTTAATATACATTTTTAAATATTTATTGTTTATATATTCTGCAAAAACATTTCTTTAGCACTTATTCAATTTAAACACGGTCGGAGTTTATCATTTATTAAATTATTAACTACTCAATTAATTCGTTTTTGACTAACATTATTAAAATCAGTTCCAGGAGGAAATCATTTTCTAAACTCACCATTTATATTTTCAATTAGAGGTTTTTGACGAGGTTTACCAGCATCACAAAAATATACTTGTGTTTCAGCAAATATTTCCATTTCTCGTCATTCACTAAATTCTTTACCTCTATCTGTTATTATTCCTTTTATTTTTCCAATTAAATTATTATTTATAACAATATCTTTAAACTTTTTCTCAACTTCCCTAGCAGTATGATTTTCTAATTTTATTGCAAAATATTTTTTACTTGATTGTTCTACTAAAACTAAACAACTAGATTGATGGTTTTTTCCAACAACAGTATCCATTTCTAATCAACCAACATTAGAAACTTTATTTTCAATATCTCAAATTGACTTAAAATCAGTTAATTTACCACGATTATCATATTTTCCTTTTGTTTTATATTTTTTACCACGATGTCGCAAATTATGTTTTAAAAAACCATAAAAACCTAAACGAATTCATTTATACAATGTTTTAACACAAACCGGAAATTTAACACTAAATTTTAAAAAATAACGATAAATAAATTCTCTCGGAGAATCACAATATTTATTAAGTCTAATTTTCATAAAATTAATCTGCTCTTCCGTAAATTTACATCTTTTATTATTCTTTTTTCTTTTCTCATAATACATTTTATCTGACTTATAAGCACTATATTCATCAGTAGTTTTAAAACGCTTAATTTCTCGTAAAATAGTACTACGATGTCTATTCAAACATTTAGCAATTGCAGAAATATTATGTTCACCATTCTTTTTTAAAAAAATTTTTGATAATAATGATTGTTCTAATTTAACTTTATCCATAAAACTTAAATGACTATACATAACATTTATTGTAGAAACCACATACATTTTGTATTTTTGGTTTTTACAGTTTTGGAAAGTAAATTTTTTTAATATTTTTAATTGAGGAGTTAAAATTATGCAAACAAAGCAATATTTTATTTTGTGGTCGTTAGTGAAAAAGTATGGTAAAGATAATGTTATTAATACTGTTAATAAGATTGCAAAAGATATTGAAATTAAAAAGTAAAAGAATAAATTATTCCGCGTAATTTATTAGCGGATAATTTATTCAGTAGTGTTTTTAATGGAGCGAAGCGACAACGAGCGGAGCGAGTTTGCAAATTTCAATTTTTTAGTTTTTAGAAAGGAGATGTATTATGCCAACTTGATTAACGACAATATTTAGTGTTGTTATTGTATTAGCAATTTTTCTTTATTTTGGTTTATCAATTTATCAAAAAATTAAACAAATTCGAGGAAAGAAAAAAGAAAAAAAAGAAATTGAAAGAAAGGAGAGTAATAAATAATGCTAGGTATGTATTTAACAACAGCGTTTAATTTTTTAACAGCACCTACACCTAAAACTATGACTGAGGGTATGACTGGTATTTGAACTGGTTTATCTAGTGCATTATGAAAAGTTAAAGAAGGTATAACAAATATTTTACCTGAGATAATGGTTTTCTTAGGTGAAGCGTGAATTATATTAATTCCATTTGCTATATTTTGTATTATTAAAATCTTAAACTTTTTCCGTGTTATGGTTAAAGGATTTTAATATTTATTATAATCGATTATATATCTTAGTTAAGGCACACTAGGAAGTTTTAGTGAAATAATTGTTTTAATTGGTGATACCATTCATGATAATCAAAAAATAGATGGTATCACATTTGTAAAAAATGAATTTATTAAATAGAAAAATGAACTTATTATATTTACTATTAAAGTTCTTAATAGTTATTTTCAGTGTGCCAATTTTTATTATTTTTATATTTAACAATATTTATTAACAGTGTTTATTAAACATTAAATAAACAATATATTAGCATTATTTATAACATTGTTAATAATCAGTGTTTATTACAATTAAAAAACATTATATAAACATTATTTATAACATTGTTTATTAAATAAATATTTAGTTAGGAGACTATATTATGGATATGAAATTTAAAACAACTAAGGAATATAAAAAATTAAAAAAAGAATTTATTATTATTAATTTTGTTTTTGTTTCTATTTATTTTGCTATATTAATTATTTCTGGTCTTTGTATTGTTTCTTTAATTTGGTCTTTAAATGTAGGAGATATTATAGGTATTTCAGGTTGTTTAATGCTTTTTGTTGTACTTTTACCATTTGTAATTATGGAGCATATATCAGAAGTTAAGGAATTTAGAGTTGCAGTATTTAAGAAACAATTATTACCGTTAGAAAATATAGTTGGAAAATTAGGAGAAGGTAAAATGCTAAGAAGTGGAGATGATAAAATTGAGTAATTTTGTTAAGAAAAATCAGAATGTAGAAAATTATTTTATTAGTAAGGAATTTATCCCTTTTACAACAGAAAAAGCAAGTTTTATAAATTTGCCTAATCATAATCGCCATATTGGTTTTTGGTTGAGTAATAAGTTTATTTATTCGAGTGAAAAACATTCGGAACAAGTAGAAATCGGTTTGATTTATGATAATTCTTACCCTATTGTAAAATATGATGAAAATTTAAAGCGAAATATTTGAAAATATTTAACTGGAACAGAATTAATCAATTTATATAATCAATATAAACAAAATTATTTTACTAAAATGAAAAAAGCTTTATTTTTAAGTGAACCTAAAAAAGTAAAAGCAAATAATAACAATAATAATTTAACAAATTGAAGTGTTGAAAAAGAACAAGAATTAATTAATGATTTAGAAAGTTTAAATTAAATGAGTTTATATGATTATTGAGTTCAATTTGTTAGTTATATTATTGGTGCAAATGCCCCTGAGTTTTTATATGTTATATCGTTTGTGTTATTTATTGTTTTGTTTTTTGGAATGTTTTTTAAACTTATTCAAAAAATGTGGAGTTTTTAAAAATGCAAAATGATTGAATTAAATTAAAAGAGTTTTTTATTCATGTCTTTTTGTTTATAGATAAAACGAATGTTGAAAGTATTACAATGTGGAATTTAACGCAAAATGAATATTTAACTTTAATGGTTGGTGTTTGAATTGTGATTTTGTTTTTAATTTGGTTTTTCTTGTGAATGGTTTTTAAAATAGTTGGGTATTTTAAATAATGAAAAAATTTATATTTTTCTTTAAAAATTGTTGTTATATTAGTGGTTCAATGCTTTTGTTTAGTTTAATTGATTTATTTACTTTGGATAATTTCTTTGTATTGTGTTGGTTTAGTATTTTGAATATTATTTGCTTTGCAATGTGTATATTTTGTGTGATGATTGTGAAAAAATATTTTTTATCAGTTAAATGCTTTTCGGTTAGTGAATTTTGTTTGAGATAATCCGTTATCGGTAATTATTGGTAAGTTAGGAACTGGTAAAACATTACTTTTAACTTATTTGTCGCAAACTATGAAATTATTGACAGATGAAATTTATAGTAATTATCCGTTAGAAGATGATAAAGTTAAAGTTTTAACATTTAAAAATTTAGATTTTACCGATAGAACAAAACCGGTCCCCCCAGATGATAGTGTTATTTTATTTGATGAAAGTTATTTGTATATTGATGGAACTAGTCCTCACGATGAGAAAAAAGTTCATAGTGTTAAAATACCGTGAATTGTTTTAGCGAGACATTTTGGGAATCGTGCGTTGTTTACTGCTCAGCGTGAAGGTATGATTTGAAATAATATTCGCCAGTTAGCAAGTGGAATTATTATTCCAATTTCATTGAAAAAACCCGTTGCTAAAAAAGGATTTAATTTTTTTAATCGTTTCTTTATTATGCGAATGGGAATTTTTCAAGATATAACGGATTATGAAATTTGAAAAACAAAATCAGTAGAACGAACAGCAGAAGGTAAAAGAGTAAAACATAAGTCGGATGTTGGGTTAGGAATTCGGTTTTTTAAAATAATTATTCCCCTTGAATTCGCTAATAAGTATGATAGTCAATGGTTAAAGTTTGTGCGTGATTTAAAGAATGATGAAATTGTTAATAAAAAAAGAATATTATTGGTCAGAAATCACAAAATTAAGCGTTAAAGAACGATTGGAGTTATTTGATATTGATATTTTGAAAAAGAATTTAAAACCTAAAAAAGAGAAAGGAAATAGTAAAGATGATTAATTTATTAGTTGAAAATAATAATAGTAATTGAGACAAGATTTTTAGTTTTGTTTTTGATATATTTTTGTTTATTTTTGATGTAATTTGAAATACAAAATTACCGATGACAAATACGTCAATTGCTTATTTTTTAATCTTTTTTATGGTTATTAAGTTATCGATTTATGCAATTCACGGTACATCAACACAATATAATAATTTAGGTTCGACAGTTAATAATGGTGTTTCGCAAGTATATTCGTCAACTGTACGAAAAGGTATTAATTTTGGTAAAAATGTTTATCAGAATAGTAATAAGCAGCAAGTTAAAAAAGAACTTAAACGACAAAGTATTAGATATCAAGCGAAAAATATTAGAAGTACTAAATTTAAAGGAGATAAAAAGTAATGATTAAATTAGTTTTATTGGTGGCGGCGATTGCGATATTTGGTACTGGTTTTATTACTGTTATTATTAATCAATTTACATCAGCAAAAAATATTATTATGGATTTATATAATTCTGATACTTGGTTGATTTGATTATTTGGTAGAATGGCAGTTTTGTTTAGTCATCCGTTAATGTTAACGATATCAAGTTTATATATTGTTGGGTTTATTGTTTCAAAAACATTGTATAGTTAGGAGTTGAGTTTATGAAAAAATCGTTATCTTTATTTGCCATATTTATTTTAAGTTTTTTGGGTTTGGTTATTCCATTTATTACTTTAACGGCGTTTAGACCCTTAAATGAGGAGCATTATATGCTTAAACAAGAGAATAAGTACTGGTAAAGGTATTAATGAAAATGATTTTATTAATACAATGTTTTTACGCAGTATTTTTTTTGAAAATTGGTCGGAAACAAATTATTTTATTAATCCAACTTTAAAAACATCAAAAAATTTATTGTTTAATGATAAATGGTATTTAGATTTTTTACAAGATAGTTATGACCGCGTAAAATATTCGGTTGGTATAAAATTTCCAAAAACTAAGAAAAAGATAGATATAAAATTCTATCTTTTTTAATTAGGTTAAAATTGTCGTTAACCTTGCTTAGTTTAAGAAAATAACAGCAAAACCAACCGAATAAAACTCTCCTACTTGGAATGTCGTAAAACCAAGCAAGCGAGGATAAACAATACAAGGGTGGCCGTACCGCTACGACATAATGCAGGCAATTCTTTTAGGCAATATAAAAGAGTTATCGTGGTTTGGGGATAAATCTTTAACCTGCAATGGTTAAAGGGTAAGTGTTCCACAATAAAAAAATTTAGAAATCTTACTATTTATAAGGAGGATTTGAAAGTGTCTTTAAAAGAACTCTGTTGAAAAGAGTTAAAAATTAAATTAAAAAATAAGAGAGTATTAATTAATAAATGTCAGTGTTATATCAATGAGGACTTTACAAAATTAACCAAAAACAAAAAAGGCGGCTGAAATTATAAAAAGTATGCTCGGCATTGCTTAGCAAAATTAGAATTTATTAATAAACAAAAAATAAGTTATAATCTTTTATTTTTGACTTTACAATGCAAAAATAATCACCAAATTATTAAAAAATTAATTTTTAAGAAAAATAAATGATGAATTATTAATATCAAAAATTAGAAAGGAGAAATTATATGGTTGAAAATAATATCAAAAATACGATTAGCGAGTTAATTAACGAGATTAAAACAACAACAGAAAACAATTTAAGCAATTTAGAACAAATTATGGAAGCTTTAATTGATAAAGTTAATAATATTGAAAATATTTTAAATCAAATACGATAAAAAAATTAAACCAACTATTTATTAAAATTAGTTGGTTTTTTATTTTTGATAAATAAAAAATAAAGGAGATAAAAATAATGAGGAAAAGTTGTCCTAAATGTAGATCAAAAATAGATGGTGATAATAAAAATTTATGATGCACAAATGTTTATTGTATTTTTGCAAAAAACCCATATATCTTTAAAAAGAAAAAATAGATAAATATGTTTGTTTGTGACTCTTTTTTTTTTTTTTTTATTTAAGTTTTTAGATGATCACTTAGTTATTTAAAATGTTGTGAAATATTAGAAAATTTGGAGGAATTATAAAATGAAAACATTACAAGAATTAATTAAAGAATTAACAGGAGTTACTGTTGAAAAACAAAAAATTAATGAATATTTAGAATATGAAACATTAGATTTACAAGGTGTTTATTTACGTTGGACTAATTTACAAGGTGCTAATTTAACTCGTGCTGATTTACGAAGTGCTAATTTACAAGAGGCTAAATTACAAGGTGCTAATTTATGATGTGCTGATTTACGAAGTGCTTATTTATCTGGTGCTAGAATTACAAAAAAACAATTAGACCAATTAATTATTATTGAGGAGGATAAATAATGGGAAAAAGAAAATATTGTGAAGATTGTCAAGAAGACGGATTAAATATTCCTTATGATGGTTATTATTGGTCTTTTTCAGATGAAAGATATACAAAAAAAGAAATTGATTTTATTGTTAGCGAATGTTCTGCTAGAGAATTAAGACAAAATTTTAAAGCTAAATTGCATTATGTATGTGCTAATTGCCTTATTTCATATTGCTAGTGAGGAGGAAGAATAATGAATGTAACAGAAACAATTAAATTTAACAAACTAAAAGAAGAACTTGCTGAAAAAGATAAAGAAATTAAAAAACTAAAATCAAAACATTTATTTAAAGAAGATTTTTATTTACTTTGTGAAGAAGATAAACTTACATATGATTGAGAAAGTTTACAAACTGATGAAATAACAATTGAAATGCACTTAAAATATTGTGAAAGTAATAATCATAGATATTGCCTAATTAAAGATATTAATAATTTACCAAGTAAGGAGGATAAATTAAATAATGAATATAACAGAATCAATTAAATTTAACAAAGTTAAAGCAGAAAATGAAAAACTTAAAAATAAACTTGATGAATTAAAGCAATTTCAATTAAAGAAAAGTGATATAACTTTACACTATATTGAACCTCCTTTTAGGAGTTGTTTTATTTCAAATAAAAAAACAACTCTAACAAGAGTTGCTTTTTTGCCGCTTCATCGTACACGATGCCTATCTAAACTACCATCTTCATTTTTAATTGGTTCATTTTCTTCATTGATAAGAACATATTTTACATTTTTTAATGCCATTGTTTTTCCTCCTATTTTTTAATATTTGTATTTGTTCTTTTTCTAATCGCTTTTTGTATAATTTCAAAACTATCTACTCGAAAAGATAAAAAATAGCGTTTAGTTTTTATATTTAACTGATTAAATACTGAGCCTTTAATTTTTATCTCATCTTCTTTTTTTAATTTCAAAAATTCAGTTAAAACAGATGGGTTATATATTGATAATGTTGAATAATTTAATCCGTCTCACTGACATTTAGCCGAACAAACATCAACTTCAACGCCACCAGCAACAAGTGCTTTAATTTTAGTTTTAATAGGATTTTCATGTAATTTAACAGTTAATTCTAACTTATTAACTTTTTTATTTTTTATTTTAGGTTTATTAGTTATTAATTTTTTAGATAAATTACTTTTTGTTTGTGCCATTTTTATCAACTCCTTTTAATAAAAAATATTGTAAATGTTTCCAAGCATCTAATTCATGCTCTGTCATTTTAATATTTCCTTTATAAATATAATTTTTCTTAACAACGGCGATTGTAAAACATAATTTAAATTAAATAAATATTTACATAAAACTTTTAAACCACCAATAAATTTAGGAGTAGATAATGGGTTTTTTATTTTTAAACCTTTATGAAGTTGGTAATCTTCAATTATTACAATAACTTTGCTTAAATAAGAACAAATTTTATTTTTAAAATCATTTAATATTAAATACATATTATTTATTGCTTCTTCTTCATATTAGAATTAAAAGTAATATTATTAATTATTTTCTTTTTCAAAAAATTATAAATAATAATACCAGTTTGTCCAATTCCAGCAGGGTCAATTGAAATAATATATTTTAATTTACTTGATTTATTTTTTTCTCAAATTGTAATATTTTTCATCCATCTGATGCTAAATCTAAAATATCGTTAATTTTGTAATGTTCCATATAAGAAGCAATAAGATTTCACTTGTCTTTAAATAAATTTAAGTACATTTTTGCTCATTCTAAACATTGCAAATCATAATGTTTTTTATGATGTGAAATACGACAATTAATAGGTTGACAATTAACTCAATCAAATGATGTTGTTATTTCATTTCAAGTTTTATTAATATACAAACTTTTATATTCTGTCATTTTATCTATACTCCTTAATTCTTTTTGCGTAAACCTAATGTTCAGTGTTCATCAGTAATTTTGTCTTTTGAAACTGGATAACTTCTGAGCATTAATTCATTTATTTTGTTAATAGTTTTTTTATTTAACTTTTTCATATTTCACATCCTTACTAGGTAATTTGTAATATTCAAAAGTATCTTTTAATAAATATTTTCAAAATATGGCATGTCCTTTATTAAGACAACTATCATAAAAACACATTAAACATTGATTTGTAAAATCTTCTTTATATAATATTTGTTGTTTTAATTCATCAAGTTCTTTTTTAAGTGCTTCATTTTCTGCTTTAAGTTTGTCAAATTTAATTGATTCTGTTATATTCATTATTCATCCTCCTCAATAACAATTAATTGCTCTAATTGTTTTTTTGTGATTTTAATATCTTTTAAATCAGCATCTCGTAAATTAGCAGCTCATAAATCAGCACATCGTAAATCACTCCTATATAAATTAGAACCTTTTAAATCAGCATCAATTAAATTAGTCTCTTCTAAATTGGTATCTTCTAAATCTAATGTTTCAATTCTTAAATATTCTTTTATTTTTCAATTTTCAACAGTAACTCCTGTTAAATCTTTAATTAAATCTTGTAATGTTTTCATTAAATATTTTCCTTTCTGTAAAAAAACATAATATTCCTTTATTGATTAATATTTTGATATTTAGTAGATAATTTATTTTAGTATTTAATTACTTCGCCGCCCGCTTAACTTCGGGGGTGAGCGGGGGCGGATAGGATATTTTGATAGAGTTTACCCCCCCACGGAAATAAACAAAAAACAGCTTACCCAGTTATTAATTACGCTTCATCCATCCCTACACAACTTTATATAAAGAAAATAACCTTTTGGAGCTCCTCCCTCTTGTTTTTTAGTGTCCAATATTGTTTTTTGGTTTAACAGTACTCTTTTTATGAAACAAGCAAAAACACACGCTCTGACATTTCGCGGGCGACTAACCCCGCCGAGAATTAAAGAAATAAATAGGAGTAGTAAATCCAATCGCTTTCACACTTTCTTTAAGGCTTCGTACCATAGATGAGTTATCCATCTTTAAGCATCAAAATATTAAGTTTTAGTATTGCATTATTCATCAGATAGTACCTTTATTAAAAATGATATTATTAGTTGTTTAAATATCTCATTATCTCTATTAATAAACCGAAAAAATATAATAAATCAAAGAAAGGAAATTATAAAAATTAACTAATTTGTAGGGAAAATAGGTTAAATTTTTAATTGAAATAACTAATAAAACAAAAAATCAATTAATTATAGATAATACAAATTTATCTAGTAGAATTGTTGAATTAGAAAAAATAATTCAACAATTTTAAAGGTACTATCTGATGAATAATGAAATTAAAAAAAATCGCTCTTATAAGCGATTACTTTAATTTGTATTTAATTAATTTATTTATATTTTTTATAAAAAATCAACTTTTTTCTTACTACCATAAAAAATAATACCTTTTCATTAGGTATTATTACTGTTAGTAAAACAATGGTTTTTTTTAAAAACATTAATTTTTTGTCTTTTTATTGGTTTAATTGTTTTAGCTTCGCTTTCTAATAGTAAATCAAAAGACCAAAAAACATCAAATAGTATTGCAAATGGAATTAATATCACCTATTTATTATTATGAATTGAAATGAAGCGTTCTAAAAATTACTTTTTCTTTGCAGCTACTTTACCAAAAAACCTTGAAATTGAAGTACAAGGTGCAACACCAAAGTAAATTTAAAAAATTTATTTTAAATAATAAAGAAATTGAATTAGAAGGAACAGAATTTCCTAATCTTTTTGATACTAATACAACAGACTTTATAAAATTACGTAAAATTTTAACCCCAAAAGCAATGGCTAATTTAATCGATAATAGTAACAAATATCAAGAAGTTTTATCAATGTCATTTGTTAACGATAAATTTACTCTTTTATTAGATAAATACTTCTATAGCACAAAAGCCCACCATCAAAACCAAATTTGAAAACCAATAATTGTAATAAATAGAAATATCCAAAATTTTATTGATGACTTAATTGCTAAAATTGAACTAGATTTATTTCATTTAAAAAAGGGTTTGATTATTTAAATGGTTTTAACATTAAATAATCAAACACAAGAACTTGATAAGGATTAATTTTTTTATCAAAAGTTGAGTAATTGTTATACATCGTTTTTTTAGGCAATAAATTATCTGGCATTGGAATTGTTTGCGCAGATAAATTAATTAATACTAAAAATTTGTTTTGTTTATAATAACGATAAAAGCTTAATATTACTGGATTAATTTCAACAAATTCAATCTCGCCATAACTAAAGGCAAGATTATTTTTGCGAAGTTGAATTAACATTTGATAAGCTTTAAAAATTGATTGTGGACTATGATAATCTTTTTCTCAATTAATTTTTAAATAATTCATATTAACATCAATTCATGGTTTATGTGTACTAAACCCAGCAAATTGCTGATTATTTCATTGCATTGGAGTACGAGCATTATCGCGTGAACGTGCACTTAATACTTTTAAAATAGCATCTGGTTGTTCTCCTTCATTTTGAAGAATGTGATAATAATTAATTGATTCAACATCTTTTAACTGTTCAATCTTGGTATAATTATTATTTTCCATGCCAAATTCTTCTCCTTGATAAAGATATGGCGTTCCTCGTAGTAACAAGACAACAGCTGCTAAAGCTGTAGCTGATTCAAAACGATAATTTTCCGGATCACCAAAGCGTGATAATGCGCGTGGTTGATCATGATTATTTAAAAAATTAGCTAACCAACCACCTACTGCTTGCACCGGGATCTGTCATTCCTTAATTTTTGCTACTAGTTTAGCCGGCTCATAGGGAGCTAATTTTCATTTTTCATTATTTAAATAATCAATTTTTAAATGATGGAAAGTAAAAGCCATATTTAATTCTTGGGCCACTGGCTTTGTATATAAAATTGCTTGTTTTATTGATGTTGATGATAACTCACCAACAGTAATAATATCATTTGTTTTCAAATAAGTATTTTGAGTCATTTCTTGTAAATATGTATGAACTTGTGGTGTGTCAGTATAATATTTCCGACCATCACCAGTTAAATCATTTTCAAAAGTATTTGGTTTACCAATTAAATTAATAACATCAAATCGTAACCCTCGAACTCCTTTTTGTAATCAATAGTTAACAATTTGATAAATATCTTGGCGTAGACTTTCATTCTTTCAATTTAAATCAGCTTGTGTTTTATCAAATAAATGTAAATAAAACATTTTTAATTTATCATGATATTCTCATACTGAACCACCAAACTTACTTTGCCAATTATTTGGGCAATTTGCTTTGTCACCAGGAAGAAAGAAGAATCGTTGCAAATAATCTGGATTTCCTGTCTGTGCTTTTTGAAATCATTCATGTTCTGTTGAACAATGATTAAAAATCATATCCATCATAATAAAAATGTTCAGTTTTTTTGCTTCTGTAACTAGCATTTCAAAATCATACATTGTTCCAAAAAGCGGATTAATATTTTTGTAATCTGAAACATCATAACCATTATCTTTTTGTGGTGACACATAAATTGGATTTAATCATAAATAATTAACTCCTAGCATAGCTAAATAATCTAATTTTTGAATAATTCCTTGTAAATCACCAACTCCATCATGATTGCTGTCATAAAACGATTGTGGGTGAATTTCATACACAATCGCTTCTTGAAAATTTATTTTATTCATTGATAATCTCCTTTATCGTTTCAAAAATTTATTTATTAATATTTTCAACCACTTTTGGTTGTTTTTTAAAACTAATTAAACTTGTCCCCTTAACTTGTAATATTTCATCTCGTAATTTTGTAAAACGTGGAAGTTTTTCTAAAAATAATGTTAAGGCCATTGTTGCGATCATTGTTAGTAATGCACTAAGAATAAATCACGCATACCCCGTACCAATAAATGTTTGAACACCTTGGATTTGACTAAATGATTGAATTGATAAAATTCCTAATCATGCACCATTTCCAATTCCATTTGAAGTTACGCCTGCAACGGTTAATAACATTGAACCACTTGCTGAACCAACAATTGCTGCTAAGAATGGATACAGAAAGCGTAAATTAATTCCATATAACGCTGGCTCAGTTACTCCCAATCAAGCCGACGTTGTGGCAGAAATTCCAATTTCTTTCATTTTTGGGTCCTTTCGGTTATTAATAGTAAACATTAAAGTGGCACTTCCTTGGGCAATATTTGAAATACATAAAATTGGAAAAATAAATGTTCCCCCAATTTGAACTGTATCTTGAATCATTACTGCATTAAGCATCGTATGAGCACCAGTAATTATGATTGGCGCATATAATAATCCTAAAATTGGTCCAAAGAAATATTTTGCAATCGGATTAACTAACGCTCAACTTAATCCAACTGAAATTGCACTTCCAATGATATAGCCAATTGGACCAATTAAACATAATCCAACTGTAAAAGATAATAAAATTGTTAATAATGGTACAAAAATTTGTTTTAGAACAGCGGGAACAATTCGATTTAATCCTTTTTCTAAATAAACCCCAAAAAAGGCTACTCCAATTGCCGGAATTACTTGCCCTGTATATTGAATTTTTCAAGGAAAACTTCATGCTCCAAAGTCAAATGTTGGTGCCACATCAAAAATTCATAATGAATTATTAGCACCTTTAGCAATTTCAAAAATATCGACTAACGGTGGTAATAACAATGTTAAACCAATAATAATCCCAAGAACTGGCGAACCTTCCATTTTGGCAAATATTGATCAACAAATTGTAACTGGAATATATCAAAAGACAGCTTGGGCTGGAATTCACAAAAAATCATCTAACCCTTTAGCAAATCCTGAAATACTTACCAATGAAGTTCCTTCCCCATTTCAATTTGCTTCTAAAATGTTACGAAATCCCAAAATTAACCCCCCTGCTATTAAGGCTGGGACTATGGGAATAAATATTTCTGAAAAATGTTGTAATAATCGTTGATATCATTTTCCTTTTTTTACTGTTGATTCATTTGTTATATTTTCTCCTAATTTTTCTGTTTTAGAAGTTAAGTATTTTTTAAATTCAGCAAAATAATTATTGACATCAGGTCCAATTACAATATGATATTGCCCAATTGGTTGAACCGTTCCTTTAACATTATCTAATCCTTCTATTTCCTTTGAATTCGCTTTTGTATTGTCTTTTAAAACTAATCTAATCCGGGAAACACAATGAGTATATGAAATAATATTGTCAATTCCTCCCAATAATGGAATTAACACTGCTATTTCAGTAGTATATGTTTTTTTTGTCATAATTTTTTATCTCCTGTATGGAATCATTTCCATATCTTGATTATAATACACATTTTTTAAAATATAAACTTATTTTAAAAAATGTGTATTATAACTTAAACATTCAATTGTTTTATTTTTTGTCATATTATTTCCATCTAAAATTTGCTTTAACTTGAGAATTGTTTTTGTTGCTAATTCACCATAGTTAATGGCAATATAATAATGTTTTGGTAAAATTGGCAGAAAAAAGTCATTACTATTACAAATATCTGTTAGTAAACTATTAGTAATATTATTTTTCATTAAAAAGGAAATAACAACTTTATAGCAGGTATGTGTCCCTGCAATAATAATTTTATTATTTAAATCAATTGTTTTAACTAATTCTCAAATTATTCGTTCTTGATTCTCAGAAAAAAAGTACGATTGAAATTGATAATTACGACGTTTAAATCAATCAACAACAGTATCATATCGTGCAAATCCAGTTGGTAAATTTGTTACCGGATTCTCACCAATATAAAGAATTTCTTTTTGCTTGTCAAATTCATGATTCAGTGCCATTTCTTGGAGCAAAGCATACATCATTTCATTATCATTATTAATAAAAACAGTATCCCCCCATTGACGACCATACACAATAATTGAAACATTAATTGTCTGTAAAAAGGGGCGGATATTTTGGTCATTACTAATCGTAAATAAAATTAAAGCAGCTGGTTTACGGCGAACAATTGCTTGTAAATGTAATAAATAACGATCCTAATCATAAGTTGTTTCAACAACAAAAGGAACTACTTTAGCAAAATCATCATTAATTTGTTTTAAAATTGATTTAACAATAAATGTATTACTACTTGTTAAATCAGGAATTAAAATATATACTTCTAACATTTTCTTTTTAATTGAATGCGCAGCAAAATCAGGTTGAAAATTATATTTTTCCACAACTTTTTGAATTAAAAGACGCTTTTTTTGACTAACATAACCGCCATTAAAATAACGTGATACTGTCCCAACACCAACGCCACATTCAGCAGCAATTGTTTTAATTGAAATTTTTTTATTTTTCATTAAAACCTTTTTTTAAAAACCAATTTTGCTTAATAATGGGACTAAATAATAAAAATAGTACACAATAAAGCATTATTATTGCAATAATAAAAATAAAGAAATAAGGAAAATCTCATCGTTTAATATATAAAAATTGAAATAACAGTCCAACTATAATTCCAGTCATAAGAAAAATTAGATGATAAAACCATGGGATTTTCTTAAAAATTTTTTGTCAAAGGCCTTTTTCTTTTGTCAATGAAAAACTATTCATGTTAACCACTCCTTATTTGTCATAATTATATGCTAATTTAATAAAAATAGTTTTAATAAGTTTATTAATAAGTTTATTAATTTAAAATATTTTAACTATTCATTAAAATTTAATAATTTTAAAAATAATGCTCAACATTCATCACGGGCAATTTTATTTCGACTTGATGTTTTAATAAAATAATCACTATCAGCAAAATTTAATTTAGCTTTAATAATCTTTTCATGCTTTTGAATATCATTCTTTTTGACCTTATCAATTTTTGTTCCAATTAAAACGGTCAAAATGTTAAAATGTTTTAAATATTGATACATTTCATAATCATCTTGAGTTGGTGGATGACGTAAATCTACTAACAAACAGACAAATTTTAAATTTTGGCGTTGAGTTAAATATTCTTCCATCATTTTTGCAAAATCCATCTTATATTGGTTACCAACTTTTGCAAATCCATATCCGGGTGCATCAACAATTCGAAATTGATTATTATTAATTGCAAAAAAATTTAACATACGGGTTTTCCCAGGAATTTGAGAAACTTTTGCTAATTGGCGCTGATTTGTCAACATATTTAAAAAACTTGATTTACCAACATTACTTTTCCCTAAAAAAGCAATTTCTAATAAATCATCATTAATTCAACCTGCTTTATTAACCGCTGATGTAACATAACTTGCATTTTTAAACTTAAACATTATTTTTCCTCCATCTGACGATTAATTTCATACATTAAAATTGTTCCTGCCTGAGCAACATTTAATGACTCAAGTTGTGAATTAATTTTAATTTGGACATTATAATCACTAATTTCTTGCAATGTGGTGGAAAGGCCATGCCCCTCATTACCCAATGCTAAAATATACCGGTCATTTTGCTTAAACTGACAATCTTGTAAATAAACACTTTTTTGATTTAAACCTGTCGTAATAATTTTATATTGGTTTAATTGGAAGTTTTTAATTTCATTTAAACAAATCTCTTTAATTGCAACTTTAAAAATCGCACCTTGACTAGCACGTAAGACTTTATCATTAAAAAGATCAACAGTATGATTATACAAAATAATATTTGTAAAACCAAAACCAAGGCCAGTTCTGATTAATGTTCCGACATTACCTGGATCTTGAATGTTTTCTAATAAAAGAATGTTTTGATTAAATTGAAAATTATTTTGTTCCTTAACCTTCGTTAAATAAATCACACCGATAATATTTTGACTATTTTTGCTTTGACTCAACTTAGTTAAAATTAATTCCGGAACTATTGTTAATAAAATATTATTAAAATTCTTTAATTTTGGGTGATTTGCTTTTGTTGTTAAAATTTCAACAACAATATTTTGTTGTAATGCTTCATCAATAATGTTTCATCCTTCAATTAAGGCTAAATTAAATTCTTTTCGGTATTTTTTTTCTTTTAATTTTGCCAATAATTTAATATGTTCATTTTGCGTTGAATTAATTTCTCGATAATTCATAAGATGGGGATGCTTTCTTAATTGACATACATAAAACCAACAAGGTATTTTTTGGTTTTTGGGTCATCTCATTTTTCTTTTGTCTTTGCTGTTTCGCGCATTACAACAGCCATTGCTCGGGGACGTTTTGGTGGATCTTGCATTTTCCCTAATAAAACCGCTAATCCAGACCTATTATTTTTATCATTAATTTCTTTATTATAATCTTCGGCATCCTTAACTCCAATTTGTTTTGCCATAATTTTAACCTTGTTTTTTTCATATCAACGCTGAAATTTTTGATATTTTTCAAAAGACCATTCTTTTTCTTCTCAACCTAAGAAAATGCGGTCTTTCTCTTCATCTCAACTAGTTAAATAATCACGAAAATTTGTTTGTGCAGTTGGTCCTTGTTCCATCATTTTAAAAGTTTGATTAATTGTTTCTTCTAATGTATCATACCCATAACCAATAAAAGCATTACCAATTCAATGATGTTTATAAATTGGTTTTAATGGATTAAGAGGTTCAGTAAATGTAAGAGCATATGCTCAATATTTGTCGTCTGCTTTACTACGAAAAAGTTCATATCCAAATTTTTGATGCTTAATAACAACAACATCTTTTTTAATTTTACAAACTAAATGCTTAAAAGCTGTTACAATAGCATTAATTTCCCCATCAGTTAATGGTGCCTTTAATTTTGGCTGTTTTAATTTTAAAATATGTTCTGTATAATATGATTGCATTCCCTCAACCTCCTTTTTAGTTAAAATTAACTACTAATTATAATTTTATCTTGGATATTTTGTTAAGTAAAGTAATAATTTGAAATTAACAAACAATCCATTATAATCATAATTTCATAATAATTAAAAAATGAAATTAATTTCCTTTTTTAATTATAAAATTTATTTTACTTGAGCATTTAAATAATCTTTTAAACATTTTAATGAACAAACATTAACATTATCAATGCGCATTATTTTTGGTTTAAGTTTATCACATTGATAGCAAACAAATGCTTTTGATTCATTTAAGTGATGACTACAAGTTTTTTCTTTATGAACTCAACATTCAGTAATTGCTTCTCCTAATAATTCAAAATTATCACCATTGTCATTCACAATGCGTAAAAAATTAAGTCCTTTCGCAATATCATGCCCACAAGTTGTTTTAATTAAAACTGATAATATTTCATATGATGAATTAGCAAAAAGTAAATTTGACGATTTATTTTCATAATTACATGTATTACAATCAACATATGTGATATTCGTTAGTGTTTGAATTTTTACTACTGATTCAGCTATTTTATCTAATCATTTATTGTTATTCAAAACATTGGTTTTCATAACTTACTCTCCTTCTTTAATTGTTTTATTCAGATATTTGCGTAAACATTCTCGTGAGCAATAATTATTATTATCAAGTAATAAGTGTTCGTTATGTTGGTAAAGTAATTTCTTGCAATAAATACATGCAACATTATTTTGTAATACTTTAATATATGAATTAGTAACATCATTCATTTGATTACATTCGTTACATAACTCAACAATAAAATGATCAATTGTTTCTGTTTTAACATTAATCTTATCAAAACTAAATCCGAAAAAAAGATCATAAATATTTAAATCATCAACATCTTTCCCCTGTTGACAATTATTACAATAAAATATCTTAATCTTACCAAGTTTTATTATCTCTAATAAGTACTCAAATAACTCATCTTTAAATTTGATTCAATATTTATAATGTTTTTTAACAAGTTCTTCGTTATTTTTTAAATTTGTAAGGTTATTATTGTTATGTGAGTTTTTTACATTCATTATTATTTCCTCCAAAAAATGAGCATAATTATTATATCATAAATTAAAATAAAAAAAAATTTTGAATTAGATAATAAGTTTGTAATAAACATTATATAATTATATATATCTGAAAAGAGGATTTATTATGGCCAAAAGAATGCTATCATCGCTTTTTAATATTCTTTTTTGTTGATTAAATGTTATTTTATGAATTTTCAATGTTAATCCTGTTGGGACTTTAATTTTTGGAACAGACTGTCCAAAGGATCGAAAAGGAAATTTTATTTACGGATTATGTTCCTTTTTACAATGAATTTTAATGGCAACAGTTATTGGAACCGTTTTTGTTATTATCTTCTGAGCAAAAGGTGAACCATCAATTGCCCAACATCTTGCTAAAACAGTATAATAAAATAAAAAGATAATATATTTAATATTATCTTTTTTAATAATTATATTTATTTGGTTCAAAATATGATTTGTTTGGAAGAAATGGTAATATTTTTTTTAATTTATTTTCATTTGTAATATTTTTTTGATGATACAAAGGATTAATCTCTTTTTTTGACATCTCACTGATGGATATTATTAAAATTCTTTTCAGTAATAATATTTGTTAAAACTTTTTCTAATTTTTGATTTCATTTTTGGACTTTTTTATGAGAATTAAAATATTGTTTTTCAATATCATATAATGAATTAAATCATTCTCATGAATCATTTTCATATTTAATTAAAAAGACATTATTTAATCTAATAACATATTTGTTAACAATATCATTTTCTTCTTTTAATAAATTTGAAAATTTTTGTTCTTCTTCGACTGACATTTCAACTAATAAGCTCACAGTATTAGGATTAATTTCTAATTTATTATTATAAAAATGAGAAGCAAATTTTAAATATTCTTTAACTTGTTCAAACTTAATTTCATTTTTTAACAATAAAACGGCAGTTGTAAACGAAATTGATAATAATTCAATGACTAAAAAATTATTAATAATATTTAATTTACTTTTGCTTTCCATTTCTTCTAATTTATTTAACTTATCTAAATAAATTTTAAATAAAATTTCATATTTTTCATCTTTAATTCTCCTTTTCATAATTTTTTTGCTCATAATCAATTTCCTCATTTCTATTATCGCTATTATTGTCATCTGTTTGTTCACTTTCATCTAAACGATTAATAAAGTCAGCTATTTTATCAATAATATTTTTAGCTTCTAGTAATTCAAATATTTTTTTTTTTTTTTTCAAAAAACTCTTTTGTCTGTTTTATTTTTTTATTTTTTTTCTCTAAAAAAAGAATTTTTTGAGCCATTAAACGGATTGTTGGTTATGAAATTATGCGGCAATGAGATTACCTGGTTTATCAAAAGTTGAAATTCAAAAAGGGGATGATTTTTTAGTAATTCTAGAAAAGTTTGATGCTTAAGTTCAAATTTTCGTCTTTTAGTCTTATTTCTTTCCCTAACAACTATTCCTAAAAATGTAAATAATCCTAAAAAGAAAGTTCCACCTATGCTTCCCAAAATAATTTTAACAGTTTTACTCATTTTTCCTTAATAATGCTATTTTTCATTATACTTCCCACTTTCTTTTTCTTTTAATGAACTAATATAAAAAGGAAAATATAAGATCATTAATAACTATTTTATTTATGTCTGTAATATTCTGCTTAGTAATTTTTTATATTTTTTAATTTATATATTTTATTATATAATAATTATTTTTTATTTGTGAAAAAGATGAATAGATATCATTATTTAAATTAAGGACTATGCTATTTTTTTGCTAACAAAGGAATCGCTTTTGTATAAATTTCTAACATTTTTTTAAATCATCAAGCTTAACATACTCATTATAAGAATGCATTGTTGATTCATTAATATCAAATTCAGCGCCAAATGCCACACAATTTGGCATTGCTTTAGCATATGTTCCACCACCGATTGCTACAGGTTTTGTGTGGGTATCACCAGTCACCTATTAGTAAACTTTCATAATATTTTTAATCATTAGACTATTAACTGGCATATAAAGTGCTTCTTGCCAAGAAATATTTGTTAATTCCAAGTTATATTTTTTTAATTCTGCTGTTAATGGTTTTTGTACATCAGGTAATTTATATGAAATTGGAACGCGCATATTTAAAGTTAAGCGTGTTTTTTTCTTGATTAATTTCAACTATTCCATTATTAATAATTAATAATCCGGTTTCATATTTCATATCTGGGAAAAGATGACTAAAATGAAAATTATTATATAAATGTTTTTTTGCAAAATTTGCAATTATTGAATTATTATTTAATTCAGCATATGTTGCTAAAGTAATTAAAGCAGCATTGATTCCTCGATCTGGTAAACTACCATGTTAAGATTTTTGTAGAAACCACATACATTTTGTATTTTTGTTTTTTACAGTTTTGGAAAGTAAATTTTTTTTAATATTTTTAATTGAGGAGTTGAAATTATGCAAACAAAGCAATATTTTATTTTGCAGTCGCTAGTGAAAAAGTATGGTAAAGATAATGTTATTAATACTGTTAATAAGATTGCAAAAGATATTGAAATTAAAAAGTAAAAGAATAAATTATTCCGCGTAATTTATTAGCGGATAATTTATTCAATAGTGTTTTTAATGGAGCGAAGCGACAACGAGCGGAGCAAGTTTGCAAATTTCAATTTTTTAGTTTTTAGAGAGGAAATGTAATATGCCAACTTGATTAACGACAATATTTAGTGTTGTTATTATATTAGGGATTTTTGCTTGAATTGGTTTATCAATTTATCAAAAAATTAAACAAATTCGAGGAAAGAAAAAAGAAAAAAAATTGAAAGAAAGGAGGATAAAAAAAATGTTAGGTATGTATTTAACAACAGCGGTTAATTTTTTAACAGCACCTACACCTAAAACTATGACTGAGGGTATGACTGGGATTTGAACTGGTTTGACTAGTGCATTATGAAAAGTTAAAGAAGTTATAACAAATATTTTACCTGAGATAATGGTTTTCTTAGGTGGAGCGTGAATTATATTAATTCCATTTGCTATATTTTGTATTATTAAAATCTTAAACTTTTTCCGTGTTATGGTTAAAGGATTTTAATATTTATTATTTATCATGTATTTTGACTGTGGCACACTAGTTTTTATATGTGATTTGATTAAATAATTTTGTTGTTTATTTTTGCACTATACACTGTCTACAAATTTATTTTTAAATAAATTTAATTATTTTGGTTATTATTGATAATTTTACAAGATGAAAAAACTTGTAGGCAGTATATAGTGTAAAAATATCAATTTAATTATATTTAAGGTATTATTATGGTTTTTTCTCTGTATAAAAATATTTATAAATTTGTTAATTTATAAAAAATTCAAATAATAAATTTAAAAGTTATTATTAAAATTATTATTAGTGAAATAATTGTTTTAATTAAAAATGAATTTATTAAATAGAAAAATGAATTTATTATTTCTTCGATATTTTATTTCTCCTTTCTATTTAAAATAATTTATACAGAGAGAAAACCATAATAATATCAACTTAATTATAAACTTATGATTTTATATTTTAATAACTATTATTAAAAATTAAATAGTATTTTTCAGTGTGCCAATTTTTATTATTTTTATATTTAACAATGTTTATTAACAGTGTTTATTAAGCATTAAATAAACAATATATTAGCATTATCTATAACATTGTTAATAATCAGTGTTTATTACAATTAAAAAACATTATATAAACATTATTTATAACATTGTTTATTAAACAAATATTTAGTTAGGAGATGATAAAATTGAGTAATTTTGTTAAGAAAAATCAGAATGTAGAAAATTATTTTATTAGTAAGGAATTTATCCCTTTTACAACAGATAAAGCAAGTTTTATTAATTTACCCAATCATAATCGCCATATTGGGTTTTGATTGAGTAATAAGTTTATTTATCCGAGTGAAAAACATTCGGATCAAGTAGCAATCGGTTTGATTTATAATAATTCTTATCCTATTATAAAGTATGATGAAAATTTAAAGCAAAATATTTGAAAATATTTAACTGGAACAACCTTAATCAATTTATATAATCAATATAAACAAAATTATTTTACTAAAATGAAAAAAGCATTATTTTCAAGTGAACCTCAAAAAGTAAAAACAAATAATAATAATAATAATTTAATAAATTTAAGTTTTGAAAAAGAACAAGAATTAATTAATGATTTGAAATATTTAAATTAAATGAGTTTATATGATTATTGAGTTCAATTTGTTATTTATATTATTGGTGCAAATGCCCCTGATTTTTTATATGTTATATCGTTTGTGTTATTTATCGTTTTGTTTTTTGGAATGTTTTTTAAACTTATTCAAAAAATGTGGAGTTTTTAAATATGCAAAATGATTGAATTAAATTAAAAGAGTTTTTTATTCATGTCTTTTTGTTTATAGATAAAACGAATGTTGAAAGTATTACAATGTGGAATTTAACGCAAAAATGAATATTTAACTTTGATGGTTGGTGTTTGAATTGTGATTTTGTTTTTAACTTGGTTTTTATTATGAATGGTTTTTAAAATAGTTGGGTATTTTAAATAATGAAAAAGTTTATATTTTTCTTTAAAAACTATTGTTATATTAGTGGTTCAATGTTTTTGTTTAGTTTAATTGATTTATTACTTTTGATAATTTCTTTGTATTGTGTTGGTTTAGTATTTTGATTTTTGTTTGCTTTGCAGTGTGTTTATTTTGTGTGATGATTGTGAAAAAATATTTTTTATCAGCTAAACGCTTTTCGGTTAGTAAATTTTGTTTGAGATAATCCGTTATCAGTTATTATTGGGAAGTTAGGGACCTGTAAAACATTACTTTTAACTTATTTATCGCAAACTATGAAATTATTGACAGATGAAATTTATAGTAATTATCCGTTAGAAGATGATAAAGTTAAAGTTTTAACATTTAAAAATTTAGATTTTACAGATAGAACAAAAACCAGTCCCACCCGATGATAGTGTTATTTTATTTGATGAAAGTTATTTGTATATTGATGGAACTAGTCCTCACGATGAGAAAAAAGTTCATAGTAGTAAAATACCGTGAATTGTTTTAGCGAGGACATTTTGGATACCGTGCGTTGTTTACTTCTCAGCGTGAGGGTATGATTTGAAATAATATTCGCCAGTTAGCAAGTGGAATTATTATTCCAATTTCATTGAAAAAACCCGTTGCTAAAAAAGGATTTAATTTTTTTAATCGTTTCTTTATTATGCGAATTGGAATTTTTCAAGATATAACGGATTATGAAATTTGAAAAACAAAATCAGTAGAACGAACAGCAGAAGGTAAAAGAGCAAAACATAAGTCGGATGTTGGGTTAGGAATTCGGTTTTTTAAAATAATTATTCCGCTTGAATTTGCCAATAAGTACGATAGTCAATGGTTAAAGTTTGTGCGTGATTTAAAAAATGATGAAATTATTGATAAAAAAGAATATTATTGGTAAGAAATCACAAAATTAAGCGTTAAAGAACGATTGGAGTTATTTGATATTGATATTTTGAAAAAGAATTTAAAACCTAAAAAAGAGAAAGGAAATAGTAAAGATGATTAATTTATTAGTTGAAAATAATAATAGTAATTAAGACAAGATTTTTAGTTTTGTTTTTGATATATTTTTATTTATTTTTGATGTAATTTGAAATACAAAATTACCGATGACAAATACGTCAATTGCTTATTTTTTAATCTTTTTTATGGTTATTAAGTTATCTATTTATGCAATTCACGGGACATCAACACAATATAATAATTTAGGTTCAACAGTTAATATAATGGTGTTTCACAAGTATATTCGTCAACTGTACGAAAAGGTATTAATGTTGGTAAAAATGTTTATCAAAATAGTAATAAGCAGCAAGTTAAAAAAAGAACTTAAACGACAAAGTATTAGATATCAAGCAAAAAATATTAAAAGTACTAAATTTAAAGGAGATAAAAAGTAATGATTAAATTAGTTTTATTGGTTGCGGCAATCGCGATATTTGGAACTGGTTTTATTACTGTTATTATTAATCAATTTACATCGGCAAAAAATATTATTATGGATTTATATAATTCTGATACTTGGTTGATTTGATTATTTGGTAGAATGGCAATTTTATTTAGCCATCCGTTAATGTTAACAATATCAAGTTTATATATTGTTGGGTTTATTGTTTCAAAAACATTGTATAGTTAGGAGTTGAGTTTATGAAAATTAAAAATTTTAAAGTTTTTAAAAGAAAAATGATGAGAAATATTAGTATATATTTTAGTTGTTGGTTTTGGTTTTGCTTTATTTATTGGATCAATTTACGATAAATGAGATAAATTAATTAATGAGTTTGGTATTTTATTCTGATATATGTTAGTTGCAAATTTGTTTTTTTGATTTGAATTAGTTTGATGTATTTTATTTATAATTAATTTTAAAAAGAAGAAAGGTGGTAAAGAATAATGCGTAAGTTATTATCTTTATTTGCCATATTTATTTTAAGTTTTTTAGGTTTGATTATTCCATTTATTACTTTAACGGCGTTTAGACCGTTAAATGAGGAGCAATATACGCTTAAACAAAAAAGTATAGTACTGATAAAGGTATTAATGAAACTGATTTTATTAATACAATGTTTTTACGCAGTAGTTTTTTTGAAAATTGGTCGGAAACAAATTATTTTATTAATCCAACTTTAAAAACATCAAAAAAATTATCGTTTAATGATAAATGATATTTGGATTTTTTACAAGATAGTTATTCCACGGGAGTTGTTTATGATAAACCTGGTGGAACATTTTTAAATTATTATCAACAATGACATAGTTTAAAAAGTTGATATATGGTTGATAAATTTTATGATGTTAAAAAGGAGAATTTTTTGGATGATTTAACTGATTTTATTTATGCTTTTGCAGTAAAATATAAGATGTATGATGTATCTAAAAAAATTGTGGAGAATGTTGACCATTATAAAGATAATCGTTATCCAAGAGTTAGGTTAAACCAAGATAATTGAAAATTAATTCCTAGGGTTAATGATGTTTTAGTACCACCCAAAGTAATTGCTTCTAAGAAGATGATAGGAAATATATTGTAATTTATCCATATCTAATCCAACAATGAAACATAATTAAAACAGATGCAAAAAATATTAATAATACCTGAGCATGAAGTTCAAAAGCAATAATTTATTATTGAGATGGTAGTGATGAACTAGAATTGCCAACAATTAACTCTAATACAGGTGAAATTACTGATTGAAATAGTTATCAACAAACTCGCGTAAAAGAATTTATTAGTTTATCTTTATATTCTGTTTTGCAGGAAAATATTAGAGTTCAACAAGGTGGTAGTGCGGATTATGAAAATCCGAATAAGGTTGGAACAAAGCGGATAATTTTTGATTTTGAAACGGTTGATGTTTTATTCGAACGGAAACTGGTGAGGTTTTTAATTTTAATGGTTCAATTTATTCATCATTAAATAGTAAAGATTTAAAATATTATCAACAATTTAGCGGTCAGTTTGATCTATCTAAGTTTTTACAGTCGTTTTTTGCAAGTGCTTTGGTGCCAGTGTTTCAAAATCGTAGTTCGTTTATTGAAAATGTATATATTGATAATTTACAGTATGATACTGTTTTAGTTAACTTTTTTGCGTTGAAATTACAAAATTTTAATAATATTTTATTAAGTGAAAATATTAACGATAAATTACAATTTGATAAATTATTAAATAGTATGTTTAAGATTTTACAGAAATTTTATACTAATTATTTACGCACGATTTTTGATTTAGAAAATAATACTTATGTTCAAGGTTATAATAAAAAATATGGTTTATTAGTAAATAATGGTTTTAAAATTTACCCACGATATTTTTATTTTTCAGATAAATATAAACAATTAGATATTAAATTATATTCAGCATTTAAAAATCGGTTTTATACGATTAATAATTATGGTAGTGTTTTTAATTATGATTTTTCGATTTCTAATAATTATGATATTAAGTTAAATTAGGGTTATGTTTTTGGCGGTAATTTACAAAATAAATATGGTTTGCAATATAAAAAAATTGAAGAACAAAAAATCGATTATAATGTTTTTGAATTGCAAGCCCAAAAAGAGAATGATATGTACCGATATTATTATTTTAATTTTGGAATTTATAACTGACAAGAAATTAATAATGGTGGTTTGTTCCCCGATAAGCAATTATTTCAAGTGCAATATATAAATCCTAAAGGTTGATGAGATTTTGAAACTCATATTAAAAATGCGGTCATCTGAATTTTTAATACTATTCCCGGAGTTAAACAAGTGAATGAATTAGCTAGTGGTGTTGGTAAGGTTTTTGAGACAGTGTATAGTTTTTTTAGTCAAATATTTGAGGTATGAAAATTTAATCCAGCATTGTATAGTATAATAACAAATATTTTTTTATTAATTATTTTTATTAAATTTGTGCGATTAATATAAAAAAGGAACTGTTATTCAGTTCCTTTTTGTTCTTTTCAATCAGTAATTTCACCGGTGTTTTTATCAATGGTAGGTATTTGTGGTTCATTATCACCATCTCAACGATAAATTATTGCTTTTGAACTTCATGCTCAGGTATTATTAATATTTTTTGCATCTGTTTTAATTATGTTTCATTGTTGGATTAGATATGGATAAATTACAATATATTTCCTATCATCTTCTTTTACATATTTATTTTTATCAGTAGAAGCAATTACTTTGGGTGGTACTAAAACATCATTAACCCTAGGAATTAATTTTCAATTACTACCTTCTGGTGGTTGTTGTGGATTATATTGTGGTTCTGGTTTATTACCCCCACCTCCGTTTTTATTATTATTTTCTTTTTTACAACTGATTAATGTTGTTGTGCTTGTTGCTGTTAATCCTATTGTTCCTATTATGCTAAGTCATTTTTTCATATAGATTGCTCCTTTTTATTGTTTTATATCAAGGAAAGGGGCTTCGCCCCTAAGTCGTTCCGCGACTTTTACCCCTTTAAGTAAGGTGGTGCGTGGATAAACCACCACACCACCTTACTTTTTTTTACCAACAACATTACATTATTTAGTCCTAAAAATAACGTAAAAGTCCATTAACCATTGCTAAAACCAAAATAGAACTTAACATAATCTTAAATGTAATATCAAAAGCAAACAAATTACCAATATTATTAAACAATTCAGACATATTACTAAACACATGTACTATCCCATTAACAAATTTATAAATTTCTTTCATACCAGGCAAATTATTTACAATCCAAATTGCCGAATTTTCAATATGAATATCTAAACGGTATCAAGCACCTTTTTTATAAGGTAATTGTCAAATTTTTCCATCATTAAGTTCACCATTTCAATCAGTAGCATTATAAAGACTAAAATTAAAACCATTAATTGAAATAGATCTATTTTCTATTAATGTAGTTGTACTAAATCTAATTAAATTAAAACCTTGATATTTTGACCTATCTGTCATATCTAATAATTTTATTGATTGAGTATATTTATCATTATTAGAAGGTAAAATATTAGTCTTATAATCTCAATTTGAATAATAAGAAAAATAATCATTAGTACTATTTATCGTATAGGCATTATATAATTGCACTCGTGGTTTTAAATAATAAATATCTGTATCAGGAAATCTTAAAATATTAAAAACCATTGATTTTGGATATAATAAAAAACCATTTTTTACAAAAAACACAAAACTTAAATTACCATTATTAGATGTAAAATAAATAAATTCTCTAAAATTAGAAATATTAAATATAACTCTTAAAACATTAGAATAAAAATAATCTAAAACTTGAAATAAATTATCCAACGAATAAAAATTTTGTTTAACATCATTAACAAAATAATTACTGTTAGATTTTTTAAGAATATCCATATTAAGCAATTCTTTATAATTAAAATTTAAAACTAAATAATTCATATCAAAATGTTTATAACTCTGATTGGCAATAATTGGATCTTTTAAATATTTTAAAGCATACAAATTAATAATTGTCGGACCTTTGTCATCAATTGCTCCTCGACCAAACAATTTATTATCTTTAATTTGTGGTTTAAATGGTTCAAACTCTCACTTGTTAAGATCACCTAGAAGAACAACATCTAAATGTCCTAAAATCGCAAAAATTTCTGAACCAGAACCAGATTCAACATAACCATAACGATTTTCTGAATCTTGATATGTTTTGAAACCTAATTCTGTTCCTAACTTAATGACATATTCTAAAACTTTTTTGTTCCTTCACCAAATGGTGCTCCTGGTTTTGCTTCACTACGAACTGAAGGAATTCGAATAATATCCTGAATTTTTTGTAAAGCTTCATCAAAGTATTCTATTAGTAATTTATCAACATTAATTTCCATAATTTTCTTCCTTTCTTATAGTTTTAATCTCTTATATTTTCTTAATTATCAATTCTAATTATTCACAGTTCTTCTTTAGTTAAATTATAGCATAAGTCTTAATCTATAATATTAACTAAAATATCATTTAAAATATTTAAACCTTGGCTTGTACAACGTAAATGATTATTATCAAAAACTAAATTATTTTTTTGTACTTCTACATCAATTTTATTTTGATAGTAATCTACTGCTGCTTTTGCATCTCTAACCTTTGTTAAATCAATGCCATTTAAAACACGTAATCCCATCATTAAAATTTGAAAATAATAATCCTTTACCGACAATTCTGTTTTAGTTTGTGTTCAGTTAGCATATTTTCGCGAATTCTGTAATAAATAGTAACCATCATTATTAATAAAACCAGCTGCACTAGGGCCAAGCAGTCAAAAAGACTTATTAGTTCAATACGCTAAATTATGTTGTGATTTTTTGTTGTTATTAGTATAATTTGAAATTTCGTATCTTTCATAACCTATTTTAGTTAATGCAGTATTAATAATTTCATCAAATGCAATATCATACTCTGGTAATTTAAGTTTTGTTTTACCCCAATATGAATTTTCTTTTAAAATTAATGAATATCAACTAATATGATCAGGTTGTAATTTTTGAATCATTAACAAATCTCCCTCAATATCAGCTTGTGTTTGATCAAATAAATTATAAATTAAGTCAAACGAAATATTATCAAAACCTTCTTGACGAGCTAAGTAATAACTATTAACAACAGCAGCACTATTATGATAACGATTAACTTTTTTTAATAACTGATCATTAAAAGTTTCAACACCAATTGAAAGACGGTTAATCTGATATTTCTTTAAAAGTTGTAATTGACTTTTTGTAATTTTTTCTGGATTTAACTCAATTGTATATTCCATTATTGGGTTTTGCACAACTTTTTGTAATAGTTGTAATAGTTGTTCTAATTGATTATCATCTAAACTATTTGGTGTTCCTCCTCCCAAATAAATTGTTTTTAAAGCAAAATCAGGATGGGGTTGAGCAATCTCATGTGATAATGAAGTTAAATATTCTTCAATCATTATTGGGCGTGATTTTTTAATTTTAAAAAAATCACAATAAAAACAAATATGGTCACAAAAAGGAATATGTACATATAAATGTTCAATCATTGTTAATCCTCACTTCTTTTATATTTTAATAATATAGATTTATAATTTCAAGTGCAACAATTATATGTTTTTTAATGATTAAATTAAAAGATTTCATTTAAAAATTAACCAACCTCAAATTCAATTATTTGCAAAAATGAATATTCACCATTATTAATAATCATTTCTTCCTTGCTTGGAAAAATAAAAAAACAATAGTCAAAGTCGTTCATTAATAATATGCTATTTTTAGTATATTTATTTATATTTGCAATTTTTGTTAATAATTTTACAGTAAAAGATTTTTCAGTTTTATTAATTAGATTAATTGTATTTTCAGAATCACTAGGATTATTAATCTATAATAGTTTTAGATTTGAATTTGTTTTACTGTTAAAAAAATTAATAATAGGTATAAAAATTGAAGTGATATAAGTTCCTTCTGACTTTTGTTCTAAAACACTAGCAACTTCAAGTACCTTATCAAAAAGTCGCTTGGTTCACCTTAAAAACCAAACGATGATTCTCATAATATGTTTCTAATTTAAAATAATGTCAAAAATTCATTACAATATTTTCAAATTGCTTAAGCTGAAAATCAAACACATTTTTTTCTACTAAAACTTTAACCTATTGTTCTAGATTTATGGAAGTCCGCAAATGTTTAAATGGTAAACTTTCAAGTATAAATTTTTCTACTATCATACTTCTAATTTTAATTTCAACATAAGAATCTTTGTACTCAGTTACTTTTTTTATAATATATGTTTCTTTATAAAAATTTAACAAATTTTCTGGTGTTAATTTCATTGGGTCATATCCCTTGCCGGCTCATGCTAAAACAGAATCCTTTTTAAAGGACATAGAATTTAAATTCATAAAAAAGTATTTCTATAATCGGATAAATTACTACCAAAAAATAAAATATTTTCATTCTTTAAAGCCTCCCTAACAATGGATCAAATTATCCTGCTGGGGTATCATTCATAACTATATTTTCTCACTCTAATTTGAAATTTTTGATTTTTTAAAACTTTATTAACAAACATAGTAAAATACTCCTCAATATTATCCTGAAGATTACTTAAAACATCTAAATCATTAGTTATAACTACTAGAGCATTAATCTTATCTCTTGCTGGCAATCCTTTAAATGTCACTTCATAATCAATATTAACTTGCACTGTAATTCCAAATACCTATTGTGGAGTATCTTTTAATAACCTCCGTATGTTATCAAAATTAATATTATACAAAGTAAATAAAATATTATCCTCATTTAAAAACAACGGCATTGTATCAACATAATAATTTGAATAGCGATCTCGTAAACTTTGATTCAAATTAGCAAACTCTACTTTAAAACCAGTAAGTAACTGTGTTAAAAAACGATATTTACTAATTCTTGGTAGTATTCATTATTCTTAGGTTTTTAATAAAATTAAGTAATTAGAAACAAATTAAGTTTCGCTTATGACTAAATGATAACAAAATTTATAAAAAATTCAACTTTTTTAAAAATTATATTTTTAATTGAATAAATAATTTTATAAAATTATGAATTTTGGCACACTAAAAAATAATTTTTAAAGTTATTACTAATTTTAAAAATTTTTTTATTTATAAAGATAAAAATTGATTTTGAGATTGATTTAATTTAAAAATATTAAATTCAATTTTTTCTTTATTTTTATTAATTTTAACTTCAATAATTCTGATATTAAGTCTTAACATTGAAGCAATTAACATATTATTAAATGTTTCTTTACAATATATTTTTGCACCTCGCCCCTTAACAGCCTTAATATAATGTGAAACATCACTTCAACATGACAACCAATATTATATTCTAATGCTTGATTTTCAATACCATCTTTATTATTTTTAATTAATTCAATAGTTTCTAATAAAAATTTCTTTTTGTTGTCAATAACATAGGATAAATGACAAATTAAAAAATCTAATAATGCTTCATAATTTCCAGTAAAAAAATATATACTTGCTAATTTATATTTTAATCTATGAATCTTGTTTCTATTTCGATATGGAAATAAGTCTTTAAATCTTTTTACTAAATGAAATTTATCGAAACTATATAATACAGTGTTATTTTTATATTTTTTTATGGCTTTGTAAATTTTTTTAATTTGTTTTTCACCATCACTTAATACTAATATTATAGTATTTTCATTAATATCATAAGTATCCATTAGTTTAAAAATTTTATCAATAAAATTATTAAAACTAGATTTTTCATTTTTATTAGTATTTTTATCCATCATTTGAAAAACACCTTTTTTCTTTTTAATTACTTTTCTTGTTTTAGTTAATTTTTCTTCATCAATACCAATATGCATAGTTGAAAAAAATATTTTCTTTTCAACTCTTTTTTTATTTTCTCACATAGGAACAAAAGCACCGTCAATTTGAATATATAAAACATTATTTGTAATTTTAATTTTATTGTTATTTTTGTTGCTAATATAGTCAACTTTTTCTAAATCGGCATTTTTAAAAATATTAGATATTGTTTTTTCGCTAATATTTGCATTCTCTGTTGTATGTAAAATATCTTTATATCTTTTTCCATCACCCAAAAAATATAAATATCTATCTTTTAAATTTTTTTCAATCTTTTCGTATTTTTTTAAACCTAATTCTTCATCTAATGGGTAACGATTAATATTTTCTTTTTTATTTTCATAATATTTAACATATAATCTTCTTTTTATAGAAATATTTCCATATTCTGTTTTAATTGTTTTTGGTAATTTTGATACAACCTTATATCCTTGTAATATTTGTCCTTGTTGATATAATTTAAATATCTCATTATCTCTATTAATTAATAAATTTTTAACTTCATTTTGTGTCTCGATTGTTTTATTTTCTTTATAATTTCCTAACAAATTTTGTTTTAACTCCATCTTATTATTTCCCTATCTTTAAAAAATATTTTTAATATGATATTAATAATACTTAATTTGATATTTGATAATGTTTATCATTTTATCATAATTTGAAAGCGAGGATATCTAAAAAATGCAATGAATTTAAATGAATTAGTAGAGCATTACGGACAATGAATAATTAATACATTTGATAAATTTGATGGTTTTGAATATGCCACATTTCATTATGACATTAATGCCCACAACTTTATGCAAAAATTACAAGAAGATATTTATCCTTATTTAGGTTATAAGATTAAAATGTTTAAAGCCAAAAAACATCAAACATCACTTAATAAAGAAGCGGGAATAATTAATCGTGTAACATGAATACGAAAAATGTTTGTTCAAGGCAAGATATATTGCATATTAGATAATTTCCCATTTTTAGATAAATGTATTAGTGAATTAAGATTTAGCGATACCAAACAAATATACCCGATAGTAAAATGTATCATGACCGATATATGATGCTTTGTTTTATGGTTCTTACCCATATCGCTTTAAAATGGGAATATAATAAATAATTTGTAAAAATAAAATAAGGTATAATTTCCCATCTTCAAACCAAAATCCAGTTATTTGTGAATTATAAATATGATTAGTTTGTTCTCAACAAATATAAGTATCTTTTCCATTTAAATTAATTTTAGTTCTAAAAAAATTTTGAATATTTTTATTTATAGATTTTTTTGTTGAAGTTGGTACAATTAAAAGTGATTGCCCCATTGTACCAATAACTATTGCTGGTCTAGTTTTAATAAACTCATTATCAAATGTTTTTGTTATTAAATTAATACCTTTTTTAAGGGTTAATTCATTATTTTTTTCATCAAAAAAATGATTATGAAAACTTGAATAATGTAATTTATGATATTTAATAACACTATACATAGTTATTTTTTTTATTTTATTTTTTTTAATCATATAAAATTTCTTTCATTTAATGCGTTCCTCTTTTTTTAAAAAAATATGGATGACCTGATATTTAAAATACCGATCTAGATGATGAGATGCTAATTTACTAATCATCTCTATTTAAAATAGATAATTATTTTTTTAATTTGTCAAGTAAATATAATTTTGGGCCGAGCGGTTGACTTTCTTAAATTATTGTGAAAAATAACTTAAATTTTCCGCGAGGCCAGATTGACCCTCTGCATATAATAAATTAAATAATTTCCTTTCAAAAAGTTAAATAACGCTTTTTTTATATATACAAGTATGTTAAAACAATTATATAAAAAAATTTAACAAAAGGAATTATAATAATGAAAAAGATATTAAGTCTTTTAGGCACAATCACTCTAATTGGAACAAGTGCAACAAGTTTAGTTGCTTGTAATACAACACAATATAGCGAGGATGAATTACAACAACTAAAAAAAGAAAACCAAATATGCACAAATTGCAAAGAAATAAAAGATAATTTAGAATGAATTTATCAACAAGAAAAACCTTTTAATCAAGTTGATAATAAATGATATTATGTTGTATGGCGTGGTGATAAAAATGGTGATTGAAGAATTGTTAAATTTTTAAATAATAGTAATTTATTAAAAATTGATAATTTTAATAATCGGCAGTTAGAAAAAACGGATTTAGCATATGGGAAGGATTTATATATTAGTAATAATTCTGGTTTTATTAAATATGTATCAAATTGACAAAGAGATGATGGAGCTTATTTTAAAGCATTTTATCGCTGAAATTTAGATACTAATGAACCTTATTTAATTATTAATGATAATGATAATATAAAAGTTAATGAAGAAATATAAAAAGTCAGTTTAATAACTGAATTTTTATATTTCTAATGTAATTAATGATAATTTTTCATTGTTTATATTAAATAATTGTAAATTATTAATATTAATTTCTTCTTTTTCTGTATAAATTGTAATATCATAATTTCCATAACCTCATATCCCCGATATTTCAATTTGATTTAAATTAAATATTTTTTCGTGTTTATAAAAAGTTATTTTAATATTATCTACAACTAATTTTTTAACAATACTCATTCAAACCGCCTTAGAATAAAGTAATCTATATCATTGTAAAAAATAATTTAAATAATTTTCTATTTTGTCATTAGAAACAATTAAATTAGTTAAATATTTTCCATATTCTCCATCTGATAATTTAATTTTAAAAGGTATAAGGGATGGTATATTATTTGTTTCTAATTCATTTGTTATTGATAATCAATTAAAATAATTGACTTCTAATTGATAAATTCGATTTTCTGAAATATCTTTATTTTTAACAGTTACTTTAATTTCATAATTTTTGTTATTATTATTTTGCTGTTTTAAATTTCAATCGATAATTTGTCCAGTTTTAGGTGAAATAAATGGTGTATTTGGTTCATTAGTATCTAAATTTCAGCGATAAAGTGCTTTAAAATAAGTTCCATCATCTCTTTGCCAATTTGATACATATTTAATAAAACCAGAATTATTACTAATATATAAATCCTTTCCATATGCTAAATCCGTTTTTTCTAACTGGCGATTATTAAAATTATCAATTTTTAATAAATTACTATTATTTAAAAATTTAACAATTCTTCAATCACCATTTTTATCACCACGCCATACAACAAAATAATATTTATTATCAACTGTATTAAATGGTTTATCATCTGCATAAACTTCTTCTCAATAATTTACTGGTATTGGTGGAATAGGACTACTACCACTAAAATTAAAATATAATGAATTTAATTCAACTTTGCAAGTTTCAAATACTCAATATCCAGTTTCTTGTTCTCTTGGTTTAGAAACTAATTCAAAATAATATGGAGCAATTAATTTAACATCATCATTATAGCCTTTGTTAATTGCATATTTGCTATATGTATAATTTGATAACATATAGATAATTTGTTTAAATCTTTTGACAGCATTATAATTAATAAGATTTGGATTATCTAATTTTCAGTTTTCAAATAAACCATCAATTACTTCTTCGGGTTTTTGCCCTTCGAATTGTTGGCGTAATTCAGCCGCTTTATTTGTAGGGTTACCCTTTTCATCGTATTTTGCGCCTTTAAATTTTCTATCATAATTGTAGCGATATGTTAAATAATTTAATAAAACTTTATCTAAACCATTTTCATTTATTAAATCTAATACATCTTTACCTTGAATGTAATTTTTAGCAATACTTCAAGGTAAAAAACTTTCTGTAAATAAATATTGAAATATTATTAAATTAGGTTCTGTCTCTATTGGCATTGATAATAATGGTACTAAACTAGCATTTTCAATATTTGATGAGTGATAAGAATAAACACCATTAATATTCCCTCAGCATTTAATATTGCCAAATAACATAGATTTAGGATATTTAATTTCAATCCCAGTAAATACTGTATCTTTGGGCAATGATTTTTGTAATACTAAATGGATGCTATTTTGGTTTTTTCATTTAAAATCGATTATTTTAATTAAATGCATAGATTTTATGATATCAATCCCTTCTAATGAATAGTGGTGTTTATATTCTTCAATGATATAACATTCATTTTTATTGTCTTCACTAATTGGTTCATTGACAGATATTATTTTTAAGTCTAATGTTTCTAAAAATTACTTGTCTTGTTTTGAAATATCATTAATTAAAATATCTTTTTCATCAATCATTATATAACTTGTACTGTTGTCTTGGATTGTGGTATTTTGCTGAATTTGTAATTTAAAATTAAAGTCACTAATTTCATAACCAGAAATTTTAATATACTCATCTTTATCAATAAAACCGATTTTAACGCTATTTTGAGAGTAGTTTAATGTTAGTTTTTCCTTTGTCTTAACAAGATTATTAATTTTATAAATATATAAGGTTCTAGCACGGTCTTCAGTAAATAACTGTTCTAAGTCAGGGTCGCTATATTGTGATTGACTGGCAAAATCTAAGGGGATATTATCAATTGAATAGTCAATTGGTTCATCGTTTAATTCTGATAACATCTTTTCTGATGGTTTTAACATTATTCTTGTCCTCCTTGCTCTTCATTAGGAGCGTTTATAATAATTTCATCATTTTTTAATTGTCTGTTTAAAGTAGAATTTAATGGTAATTTAACATCAACAATTAACTCATCAATATTTTTAATATTGAATGTTCTACTGTTTAAAATATCATTATCATATTTAATTAACTTAATAATAAATTCAGTTAATTTAATTTCTCTAATATATATCATTTGTTCATAAAAAGCGTTTGTTTGAATATTTACTCCCGCAACTTCGGCTTGGGTTTGTTGTGCTACTTTAGCAATAGCGGGAGCATGATGACGATTAATTTTATAATAATTAGTTAACAATCAATCATATATTTTTGTTAATTGTTCACCTTTAAAATTATCAGCAATATAGTCTACTGGTTGAAAATTACTATCAGGGTCTCCTTCAACTAATAACAAGTCATTTTCAATAAATGATGCCAAAATTTTACTAATTTCTTGGTCAACAATACCAGTAACTCCATTAGTATTAATAGTAAATTTACCACTATTTAATAATGGATCTAACATAATCTTTTCAGCAATGATATCTAAAATACTAGCAAATTGTTTGCCATAACGAGCAGAAGGTTCAAAATTAGAATTATTAGGGATAATTTCAATCGGAATAAAATTAAGTGGTAATATTTTTTCGCGTTGTAAAGAAGTATAGTTATTCCATTTAGTATCATCAATATATAAATCGGTAATAGTACTATATAATCGTGTTTTTAATGTTCTAATAACTTTTACTTGTTTATTTATAGCATCAATTTCTAATTTTTCAGTAATAAAAATACTTTGATTATTTTTAATATATGGGTCATAATCAAAAGTACAAGAAACTAAATTTCCCAATTCGTCATACTGGTCATTGTAAAAATCAATCGTAATAAAATTAAGTTTTGAATTATTAACAAAAATAAAATATGCGCCCTTACCATATTTATTAATTTTATATTCGTTATATCAATTTTTATTAGTAAAATCTTGCATTTTTAAAAAGTTATTAATTAATTTAGTATCTAATTGCTGATTAGTAACTGGATTAATAATGCTAATTTCTAATTCACGTGGATTTAAAAAATTAGCATTATCCTCACATATTCTTTTTTCTAAAATATCATTATGTTTTTGAACATTAACATTTTTACGATTAGTAATTGTTGATGCTAAATTAAAATAATAACTATCAATATCATATTCTTTTTTTATTTTTTTTTTTTTTTTTGCTGGTAATAATCCCATTTATAGCACCTCTTATTTTGTATCTTATTTTTTAATAACATCTTCAATACTATCTTGTTTTTTGTCTTTTTTAAAAAAATTAAAAACTTTATCAATTAAATAAATAAAAGACCCAGTAATAAGCAACGATAATTTAATATAAAAATATTCTGGTCATTCAATATCAATTACTTTAAATACCTTACAAAAAAATAATACAACTGAACTTATTATTAAAATAGCACCCAATCCTCAAATAAATACTTTGCGAATTAATAACAAAATTTCTGATTTATATTCTTTTAAATCCATTTATAACACCTCACTTTCTTTCTATACTTCTTGTCGTAAAACCCGAACACTATTAATTGGTATATTAGAACCCTCTGAACCATTAGTTAAATAAACCCGACCACTAGCATTATATAAAACAATACTATAAGGGGTTTTATCGATATCATCAATAAAACAAGTTGCTTGATGTTTAGATAAAGTTTTATTTTCTTTTGTTTCTGTAAAATAAGGTGGTTCAAGTCATAACATACCTTCAGCACCTTTAAGATTAGTTGGTGATAATCAAACTTGATAACGATATTCTTCTGAAAATTCAGGAATATCAATATACTTAGCACTATCAGGCTTATATGATATCGTTACTTTTTCTCATTTAATTTTTTTAAAAGATAATTGATTTTCTTCAATACCAAATTTATCTGATAATAATAATTCTAAACTATTATCATCTTTTTGATGTAATGGAGCATTAACTGTTATTGAACTACCGCCTTGTTTTGCTTTTCAAACATTATTTTCATAATAAATCGTATCATTGTCAAACGGAACTGATAACTCATTATTTTTATTTTTAATAATTGCTTTATTATCAATTTTAGTTTTTTCTTCTATTAATGCATCAACTTCTAATTGTGTATAATATGCTTCTAAATCTATCATTGTTAAATCAATTCCTTTTTCTTCAAAAGTGGGAAACATTTTCTTTAAAGTTGTTAGATTAGCCAATGATTTTGCATAAGTAGGTAATAAACCTTGCCATGTTGCCATTGGGTAGTTTTGTGAAGAATAATTAATATCACCAATATTCATTGTTGCAGAAGTAAAAAACTCAACTGGGATCCGATTAAATGTTCAATGATCTACAGTAATAAAAACCATATTAATACATATTTTCTTTAATAATGGGTCTTTAAATGTTTCAAACTTTAATTTTGTAAAAGGATAATTTAAATATGAATTAATCATATTTTGTGCTCTTATTGCAAAAGTTCTAAATCACAATTCTACATCATTTTTAAAAAATTTATTATAACGAACTGGAACTTGGGTAATTTTACCTGTCATTGGATTAAAATTATTATAGTTTTTTAAAGTAACACCATCTCATAACTCATTTAACATTTAACCATCTCCTTATCATTTTCTTTTTTTAGAATATATTTTTTTTGATATAAATTTTCTACTATTTAATAATGTTTTTGATTTAATTGTTTTACTTAAATTTTTGTTTTTTCAAATTGTTTATATGTTTTAAAAACAAATCCACTACCTAATAAACTAGTTGCCACACTATCTTCAACAGTTTTTAACATTTCACTTTTGTTCCAATTATTTTTTATTTGCTCTCTTAACTTTAAAAATTTAGCAATTGTCCGATATGTTTTAAAACTATCTCTTACTACTTGGCGATAAACAGCGGGGGCAAAAGATACTAAATTAAATAAACTTGTTTTTTTAAATCCTCAGTCAATAAATCATTCACTATCCATATAGAATTTAAATGGTTCTTTTGCTAAAATAAACTGTTCTGCTTTTATTAAAGTGGTAGTAACAACAATTGGAGAATATTTAGGATTTTTATAATATATTGTTAAAGCAACTTAACCCGCAACACTTATTGGAACAATTTTAACTGCTAAAAAAACATCAGAACCATAAGCAAATGGTAATAATTGTCCTTTTTGAATAGCCTTGGTTTCAAATTTAGATAATACTTTTCTAGTTTGTTCATTAATTTTTTGAATTACTTTTTGTTTAATATTGATTATTCTTTTTTCAATTGGTGCTAATATTTTTTTAGTTGCTTTTTGAATATAAAAATTTGGGTTTATTTTTTCTAATTTTTCTAATATTTTATTTAATTTGATTGGAGTTTTATGGATAAAATTAACTAATTTATTTTTATATATTTTATTTGCTAGCATTAAATTAACATTTAATAATAATTTTTTAGCAATTCCTTTTTTATGTAAATCAGTCATAATTTTTTATCATTCATCAGTACTTATTTTTGTTATTTTTTCAAAACTTAAACCATATTCTGATAATCAATTATTAACATATCCTTGATATTTTTTTGTTAATCTAGGTGCTTTTTGTACCAACTTTGGACTTATTTTTTGTTGACTAACATTATTAAAATCAGTTCCAGGAGGAAATAATTTTCTAATTGTATATAATAAAGTCTCATTATTTGCTTGTTTAGTAAAATCAAATATTAATTTATTAAATAAAATCTTTTTACCCGCTACTTGTCTTACAACATCTTCTAAGTTTTTAGCAGTTACTATTCCTAATTTTTCAAGTAATTTAGTTTCTTTTGCTAATTTTAAAACTTTTGTTATTCTAGCAGCACGAGTTAATTTACCAATACCCCCAATTTCTGGAAATAAATTTAAAGCGGTACTTTTTGCGGTAACTTCTGAGGTTAATTTATCATATATTTGATTGACTGTAAAATCAGTTGCTGTTTCTACTCCAAACGATATAAGGGCAGCAGCAAAATTAGATAATCCCGCACCTAATTCAACAGCAGAAGCAATCCCACCAGTTAAAACTGATAAACCAAGTGCTAAAACTTGTATTCCTAAAAATTCTAATAATTGTAAACCAAAACTTTTTTGTTGTTGCTGAATTGATAATCTGGTTGGAGTTTTAATACTATAAATAAGAGCAGTTTTTGTTGTTCCAATTGGCATTTTTATTTTTTATTTTTGGTTTTTTTAGTAGCAGCAGGAACTGTAATTTCCATTCCTGTTGTTTCACCAGTTAATCAATTTGTACCATTTAAACTATATGACAGTTCAACATCTTTACTAAAATCACCCTCATCTCTATCATTAAAAATTAAATGACTAAAATCTAAAATAGTAACAATATAATCTGAAGTTGTTAAACCAGCATTAATTTTTTGAATTGCTTTAATAAGACCAGTATTCATTTCCGCAATTACATCTGCTTTTTTAGTTAAATCAGGAACATCACTATATCAAGGTTTAGTTAAACTACCAATATTACTTTTATTAAATTGATTAATATTAATTTGATTTACTTTTTGCACTTTATAATATTGAACTTGTGATACACCAGTTGCATTATTTTTACCAGCAATATAAATATCAACATAAATATCTGTTGATGTAATATCATAAGTTGATGGTGAACCTTGATAATATAAAGATCATCAATCATAATCATCAACTGTTAAACTTGCATCAACTGTTTTAACTGCTTTTAAAACTTTATCATTTAAAAGTGGTCTTAAATCTTCATTACCTACTTTTTGCGGTACAATAATTCCTTTAATTATTTCATCATTTGTTAAACTATCAACATTTTTAATTTTATCGTGGATATCTATGGCGCTACTTACTTTGAATAAATTAGAGAAACTGTTCCACTATATTTATTTGGATTTCCAGTTGCTAATGCGCCAGTAGATGTAATATTAGAGAATGTTGCATCTCCATTTTGATAATTAGGATTTTTTACTTTAATAGCAGTTTCTAATTCTGCTGTTGTTGGGGTATCACCAGCCATTGTAATTTGACCTAAATTAGGTACTGTAATAACTTTTGATAAAGCAGACTTTGAATAAATGTGTTTAATAATTCCTTTTGTTTCAACTACTGCTCCACCCAAATATAAAACTCTTTCCATAATTAAAGTATTACCCATTCCAGTACCTAAAGCTGCCGCACCAACTCTTAATGGGGTATGGTCTTTTTTTTGTAAAATAAGTGGGTCATATTTTTTGCTAAATTTAAAAGCTATTGCATTAACACCATTTGGTAATAGATTAATTGTTCCTTCTGAACCATCTTCATTAATAATGGGTAATTTTTTAGGAACCATATAGTATGTTGTTCCTTCAACAGTTTTCATTGCTCCACTTGTTTCAATTACACTATTAATTTGGTCATTTGCTCCAAGTTGTAATTGTAATTTATTACGAATTCCACGGATAAAATCTGCTGAACCTAGTACAACTGTTTCTGATGGAGTAAAACCATTTTCATATATTTTGTCCATAATTTCATCGTGGATTTGTAAAGCATTTGTATCATCAGCTTTATTTCCTTGAATAGTTGTAACTTCTCCATTATTAATAATTTCTAAAATTTTATTTCGTTTATAAGAAACTTCAGTATCCATTGCTTGTTCAATATCAGCGGCTCAAAGATTAGGATTAAAATCACTTTCTACTGGGTCTAATTTACCAGCAAAAGTTAAAATTGTATCTAATTCAATAATTCCATCTTCAAACTCAACAGTTGAGTATTTTAATAAGTTATCATCGGTATTAAATACTTGACCACCTTTTCCTAGGCCTTGTTTATATTTAATATTTTTCTTTCTTTTATATGTTAAACCAAATTTATTTGCTTCTTTTCACGCAAATAAAGCTTCTCAACTAAATTTTTGTTGATATGTTTGTAAATATCATTCTTCAAATGCTTCTCGATCTCGTTCTGTTGCTTGATTAGCAATATCACCGAAAATTCTTTGTGGATTTTGTGCCATAATTTTATACCTTCCTTCTATTTATTAAATACATTGTCAGTATCTAAAATATTGTTTTGTTGTTCTTCTGTTTTTGGTACTCCACCAGTATTAACTGTTTGTACCTTAATTAATTCATCATAAACACTTTGTAATTGTGTTTTGATAACTTCAATATCATCATTAATATCATAAGACTTTAATAAAACATTTTTAAATTCTTCATTATCAGTTAAAGAATTAATAAAGTCAATTACTTCAATTTGTTTTAATTGAATAGTTTGTTGTTCAATTTGAGAAGTTAATTCAGTATTTTTTGTTTGTAATTCGTTGATTTGTTGATTACTATTTTCTAAATTACTTGCATTAAATTCTTCAACTTCAGCAGTATTTTCTAAAATAATTTCAGCAGTTTTAATATCTAAACTACCATCTTCATTTTTAATTGGTTCATTATCTTCATTGATAAGAACATATTTTACATTTTTTAATGCCATTGTTTTTCCTCCTATTTTTTAATATTTGTATTTGTTCTTTTTCTAATCGCTTTTTGTATAATTTCAAAACTTTCTACTCTAAAATATAAAAAATAGCGGTTAGTTTTTATATTTAACTGATTAAATACTGAGCCTTTAATTTTTATCTCATCATCTTTTTTTAATTTCAAAAATTCAGTTAAAACAGATGGGTTATATATTGATAATGTTGAATAATTTAATCCGTCTCATTGACATTTAGCCGAACAAGCATCAACTTCAATGCCACCAGCAACAAGTGCTTTAATTTTAGTTTTAATAGGATTTTCATGTAATTTAACAGTTAATTCTAACTTATTAACTTTTTTATTTTTTATTTTAGGTTTATTAGTTATTGATTTTTTAGATAAATTACTTTTTGTTTGTGCCATTTTTATCAACTCCTTTTAATAAAAAATATTGTAAATGTTTCCAAGCATCTAATTCATGCTCTGTCATTTTAATATTTCCAGTATAAATATAATTTTTCTTAACAGCTGGATATTGTAAAACATAATTTAAATTAAATAAATATTTGCATAAAACTTTTAAACCACCAATAAATTTAGGAGTAGATAAAGGATTTTTTATTTTTAAACCCTTATGAAGTTGGTAATCTTCAATTATTACAATAGCTTTGTTTAAATAAGAACAAATTTTATTTTTGAACTCATTTAATATTAAATACATATTATTTATTGCTTCTTCTTCAGAATTATAACTAAAAGTAATATTATTAATTATTTTCTTTTGCATCCATCCCTAGACAACTTTATACAAAGAAAATAACCTTTTGGAGCTCCTCCCTCTTGTTTTTTAGTGTCCGATATTGTTTTTTTGGTTTAACAACACTCTTTTTATGAAACAAGCAAAAACACACGCTCTGACATTTCGCGGGCGACTAACCCCGCCGAGAATTAAAGAAATAAATAGGAGTAGTAAATCCAATCGCTTTCACACTTTTTTAAGGCTTCGTGCCATAGATGAGTTATCCATCTTTAAGCATCAAAATATTAAGTTTTAGATTACATTATTCATCAGATAGTACCTTTATTAAAAATGATATTATTAGTTGTTAAACCGAAAAAATATAATAAATCACAGAAAGGAAATTATAAAAATTAACTAATTTGTAGGGAAAAATAGGTTAATTTTTAATTTTAAAGATACTATCTAATGAATAATGCAAATAAAAAAACGCTTTAATAAGCGATTAGTTTAATTTGTATTTAATTACTTTATTTATATTTTTTATAAAAAATAAGCTTTTTTCTTAATACCTAATTCTTTCATCCGTCAATGTCAAACCATCATTATCTTTTTTTAACTAATCAACTAACTCTGCAACAAATGGTATTTGATCCGGATAATCATTAATATCAATTGTTGCCTTTGTATCTCACCACGCTGCAAAAGTTTGGTTTACTTCCTCTTTTATATCATTTAAAATACCAAGATCTTGATTATGATCTAATTCATCTTTATCATCACGTTCATACTTTCCTCGCGCGGTACAACTAGCCACCCCAAACACATTACCACTGCCTAACACAAAAGAACTAAAAATGGTTAATAACCGTTTCATCAATATGCCACCTTCTTCCAATAAGATACTTATTACTTATTATTATATTGAATAAACAATAACAATTATTATTTATCTTTTGGTTAAGAAAAACATTATCAATTATTTTTAAAACAATATTTAATTTCGGTTAAACCAACGACCAAGTAATGCATCACCGTTTCGTTTACGACGACGAGCAATTAATCATGGAATTGAAATTACTAGTGTTAAAATAATTAAGAAAATAATAAAAATTACTAAACAAATACGATTTGTTTTTTTCTTTAAAGCTGCTAATTCTTCTGGATGAACAATTTCATATCCATAATAACCAATAATATTTGCTTTTCTTTTTTTTGTTAAAACAATATTCGCAATATGAACGCCTAATGTTAGGATTAAAATAATAATTGTAATTGTAATGGCTGCTGTTAAATCATCAACAATTCCTCAACTTCAAAAACCAAACCGAAACTCTTCACCTGAATGTTGTTGAAAACCATATAAAATTCCTAAAATAATTCCACCAAAGAAATAAGTCGGGAATGCTAATCAATTTAAAACAATACTACGAACAGTCATTTTTTTATAATTATCAATTAAGAAATGCGGAATAGTATGATTACCGCGTGTTAAATTAGAAAGATAACTATTTGTTTCAATTCGAACTCGTGATAAATCAAAAATACCAGCAAACAATAATCCTAGAGAAATTAACAAAAAAGTAATTGTCAAAAATGGATGAGGAATATATTTCGCTTTAATTCCCATAATTGCTTCTAATTCTTGTTGATGAGAAATAAAATATAAGGCAATAAATAAACTTGTCATCATTGTTCCAAGAAAACCAATAATAATCATAATTAAGGTACGAACTTTTTCCGAACGAATCTCACAAACAATTTCTAAAGGAATTAAACGGTTAGCATATTCCTTATTAAAACGACGACGTTGTTTTTCTGATAACTGTGGTTGATAAGCATAACGATTATTTTCCCTACTTTTTGTTAAAGCTGGTGGGTCAAATTGCGCTGATGGAATAAAATGACTATTTTGATAATACGATGGTGGCGCTGGCATTGAATTTGTCATCATTTGATTATCATAAAAATATTGTGATGAATTTGCACCACGATAGGCACCTTTGCTATAATAAGCTAATTCTGAAAGATTAAATTGTTCATTAACTTGTGATTGATGATACGGTGATGCAACACGTGATTGATAAGGAGGGCGATATTGATTTTCATACATATTATCATCGTTAACATAACCATCACGGTGGTTCTGATATCACATAAATTCAGCATTGTCATATCGCCCTTGATTTTGTTGTCCTGACCAATATTGATCATAATTAGAACTTGTTACATGCTGCTGAATTCGGCGTGGCAAAATTTGTTGATGAACTGGACGCGAATAATTTTGCGCCGCATCATGATTATAATATGGTTCAACATAACCGGGTGGCATTTGTGAAGCATTTATATTCATTACCTCACGGTCTTCTTCAAAATACTGGCGGTCATGATTATTAGCATAATAATTATATTGGTTACTTAAGTTCATTCGTGCTGGACGAATTGTATTATTATTTTGATATAACATTTCCATATTATTTAATTGGTTTTGTTTATATGCTTCATTTGGACGAAAGTATTGATTTGACGAAAGATGATTTTGAGGCATTCCATTTGGATGGGGTTGATTTTGACTAAAATCAACATTATTTTGGTTTCTTAATTCAGGATTAAAATTATCACCAAAACGATTTGCTGATTGCATTGGTGGTTGCTCATGTTGTTTATCTTTCACCATAAACGATTTAACCTTATTAAAAAAACCCATGCTTTGTTTCACCTGCCCTAAATGTGAATAACATTGTATTAAAAAAGAAACTGCTAGTTTTTATCACCCATTTTTTTAACTAGCATAATTTCTTGTTCAAAATACTCAATGTTTTTCTTAAAACTAGTTTCTTGTTTTAATTTTACAATATTCGTTCAATTACTACTGCTTTTTTTACTTCGAAATAAAGAAAAAGTAATAATAAAATAAACAAATAATAATAGCGCTGCAAATCCTAGTAGAAAACCAATTAACCCGATTACTGGAATGTCTAAATCTAAGATTGTTATGCTTGTTGTCAAGAAGCCATCCATATAAACACCACACTATCTATGAGTATTATACTATACTTTTTAAAATTTATGCAAAAAAACATATTATTTTTATCCTAAACCCTTTTCTAATGTCTCTAATAATTTAGTTTTTACTTCATTTTGTGTTTGATAAGTTAAATTTTAATGTATCAGTAAAGTGCTCTTGTTTAATTTGATCATAAATCATCCCAATTGTTGTTGTTAATTTAGTAATCTTTGCATCGTTATTAATATAATTAATAATACTATCATCAATCCATTTTGTTTTTTTCAATTTCTAATCAATTTAAATTTGTTTTTGAAGATTGGTCAGTATTAATTCAACAAGAATCAAGTTGCTTATTATCTCATTGTTTAGTTACATTATTATAAATACAAGTTGTTGAATAGATATTAGATAAAGCTTTTTCTGTTGCTTGTGCAATATTTAATAACACACTAGTAATAATATATTCATCACCATATATTTGAGATTGTGCTGTATCAATTCCAACAACTTTTTTTCGTTTTATTATATTTAATTCGGTCAATTGTATCTTGGGTTTGTGGTCCTGCAACAGGGAAAATAATACTTGCTTTTTTAGTAATTAAATAATCAGAAATCACTTTTCCTTCTCCTTGATTAAATGATTGTGAAAACCATGACTCATTGTCATTTAATACTTCTTGAACTTTTCTTATTGGTAATAAATTATTAATTTTGGGGTTTATGTTTTTAATTATTGCTAAAATATCTGTCATCAATTGATGTAAATTAGGATATCTAACATCGTTCTTAATAATTTCATTAAACACATCCGCTGATAATAAAAATGCTCATAAATAATTTGAAACACCAACTGGATTATCCATTCCTCCATAAGTTGCAATATTTAACTGTTGTTGAAATTCTGTTTGATGCAAATTAAGTCATATTGTTGTAACAAGACCCGCTAAAAAACCAGTAATTTCTTTTTGAAATAAAATTCCGACAATATTATCAACTAACGGACCATATGGGTCCATATTTTTATGAACATTCTGACCACTACCATCAATAAAAATAACATTATCCACTAAGTTTGCTGCTCAACCAATGGTATTGGCATGACTAAAACCAGGTAAAATTAGCGTCTTTGTCCCAGCAATACTAGCTGTAATATAAGCTGCTTTAAATTCACCTGGTGTAATACCATTTGGTTCAAAATAGCTAGCTCGAAATGGACTATCTTGTCATTGTGTCATTGATGAAACTTGGGTAAATTGTGACACGATATATTTGCTTGCTCCTTCTCAAGCTGATTGAATATAAGATTTATCATTAATTGACCCACCACTAGTTAATTATCTAAATATCATACATATATTGGTATTTTTTAACACAAGATGTTAAAAAACTAGCAGAAGTAGTGCCAATTTGTAGTGCCATTAAAATTTTAATTATTTTTTTCATTCTAATCTCCTTTAACCATAATTTAAAAAAATACTAAAAATATTCTTTTATTAAAACAACAATTATTTTATTTAAGTTTTTTTCTTGTTATTTGTTTCAGAATTAATATTTGATTTAACACGACTAATAAAACTTTCGCGTAATAATAGATTAACTTTCGGAACTAATAAACGTAAATGATTGCGATATTCAGCTAAAATTATGTCTGAAGTATAATAAAATATTAACAATAAAAGTAAAACAATTGTGGCACAAATTGTTGAAATAATTGTTGTAATATTATCAATTTGAATCGCAAAATTATCACGGGTAATATATTGCTGACCATAAGCATATTCTTTAAATATACCAACCTTTTTATCACGCATCACATCATCAACAAATTTAATAATGAATTCTAATCCAAATCATAATAATTGAAATTGTGCTACAATCGGTTTATTTGTTGGCGAACGATATTTTCATTCACACGTCATTGCAAACAAAATATTAAAACACATAGCAAAAGCTAATCCATTAATAACTTGCAATGCTAAGTAAGCTTCTGGAGAATGATTAAATGCAGTAATACTAAAGAAAATAAATCATAGTAATAACCCTAACCCAAAGCAATATTTAACACCAATTTTATTATACAGTAAATGACAAGCTAAATAAGCACCAAAAAATTGTGGAATTAGGAATAATTGTTCATTTAAACGCACAAATTGGTTGACTTTTCAAACATCATGGTATTTTTCTCATGTGCGTTGGCCTAACAATCAAAGATAAATATTTGATTGAGACACTTCTTTTAAAATAATAATTAAAATTACCATAAAAAAGATAATTAATACTTTTCCCCATTTAAATGGTTCAAACATTTTTTGCTGTTCAATCGTAAATGATGTTGATGTAAATTCTTTATGTGAAAATAAAGCATATAAAATTGTTGCACCCGCAATAGCAATTATTGCGCCAATTCCAATAATTCCTATTTGCAACTGATTAGTTAAATTACTTCCTACTGTAATAACAATATTATTAAACTCACTACCAAAAATAAGCGCAAATGTCATTAATGGCGCTACTAAACTAATTGTTTTAAATGGAAAAAACTTACAACCATATTCTTCATTATTATATGATAAAAAATAACTAGCCTTTGTAATAATTCCAAAACCAAGAAAAATTGCCGCGATAATTAATGTTGGTGCGGAAGGATAAACAATTAAAATAAAAATTCCAAGCATTGATATTCCAAACATTGTATATTGAAAAAAATGTCAACCAATACGAGAAAAAACCTTATGTAAAAATAAATAAGGAATCATCGCTAAAAAAGCATAAAGAGAAAGGGAAGTTGTTGCAATAATGGCAATTCCTTCCATATTATTAATTGATGCGGCAAAGAATAAATCGCGGAACTCAAAATTATCACCAATAATTGATGATAATGCAAATCAATATAAAAACGTTTGAATAAAGAATGCCTTCTGACTAGTATGTTTAATTTTAATGTTTTTTATTAAAATTAATATGTAAAGAACAAATAACAATAATAACATTAATGGATTAAATAAAAAAAAATCTCAATTATTTTGTAACACACCTGCACCCTCTTTCTGTATTATAGATTATAACATAACCTAAATAATTACATCCGTTCAATAACATTAACCCCTAATAAATTAAAGGCATTTGATAAAACTTGATAAATTACTTTAATAAATACTAAGCGCTGTTTTGTTAATTCTAAGTTATCTAAATTAATAACTTTTGATTCATTATAATATGAATGGAATTGCCGCGCAACATTTTGCACATAATCACAGACAAGATGTGGTTGACGTAATTTTGCTGCTCCTTCAATGCAACGATTAAATAAATCAATCTCATTTAAAAGGTCTAATTCTTTTTGTGACGTTAATAATTCAAAGGTTTTAACATCCGTAATATTAATTTTGCTAATTTTGGCTTGTTTTAGCACGCTATTGCAACGCGCTGTTGCATATTGTGCATAATAAACAGGGTTTTTTGAAGAATGCTCTTTTAAAATACCAATATCTAAGTCCATATGACTTTGAGCACTTTTTGAAGCTAACATATAACGAATTGGGTCAACTCCAATTTCTTCAATTAAGTCAATTAATCAAACTGCTGCCCCTTTTCGTTTACTCATTTTATATTCAGCACCGTCTTTAATTAACCGTACCATTTGAATCATATCAATATCTAAAATGTCTTTTTTATATCCTAATAACTGTAACCCCGCTAACATTCGTACAATATAACCGTGATGATCACCACCTCAAAAATTAACCAATTTATCTGCTTTGCTTCGCATTAAACGTTCATTATGTGATGCTAAATCAGGAGTAATATAAGTTAAATCACCATTTGTTTTAACTAAAACACGATCTTTATCATCACCAAAGTCGGTTGTTTTTAATCATAGTGCACCATCTTGTTCATAAGTTTTTCCCAATTTGGCATATTGGGCTAATGTTGCATCAATTTTTCCTCCCTCATACATTGCAGCTTCAGAAGAATAATATTCAATATCAACTCGAAATAATTTTAATTGCTTTTTAATAATATCTAAAAATAAATCAACTGATTTTTTACAAAACATTTCATGTACCTTTGGATCACTAATTTTATAATCCTTATCAAAAGTTAAATTAATAAATTTATCTTGATAATTGTCAACAAAATATTGTGCAACATCAGCATACATATCGCCGCGATATGCATCAGGGGGTAATTCGGTTTTTTTACCCAATAAATTTAAATAACTAACAAAAACCGTCACTGCTAAAGTATTTATTTGATTACCAGCATCATTAACATAATATTCAGTTTGAACATGATAACCAGCTGCTCGCAAAATTCGAGCAACACTATCACCAATGGCACCATTCCGAGCATGACCAATATGTAAAAATCCCGTTGGATTAGCTGAAACAATTTCTAAATTATAAGTAAAATTCTTTGGAGCTGAATATCCATATTTTTCTTCTCGTTTTAAAACCTCATTAATAACTTGATGTAACTGATCAGCAAGTAAGGTAAAATTAATAAATCCCGCACCAGCAATTTCAATTTTTTTAAAATATGATTTATTATTTTTTTCAATAAAATCAATAACTTCTTCAGCAATTTTATTTGGTGACTTTTTTAATTTTTTTGCTAGTAACAAAGCCAAATTGGTTGATAAATGTCCAAATCCTTCTTGACGTGGTTTTTCAACCATCACTGGTGTTGTTAAATTATTTGCCTTTAAGTACTCTTCTAACAGATTTTCAATTAATTTAACATTCGTATTCATAATTGTGGTTCCTTTCTTCTTTTATTTATATATATTTTACATAGTTTTTATAATTACTTATCTTTTTTTCTAATTTTACAATAATAAAATCCATCAGTATTATTTTCATAACCAAAAATTTGTTCTGTTGCAATAATTTTTAAATCCGGATGTTTTGCTAAAAAATTGCGGATTTGAACAGTATTTTCATATCCACCAAAAGTACAAGTAGAATAAACCAAAATTCCACCTGGTTTTAACAATTGATAAGCTTTATCTAATAATTGTTCTTGAATCTCAACTAAATTTGCTAATTCTTGATTAGTCAAAGTATGATATTTAATTTCTGGTTTTCGTTTAATTACCCCTAAACCACTGCAGGGGGCATCACAAAGAATTTTATCATATTTAATTTCAGGATTAATTTTTCTAGCATCTAATAAATGTGGATAAATATTCGTAATTCCTAATCGACTAGCATTCATTTTAATTAAATTAATCTTCTTTTCACTAATATCATATGCATCAATAATCCCTTTGTTGTTCATTATTTGACTTAAATGTGTTGTTTTACCACCCGGTGCACTGCACATATCTAACACGCGATCAGTTTCTTGAGGATTTAATACTTCTGCAATGCGCATACTCATTTCATCTTGAATAAAAATTAAACCTTTTTTAAACATTTCTGAATTAACAACTGGTTTATCGGCAATGACACCTACAGAAGATACTAAACTTTTTGTTAAATTATAATTTGAATATTGAGCTAATAATTCATCTCGATTAATTTTTAGGGTATTAACGCGAAATGAAAGTTTTGGAATTGTTAAACTATCAACCATTACTTGCTGAGCAATATCTTCACTATATTCATTACGAAGAATTAAATATAATGATGATGGAAAACTATATTTAATACTTAATTTTTTTGTTTCATAAGCAATATTAATTTCAAAAATCTCATCTTTACTGACAAAAATCTTTTTTAACGTAGCATTAATAAAACCAGCATACTTTGGATTTAGATTTTTACTAATATTAACAGCTTCATTAACAATTGCATAATTAGGGATACGATCTAAAAAACGAAATTGATAAATACTCATTCATAATAAAACTTGTAATTTTTGATTAGTTTTTTTGGATTCAATAAATTGATTAGCAATATATTCTAAATACAATTTATTTTTTAAAGTACCATAAACAATTCGATAAATTAAAGTTTTATCTTGGTCAGTAAAATCATCATTTTGTTCTACAATATTTGATAATAAATGATTACTAAACTTGTTTTTTGAAAAAATTTTTCATAAGATATTTCATGCTATTTCTCTTGCTTGCATTTTTTAATCCTTTAAACTTACGAACGATTAGCAATTTCTTGTTCTAAAATTGTTTTAATTTCTGCAACTGATTGTTCTACAGTGTTATTTACCACAACATAATTATAATTACTTTGCAATGAAAGTTCATCAGCTGCTTTTGCTAATCGTGCTTGTAATACTTCTTCGGGTTCACTTTTTCGGCCTCGAATTCGTTTTTCTAATTCCTCTAAACTTGGTGGAATTAAAAAAATTGAAACTGCATCAGTTACTTTCTGTAACACTTGTGTTGCACCTTGTACTTCAATTTCTAATAAAACATTTTTTCCATTATTAATTTGTTCAATACAATATGATTTCGGCGTACCATAATAATTACCGACAAATTCAGCATATTCTAATAATTCATCATTTTGAATTGCAGCTTCAAATGTTGGTCGGTCAACAAAAAAATAATTTACCCCTTCAAATTCATCCTGCCTTTTTGTTCTTGTTGTCATTGAAACTGAATAAGCCAAATTCAACTCCTCATACTTAAAAAGTTCTTGGCATATTGTCCCTTTCCCGACTCCTGATGGGCCAGAAAAAATAATTAAAAAACCCTCTTTCTGCACATTAACGTTCTCCTTTTTCTAATCTTAATATATACAAATACTTTTTTTTATATGTTTTACAACGTAACATAACTAAATTAAATTGATCAAATGACAACATTTGATTTGATTCACAAACTATTATTCCATAGTTATTGATAATATTGTTATTCAATATTATAGTAATAATATCATAATAATACTCAATTTGCTTAAAAGGTGGGTCTAAAAATAAAATATCAATTAATACTTTCTGTTGTATCATTCAATTTAATAAAACTTTATAATCATAATTTAATACTTTTGCATTATTTATTTTTAAGTTATTTAAATTAGTTTCAATAATTTTGGAAGCACATTGGTGCGAATCATTAAAATAACATTGTTGTAATCCACGTGATAACCCTTCAATTCCTAATTGACCACTTCCAGCAAAAATATCTAATCCAATTTTATTTTCATAAATAAAATAATTATCTAAAATATTAAATGTATCTTCTTTAACACGTGCCGTCATTGGCCGGGTATTTATTCCAACTAATGTTTTAATTTGATAACCCTTATATTTTCCACTAATTACGCGCATCTTCTTAACCCTTTTCTTTCTTTTTTTTATTATACTAAAACTTTAGAATTTTCTTTAATAATTGCTGAATATGTTATAATTTTTTAAGAGGTGATTTTTAGTGTTGCAAAATGAAATACCAACTAAAGACTGACTAGTATTTGATGATACACCGTCAATTCGACAAACATCAATTGATGTCTCTTTACCATTAGCACCTGAAAATGAACTTGTAATGCAAAAATTAATTGATTTTGTAAGATATTCCCAAGATCCGCAAAAAAATAGTGGTCATACAATTAGACCAGCTGTTGGTTTAGCTGCTCCTCAAATTGGACATAATCTTAAAATGTATTATATTCGAATTGAAGAGACAGATGACGAAACAGGAGATAAAAAAATAATTGAACATGCAATGATTAATCCTAAAATTATTGGAAAAAGTGAACAAATAGCTTGTATAGAAGAAGGCGAAGGTTGTTTAAGCGTTAATTGTGATAAAGAAGGTTTTGTCCCTCGTAGTTTTCGAATTATTATTGAAGGTTATGATTATTTAAAACAACAACAAGTAACAATTACTGCCCGTAGTTATGAAGCAATTGTTTTTCAACACGAACAAGCACATTTAGAAGGTAAATTATATTATGATTTAATTAATAAAACCGAACCTTGAATGAAAAAAAGTAATTGAATTATTTTATAAAAAATAAAAACTGGTAATACCAGTTTTTATTTAGTTTTAAATAGTAATTATATTTTCTTATTTTAATTCTTATGATAAAATCGCATCAGAGGTTATTTTTAATGCTACAAAATGAAGTACCAACTCATGACTGATTAGTATTGGATAACACTCCATCAATTTGGCAACCATCAATTGATGTGTCTGTATCCTTAACACCCGAAAATGAAATTGTAATGCAAAAATTAATTGATTTTGTAAGATATTCGCATACTCCCCAAAAAAATAATCCCAATAAGATTAAACCAGCTGTTGGTTTATCCGCTCCTCAAATTGGGCATAATCTTAAAATGTATTATATTCGAATTGAAGAGACAGCTGCTGAAACAGTAGATAAAAAAATAATTGAACATGCAATGATTAATCCTAAAATTATTGGAAAAAGTGAACAAATAGCTTGTATAGAAGAAGGCGAAGTTTGTTTTAGTGTTAGGAATAACCAATAAGGTTTTGTTCCCCGTAGTTTTGAGATTATTGTTGAAGGTTATGATTATTTAAAACAACAACAAGTAACAATTACTGCCCGTCGCCTTGAATCAATTGTTTTTCAACATGAACAAGGGCATTTAGAAGGAAACCTTTATTATAATTTAATTAATAAAACGGAACCTTGAATGAAAAAAAGTAATTGAATTATTGTATAAAAATAATATTTAACTTTTTTTAAAACAAAAGTTTTTTTGGTAATCTTACTAATCTTTATGTTATAATTTCTTGGATACTAGTAAATTAATTTTTTTCTTTTTAATAATATCCAATTTAATAAAGAAAAAACTATGCGTTAATTTTAGAATTATGAGGTGATAATTTCAATGAATGAAGAAAAGAAAGAAACAAGTAAAAACAAAGCAATAGTTACAAAACCAACTAGTATAGTAACAAAACAACCAATCCAAAATGTTGTTAAAAATAAAATTCCAACAAAAGTGTTTGCTTTAGGTGGATTAGAAGAAGTTGGAAAAAATACATATTGTATCGAGCATGATGAAGAGTTAATTATGCTTGATGCAGGAGTTAAATTTCCAAGTTCAACAATGCTTGGAGTTGATGCTGTTATTCCGAATTATAATTATTTAAAAGAAAACCAACGAAAAATAAAAGCATTATTTATTACACACGGCCATGAAGATCATATTGGTGGAATTCCCTATTTATTACGGGAAGTTAATATTCCAATTATTTATGCACCACGATTAGCAGCTGCTTTAATTCGTGATCGTCTAAAAGAAGCAAAATTGGAACAAACAACAATTGTTAAAGAAGTTGATAATATGAGTGTTATTAAAACAAAAAACTTTAAAATTAACTTTTTTGCTGTTAACCATAGTATTCCTGATGCCTTTGGAATTTCAGTAGTTACTCCAAATGGAAAAGTTGTTTCAACTGGTGATTATAAATTTGACTGAACACCATTAGGACATCGTGCTGATATTGAACGAATGGCAAATATGGGGCAAGAAGGTGTTATGTTATTAATGGCTGACAGTACCAATGCTGAAGTTGAGGGTTACACTCAAACTGAAACAAAAATTATTAAAAATATTGGTGAATTATTTATTAAAGCTAAGGGGCGAATTTTAATTTCAACTTTTGCTTCAAATGTTCATCGAATTCAACATATTGTTGAAATTGCAAATAAATATGGACGAAAAATTTTAGTGTTTGGTCGCAGTTTAGATCGCATTATTAAAATTATTCGTCAAATGGGACATTTAAAAATTTCTGATAAGGCATTTATTAAAGCTAATGATACTAAAAACTATAAAGATAATGAAATATTAATTATTTGTACTGGAAGCCAAGGTGAACCAATGGCAGCATTATCCCGAATTGCAAATAATCAACATCAACATATTTCTATTATTCCTGGTGATACTGTTATTTTTTCATCATCACCAATTCCCGGCAATCAAGCTGATGTTGAACGAGTTATTAATAAACTAGTTCGTGCTGGTGCTATTGTGCAAGAAAATAGTCCTTTAAATCAAATCCATACGTCTGGTCATGCTTCACAAGAAGAACAAAAATTATTATTTACCCTATTGAAGCCAAAATACTTTATGCCAATGCATGGTGACTATCGTATGCTTCGCCAACATGGTGAAACAGCAATTAGTGTCAATGTCCCAAAAGATAATGTCTTTATTTGTGCTAATGGTGATCAAATTGAACTATTAAATGGAACAGCAGCAATTGGTAAAAGAATTGAAGCTGAAGCTGTTTATGTTGATGGAAAAGATTTATCAGGGCAAACAACCGCTGTTGTTCGTGACCGTGAAATTTTATCAAAAGATGGATTAATTGCTGTTGTTATTTCAATTGATTCGCAAAATAATCAATTACTAACACCACCACGCATTATTTCAAGAGGAAGTTTCTATGTTAAAGAATCTGGAAATATTATTAATGAATCAATTCGTTTAGCAACCGAAGCAGTTAATGAAGTTTTAAAAACCCAAAAACCAACTTTTGGCGCTCTTAAAAATGCTATTAAGCAATCATTATCTCCTTTCATTTACCGTTATAAACGTCGTAATCCATTGATTATTCCAGTAATTTTAAATAAAAAATAAAAGAATATGTAAAAATATTCTTTTATTTTTTAATATATTATGAAAATCATTTTTAATTCACCTAATAAATTTTTCTTTTCCTTTATTTACAATTTACAAATATAACATATAATTTAATATTAAGAGAGGAACCGATATATTATGACTAATGAACAAATTGAATTATTATGAAGTACCTTGAAAAAACAAAATAATAGTGTTAATCTTCCCCTTACCACTTTTCTTGGTTATAACCAAACAACTGACATTGGAACAGTTTTAGCATTATTTGATGCAAATGGTTATCCAGTTACCACATTAAATGGAATTGGATTTATTGCTTTTGATCACACTGTTTTTTATGCCCTTGGCGGGGGTCAAATTTCTGATACAGGAATATTAATTAAGAAAGACCAGAAAATTTCTGTTTTTGACTTAAATAAACAAATTTACAAAAAAGTATATCTTCATCTTGTTAATACTAATGGTACAACAATTGAAATTAATGACGTATTAATCCAAAAAATAGATGTTGAACGTCGAATTAAAATTACAAAAAATCATACAGCCCAACATATTTTATCTTATATTATTGAGCATATTTTAAATGATGGTGATATGACAGATTCAGTTCAAATTAAAACTGATTATGCTTTCTTAGCAATGAATAAAGTTGATAACTGATTAGAAATTATTTTAATCGCTCGTAAACAAATTATTGAGAAATTAATTAATCATAACATTGCGAAAATTGAACATCAAATGCCAATTGACCAAGCAAGAGAATTAAAAATTGCTCATCCAAATTTTGAATATGATCCAATTGTTCGTGTTGTTGAATTTCCAACTGCAACAATTGATTTATGTGGTGGAACCCATGTTAATAACTTAAAAAAAATTAATTTTTTTGAAATTTGAGATTGTTGAGTTGATAAAAAGAAAGTTCGAATACAATTTTCAACAAATAAAGAAGCAACAGAAAGTTATTTTGCTAATTGAATTAACCAAAAAAAAGATAATTTATACCAAAGTATTAAAAAAATTAAAAGTTATGATGCTGATTTTAATTTCATAATACCTAATTTTGAAATTCCAACAACAATAATTGCAAAAAATAGTTTAAATACGGAAATTGAACAATTAGAAAAACAATTAAATGAAATTGCAAAAGAAAAATATAAATTATTATTACAAACAATTGATAATGCTGTTTTTCCATTCAAAGAAACAAGTATTAATAATAATTTAACAATCAAAGAAATTATTATTAATGATGAAAAAATAACACTTGAACTAATACGAAATAAATTAAATAAATTTTTACAAGAATATGAAAATAGCTTACTAATTTTTATTAATTCAACCTTAAAATATGGATTCATTAGTTTTACTAAAAAACATCAAAGTAAAATCAATCTTAATAACTTTTTACAAACCAATAAAAATGCCTTTGCAATATCTGGCGGCGGAACAGCTTTATTTATTAGTTTTACTTTTCAAAATGATATTAAACCATTTTTAGATCTTTTAATAGCAACAGTCAAACAAACAGAAATGGATTAAAAAGATGATATATAATATCATCTTTTTGTATGAAACAATTTGTTTACTAAATTTTTTAATAATTAGTATCTTTTATTAAAATTATTTATATATTTAATTCTTTCCATAATACTTAATATTAATTATTTTGTTATATATAAAAATAATTATAAATGGTAAATAAATCAAAAAGTGTATTAATTTAATTAAAATGATTTTCACAATAAATAAGATAGTATTTTATAAACTATGAAAAAATCTGTTAAGAATAAAAAAACAGAAAGGAAATAATGCAATTAAAAAAATATTTAGTTTATTAGCACCCATGAGTTTTGTTTTTGGAACTATGTCTAAAATAATTGCCACCAGTTCATTAGTAGACCAGCAAAGAGAACCATTAATAATAGAGGAACAATCAAATTTAGATTTATATTATAAAAACAATGATAATAAATGTGATATTGTTTTTAATGATTGAGGTTTTAAAAAAAGATGGATGACGATTGTGACATACATTTAATATTCACTTAATTAACCCTATAAATTACAAATACATTATGTTTTTAGGTCAAGAAAGTGATTTTTTTCAAAAATTAGATTAGGAAATATTGAATATTACGGTGATAAGTTAAATAAATATAATAATTTTCATAGTGATAATGAAACTTGCAAAAAAATGATTAATGCTAAGATTGTTGATGTCAAAGATATTCCTAAATTAATTAAACCTGAAAATTATTTTTTAGTTCAAGCACGTTGAGTTAAATATGGAAATGCATATTTTGAAGGCAGTCAACGGTTTGCTTTAACTTGATATTATGAAAATAATAGTTATTATATTCAAGTTTTAACACAGCATTGAGTAAATGTTACAGGTTCATCTATCGGCGGTGGAACATGAATGGGAATTGGAACTGGTATTAGATTATATAATGATTAATAATAATATTGCTATAAATAAATCTCTAAAGAATCTTTTTTAGAAAATCATTAATTGTCTTAGAACATAACTAATTAAATATATATCTGCATAAGTTTGTTTCAAAAAAATAAAAAGCACTTTAATGCTTTTTTAAAATTAATTATGCTAAAAATTTTGGTGCAGCAAGCATTAAAATGGCAACAATGCAATTATAACCAGCATGCGGAATTATGGTATATGTAACATTTCCATTAACAATAAGAAATAGCATTCCTAGTGTTAATGATGCTCCAATATATCCAATAAAATGTTCTCAATCACCGGTTCCAGCGACATGCATGCCAGCAAAGAAAATTGTTGATGCAACAAATCCAAGTCATTTGTTACCACTTAAACTAAAAATTCCGTGTCTAGTTGCTAATTCTTCAACAACTGGAGCAATTAAAATTGTATAGATAAATAAGAAAACAATATTTCACCATTTATCTAGTCCTTTAATTAAATTATTTTGATTGTTTGAAGTTGTTACTGTTATTAATGATTGTAAATAAACAAAAAATAAATGAATTGAAAAAACAGCAATAATACTAATTGAGAAAACAACAAAAAGACTTTTGCAATCTTGTTTTAAAGTTAATTTAATTTTTTCAAAAATTAATGGTGATGACCGATAAAGAATAAAAATTGTCACCAATCCCACAATTATTAATGTTAATAAATTAATTGTTGTTTTAACACTATCAGATGGATGAAACTGGTTTACAATGGTTCCAATTACTAAACCAATAATATTTGGAATAAAATAAAAATAATAAAAGTAAATAGCACCTGATCGCATAATTTGATTTTGTGCACCACTAATAACAAAATATGAGCCAACTGCAACAATAATCCAACTAATAAAGTTCATCCCTGCTAAAGCATATTCATTATGTGTAAACATATATGAAATTAGAATATTAATAAAAAAGGGAGCAAAAATAGCTGTTCCTAAAAAAATATAACCCGTATTTTTAAGTTTAACTAAATTAAAATCAAAGGGAGCAGCACGTTCAACTAATGTTGGTTTTAACTCATATCATGCTCTTTTACGATTATAAACATTATCATTATTAGTCATTTTTATTACTCCTTTAAATCCTACTTTTTATTATATAATAAATTAGTTAAAAATCCATTTAAAATTTAAAATTATTTGGTACAGAATTTTGAATCCATCTATTAAAAAAGACATTTTGCAATGTCTTTTATTTAATAATTAATGATGGTTGTGTCATTTCAGGGGGAATTTCTTCACCTAATAAATCTAAGATTGTCGGAGCAATATCAGCAATTGCCGCATTATCTTTTCGTAATTGTAATCCCTCTTTTGTAATAATAATTGGAACCAATTGTGAAGTATGCTTTTTATTAGGGCCCCCTGTTTCATCAATCATAATTTCAGCATTTCCGTGGTCAGCAGTAATAATCATAATTCCGTTAACTTTCTCAATTGCTGCATAAATTTTGCCAAGACAATCATCAATAGCTTTAACTGCTTCGATTGCGGCTGGTAAGATTCCAGTATGCCCAACCATATCACAATTTGCAAAATTTAAAATAATAACATCAAATTCATTTCGATTAAGTTCAGCAATTAATTTATCAGTAATTTCATACGCTGACATTTCTGGTTTTAAATCATAAGTTGCTACTTTTGGTGATGGAATTAAATCTGCTGAAGCCCCTGGTAATGTAATTTCGGCTTGTGTTGCTAGACCATTTTTAAAATAATCTTTTCCACCATCAAAGAAAAATGTAACATGAGCAATTTTTTCTGTTTCAGCAATTCGCAATTGACGGTAACCTTTTTTACTTAATCATTCTCCTAAACCATTAATAACTTCAATTGGTTTAAAAGCAACATGTTTTGAAGCAACTGTTTCTGCATATTCCATCATTGAAACAAAATAAATATCATATAATTTTGGCATAAAATAAGTTTGTGCATCATTACCCGGAAAATTAGGATTTGTTAAAGCCGAAGCTATTGCAATAGCACGATCAGGACGAAAATTAGCAAAAAAGACAGCATCACCTGATTTAATATAACCTCTTGGAGTATTAATATTATATGCTGGCATTAAAAATTCATCATTACGGCCAGCTTGATATTCACGGTCAATATATTCTATTGGGTCAATAAATTCCGAGCCTTTTCTTGAAACTAAAACATCATAAGCAACCTGCACTCGGTCATATTTTTTATCACGATCCATTGCGTAATAACGACCACCAATGGTTGCAATTTCGCCAACTTTTAATTCGTTTTGTAATTGTTGAAATTGTTTAAGATAAATTTTAATACATTCTGGTTTAGTATCACGTCCATCACCAAAAATATGCAAGTAAATTTCTTTTATTCCTTCTTGTACTACTAATTTATAAGCAGCAAAAATATGGTTTAAATGTGAATGAACACCACCATCTGAAAATAATCCCATAATATGAAAAGCACCATTATTTTTTTTTGCAAAATTAATTGCAGCTAAAAGTTCTGGATTTTGATTAAATGTTCCATCTTTAATTGCTTTATTAATTAAAGTTAATGATTCATATTTAATGCGACCTGCTCCTAAATGAATATGTCCAACTGCAGAATTTCCCATTTGTCCTTCTGGTAAACCAACTCATCCTCCTGCCGCATGTGCTGAGACTCATGGATATTTTGCTTTTAGCTTTTCAACATTGACCATATGCCCTTGTGTTACAGCATTTCCTTTTGAATCAGGTGCAATCCCTCACCCATCAAGAATTGCCAATAAAATTGGTTTTTTAACTTTCATTTTATTATTTCTCCTCTTTTTCTTTTTTCTTAACAATTATATAATTATTTTCTATTATTGAGAATATATTTTTCAATCATTTTTGCAAAACCACCTGTTTCAACGGTTGTCGTTACTTCTTTTGCTATTGCCTTGATTTGTTCTTGACTATTCTCCATTGCAATTCCCAATCATACATTTTTAATTATTCAATAATCATTCATACTGTCACTAATTGCCATCATTTCTGATAAAGCAATATTCCATTGGGGTGAAATTCATTTCAAACCAGCTAATTTACTAATCTCTTGAGCATTTATTTCTGCTGTTCCTGAGGCATCAATTGCAATTTCAATATTTTGCTCACGAGCTGCAATAATAAAATCGTCGTTTTCATGAACATCTATTACAATACATTTATAACTTTTATTTTGAATTGTTAATGCAGAATCATATTGAATAAACTCTCCATAAAAAAATGCTAATTCAGAATTATTTTCAGCAACAGGATTAAAATTAACAATAACTTTGGTTAAATAATCAGTATAACATCATAATTTTTTATGATATTTTTTTGCCAATTGGAATAAAAAATTAACTTGAGAAGTAGACAAGGTTTGTTGATAAAAAATTGTATGTGTCTTAATATCATAAATACATGCACCATTAAAACCAATAAAGTATTGAATGAAAATAATCCATTTTTACTTTAATAGCTTCTGATAACGAAGTTAATACTGGTCGTCCTGTTGCAAAAATAACTTGTACCCCCATTTCTTGTGCTTTAATAATTGGCATAATATTGGCCTCGTGAATCCCTTGATGAAAGGAACAAGCAGTTCCATCCATATCTAATGCAATTAATTTAATTTTAGTCATAATTCCCTACTTTCTATTAAAATCTCATAATTATATTGTAAAAGAAAAAACCATATTTTTAAATATGGTTTAAAAATTAAATTATTAAACAAGAATTATGCCTTAAAAAACTGCATTTGCATTTTCAGTTGCTACTTCATCTTTTAAAAGTCAATATCTTAATTGCGGACGAAAACCATAAATAGCACCTACACAACCACCTAAAATCGATAAAACAATTAAAATAGTAATAAAAACAGTTAATCAAGGACGTATTTTCTTTGCACAATTTTTACATTGACATTGAATTTTTTCAATATTTGCTTGATGTTTTTTGCTATTAGTTCCTTTTTGCTGCTTATCATCAAATAAATCGGGTGGTCCTGGTATTCCAATATTCATATTTTTGCCAAGTCCAACTTTAATATTTGGATCAATTGGGGCATTTAAGAAATCTGATGGTTTAATTGAAGTACGATTTTGCATATTAGCAATTCGTTCAGCAATCGTTTGAGATTGAGTTACTTGTCCCGATAATTGTTGTGAATTTTCTTGCATAGTATTTATTTGTTGGTTATTTTGTTGTCCTCAATTACTAACATTAGGAGAATATTGTTCATTTACATTTTGTTGTTGATATTGCGACGCTGATTGAACTCCTTGGTTATTACTAAGCTGATTATAATTTTGATTAGGTCCATTCTGCTGCTGATACTGTGAACCAAGATTTGATTGTTGATTAAATTGCTGTGGTCCAATATTTTGCGGTGGACGTTGCATTAAATTTTGCTGTTGATATTGTTGTGATAATTGATCCCCTTGGTTAGTACTAAGTTGATTATAATTTTGACTATTACCATTTTGTTGTTGATATTGTTGTGAACCAATATTTATTGTTGGTGAATATTGTTGTTGCGAAATATTTTGTCCGACCTGTCCAGATGTTACTGGATTATAATTTTGATTAGGTCCTTTTTGTTGATAATTTTGTTGTGAAACATTAAAATTATTTCCCTGGTTAAAAGAAGTTTGCTGTTGGTTACTTTCTGGCTTGTTGCCTGAACCATTGTCAAAAGAATGTTTAAAATTCATTTTATGCCCTTCCATTTCTTCAATAATTACATACTCTTTATTTTTGTATAATAATTATAACATAAAAATGGCCGCAATTTTAGGATAATATTGCTTTTGTAAAAACATTATTAATAATTACACTTGGTCGTTTATTATAATATAAAATATCATATAAAGCTTCAAATAAAGGTAATGTAATATTATTTGCACGCGCATCTAACACAATTGTTTTACAAGTTAAAACACCTTCTACTGTTTTTACTTGCTCTGATAAAACTTTTTGAGCATCATCAACTTTAGCAATTGCAAAACCAAGAGAATAATTCCGTGATTTACTTGAGGTAGTTGTTAAAATTAAATCAGCTAATCCTGCAAAGTTAAAAAAAGTTTCAATTTGAGCTCCTTTTGTTTTGGCAAAAAGTTGAATCTCATTTAACCCCATTGTAATTAATGATGCCTTAGCATTATCAGATTCATAAAGACCATTAAAAATTCCTGAGGCAATTGCTACTGCATTTTTTAAAGCAACCGCATATTCACTACCAATCACATCCGTATTAGCAAAAGTAACAAAATATTCATTATTAAACAAATCACGAACTTCTTGCGCAATTACTAAATCCTGTGAAACTGCCATAATACACGTTGGTTTTCGTTGTAAAACTTCTTTTGCAATGCTTGGACCATAAATACCTGCATATGCTTTTAAAATTTTTGTATTTATTAATTTTATAATTGATTTTGATAAAACTTCGTGTGTTTCAGGATCTAATCCTTTAGCAACATTAATGATAACAACTGGTTTTATTACTGTTTGATTGATTTTCTCAATTATTAATTTAATAGCAACAACAGGAATTCCTAAAATAATATATTCAGCATCTTCAACTGCTTCAGCAAAATTTGTTGTGGCCTTAATTTCTTTATTAATTTTTAAATTACCAAAAAAATGACGATTTAAATGTTCGTTGTTAATATCATTAACTTCTTTCTTATCAATTCCATACATAATAACGTTATGATCATTATCTGTCAAAACATTTGCTAAAACTGTCCCATATGCTCCTGTTCCAATAACAGTAATATTTTTTTGTGTTTTTTTCATCATAATTTTCCTCGTTACTTTCTCTCTCTAAATAATATTTTAATTGGTACTCCCTCAAATCCAAAATATTCTCGAAGTTGATTTTCAAGAAACCTTTTATAAGAAAAATGAAGATATTTTGGATTATTACAAAACATAATAAAAGTTGGTACAACACCTTCAGGCTGAGTAGCATAATAAATTTTTAAACGCCCACCATTAAAATCTGGTGGTGGATTTAACAATTGTGCTTTTACTAAAATTTCATTTAGAACACTAGTTTTTACTCGCTGCGTTAAACCAACATAAACTTCATCAATTGTTTGAAATAAAATATGTAATCGTTTTTTTTCTAAAGCAGAAACAAAAACCATTTTCGCATAATTTAGATATTTAAAATATCCACGAATACTTTGTTCAATTTTTTTCATTGACCGTTCATCTTTTTCCATTACCGCATCTCACTTATTAACTACCAAAATAATTGGTTTATTTTGTTCAAATGCAATACCAGCAATATTTGTATCTTGGTCAGTAATAGGAACTGTCCCATCAATAATTAATAAAACAAGATCACTTCGTTCGATTGCACTAACAGCACGAAGAACACTATATTTTTCTAATTTTTCATAAACTTTTCCTTTTCTACGAATTCCAGCAGTATCAATCACAGTATAAAGTTGATTATTCCGTTTAAATGATGTATCAATTGAATCTGTTGTTGTTCCTGCAATTGGTGATACAATGACTCGTTCTTCACCTAAAATAGCATTTGTTAAAGAAGATTTTCCAACATTTGGTTTACCGATTAAAGAAAAATGAATTCCTTCTGTTTTTGGTTGAACTGGAATTTGATCTAAATGAGAAATTACTTGGTCTAATAAATCACCAATTCCAATTCCATGAGTAGCAGATACAGCAATTGGCTCACCAAATCCTAATGTCATATTTTCATACAATTCACTTTCTTTTTCTTGCTTATCATATTTATTAACAACTAAAAGAACCGGTTTTTTAGCACGATATAGTATTTTTGCAACCATTTCATCATCTGGGGTAATTCCTTCTTTGTACGATAAAACAAAAATAATAATATCAGCTTCTGCAATTGCAATTTCTGCTTGCATTTTAATCTCTTGTGCAAACATTGCTGTATTATTTAATGTAATTCCCCCCGTATCAATTATTAAAAATTCTCTTGTTAATCATTCTGAGAAAGCATAAATTCGATCGCGTGTTACACCAGGAGTATCTTCAACAATTGCAAGGCGATTTTTAATAACACGATTAAATAATGTTGATTTTCCAACATTTGGACGCCCTACAATTGCAACAGTTCCTTTTTTTGCCATTTATTTTCCTGCTTTCTTATAATTACATACTATTTCATAAATTTTAGTTACCGTTTGTTCAAATGTTAACTTACTATTATCCACAATAACTGCATCAGGGGCAATTTTTAATGGTCCAACCGCTCGGGTAGTGTCAACATAATCTCGTTCTTTTAATTTAGCAGTAATTTCTGCCAAATTATTCGAAACAATATGGTTTTCTTGATTTTGATTTCATCGGCGGTTAGCTCGCGCTGTAATACTCGCTGTTAAGTAAATTTTCACTTCAGCATCAGGAAGAACAACAGTAGTAATATCTCGCCCAACAACAACATTACCTTTTTTAATCACTAATTTTTGTTGCAGGCAAACCATTGCTGCTCGAATAAAATCAAGTCCAGTAATTTTGTTGATATTATCCAGAACAAGATCAGTTTGCAACTTATCAGTAATATCTTTCCCATTGACATAAACACGGTTATTAATCACTTGATAATTAAAGTTTGTTAATTGCGCTTGTAACTGATGATGATTTGTAAAATCAACTCCAACTTTTACACAAAAATAAGTAAAAGCACGGTAAGTTAACCCAGTATCAATAAACTGATAATTTAGTTTTTTGGCCAATTCAGAACCAGCAGAAGATTTTCCACTACCAGCGGGGCCATCAATCGCAATATTTATTTTCATCATCTACTCCTATTTTCTATAACATAAAGATTAAAACTAAACAAATAGCTAATAAAACAACAAGCAAAAGCATAGTACTAAATAACATTTTATAACCTGGTTTTATTTTTCGATAAACAACTAATACATTATTATGTTTTTCTTCTAAAAGAGCGCTTGATTCTTTTAGCATTTCTGCTGTTGATCGTTGATCATTTTTACGCATATGTGCAATTGTACTAAATTCAATATTAGCTGAATTAATTTTAAAATCACTATTTTCTGCTTGAATTTTATCACTTACTCGATGATAAGTAATTTTTTCTGCTAAAATACTTTCTAAAATTGCTTGATATTTTTGATATGTTGGTTTATTTAACAATGTTTCAGCAATTAAAATATTATGCATAACATCACCAGCATCTTGGTCATTTTTTTGATTAGTTTGAATTGTTGCTTTAGTTGTATTAACAACTTGTTCTAGCAATTGTTGCAAATCATATTTAAAATCAGATGGGTATGGTTGTTCATCTGGGTTTTTATCCAAATATACTTTTTCTCAACTAAATTCTTGTTCAAAATCTGATTTAACACTACCAAAAAAATTATAATCAATAGCGTTTAACTTAGCCATGTAACTATTAATGACTTGACTAGTTTGATTAATTTCTTGATTAATCTCAATCTCTTTCTTAATAATTTCACGTAGCTGGGCAAATTTCTCCATTCTAGTTTCCATGTTAAACCTCCAACTTTTTTAAACTACATTAAAATTATATATTATTATTAAAATTTTTGTTATTATTATAGTGAATAAATAATGGAGTGATAAATATGGCAAATCGTGATATATCAAAAAAAAGAACATATGTAAATACTGACTTATGTATTTCTTGTGGTAGCTGTATTATGATTGATGAAACTGAAACATTTTTTATGGATAATGATGGTTTTGCAAATACCATTGATAATGATAAGGAGTTAGTGGAAGCACAAATGGTGTGTCCAACAGCAGCAATTTTTATTAAAACATTAGAAGAATTTAAAGAAAATCGGAAAAGTAGTCTTGATACTGATTAAAAAAATTTTTTTAATAATTATTTTCTTGGCGAGTAAAATTAATTTTATTTTTTTTATTATAAGCGGTAAGTAAATCATCTTCAGTAAATTTTAACTGTTCAGCAATTATTAAATAATGATTTAAAACTTTAAAATAAACTTCTAATGTTTGATTTTTAATTAGTTCTGTTGCAACTGCAAAACAATCTAAATAAAGTTTTGTTAAATTAATATTTTCCTGACAATATTCATTATGGTATTGATATGTTTTAAAGTCAACGGTTAAAGTATTACCAATACTAATTAAAAAATGAATTCCATCAATATATTCTTCTAATAAAATATCTTTTGCTGAAGCCGGCTTGACACTTCAATATTTAAAATCACGTTGTTCATTAATAAATTCTGCTAACTCAACTAAAAAAGCCAAAATTCGTTTCTCAAATGTTTCATTATCATTTAAGTTAAATTTTGTTAAAATATGCTTATCTAATTTTTTTTGGTTTTCTAACAAATAATTAAAAGTATTGTTACTTAACATTTTTGCTAATCTCCTTTGCAGTTCTCATTTGTCCTAAAATTGCTTTTGCATTAGGAACTTTATCATATTTCTTTACAATTTGCCCTGTTAACGAAGCAATTATTCGTTCTGAAGCAAATGGGTCACGTGGGTCATAAATTCAAGCATTATTAAAAATTGTTTCTATATTTTCTGCACCCATTGCCCCAATAACAATAGCATGAAAGCAATTCCGACGCTGTTTTAATAAATTTATCTTTGTTATTAAATCAGGTGATAAATCAGAAGTTAAAAAATCACTAATTAATAACAAATCAGCATTAAAATATTCATTACTATCCATTACTGTTAAAGTATGTTCTAATGCTGGCTCAACATCTGTATCCCCAGCAAAACTTTTTGACAAAAATTCAATTAATTTTGGTAGTGAATCTTTTAAAGAAGATAAATTATAAACATCTAAACTTTTAGAAAAATTAATCATGTAGCAAGGACGATGCTCTGCTAAAGCAATTTTTGCAATTGCTAAAGCAAGAGCTTTGGCAATTTGTTCGGGACTACCTCGCATTGAAGAAGAGGTATCAATTGATAAAATGATTGGCCCTTTTTCTTGAGGAACATATGTTTCAATTGTTCGTAATTTAATTTGTTCTTTGGGAACTTTATCTTGTGATAAAAATTCAAATGTTGTTAATTTGCCCTCAATATATTTTTTATAAAAAATATATTTTAAAACTGGATCTTTTAATAAAACTAATTCGTTGGGAAACATATGTTCTAAATCTTTAGATTCAGTTGCTCCAATAATTTCTTCTGGTGAAGAACCAATTGGTTTTCATTCATAATTTATTACAATTTCTTCTAAAATTCGTTGTTCAATTAAATTACTTTCACCTTGAAAACGCCCTAATAATGTTGCAATTTCAATAATTGATGGATTAGTTTCCAAAAATTTTGCAAATTTATCAATGGCTGACATATTAACACCTTTTTTTAATTCTACTGGATTTCATATTTTGCCAAAAAAGTTTCATACTGTTTTTAATAAACTATTAGCTTTATTATAAATTTCCACTTTATTATATAAATCTTGCATAAACTTTGTTCTTAATTCTTCAATTTTTGCAAAACGATAATCATTAATTCTTTTAATTAAAATGGATTCTCAAATTCCAATAAAATCACGAAATAACATATTTGGATTATTGTTTTGTTTTTTATTAAATTCATAACGATAATAATTTAGCCGATCATAAAATGGTGAATTAACTTTAAATAAAAAATCTTGTGTTGAAGCATAATTCTTTTTTAAACCATCATAACCATTAACTTTAATCCAATGAAATAAATAAATTTCTTTTTCGATATTTGAATCTAACTTAATTTTTATAATTTCATTTTCAATTTGATGATCATAAAAATTATTAACAGCTTGGTCAAACATTTCACTTAATCACCGGTTCGTTTTTTTCATCAGAGCAAACCTTGGATTAACTAAATCCGTATTTTTTAATGCTGTTAATTTACTAGCTAGTTGAACTCCCGCTTTTTGCTCTAAATATGGATTCACATTAAATCCTCCCTTGTTTTACTCATTTAATTTTTTGTTAATTGTTCAAAATTACTATTATTTATTTTTTGCTCTGAATTTGAAAATTGTTCTAATTCTAACCAATTTTCATTAAAATTTATTTTATTATCACTAAAGGCATTATTAACTGCCAACATAAAACGTTCTTTAAAAAAGAGGCAATTTAAAGATAATAATCGTTCTTTTTCATCCGGAAAAGCAATTGTTAAACTATCAATTTCTCGTTCAACAGCTAAAATTCTTTTTTCAAGTTTTGAATTATTATCCACTTTTGAATTCTTAATTTCAATTTTAATTTCTTCATTTGTTTTAATAATTTTAAAAGTACTATCATTAACATAACTAATCTCTGTTTGCAAAACATCTGCCATATTATCTAAATCTTCACCATAATATAATTCAATTAATGTGGGTTTTGTCTTATTATGACGAGCATCAATAAAATCTTCAACACGAATAAAACAAATTGGATACTGTTGATTTTTTCAAAAAATTCGGTGAAATGTTCCTTGTAATTTTCCATCAAAAACATCCAAATATTCACTTTTGCGACTATTAACTTCTTGAATATCTTCATACTGAGCTGATAATTCTTCTAATTCTTTGCTTAAACGATTCTTTTTTTCACGAACATCATACGTTAAAGCATCTAAATAAAATTCATTAAAAATAGCATTATATGTTTCTTCTTGTTGTTCATCATCTCAAATACAATATGGAATGACTAACCAATCAGCTTTATCAACTGTATCACGACCATTATAAAATGCTGAAGCTTTCATTAAATGAGCAATCTTCTTTCAACGACGATCTGAAATATAATATTCACCTTCAGTCGCAATATACATTGCTTTTCGAAATCGAGAAATAAAATCAAAAGTTACTGGTGTTATTTTAATCTTATTAATTTCTTTTCGTCATGTATCATATTCTTCATGTGTAATTTGTAAAGCTTCATCAACTTTTACATCTAATTCAGTTACTCCAGCAATCATATCATTAAAGTTTTCTTCGTCTTTTAACCCTTGTGCAATATAACGAATAATAAAACGGTCATATAATGCTTCAAGACCTTGTCCTTCTGATGGCAACTCATTTGACGCTGAAATTAATAATTTCATTGGCACTTTTATATCTACTCCAGCATTACGAAAAATCTTTTCATTAATAATTGTTAATAAAGTATTTTGAATTGATGGTCCCGCTTTTCAAATTTCATCTAAAAAAACAATTTCAGCCGTTGGTAAATATTTATCAATTAAGCGCTTATACACTCCTTTTTGTAAATCTTCAATTGAAATTGGTCCAAAAATTTCTTCTGGTGTTGAAAAACGATTCATTAAATATTCAAAAATAGTACCATTTTTAAAAGCATGCTTTAAACGACGCGAAACTAACGATTTAGCAATTCCGGGTTTTCCTAAAAGAAAAATTGATTCACCACTTAGCATCGCTAACATTGCTAAATTAAAAATTTCTTCTTTTTCATAAACATTTTGTTGTAATTGTTTGGTTAATTCTTCTAATCTTTCTGTAAGTGTCATAATTTTCTTTTTTCTCCTAAACTTCTAAATTAATTCTTCGTTTAACATCATCTGATTTAACAATTAAGAGGCATGCTCCAACAATTCAAATAGAAGTAATTATTAGAACCAAAACAATAAAAACTAATAATCAAATATTAATTGGTTCAGCGGGATTTCCTTTAATACTTCCTAGAATCAATAAAATTGCACATAAAATTTCAACAAATAAAAAATATAAAATTGCTAACATAATATAAGCAATACCTCATCCATAAATAGCACCCGCAGTTCGGACCATTGTCATCGGAATAAAATATAATAAACTAAATAATAAACTAAGAAATAAGAACCCATAACTTAAAAGGTCTTTAACATAAATCTCAGCAAAAACTTTAATATTTGGATCAAGATAATTACTTAAAGCAACTAAAATTGCCTTTTGACCAATAAAATAAGCTAAAACAATTGCTACTAACTGTCCAAAAATAATAAAACTTCGCCCTACTCGTTCAAGTGGACTATCCCAAAACATTCGTCGTTGTGAAAAATCATTGTGCTGAGTTGGTGACAAATAACTAAAACGTTTCTGTTCCTGTTTAGATAATTCTTTAACTTCCTCCTCATATTTTCGGCGTTCTTCTTCAGTATCAAGCAACTCTAAATCTGGAAATTTGCTTCCATATGTTGGCTTATTTTTAAACATTTTGTTCCCCCTTTGGTATTTAACCCTATTTTAATTTGTGTAAACATTTTAACATTTTCCCTAAATTTAGGCAATTAAATTATTTTTTTCCTATTTTTTAACAATCAAAATATTTCATATTGTTCCCTCAAAATATTTTGCTCCAAAACTTGTTACTTTAATATAATATCAATAATTACCTTCTTCTAAAAAGACATCATTAGCATCTAATTTGTAGAATAAAGGATGAAGTAGGAAAAAAACAACTCTTGTTAAAGGGTTGTTTTTTTATTTGAAAATTAACTCTAAAAATTAAATATATTGGCTCTACAATTATTTTAATTTACAATTACATATTTTTTAAGGGAAGGTTTCCCAGCAAGGCATTTTGCCGGTATGAAATTATTAGAACTGTTAACTTGTTTTTTGCGATTTTGTAAATTAATGACTTTGAGTTAAGATAGGCGCGTAGCGGTGCATTCATAACTATTAATTGCAAGAAAAAAATAAAATCGTGTGCGTAGAGGTTGAATAACTTTTAAGAACTGGGCAAGGATTTCTTAATTAATCTACTAGTGGGGACTTGATGAGGAGGTACTTAATACTACAAGTAACTACAAAATGTAGAACATTGTAGTACTTTGTAGTTAATTGTAAAAAGGAGAATTTAAAAATGACTATAAAAAGAAAATTTGTTTAAAAAAAAGATATTGAGGTTATTGTTTTAAATGTAATAAACAAAAGCAATATTGTCATATGGAGGGTGATGTTTCACATTATGCTAAGGGTATATTTTCTAAAAAAGGAATTTATAGCGAAAAAACTGTTAAAAATAAATTGAATACTAGTATGCTAAAATTAAGAAATAATATTAAGGATTTTAAACAATCAGAAAAACCACCAGAAAATAATAGTATTTTATATAATAATTTTAATAAAACTGAACAACAAAAATTACGTCTTTATTAATTTTATTTTTAAATTAAATAATTTTAATAAAAATGCATTTTTTGTTGTGATTAAATTTAAAAAAATATAAAAATTTGTTGACAATAAAATTAAACATGGTATCTTTAAGTTAAGTGTGTAGATTATTTATTCCATAATTTCTTGAAATATAGTAAATACCCCAAAATAATTTATACTACCAGAAAAGTTGACTTTATTAGCAACAAAAATAAAATTAAAATTAAAAAATAATGTTTTATATATTCAAATTGACGGTGCTTTTGTTCCTATGTGAGAAAATAAAAAAAGAGTTGAAAAGAAAATATTTTTTCAACTATGCATATTGGTATTGATGAAAAAAAATCAACTAAAACAAGAAAAATAATTAAAAAGAAAAAAGGTGTTTTTCAAATGATAAATAAAAATACTAATAAAAATGAAAAATATAGTTTTAATAATTTTATTGACAAAATTTTTAAACTAATGGATACTTATGATATTAATGAAAATACTATAATATTAGTATTAAGTGATGGTGAAAAACAATTTAAAAAAATTTACAAAGCAATAAAAACAAAATATAAAAATAATACTGTATCATATAGTTTGAATAAATTTCATTTAGTAAAAAGATTTAAAGACTTATTTTCATATATAAATAGAAACAAAATTCATAGATTAAAATATAAATTAGCAAAAATATATTTTTTTGCTGGAAATTATGAAGTGTTATTAGATTTTTTAATTTGTCATTTACCTTATGTTATTGATAACAAAAAGAAATTTTTACTAGAAACTATTGAATTAATTAAAAATAATAAAGATGGTATTGAAAATCAAGCATTAGAATATAATATTGGTTGTCATGTTGAAGGTGATGTTTAACATTATATTAAGGTTGTTAAGAGTCGTGGTGCAAAAATATATTGTAAAGAAACATTTAATAATATTTTAATTGCTTCAATGTTAAGACTTAATAGCAGAATTAATGAAGTTAAAATTAATAAAAATAAAGAAAAAATTGAATTTAATATTTTCAAATTAAATCAATCTCAAAATCAATTTTTATCTTTATAAATAAAAAAATTTTTAAAATTAGTAATAACTTTAAAAAGTATTTTTTAGTGTGCCAAAATTCATAATTTTATAAAATTATTTATTTAATTAAAAATATAATTTTTTAAAAAGTTGAATTTTTTATAAATTTTGTTATCATTTAGTCATAAGCGAGACATAATTTGTTTCTAATTACTTAATTTTATTAAAAACCTAAGAATAATGAATACTACCAACAACTTTGTAAGCTAAACCACTTCGTTTGCCATTTAATCCTTGCCCGTTATTATTGGCACTTGATATGTCTTGGCATGGAAATGATCAAGTTATTAAATCAGCATACGGTAAAGTTTCTAATTTAGTAATGTCACCTAAATTTGGTGTGTCATAATCATTAAAAATTGCTCGATATGATTTTTCAGCGTATTTATCGTTATCACAAAATGCAATTACTTTGTGGTTAATTCCAATCTTTTCTAATGCTTTTCTTTGGCTTCCAATTCAAGCAAATAATTCAATTACTTTAAGCATAATAAACCGTCATTCTTCTAATTTTTCTTTTATATAAAACAATTCATGGATTGTGATACCTATAAGAACAAAAAAAAAAAAAAAAAATAATATATTGATATTGTTTTCATTATAAATATTATGAATATATTTACAAAATGGACAATTAATCATTTCTGCACCTCTTTCTAAAAAAACAAGATATTAATTATCTTGTTTTGTGTTATTTTCATTATTTATGTTTTTTTTAATTTAATCTATTGATGTATTTTCATCTTTATATTTGCTTTTATTTTGTTTTTTGTTATCTATACATAAATCATTTCTTCCTTAATTGTTTTTAATTTCGTCTAAAATTTTTTTATATTTTTAATTTTTGTATTTATTTTTTCTAAATCTTTCTGGTCAAAATCACTATTTTTATTTTCGCTTAATAAATTTAAAGCACTATTTAAGTTGTTTATTTGTTTTTTTAACAACTTAATTGCTTGTTGTTTTTGTTCGTCTGTAAACTCATTTTCTTTTTGACATAGTAAAATTTGATATTCGCAATTATTTAGTTCAGAAATTTTAATAAATTTTTCTGCTTGTGATTGGTTTAATTCTGTATGATAATCTGTTTCGTTTTCATAATCATTTTTACTATTTTCAATTTCTTTAATTACTTCATCATATTCTTTGATTTCTGCTGTAATTTCTTGTTTTAATTTTTCATAGTAAAAAACATCTTTGACTATTGGTTCTTTTGGTTTTGCTGGTGGTAAGTGTGGTTTGTTATTTGCAATATTACCACAACTAATCAAATTCACTGTGTTTGTGCATAAAAACGAAAACATTGCTAAAAAACTAAGTAATTTTTTCATATTTGTTGTATTCTAAATAAAAACCATTATCTCAATAATTGGGGTTATAAATATTTTCTAAATCTTCTAGTAATTGTTTTAATTCTTCTGATGTTAATTTTTGTTGTTGTATTTTATTATTTTTATAATGATTATCATATTTATTTAGTAAATCATTATTAGCATCAATGTTGTTTTGCGAATTAAACTGTTTTTTGTTTTCATGTTTTAATTTTTCAAAAGATAAAATTAAATTTTTTCCCACAATATTACCATTTTTATTATTGATACTACTATGAACCGCATAATTTTTATTTTCATCAATTTTTAAACAAAAATAATTTTTATAATTTGATAAACCTAAACAATTTTTATCTAAAACAACACAATCTTTTTGTTTGTTTATTAAAATATGCGTTTTATTTTTTATTTCTTGTGAAATTAAATTTTGGTTTAAATAAATTTTTTTTATCATATTTAACACATACATCACTTTTTTTGCTTTTAATTTTATTTTTCCTAAAGATTAATATCTAATAGTATTTTAAAAATAAATAATTAATTAAACCAAAAAATCACTTCTTAACGAACTGGTTCTATATTTTTGTCTGACTCTTTTTGTCATTTAATATCAGATAAATAATTTATCACTGTCACTGTATAACTAAATTTATCTTCAACTAATTTTATCTTCCTTACTTTCTAACTTACTTGGTAAATTATTAATATCTTTAATTAGGCAATATCTATGATTATTACTTTCACAATATTTTAAGTGAATTTCAATTGTTATTTCATCAGTTTGTAAACTTTCTCAATCATATGTAAGTTTATCTTCTTCACAAAGTAAATAAAATTCTTCTTTAAATAAATGTTTTGATTTTAGTTTTTTAATTTCTTTATCTTTTTCAGCAAGTTCTTTTTTAAGTTTGTCATATTTAATTAATTCTGTTATATTCATTATTTTTTCTTTCTAAGAATATATGATTTTTTTGCTAAAACACAATAATCATTACTGCATCATAAATATTTATCATCACCATCTATTTTTGATCTACATTTAGGACAACTTTTCCTCATTATTTTTTCCTTTCTTATTTATCAGAAATAAAGAACCAACTAATGTTAATAAATAGTTGGTTTAATTTATTTTTTATCTTATTTGATTTAAAATATTTTCAATATTGTTAACTTTGTCAATTAAATCTTCCATAATTTGTTCTAAATTACTTAAATTATTTTCTGTTGTTGCTTTAATTTCGTTAATTAAATCGCTAATCGTATTTTTGATATTATTTTTAACCATTTTATAATTTCTCCTTTCTAATTTTTAATATTAATAATTCATCATTTATTTTTCTTAAAAATTAATTTTTTAATAATTTGATGGTTATTTTTGCATTTTAAAGTCAAAAATCAAATACTATAACTTATTTTTTGTTTATTAATAAATTCTAATTTTGCTAAGCAATGCCGAGCATACTTTTTACAATATCATCCGCCTTTTCTGTTTTTAGTTAATTTTGTAAAGTACTCATTGATATAACACTGACATTTATTAATTAATACTGTCTTATTTGCTAATTTAATTTTTAACTCTTTTCAACAGAGTTCTTTAAAAGACACTTTCAAAACCTCCTTATAAATAGTAAAATTTCTAAATTTTTTTATTGTGGAACACTTACCCTTTAACCATTGCAGGTTAAAGATTTATCCCCAAACCACGATAACTCTTTTATATTGCCTAAAAGAATTGCCTCCATTATGTCGTAGCGGTACGGCCACCCCTGTATTGTTTATCCTCGCTTGCTTGATTTAACGACATTCCAAGTAGGAGAGTTTTATTTAGTTGGTTTTGCTGTTATTTTCTTATACTAAGCAAGGTTAACGACAATTTTAACCTAATTAAAAAAGATAGAATTTTATATCTATCTTTTTCTTAGTTTTTGGGGTATGATTTATACCAACCGAATATTTTACGCGGTCTAATTATCATAATAATCAAAAAATTAGTGTTAAAAAGACTAATTTTACTCAATTTTTAACAGATAAAAATATTTTGCATCAAACAACACCAGTTCGCTCTCCACAGTCAAACGGTAAGATTGAAAGATTTCATCAAAATTATACTAAATTATTTGTATTTGAAGAAAAAATATTAAATGCAGTTATTTTACAGAATAAATTAAATGATTATTATTATTTTTATAATTTTGAAAGAGTGCATAAGTCTTTAAATTTTCAGACACCATTTAATTTTTTGAATAGTTTAAGTTTAATTAAATAATTTTAAATTATTAAGTTTTTGTGTTTAAACTAAATAAGTTTATTATATTTTAATTAATTAATAATATGTAAATTAACTCATAAAATATGTTATTAAAATAATAAAATATGTATTTATTAATTAAAATTTAATAAATTCTAGAAAAAATAGAGTTGTTGGTGAAAATACATCGGGAATATTTGGTGAAGAAGAAGAAGAAGAACTTGAAATAAAAACATTTTTTCATAGTTCAAAACAAGAATATGAAAAGGCACAAGCAGAATATAAACCAGCAGCAGAAAAATATATAAAAACAGAAGAAAAATATAATGAAGAAAAAGACGAATTTATAATAAAAACATTTGATTATGAAATCTTTTTAGGAAAAGAAAATAATAGTTATACAATAAAAGATAAAAATGTTACAAAACAAAAACTTAATTATGAAAAAGTAAAATTAGAAGAAGTAAAAAAAGAATTTAATTTCAGCAGGAATAAGAGAAGGAATATTGTTTGTTTCTATTTCGTTTGATATTCTCATAAAATTTATTCTGATAATCAACGTAACTTTAATTTTTGTCTAATATAGAGTTTATAACTTCAAGATTAATGATTATTTTCTGGTGGCATTTTAATCGTTTAATCTTGCTTTTTTATGTATAGCCGGTACCTAAAAAATTTATTCTAAGCTTTTATTAAGAAAGATAGTATTTTTAAAAGAAAATGCTATAATCATTGTAAACAAAGGAGAAATTATTAAATTAGGTGATTATTGATGGAGAAAGCAACACAAGATTTTCAAAAAAATGATGTTCTGTTAACAAGAATGTATTTTACTACACCAATGGAAGTTATTGCTAGAATTATGATTTTAATTGGACAAGCGGTTATGCTAGGAGTAATTATTATTGTATCAGCTTCTTTAGCAATGATTGCAACTAGTAAATTACCAATTCCTGCCGTTTTTAATAATTTTGGTTTAGCTGATGGTGTTTTTCGTGGTCTTACCATTGTTATTGCTCTGTTTGGGATTATCTTTTCTTTAATATTTGTAGTTCCAACATTAATTGTTCGTAATATTAAACTTTTAAAGGTAACTGGAATTATTTTTAATACAGTCGGATGCATCTTTGTTTTACTAATGTTAGGATTAAGCATTATTGCATATCTTTATATTCCTGTTCGACTAAATTTACCAGGGATAATTATGGGTGGACTTTGTATGTTAATGTTATTTTGAGGCAGTTTTTTATTATGATTCTCAGCAATTTGTCAGCAGAAACGAATTAATCTTGCTGTTGCTGAAAGTTTAGATTTTAGTTCTAAATTAAATATAGTTGAATAGGAAGGTGCTTTAATGAAAAAAACAGAAAATAGTAAAACAATAAATCAAGAACAATCAGCAAAAGTAGTAAAAAAAATGCAGTTTGTTGTTGATAATCGTCCGCTAGTTTTAAAAAATTTAGATAAAACTGTTATTGATCACACCGTAAAATCATTAGGGGAATATGAATTAAATCGAAAGCAACAAATTCGTCCATTACCTTACCAATACAACATTGAAGCAAGTAAGTATTATTTTTCTACTAAAAGTGAAACAATAGCGAGAACTTTAATTGTCTTTTCACAATTATTGTTAATTTTAGTTGCTCTAATATATATTCCAACGTTAGGGCAGGTAGGAGCACAATTTATTATTTCTTTATTATCCAAATTTAAAACTCTATTTACTGATCAAATTGTAGCAATTGGTCAACCAATTGTAATTGGAATAATTATTTTATTAGCTATTTTATGGGTTACAACATTCTTTTTTATAACAATTCCAATTTTAATTACTAAAACATTAAAAACTGTTAATATTTGAATAATTATTGTTAGTATTGTTGGTAATATTAATTGCTTTTCAATTCTTGGATTAGCTATTTTACAATTTATTTATGCTAAAAATTCAGTTGCTGGATTAAATATTAACCCATTTGTTTTACCTTCAATTGCGATTGTTGCTTTTTGTTGTTTTATATTGGGGTGCTTATTTTTAAAAAGTGATTGTAAAAAATATCAAACCAAATTAGAAAATGAAATATCAAACCAAATTAGAGCACTAAGAGAGTAAGGAGAAAAGCTATTATGTTAACAAAAATTAGTTCAAAACGAGATGAATTAGCACTCCAATGAAATACACGAATTGAAGTTGCAGCACGTTTATTAGTTATTAGTTTTTCAATTTTAGGAACTTTTATGGGTTATTTTATTAGTGCTGGTTGTGCAATGTCTTATAATAATATTAAAAATTTAACAGGTGTTATTTCCCATCGAACTTATGAATTACATTATATTATTGCTGGTATTGTTGCTCTAATTTGTGCTTGTTTTTTCTTTTGTTTTATTGGTTTGCCATATGTAAAATTAAAAAAAGCAGCTAGTTTTAAAAGTTGAATTATTATTTCAAGTATTTTTGCAATAATATATTATACAACATGTTTTACCTTAGCAGTAATTTTTATGAATATGTTTAACAATATGAATAATTATTTTATTGTGGGTTTTACTTTAATTATTATTTGTTTTTTAGTAATTTTTTTATCATATTTTTTATTATGACGTGAAGTAAAAAAACAATGAATTTTACGAAAAAAAATTGAGTATTTAGCAGATGAAGATCAAATGAAACAAGTAGAAACAAAATTAGCAACTTTAGAATTACGACGTCAGCGCCTTGTTGAATTAGAAAAGATTAAGTATAATAAAGAAAAGTATAGTTTAAATCATTTAAAGGAAAAAAAGAAAAATATTTATGTACAAAAACCTGTTTTAGAAGAGAAAAAACAAGAAGCTTTAAAATCATCTAAACAAGAATAATATAATAAATATTAGAGGAGACTGTATTAATGAATAAAGAAGATAACAATAATAATGTGGTTAAATTAACAACTAAACCAGTTCGTCGAAAAATTTCTCGGAAAGCAAATTTAAATCTTTTTGCTATTATTGCAATAATAGCAATTACTGCTGGGTTAGGTGGAGTTATTTACTCAATTATTGCTGCTTCTTTTTATCATGATAAAAATCCGTGAGCAAATGCTATTTTGTTAGATGATAAAATTACAAAAAAGGTTAATTCACAATTGTCAAAAGCATTAGTTGATTCTAATGGGGTTGCAAAACCAGATCATTTAACTAGTTATGTTTGGTTTAATGCTGGTGAAAAAGATGGAATTGATATTTATGCTAATCTAACTAATATTCAAATTATTCAAGATATTTTTGCAAAAAATAATTGAATTGAAGATAATTTAAGTATTGTTGAAACAATGCTAAAAGGAACAGGGGCTAGTTTATCAGGAACCAAAGTAATTTATCAAAATAATCTTTTGAATTTAGTTTTGCGACCAAAAATTTTATCTTATCCATATAATGATGGTGATGATAAATATGGTTTAGTAACAATTGTCCCAGTGGATTATCAACAAGGACTCTTTACATATAAAGTTCGTTTTTCTTTGCAATTAATTGCAACTGATTTTACTGGTTATTATATTGATTTAAAGAAAACATTTGATTATACATATGATACAACAGAGGGTGCTTTTCCAGTTGCTTTAACATTAAGTCAACTTTTAAATTTAATTAGCAACCAAAAAATTATTAATTTAGTTCAGAAATATCATATTAGATTAGATAGCGACAATGAAGTAATTTTAAATAGTCTTTTAAGTGAATATTATCCAATTGCAAAACCAGATAATAGTATTCTTATTAATGAAGAAATTGCAAACAAAGATGGTGTTCCTTTTGCACCAATTGTTAAAACACCATCGGCAAGTGACTTAACATTAAATATTAAGTATGATTCTAAAAAATTTAGTTCATTGCAGCAATTTGGTACTAATCTTTTTAATTATCATGATAAAAATTATTCAGCAATTGCTAATATTTTTACTAAAATTGGAGTTACAATGCCAACATTTGAAAATGTTAAAAATAGTTATGATTTATATGATCGAAACAGTGAAGATACTTTTCTTGCTGATGAAATGATTAACCAACGAGTAAACTCTTATCGAGGATTTATTAAGGAAATGGGGATTGATTCCGATAATATTACTGATAATTTTAATTATGTTACTAATGATAATAGCCAGTATGTTTGAGGCTCAGAACATCAAATTTTTTATAATGAAGTTAAAATTAAATTTTTAAATATTAATAACAATTTAGGAAATAATATTTATCGAAGTCCAACTAAAATTTACTATGACCAACAACGTTATACAAATACTTCAATTAATTTCCAAGCATTTGATTTATCGGCAAATGTTCAAGATGTTATTGAAAAAGTTCAATATGATGATTCTGCAGTAGAAATTGATCGTCGTTTAACAAATCAAAGTGGAATTATTAAAACTCATTTAAAAGATTATTTATTAAAGAAATTAAATAACCCCTATATTAAAATTGATAATATTGTAAAAGAGATTACTGTTGGTGTTACAAATCATGCTTCTACAATTAAAGGAACAGTTTTTGTAAAACAGTCACCTATTAATGGAACTTTGCGTGGGAATGATAATAAAGTATATCAAGATAAATTGTTAACTTTACCAAAAATTGATATTACAGTACGTTTTTCTTATGATGGTACTAGCAGTAACACCTATAATTTATCTTATCAATATGATGCTGCACCTAAAGTAGTTAAAGATTGACGTGGTGTTGATAAAAATAATCTCAGTGTTTTACAAAGTGATTTTAACTTTTTTGAAAATTATACAACCCTTGATAAAATAACAAGTTTAGAAAATGATTATCGTGAAGAAATAATTGGTGTTGCTAATATATGAGAAAATAATAATCCAATGGGAGCAGGAAATAAATATAATAATTATGACTGTATAAAAAAAAGTAGGGTATAAAAATATAAAGAAATTAAATAAGAATAATTAAACCATTTACTAAAATGGTTTTTTTATTTTAAAAAACCTAAAATAACTAATTGATTCAAAACAAGGACAGCATCTTTAAATATTTATAATTTTTAAAATAATAAAAAAGTTGTTTCCTTTCAGAAAAAAACATATTAAATTAAGAAATTAGTAAATAACACACATACTAACTTAGTAAAGGTGTTGTCCTTGTTTTGTTTCACTTAGTTATATTAATAAATCAATCGTTAAATATTAGATTGGAAAAACTAAAAATGGAAAAAATCAATATTATGATTAAATGCAGTAAATGCGGAATGCCAAAGCGAATTCATAAAGTTAAACATCGCGGAAAAACAGAATGATTTGAAGATATTTATTATGGTTAATATTAAATTTGATTTATAAAAATGAAAATTATTAAACAACAAAAAATATGTGATGTTATTAATTGTTATAAATTATCATCATTTATCACCGAAGAATTTGAAACAAATAAAATTTTATGAACTTGTGAAAATCACAAAGTTTTATTAAATCAAATTAAGTATATAAACAAAGAAAAAATTTGACTTTATAATAATTTGGAAAATTCAAGGATAGATTCTGATTGAAAAACTGGGTATTTAAAAATCTTTTTTAGTAAAATTAAATAATTCTAATATAACAAGATGAATAACTCATCTATGGCACACTAGTTATGTTATTTGATTTATTAATTTTAATTTTATATTTCTTTTATTAAACTTGTTAATAGTATTTTTCAGTGTGCCAATTTTTACTATTTTATATTTTTAATAATGTTAATATAATATCAATTTTAATATGCAAAAAGGAGTAAAAATGAAAGAATTTAATCCAAAAACAGCAAGTTTGGCAACTTTTTATCGTAAAATAGAACAATTTTGAGAAAATAAATCACCTAATAAACCATATACTTTGAATGATTTAACCAATGAATTTAACCTTTCTCGCAAGTGAAGATATGATACTTATGCGAGCGAAAAGATAGTTCCTTTGCTTGAACGACAAGTTGATAAAATTGAAAGTGAAATAATTAATTTTATGATGAAATCACCTGATGGTGCTAAATTATATTGACAACGAGCATTTAATTATAAATATTCATTACAAGAAAAAGAAATGGAAAAAGAATTAAACTTAAATAATCAACAACCAATCATTGTTAATTTGCAAACTGACATTAGAGATATTAAAAAAGAAGAAAGTGATAATAATGCTTAATCATTTTACTTATTTGTTAGAAATTCCTTATTGGTTATTACAAAATAGTAGTATTGGTAATAAATATCCATTTACTAAAAAGTTTGAATTAGTTAATGAAATTAATCAAATTGGAACACGATATAGTGGTAAGACTATTTCAAATATTAAAATGTTTGGTGAATTATTAAAAATTAGTTTATTAATTAAAGAACCAATTTGTATAATTGCTAGTATGTATTGGAGTAAAGATTTAAAAGATAGTGTATTTCAAAATATATGAAATATGTTAGATGAAAATAATATTCCTTATACTATTAATTTATCAAATTTTACTTTTACTCTATCAAATGGTAGCAAAATATATTGTAAAGGTTTACATTCACCAAGTAGGAAAGAAAAATTGAAAGCCCTTTCTGACTTAAACAAATATAAATTAGTAATTGATTGACGAGAAGAATGTGATCAATTTCAACAAAAAGACTTAAGTGATTTAGAGTTTGCTATTCGTGGTTATCAAAATAAAATAACAATTAATACATGTAACCCTGAAAGTTTAAAAAGATATATTGTTGGTTATTGTAATCAATTATTACCTTTTAATGAAGAAATAATGCGTAGTAAATATGAACAAATAAAATATATTGAAAAATGAAATATGAAAATTATTATTCATTATTCTAGTTGAAGATTAAATTATGAACTACCACAAGATAAAGTTAATGAACAATTAAGATTAGAACAATTAGATATTGAAAGAGCAAAAGTGTGGAGTTGAGGTTTACCAGGCAATACTAGTGGGTCAATCTTTGCAAGATATATTGATATTATGCAAGCAACAGATATTATACAACCAACAAAATTATTAGGTGGTGTTGACTTTGTAGAAACCACACACATTTTTTATTTTTGGTTTTTACAGTTTTGGAAAGTAAATTTTTTTAATATTTTTAATTGAGGAGTTGAAATTATGAAAACAAAGCAATATTTTATTTTGCGGTCCCTAGTGAAAAAGTATGGTAAAGATAATGTTATTAATACTGTTAATAAGATTGCAAAAGATATTGAAATTAAAAAGTAAAAGAATAAATTATTCCGCTAATAAATTACGCGGAATAATTTATTCAGTAGTGTTTTTAATGGAGCAAAGCGACAACGAGCGGAGCGAGTTTGCAAATTTCAATTTTTTAGTTTTTTGTGATTTATATTTTGAATATTGTAATAAACATGATGGTGGTGTTTTATCTTTGTTTTATAATTTAAAAAAAGGAATTCATGGAGAAGAATTAAAAAATAAAGCACCAAAAAATTTAAAAACATTTTTTCGTTGACTTAAAAAAGATGAAAGATGATTAAAAATAAAAAATAAAATTAAAGAAATTAAAAAACAACATCCAAAATATGAAGTTAAAGAAATAGGTTTGTTACAGATGGACGCTAAATATTTTGTACCAAGTAAATTTCCAGTTGATAAAAAGTATTATGTTTATGATTTTATTGATGAAAAAACAAGATTAGCATTAGGATATGTTTATGATAAATTAAGTACTGATAATGCTATTGATGCTGTTAAAAAAGCAATTAGTGATTTTAAAAATATATTTGGTATTATAATAACACGGATTAGAACTGATAACGGTTCTGAATTTATTAATAATTATCGTAATAATCAAAAAATTAGTGTTAAAAAAACTAATTTTACTCAATTTTTAACAGATAAAAATATTTTGCATCAAACAACACCAATTCGCTCTCCACAGTCAAACGGTAAGATTGAAAGATTTCATCAAAATTATACTAAATTATTTGTATTTGAAGAAAAAATATTAAATGCAGTTAGTTTACAGAATAAATTAAATGATTATTATTATTTTTATAATTTTGAAAGAGTACATAAGTCTTTAAATTTTCAGACACCATTTAATTTTTTGAATAGTTTAATTAAATAATTTGCGAATTATTATTTTTTGTATTTAAACTAATTTTTAGTTTGTTTAATTTTATATTTTTTATTTATTTATTTTATGATATTTTTTTATTATAAATAAATATTTTTATTATTTTCTTGTAATCTTTAAAATGTGTGTGGTATACTACAAAAATATGATAAAATTACCTTTTTGTAGTTTTAATATCTGTTAAATTTTTCTTAAAAATTAACATAATAAAATAATCATTTGGTCTAAAATTTAGATAAAAAATCTTGAATATTCTATCTAAATCTATTTAGGTTTGAAACTGACTTTGAAAAATTTTTAGTCTTGTCAGTTTCAGATAGTATATCTAAGCCTACAGATGCACTAATTTTTGATTTACCAAATTTATTTTATGCATATGAAATTAGTACATAGACAGCTGGTTTTCTAATTTTAGGAACTACTTAACTTTTATTCTATCTAATAAAAGAAAAAACTCTTCTTTTTTGAAGAGTTTTAAGGTTGATAAATTAAGTTTATTTTTAACATAAATGTACCATTAGCGAATTGGCCAGTTGATGTTTTAACCTTAATAATCAATTCTTGTTGTGGATTATTTTCTGTTGGGAAATTAAATTGTTCAATGAATTCTTCTGATTCTGTATCATAAGATAATAATTCTCATAAAATATTTGGTTGTTGTCCTTTTAAACTTGGATTTTTTATGATTCCATCATATAGGATTGCATTAACCATATTTTTTACTAATTCTTTTTTATTTGCTAATGTTCTTGGTAAACTACGAATAAAGATTAGCAACATTGAACTTGTTAAATCAAGATTAAACTTAATTGGGACAGTTGGGGTTAAATTTAATTTAAGAGTAACTTGACCTTTAAAAATAGCATTATTTTTAGATGAAAACTGCAACTCTAAAGGAATTTTATTATCACTACTACTTACATCATATTTATTAATCGCTTCATTTAGTTGTTGACAAATTGACTCAAAGTAGTTTCAATCCGTTTGAATTTTAGAAAGCCCAAAAGTTGGTTCATCTTCAACAATAAATATTGGATTTTTAATAATATCGCCTCAAATTTGATGAGCTAAATATGGCACTTGGTTGTCCGAACTACTTTGTTTTCTTGGCACAAATTGATAAGTTTTATAGGATAAATCAACTACGGGGTTTTCTTCAATTGGCTTATTAACCATTTTAATTTGACCGTGAACAGTAACTTTAAAATCACGACCAGCAACCTCTTGTTTTCCAGAAATATTCATTACATAAGTTTCTCATTTTCCACTTTTTTTAGTTTCTTTTAAAGCATTACTTAGTCTGTCTAGGTCTTGAGGTTCAAAATTCACTAAATCACCTGATAAATGCGGATTCCATGCCTTATTATTAATCAGTTTATATCATACTAAATCTAAAACTGAGTTTGTTGTGTGTTTATCATCTTCAGCCAATAAAATTGGGTCTAATGCTAATAACCCAGGATCAATTCCTTGATTAATTAATGTTAATGTGATTGTAATATTGCCTTTAAACATTGGGTCAGTGTTAAGATTAAGTGCCTGCAAAGTAAATTTTTCTCTTTGCCCAATATTAGGTCAATTCTTATTAAATATTGATTGTCAACTTGTGGTGTCAAAATTAGTTAATGCTGGGCCACCATTAATGTTTGTTTCACGCATTACTAATTTTCAAATTCAATCTTTATCAACATTTGGTCGTTCTTGTTGAGTTACAATAATTGGAATTGATAATTCTATTGTTGGTGGTAATTCAATTTGATCTTTAAAAATGAATCCAACAACTCTCATATAATGATGAATGCTTTCATCAATTGGTGTTGCTAAAAAATTCAACTCTGTATTACTACCAATATTTTGTTCTGTTACAGTACTTCAATCAATTTGATAGTCATTATAATCACTTGAAACTTGCGAATCATTGTTAAACTGTTGTTTAATTTCTTTTCACACTAAGTCATATAACTTTGCTAGTTCTAAGTTATTCTGCTGTAATTTCAAATTAACCATAGCACGATAACTAATAATGCTTAATTTAATTGTAATTGTCCCACTAAAAAGACTTGTTGGCGTATTTGCTTTGCCATTATATTCAGCAAACATTGTTACAGGCAATGCTTTGTTATAATCTCCTGCCAATTGAAAACCTGAGATATCATAAGTTTCTGCATCAATTGGCGTTTCTGGTTTAAAACTACCAACGGCCTTTTCTCAAATCTCATTATATAATTCCTCAACATTTTCATATTTTGTGACATCTCATATATTTTCTAAGTTAACATTTTGACTAATATCCATTGACAACTTTTTAACTAAAGTAAAACGAACGGTAATTGAACCAATATATGGAATATTTTCATCGTGGCGAATTGTTAAAACAACATATCCAGTTTGTGGTGTATTAGCAGTAACCGGTTTTACCATATTTTCCGAATCAGTAATTTCAACAAAATCTAAAAGTAAATCTTGAGAAAGCCTTCCTTCAATTTTTGCTTGATTAAAAATTGATTCTTCTACAGTCATATTATCATCAGTAACAATAACATTATTAGTTAAAGTGAATTCTGTTGAAATATTCTCTCTTCCAGCAATTTTTGATGGAGAAGGCGTTCCGCATGATATAACACTAACTATCGGAGCACTTGTAGTCAGAAATGTTGTTAGGAGTGTTAAAATTTTACGCATGTAAATCCCTTCCTTTTCAAACATTAATACTTATTATCATTATACACATTTTCATCTTTTATACATAAATTTTAAATATAATTAATATTAAAACGGAAAGTAATTGATTGAAGATGGTCTGGAACATTTTCTTTTGCTTTTAATTCTAATTTAATATCAAGAACAGTTAAATTACTATATCTTTCTTCACTGCTAATTTGCAATGCATAAAATCAATCATTAAAAGTAGCAGCACTATTATGATAATTATTTAAAGGTGTAAATGTGATAATATCGTCTGCAATTCCATTAGCATAATCTATTTGTGATACATTATCACTAATGTTTAAATTGTTTCCTGCCATTTGACTAATATTTTGTATAAATTCCCATGTACGATTAACAATTTGTTTTTGTAGTATTGCTTTAAATGAAGTTACATCATGTGGAATATTTCGAACATCAATATCAATGTAATTTAATGGTTTTTGTGCTCAATATAAATTAGCACTTCAATATTTTGTAAATAAAATATTTCGTTTTTGTTTATCACTAATTAAATAGGCATCATGATCACCGGGATTAACTAAATTAGTAATTGAATGTAACGATGGTTGATCAATTATTACATAGTTTGTTTTTGCCACTTGATTATTATTAAAACTAATTGTTAAATCACCATTTTCTTGAATCGTTCTTTTAACAACAGTATAATCTGCTTTTTCAATTATTCCATATGATTGAAATGGTAAAATATTTCAATCATAAACTCATTTATATTTTGAACTATTAGGGTTACTCAAAACATCTTCTTGTAATTCTCTAATTGCTGTTGCTAATGAATATTTTCCATTTAAAACATCTTTAATTTGCTCTCCCAATCGATTTGCAATCACATTTTGAATTGTTTCACCTTGTGGTAAAAACATAAAGTAAAATTGCTCTGGTTGGTTAACATTTAAAGGTTTTGGTTGAAGATGTTGATATCAAAATTGTCATTCGGTTGGTACAAGTTCTTTTGGTAAGACTAAACCACGATTTTGTGATGTTTCTAAAATATTAATTAAAAAAATTAATAATTGTGGAATATATTTACCATTAATTTGAGTATCTGTTTTTTCAAAACTTTGCTCTGAATCACCCTTTTTATATGCTGACTGAATTACCCGATTAATATCAAGCATATAATGCGTACTATCAATAACAGTTCCTGGAAGCAGTTGATCATTTTGATTAACACTTGAAATAGCAAAATTACTATATGGATTATAATCACCAATAAATTCTTTATCATTTCCTTTATTTTCTGCATAAAAAGCAGCAAAACGTTCTTTATAGGCAGCATAAACTTGATCTGCTAACGCCAAACTATCATTAGTACCATTAATCATAATATTATTAGCTTGTTCACCTAGAACATTTGTTTGTTTTTCTCAAACTGTTGGTTTTAAATAATCTTTGTTTCTTGTTTCTCCTAATTTAAAACTTAAAAAGTTTGATAAAAATCCTTGATTTCCAACAAATAGGGTTGGCATTCAAACCAGATTTTTTTGGATTACGTCTTCGTATTTGATTTTTAAAAATAATAAATTTTTCATCAAATTAAATTGGTTTTTTTGCACATCAGCAAGACTTAACTGTTGTGCCCCTCGTGAATCAGTATAAATATCTAAAATTTGAATTTGCTTAGGATCTTTGTATTTATTCTTAAAAAAGATATTTTTTGTAATGTATAAACTAGGTGCTTTTTCAAAAATTAAATTATAAGCATATTCTAATCGTAATGATCTCGCACGAGCGCGAGTTTGTGCAACTTGCCCAGTATTACGGTCAGGAGGAATTTCATAAGTTTCAAAAACCGGAGTTGTTGTTGTATTATCGCGTAGTTTTGTTTTTGCAAAGTTAACTTCAAAATAATCCCCATCATTAACATCAGGCAAGGGTCCATCAGTTTCAATTCCACCATAATTTAAAATATTTGCTAAAAATGACACACCAAAATAAGCAGAGGGAATTAAAGCACCAAGATATAACACAGCACAAATTGCGGCAAGTCACCCTTTTTTACGTGATGCTACAGTAACATTCTTTGTTAAGTTATTAAGTTTATGTCAACTACCTGGTTTTCTTGCCATTGAAATCTCCTTTAGTAAGCTTAATAATAGACTTATTGAATGGGTTTATTATAACAAAATTAATATTAAATGCAAAGTAACCTTTTTGAACAAAATTAAGCTTTTTAATTGTTCTTTTTAAATAAAAAGTGGTAGTAAGAAAAAAGATGAATTAAATCTAAATTTAGAACAAGAATTTAGCAGTAATGAAATAAATGATGATGAAGAAATTGCTAAAACTGTTGATGAAATTTTTTCTGATTAAGAAAATGAAAAATAATTGAAAAGATTATGATAAAAATCGTCCAATTAGACATAAATTTTATCGCAATAAAAAATGAGTAAAAATAAGAAACGATTATTTTAATAGCAAAATGGGAATATGTAAACGATGTTATCAAAAAAGATATATAGTTAATGGCGTTATTGTTCACCACAAAGAATATATTACCGATCAAGATTTTATTAATTGAAACATTGATAAACTTTTTGCATGAAAAAATTTAGAACTATTATGTATGAAATGCCACAATAAAGAACACAAAACCGAAAAAGGATATCGCGATAATGTCATAATTGACGAAAAAACTGGCAAAGTAAAAATAATCGATAAAGAAGAATAAAGACTTTGATAAAGCAAGCAAAGTTGTTTCAGAAACACAACTTTATAAACAAGCTGGTAATAGCATTGTGATTGATGTATTAGAAAAGATTTTTATAAAAATGTTTAAAACAGAAAAGAAAAATTAACAAAGGAAGTGAAAAAAATGAATAGTTATAAAATAATAATAGGATATTATAATAAAATTTGTTCTGTTTGTAATAAAGAAATTCCAATTATTTTTACCCAAGCAGGATTATTAAAAATTAATGAAAATGAAAATCAATTACTTTATAATGGACATTTTAAATGTATAAAAAATAAGTATGATAAGATTAATTTATAAATATTAAAATAAGGAAAAAATATTATGGAATATAATTTTAAAATTAGTTTATTCAAAAGCATTGCAGAAGAACAAGAATTAACATTATATACAAATAAGCTAAATATTATTTTTGGAGAAAATAGTTCTGGTAAAACTGTTCTATTAGATGCTATAAAATGGGTATTAGGAGAAGATAATAACTTATATTAAAAATTATGATAAATTGGATAATTTTATTTTTAAAATAGAACAAATTAATAATTTAAAATTTAGTGAAAATGAAAAATTTATAACTTTTACCAGAAAATATAATGAGGGTACATTATGGGAAAACAATGAATTTGATTATGAAGGTAATCCTACTTTTATAAATAAAATTAAAAGAGAAATTTATGAAAAATATGAAAATTATTGACCAAAAAGTTTTTTAACTGTAAATAAAGATTTAAATGATGAAAAAATATTAATTTCTTTTAAAGAAAATATTACTCATCAAGATACTAAACCAAAAGTATTAAATAAATTAGTAAATAATAAAGAAATGAATCTAAAAGCAAAACAAAAATAGATTTTATTTATATTTTAGATAAATTTAATAAACTTAATTTTGATTTTTATAAAAATAATGATTATGATATTTCTTCTGCAACAGAAAATATTTCTTTCCCCTTAAATGAAATAACAAAAATATATTCAGATAATAAAAATTCAGATAATAAATATTTAAAATTATTTTGTGATTTCTTTGGAGGAAAAAAATCGCGGAAGAAATTAATAAATTTATTAATTTGAATAATATAACAGAATACGATAAACAAATTCGTAATAATTTTAAAAAAGTAATAGAGAATAATACTAATGAAAAAATTAAAAATATTTTTTTAAATATATTTTCAATCAATAAATTATTTTTATTACTAAAAATAAAATTAGAAAATGATTATTTAGAGTTATGTGTGGAAGATCAAAATAATTCTAGATTATTTGGTGGACAATCACCAAAAGAACAGAGTCAGGGATATAAACAAATTTTTTATTTAATAGCTATTTTAGAAGGAATAAAATTAATTGACGAAAACAAAAAAAGAATTAATTCTAATTCCAATAGTTGTTTTATTTGATGAACCCGATAAAAATATTCATTATTCTATTCAAAAAGAATTATCAAAATATTTAATAAAATATATTAACGAAAATAAAAATATTTTAATAGTTATTGCTACACACTCGGGATTTTTACTTTCTGAAGAAAAAGAAGAAAATAATGAAGAAAATAATATAATTATTACTAAATTATTAGAAAATGGTCAAACAGAAATTAAAGAATATGATGAAGTAAAAAAAATGATAATATTGATTTTGATAATTCAATTTTTCCTATTAATTCCTTTTATTTAATTTCTAACTGATATAAAAAAATAGAAGAAATAATTAAAAAAGTAAATTAGCATTTTGATATAATGAAGAGGAATATATTAAAAAATATAATAAAGATATTAATATAGAAAAAATTAGATTGAAAAAAATTTAAAAGATAGATATTTATATTTTTTGAGTGATGGAAAAAGATATAAAGATATTTTACATACAACAGAGAATGCAAATATTAGCGAAAGAACAATATCTAATATTTTTAAAAATGCCGATTTAGAAGAAACCGATTACATTAGTAATAAAAATAACAATAAAATTAAAATTCCAAATAATATTTTATATATTCAAATTGACGGAGCTTTTGTTCCTATGAGAGAAAATAAAAAAAAGAATTGAAAAGAAAATATTTTTTTCAACTATGCATGTAGGTATTAATGAAGAAAAATCAACTAAAACAAGAAAAGTAATTAAAAAGAAAAAGGGTGTTTTTCAAATAATGGATAAAAATGTTACTAAAAATAAAAAATCTAGTTTTAATAATTTTATTGACAAAATTTTTAAACTAATGTATACTTATGATATTAATGAAAATACTATAATATTAGTATTAAGCTGCAAAGTTTATTGCTTTCGTTGCTTTACGACGCGGAGTTGAAATTGCATACTGATTATTTTCCACAATAAAAATTGCTGGAACTTCATGTAACTTCGCAAGGTTCATTGCTTCATAAAATTCTCCTTCAGAAGAACCACCATCACCAGTTGTTGTAATAACAACACCATGACGTTTATTATATTTTTCAGAAAATGCTAACCCAGTTGCATGCGAATATTGTGTTGCAATTGGAATATTAATTGGTAAAGTATTAATTCCTTCTGGCATATAACTTCCCATTTCATTTCCACATCAATATAACATAATATTGCGCATTGGAACACCTGTTGCTAATCAAGCAGCATTATTTCGATATGCTGAGGAAAATCAGTCTTTTCCTTTAATAATTTGCATTCCATATGCTACTTCAGTTGCTTCTTGACCAGTTGATGAAAGAAATGATAGCATTCTTCCTTGTCTTTGAATTTTATTTTGAAAATCATCTTGGCGACGTGATAAGCACATTAATTTATACGCTGTTAAAACCTCATCGTCACTAATTTTTGGCACCAAATCTGGTTTAACAATCTTTCCCGTTGCATCCATAATTTGAAGCATTTCATTTTTTAACGAATCAAATTTGTTAAAATACATCTTTTTGATTCCTGCCTTTCCTGTTTTTTAAATATTTTTAGGTAAAAATAACATCTAAAATTTCTTGTAGTTCAAATTTATTCCCAAAAATATCTTTAATATTAATTTCTAATAATTTTGTTTTAATTTTATCCAGATTATATTCACAACCTGTTAAAAGAGTTTCAAGTGGCTCTGTTCCACTAGAACCTAAAAAATCACCAAAAAATTTAATGTTCGTAATTTTTCCTTCATTAACATTTAAACGCACATCAACGGTACCTTTTCCTTCATATCGAATTTTATTCTGATAACTAAATTCAGGTGAATTACCAAAGTTTCATTCCCATGTTTGATATTTTTCATCAGCTAGTTTATTAACTGCCGCAATAATATCTTGTGGTAAATCTAACACTGGTGTTCCTTGTGCTAAAAACTCATTAGTAATAAATAGCATAAATTCATCAATTGTAATATCATTTGTTAATAATGGTCGAATATTAGTTACTCGTGCCGGAATTGATTTAATTCCTTTTGAAATAATTTTATCTTGACTAACATTTAAGTATTTTTGCATTTTACTTAAATCAACATCAAATAAAAATGTTCCATGGTGTAGCAACCGATTTTTATACTTTATTTGTGCATTACCAGAGATTTTTTTGCCATCAATTTCAATATCATTTTTACCAGCAAACTTAGCATTTAAACCAAGTTTTTGTAAAACATTAATAATAGGTTGTAAAATACTTTCATAATTTTGCGCAATTTTATCATCTTTATTAACAATAATGGAAAAACACAAATTACCATCATCTTGATAAACAGCCCCACCACCTGTTATTCGACGAGCAACATTCACCTTATCAGTTTCAACCGCTTGTAAATTAATTTCTTCAATCGTATTTTGATTTCGACCAATAACAATTGTATTAAAATTTTTTCACAAAAAGAAAATGTTGTCTTTAATATCACTTTTTAAAAGATACTCATCTAAAGCCAAATTAAAATAAACATCTGTAGAAGAATTTTTAAAACAAATCATTTTTCTTATTTTTTAAAGTAATTTAATCCTAATACTTCTAAGCCTGGTAAAGTAATAAAGTTATATGGCTTATTAAAATGTGGCAAGAAGAAAATATCAATTAATGGTAGTTCATCAATTGTAACTCCCTTCATAATTGCTAATGAAAACATATACATAACTTCGGTATGATTAGCCTCTGAAGCTATTTGTGCACCAATAATTTTTCTTGTTTTTTTGTCTCAAAGAATTTTAATTAAAACTTCTTGATATGTATCCATAAATTCTGGACGATCATTATCAGTAAATGTAATTTGATCGTAATCAAATCCTAAATCTTTTGCCACCGTTTCTGTCATTCCTGTTGAAGCTAGCGCTCAACCAAAAACATTAATTGCATTTGAACCTTGGAATCCTGGTGATGCTAAACCTGCTGGTTTTAAAGCATTAACAGCTGCAATAACTCCTGTTCGGACAGCATTTGTTGCTAAAGCAATATATGCTGGCTGTTTCTTAGCATTATCATAAACTTCAACACAATCACCAATTGCAAAAATATTTGGGTCTGATGTTTGCATATATTGATCAACTTTAATGGCTGCATTTTTGTCTAAATCAATAACACCATTTAAAATTTCTGTTGCAGGTTTAAAACCAACTGACCAAATTACTAAATCAGCATCATATGAACCTTTATCTGTTACTACTTTTTTTACTTTATTATTTTTACCCTTAAATTTAATAACTTTTTCGCCACCACGTAAATTAACAACCGCTTTACGCATTGCTCCTTCAACTTTATCAGTAAAAGGTTTATCGTAATAACGTGGCATAATGCGATCTGAAATATCAACTAAAGTAACATTTTTTCCTTTTTGATGAAAAGCATCAACTAATTCAACGCCAATGTATCCTGCCCCACATACAACAACATTTTGAATATTTTTGTCATCATTTGCTTTTTTTACTAATTCCCCATGTTGAAATCATTTAACAATATGAACACCTTCCTGCTTAATTCCTTCAATTGGTGGAATAATTGGTCAAGAACCAATCGCTAAAATCAATTTATCATAATTATCATCAAATTCATTTCCTGATTTTAGATCTTTTACACGAATTTTTTGATTTTTATTATCAATTGATAATACTTCATGCTCCATGTTTACTTTAATACATTCATTTTTTAATACTTCTGGTGAAGCATAAAATAAACCGTTTGGATCTTTTACCTCTCCTGAAACTCATAGTGCAATTCCGCATCCTAAAAATGAGATATTGTTGTTTTTATCATAAGTAACAATTTCTGCTTTCGGATCTAATCGTCTTAAGGTTCTAACAGCAGTTGTACCTGCATGGTTAGTTCCAACTACAATAATCTTCATGTTATATTCTCCTTTTCTATTCTTAGTAGTATTAATAGTTCTTTCGATATAACTAAATGTGCCAATAGTTATTTTGTTATGGCATTTATTCCTGAAAATTAAATCATACCGTAATGCTATTATATACCTGTCATAAAAAAGAAAAAAGAAAAATCATAATTAAAAACAGAAAAAAATTGCAAAAAATATAAAATTTTAAAAAAATTTTAAACTTTTTACAATTAAACTAACCATTATTTTTCAAAATGTTTTAAAAATCAACGGCCTTCAACAGATAACAAGCGTTGTGTTTGCTCATTAAGCAATGTTTTTTCTAGTTCTTTATCAATACGGTAAATTCGTGCATCTAAATTATCTAAAAATGATAAGATTTCTGCTTCTAATAAGTGTGGTTCAACAGGTGAACCATATTCCAATCGACCATGGCTAGATAAAATCATATGTTCTAATAAAACAATTTTTGCTGAATTTAAATTATTACTTTGGGCAAGATGATTTAATTCATTTGCCATAATTGAAATATGACCAAGTAATTTTCCTTCAAATGAAAAATCATTCGTAGCACCACTTGTAATTTCAATAACTTTTCCTAAATCATGTAAAATAACACCACAATATAATAGTTCCGCATCAATTAAACGATCATGATAAACATTGACAACATTTTTTGCCATTTGCAGCATAGTTAAACTATGCCAAATTAAACCTGATTTAATTTCATGATGATTACGAATAGCAGCTGGTCAAATTTTAAATTGCTCACCATATTTTGCTAAAATTAAAGTCATAATTTCACGATATTCAGTTGTTTTCATTTTTTTTACTGTTATAATAATTTCATCATACATTGCATCTGCTGGAAGCGGCGCAACTTCAATAAAATCATCTAGATTAATACTGGCATTATCAACAATATTATAACTATTAATTTTTGCTTGTAAAACTTTTCGATACTCAATAATATTAATATTTACTTTGTAACAATTACCTTTAATTCAACTTTCAATGTCAGCAGGACGAGCATCTCATAACCTTGCTTCAATTGTTCCAGTACGATCTTTCAAGGTTATTGATAAATAAGTGCTGCCATTAGATGCTGTCCCTTGGGTCACCTTATCAGCAATTACGATTAATTCTACATTATTAACTTCTTTTGTTAAATCTTTAATATTCATTTTTCCCCTCCTAGAAATAAAAAAGTGAGTAATGACTTTTTATCTTATAATAAAAGCCCTGGATTTGATAATAAATATGCAACATAATGGATAAATTTACTTGCTTCAGTAATATCAATTACAGCTTCATTATACCCCAATGTAATTACCATAATATCACGAATTGCAATATCATTTTTTTCAACCACAACAGGTTTTTTAAAAATAATACCCATTGCAATTGCGGCAACATTATCATCTGGAATTGTAAATGTTCCCCGTGTTATTCCATATTCACCATAATTTATAATTGAGAATGAGGCATCTTGACAGTCTTTTTCTTTTAATTCATTATTAATACTTTTACTTATTAATTTTGTTACCTTTGAAGCAATTTCTTTAATTGAAACATTTTTTAAATTATATAAAACAGGCATTTTTACTGCAGTATCACTATCTACACTAAAAGCAATATTATAAAATCATTTTAATAAAATTTTATTTTTCTGACTAATAAAGGATGCATTTAAAACAGGGGTTTTTTTTAATCCATCATAGACTGCTTTAACATAAAAAGGCAATAATGTTAATTCAATATCATTTTGTGAATATGCTTCACGCATAATTGACAATAAACTAACTAACTCACTAACATCAACTTCAACATCAATAAAACAATGGACAATATTTTTTTTACTTTCCATAATTTCTTTTGCACGAATAATTGCTTCTTGATTTAATTTTACCTTGTCAACTTGCAAAGTTTGTGGATTTTCTTTTATTTTATGTTCTGAAGAAACGGAATGTTCCCTTGACGTTGCATCTTCTGACTTATGCTTTTTAAGATTAGAGGAAACAGACGAATGAACCGTCGAATGTGACTTTGAATGTTCACCATGATGTCCCTTCGGCTTATCCTCTACTGGCTTATGCTTTTCATAATGCGACGAAGCAGACGAATGAACCGTCGAATGTGACTTTGAATGTTGACTATGATGCTCCTTCGGCTTATTTTCCACTAATTTATCTTGCTCTAAATTTATAATAGGTTCCATTTTTGAATCATCAACATTATTTATACTTTGAGCAAAATTACTTTTTAATTCTTCTTTTGTATAATTTTCTTGTTTGTATTCTTCTCTATCAAAGGGTTGATGATGTAAGGGGTCTAGTTTTTTATCATCAACTTGTTTTCTCACAGCCATTTCTGCTGTAAATGCTAAATCACGTTCTAAATTTTCAAGTTCTTCAATAACTTCTTCTTCAATTGTTATTGTTGCTAAATCATCTTTAACAATTGCCAAATCTTCTTTTAAATCACCCAAATCTTTTTGCAATGTTTCAATATTTTCTTCACTAGGAATATTCTCAAGAACATTTTCAACTTTATCTTTAAACGGAAATGTCTTTGAATCATTATTCTGGCTAAAAAATGGGGTTGAATCTTGTTCTATATTTTCTTCTGATAAATCAATTTCAATTGAATCTTCAAAATCATCTTGTGGATTTTCACCAGCTACTTCACGTGCTAGTAATGTTTCAATTAATTCTTCGCGAAAAATTTCTGTTTCTGATTTTTTAACATCAATTGGTGACCGATTTTGTACATTATATTTTCCAGAACCATTAAAATAAATATTATTATAGGGTTGCTCAAAATTATTGCCATGTTCATTAAGGGTTGCCTCAAATGGTAATAAATCTAATAAAACATCACCACTATTAATAACTTTATTTTCATAAACAATAAGATTTAACACTTCACCAGTAATTGGCGCTTTAATTTCATAAACTTTATTTTGTGTAATAATGTTAGCAAGTTTATCCCCCTTTTGGACAACTTGTTTATTTGTAACAAAAATTTTATCAACAATTCCTTTGCAATTATCATCTGCTTCAAAAATAATTTTTGCCATACCCAACCCCCCGTATTTTCTAACTATATATTAGCATAACTTTTATTCTTTTAAATAATTAGTTTCTAATTCTTGGTACATTGCTTCCATTTTTCTTTTTGCTTCTTCATTTGTTTTATCAACACAAACAAAATAGAATTTTATTTTTGGTTCTGTTCCACTTGCACGAACTGCAAATCAACTACCATCTGCAAAATAAAACTTTAGTAAGTCTTGGCCTGGCATTTCATATAAACCATGCAAATAATCTTCTTTTTTAATACATTTAATTTTATCTAAACTAGTAATTGTTTCTTGTCGTAATTTTTTTAACATATTATTAATAATTTTTTTGCCATCAATTCCATCACGAACTAAATTAACTGTTTTACAATAAAAATAACCAAATTTATTATATTGTTCAACTAAAACATCATATAATGTTTTTCCTTGATTATGATAATACCAACAAGCTTCTGATAAGACTAATGATGATTGAATTCCATCTTTATCACGAGTTATGTCTTTTAAAACATAACCATATGCTTCTTCAAATCCAAATAAAAATTCTAGACCTTTATCTGCTGCTTTGCTCATTTGATCCCCAATTCATTTAAAACCAGTTAATGTTTTAATAACTTGAACACCATAACTTTCAGCTACTTTATCTGATAAATTTCCAGTAACAAAAGTATTATACATAACCCCATTTTTAGGTAATGTTTTTTGACGTTGATAATGGGAAAATAAATACTCAATTAATACCGGAGCTGTTTCATTTCCAGTCATTAAATAATACTCATTATCTTTAATTTTAACACCAATTCCTAAACGATCAGCATCAGGGTCATTTAAAATAATGACGTCAGCATTAATTTTTTTCGCATATTTTAATGCTAAATCATAACATTCTGTTAATTCTGGATTCGGATTAGGGGCAAAAGTAAAATTAGGATCATTATCAAATTGCTCTTCTACAATCGTAACATCATAGCCACATTCTTTTAAAATTCGTGGAGTTCATTCTTTACTTGTTCCATGCAAATTAGAAAAAACAATCTTAATATTACGTTTTTGATTTGGATAAAAATGCATTGCTTTAACATCGCTGACATAATTATCCTCGACTTCTTTTGCAACATATGTAATTAAAGTTGAATCTGGATTTAAAGTTAAAGTAAAAACTTCTTCTTTAATTTTTAAGTAATTTTCACCAATGACATCAGTTGCGACTGGCAAAAACTGTGAACCATTATGATCATAAATTTTATAACCATTATATTCACGCGAATTATGACTTGCTGTAATAATAACACCCGCTACCGCTTTTATTTTCCGAATGGTATAAGAAACCATTGGAGTTGGGCGAAGGTCATTATTAGTAAATAAAATTGCTTTAATATTATTACTAGCAAAAATATTTGCTACTTCTTGTGCAAATTCAGCTGAAAAATGACGGTTATCATGCCCAATTACAATTCCTTTTGATTTTAAATCTGTCGCAGAATAAATTGTTTTTAAATATTGCATAAAAGCTAATGTTGCTCTTCGAATTGTATATAAATTCATTTTTCCGGTTCCTGGACCTAATAATCCTCGCAATCCAGCAGTTCCAAATTCTAAATCATCTGAAAAAGCAGCAATTAAATCTGCTTCAGACATTTGTTGAAATTCAGTGGCTAATGTTGGATCTAAATTTTTAGCATCTTTCCATAATTTTAAATTATCTAAATATGACATCTTAATTCTCCTCTTTTTTTAACAAGCAACAAAGTTTTTGGTTTTAACCAAAATACATTCTTGTTTGCTACAACCAATAATTTTCACCTTATATAGTAAATTTTTCTATTTTGATTTTATCTATTTTATTGTCTTCATATTATTTAATGAGGATATTTTCTAGATAGAATTTTATAGATACTTAAATTAGTACTTATTACTATTGAAACAATAATTAAATACCAACTATAATTCAATATTATTTTCTTTTTTTGATTAAAACAATCTTTACAAAGATTTTTAATTTGTTCATTTCCTATTAACAATTTCATTAAGTGTAATTCTTCATTTTCAACATTTCATTGTATTTATTACAAATTTTCACATCTTTTTGTCACCTTCTTTATTTTTTATATACATTATAAATTATACTTTTATTTTTAAAAATTTAGCAATAAATTTAATTATATTAAATATAAAATTACAATTAATAAAAATTTATTGATAATTTTGCATTAAAAATGATCTTCATCATGAAGACCATATTAAATTGGTAATTCAAAATCATAAATTTTTCCTTCAATAATATAAATTAATGTTTCAGCAATATTAATGATATGTGTTCCAGCCCGTTCAATTGAACGTAATTGTTGCATTGTTAAAGTAATAACTTTAATTTCTTCTTTTGATTTTGCTTCACGAATTTTTTCAATTAAAGCATCATTTTCAACTTTATAAATCTTGTCTAATTCAGTATCATATTTTAAAATATTATATGCTGACTCAATTCGTTCTTCCTCAAAAATATTTGACACTTCTGTTAACATTTCAATGACTTTTGCAACTAATTTTTTTAAAAAATTAATTAACTTTGTTGAAGGTTTATATTTGATATAATAACGACAAATACTTTTTGCATAATCTGCAATACGTTCAACTTCCTTAACAATCAAAATGAAACCAACTATTCGTCGTAAATCTTTTGCAACCATTTGTTGTTTTGCAATTTTTCATAGTGAAACTTCAATGAAAGCCTCTTGCATTTTATTAATTGTTTCATCAGCGGAAATAACACTTTGAGCAAGCTCAACATCATTTGTTTCTAAACATTTAACCATATCATCATATTGATTTTTTGTCATTGCAATCATATCAATAATCATTTGTTTTGTTTGTGCTAAATCATTTTCAATTTTTATGCTCATATTTTGTCCCCCTCCTTTCGTTATTCAAAACGCCCAGTAATATAATCTTCTGTTTTTTTATTAGCCGGGCGAGAGAAAATAATCTTAGTTTTATTATATTCAATTAATTTCCCTTTTGCAAAAAAAGCAGTATAATCAGCAACTCGTGCGGCTTGTTGCATATGGTGGGTTACTAAAAAAATTGTAAAATCTTTTTTTAGTTGGGTAATTAATTCCTCAATTTTTGATGTTGAAATTGGATCTAATGCACTGGTTGGTTCATCCATTAACAAAATTTTAGGTTTCATCGCAATTGCCCGGGCAATACATAAACGTTGTTGTTGTCCCCCCGATAATGCAAAAGCAGAATCTCGTAAATTATCTTTTACTTCATCTCATAATGCTGCTCGTTTTAAACTTTCAACAACAATACTATTAACTAATTTTCGATCACGAACTCCTTGATTCCGTGGTCCATAAGCAACATTATCATAAATTGACATTGGAAATGGTGAAGGTTTTTGAAATACCATCCCAATGTCTGTTCGTAATTTAACAATATCTGTTTCAGGACTATAAATATTCTTCCCATTAATTAAAATTTCACCTTTAAAAATTGACTTTGGCTCAACATCATTCATTCGATTAAATAAACGCAATAATGTTGATTTTCCTGATCCTGAGGAACCAATAAAAGCAGTAACAGTATGTTCTTTAATTTTCATTGAAATATTAAAAAGAGCCTGCTTGTTTCCTTTGTAAAAAAAGTCAACATTTTTTACTTTAATTAAATCTGGATTATTATCTGATGAATCAAATGTTGGATTCTTAATAATTACTTTTGGATCCATTATTTTTCCCCCTTCTTCTTCTTCTTCTTCTTCTTCGTCTTATTTTCTTCATGGCGTTGTTTTTTCTTTGGTACAAATTTTTTTCAAAAATTATTAAAACTTTGTTTTTGATGAAGATAATTTTCTTTTGAAAAGAAAAATTTCAAGTTATTAATTCGATTTTTTCACTTCGCTCTAAATCCAATATTAACATAATTTGGTGCAAATTTCTTCCCTAAAATATGGGCCAAACTATTTGATAACCAAATTAAAACCATAATCGCAAAAGCTAATTCAAACATAATTCGCATTGCTCCTGCTGTTGCTCCTTCTTTTGAGAGCATTAGAATTTGTGTTGTCATACTTGCCCCTGGTGACATAAATCCAGCAATTGGTAACCGTGCCGCGGTTCCTAATGTTAAATAAACTGGCGCTGATTCACCAATAACACGTCCAATTGATAAAATAATGGCAGTAATAATACCTGGCATCGCATTTGGTAAAACAACTTTGAGCGTTGTTGATGTTTTGTTAGCTCCTAATGCTAATGAGGAATGTCGCAATGAGTTTTCAACACCTGATAAAGCATCCTCAATACTACGAATCATAATTGGTAAAATAACAATTGTTAAGGTTAAACCAGAGCTTAAAATGGATAATGGTAAACGACAAACACCAATAAAGAAAGCTAATCCAAAAGTTCCATAAATAATACTTGGTGTTGATGATAAAACATCAATTGCAAAACGCACCACTTTTGCAAAAATGCTATTTGGACGGGCATATTCATTTAAATAAATGGCAACCATTAATGATAATGGTATCGCAAAAATTATTGAACAAATAACTAATAACAGAGTAACTAAAAATGTTGAAAGAATTCCTGCTCCGCCATCAAAGGTTGATGTTGAAATTAGATCACTTCATACCATTCCAAATAATCCTTTTCAAATAATTGTAGTTAAAATAACTAATGTAAATGATACAACAATTACAGTTGAAGAGATTAAAAAGAACATTCCGATTCCATCTTTAAACTTTTTCAAACCCATTTTTTTTTCAATATGTTCATAAAATAACTTATTAATTTTATTAGCATTATATGATTTACTTAATCGTAAACCTTTTGTTGTTTTACGAGCATGATAGTTTAGTTTTCGATTATGAAATGCTTGTGATGAAATAATAAAAATATTAATAATACAGACGATAATAAATAATACTAGTCCAATTGCATATAATGCTGATTCATGCATTGGCCCTGAATTTTCCAACATTTCTAATCCAATTGTTGATGCTAAAGTTGCTATTGATAAAAAAATAAAATTAATAAAACCATTTCCAAGTTTTAAACCATCTGGTGCGTTTCCAGCAATCATCATCACCGCCATTGTTTCTCCAATAATCCGTGCAACTCCCATCATAATAGCAGTAATAATTTTAAATCAAGCTGAACGTAAAACAATACGATAAGTTGTATGGGTTTTACTTAATCCTAATGCTAATGAACCAAATCGATATGAATCAGGAACATTTTCTAAAGCATTGATTGATAATGAAATCATAATTGGTAAACCCATAAAAGCTAAAGTAATTGATGTTACTAATAAGTTTGAGGTTGAAGGAGCGCCCATTAACATGAAAAGCGGTCCTAAAATTGCTAAAGCAAATAATCCAAAAACAACAGATGGAATTCCAGCTAGCAATTGGATAATACCAATCACTTTACGTTTAATCCTTGGACTTAAATATTCTGAAATATATAATGATGAAAAAATAGTTAACGGAATTGCAAATAGTAAAGCAATTAATAAGACAAAAAATGTTGCAATAATAATTCGTCAAATACCAAATTGACTATTATTAGCATTTCAAGTATTACCTGATAAAAAGCCTCAAAAACCACCAGGATAATGCTGGAAGAAATAAATTGATTTATAAATGATAAAACCAACTAGAGTTAATAAAATTAAAATTGTTAAAATCGCAAAACAATAAATAATAATTTTTGAAGTAAAATCAATAATTTGTTTTCGTCCGCGAAAATTATTTGTAAAACGAATTTTTCATAATGTTATTTTTTGGGAAAACGGTTGTTTTTCTTTCGTGACTTCTTTCTTGGACATAGTTAATTCTCCATTCCGTTATATTCATATTCATAATATGCTTGATATTTTTCGGGAAACTTTTTCACAATAATATCTCAAATACTTTGATAATCTGATTTAAAATTTCAAGCTACTTTTTCACTATCAGTTGTTCTTCCACTTTTTGCAAAAGTTGTATTATTATTATACTTTCGGAATAAAAAGTCATCAATTGATAATGGTTCTTCGCCTTCTTCCATATATCAATATGCAGGATCATGTGGACTTAACTTAAAATTTCGATCATAATAAGGATTATCTTTCCCATTTCGTAGTTTTGGTTTTGTTTTTGAATATGGTAATGGATCTAACATTCATGCAATAAAAGGTAAGGCATTATTGAATTGTTTTCCTTGATAATTAATAATTCCAGTAAAGGGTCTTGTTAAAGAATAAGCTGGATTAAATTCATAATTATTATCAATAACTTTATATGGTAATTCTGGTTCTGTACTTCCTTTACTAATAACACTAGCAATTGCTTTTGGCCCTAAATCTTCATTGCTAATAATTCTTTTAATATATGAAAAAGAAATATAACCAATTGACCCAGGAGTAGTTGAAATTGCTTGATACATTGAGCCATTTGATGAAGCTACTTGATTTGTTTCATATTTTTTGCTTTTAATTACTGCTGATTCAAAAAAATCTCTTGTCCCACTTCCAGACTCACGTGTTAAAGTATAAAATTTATTGCTACCACTACTACAAACTAATTGCGAACCAAAAGCTTGTTGTCAAGTAAAATTTGGATCAGTATAAATCTTACGAATTAATTCAGTTCCTTCTCCACCAAAAAAACTTTGAAATTGTAACGAATCTTGGTGTGGTTTAATTTGACAACCATTTGGTAAATGATATACCAAGATAATATAATCACGGGCAAAAACAAAACGACCAGTATGATAATCTGCTCATAGTTGTTGAACATTAGAGCGGTTATCCCCTGGTTTAGGTGTTGAATTAACATCTTTTGATAAAAAACCAAAAGAATAACTACCATTTTTTACACCAACTAAGGCAGCAGCACTTCCTAATGAATTATATAAAATATCTTCTTTGTTATCACGTTTATATTGTTCCGTAATATTTGCCATTACTTGGGTAACTGATGTACTCCCTCCAGCAACAATTACATTACTCGCCGATGCAATTGTTCAAATAATAATTGATATTACTAATACCAAAGCAGAGCCAACTAAAGTAAACATTTTATGATGGCTAATCTCTCCTACTACACTCTTAAGAAAATGTTTTTTTTCTTTCTTTTCCTTAACAGCCTTAGTAGATTCGTTTGGCTTCATTCGTTAAGTTTCCTCCCCTTTATATGGTTTTATTTCTTTAAAACTTATTTATACTAATTGTATCAAAAAAATAAAAAATCATAAATAATTTATGCTTTTTTATTTTCAAGTTTATTCTCAAATTCTTTAATCATTTCAGCAGCTTGTTGTAATTTAATTCCAACAATTTTTGTAACTCCTTTTTGTTGCATTGTTGCCCCATATAATAAATCACAATGTTCCATTGTTCCAACGCGATGGGTAACAACAATAAATTGAGTGGTATCAACAAAACTACGAATATACTTAGCAAATCGCTCAACATTTGCTGGGTCTAATGGTGCTTCTGCTTCATCTAAAATTACTAATGGAATTGGTCGGACTTTTAAAATCGCAAAAAGAACTGATAAAGCAACCAATGATTTTTCTCCTCCAGATAATAAATTTAAATTAGTAATATTTTTCCCTGGTGGTGATACTTTAATATCAACTCCTGTTTCTAATAAATTTTCTGGTTCAGTATAAATAATTCTTGCTGAACCACCCCCAAATAATACTTCAAAAGTTGAAGGTAAATTCTCATTTACTTCTTTAATTGTTTTATCAAACTGTTCTTTCATAATACTATCCATTTCATCAATTGACTTTAACAAGTTTTTAACCGAATCATTTGCATCGTTATATTCATTATTCATAAATTGAAAACGATCATTTTCCTCTTTATATTCTTCAATTGCTTCTAAATTAACATTGCCAATTTGAGATAAGTCACTTCGTAACTGTTTAATTTCATCACGAATTAAATCTTCATTATCAATTACCTTTAATTCCAATGTCTTAGCATGGTCATATGTCATTTGATATTCTTCTGTTAGTCTTGTTAGATTTTGCTGAATTTTAACATTAATAATCGATAAATCAGTATTCATTTTGCTAATTTGTTCTTGCAAAGCTGAAATATAATATCGTTTTTCTCCAATTTGATTATTAAGCTCATTGATTACTAATGACTGCTTATCTTTTAAACTACGGGCAACATTTAATTGTTGTTCAATTTTTGTTTTTAAAAGTTCTTTTTGTTTAATTTGATCCGTAATATTAAGCACTGCTTCATTTTCAACTATTTTTGTTTCATTAATATTTTTTGATGTTAGTAACTGATATTCATTTTGCAACTTTGTTTGGTCATACATAATAATTTCAATTTGTCGTTTCCCCGCCCCAATTGAAGCTTGATTTTCAGCAATAACTTCATTAATTTCATCTAATTGTCGTCGAAGCATATTTAATTGTTTTAAAATATGATGATATTCTTCAGTTTGCATTGCTAATTTTTCATTAAGAATTCTTAATTCTTTTTCTGGATTAACAATGGTCATCCGTGTTCGTCTAGAACCCCCTGTAACAGCTCCTTGCGGGCGAAGAATTTCGCCATCTAATGTAACAATATTATAACGATATTTTGTTAACTTTCCAATTTCTTGTGCACTATCAAAATCAGTACAAATCAAATAACGACTTAGTAAATAATCAACTGCAATTCGAAATTCTTTTTTTACTTTAACTAAATTATTTCCTAAGCCTAAATATCCTCGCACTGATTTAATTACAAATTCTTCATCACTGTTAAGATAGCGTGGCGATATTACATCTAACGGAATAAATGTTGCTCGTCCAGCACGGTTTTGTTTTAAATATAAAATTGCTCGTTTTGCACTATCAACATTTTTAACTAAAATATCTTGTAAACGCCCACTTAAAGCAGTCACAATTGCTTGCTCATATTTTTCATCAACATTAATAATATCTTGAACTAATCCCATAATTCCAGGCAAAACATTTTTATTATTAATAATATTTTTAACACCTTCATGTAAATTATCCTGATTTTCAAAATTATGTTGTGCACGTTCTAATTCACTTTCTAAACGAATAATTGTTTTATTAATTGCTCCTAATTGCTCATTTAACCCAGCTTGCTTTGTATTAAAAGTTTCACGTTGAGCACGATATTCTTGTTGCTGTGTTTCTAATGTTGCCAATTTTTCACGTTCATTTTGTAAGTTAACGGTTAATTCATTATAATCATTAACCATATTAGTAATAGTAATATCATTATTAGACATTTTTAAAGATGCTTCTTTATTATCTAATTCAATTTTATGTACTTTTAAATCACTAATTTCTGAAACTAAACTTTGAAATTCTTTAGTTAAAACATTAATTTTACTATCCAAATTAAAGTTTTCTTTGTTTAATTCATTATATTCAATTTCTTTATTTTTTAATTCTCGATCAGCATCTTGTTTTGTACTAATAATTTTTTTCTGCTGTAAGCGTGATTCTAATAATTTGTCATTAAAAAAAGTAATATCTTTTACTAAAACAGCTAATTCAATTTGATTTAATTTATCTTTTAATGTTGTATATTTGATTGCTTTTTCACTTTGTCGTTTCAAACTTGGTAATTTACGTTTGATTTCATTTAAAATATCTTTTAAACGTGCTAAATTCTCATTTGAACGGTCCAATTTTTTTAAAGCTTCTAATTTACGGCGTTTATATTTTGCAACCCCAGCAGCTTCTTCAAATAAAGCACGTCGTTCTAATGGTTTTGCTTCTGCAAAAGCATTAATATTTCCTTGTGAAATAATTGCTAATGATGACTTTGTTAAACCACTATCCATTGCAAAATCCTGAATGTCTTTTAAACGAACTCGTTGTTTATTAATAAAATATTCATTTTCACCAGTTCCTCGAAAAACGCGACGAATAATTTCGATTTCATAATAGTCCATTGAAAAAATCCGGTTTGTATTATCAAAAATTAGTTTAACTTCTGCCATATTTAATGCTGGTTTTGTTTCTGACCCATTAAAAATAACATCTTCACTATTATTTCCACGAAGTGATTTAATTGATTGTTCACCTAAGCATCAACGAATTGCATCATTAATATTTGATTTTCCGCTCCCATTTGGTCCTACAATTCCTATCATTTCATGATCAAAATTGACTGTTAATGGATCAGCAAATGATTTAAAACCAAATGCCTCTAATTTTTTTAAAAATAACACTACTCATCACTTCCTTAAATCTCAAAATTAACAACCAATTTATTCTTTAATAATTATTCTATAAAAGTTTATTATTTGCAACTAAAATTAATAAAAACATCAAAATAAAGTTTCCTAATGAAAAATGAGAGTAAAATTTATTCTTATTTTATTCTTATTTATAAGTACTTACTTTTTCTTATTTTTTTCTCTTTTTTTACTCTTTTTTTGTTCTTTTTGTGTTTTAATAAATAACTTTAATTTTTCTCATCATTGAAAACCATTATTTTGATGATCTGGTAACAATAAATTTAAGAAAATTCCAGCAAATGATGCTAGTGCAACACCCGTAAATTGTAAATTACCAGTCCCTAAATTAAAATTAAAAAACGCCCCTCCTAATCCTAACACTAACATAATTGCTGTTACAAAAACATTTTTCATATTTGTATAATCAATTTTATTATTAATTAACACTCGAATTCCGTTTGTAGCAATCAAACCAAACATAATCATACTAATCCCGCCCATTACTGGTGCTGGCAACATTTGTACTAATTGATTCACTGGAGCAATAAATGATAATCCAATTGCAAACAAGGCAACCAATCCTGTTACTCATACCGAAGCAATTCGTGTCATCCCAACTACTGAAGCATTTTCACCATATGTTGTATTTGCTGGTCCACCAACTAAACCATCAAAAATAATTGAAACTCCATCAGCAACTAATGTCCGATGCATTCCAGGGTCTTTAACAAAATTTTTTCCTGTCATTTGCACCATACTAATATGATCACCAATATGTTCAGCAATCGCAATAATTGCCAAGGGACTAATTGATAAAATAGCTGGCCCAATATTACTTGCTTTTAAATCTCAAATTTTTTTAAACAATGGATATCATTGTCATTGACTTGGGTCAGTAATTTTTGATGTATCTAAAATTTGATATTCTGTTCCAATTACGAAATGAAGAATTACACATAATAAATATCCTGCGACAACACCAATAATGACTGGAACTACCTTAGCAAATCCTTTACATTTCAAAGCGATAATTGCTGTTACTAAAAAGGTAAAAATAGCAATTCCAATCTTATTCCAATGTGAATAAGGTTGCTTTCAAGCAGTTGGATTAAAACCAGCATTATTAATTGCACTTGGGGCAATAATAATAATAATAATAATTAATGGTCCAACAATTACTGCTGGTAAAATTCGTTCTAAAAATTTATTACCAATAAAATATACTAATACTCCAAAAGTGATATAAATAACACCAACCATCATTACGGCAATAAAAACCGCATTGCCATATAAAGGGAAATACACCCCCATTGCTCCCATATATGCAAACGAACTTCCCAAATACATTGGTACTTTTGCAGCGGTAATTGCAATATAAATTAATGTTCCAACCCCCGAACAAAACAAGGCCATTGCAATGTTCATAACTTCAACTCTAGCTGTTTGATTAATAATTAATGGTACTAACAACGTAGAACCAAACATAGCAAAAACATGCTGTAATGCTAAAATTGACCATTGCAAAAATCTTTTTGGGCGATCATGCGGACCTAATAATAATTTAATATTATTTTCAATTAAAGTATTTTGTTCTTTTTCCATTATTTTTTCTCCTTCTTTTTTAAAATTGCATAAAAAAACTAGTTTGTAAATTATTACTAACTAGTAAATTGCATTATTAACATTAATTATTGTTTTATTTTGTAGAATATTAAAGATATCAAAAACAATCTTCTTTTTTTGTAAAAAAACTTCAAATTATTTAATCAAACCAATTTGCATTTTGTACCTAAACATTCCTGCAAATAATGATAACATTTTTTAATATTAATGTAAAGAATTACTAATATTTTTTTATTCCCATTCAATTGTTCCTGGTGGTTTTGATGTAATATCATAAGTAATTCGATTAATTCCATTAACTTCACTTACAATTCGAGCTGATACTTTTTCCAATAATTCAAATGGCAGCCAACTTCAATTTGCTGTCATAAAATCAGTTGTATCAACACTGCGCACAACAGCAGTATATCCATATGTTCGTACATCGCCCATTACACCAACTGACTGAACAGGTAATAAAACAACAAATGCTTGTGCAACTTGATCATATAAATTTGCCCGATATAATTCATCAATAAAAATTTGATCAGCTGCTTGTAATAAAGCTACTTTTTCTGCGGTAATTTCACCAATAATTCGGACTGCTAAACCTGGTCCTGGAAACGGATGCTTATACACAAATTTAGAATCAATGCCCAATGCTTCACCAGTTCGGCGAACTTCATCTTTAAATAATTCACGTAATGGTTCAATTAATTGAAATGGTAAATCCTTTGGTAATCCCCCAACATTATGATGCGATTTAATTGTGGCAGATGGTCCCTTCACTGAGACAGATTCAATCACATCTGGATAAATTGTTCCTTGTCCTAATCATTTAACATTTTGAATTTTTATTGCTTCTTCATTAAAAATTTCAATAAATAAATTCCCAATAATTTTTCGCTTTTCTTCTGGATTAGTAAATCCCTTTAAAGCAGTTAAAAATCTTTCTTGCGCATTAATTTTAATAATATTTAATTTAAATTTTTCTTGAAATTTTTGTAAATCATTTCATCCACTATTTTGGCGTAATAATCCGGTGTCAACAAAAATACATGTTAATTGTTTTCCAATTGCTTTATGTAATAAAACTGCACAAACACTAGAATCAACACCACCTGATAATGCTAAAACAACATTATCAGTTCCAACTTTATTCTTAATCTCAGTTGTTGCTGCTGAAATAAACTCTGTAATTTTTCATTTTGGCTGACAACCACAAATGTTAAAAACAAAATTGCTTAATAATTGTTGGCCAATTAAAGTGTGGGTTACTTCTGGATGAAATTGTAAACCATAAATTTTCTTTTCTGAATGTTTAATTGCACTAATTGAATTTTCACTATGAGCAATTTGAATAAAATTTGTTGGCATGCCTTCAATATGATCAGCATGACTCATTCACACTTGTGATTTAACAGGGATGTTCGCAAATAAATCTTCTTGATTATCAATAATTAATTCTGAAAAACCAAATTCTTGTTTTGTTGCTCGTTGTACTGTCCCTTCATGTAAATGACTTATTAATTGCATTCCATAACAAATTCCTAAAACAGGAACTTTTAATTCAAACAATTGTTTATCAATTAAAAATGCATCTTCTGCATAAACAGAAGCAGGCCCACCTGATAAAATAATTCCTTTCATTGGTGTTGTTTTAATTTTTTCTAATGCTGTATTATATGGTCATACTTCACAATATACTTCTAAGTCACGGATCCGGCGGGCAATTAATTGAGTGTATTGTGACCCAAAATCTAAAATAATAATTTTATTTGTTGTTTTCATTTATTCACCTCTCCATATGTATACATTTGGTAATTGTCGAAATTGGTCATTATAATCAAAACCATAACCAACAATAAACTCATTTGGAACAATAAATAGTGCATCATAGGGATAATTAAAATTTGGATGCATAGCAATTTTATCTGCTAAGCAAACTACTTGTAAACTATTTGGTTTTTTTGCTTGAATTTGTTCAATCACAGCCGATAAAGTTTTACCGGTATCAATCAAATCTTCAATTAATAAAACATCTTGTCCAGTAATATCTTTTGAAATATCCTTATGAATAGTAAGTTTATTTGTTGACTGAGTTCCAATGTAACTTGAAATACTCATTGTATCAATCACAATTTGAATTTTAAGTTGTTTTAACAAATCACTCATAAAAAATAATGCTCCATTTAGTAAACCAATACAATATAATGTTTTGCCTTCGTATAATTTATTTAATTTTTCCGCATAATCCTTAATTTTATTTTGAATTTTATCCTCTGGTAGATATAATTCTAATTTGTCTATTTGCACAATTGTTATTCTCCTTTACAAAATAAAAAAATAAAAGCATAAACTATCATTGCTAATGTGCGAAATAGGTTATGCAAATTATTTTTGTTAAATTTACGAAAATAAAACAAAAAAATTATGCCCTATAGTATCTTAATGACGGTAAGATGTAGAAACATTAGTCCATAATACTAACATATATCAGCATTTTATCTTTTTATCACACGTTAACTATAACTTATTCTTAAAATTAATGCAAGATAATTTATAAAACTTTAATGTGGAAACCATATACATTTAAGACCAGTTCTATCGTTAGATTAAGTATACCGATTTTTTATTAATTTTTAAATCAACTAAATTAAATCTAAAAAATGACAAAGTACATTCAAATGCATTAGTAGCAGCCAATTTATTTCAGCCAGGACGTTCGTCTCTAATATTCGTTTTTTCGTAATTAATACATTTATATAATTCATCATATAGGTAACCATATTTTTTTGTAACTATATCTTCACCATTAATATTTTTATTAACAGTTAAATTTTTTGAAAAATATATTCTTCCAGAAGATAACAAGCGTTTTATCGTAAAATGTCGATCAAATATTTTTCATCCTTTTTCACCCGTAACCAAAATCCGACTAATACTATTTTCAAGACTTTTTTAATCTCAATTATGATTAATAATTAATTTTTCTCAAACAAAATCGCCTACTGTTCGTACATCATGCCCAATTCTATATTTTAATCTTCTTTTAATTTATGGTATTTTAAAGATCAATCATTAACTTTATTTGCCATACTAGAAACCTTTTTAGTCATATCTTTAAATTCAGTAGTTGAAATTGATTGTTCTTCTAAAATATAAATTTCAGTTGGAAAATTATTTTTATTATTTCTATCCCAACTAAAATTTGTACAGCATCGTCTTTCCCTTGAATACTATCTGCATAATCAGACCCAACAGCTATAAAACTAAATCAATATTTATTAAAATCTTTTCATCAAAATTCAGTTGGATCAAAAAACTTTGCTCCTTCTATATAGTTCTTTTCGATAACTATATTTTTCCAAAGCAAATTGACGTTCTTTTCCTAAAAATAAAGAATCGTATGTTTGTGGATTATTTTCCTTTAAAATTTCAGTATCTTGATTAATGTATTTTTCAATAGTATTAAAATTATCTTCTGTTATTTGTTCTTTGGTTAATAAATATAAGTTTTCTGAATTATAATCTAAATTTTCATTTTGCATAGTAAAACTTAATGATGACACGTTTTTTAACAAAGCTTCGGATGGATTAGTTGGATCAATTAATTCTGATAAAGAAAAACTTGGTTTTTCTGTTATATAAACTCTAATTTTTTTACCCTTAGAAATTTGTGTACAACAAATTGTAATTTTATTAAATGAAGCTCTAATTCCATTTTTAACATTATTTCCTGTTAACGATAATAACGGATAAATTCAATAATCTTTTACTTCGGCTTCGGAATATATTAAATCATTGTCAATTTCCTCCTTTTCAATTCCCTTTTTGCTCATCATTTGAATCGATGAAGCAATATTCTTGTCAGTTGTTAAATCAATTGTTACTTTTACTTTTCATTTTGAAAAATCAATATCTTTAATATCATTTTTTTCTGAAATATTACATTCATTCAAAAACATTAAAATTTTTTTACCAAAATTCGACAAAAAATTTAAAAATAACATTTTTTCTCGTTCAATAGTTGGTGATGTTAAAAATTGTTTTGCATAAATTTCAGCTGTTGTTTGTTGAACTGATTTAATTTCATCAATATTAGGAATGCCTAAGTCTTCTTTTATTTCATTTCACATATCATTTCTAGTATTTCGCATAGTTTGAATTATACTACGTGGTTGTCATGTGACAATTTGCTCTTGTAACGTATTCGAATATTGATCAAAAGCATTAGGTTTGATGTCGCTAAATTTTTTTAAAAGTAGTTGTTCCATAAATTTATAATTCTGCTGGGTAACATTTTCTGGTAAAACATCTTTACCGTTTCGCATAATTCCCCCACGTTCTCAAAATGGCAAAACTACTAATTATTCATCGTATGCTGCTAAAGTAACTAATTTATTATCGATATGTTTCGTTCGTGGTAAACCTTCTTTATTAATTTTTAAAATTTCTATTGGTAAAAATTTTTGCTTTATTTTTTCATTTTTTTCTAATTTTAAACTGTTAATTGTATCTAAAGTAAATATTTTTTTATATTTTTTAGAATCAACTTGTTTATTATTGGTTAAATCTCATATACTTCTTGTTATTGTTATTTTATTTTGAAAGATAGAAACTATTTCATTTAAAGTATAAATTAAATCTTCATAAGCAATTTTTTCTTTTGTTTCTAAGGCTTGATAAATTTTAAGTCAGTCCCCATCATATTTTAATGCAAAAAAACTTGACGCATATTAATTCCTTTCTATTTAATAATTAGAATTTTCTTAATATAAGAAATATAACATTAACAGTTTTACTTTTGTTATTTTTATTTATAATTAACATTATTTTTTAACATAGCTTCATGAACAGGGCGATAAGTTTTCCCATGCAATGATGTAATTCCAAATTCTTGTAATGCTAATAAATGTTTTTTGGTTCCGTACCCTTTATTATTTTTAAAATCATATTGTGGATAATCTTGATCAAATTTGAGCATTAAATTATCTATTGTTACTTTTGCTAAAATTGAAGCTGCCGCAATTGATTGTGAAAGACTATCTCCTTTAATAATTGCTTGGTGATGATAAGATGGTCCTAACTTTTCTGCATCAGTTAAAATTATATCTGGTTTAACCATTAAATTATCAATTGCTTGTTTTATACCAATAATACTTGCTTGCTTGGGATTCAAAGTTTCAACCATTGCAACAGAAATAATCTCAATCGTATAACTAATTGCAATAGACATAATTTCATCTGCTAATTTATTTCGTTACTTTACTGTTAATTTTTTAGTATACTTAATTTCATCGTTAACATAATTTAGCGGTAAAATAACAGCGCTAACAACTAAAGGACCTGCTAAACACCCACGGCCAGCTTCATCAGTTCATGCCATAATTGTTGTATTAGGATATGAAATTAAAATCTCTTGTTCAAATTTATTCATAATTAATTGTTCCTTTTCCAGGTGGAAACTCAAAAGACATTAAACCAAAATTATTATTTCATAAATTATTTAAAAAATCAGTAACAATATTATTAACATTATATTCATCAACTTTATGAAAACGATTTTTTTGCATTACTAATAATAATTCAAAAAGTTTTTGTTCATCTGTTACATCAAAATTATCACTTGGTAAAAGATGATATTGCTTCGCTAACAAAGAAAAATAATATTTATGCATTCATTTTATTGCAGCTAAGCAAATTTCTTCTTTTGGTAAAATATCTTCTTTGATTGACCGTGTAAAAGCTAAATTCATTGCTACTTGTGGGTCATTAATTTTAGGCCATAAAATTCCCGGAGTATCAACTAAATCAATTTGATGATTTAATTTTAATCATTGTTGACCTTTTGTTACACCTGGTTTATTGCCAACTCGAGTTGAATTTCGTTTTATTAAAGCATTAATAAAAGTAGATTTTCCAACATTAGGAATACCAATTACGATTACTTTTAGTTTTGGTGATTTAATTCCTCTATTTTGATCACGTTCAATTTTACCAGCTAAAACAAAATAAATTTTTTCAATAATTAATTTTGTAATATTGCCATGCTTACTATTCAATGGTAAAACAGCAATCTGTTGCGATTTGTAATATTCAAGTCATGCCTTGATGGCAACTGGGTCCGCTAAATCTTTTTTATTTAAAATAATTAACTTTGGTTTTAAACCACGTAAGTTATCAACCAATGGATTTGAAGAGGAAAACGGAATTCGACTATCAACAATTTCAATTACTAAATCAATTAATTTACTTTGCTCATCAATTTGTTTAATTGCCTTTGCCATATGGCCAGGAAACCAATGAATATTTGTTGTCATTTTATTTTCCTCCTTTTAATCTTTTTTTAATAATTTTTATCATTTTAAATAAAAATTATTTAACATAATCTTCAACTCATTCCAATGAAATTGCGGGAATTTTCTTCCCTTTTTTAATATCTTCTAAAAATTTAGCACATAGAAGTAAATTATCGGTTGTTTCACTATCAGGTAAAGATAAATTTGTTGTCATTAATTTAATAAATTCTTTAACAATTTGTTTTACTGATGATTTTGGTTGAATTCGAACACTATATGCTGTTTCTAATTTTTTTTGATATTTTGTTAATAACAATTGGAATGCTTTAATTGCTACTATTTCTGTATTATCCTCTATTTTAAAAAGTCCTAAAATTTGTGTATTTCAATAAACATCTGGTTGAGAAAAATTAATCCCTGTAATTGGTACTGTGTCAATAAATTCAACATTATTATAACGATAAATTTTTTCACGGGTAAAAAATATTCCTCTTCCTTTTTCAAATTTTTCATTATTATCAAATATTTTTTCTAATAAAAGTTCTTTATTACTATCTGGTAAACTAATAATTAATATCTTCTTATTAGCATACTTTTTTAAAAGTTTCTTAAAATTGGCTAAACACCTATGATATTCTTTACTAGTTTGCTCTTCATGACATAATAACATTTGACAATAAATTTCTTGGCTATGATAATATTCCATTCATTTTTTTGTTTGCTCAACATCAGCTTTTTGTGTGTTTGAAAATAAAATTATTCTTTTCACATCATTTAATTTCGCATAATTTAAAAGATTAGCACCAGAATGTGCAATTCTTGCATCAACTACTTCAATAATAACATCAGCTGTTTCAGCAAGTTTATAAACCCTCTTATTATTTTTAATAAATTCTTTGGGAATTGAAAATTTCTTATCACACATAATTGTGTTTCCTCCTTGTGTTATTATTTTAATACAAATTAAAAATACTTTATCAGTATTTTAGGGTTATTTTGTTTTAATAATCTCTTTAATTCGAGCAGCTTTACCAGTTCGATTACGCATGTAATAAATTCTAGCACGACGAACTCGTCCATATTTTACAATTTCAATCTTATCAATTAATGGCGAATGTAAAGGGAATTTTCTTTCAACGCCAGTTCCATTACTAATTTTACAAATTGTAACTGATTCTGCAATTCCGCTACCTTGTAACTTAATTACTACTCCTTCAAAAGCTTGAATTCTAAACTTATTTCCTTCCTGGATTTTATAATGTACTTTAATTGTATCTCCTGAAGAAAATTGTGGCAAATCACTACGAAGTTGATCTTTTGTAATTTCTTCTGTTAAATTCATCTTCATAACTTTTTTTCCTTTCTACGGTCGTTAAACCTTTTTTTCGTTTTTAATTTTTTCTAATAATATTTGTTGTTCTGTGGTTAAATTTTTTTTTTCTAAAAGGTCGGGACGTTTTAATCAAGTTTTTTTTAATGCTTCATATTCTCGTCATTGGGCAATTTTCTGATGATGACCACTTAATAAAACTTCAGGAACATAATGGCCATCATATTCAACTGGTTTTGTATAAACAGGATAATCTAATAGATTGTTAGAAAAAGAATCATTGAGATGTGATTGTGTATTAATTACATTTTCACATAAACGAGTAACACTATCAATTACAACCATACTAGCTAATTCACCGCCAGTTAAAATATAATCACCAATTGATAATTCATAATCAATATAATATAAAATTCTTTCATCAAAACCTTCATAATGCCCACAAACTAAAATTAAATCATTATCATTTGCTGCAAATTGTTGCACTTGTTCTTGCACATATTGCTTACCTTGTGGTGTTAACAAAATTGTTACACTGTCTTTTGTTTGGTGAGCTTTAATCGCTGCTACTAATGGTTCAATCATTAAAACCATTCCTTCACCACCACCATATTGGTAATCATCAACTTGATGATGTTTGCCAATGCTATAATCACGAATATCAACAATTTTAATTGCAATTAATTTTTCATAAAGTGCTTTTTTAATAATTGATGTTGTCATAAAATTATTGAACATTTCTGGAAATAAAGTTAATACTGTAAACTTTTTCATTTTAAATAACCTTTTTTAAAATAATTTCTTGTTGTTGCAGATCAACTTGTTCAACATATGCATCAACATTTGGAATCATCATTAATGTACCATCTGTTGTTTTAATTTCAAAAACAAGATGTGCCTTAGTTTCAAATTGATTTACTAAAATCCCAATTTTTTTTTGATTATGAAAGACTGTAAAATTAATTAAATTTTCCTGATTAATAACTTCTGTATAATTCAAATCTGCTTTTTGAGCAAATAAATAGCATTCTTTAAAAGCTATTACCTCATTAATATTAGTAAACTCTTTAAATTTTAAAATATAATCTTGCTTAGTAGCAGTAATTTTAATTAATGTTACTTGCGTATACATCATTTGAACTTGAATAAACATTAATTTATTAAGCAATTTATTTATATTTTTAATGTTTATTAATAAAGTTGCTTTAAGTTCACCTTTAATTGCATGGGGCTTTTTAAGTTTAAAAATTTTTAACAAAGTTTCCATCTATAAAACCTCAAACTTAATATTAACTTTATTTTGATCAACATGTGCTCTAATATTTAATAAAGTTCTTAAGCTATTAGCAATTAATCCTGCTTTACCAACAACATATCCTAACACTTCTTCATTACACATTACTAATAAATTAATTTCTCCTACATTTGTCGATGGCATTTGACGAATTTCATAATATAATTCATTATCATCCTGACAAATTAACGGATTAATTAAATTTTTAAGTTCAGTAATATACATTAATTAACACCACACTTAATTACAACTATTTTTTGGCATCTGTTGTTGTCTTTGCCTTCGGTTTCTTTGTTAAGTTTGCTTTTTTATCTGTTGCTGCCTTTTCTTTTGTACTCTTTGTTGTTTTAGCAGCATATTTTTCATTATGCAATTTAGTCATTAAGCCTTCTTTACTTAACAAATTACGAACAGTATCAGTTGGTTGTGCTCCTGTTAATAATCATTTGTAAGCAAGATCATGATTAATTTTTACATCACCATTAATAGGATTATATGTTCCAATTAACTCAATATATTCTCCATCACGTTTGACACGAGCATCTGTTGCAACAATTCGGTAGAATGATGCTTTCTTTTTACCTATTCTTTTTAAACGTAATTTTACCATTAATAATTTCCTTTCTAATTCTGCGTTCATGTTAAACTATAAAACTTAACATCCTTTATATAATACCTGAAATTAAAAAAGAGTCAAGTTTTTTAACTTAACACTTTATTTTTTGCTAATCATATTTTCCTTCTTAAGGAAAATCATTTTTAAAAACATTTAACACTGATTGTGTAATAAAAACATCTTTTTTATGTAATGTCATCCCTTTTCCACTAATTCCAAATATTTTTTCATTTACCCGTTTGTTTAATGTTTCGCCTTGATATTTAGAATGTAACTTATTATTTAAAAAAATATATAAATATTGTAAACCAATGAATAAGGTTAAAATACAAATAAAAGAAAAAGTTAAAATTAATCACCCCCATTCTTGAAACACATTAAGAAAAAAAATAATGATATCAAGTATCAGGTGGTCTTTTTTCTAAATTACGCAGTGTTCCTCGAATTAAAATTACAATAAAATAACAAACTGGATAAATTAAAATTAATCATAATGCTAATTTATAATGTTGTTTTAAATTATATTCAAAAGTCCCGACTGTTAAAATATAACTAATAATCATACTAATTGGAATTACTAAGTGCAAAACAATTGTCGATATTCAAGCATATACATTGTATTGATTAGCATCTTGTGTACTTGTAAAAATTACAAGTCAAAAAACTACCATTGTAATTGTAATATATATTGTCACAGCTAATTTAATTAAATAACTAGGACTTTGAATTTTAAACTTGTTTTCAAATAAATAAATGAAAAAATAAACAGCAACAATATAATTAGTTTGCGTTGTAAAAAAACGAATAATAATTTGATACTCGTTCTGCATATCCTAAATCACGAAATTGAGGTTGTGGACTAATTATTGCTAACACTAAATCAGTAATTAAAAAAAATAAAATTAAAAATAAAACACTTAATCGTACATAAAATAAAATTTTAGTATTTCACTTTAACATAAAAAAACCTCCTAATAATTAATATTATGCATTTTGTAATTGAAGTGCAACAAATCAACTTTGAAGGGAGTTGATTTTTTAATGGAAAGAAAACATTATTTTATTTTGCGGTCCTTAGTAATTAAGTATGGAAAAGATATTGTTATTAATACTGTAAATAAAATAGTAATTAATAATGTAAAAGATAATGTAAAAGAAAATAAATAAATTATCAGCGTAATTTATTAGCGGTAATTTATTTAATATTGTTTATTTTGAGCGTAGCGAATACGCAGAGCGTGACGCGATATTTAAAAATTTTGAAATGAGATATATTATGCCAACTTGATTAACTACAATATTTAGTGTTGTTATTATATTAGGGATTTTTGCTTGAATTGGTTTATCAATTTATCAAAAAATTAAACAAATTCGAGGAAAGAAAAAAGAAAAAAAATTGAAAGAAAGAAGGATAAAAAATAATGTTAGGTATGTATTTAACAACGGGGGTTAATTTTTTAACAGCACCTACACCTAAAACTATGACTGAGGGTATGACTGGGATTTGAACTGGTTTGACTAGTGCATTATGAAAAGTTAAAGAAGGTATAACAAATATTTTACCTGAGATAATGGTTTTCTTAGGTGAAGCGTGAATTATATTAATTTCATTTGCTATATTTTGTATTATTAAAATCTTAAACTTTTTCCGTGTTATGGTTAAAGGATTTTAATATTTATTATTTATCATGTATTTTGATTGTGGCACACTAGTTTTTATATGTGATTTGATGTAAAAAATGAATTTATTAAATAGAAAAATGAACTTATTATATTTACTATTAAAGTTCTTAATAGTTATTTTCAGTGTGCCAATTTTTATTATTTTATATATTTAAAAATGTTTATTAACAGTGTTTATTAAACATTAAATAAACAATATATTAGCATTATGTATAACATTGTTAATAATCAGTGTTTATTGCAATAAATAAACATTATATAAACATTATTTATAACATTGTTTATTAAACAAATATTTAGTTAGGAGATGATAAAATTGAGTAATTTTGTTAAGAAAAATCAGAATGTAGAAAATTATTTTATTAGTAAGGAATTTATCCCTTTTACAACAGATAAAGCAAGTTTTATTAATTTACCTAATCATAATCGCCATATTGGTTTTTGATTGAGTAATAAGTTTATTTATCCGAGTGAAAAACATTCGGAACAAGTAGCAATCGGTTTAATTTATGATAATTCTTATCCTATTATATTATAAAGTATGATGAAAATTTAAAGCGAAATATTTGAAAGTATTTAACTGGAACCGAATTAATCAATTTATATAATCAATATAAACAAAATTATTTTACTAAAATGAAAAAAGCTTTATTTTTAAGTGAACCTAAAAAAGTAAAAGCAAATAATAACAATAATAATTTAACAAATTTAAGTGTTGAAAAAGGACAAGAATTAATTAATGATTTAGAAAGTTTAAATTAAATGAGTTTATATGATTATTGAGTTCAATTTATTAGTTATATTATTGGTTCAAATGCCCCTGATTTTTTATATGTTATATCGTTTGTGTTATTTATTGTTTTGTTTTTTGGAATGTTTTTTAAACTTATTCAAAAAATGTGGAGTTTTTAAATATGCAAAATGATTGACAAGAATTCAAAGAGTTTTTTATTTATATCTTTTTGTTTATAGATAAGACGAATGTTGAAAGTATTACAATGTGGAATTTAACGCAAAAATGAATATTTAACTTTGATGGTTGGTGTTTGAATTGTGATTTTGTTTTTAACTTGGTTTTTGTTGTGAATGGTTTTTAAAATAGTTGGATATTTTAAATAATAAAAAAATTTATATTTTTCTTTAAAAACTATTGTTATATTAGTGGTTCAATGCTTTTGTTTAGTTTAATTGATTTATTACTTTGGATAATTTCTTTGTATTGTGTTGGTTTAGTATTTTGAATATTATTTGCTTTGCAATGTGTATATTTTGTGTGATGATTGTGAAAAAATATTTTTTATCAGTTAAATGCTTTTCGGTTAGTGAATTTTGTTTAAGATAATCCGTTATCGGTAATTATTGGTAAGTTAGGAACTGGTAAAACATTACTTTTAACTTATTTGTCGCAAACTATGAAATTATTGACAGATGAAATTTATAGTAATTATCCGTTAGAAGATGATAAAGTTAAAGTTTTAACATTTAAAAATTTAGATTTTACAGATAGAACAAAAACCGGTTCCCCCAGATGATAGTGTTATTTTATTTGATGAAAGTTATTTGTATATTGATGGAACTAGTCCTAACAATGAGAAAAAAGTTCATAGTGGTAAAATACCGTGAATTGTTTTAGCGAGACATTTTGGTAATCGTGCGTTGTTTACTGCTCAGAGTGAGGGTATGCTAAGTCATTTTTTCATATAGATTGCTCCTTTTTATTGTTTTATATATAATTGATATGTGATAAAATCAATTATATATAAAACAATAAAAAGGAGCAATCTATATGAAAAAATGACTTAGCATAATAGGAGCAATTGGATTAACCGCAACAAGCACAACAACATTAATCAGTTGTAAAAAAGAAAATAATAATGAAAACGGTGGAGGGGATAATAAACCAGAACCACAATATAATCCACAACAACCACCAGAAGGTAGTAATTGAAAATTAATTAATTATAAAGATGTTGATATAAATAATAATAATGAAAAATATTATTTTGGAATTAGAGTTTATGGTTCTGTTAATAATTGAATACCTTATGGTCCAATAAAAGGTAAAGAAATTAAACAAATTTCAAACTTTTATGGTTGTAAAGCAATTTATCGCTGAGATGGTGATAGTCAACCCGAAACACCAACCATTGATAAAAACACTGGTGAAATTACTGACTGAAAAGAACAAAAAGGAACTGAATAACAGTTCCTTTTTTATATTAATCGCACAAATTTCATAAAAATAATTAATAAAAAAATATTTGTTATTGTAATATACAATGCTGGATTAAATTTTCATACCTCAAATATTTGACTAAAAAAACTATATACTGTTTCAAAAACCTTACCAACACCACTCGCTAATTCATTAACTTGTTTAACACCGGGAATAGTATTGACAATTCAAATCACCGCATTTTTAATATGAGCACCAAAATCTTATCAACCCTCTGGCGTTACATATTGCACTTGTCATCATTGTTTATCGGGGAACAACCCACCATTATTAATCTCTTGTCAGTTATAAATCCCAAAATTAAAATCATAATATCGGTACATATCATTCTCTTTTTGTGCTTGCAATTCAAAAACATTATAACCGATTTTTTGTTCTTCAATTTTTTTATACTTTAAACCATATTTATCTTTTAAAGCATCTTCAAAAACATAACCCGAATTTGAGTTAATATTATAATTATTAGCAACCGAAAAATCATAATTAAAAACACTACCATAATTATTAATCGTATAAAACCGATTTTTAAATGCTGAATATAATTTAATGTCTAATTGCTTATATTTATCTGAAAAATAAAAATATCGTGGATAAATTTTAAAACCATTATTTACTAACAAACCATATTTTTTATTATAACCTTGAACATAAGTGTTATTCTCTAAATCAAAAATCGTACGTAAATAATTAGTATAAAATTTCTGTGAAATCTTAAACATACTATTTAATAATTTATCAAATTGTAATTTATCGTTAATATTTTCACTCAACAAAATATTATTAAAATTTTGTAATTTCAACGCAAAAAAGTTAACTAAAACAGTATCATATTGTAAATTATCAATATATCCATTTTCAATAAACGAACTACGATTTTGAAACACTGGCACCAATGCACTTGCAAAAAACGACTGTAAAAACTTAGATAAATCAAACTGACCGCTAAACTGTTGATAATACTTTAAATCTTTACTATTTAATGATGAATAAATTGAACCATTAAAATTAAAAACTTCACCCATTCCCGTTCGCATAAAACTAAAATTAAAACTTAAATCATCATTATTAATATTATTTAACTCTAAACTACCAGAAATAATTAAATTTGCTTCATCAACAGTCAAAATCATCCGATAAATTGCTTTTTTAATATTTTTAACATCCAATTCATCAACCGTCTCAAAATAAAAAATTATCCGCTTTGTACCAACGTTATTCGGATTTTCATAATCCGCACTACCACCTTGCTGAACTCTAATATTTTCTTGCAAAACAGAATATAAAGACAAACCAATAAATTTGTAGAAACCACATACATTTTGTATTTTTGGTTTTTACAGTTTTGGAAAGTAAATTTTTTTAATTTTTTTAATTGAGGAGTTGAAATTATGCAAACAAAGCAATATTTTATTTTGCGGTCCCTAGTGAAAAAGTATGGTAAAGATAATGTTATTAATACTGTTAATAAGATTGCAAAAGATATTGAAATTAAAAAGTAAAAGAATAAATTATTCCGCGTAATTTATTAGCGGATAATTTATTCAGTAGTGTTTTTAATGGAGCGAAGCGACAACGAGCGGAGCGAGTTTGCAAATTTCAATTTTTTAGTTTTTAGAAAGGAGATGTATTATGCCAACTTGATTAACGACAATATTTAGTGTTGTTATTGTATTAGCAATTTTTCTTTATTTTGGTTTATTAATTTATCAAAAAATTAAACAAATTCGAGGAAAGAAAAAAGATAAAAAAGAAATTGAAAGAAAGGAGAGTAATAAATAATGTTAGGTATGTATTTAACAACAGCGTTTAATTTTTTAACAGTAACTACACCTACACCTAAAACTATGTCTGAGGGTATGACTGGGATTTGAACGGGTTTAACTAGTGCATTATGAAAAGTTAAAGAAGGTATAACAAATATTTTATGTAGAAACCACATACATTTTGTATTTTTGGTTTTTACAGTTTTGGAAAGTAAATTTTTTTAATATTTTTAATTGAGGAGTTGAAATTATGCAAACAAAGCAATATTTTATTTTGCGGTCTCTAGTGAAAAAGTATGGTAAAGATAATGTTATTAATACTGTTAATAAGATTGCAAAAGATATTGAAATTAAAAAGTAAAAGAATAAATTATTCCGCGTAATTTATTAGCGGATAATTTATTCAGTAGTGTTTTTAATGGAGCGAAGCGACAACGAGCGGAGCGAGTTTGCAAATTTCAATTTTTTAGTTTTTAGAAAGGAGATGTAATATGCCAACTTGATTAACGACAATATTTAGTGTTGTTATTGTATTAGCAATTTTTCTTTATATTGGTTTATCAATTTACCAAAAAATTAAACAAATTCGAGGAAAGAAAAAAGATAAAAAAGAAATTGAAAGAAAGGAGAGTAATAAATAATGTTAGGTATGTATTTAACAACAGCGTTTAATTTTTTAACAGCACCTACACCTAAAACTATGACTGAGGGTATGACTGGGATTTGAACGGGTTTGACTAGTGCATTATGAAAAGTTAAAGAAGGTATAACAAATATTTTACCTGAGATAATGGTTTTCTTAGGTGAAGCGTGAATTATATTAATTCCATTTGCTATATTTTGTATTATTAAAATCTTAAATTGATTCCGTGTTATGGTTAAAGGATTTTAATATTTATTATAATCGATTATATATCTTAGTTAAGGCACACTAGGAATTTTTAGTGAAATAATTGTTTTAATTGGTGATACCATTCATGATAATCAAAAAATAGATGCTATCACATTTGTAAAAAATGAATTTATTAAATAGAAAAATGAACTTATTATATTTACTATTAAAGTTCTTAATAGTTATTTTCAGTGTGCCAATTTTTATTATTTTTATATTTATGTATTATGTAAATTCAAGTAGCAAAATCTGTCTCTTGTTAATTTGATAATAACATCATTTTTAACAAATGCAACTCTTTTTTTAAAAAAATAAAATATTTTATAAATATAGCTTAATTTAACCATATTTAAGCACACTAAAAAAGCATTTATTAAATTTTAATTAATAAATTTACTTAATATTCTGTAAAAACATTTCTTTTGCACTTATTCAATTTAAACACGGTCGGAGTTTATCATTTATAACATTAACTACTCAATCAATTTGTTTTTGACTAACATTATTAAAATCAGTGTCCTTAGGAAAGCGTTTTCTAAATTCACGGTTAATTCTTTCAATTAAGGGTTTTTGTTTTGGTGAACCAGGGTCACAATAATAAACATTAGAACCAGTAATCTTTTCCATCTCTTCAAATTTACTAAATTCTTTACCTCTATCTGTTATTATTCCTTTAATTTTTCCAATTAAATTATTACTTATAACAATATCTTTAAACTTTTCTACAACTTCATTAGCAGTATGATTTTCTAATTTCATAGCAAAGTATTTTTTACTTGATTGTTCTACTAAAACTAAAACAGCAGATTTATGGTCTTTTCCAACAACTGTATCCGCTTCAAGTCATCCAACATTAGAAACTTTATTTTCAATATCTCAAATTGACTTAAATCTTTCATCTAATTTGCCACGATTATCAGGTCTTTTCTTTGTTCTATTTCTTCTACCACCATTTAATAAATTTTTCTTTAACAAACCCAAAAGACCTAAATAAATTCATTTATACAATGTTTTTACACAAACGGGAAATTTAATCCCAAACTTTATTAAAAAACGCTGAATAATTTCTGCTGGTGAATCATGATAAGCATTAAATCTCAGATGAATGAAATTTAATTGCTCTTCTGTAAATTCAGGTAGTTTTTTAATACATTTTTTACGCTTTTTATAATAATCTTTTTGTGCTTCTATTGCTATATAATCTTCTATATTTTTAAATCGCTTAATTTCTCTTTTAACAGTATTCACACTGCGATTTGTTTGTCTTGCAATTTCAGATAAATTAAGCGTACCATTTTTCTTTTTACAACTATCAGATAAAAATAAATCCTTAAATAAATTTCGTTCATCATATTTTAGATGTGTATAATCTTTCATATATTCTGTCTCCAATCTTTTTAAAATTATTTATACACTATTTTTAAAAAACTATTGACAATTATTTTTAAAGTTATACAATTAATTTATAACAAGTTGCGAATATCTGTCTCTATACTTGTTTTACAAAAAAAGACTTGAAAAAGTCTTTTTTTAATTGTAAAATAAACATAATAAAAATAATATTAAGTTCTTTAATACATTTTGCTAAGTTTTTAGTTCTTGATAAGTTTGATAGGTTTTTATACTCTTTTATTTAATCATATTGTTTAAATAATAGCAATTTTAATATGCAAAAAGGAGTAAAAAATGAAAGAATTTAATCCAAAAACAGCAAGTTTGGCAACTTTTTATCGTAAAATAGAACAATTTTGAGAAAATAAATCACCTAATAAACCATATACTTTGAATGATTTAACCAATGAATTTAACCTTTCTCGCAAGTGAAGATATGATACTTATGCGAGCGAAAAGATAGTTCCTTTGCTTGAACGACAAGTTGATAAAATTGAAAGTGAAATAATTAATTTTATGATGAAATCACCTGATGGTGCTAAATTATATTGACAACGAGCATTTAATTATAAATATTCATTACAAGAAAAACAATTAGAACAAGAATTAAACTTAAATAATCAACAACCAATCATTGTTAATTTACAAACTGATATTAGAGATATTAAAAATGATGATAAGGAAAAATAATAATGCTTAATCATTTTACTTATTTGTTAGAAATTCCTTATTGGTTATTACAAAATAGTAGTATTGGTAATAAATATCCATTTGCTAAGAAATATGAGTTAGTTAATGAAATTAATCAAATTGGAACACGATATAGTGGTAAGACTATTTCAAATATTAAAATGTTTGGTGAATTATTAAAAATTAGTTTATTAATTAAAGAACCAATTTGTATAATTGCTAGTATGTATTGGAGTAAAGATTTAAAAGATAGTGTATTTCAAAATATATGAAATATGTTAGATGAAAATAATATTCCTTATACTATTAATTTATCAAATTTTACTTTTACTTTATCAAATGGTAGCAAAATATATTGTAAAGGTTTACATTCACCAAGTCGGAAAGAAAAATTGAAAGCCTTTTCTGACTTAAACAAATATAAATTAGTAATTGATTGACGAGAAGAATGTGATCAATTTCAACAAAAAGACTTAAGTGATTTAGAGTTTGCTATTCGTGGTTATCAAAATAAAATAACAATTAATACATGTAACCCTGAAAGTTTAAAAAGATATATTGTTGGTTATTGTAATCAATTATTACCTTTTAATGAAGAAATAATGCGTAGTAAATATGAACAAATTAAGTATATTGAAAAATGAAATATGAAAATTATTATTCATTATTCTAGTTGAAGATTAAATTATGAACTACCACAAGATAAAGTTAATGAACAATTAAGATTAGAACAATTAGATATTGAAAGAGCAAGAGTGTGGAGTTGAGGATTGCCCGGTAATACTAGTGGGTCAATCTTTGCACGATATATTGATATTATGCAAGCAACAGATATTATTCAACCAACTAAATTATTAGGTGGTGTTGATATTGCGAATGCTACTAGTCCCAAAGGACATACAACATCAGCGAGTTTTTGAATATATAATTCATTTGATAAAAAAGCATATAAAGTAGCAGAATATACACATTCAAATGCGACACAACAATTTAAAACTGAATTAGAACAAGTTAAAGATATTTTAGAGTTTTATAACAATCAATTAAATCAATATTTTAGTTTAATACAACAAGGTATATCAATTAATGTTGATGATAGTGCTTATTCAACATTACAAAGTTTAAACCGAGAGAAATATAATTATAATTTTGGTCAATATATGACATTTAAACCAGCACAAAAACAAAAATTTAAAATAAGACATCGTATTGAAGCATTTACAATGTTAATAAATACTAATCAATTAAAATGATTATGAGAAAAATGTCCTGTAAGTAAAACCCAATATGAATTAATTCAATGAGAAGATAAACCAGATGCCAGAGAAGAACGAATGTTAGACTTATATGATGATACATTTGATAGTGATTTCTATGCCTTACACTTTGAATTAATTCCAATGGTTAAACATAATAGTTCAGCAGATTATAAATTATGACAACAAAGGGAGTGAATAAATTAATGAAAAAAGATATATATGTAATACATGATGAGCGTGTAATAAATGCAAAAAGACCTTATATGTCTGTTTGTGGAAAAGTTAAAAAAAGACTTTGTAAAGAATTAAAAAAAGATAATATCGCAATATGTAAATTAAATTTATATAACGAGTATATTAAAAAATATCAAAAAGTTAAAGTATGTGTAAAAGTTTTATCAAATGAACCTAGTTTATTAACAGTAAATATAATTAATTATGCACTTATTTTAAAATTAAAGGAGCAAAATAACAATGAATAATAATACATATCCTACTTTACCAAACTTAAATGATATTAATAGTGTTTTAAAATATTATAATTATGATTGAACAATTAATTTAGCAAATATTATTGCTCGACATCAAATGCGATTAGTAAATGGTAAAGATATTTTATTTAAATCTCATCGTAAAGACATTTTAGAAAAATTAAATTGATGATATGAAACTTATAAAATAAAAGAAAAATTAGACAAAAATGAATTAACAGCAAGTTTAATGGGTAAAACTATCTTTGGTTTATTAGAAACATCAGATGGCAATATTGATTTATGAATTAATCCATTTAACTTTACTTCAAGAGTAAGTAAAATAAATGAAATTGAACAAGGTGCTGATATTTGATTAAATTATCATCAATCAGATAGTGGTTTTATTTTAAATTTAATTTGTACCAAAGATAAAATAATTATTAAAGGTTGACCTAAAAATAATGAAGTAGTTGTTGGGCAAAGTAAAACACAAATTAAAGATGATGTTAAACCTATTTTAGTACAAGAATTTAAAAATAAATTAGGTGTTGTACCTTTTTGAGAAATGATAAATGAACCTAATCCATTATTTTTATCTACATCAACTACATTAAATCCATGACCTACAATGGCAAATTGTTATAAATTACAATTTGATTTAGAAGATAGTTTTAATATTAAATCAAAAGAACGATGAGCAAATCGTACACATTGATATGGTCAATTAGATGATGATTTAATGACTTCTTATAATATGGGTAATAAAAAAGTATATCAAGATATTTTTGATGATATTTTTATTCAATCAGGTCAAACGGCAGCAGATGGTACATTGTCTCAATCTTTACAAGTAGTACAAGGGACACCAATCTTAGAAACATATACACAAGATCAAAAATCAATTATTGAACAAGTATATATAGCATGTAATTTTTCTAGTCCTTTTGGTGATGCCTCAGATAGTGAAGAAAATAAAACACAATCATTAATAAAAAAAACAAAAGATTTAGAAAAACAAGCATATTTACAAGCATATCGTAAGCAATATTATACTAAAATGTTTGATACTGTTTTAAAATATTATGGTTTATGAAATGGTGTTGGTGAACGACCTTATGGTTTTGATTTTGTTAGTGCTAGTTTAGTTGATCAAATGAGACAAAATGAATTAATTACTGCTAGATTAGAAAATAGAACAATGGAACCAATACGAGCAATTACTGAATATGATAATATTGATGAATTAGAAGCAACAAAATATTTTGAAAAAATTGAAAAATACTGAGATAAAATACAAACCAAAGAAATTGAACATAATAATAAATTAATAGAATATGATGAAACTGGTAATAATCAAAATGCTATCCAAGGTAGAACAGAAATAAAGGAGGATTAATAAATGAGTAGAATTAGCCCAGGTGCTATGAATGAATTAAGAGCACAAGCCCACGATACTTTAATGGATATAAGAGAAGACATCCGAAATAATCGACATTGAATGGTATTTCCTTTTAATGTTTATAGTTCATATATACCTGATACTGAAACCGGTTGAAAACCTAATAATGCTAAACCTAGTGATTATGGTAGTTATACCCGCATATTTGATAATATGGAAAGTACTATTGCTCAATGACAAGGCAGTTTAAAAATAGTTCAAAAATATAAAGGTGAAGAAATTAATATCTTAACGATAGATGATTTTAAAAATCAACCTATTAATTCAACGATATGAGCAAATAATGAAAAACCTTTTGCAATAAAATTAAAAGATGAAAATGAAAATAATTATTGAAAATTAATTGATGGTGAAAATATTTATGATATTAATAAAATGTTAGAATACTTAAAACAATATAAATTAAGTTATTTTATGAATAATGATAATAAAGCAGATAATTTTTATACAAAAGAAGTTAAAGTTGGTAAATATTGAGATGCTTATATGATTGATGATAGAAGTTCTATTCAATTTGGTGAAGCAAAATTTGAACAAGTATTTACTCAACAATCAACAGAACGACAATATACTTTATTAATTTTAGATGAAGATGCTGAGAAATTAAATATTAATGATTATTATAATTTTTATACTGTATTTAGTGATCGTGGTTTAAATATTGGTGGTGGTGATATTAATTCTGCACCCCAAGATAGACAATGATTATATCCCTCAAATGTTATTAATTATTATTCACCTTATGATGGTAGTTTTTTATGACAAGAAATTACTTTTTCAAGTATTAATGACAAAATTAGTCATAGTGGTTTATCAGTACGACAATTTATACAAACAAGTGCCCCAGGTGAGGGTTATTGTTTTCCTAAAATAACTTATGATGAAAAATTAAATAAAGGAATTGTTGAATTAGATGAGATTTTATTAAAAGACCCAGGCGTTAGAGCAATGGCAGTTAAATTTTATGGTAATCCTATTTTATTTGATATGCCAGTAATTGGGCGACCAATTATTAAGGGTGAATTTAATAAAAAAGTAATGAATTCAAGAGATTTATTAATGTATAACATGTATCCTGCTCCACCTGATAAAATAAATACTTATGCATCACCCGAAGTAAGTTGATATAACATTCAAGGGATACAACCAACAATGATAACAGGATTTAAAGATTGAAAACAAGATATGGAAAGTAGATATGACTTTTGAAGTTCAAAAAATAGTGAAGGTATTGTAATAACAGATAAAGCAACAACAACAGCAACTAATCCAACTGTTGGAACAACTATTAAGGAAGAAGATAATAATTCTGAATTTTATTGGTCTAAAAGTTGAAAAATAACACCACCAAATAAAGTAAAAGTAAATGAAAGTAATAAGGATAATATTATTAGTACCCAAGCATCATCTTATTTTAGGAGAAAAGATGAATTTGGTAATACTGTTGGACAAGTTCAAATTGAATATAATAAAATGGGTTCATGTAATGTTTGAGATATTTTAAATATGAATAATTTTATTAATCGGCAAATTACCGTATTACCTTTAAACTATACACAAAAATTAGTATTTAATCCTTTTACAATACCAGGTGGAGTTGGTAAATTCTTAAACTTTATTTCATTTGGTATTCCATGAGGATGAGTAATTAATCAAGATAAAAAAACTTGACCTAATTTTCAATGACTTAATGGTTTTATGAGTGCTAATGTTTATAGTTTTTATAATGATGCATTTTGAGGTGATAATGCCAAAGGTAAGGGTTATTTACCTTTTGAAATATTTAGAGAACAAGGTAATGATAAAGTTGGTGCTATTTTTGGAGCAAATGCTACTAGTTTAGGTTTTACTACTTTACTAACTGATAAATGTAAAGGTACTGTTTTAACTAACGATGGTAAACCAACAAGTCAGTTAGTTTATTCAACTTATAATTTAAAACAATTAAATCCTAAAACTAACCGAGTTTATTTAATTAATGAACAAACAAAAGCAGTTGATGCTCAAACACCAGTTAGTGATAGTGAAAAAGATAATGATTGTGAATTCTTACAAACACCAGATGGTACTGATTGTAGTTATATAATTGATATGTTTTCAATTCAAGCATTATATAAAGGTAATTTTGAAATTATCTTTTATGCTGATAATCCATATACAAATAATGAAGAAGATTATTTACGCTTATCAGTGTGGAGTTTTCGTGGTAAAACAAAAAGTGTATTAAATAATTATTTACGCGATATAACAACTAATTATAAAACTAGTTTCTTATTACCACACGACTATGAAATACCAACCTTTAATTATCCTCAATATGTTCTTCCACCAATACCATATAACTATCAACCTTATACAAAAGATATTATGCCTTCTGATGTAGTATTACCATTAAAAACTAAAATTACAGCACCAGCACAATGTAAAGTAGGTTCTAATACTCCTAATAGTTATATTAATTTATTTTCTGATGAATTTAAGGATGCTTATTATGAGGTTGAAATTGATTTAAAACAAATTGACCCAACAATTCAAAGTATTGAAAAATTTAAAAGTGCTTATAAAACTATTGAAATAAGTAATCTTAATAATTTACAAGTTGAATGTGGACCACCAAATATAGAAAATTTTATTCCTAATAGAAATGTTAATTTAAATGGTGGCCGTAATGATTGTTATGCTAATTTTGGTTTGTTATCTAATATAACTTTACAAGAAAGTGGTCGTTCACAAAGAGATAAAGTTAATTTTGATAATATAAGAACTTTGTATACAAATAATATAACTAATGAAATTCAAACATTTGAACCTATTGCACATACTAATGGATTACCAAATTATGATGATTATCAAAGTAGATATATAACTGAAAAGGGCAAAAATAGTGGCGATATTAAATTTTTACTTCAAATAACAAAATTATTTGATAATGATAAAGATAAAATCAAAGAAATATATTTACAAGCATATTACACTAATGATGTAAAATTAAAAATTAGATTTTCAAAAGTAATATTTACTCAATTATTTTTGCGTAATACTAATTACAATTTTCTATTTTTCTATTCTGGCAATGATAAAGAAATTATATTAGACGTCTCTAATCCAAATGTTTTAGGAATTAGAAATAAAGGCGATAGTCCAGTTAAAATTACAATTAAACCAAGATAAAAATAAAAAAGAGATTTAATATCTCTTTTTCTATTCCCCGTTAACTTTTATATTACCATCATTATCAATAATTAAGTCAGGTTCATTAGTATCTAAATTTCAACGATAAACTGATTTAAAATTATTACTATTTTCTTCTCAAATAAAAGTTGGTTCATTAATTGATTTAAAAATAATTAAATTAATCTTAGTATCATTACGTGAGTAATAGCGTAATTGAATTTTATATTTGCTTTTTTCTTCTATAGTCTTATATTGGTATTCATGCTTTTGAGGTATTATTTCTTCATAATTTTTAAACTTAGTAATATTTCAATTTTCACCTTTTCATACTACATAATATCATTTATTATCAACTTCATTAAATGGTTTTTCTTGTGGTGCTATTCATTCTAAATTATTTTTAATATTTTCATCAGCTGTATCTATTTTATTATTTTCTTTAAGTTTTGTTAATTCTTCGGGTGTATATTCTTGTGCTGTATTACAAGCAACTAAACTTGTTGTGCTTGTTCCTAGTAATGTAATTGCACCTATTATACTTAATAATCTTTTCATTGTATTCTCCTTCTTTATTTATTAGTTAAATTATATAATAAAAAATAAAAAAAAGAGATTTAATATCTCTTTTTTATTGTTATTACTTGTTTTAAGGGGTATATTAGCAATGAAATATATTAAGTTTAGAGTATTTTATTTATGGAGAATTATGAAATTAAGTAAAAAAACTCTAGTTAAATGGCGGAACAGGAGAGATTTGAACTCTCACATCGGTTACCCGACCTAACATCTTAGCAGGATGTCCTCTTGTCCAATTTGAGTACTGTTCCATATGGAAATACTAAAAATGTCGTATTTTACAGCATTTCAATTTTATTATAACACTTTTATGTTATTTGTTTAGTATTTATATATAAAAAGTATTGTATTGGTAAAATAATAGTGTAAAATAAAGTTAATGGTTTAATCTTTTGTTAAAAAAGCGTATTTCCGGTTTAAGCTTTCCGCCTTAAAAAGAGTTTATGCTGACTTGTTAATCGGACAAGAATAAAAAAAGAGAGGTTTATAAAAATGGCAATTACAAAAGAACAATTAATAGAACAAGGTTTAAGTGCTGAAATAGCAGATAATATATTAAATGAATTTAATAATGAAGCAAAACAAATTAGAGAAAGTTTGCAAAAAAGAACTGATACTATTTCAAAAGAAGAGTATTTAAAAGTTGCTAATGAATTAGATGAATTAAAAGCTTTTAAAGATGTTCCATCTACTAAAATTGAAGATATTAAAACTAATTTAGATAAAGTTAGTGGTAATTCTTTAAGTGAAAGAATGCAAACTTTAAAAGAATTAAAACCTGATTTGTTTGTTGAAGAACAACAATCAGTTTCACCAACTAATTTTATTAAAGATATGATTGAAAAATCTACTGAAAATAAAAATGATGAAATTGAAACTATTAAAGAAAAAGGTGCATATACACCTGATGAAGTTAAAAAATTAACTGATTTCACACTTAAAAACCTTAGATAATAAGGAGTGAAAATTATGGCAACAATTAATGTGCCACAAGTACCTTTTACATTACAAGGTAATACAACAGATCAAAAAGCATATGTTGATATGGTAAATGCTTTATTGCGTGGACCTTTATATAATGAATATGCAAGTATTATGCAATATGCAACAGCAACTGCTGAACAAGTTGCTTATTTACCTAATGCTGGACAAGCATTATATAATTTAACTCATCGTGTGGTATGACAAAATGATTATTCATTACCAAATGGTGGGACAACTCAAACTATGGGATTAACAAGAATTCCAGTTCCTATTGATAAAAGATTTAATTTAAAATTAATGAATGAAGCTTTTGATTTAGCATTATTAGAACAAAATATTAAAAATGGTGTTATTGCTGATGCTATTTCTAGTGTTGTTCAAAATAAATTTGTTAATTTAGAATGTGAATTAATACAAGGTATTTATGATTATTGTTTAGCAGATGGACAATATGAAGTAATTCCGTTTCGTACTTATACAGCAGATAATGCTGATGATGCTAATCGTGCGTTTTTTACATTAAATGAAACTTTAATTGAATTAACTAATCAAATTAGTAATTTATATTTTGGTTTACCAACAGATAAAATGTTTATGGTTTTAGGGCGAAGAGCTTATTTAGGATTAACACCTGCTTATTTAAAAGTAATTGGTTCACAAGCACAATTAAAAGCAATGGTTAATGGTGAATTATATGAAAATACAGCAATGGGTATTCCAGTATCTAAAAGTTTTCATTTAGAAAAAATATATACAAAAGGACAAGTTAATCGTGATAAAGGTTATGATTTTACTAATGTAAATGGTTTAATTATTAATAAACAAGTTTGAGCATATCCAATTAATATGGATACTATTCAACAAGTTTTAGATAATGATACTGCTAACCCTAAATGAATTGGTAAAGTTCAATATGCAACACCAACAATTTTATATCCAAAAACATGTAAAATTATTTTAGAAAGACAACCAACACAAACAGAAATTACACAAGCAATTAATAATTTAAATATAACTTACCGAGTTCCGATTGACTATACTATTGGTAAACCTGCTTTATCAACAGTTATTACAACACCTAATTTAGGTCAAATTACAATGGTTGGTGATACACCAACAACAGCAGAATTAGAAACTGCTATTAAGACAAAAAATACTAATTATCAAACTGGAGATGCAACATTCTCTGATATTACATCTACTGGCACATTAGCAACTGGAAATCCAAATAAATATAGTGGAACAGTTTCTTTAATTTATTCAAAGTAAGTAGTGCCGTAGATATTCACGATAAAATTAAAAATGTTGATAGTTTAACAAATGATGAAATAATTAAAGGAATTATTGTACCTCAAAAAGTATCAAGTGAAGATTTAAGACCGCTTTTAAATGATAAAGTTTTAAAAGCAGTTAAAGCGGTTGATGCAAGTTTAACAGCAGATGATTATGATTGATGACCGTTATATTATCAAGGTTCACCATCAAGTTATGATATTACTACAACAGATATTTATGTTGATATTTATATTGCTGGTAAAAATAAAGCAACTGGTGTTTCACAAGTTCAGTATTATAAAGTACAAAAAGTAAATCAAATAAGTATTAAACAATTTAATAAAGATAATATTGGAACTTTAAAAACACCTTGATATAGTGATGTTCCTGATTTAACTAAAAAAGCAGATGTAATTACTGAAATGAATACTGGTCTTATTAAAGCAATTCAAAAACTTAATGCTGGTTTAACAACTTCAGATTATATTGTTAATATTTTAGATTATGATCATTCAATATTTAATGATAGAGATGAGGGTAATTTTAGCAATAATGTTTCGGTACCATATAGTTTAATTGGTACAAATTGATTAACTGGTGAAACAACAGGAATGGAAATTACAGTTCCTGCTGCTACTAAAAAAACTTAATTATGAATTTATTAATTTTAAGAATATTAACCTTATTAGTTTCTAATTTAGAAAATAAAACATTAATAAATAAATTTGTTAATTTAATTAATAAAGTTAATCAAATTAAACAAACAGTATTAAAACCAATTAATTATACTACTGGTAAATATAAAAAAATTACTAATAAAGTTGAAGATATTTATCAGTGGTTAGACCCATTTACTTACTTAAATTTAATTAAAAAAGGTTATAAAAAAGAAATTCAACAAATATTAAATCAATTAGAAAAAGAAAATAATATTAAAAATAGAGAACAATTTAAAAATGAAAATTATCTAAATACTAATTGACAACCTTTAAATAGTAGTTGACTTGATAGTGGTATGTTTAATATTACAAATAAATTAACTTTAACGGGTAATTTAACTATTTTAATATATACAAAAACAGCAAAAAACCCTAAGTTTTATGGTCCATATGTTTATCCTAGTGTTCCAGTGGAAATTTGAAAATTATTAAGTAATGCTGTATCTAATGCAGGGACTTTATTTTGGCGTTATTGATTAAGAAAATGATTACCTAGTCATTTAAGAAATTATATTAAAAAACGATTACCACAAGCATTAAAAGAAAAATATCCAAAAGGAAATATTAAATTAACATTACCAACAGTTCAAAAATTACAGCAAATTAAAAAGTTTATTAATAATTTAAAGATTGGGCATTTTAATTTTAATTTTGCTGGTGAAATTAATAATAAAAAATGATATCGTGAACGCCGAAATGATATTAAAAATATTAAGAATTTATATAAAGCACCAGTTAATAGTAAATTTTATCAGGTTAATAAATCTATTAAAACAATTAATAAAAATAAAAGAAAAGTTAATAGTTATAAACCATCTAATTTAAAAAATAAATATCGTAATCAATTAAGGGGTGTTTTATATGGAAAATAATTTAAATAATTTGTTATTTATAACAGTTGAAGATGTTAAAGAAAGTAAACTTTGACAACCAATTAATGATAGAAAACAATCTGCTTATAATGATAATTTAATTTATAATGCTATTTTAAAAACTAGTTTATGAATGGATAGATTATCAGGTGGAACAATTTCCGATAAGATTAATAAAAAAGATTTATTTCCATGAGTAAAAAAAGATAATACAGGTGTAATTAAATATGATAAATGATTAAGTTATATTCAATCTGGTTGTTTATTAGCAGTTATAAATTGATATTTACCAAAAGGAGTAAATGATTTAACTGGTAGTGCATCATTTTCACAAGGTGGTGTTGCTTATTCACAAACTAATGACCCTGAAGCAAATGAAAATATTACTCGTGATGTTAAAAATGCTTTAAAATTAGCAGGTGAAATAATTGATATTATATCTAGTAAAACAAATATAAGACCATATAATTATAATTTAGGAAATTATGCTCATCCATGAGAAGAAGAATATAAATATATTACTAAAAAAACATTTTATGAAACATTATTATTTTGATTAAAAGAACGATTTCAAACAGATAATTCAATTAATATAACTTATCCTACTATTAATGATTTTAGTAAGATTGATTATAATGAGTATATTAAATTAATAGTGCCTTTTGATAATGATACGATTTATTATGAAAATAATGTATGAAAAGCAAAACAAGGCGGTGATATACCATCTGATGTTATTAAAGATAGTGATTTAAATAAAGATTATATTGATAAAGAAGATGGAAAATATATTGTTAAAAAAGCACAAAGTGGTAGTTCAATAACAGTTAATGCCCCATTACATCAAAAAGATGATAGTAGTTTAGAATTATTATTATCAGATGAATTTGGTGTTAAAAATAATAAATTATCTTTAAATCAAAGTTTTAAAGATACTTTTGAACAAGTAATAAAATGAATATTTGATATAGGTAAAAAAATAAAATGAGAAAAAGTAAGTATATCTTATACACCTGATAGTGCTAAGTATATTGATATTCCTGAATTTTCAGAAGAATATCGTTATCAAGTTTGATTATCACCAACTAATCGTAAAGGTGCTGAAGGTATGTTATGACTTGAACCACCTTATTTTACAGAAACAAAAGAAAATAAAACTTTATCTAAACATCAAGCAACTTGTTTTATTGATGATTTCGATAAAACCCCTTATAGTATTGCTTTATATAGTGCTAGTGGTCGGGTTTATTTAACTAATGGTTCAGAGGGTTCTAATATACCAATTAATAGTGTTCGTATTTTTCGACAAGAGGTGTAAATATGATAGATAAAGAAAATATTATTATTAAAAATAAAAATGGTACTTATTGACAAAGATTAGGTTTTGAACAAAGAAATCCAAGTCAAAGTTTTAAAGCATGAAAAAATCGTAAGTTTTTAAAATATGATAAATATCCATTTCATATTAAAAAAGCATATATTATGCGATATAATGCACTGTCAATTTTATATCATACTCCATTTTTAAGTTTATATGGTTTATTTTTTACTAGCTTACACTTTAATTGAATACCCACATTAGAACAAGTTAAAGAGTTTATGTTTGGTCAGCACAATATAACTGATGGTGGTTTTTTTGGATATGCTGGGATTGTTATATCATACCCAATATTACATGGTACTGCTTGATTAACAACAAAAATACCTAAAATACCAGCAATTAAATTACCGATTGGTAAATGTTTAGAGCAAGTTTATAAAATACCAAGTTATATCTTATATTTAATATTATTTGGTTGATTAATATTTCGTAAATATCTTAAAAAACATAATGTTAATATTTGTCATAATTGTAAAAAAACAATAGAACAAGTTAAAAGTTGAAATCAATATTGTCTTAAAAAAAGATGAAATAAATAGACTATATAGGGGTGGTAGATATTTTTGGGTGGTTATATAGTCTATTTTATAAATTATTTTGTTCTGAAAGAATAGATGGCCACTGTTTTAGTAAGGATAGAAAGGAAATAAAAAAATGAATATTTCAACAGATACATTAATGATTGTTTTACTTGTATTAGCGGGTTCAGTTGGAACTGGTAGTCTTGGCGTTCTTGGTTTATCTGCTAAAAAAATTAAAAAATATAAAGCAGAAATTAGAGAATTACGAACTGCTGTAATTGCTCATGAAAAGCATTTACGCGGTGCTGAAAGTGCAACAGAATTAGCAATTAAAACTGGACAAATTAAAAATGTCAAAAAACAAGTTAAAATTAATGATAAAGAATATGCTAAAAAAGAAGCGATTGAAAAACTTACAAATAGCATTTAAAAAAATAACCTTAATTGGTTATTTTTTATTTGTTATTATCACCATTTTCATTTTTCTCTTGTAAAATAAAATATATTTATTACAATAATAATTAAAATTGTTATTATTAACGCTATTAAAATGTTTTCATATTTTAAACATTCATCTATTCAACCAATTTCTATCATATAAGCATCAATTCTCTTTGTTTTTAATCCAAATTTAAACATAGCAATAAAAATTAAAATTGGCATAAATATTAATCATAATAATAAAAAATCAATTAATATATATAATAAAATTAACCGAGTTAACTTTTTATTTTTTTTACTCATTTTTATTATCTCCTTTGTTATTTACAATATAATAATTAATAAAATATTCTACTTTTTCTGAAAAAGTATAGTTTTGTGGTAAATTATTTCAGATTTTTTCTTGTTCGGTATTTAAGTAAAGATTAACAGTTTTACGAACCATACTAGAATAATATATTTTTCTTCTTTGATTATATTTTTCTTTTCGTTTTTTATTATATGTTTTCTTCATAATATTACCTCTCATAATTAGCAATTATAATTGCATCGCGGAGATGATTACTTATTTTTTCATTATTATATTTTCAACCTTTACCATATTGATAAGTTAAATTAGGATCTTTATCATATTTTCATAAACAACTATCATTATATTTACTTAAATTTTCAATATTTTTAACAACGGATTTAGTATATTTTGGTGATACTCAATTAATGTCACCTCAAAACTGTTTTTGTAAAACACCTAATAATCTCAATAAATCATCGCGGTCTTTTGAACCATTAGCACTTGTTGGTAAACAATCTTCAACATTAATAATCTCGCCTGATCGCTGATATTCTCAAATAATCTCAATAATATAATTATCATGATATTTTCAATCTTTATTTGTAAAATCTAGTTTTTTAATTAATTTATTATCTTCATAAATAACAATACCAGTAGTACCAGTACCTGATGGGTCAATACCTATTTTTATCATTATTTTAAAAACCTTTCTTTAAATTGATAATAAAAATCTTCACTTTGTTTTTTAATAATAACTGGTTCTAATTTTGTTGCACTTGTAGTTTCTTTAATAAATTTTTTTGCTTCTTCTTTAATATTTATATCTATTTTTGTATTTGTAATAAAATTTTTAATATTATTAAAATGTTCTAAACTCATTGAATTTGGATTATTATTTTCTTTAATAACTTGATTACTATTTTCTTTACTTATTTCAGTACTATCAGGATCTAATTCATCTGTTGCTATACCAAAAGTTTTACATAATCAATAACGAGCTCCATAAGTTAAAGCACTACCAATTGCTTTTGCAATATCTGAATTTTGTGCTGATAAAATAATTCCTAATTCTATTTTTTCACTACCTTTATAAAGTGTTAATAATCCTTTTGAATAATAATTTATTAATTTTCCACCTTTACTACTTTGTGTTTCTGTAAAACTTGGTTCTCCAACTGCTTGAATAGTATAAGTTATACCTTGTTTACGTAATTGTGGTTTTAAGGTTTGATAGAGGTCACTTTCTGTAAAATAATTATAATTATTATGGTCATTTCTGGCATTTTTACCAACAAAAAGATTTATATCAGATTGAATTTCTCCAATACTTTCAATTAAGGTTTTTGTTTTAGTTTCTTGTGGCATTTTCTCACTCCTCTCTTTCTTGTCATATTAAAATGGCTTCTTTAATTTGTTCTAAATCTTGTTTAGTAATATTAACTTTTTCTTTAATTACTATTTTTAATTTTGGATTTATAATTATCATTAATATTTTTTTATTATCTATACAAAAGTTTTTTTCTAATAAATAATAAAGTTTTAATTGTCAAATATAGCGTTCAATATCCGCTTTTTCATTAGAACTTGTAATTTTTCAATCACACATTATATATTCATTATCTGTTGTTATACCAATAAAATCAGTTGTACCACACATTAAAGGACTATAAAGTGTTTTTTCAGTTTCATAATGTCTAAATTTAATATCTTTAAAAGTTTCTTGATATAGTTTTATAAAATTTTTAAATAATTCACGATGTGATTTTATTTCACAATCAATAAATTCAATTAATTCATCATCAAAATTATTTTTTATTCAAACATCAATCATATTATGTATACATATTCCACGATTTTGTGCTAATTTTAAAATATTATCATCAATTTGCGAATAGTCTTTTGGTAATAAAATATTAACAATTTGACTAACACTAGGAATTAAAATGCTATACTTATGTAATTCATCATTATAAATATATAAAGGTTTTAAATCTAATCTCATAAAATTGCTTCATCATTACCAATATTTTGATTATCATTATTAAATAATTCTTTTGTATCAGATGAATTAAATTCTATTTTTTCTTGTGGTTTTTCAGATAAAGTATCTTTTTTTAAATTATTATTAGTTTGTAAAAATTCACAACTATAAACTCTTACCATTCATTGTATTTTATTATCTTTATCTTTATAAGATTGTAAAATACCTGTAATTGCAATTTGACTACCTTTTTGACAATATTGTTGTAATAAATTTGCTTGTTTATTTCAAACTTGACAAGGAATAAAATCAGTTTCTTTTTGGGTTGAATGTGGTCTTGCTACTGCTAATTGAAACATAGCATATTCTTTCCCATTTTGAGTTTTCTTAATTTCAATATCTTTTGTTGTTCTTCCAATTCCAATAAATTTATTCATTATTCATCCTCCTTACTAGGTAATTTGTCATATTTAGAATTATCTTTAAGATAAAATGTTATTCCATTATCGCAGCAAATTGAACTATGTTCTCATAAACAAGTTACTTTTTGAAAATCTTCTTTATATAATATTTGTTGTTTTAATTCTGTAAGTTCTTCTTTAAGTACATCATTATCACAAAATAAACAATAATCAGAGTTAATTTGATTAACAGGGCATTGACATTTTTTACAATATTTTGCCATTATTCATCCTCCTTAATAACAGTTAATTGGTCTAATTGTTTTTTTGTAATTCTAGCACCTAATAAACAAGCATTTTCTAAATTAGCACCTACTAAAAAAGCATTTCGTAAATTAGCACTTCGTAAATTAGCATATTCTAAATTAGCACATCATAAATTAGCACATCATAAATTAGCACCTTGTAAATTAGCACTTCCTAAATAAGCACCTTGTAAATCTAATGCTTCATATTCTAAATATTCATTTATTTTTTGTTCTTCAACAGTTATTCCTGTTAAATCTTTAATTAAATCTTGTAATGTTTTCATTTTATAATTCCTCCAAATTCTTTTCTGCAATTAAAGTATCAATATAGTCATAAGCACTTTCTTCTGAATGACATTCTTCTAATGCTTCATTAAATAAATCTTCTTTTGTGTAAACTTTGCCATCTTCATCTTTTCACATATTATTTATCTCCTTGTCATTTAATATTTTTATCTTCTAAATCAATAATGGTTGTTTGAGAACAACTTTTATTTTTAGCAGTATATTGTGCTTCTTCTAATGTATAAAATAATTCAGTATCTATTCCAGTAAATGAACTATTTGTTATTAATAAATATCTTTTTTCCATAATTTAATTCCTTCCTACTTTTAATCTTTTTAATTATTTTTTTAGTTTTAATGACTTGGATTATTCCATATATTGTAAAAGGTAATGACACTAAGCATGAAATAATATTTATTATGATTATTATTAATGTTCATATACTCATATTTAATTCCTCCTAATTCTTTTTATTTAATGCTCAATGTTCATCAGTAATTTCATTGTGGGTAAGGATATATTTATTTTGTTTATCACATTTAAAGCAATAACCTCAATATCTTTTTTTAAGACAATATTTCTTTTTCATATTTACCTCCTAAATTATTCCTTTTATTTTTTTCTCAAATTGTAATATTTTTCATCCATCTGATGCTAAATCTAAAATATCGTTAATTTTGTAATGTTCCATATAAGACGCAATAACACCTCATTTATCTTTAAATAAATTTAAGTACATTTTTGCTCATTCTAAACATTGAAAATCATAATGTTTTTTATGATGTAAAATACGACAATCAATAGGTTGACAATTAACTCAATCAAAAGATGTTGTTATTTCATCTCAAGTTTTATTAATATATTTACTTTTATATTCCATCATTTTTTCTCCTATCTTTAACTCGCTGGCACTCACTCCCAAGTGAAAGTGCCGAAGCGATAATTAGTTATATAAGTATTTATCTATTTATTTACTACGCCATCCGCTTTACTGGGGGTAAGCGGTGGCGGTGTTATGTTTGTTTTAGTATCTATTAAAAATCTGCAACTATATTTTTAAATTAGACGCCAGACATATATATGTCTTCCTTCTCCGTTCCTTTTTCAAGGAGGCAACGCTCAGTTTTTGAAATTAAATTTACTCGCATCAATTTGAAGGACCTAATGCTAATCGCAAATTTAATTGTTTGTGTCACCATCTCTATTTTTATTGTGGTTTGATGTTAGCCTTGGACACATCACCACTATCGCAAGTTATTAAAAATAATAACCAACGCCGATTTTCCTCTTTCCTCATACACTATTTCAGTACTTGCCTCGGACGGCTGTGGGAATGAGTTAATACTCATGTTCTTATGGAAGCACTTAGTTATTTAAAATAACCGTCCCACTCTGCATTAAGTTGTTTTATAAAATCAAATTTTTAATGAACCAGTTTCATAATCAAAGATAATTTTTGAATTTTCTAGTTTTTGATAAAATTGCTTTTGTGTTTTATCTTTTACTTTATTCAATAAATTTCTATGTTTTTCACAAGTTCATAAAACTTTATTTGATACAAATTCTTCGGTGATGAATGATGATAATTTATAACAATCATTAACATCACATATTTTTTGTTGTTTAATTATCATTACCTCCTTTTAGGAGTTGTTTTATTTCAAATAAAAAAACAACTCTAACAAGAGTTGCTTTTTTGCCGCTTCATCGTACATTATACATTTTAATTTTGGTATTTATAACTGACAAGAAATTAATAATGGTGGTTTGTTCCCTGATAAACAATGATGACAAGTACAATATGTAACGCCAGAGGGTTGATGAGATTTTGGTGCTCATATTAAAAATGCGGTGATTTGAATTGTCAATACTATTCCTGGTGTTAAACAAGTTAATGAATTAGCGAGTGGTGTTGGTAAGGTTTTTGAGACAGTATATAGTTTTTTTAGTCAAATATTCGAGGTATGAAAATTTAATCCAGCATTGTATAGTACAATAACAAATATTTTTTTATTAATTATTTTTATGAAATTTGTGCGATTAATATAAAAAAGGAACTGTTATTAAGAAGTTCCTTTTTGTTCTTTTCAGTCAGTAATTTCACCAGTGTTTTTATTAATGGTTGGTATTTCTGGTTCATCAACGCCATCTCAACGATAAACAGACTTAAAATAAGTTCCATCATCTTGTGACCAAGATGTTACAGGTCTTACAGCCCCTATTTTAATACGAAATAAGTTATCGCCCACTCTTGTTAATGCTAATTCATAATCTTCTTGTGTATCTAAAACTTTTCTTTTTTCTGAAAAATTAATATTTGGAAATTTAATAATTCTTCAATTATCATTTTCATCACCACGCCACACAACAAAATATCATTTATTATCAACTGTATTAAACGGTTTATCTTGTGCTATAACTTGTTTTCAATTACTACCTTCTGGTGGTTGTTGTGGATTATATTGTGGTTCTGGTTTATTATCTTCTCCACCGTTTTCATTATTATTTTCTTTTTTACAACTGATTAGTGTTGTTGTGCTTGTTGCGGTTAATCCGATTGCTCCTATTATGCTAAGTCATTTTTTCATATAGATTGCTCCTTTTTATTGTTTTATATATAATTGATTTTATCACATATCAATCATATATCAATTATTCGTATTAAATATTAATTTTATATATTTTTGATGGTAGGTGTAAATTAATGAAATATATTATTAATAATTTTAATTTGTTTGATTTACAAGCAAAATTAAAGAATTTTTTAAGTAAAAATTATAAAAATAAATATTATAAAAGAATAAAACAAAAAATATTTTCATATATTAATTTGTGTAATGATTATTATAATGGTAATTTTTTTTTTGAAAGATTTAATTAAAAAATATTTTAAAAATAAGTTTTCAACTTTTTATTATTGAGCGAATAAAATTTTAATTGCATATAAAAATAATGATTTTGCTGAATTATTATTAAAGTCAACAATTCCTAATAATATTAATTATCAATATAGTGATGATATTCGCAAAATTATTTGTGATTTATATTTTGAATATTGTAATAAACATGCTGGTGGTGTTTTATCTTTGTTTTATAATTTAAAAAAAGGAATTCATGGAGAAGAATTAAAAAATAAAGCACCAAAAAATTTAAAAACATTTTTTCGTTGACTTAAAAAAGATGAAAGATGATTAAAAATAAAAAATAAAATTAAAGAAATTAAAAAACAACATCCAAGATATGAAGTTAAAGAAATAGGTTTGTTACAGATGGACGCTAAATATTTTGTACCAAGTAAATTTCCAGTTGATAAAAAGTATTATGTTTATGATTTTATTGATGAAAAAACAAGATTAGCATTAGGATATGTTTATGATAAATTAAGTACTGATAATGCTATTGATGCTGTTAAAAAAGCAATTAGTGATTTTAAAAATATATTTGATATTATAATAACACGGATTAGAACTGATAACGGTGCTGAATTTATTAATAATTATCGTAATAATCAAAAAATTAGTGTTAAAAAGACTAATTTTACTCAATTTTTAACAGATAAAAATATTTTGCATCAAACAACACCAGTTCGCTCTCCACAGTCAAACGGTAAGATTGAAAGATTTCATCAAAATTATACTAAATTATTTGTATTTGAAGAAAAAATATTAAATGCAGTTAGTTTACAGAATAAATTAAATGATTATTATTATTTTTATAATTTTGAAAGAGTACATAAGTCTTTAAATTTTCAGACACCATTTAATTTTTTGAATAGTTTAAGTTTAATTAAATAATTTTAAATTATTAAGTTTTTGTGTTTAAACTAAATAAGTTTATTATATTTTAATTAATTAATAATATGTAAATTAACTCATAAAATATGTTATTAAAATAATAAAATATGTATTTATTAATTAAAATTTAATAAATTATTTTTTAGTGTGTTTAATTTTATGATATTTTTTTATTATAAATAAATATTTTTATTATTTTTATTATTTTCTTGTAATCTTTAAAATGTGTGTGGTATACTACATATCGTTTGTGTTATTTATTGTTTTATTTTTTGGAATGTTTTTTAAACTTATTCAAAAAATGTGGAGTTTTTAAAAATGCAAAATGATTGACAAGAATTCAAAGAGTTTTTTATTTATATCTTTTTGTTTATAGATAAGGCGAATGTTGAAAGTATTACAATGTGGAATTTAACGCAAAATGAATATTTAACTTTGATGGTTGGTGTTTGAATTGTGATTTTGTTTTTAACTTGGTTTTTCTTGTGAATGGTTTTTAAAATAGTTGGGTATTTTAAATAATGAAAAAGTTTATATTTTTCTTTAAAAACTATTGTTATATTAGTGGTTCAATGCTTTTGTTTAGTTTAATTGATTTATTACTTTGGTTAATTTCTTTGTATTGTGTTGGTTTAGTATTTTGAATATTATTTGCTTTGCAGTGTGTTTATTTTGTGTGATGATTGTGAAAAAATATTTTTTATCAGTTAAATGCTTTTCGGTTAGTAAATTTTGTTTGAGATAATCCGTTATCGGTAATTATTGGTAAGTTAGGAACTGGTAAAACATTACTTTTAACTTATTTGTCGCAAACTATGAAATTATTGACAGACGAAATTTATAGTAATTATCCGTTAGAAGATGATAAAGTTAAAGTTTTAACATTTAAAAATTTAGATTTTACCGATCGAACAAAACTAGTCCCACCCGATGATAGTGTTATTTTATTTGATGAAAGTTATTTGTATATTGATGGAACTAGTCCTCACGATGAGAAAAAAGTTCATAGTGGTAAAATACCGTGAATTGTTTTAGCGAGACATTTTGGACATCGTGCGTTGTTTACTGCTCAGCGTGAGGGATTGCTCCTTTTTATTGTTTTATATATAATTGATTTTATCACATATCAATTATATATCAATTATTCGTATTAAATATTAATTTTATATATTTTTGATGGTAGGTGTAAATTAATGAAATATATTATTAATAATTTTAATTTGTTTGATTTACAAGCAAAATTAAAGAATTTTTTAAGTAAAAATTATAAAAATAAATATTATAAAAGAATAAAACAAAAAATATTTTCATATATTAATTTGTGTAATGATTATTATAATGGTAATTTTTTTTGAAAGATTTAATTAAAAAATATTTTAAAAATAAGTTTTCAACTTTTTATTATTGAGCGAATAAAATTTTAATTGCATATAAAAATAATGATTTTGCTGAATTATTATTAAAGTCAACAATTCCTAATAATATTAATTATCAATATAGTGATGATATTCGCAAAATTATTTGTGATTTATATTTTGAATATTGTAATAAACATGCTGGTGGTGTTTTATCTTTGTTTTATAATTTAAAAAAAGGAATTCATGGAGAAGAATTAAAAAATAAAGCACCAAAAAATTTAAAAACATTTTTTCGTTGACTTAAAAAAGATGAAAGATGATTAAAAATAAAAAATAAAATTAAAGAAATTAAAAAACAACATCCAAGATATGAAGTTAAAGAAATAGGTTTGTTACAGATGGACGCTAAATATTTTGTACCAAGTAAATTTCCAGTTGATAAAAAGTATTATGTTTATGATTTTATTGATGAAAAAACAAGATTAGCATTAGGATATGTTTATGATAAATTAAGTACTGATAATGCTATTGATGCTGTTAAAAAAGCAATTAGTGATTTTAAAAATATATTTGATATTATAATAACACGGATTAGAACTGATAACGGTTCTGAATTTATTAATAATTATCGGAATAATCAAAAAATTAGTGTTAAAAAGACTAATTTTACTCAATTTTTAACAGATAAAAATATTTTGCATCAAACAACACCAGTTCGCTCTCCACAGTCAAACGGTAAGATTGAAAGATTTCATCAAAATTATACTAAATTATTTGTATTTGAAGAAAAAATATTAAATGCAGTTAGTTTACAGAATAAATTAAATGATTATTATTATTTTTATAATTTTGAAAGAGTACATAAGTCTTTAAATTTTCAGACACCATTTAATTTTTTGAATAGTTTAAGTTTAATTAAATAATTTTAAATTATTAAGTTTTTGTGTTTAAACTAAATAAGTTTATTATATTTTAATTAATTAATAATATGTAAATTAACTCATAAAATATGTTATTAAAATAATAAAATATGTATTTATTAATTAAAATTTAATAAATTATTTTTTAGTGTGTTTAATTTTATATTTTTTATTTATTTATTTTATGATATTTTTTTATTATAAATAAATATTTTTATTATTTTTGTTATTTTCTTGTAATCTTTAAAATGTGTGTGGTATACTACATCTTTTTCTTTAACTACATTATCGTTAGTGTCCGCTATTTCTGTATAAGATGGGGTATTTATATTATTTAATAAGGGTTCATCGATCATTTGCCCGTTATTTTTGGCGACATCAATATCTTTAAATGAAATATATTCAAAATTACCATCTTCTTTAATTTCTTTTTCATCTAAATCAATATCAGATATATCAATTCCATAAGCTAATGCTAATTTACGATATAATTTAGCTTAAACCATTTCTTTTGGTCATTTATTTCAAGGTGAATATTCACTATTACCACTAGGACTACTATTTCTTAAACGATCAATATCTGCTTTTCTTAATAAAATACCTTGATAATTTCCATTTTTATCTTTTGCAAAAGCAAAGCACCAATAATTTCATTATAATCACTAGTATTTGCATTAAAATTAATTTCATGTATTTTAGGACATGAATTTAAACTATCTCATTCAAATTTTTCACCTTTAAATATAATTGCTTTTCTTGGACTATACCCTGCTTCTTAAATTCTTTTACAATAAACCTTACTATCAATAACAGTAGTTAATTTATTTTTAAATGGAATAATATTAAAATCTTTACCAAAAATTAACCCTTTATTACTTAATTTGTAGTATACCACACACATTTTAAAGATTACAAGAAAATAACAAAAATAATAAAAATATTTATTTATAATAAAAAAATATCATAAAATAAATAAATAAAAAATATAAAATTAAACACACTAAAAAATAATTTATTAAATTTTAATTAATAAATACGTATTTTATTATTTTAATGACATATTTTATGAGTTAATTTACATATTATTAATTAATTAAAATATAATAAACTTATTTAGTTTAAACACAAAAACTTAATAATTTAAAATTATTTAATTAAACTTAAACTATTCAAAAAATTAAATGGTGTCTGAAAATTTAAAGACTTATGCACTCTTTCAAAATTATAAAAATAATAATAATCATTTAATTTATTCTGTAAACTAACTGCATTTAATATTTTTTCTTCAAATACAAATAATTTAGTATAATTTTGATGAAATCTTTCAATCTTACCGTTTGACTGTGGAGAGCGAACTGGTGTTGTTTGATGCAAAATATTTTTATCTGTTAAAAATTGAGTAAAATTAGTCTTTTTAACACTAATTTTTTGATTATTACGATAATTATTAATAAATTCAGAACCGTTATCAGTTCTAATCCGTGTTATTATAATATCAAATATATTTTTAAAATCACTAATTGCTTTTTTAACAGCATCAATAGCATTATCAGTACTTAATTTATCATAAACATATCCTAATGCTAATCTTGTTTTTTCATCAATAAAATCATAAACATAATACTTTTTATCAACTGGAAATTTACTTGGTACAAAATATTTAGCGTCCATCTGTAACAAACCTATTTCTTTAACTTCATATCTTGGATGTTGTTTTTTAATTTCTTTAATTTTATTTTTTATTTTTAATCATCTTTCATCTTTTTTAAGTCAACGAAAAAATGTTTTTAAATTTTTTGGTGCTTTATTTTTTAATTCTTCTCCATGAATTCCTTTTTTTAAATTATAAAACAAAGATAAAACACCACCAGCATGTTTATTACAATATTCAAAATATAAATCACAAATAATTTTGCGAATATCATCACTATATTGATAATTAATATTATTAGGAATTGTTGACTTTAATAATAATTCAGCAAAATCATTATTTTTATATGCAATTAAAATTTTATTCGCTCAATAATAAAAAGTTGAAAACTTATTTTTAAAATATTTTTTAATTAAATCTTTCAACAAAAAATTACCATTATAATAATCATTACACAAATTAATATATGAAAATATTTTTTGTTTTATTCTTTTATAATATTTATTTTTATAATTTTTACTCAAAAAACTCTTTAATTTTGATTGTAAATCAAACAAATTAAAATTATTAATAATATATTTCATTATTTTACACCTACCATCAAAAATATATAAAATTAATATTTAATACGAATAATTGATATATAATTGATATGTGATAAAATCAATTATATATAAAACAATAAAAAGGAGCAATCTATATGAAAAAATGACTTAGCATAATAGGAGCAATCGGATTAACCGCAACAAGCACAACATCATTAATTAGTTGTCAAAAACCAAATAATAATGAAAACGGGAAAGGAGATAATAAACCAAAACCATCATATAATCCACAACAACCACCAAAAGATAGTAATTGAAAATTAATTCCTAGGGTTAATGATGTTTTAGTACCACCCAAAATAATTGCTTCTACTGATAAAAATAAATATGTAAAAGAAGATGATAGGAAATATATTGTAATTTATCCATATCTAATCCAACAATGAAACATAATTAAAAAAGATGCAAAATATATTAATAATACCGCAGCATGAAGTTCAAAAGCAATAATTTATTATTGAGATGGTGATGGTGAACCCGAAACACCAACCATTGATAAAAACACCGGTGAAATTACTGATTGAAAAGAACAAAAAGGAACTGAATAACAGTTCCTTTTTTATATTAATCGCACAAATTTCATAAAAATAATTAATAAAAAGATATTTGTTATTGTACTATACAATGCTGGATTAAATTTTCATACCTCAAATATTTGACTAAAAAAACTATATACTGTTTCAAAAACCTTACCAACACCACTCGCTAATTCATTAACTTGTTTAACACCAGGAATAGTATTGACAATTCAAATCACCGCATTTTTAATATGAGCACCAAAATCTCATCAACCCTCTGGCGTTACATATTGCACTTGTCATCATTGTTTATCGGGGAACAAACCACCATTATTAATCTCTTGTCAGTTATAAATTCCAAAATTAAAATCATAATATCGGTACATATCATTCTCTTTTTGTGCTTGCAATTCAAAAACATTATAACCGATTTTTTGTTCTTCAATTTTTTTATATTGCAAACCATATTTATTTTGTAAATCACCGCCAAAAACATAACCCGAATTTGACTTAATATTATAATTATTAGCAACCGAAAAATCATAATTAAAAACACTACCATAATTATTAATCGTATAAAACCGATTTTTAAATGCTGAATATAATTTAATATCTAACTGTTTATATTTATCTGAAAAATAAAAATATCGTGGGTAAATTTTAAAACCATTATTTACTAATAAACCATATTTTTTATTATAACCTTGAACATAAGTATTATTCTCTAAATCAAAAATCGTACGTAAATAATTAGTATAAAATTTCTGTGAAATCTTAAACATACTATTTAATAATTTATCAAATTGTAATTTATCGTTAATATTTTCACTCAACAAAATATTATTAAAATTTTGTAATTTCAAAGCAAAAAAATTAACTAAAACAGTATCATACTGTAAATTATCAATATATCCATTTTCAATAAACGAACTACGATTTTGAAACACTGGCACCAACGCACTTGCAAAAAACGACTGTAAAAACTTAGATAAATCAAACTGACCGCTAAACTGTTGATAATATTTTAAATCTTTACTATTTAATGATGAATAAATTGAACCATTAAAATTAAAAACTTCACCCATTCCCGTTCGCATAAAACTAAAATTAAAACTTAAATCATCATTATTAATATTATTTAACTCTAAACTACCAGAAATAATTAAATTTGCTTCATCAACAGTCAAAATCATTCGATAAATTGCTTTTTTAATATTTTTAACATCCAACTCATCAACCGTCTCAAAATCAAAAATTATCCGCTTTGTACCAACCTTATTCGGATTTTCATAATCCGCACTACCACCTTGCTGAACCCTAGTATTTTCTAGCAAAACAGAATATAAAAATAAACTAATAAATTCTTTTACACGAGTTTGTTGATAACTATTTCAGTCAGTAATTTCACCGGTGTTTTTATCAATGGTTGGTGTTTCGTGTTCACCATCACCATCTCAATAATAAATTATTGCTTTTGAACTTCATGCTGCGGTATTATTAATATATTTTGCATCTTTTTTAATTATGTTTCATTGTTGGATTAGATATGGATAAATTACAATATATTTCCTATCATCTTCTTTTACATATTTATTTTTATCAGTAGAAGCAATTATTTTGGGTGGTACTAAAACATCATTAACCCTAGGAATTAATTTTCAATTATCTACTTTCAACTTAACTCTTGGATAATGATTTTCTTTATAACGATCAACATTCTCCACAATTTTTTTAGATACATCATACATCTTATATTTTACAGCAAAGGCATAAATAAAATCAGTTAAATCATTCAAAAAATTCTCTCTTTTAACATCATAAAATTTTTCAACCATATACCGATTTTTTAAACTATGTCATTGTTGATAATAATTCAAAAATACTTCATTAGGTTTATCATAAACAACTCCGGTGGAATAACTATCTTGTAAAAAATCTAAATACCATTTATCATTAAACAATAAATTTTTTGATGTTTTTAAAGTTGGATTAATAAAATAATTTGTTTCCGACCAATTTTCAAAAAAACTACTGCGTAAAAACATTGTATTAATAAAATCAGTTTCATTAATACCTTTACCAGTAATATTCTCTTGTTTAAGCGTATAATGCTCCTCATTTAAGGGTCTAAACGCCGTTAAAGTAATAAATGGAATAACCAAACCCAAAAAAGTTAAAATAAATATGGCAAATAAAGATAACGATTTTTTCATAAACTCAACTCCTAACTATACAATGTTTTTGAAACAATAAACCCAACAATATATAAACTTGATATCGTTAACATTAACGGATGACTAAACAAAACTGCCATTCTGCCAAATAATCAAATCAACCAAGTATCAGAATTATATAAATCCATAATAATATTTTTTGCTGATGTAAATTGATTAATAATAACAGTAATAAAACCAGTACCAAATATCGCAATCGCCGCCACCAATAAAACTAATTTAATCATTACTTTTTATCTCCTTTAAATTTAGTACTTCTAATATTTTTCGCTTGATATCTAATACTTTGTCGTTTAAGTTCTTTTTTAACTTGCTGCTTATTACTATTCTGATAAACATTTTTACCAACATTAATACCTTTTCGTACAGTTGACGAATATACTTGCGAAACACCATTATTAACTGTCGAACCTAAATTATTATATTGTGTTGATGTACCGTGAATTGCATAAATAGATAATTTAATAACCATAAAAAAGACTAAAAAATAAGCAATCGATGTATTTGTCATCGGTAATTTTGTATTTCAAATTACATCAAAAATAAACAAAAATATATCAAAAACAAAACTAAAAATCTTGTCTCAATTACTATTATTATTTTCAACTAATAAATTAATCATCTTTACTATTTCCTTTCTCTTTTTTAGGTTTTAAATTCTTTTTCAAAATATCAATATCAAATAACTCCAATCGTTCTTTAACACTTAATTTTGTGATTTCCGACCAATAATATTCTTTTTTATTAACAATTTCATCATTTTTTAAATCACGCACAAATTTTAATCATTGACTATCATATTTATTCGCAAATTCAAGGGGAATAATTATTTTAAAAAACCGAATTCCTAACCCAACATCCGACTTATGTTTTACTCTTTTACCTTCTGCTGTTCGTTCTACTGATTTTGTTTTTCAAATTTCATAATCCGTTATATCTTGGAAAATCCCAATTCGCATAATAAAGAAACGATTAAAAAAATTAAATCCTTTTTTAGCAACGGGTTTTTTCAATGAAATTGGAATAATAATCCCACTTGCTAACTGGCGAATATTATTTCAAATCATACCCTCACGCTGAGCAGTAAACAACGCACGATGTCCAAAATGTCTCGCTAAAACAATTCACGGTATTTTACCACTATGAACTTTTTTCTCATCGTGAGGACTAGTTCCATCAATATATAAATAACTTTCATCAAATAAAATAACACTATCATCGGGCGGAACTGGTTTTGTCCGATCTGTAAAATCTAAATTTTTAAATGTTAAAACTTTAACTTTATCATCTTCTAACGGATAATTACTATAAATTTCATCTGTCAATAATTTCATAGTTTGCGACAAATAAGTTAAAAGTAATGTTTTACCAGTTCCTAACTTACCAATAATTACCGATAACGGATTATCTCAAACAAAATTTACTAACCGAAAAGAATTTAACTGATAAAAAATATTTTTTCACAATCATCACACAAAATATACACATTGCAAAGCAAATAATATTCAAAATACTAAACCAACACAATACAAAGAAATTATTCAAAGTAATAAATCAATTAAACTAAACAAAAGCATTGAACCACTAATATAACAATAGTTTTTAAAGAAAAATATAAACTTTTTCATTATTTAAAATACCCAACTATTTTAAAAACCATTCACAAGAAAAACCAAGTTAAAAACAAAATCACAATTCAAACACCAACCATCAAAGTTAAATATTCATTTTGCGTTAAATTCCACATTGTAATACTTTCAACATTCGTTTTATCTATAAACAAAAAAATATAAATAAAAAACTCTTTGAATTCTTGTCAATCATTTTGCATCTTTAAAAACTCCACATTTTTTGAATAAGTTTAAAAAACATTCCAAAAAACAAAACAATAAATAACACAAACGATATAACATATAAAAACTCAGGGGCATTTGAACCAATAATATAACTAACAAATTGAACTCAATAATCATATAAACTCATTATAAAAAACCTCAATCATATTCATTTTTATAATCAAAACTAAACACACTAAATTCCACGGGTTTTTTATAACATTCCTCATATAAAAGTTCAAAAAATTCATGAGATAAGAATTTTTTGAATTTTTTATAACATTTTTTACATAAAAATGAAATCCTATATTCGCCACAAAACTTTCTAAAATAAACTTTTGCTTTTATAAATTTGTTAGAACAACCAAATAATTTAAAATAATATTCATTTGAATTATAAATAATATAACCATTATCACATAATTTATAACCTTTACTTTTTTCGTACTTTATTCTATCTTCTCTTTGTTCTTCTTTTATTGATTTAACTTCCATTTTATAATTCCTCCAAATCACGAATTAATTGTTCTTCTTTTTCAACACTTCAATTTGTTAAATTATTATTATTATTATTATTTGCTTTTACTTTTTTAGGTTCACTTAAAAATAACGCTTTTTTCATTTTAGTAAAATAATTTTGTTTATATTGATTATATAAATTGATTAATTCGGTTCCAGTTAAATATTTTCAAATATTTCGCTTTAAATTTTCATCATATTTTACAATAGGATAAGAATTATCATAAATCAAACCGATTGCTACTTGCTCTGAATGTTTTTCACTCGGATAAATAAACTTATTACTCAATCAAAACCCAATATGACGATTATGATTAGGTAAATTAATAAAACTTGCTTTTTCTGTTGCAAAAGGAATAAATTCCTTACTAATAAAATAATTTTCTATATTCTGATTTTTCTTAACAAAATTACTCAATTTTATCATCTCCTCACCTTACTGGTCTTAACATTGTGCCTTTTCCTAATCCTCCAATTATATTTTCTAACGGTAACATTCTTTTCTTTAACAACATAACTTTATATTCTTTAATTTCGCATATATGACATTGAATTATAAAAAATAAAAGAATAAATATTAAAAATAAAAATAAAGAAAAAAGTAAAATACCAACAATTATTTCTCTATTTGAAAACAAAACAAGACCTACAATAATTCCAATAAGAACAATGAAAAATTGAAAATAAACAAAACCAAAAACAAAATTCCTAATAATAAAATCTCTCTTTAATTTTTTACATTCCTTAGTTGTTTTAAATTTCATATCCATAAGATAATCTCCTAACTAAATATTTGTTTAATAAACAATGTTATAAATAATGTTTATATAATGTTTTTTAATTGTAATAAACACTGATTATTAACAATGTTATACATAATGCTAATATATTGTTTATTTAATGTTTAATAAACACTGTTAATAAACATTGTTAAATATAAAAATAATAAAAATTGGCACACTGAAAATAACTATTAAGAACTTTAATAGTAAATATAATAAGTTCATTTTTCTATTTAATAAATTCATTTTTTACAAATGTGATAGCATCTATTTTTTGATTATCATGAATGGTATCACCAATTAAAACAATTATTTCACTAAAAATTCCTAGTGTGCCTTAACTAAGATATAATCGATTATAATAAATATTAAAATCCTTTAACCATAACACGGAAAAAGTTTAAGATTTTAATAATACAAAATATAGCAAATGGAATTAATATAATTCACGCTTCACCTAAGAAAACCATTATCTCAGGTAAAATATTTGTTATACCTTCTTTAACTTTTCATAATGCACTAGTCAAACCCGTTCAAATCCCAGTCATACCCTCAGTCATAGTTTTAGGTGTAGGTGCTGTTAAAAAATTAAACGCTGTTGTTAAATACATACCTAACATTATTTATTACTCTCCTTTCTTTCAATTTCTTTTTTATCTTTTTTCTTTCCTCGAATTTGTTTAATTTTTTGGTAAATTGATAAACCAATATAAAGAAAAATTGCTAATACAATAACAACACTAAATATTGTCGTTAATCAAGTTGGCATATTACATCTCCTTTCTAAAAACTAAAAAATTGAAATTTGCAAACTCGCTCCGCTCGTTGTCGCTTCGCTCCATTAAAAACACTACTGAATAAATTATCCGCTAATAAATTACGCGGAATAATTTATTCTTTTACTTTTTAATTTCAATATCTTTTGCAATCTTATTAACAGTATTAATAACATTATCTTTACCATACTTTTTCACTAGAGACCGCAAAATAAAATATTGCTTTGTTTGCATAATTTCAACTCCTCAATTAAAAATATTAAAAAAATTTACTTTCCAAAACTGTAAAAACCAAAAATACAAAATGTATGTGGTTTCTACACTTTATTACTTAATTTAATAATTCCTAATGCTGTTATTTTAGCATTATCAGCATTATTAACTAATTGCATATAATTTTGTCCATTTTTCATTTTTAATTCTTCAAGTGCTAAAATATTTTCTTTTACATATTTATCATTAACTTTTAATTCATATTTAATAATTGCACCTTTAATATATTGTTGTAATTCATTTGTCATTTTATTTCACTCCTTTAATTTGAATATTTATTCCTTTAATACCAACTACTTTATTATCAGTATTTGTATCTCATTGTGCTTTAATTGTATTTTTAACTAATTTTTCATCAACAATTAAATATTTAATTAATTCCTTTAATTCATATTGATTAGCATTTTCTAAAAAATCATCATCAATACCTAATATTTCAATATCTTTAATTAATAATTTTTCTTTACGAAAATTGCTAGTAATAATTTTTAATTCTTGTTCTTGTTTTGCTACACTTTTAATTTCTAAAAATTGTTCTTTTTTATGATTTTCAACAATTTCATTTTGTTTTTGAAATTGAATATCAATGACACTATTTTTTAAATAATCATGATTATTCTTAATATTTTTTTCTAAATTTAAAATAACGTTTCTAATAGAATTTAATGGATCTTTAAAATTTTTTATTAATTCTAATAGTTCTCTAAAAACATAATCAATTTTTGAAACTACTAATTTTAAATCTTTTAGTGATTGTGATTTATATTCTCCATTTATTAATCAAGCTTGTTGTCTGTATATAAATTCTGCTAATTCTTGTCCATTTTCATCAATTCATTTTTTAATATTTAATGCTTTTAAACTTAATTCTTTAAAATCATTAACTTTAATTGCAAAAGGAAAAGAAACATTTTGAACTATATTTTTCATTATTTCACACCCTTACTAGGTAATTTGTCATATTTAGAATTATCTTTTAAATCAATTATTTTTTTTCAACTACAAGTTAAGCACCGATTAAAAAAATAATTATCTCCACAATTCATACAATGAGCAAATTATTTAAAATCTTCTTTATATAATATTTGTTGTTTTAATTCATCAAGTTCTTTTTTAAGTGCTTCATTTTCTGCTTTAAGTTTGTTAAATTTAATTGTTTCTGTTACATTCATTATTCTTCCTCCTCACTAGCAATATGAAATAAAACAATTAGCACATACATAATGCAATTTAGCTTTAAAATTTTGTCTTAATTCTCTAGCAGAACATTCGCTAACAATAAAATCAATTTCTTTTTGTGTATATCTTTTATCTGAAAAAGACCAATAATAACCATCATAAGGAATATTTAATCCGTCTTCTTGACAATCTTCACAATATTTTCTTTTTCCCATTATTCATCCTCCTCAATAACAATTAATTGGTCTAATTGTTTTTTTGTAATTCTAGCACCTACTAAACAAGCATTTTCTAAATTAGCACTTCGTAAATTAGCATATTCTAAATTAGCACATCATAAATCAGCACCTCTTAAATTAGCATTTTTTAAATTAACATCTTTTAAATTAGCACCAAATAAATCAGCACTTCGTAAATTAGCAACAGATAAATCAGCATCTATTAAATTAGCACCTTGTAAATATAATACTTCTTCTTCTAAATAATCACTTATTTTATCTTGTTCAACATCAATTCCTGTTAAATATTTTATCATTTCGTGTAATGTTTTCATTTTATAATTCCTCCAAATTCTTTTCTGCAATTAAAGTATCAATATAGTCATAAGCACTTTCTTCTGAATGACATTCTTCTAATGCTTCATTAAATAAATCTTCTTCTGTGTAAACTTTGCAATCTTCATCTTTTCACATATTATTTATCCTCCTTTAATATAAGTTCTAATATTCACATCATTTTCATTTAATATTTTCATTTTCTAAATCAATAATGTTTGTTATTCAACCATTTTTATTTTCAACATTAGCAGTAATTTTTGCTTCTTCTAATGTATAAAATGATTTAGATAAAATATCATTTGAAAAATCAATTTTCATAATTAATAAGTATTTTTTAGTCATAATTTAATTCCTCCTAATTCTTTTTATTTAATGCTAAATGTTCATCAGTAATTTCATTGTGGGTAAGGATATATTTATTTTGTTTATCACATTTAAAGCAATAACCTCAGTACCTTTGTTTAAGGCAGATTTTCTTTTTTCATATAAACCTCCTAGTTTTAACTCGCTGGCACTCACTCGCAAGTGAAAGTGCCGAAGCGAGAATTAGTTATATAAGTATTTATCTATTTATTTACTACGCCATCCGCTTCACTGGGGGTGAGCGGTGGCGGTATGTTAATTGTTCTATATTTTGTATTTTGTAAATATACAACTATTTTTATTTGTTTGACGCCAGAACATATGTCTTTCTTCATCCGCACCATTTTCAGGTCAAAGCGTTCAGTTTCTAAATTAAATCTACTCGCACCTTGAAGAGCCTAATGCTATACGCAAATTTATTTATAAAGTGGCCATCTCAATATTTATTGTCGTTCGATGTTGACCTCGCACTTATCACGACTATGGCTTAGTATTAACAAGCCCCGATTTACCTTTTTTCTCATACACTATTTCAGCACTTGCCTCGGACGGCTGTGGGAATGAGTATAAACTCATGTTCTTATGGAAGCACTTAGTTATTTAAAATAACCGTCTCACTCTGCATTAAGTTTTATAAAATCAAAGTTTTAAAAAACCAGTTTCATAATCAAAGATAATTTTTGAATTTTCTAGTTTTTGATAAAATTGCTTTTGTGTTTTATCTTTTACTTTATTCAATAAATTTCTATGTTTTTCACAAGTTCATAAAACTTTATTTGATACAAATTCTTCGTTGATGAATGATGATAATTTATAACAATCATTAACATCACATATTTTTTGTTGTTTAATTATCATTACCTCCTTTTAGAAGTTGTTTTATTTCAAATAAAAAAACAACCCTAACAAGAGTTGTTTTTTTGGAGCTTCATCGTACATTATACAAAATTTATGGTTGATTTTTGTAATTTTTATTATATTACTTAATTAATAAAGATTTGTTGCACTTCATTTTACATAATTCATTATTTTAATATTTTGATGGTATCTTTTTGCTAAAATTTTATTTCTTAAAAGAACTATTTAACATTTAAATTTTGTAATAACATTTGTGAACATTCTTGGCAAGCTAAAGAGGGAAAAACATCACCATTTGAAACAAATTTAATCCCAACTGGATTAAAAAAATTATGACAAACTTCACATTCTTTTAAGCCCTGTCTCACTTGTCCTAAACAGTCATCACACATATTGGCATTATTTTCTCGTAAAAAATATTGATGACAATGGATACAATTACCAACCATATTTTTAAATTGAGTTGTTTCTCATTTTGAATATTCATAAGAATCATTAGATCCAACATAACCATACACTTTTAAAATTCATTTATTATCCTTTGTAATTTTTTTTCCATTTAAATTAACTTTTGTTAACAAATATTTTCTTGCTAGTTCACTATCAGTAAAAACTTTAACAACTTTTCCTTGGTTAGGAGTATCAGCATTATCAGTGTAAAAAACAATATATAAATTTTTAATTGTATTCACTATATTTTCATCCCTTCTGTTTTTGTATTCTTTTGAAAATTTTGTGCAGCACATTTAAAACAAATTATATATTCTTTATTATTTACTAATAATTTTCCAAATAATTCGCGATTAAAATCATCTCAAACAAGACGATGTTTTTTACATAAATCACATTGAAAAGTTTCCAAACCAACTAATTCACTTTCACATTCTGAACAAAGTTGATAACGATCTAATTTGCTTTTAACACGATTACATTGTTGACAAATCGGTAACTTTTTAATAAAGTCTTCTGTTCCTTGCTTGTTTAGTTCGTAATTATCAGTTGTACTATCAAATGTAAATATTAAACAAAATGAAATTGCTTTAATAATATCTGCATTATATTTGTTATCTAAATAACAATCTTCTAACGCTAGTTCTGCATCAGTAGCTGTTTTACAAATACATCGTAAATTTTGTTCTTTACCGTTACCATCAAAGATAAAATAATAATCTCAAATCAATTTTTATTCCTCACATTGCTATAATTAATATATAGCATTATTATATCATTTTTTTTAAACCGTTTATTAAAACGCAAAAGACTTGGCAGGTCTTTATTTTATTTTCATAGTTAATTCAACTGCATGGTAAGACAAAATTATCTAACTTTTTTTCTTAATTAGTAAAAATTAGTAATACTTTTAATGATAATAATCGTGGATTTTGATCAAGCTCTTTACGAATTTTGGGGTTATCAATAATTAATGATAAAAATTCATATACTTTGTATTCATTGTATGTATATAATTTGTCAATAAATTTTTTAACATCTAATTTTAGTGCAACAAGTAATTTTAAAATTTTATTTCAACTTGTTTTTGAACAATCTTTTTCAATTCGAAAAATAGTCGATTGTTGTAACCCTGACATTTGGGCTAATTCACGTTGAGTTAATCCTTTATGAATTCGTAATTGTTTAATAACTTCGTTCATTTATATATTTTCCTTTAATATTATCATAAGTAACTAAGTTAAATATTTTATGTCCCCCTATCTATGCAATGCTAAAATTATAACAAAAAAAAAATATAATTAAATAAAATTTTTATATGCATCAAATTAAAATAATAAGTTTCGCGGCGTACGTGGAAAGGGAATCACATCACGAATATTTTTCATTCCTGTCACATACATGATAAAACGTTCAAACCCTAAGCCAAAACCTGCACTTTTATAATAACCATATTTTCGTAAATCAATATATCATTGTAAATCTGTCGTTGGAATTTTTAGTTCATTACAACGACTAACAATTTTATCATAATCATTTTCACGAACACTACCGCCAACTAATTCTCCAATTCCTGGTACTAGTAAATCACACGCAGAAACTGTTTTATTGTCATCATTAATTTTCATATAAAATGCTTTAATTTCTTTCGGATAATTAAATAAAAAGGTTGGTTTTTTTGTTTCTATTTCACACAAATATCTTTCATGCTCAGTTTGTAAATCCATTCCTCAAAAAATATCTGGATTTTCAAATTTTTGACCTTTTGTAACAGCTTTCTGCAAAATTTCAATTGCTTTTGTATATGATAAATGAACAAATTCATCATTTAAAACACTTTTTAATCTTTCCAATAATTTATCATCAACATTACTATTTAAAAAGTCAAGTTCATAATGGTTGTTAATAAATAAATAAATAATAATATGCTTAATCATTTTTTCAATTAATGTCATATTTTCTTCCAGGTCAATAAAAGCAATTTCAGGCTCAATCATTCAAAATTCAGCAGCATGTCTTGTTGTATTAGAATTTTCAGCACGAAATGTTGGACCAAAAGTATAAACATTTCGAAAAGCTTGTGCAAATCCTTCAGCATGAAGTTGACCCGAAACAGTTAAACTAGCTTTTTTTTCAAAAAAATCTTCATTATAATTATTATCAGTTCTTGTTGTTACAATAAATGATTCGCCAGCACCTTCAGCATCATTTCCGGTAATGATTGGTGTATGAACATAAATAAAATTATTTTTATTAAAAAATTCATGAATTGCAAAAGAACTACTACTACGAATTCGGAACACCGCATTAAAAGTATTTGTTTTTGCACGTAAATGAGCAATTTCACGTAAATATTCATAAGAATGCTCTTTTTTTTGTAATGGATAATCTTCACTTGCATCGTCAAGAATTTCAATTACGGATGCTTGAATTTCAAATGGTTGTTTGGCAGATGGTGTTACACAAAACTTTCCAACTACTTTAATTGCTGATGAAATTCGTAAACTACTAATTGCTAAAAAATTAGCAAGTTGCTCCGCTTTATAAACAATTTGCACATTATTAAAAACTGTTCCATCATTCATAACTAAAAAACCTAATTTACCACTACTGCGATTAGAACGAACTCACCCCAAAATTGTAACTTCACTTTGATTTTTAACTTGATCTTGGTATAGCTCTAAAACTGTTGTCATATGTTTTCTCCTTTTTTCTTTTATAATTTAATTGCACTTTCTAATGCTAATTCTACCATTTGGTAAAAATTATTTTGCCACTCAGCTGTTGTTGTCACAGCACCAGTAATAAAGGAATCATAAATTGTTAATAATGTTACTGCATTTTTCTTTAATGATAAGGCATTTGCAAACAAAGCAAATGCTTCCATTTCAACACATACTGTCTTATGCTTGACTTTATTTTTTTTAATCATCATCATTTTTACGATAAAAAAAAATCAGATGAATAAAAAATTCCAGGAAAAGTTTTAATTTGTTTTGCTTTAGCAACTTCTTCAATTGTTGCAAAAAGATGTTGTTAAGAATTTAAAACATCATCTTCTATTCATGCTACAATTCTAGCATAATTATTTTCGCCATAAGCTGCTGTTGCGTTAACAATATCATAAATCTTTAGTGCAGCATCATAACTACCTGCTGAACCAATTCGAATAATATTATCAACATTATAAAATTTAAATAATTCATATGAATAAATTCCAATGCTAGGACACCCCATTCCACTTCCAGCAATTTTAATTGTTTTATTTTTATAAGTTCCGGTGTACATAAACATATTTCGAATTTCATTCACTAATTTTATATTTTCGAGAAAAGTTTCCGCAATAAACTTTGCTCGAAATGGATCTCCGGGCATTAAAACTGTTTCAGCAATTTCTTCTTGTTTAGCATTGATATGTGGTGTCATTTTCATTCCCTCTTAACATTTTCTATATTTAATTTATATTGTACTATAAAAAATAAAAAGGAACATTAGTTCCTTTAATTTTAACAATATTTTTTTAAAATTTTATTACTTTTAATCCGATTTTCTAAATATTGGTGCTCTTTATCAATAGATAAAAGCGCTATAAAGAAGGAAAAAAAATTTCATTTTTTTCATATAAAGTTGAATAAACAACAGTATGCATAATATCAGTATATTTTTATAAATCCGAATTATATTTTGATGTAACACCAATTACATTTACCCCATTATTTTTGGCTTCCTTAGCTGCTGCTATTACAGCCATTGTTTTTCCTTCTAAACTTACACAGATTAATAAATCATCTGGTTGGATTAAACTGGCACGAGTAATAATATTATTTTCATTTTCTACCAACAAACTACAAGTAAAGCCAAAACTAAATAAACGGGTAACTAGTTCTTTTACTGCTAAAGATGAAATTCCTAAACCTGCTAAATAAATTCCTTTCGCTTTTTTTAATAAAGTAACTGTGTTTAAAAACTTAACATCATCAAAAGTTTGCTGATTACGCTATAGAATATCTTGATAATATAAAAAAATACTTTCTGTTTCATCTAAATGCAAATTATTGGTTTCTAAACGTTCTTGTTCTGCAACTATTGCAATAATAAAATCACGATAACCAATAAAGCCTAACTTTTTAATTAAAGAATAAATTGGTGAATAACCGATTCCAGTCGCTTTTTATAAATCTTCAATTTTAAGGTTTCGAATATTATGAATATTTTCACGAATATAGTTTGCAATTTTAATTTCTTTTTTTGTGCAAGTTCCTTGAATCATTGATAATTTTGATAGAATTGAAATATTATCCATTGTTTTAATAATCTCAACGATTATCTTGTTGAGCCATTACAAAATCTTTATCAACAATATCTGATGACCAGACTTTATTAATTAAATCATCAGTAAAATACATTCAAGGTAATAATTTATTAACATAAATTTTATGATCATTTACTCGTTGATTTGGGGTTGAAATAATATGCGACCAATTTGCTAATTTAACTGCTTTTGACATATCTTTCCCAGAAATTACTACAATCGTTACTCCTTTTTCTTTTGCAATTGTTAATGCTTTGTTAACTGCTTCATTATCACCAAATAATGAATAAGCTAGAATTAAATCATTTTTATTCATAATCCGAGAACGAACCATTAAGTCTTCTTCATTTTCATTTAGATTAAAAGCATTAAAACCAAAACTATATAATTCTAGCGCTAATGTTTGTGACAATGCATTTGTTGAACCCATCCCAATTACAAAAATTCGATATGCTCCTTTAATTGCATTAATTGTTTGATTCACCTTTTCATTATCAATCATCGTATCATTTTGATTCAGAATATCAAAATATGTTTTCTTCATTAGACTCTCCATATTTTCAAAATCTAATGATTTAATTTCAATATCAGCAGCAATCGCAATTAAAAAGTCTCGATAACCATTAATCTGCATTTTTCGTAACAAACCATATATTGCACTATAACCAGTATTTACTTGTTGCGCTAAAACTTCAATATTCATTGTTGTTACTTCCTTCATATTTTCTTTAATATATTTAATAATTTCATTTTCTTTTTTAGTAAAATTCTTTGAATCGAATGTTTCTAATTTTGATAAAAATGATGCCATTTTATCTAATCTCCTTTTATGTTATTTTCCAGTAGTTCTTGTGCTGCTAAGCGAGCAATCATTGCAGCATTATCAGTACAATATTCTAATTTTGGAATAACTATTTTTAAATTTGGTGTTGCTAAATTTAAAATTGCTGCTCGTAATGCGCTATTAGCTGAAACTCCACCGACTAACGTAACCATTTGCGGCTGAAAATTTTTAATTGCTAATTTTGTTTTTCGCATAATAATATCAACACATGTTTTTTGAAATGTCGCACAAAAATTATACAAGTTAATTTTAGTATTACGTTGTTCTTTTGCAATTAAATTAGCTACAGCTGATTTTAATCCGCTAAAAGAGAAATTATAACTTTGATCATTTAATGGTAATGGTAAGCGATATTGTGTTGTTGTTCCTGTCGCTGCAAGCTTATCAATAACAGGTCCGCCCGGATACCCTAAGTCCAGCATTCGAGCAACCTTATCATAACATTCACCAATTGCATCATCCAATGTTGAGCCTAAAATTTCAAAATTCAAATGTTTTTTCATTAATATTAACTGAGTGTGGCCACCACTAACTAGCACTGCTAAAAGAGGAAATAAAAAATCATTATCGATTGCGCTAGCATAGATATGACCATATAAATGGTTTAAAGGTAAAATTGGAATTTCTAAATAATTAGACAATGTTTCTGCTATTGTTTTCCCAATATGTAGTGCTCCAATTAAACCGGGTTTTGCTGTGTATGCAATGTATTGTAATTCTGTTATATGAATATTAGCTTTTTGCAAAGCTTCAAGTAGAACATAAGAAAAGTTTTTTAAATGTAACCGCGAAGCAAGTTCTAGCACAACTCCACCGTATTTTGTATGTTCCTTAATTTGTGATGAAATAATATTTGCTAAAATTTTTCCATTCTTAAAAATAGCAATACTAGTTTCGTCACAGCTTGTCTCAATTGCAAGAATTACCATTTCATCCACCTCCTCTATATTATTATATAATAATTTTTCCTTAAAAAAATACTAAGAAAGAAGCAAGTAACAAAAATATACAAAAAAATAATAGATAAATCTATTATTTTTTAATTTTTGTATATTTAATAAAATTACCCTAAATAACCTTGTTATCCTTCATTACTTTTTCAATCCCCGCAATTGCAGCGTCTTCATCAGAACCACTTGCAACTATTTCTACTTCTGCACCTTGATGAATTCCCAATGCAATAATAGTCATGATTGATTTTAAGTTACCAGTTTTTCCTCCTGAGAAAATAGTAATATCTGACTGGTATTTTCCTGCTTCTCCTACAATTAATGCCGCTGGACGTGCATGCATACCAACAGGATCAGCGATAACAGCTTTAAATGATGCCATTAAATTTCCTCCTTTAAAATATACTAACTCATTATATCAAAAAAACAAAAATAAGTATATTATCCCTTAACAATTTTTTATGTTTTTAAATAAAAATTTCAATTATTTGGTATTGTTATTTTCTTTTATGATTCCACTTTTTTAATTGCTTGACTATCTGCTGAAATAATCTTGACATTATAAGGATGAGGAAAAACAATTTGGACATTTTGTGCAATAATTTTAACAACAACTCCAATTCCAAATAATTCATGACTAACCGTATCATTTACTTTTCATGGATTAGTTTTAAAAGTTAATTCAATGTTTTTATTAAGATTAAAGACAGTTCGTGATTGTTTTTCACTTTGATTATTATAAGAAATAGTAATTGACTTTGGCTTACTAAACAATCTTTCGCTATTAACTTTTTCATAAAAATCGTTATCTAACTCTTTAATAAATCGTGATTCAAAGCGTTCATTACCTGTAATATATGAATAACCATCAGCATAACTAATAAACAACAATTCTTCTGCTCTTGTAATGGCAACGTATAAGGCTCGACGCTCTTCTTCTAATTGTTCAGTTCCCATCTTAATAGCTTGTGTCGTTGGAAAGATTCCTTCATTTAAGCCAACAATAAAAACAACCTTTTTTTCTAATCCCTTTGCATTATGAATTGTCATTAAAGAAATAGTATTATCAGTTAAATTATCACTATCACTATCAGTTTGTAATGAAATTAATTGTAAATATTCACTTAATAATTCTGTTCCTGCTAATTCCTTATTTTGCTGATCAAATTTACCAACTGACGCAATTAATTCTAAAATATTTTCTTCTCGTTCTTCTTCATAGTTATCTCGTAAACGCTGCAAATAACCTGTTTTATCTAAGAGAAGAACTAATAAACTTTCAACTGATTTAGCAGTTGGTAATTGTGCTAATGCTAGGACAATTGCTTCTCGCACTTTATTTAAACTATGTTGAAGATTTAATGGCAATAAATCAAAATGTTGCTCTAGTAATTTTGTAAAGATTATTTGTTGCTCTTTTAATATTTGCATAATTTGTTCAAATGCTTTTGGACCAATTTTTGGCGTTAACAACAAAATTCGTTCAATGGCTAAAGAATCATTATTCATAATTATTTTTAAAAAAGCAAGTGCATCTTTAATTTCTTTTCGTTCATAAAATTTAAAAGCCCCAAAAATACGATATGAAAGACCATAATCAGCAAGGGCCGTTTCTAAATCACGTGATAAGTAATTGGCACGATATAAAATTAAAATATCATTATAATCATAATTTTCTTCTTTAATTAAAGTTTTAATTTTACGAGCTACAAAATCACTTTCATCACTACTATTAGCACCGTGATATAAAATTGGTAATTGCCCTGAAGCTTTGATAGTAAATAAATCTTTTTCAATCCGATTTTTATTATGAATAATCAAATTATTAGCTAATGATAAAATGCTTTGTGTTGACCGATAGTTTTCATTTAAAACAATTGTTTGTGTATGCGGAAAATATTTATCAAAATTTAAAATTAAATTAATTTTTGCTCCCCGTCACGAATAAATTGTTTGATCAGGGTCCCCAACAATAGTAATATTGTGATTATCACCGACTAATCATTTAATAATATCAAATTGTAATTCATTGGTATCTTGAAATTCATCAACTAAAAAATAATCAAAACGATTTTGTCATTTTTTTAATACTTCCCCATTATTTTTAAATAACTTATATGTTAATAAAATTAAATCATTAAAATCAACGCTATTTATTTCTCGTAAACGTTTTTCATAAGTGTCATAAACTTCTGCTCATCGCATTTCATAACCATTTGCTGATGCTTTTGCGCTATTAGGGCTAATAAAGTCATTTTTTCATTTCGAAATAAAATTCTTCACCATTTTTGCTTCTTGTGTGTCATATTTCACAGGTAATGTTTTATAAATATTACGAATGATACTATCTTGGTCTGCCATATCAATAATATTAAAATGACGATCATAATTTAAATGAATAATATCTTCTCGTAAAATACGAACACATAGGGCATGATAAGTTGCAATCATACAAAGCTGGCCACTATTTCCAATCATCTCAAAAATACGGGTTCTCATTTCATTAGTAGCTTTATTAGTAAATGTAACAGCACAAATGCGTCATGGTTGCAAATTAGCATATTTAATTAAAAATGCAATTTTATTAGTAATAACGCGTGTTTTACCACTTCCAGCTCCAGCAATAATTCGCACTGGTCCAGTAATTGTTAAAACAGCTTCGCGTTGATTTAGATTTAAACTTTCAATAAATTCATTGGCCATAATATTCTGCCTTTCTTTACAAACAATTACATTTTACCCTATAATTCATCAATTTCTTTTAAAATTTCATCAGAAATATTTCCTGGTTGGTTTTCTTGTAAATGAATATGTTTTGTTTTTCTTGTTATTAATTCTTTTGTTATTGTTGGTGCTTTTTTAGGAATTGGTTTTTTCTTGACAGTAAATAAATGAAAATGACGATCAAATAAAATTTGATGATTTGGATTTAACACTAAACCAAAAATTAAACCAAGGTATCATAAAAAATAAATTGTTGTGATAGTTCGAATAATAATTAATGCAATTGGATTTTTATTAGTTGCCCGAAACAAATCACTTAAACTAACTTCAAAAATTAAATTTAAACTTAAATTTGTCAATAAAACAACAAATCAAGGTAAAAATGTAATAAATAATTCACGGGTAAAAATAACTGCTAACTTTAATTTTGCCTCACTCGTAACTAATTTAATTTGAAAACAAAATTTTCCAATTGTTTTACCATCTCAAAAATAAGGAATAAGAACAAAATAAAGAAAGAAAAGAACAAAAGTAACAGCAATAACTAAAATAGGCGCTCAAATTGTTCGAGCTTGATCTCAATACTTCATCGTTAAAGTTAATACTAAGGGAATTAAACTCGCTAAAATAATATCAAAGAAACGAACAAAAATCACACGAACTGGACGCGCTAATTGATGAAGCTGATATTCTTCTTCTGGTTTTGACATCATCGTAGCAGCTGAATTTTTATTGTTTGCTAATTCTTGCATTATTTATTTTGTATTTTCCAGTTTTCAATGTTTAATAAAACCTTTAATATCAGCAACAATCATTTTAAATTGTGGTTCTTTTACATTTTTAAGATATTTATTTTTCATAAAACTTTTATAACGACGTTCTAATTTATTTTCGGCACTATGGATAGCTTTAATTGATAATCTTTTATTGTTTTGTAAACTAACAATTTCTAAAAATGTTACTAAGCAAAAGCGAATAAAAGCATACTCTAATTCTTCTTGATATTCACGATATAAATTTAAATCACGATATAAATTAAAAATATAAATTCATTGTTTAATTAAATCAAAAACACTATAATTGACAATTCCTAATTCATAATCAACTAGCACATCTTTAATTGCAACATATCCCCCAGTATAAACTAATGCGTTATAAATAAAGAAAGTATCAGTACGACGATAATCAAGTAATGTAATATTTTTTTGTAAAATAAGGTTTCGACGAAATATCTTTGTAAAAAGTGAGCAATTAACATATGATAACACTTCTTTATTAGTTTTAGGCGACAGTAAAACATTACATTTATTTCAAATTTCACTTTTTTCTTTTGAATTCGCATAATGTAACCGAAATTCAAGCATATCAACTTTTTTATGTTCAACTTGATATACTTCAACTTTTTCTTTTAAAACTGCAACTGCTGTTTTATGAATTGTCTGTCCTTCATCAACAATCATAAAAAAATCTCCTTGTGCAATTGAAATAGCAGTATTAATACCATATGAAAAGCCTTGACTTCGTAAATTTGTAATTACTTGAATTTGTTTGCCAATATTATTATAAAAGCATTCATTCATAAATTCTAAGAGTGGTGATTTTGGTTGGAATCCACTATCATCAATTAAAACAATTTCATAATCGTCACTTGTTTGTTCCTTAATTGATAGTAAAGTCTTCATTAATTTTGTCTGATTATTTTGTACTACAATAAGAAATGATAAAAACATTCTAATCCCCTCTCTCAATCAATTCTTGCCATAATTATAACATTTTATCTCTTTTTAGTATAATTATTATATTAGAAAAGTAAAATAATTTACAAGTTTAAAAAGAAGGGTTCATTAAATGACAAATGAAACATTACAAAAAATTTTGCAAAAAAAAGAAATTACAACTGATGATAAAATAATATTTCGAACAATTTTTGATGTCTTGAGCACCTTATTTACTGATGAAAATCAGCTTTCAACTTTAACAAGTGACTATAATATTAATCATTATCAACAAGTTTGATTTCCTAATATTGTTTCTATCACCCAAAAAGCATTAGCAATTAAAAGGGATATGCAAATTATATGTCCGATGACTGAAATTATATTTATTATTTTAATGACACAAATGATAAGACAAAACAACAAAAATTAGGCGAAAAACAATTAGAACGTCAAACCCAATTAATTACTTTTACAAAATTAAATGAAAAAGAATTAGGTATTGGTTATAATTTTGTTGGTGTTTTTACATTTATTGGCTTTCTTGATAAAGATTACAAAACAATGATTTATCAAAAAACTAAAAATAGTTATCAACTTAAATAAATAATTTAAAAAATTATACGTTCTTAGTATGGTTTTTTAAAATTGATAGTTATTATTTTTATTTGCTTTTGCTTCTAATCGTTGTTTTCTAATTAATTCTCGGGTCATTTTTTTAACTCGGGCATAATCAAACGGATTTCGTTTTCCTGCTCCAGCTTTAATATGTTTGCAAAAAATATTAATTTTTCAAACTAAATTTCTTTGTTTAAATCGCATAATAGCTTCCTTCATGTTAAACATAAAGCGCTACTCATTTATGGTACACAATAATTACCAATTTTTCAATTCATTCACAAGAAAATTAAAAAATGGGTCAAATACTTTATTAAGGATTCGGTACGATTATTATTTTTAAAAATAATTAAGTTAAAACTTCATATCCAGTCGGAGTAATTAAAATTGTATCTTCAAAATGGGCACTACATAAATGTAACGCTGACACTGGTGTTAAATTATCATCTAACATTTTAATTGCTTTAGTCCCAATTTGAACCATTGGTTCAATACAAATTGTCATTCCAGCTTGTAAGCGCATTCCTACCCCCGCTGTTCCAACATTAGGAATCATCGGTTCTTCATGTAATTCACGCCCAATTCCATGACCAGTAAATTCAGTTGGTAAGAAAAAGCCTTCTCCTTCAACATATGTTTGAATTGTTTCACCAATATCACCAATTCGTACTCCTGGTTTTAAAATTGCGGTTGCTTTTGCTAGTGCTGTTTCAGTGACAGTTAATAACTTCACATGTTCTGTTGTGCGCGGTTTTCCAACAATTACAGTAAAAGCGCCATCACTATTATAACCTTCATATGAACAACCCGCATCAACAGAAACAAGGTCACCTTCCACAAATGGCGTATAATTTGGAATTCCATGCACTAAAACTTCATTTAAAGAAACACAAATAGTCGCGGGAAAACCATATAAACCTTTAAAATTTGGTTGGCAATTATTTGCTCGAATAATTTCTTCTGCGCGTTGATTAAGCATAACGCCTGTTACTCCTGGTTTAATCATCGCTTTTAATTCTTGATGAATTTGTTTTAATGTTAAACAAGCTTTGCGCATATATTCAATTTCTTGATCTGTTTTAATTGTAATCATCGTTAAATTCCTTTCAGATTTTATTTTATCATAAAAAGAAAAAAACTAACAACACAACAGTTAGTTTTTTGGTTAGACTAATTCAATAATCACAATCGGAGCATTATCTCCTTTACGATTATCTAATTTTAAAATGCGTGTATAACCACCATTACGAGTTTTATATTTTTTGGCAATGCCATTAAATAATTTTTGTAATGCGGTTTCCTTTTCATTTGCATCAATATCACGTAAAAAACTAGCAGCACGACGACGAGCATGTAAATCTTGTCGTTTTCCTAGTGTCACTAATTTATCAACATGACGGCGTAATTCTTTGGCACGTGTTTCTGTTACTTCCAACCGTTCATTAATAATTAATTCGGTTGCCAAATTACGCATTAAACCATTTCTTCATGCAGTATTTTTCCCTCTTTTTTGTTGGTATGACATTCTTTTTCACCTCTCTTAATCACGTCGAAAGTGTAAACCTAATTGGGCCACTTTGTCTTTAATTTCTGTTAATGATTTTTTCCCTAAGTTTCTAATTTCTTGAATTTCATCTTCTGATTTTGAAATTAAATCACGTAAAGTATCAATTTTTGCTCTTTTTAAGCAATTTTGTGAACGTTGCGTAAACTCTAGTTCATCAATGCTACGATCTAATTCATCTTCTTCCGCTTCTGCTTCAGATGAGATAATTTGGGTTGCTTTAATTGCTTCATTCAAGTTAACAAAGAATTCTAAATGCTCAGTAATAACTTTTGCCGCCATTGCAACAGCGTTAACTGGCGTAATTGAACTATCAGTTTGAATTTCTAATTCTAATTTTTCTAAGTCAGCATTTTTTCCCACCTTTGTTGGTTCAACATTATATGCCACACGCTGAATTGGACAATAATTTGAATCAATTACAATTAAATCAGCATATTTTTTTTCTTTTTTATTATCTGTAAATGATTTATACCCACGTGAATTACGAGCATGTAACTCCAATTCTAATTCTCCACCTTTAGCAATTGTTGCTAATAATAAATCACCATTGATAACTTCTACTCCAGTTGGGACAACTAAATCTCTTGCATAAATTTCTCCTTCTTTTGAAGAAACTACTTTTAAAATTACTGATTCTCCATCTGGAATAATATCTTGATTAATTTTTAATACTAAATTTTTAATATTTAAAATTATTTTTGTAACATGTTCAACAACTCCCGGAATAGCAGTAAATTCATGCGAGGCACCTTTAATTCGAACAGCAAAAACAGCGGCTCCTGGTGTTGCTGATAGTAATGTTCGACGTATCGCATTTCCTAATGTAACACCAAATCCTCGTTCTAACGGTTCAACTAAAAATTTTCCGTAATTATTGGCTTTATCTTCTGCTTGTAATTTAAATTCTGGTCTAATAAATTGTTTCATCGACTAATCTTTCTCCTATCCTCTTGGTCTTTTTGGTGGACGTGCCCCATTGTGAGGAATTGGCGTTACATCTTTAATTGAAGTGATTTCTAATCCAATTGCTTGAATGCTCCGTACCGCAGCATCACGCCCTGGGCCTGGCCCTTTTACTTCAACTTGAACACTACTCATTCCGTGTTCTTGGCTTGCTTTTCCAGCTGCTTCAGCAACCATTTGGGCAGCATAAGGAGTTGACTTCTTACTTCCTTTAAAACCCATTGCTCCTGCTGATGCTCATGAAATGACATTACCCGCTTCATCAGAAAGGGTAACAATTGTATTATTGAAAGTTGAATGAATATGTGCAATTCCTTTTAGGACATTTTTTTTAACTTTTTTCTTATTCGTTTTTTTTCTAACAGCCATAATTGTTCTCCTTATCTACTATTTTTTCTTATTAGCAACTGTTTTACGTGGTCCTTTAACTGTTCGTGCGTTTTGCTTTGACGACTGTCCGCGTGCTGGCAAACTTTTACGATGACGCATTCCACGATAACTACCAATTTCCATTAAACGTTTAATATTCAAGGCAACTTCACGTCGTAAGTCTCCTTCGGTTTTTAATTTGGCAATTTCATTTCTAATTGTTGTTAATTCATCTTCTGATAAATCTTTCACACGAATATCTTCTGATATTTTTGCTTCTTTTAAAATTTGTTGTGATTGTGGTTTTCCAATTCCATAAATATATGTTAACGCAATTACTACGCGCTTATCATTTGGAATATCTACTCCGCCAATACGTGCCATATTCTTTTCCTCCCTTTTTAACCTTGTCGCTGTTTATGTTTTGGCTGTGAACAAATTATCATCACACGCCCTTTTCTTCTAATTACACGACATTTGTCGCAGATTTTTTTAACTGATGATCTTACTTTCATCGTGTATTCTCCTTTACCAAAATTTTTGTTATTTTGTTTATTTATGTCTAAAAACAATACGCCCACGTTCTAAGTCATAAGGTGACATTTCAACAACTACTGTATCGCCGGGTAAAATGCGAATGTAATTCATCCGGATTTTACCCGAAACGTGAGCTAAAATAGTTTCACCATTTTTTAATTGCACCTTAAACATTGTATTTGGTAATACTTCTAAAATTGTTCCTTGTACTTCTAATAAATCAGTTTTGGCCATTTTAATCTATTACCTCCAATCTCCGTTATTTTAAAACTGCCATAATTTGGTCTCAAACAGCATTTCCTTCCATATCAGCATCAATAACGGTTAATACTTGCTGATTTAAATAATATTCAATTAACGGTGCAGTATCAGCATGATATGCCGCTAATCTAATTTTAATTTTTTCTTCATTATCATCTTTACGTTGTACTAATGTCGTTTGATCATCATCACAAACTCATGCCACTTTTGGGGGCACTGCTGTTTTATGATATGTTCGTCCACAAATTGAACAAGTTAAACGTCCCGTAATTCGTTCGATTAACTTTGCTTCATCAATTTCAAAATATAATGTATGATCAACCTTGCTATTTAGTTTTTGCAATAATTGATCTAATTTTTTTGCTTGCGCAATTGTGCGCGGAAAACCATCTCAAATTAAATCACCAGTTACTGTTTGTAAATGATTTTCAACCATTTGAATCATAATATCATCAGGAACTAATTTTCCCTGGTCAGCATACTGTTGGCACAAAATACCTAATGGTGTGTTTTGCTTAGTATTATCACGAATAATATTACCGGTTGAAATATGCGTAAAACCAAACTTTTTAACTAAATGGTCTGATTGGGTTCCTTTTCCACTACCAGGAGCTCCTAACAAAATAAAATTTCGCATTAACTTTCCTCTGGCTTTCTATCATAAATATGAATCTTTAGTATCATCTGTTAATTGTTGCGACTTTTTATCAATAAACGCTTGTTGCGTAATTCGCCCTTTAACTTGACGCATTGTTTCTAATGCGACTGATACCATAATAATTAATCCTGTTCCTCCAATTGCTAATGCACTTGGTAAAGCTGTTAATTTACTAATTACATAAGGTAAAATTGCAATTGCCGCCAAAAAGACTGACCCTAAAATACTTAAACGGTTAATTGTTCCCTTAATGTATTTTTCAGTTTCTTTCCCAGGGCGAACACCAGGAATAAAGGTTCCGACCTTTTGAAAATTCTCAGCAATTTTTTCAGGATTCATTTGTACTTGTGAATATAAGAAAGTAAATAAAATTGTTAAAATAGCATAAATAATAATTCCTGGTCATGTACTAAACGATAAATAATTATTGGTAAATTGCACAAAACCATTATTTGGATTACTTACACTAATAATCTGTGCAACAGTAATTGGGGCTGAAATTAATGCCGAGGCAAAAATTACGGGAATAACTCCAGCGGAATTAATTTTTAATGGTAAAAAGGGGCGGGTTTCTTCATTTCCAGTTACCAAACCACTTCCTGTTTGCTGAATTGGCAATTTCCGTTCTGATTCATTTAACATTACAACAAATAAAACCACTAATAAGAACATTACAACATACACTAAGAATTTTAAAATTCCATCAAATAATAAGTTAATGTCTTCTTGTCCTGAAATTCAGAATTTAAAAGTTGTTTGTAAATTATTTGGTAATTGCGCAACAATTCCAGCAAAAATAATTAATGAGACCCCATTACCAATCCCTCTAATTGTCATTTGATCTGCTAATCAAAGCATTAACATTGTTCCTGCAATTAAGGCGGTTGGAACTAATGTATAATAAAAGATCGGACTTCCAGTTCCAAAATCAGATGAATCTCATTTTGGAGAAATAATGCCTTGGTTTACCATAGTAAAAATTGTCGCAATTCCTTGCATAATTGCAAATGGAATTGTTAATCACTTTGTTAAGCGATCTAATTTTTTCCGCCCACGTTCTCCACTTTTTGCTCAGCGTGATAAAGGCGGAATTACATCAGTTGATAATAACTGTACAATAATCGAAGCAGTAATATATGGTGATACTCCTAAAGCTAAAATTGAAAACTTTCCAAGCGTTCCTCCTCCTAACATTGAAATCAAACTAAAGAACTGATCATTGTTTGATAAATCTTGAAAGTCAGATGAAATTTTTACGCCTGGGACTGTTAAATAACTACCTAAACGAATTAAAACTAAAATTAATAAAGTAAAACAAATTCGTTTAATCAAATCTTTATTTTTAACAAAAAAGTTTGATGATTTAACAATGTCAACCTCGCGATTATGGCGAGTCATTTTTCTTTTTTTCGCTTTAGTTTTCACTATATTACCTCCACTTTTCCTCCAGCTTTTTCAATTGCTGTTTTTGCAGTTTGCGAAACTTTGTTAACTTTAACATTAACACTCTTAGATATTGTACCATTACCTAAGATTTTAATTAATTCTTTTTCATTTTTTAGCACTTTTTTGGCAACTAATGTTTGATGGTTAATTTCATTCAATCCTAATTTTTCCAAATCACTTAAGTTTAATAAGACATATTTTTTGGTTGTTAAATTAGTAAAACCAACCTTTGGTAAACGACGGAAGATAGGAGTTTGTCCCCCTTCAAATCCAGGGCTAACACCACCACCGGTGCGGGCAGTTTGCCCTTTATGTCCTTTACCAGCTGTTTTTCCTAATCCTGATGAAGTTCCTCGTCCTAGTCGTTTCTTACTATGACGGGCTCCATCAGTATACTGTAATCCGTTTAATTTCATTGTTCTGTCCTCTTATCCTTGTAACTCTTCTACGGTTTTACCACGTAATTTTGCAATTTGATCAATTGTTCGTAAATTACTTAAACCATCTAATGTTGCACGAATCATATTAATTGGGGTATTTGTTCCTAATGATTTTGTATAAACATCTGCTAAACCTGCTAATTCAATCACAGCTCGGGCTGGTCCTCCAGCAATAACTCCTGTCCCTTTGCGAGCTGGTTTAATTAATACTTTTCCTGCTCCAAAATGACCAATAACTTCATGTGGAACAGTTGTTCCCACTAGTGGCACTTTTACTAATTGTTTTTTTGCCTCTTTAATTGCTTTTTTGATTGCATCAGGAACTTCGTTTGCTTTTCCAGTCCCAAAACCAACGCGACCTTTTTTATCGCCAATCACAACAACTGCCGCAAAGCGGAAATGACGTCCTCCTTTTGTTACTTTAGTAACCCGACGAATTGTTACGACTTTTTCTTCAAACATATTTTCATCACCACGACGATCATTATTACGTTCAAAACGTTGATTTCCTTGCCGAAAATTATGTTGTGGTCCTTCTTTTTTTGCTGCTGGTTGAGCTGAGTTTCCTGTATTTGGTTTTAAATCTGTTTTATTCTCTGCCATATCTTCTTATTGCTCCTTTTAAAATTTCAGTCCTGCTTTACGAGCAGCCTCTGCAAATGCTTTTACTTTGCCATGATATAAATATCCACCGCGATCAAATACTACCGTTATAACTTTTTTATCAAGTGCTTTTTTAGCAATTTCAGCGCCAACTTTTTCTGCCGCTGCAATATTGCTTGTTGATTTTAAACCAGCCATTTTTAATGTTGAGGCTGCAACAATTGTTTTTTGCTTCACATCATCAATTAATTGAGCATAAAAATGCCCATTTGATTTAAACACATTTAAACGAGGAACAGCTGTTGTACCATTAATTTTGGCACGAACACGAAAATGTCTTCTTTTTCGTTTTGCACTACGACTTTGACTTTGTAAATTTGCCATTGTTGATATTCCTTTCTTCTGCTATTTACCAGCAGATTTTCCTTCTTTACGGATAATGTGTTCGTTTTTGTTTTTAACTCCTTTACCTTTATAAGGTTCTGGCTTACGATAATTTCTGATGTTTTCAGCTACTTCCCCAACTAATTGTTTTGAAATTCCTTCTACAATAATTTGTGTTGGTTTTGGAAGTGTAATTGTAATTCCTTGCGGAATTTTATATTCAATTGTATGAGAATATCCTAAACTTAACGTTAACTTATCACCATCTAACGCCGCACGATACCCTACTCCATTAATTTCTAATTCTTTTTTGAAACCTTTGCTGACACCTTCTAACATTCCTTGAATTAAAGAATTAATTGTGCCATGTAATTGCTTACTATGTTTCACATCATTTGCTCTAGTTGTTGTCACAACACCTTCTTTGGCGGCAACAGTAATAACACTTGGAATTGCTTGTTCTAATTGTCCTTTTGCGCCTTTTACAATAACATTATTTGGTTGAATTGTTACTTCAACACCAACTGGAATTTTTAACTCTCTATTACCAATTCGAGACATTGTTTTGCTCTCCTTTAAATATTTCTATCACACATAAGCAATAACTTCCCCACCTAAGTGAGCTTGTTTTGCTGCTTTGTCTGTCATAATTCCTTGGTTTGTTGAAATAATTGCAATTCCCATCCCATTTAAAACTTGAGGTACTTCTTCAACGGTTACATAAACTCTTAAACCTGGTTTTGAGATTCGTTTTAATCCTGAAATAACTTTTGTTTTACCTTTATACTTTAAAGTTAACGTTAAGTCTTTTTTAATATCTCCTGATACTTTAAAGTCTTCGACATAGCCTTCTTCTTTCAAAATCTCAGCAATTCTTACTTTCATTTTACTTGACGGCATTTTTACACTTTTGTGTAAACGTTGATTAGCATTGCGAATTCTTGTTAACATATCAGCGATTGTATCAATCATCATAATTAATTAGTCTCTCTTTCTATCATGAAGCTTTTCTAACCCCAGGAATTTGTCCTTTACTTGCTAAATTTCTAAAGCATAAACGACATAAATCAAATTTACGTAACACAGCATGAGGTCGTCCACAGTTTCCACATCGAGTATAACCTCTTACCTTGAATTTTGGATGGCATTGTTGTTTAACTTTTAATGATTTTTTGGCCATATCTTCTTTCCTCCTATTTTTTAAATGGCATTCCCATTTTGCTTAATAATGCTCGAGCATCAGCATCATTTGTTGCACTTGTGACAATTGTAATATCCATTCCCCTTACTCTTTTAACTTTATCATAGTCAATTTCAGGGAAAATAATTTGTTCTTTAATTCCTAAGGTATAATTTCCACGCCCATCAAAGGCATCTTTATTAAGTCCACGGAAATCTCTTACTCGTGGTAAAGCAATGTTGATTAGTTTATCTAAAAACTGATACATTTTTTTCCCACGTAAAGTAACTTTTGCTCCAATTGGCATTCCTTCACGTAATTTAAAGGAAGCAATTGAACCTTTAGCTTTGGTAACAACTGGTCGTAACCCAGTTATTAATGCTAATTCATTTGTAATATCTTCAATTACTTTACTATTTTGTGTTGCATCCCCAGCTCCCATGTTAACAACAATTTTTTTAACAGCAGGAACTTGCATTATTGATTGAAAACTTTGCTCTTTGAATAATTCTTTAACAATTTTATTCTTATATTTTTTTTCTAAATTAACATTCATTATTAATCATTATTCCTTTCTACGCTAAATGCGCTTTTGATTTACGAGCAATGCGAACTTTTTTACCATTATCAGCAATTTGATAACTAATTTTAGTAATTTCTTTTTTATTTTTTGGATCAATTAATGCAACATTTGAAATATGAACTGAAGCGGGAACTTGTTGAATTCCTCCTTCAGTGTTATCTTGTGAAGGTTTCACATGTTTAATATTTGTAATTCCTTCAATTACCACACGACTTTTTTCACGTAAGACACGAATGATTGGACCTTCTGTTCCTTTATGTTTTCCGGCTATAACTTTCACAAAGTCACCTTTTTTAAATTTAACTTTATTCATAAATAGCCTCCTATAATACTTCTGGTGCTAATGATGCGATTTTTACAAAACCAGCATCTTTAACTTCCCGGGCGATTGGCCCAAAAATCCTTGTTCCACGTGGGTTTTTATCATCTTTAATTAATACCACAGCATTTTCTGAAAATTGAATTTGTGTTCCATCACTTCGTTTTAAACCACGTTTAGTACGCACGATAACCGCTTTAACAACTTGTCCTTTTTTGACAATTCCACCAGGGGTTGCTTTTTTAATTGTACATACAACGATATCCCCAATATTAGTAAACTTTCGTCATGAACCACCCAAATTTTTAATTACTAACACTTCTTTTGCCCCAGAGTTATCAGCAACTTTTAATCTTGATTCTTGTTGGATCATTTTTTTATTATCCTCTTCTTACTAACCAATTGCTTTTTCAATAACTTGAATTAGACGAAAGTGTTTAGTTTTTGATAAAGGACGCGTTTCCATAATACTTACTTTATCTCCAATGTGGGCTTGTTTTTGTTCATCATGTGCTAAATATTTTTTTGAATACTTTACACGTTTTTTATATAAGGGGTGATTTTTATATGTTTCAACTAAAACAGTAATTGTTTTTTCAGCTTTATCTGAAATAACACGTCCTTGTAAGACTTTACGACTATTTCTTTCCATTATTTTTTCCCTGTCCCTTTCTTAGTTGTTTTGTCATCGGCTTTTTTTGTTGTTTTACCAGCGGTTAAGATTTTATCACGATTTTCTTTTCAATTTGTACCATAAGTATATTCTTTTGAGTTAGAGTCTTTTGTTTTTAATTCTAAATCAATTTTAACTCCTGAACCACGCCCTTTTGCAGTGCCACCCATCGCAACAGAACTTTTAATTGCTGCTAATTTTTCTTTTGCATTAAGTTCAGTTGTTTTTTTAGTTGTCTTAGTTGGCTCTGATTTTTTTGTTCCTTTTGGTACTTCAATGTCTGCTTTAGCCGAAGTAACTGATTTAACAGTTACTGTTGTTTTGTCGCTTGGTGTTGTTTTACTTTTTGCTGCTGGTTTCTTTTCCGCAGCTTTTTCTTTAATTAAAGTTTTTAATGTTGCATCTTTATCATTTTTAGTTTCTTGTACAACATCTTTTTTAGCCACTGAGGGTTTTTTCACAGCTGATGTAGCTGCTTTTCCGGTTGTCGGTTTTTCTTCCCCAACAACTTTTTTCTTAGGAGATTCTTTCCCACCGGCTGGTTTCTTTGTCGCAACTGGTGTTTTTTGTTCATCAAGAACATTTGCTTCTCCTGTTGTTGAAACAACAGCTTCTTCTGTTAAGTCCATTGCGTCATTTAGTGGTAAATCCATTAAACTTGTCATTTCTCCTTCAGCAACTTGTTGCTCAGCCATCATTTGCTCAATTTTTGCCTTGCGTTGTTTTGCAAATGCTTGTGATTCTTTTTCAATTTTCGCATATGTTTCATTTAAATTAACTTTAACATTAATTGCGGTGTTTTCCCCAGCATTTTTATGAGCAGATAAGATTGTTAAAATGCGAGCAATTTGTTTTTTTAATTCCCCAATGCGATGTGGTTTTTCTAAATTCCCCATTGCTGATTGGAATCGTAACGCAAATAATTCAGCACGTGATTCTTCTTCCAGTTTTTTCAATTCTTCAACTGATTTTTTGGTTAAAACATTCATCTCTTACTCTTCTCCTTTTTTAACAATCTTACATCTTACTGGTAATTTATGCATTGCTAATCGTAATGCTTCACGGGCAGTTTCTTCAGAAACACCTGCTACTTCAAACATGACCGTTCCTGTTTTAACAACTGCTACTCATTCTTCAGGTGAACCTTTTCCTGAACCCATTCGAACTTCTAATGGTTTTTTTGTTTTTGCCATATGAGGAAAAATTCTAATTCAAACTTTTCCTCAACGTTTCATATAACGTGTCATTGCAATCCGCGCTGCTTCAATTTGACGGTTTGTAATTCACGCTCCATCTAGTGATTTTAATCCAAATTCTCCAAAATCTACTTTCGTATTTCCTTTTGCTTTTCCTTCATATTTAATACGATGCGGACGACGATATTTTGTTCTTTTTGGTAATAACATTATTTTGCCCCCTTAACAGCAGGGCGTGATTTTGGTCCTTGATCACGACGATTATTGTTTGAACGATTAAAGTCGCGTTTTTCAAACTTTGGTTTTTCATCACTTGTAGAAACTAATTCTTTGCTTAGGATTTCTCCCTTACAAATTCAAACTTTAACTCCAATTTGGCCATAGGTTGTTAAAGCTTCGGCTAAAGCATAATCAATATCACTACGTAAAGTTGCTAATGGTACGGTTCCTTCGGTATATCCTTCTGTTCGTGCCATATCTACACCACCTAAACGTCCTGAAACGGAAGTTTTAATTCCTTGTGCTCCAGCTTTCATTGCTTTTTTAATTGCTAATTTTTGAACACTTCTAAATGAAGCACGATTAACAATCTGTTCAGCAATGGTATTCGCCACTAATTGTGCATCAGTGTCTGGGTTTTTAATTTCAACAATATTAATTTTTACTTCTATTTTACGAACGCCGATTGTAACATGTACTAATTTTACTAATTTTGCGATGTTTTTTCCTTCTTGTCCTAAGACAACACCAACACGAGCAGTTCTAATAAAGATAACAATTTCTTTTTTTGTTCGTTCAATTTCAATTTTAGAAACACTTGCTCCTTTTAATTCTTTCATTAGAGCTTTTCTAATCTTGATATCTTGATGCAATCATTTGACATATTCTTGCTTTTCAGCGTATCATCTTGAATCTCACGTTTTAATAACTCCAACGCGTAATCCTGTTGGACTAACTTTTTGACCCATCTCTTGTTATCTTCCTTTCTTATTGTTGTCCATCACTAACAGTAACTGTGATGTGACTTGTTCTCTTCAATATTTCATATGCTCGCCCATGTGCACGCGGACGGAAACGTTTTAATGTTGGTCCTTCGTTAACGAAGATTTCTTTAATAAATAAGCGATCAGCATCCAATCCATTATTATTAACGGCATTTGCTACCGCTGATTTAACTAATTTTTGAACTGGAAATGATGATTTTTTGTTTGTGTTGTTAAGAATAACTATTGCGTCTCCCACTTTTTTATTCCGAATTAAATCGGTAACTAATCTTACTTTTCGTGGCGATATTCTAATACTTCTTAAGTTTGCTCTTACATCCATTTATATAATACTCACTTTCTGAATTTAATTATTTTTTTTTCTTCTTATCATCGCCATGTCCACCAAATTTTCTTGTTGGTGAGAATTCTCCCAATTTATGACCAACCATATCTTCGGTAACATAAACTGGAATATGTTCTTTTCCATTGTGGACAGCAAAAGTATGACCAATAAATTCTGGGAAGATAACGCTTCTTCTTGATCAAGTTTTAACAACTTCTTTTTTATTCGCAGTATTCAATGCTTCAACTTTTTTTTGTAAATGTTTATCAACAAATGGCCCTTTTTTCAGACTTCGTGACATTGTTTTACCTCCTATATATAATCTCTCTAATTTTGATTTTTACTTTCAACTATTATTTGTCGGATTGACCCTAATTAGCAAGATTATTTAGTACGTCTTCTAACGATTAATTTAGTTGAAGCTTTTTTCTTGTTACGAGTTTTCACTCCTAATGTTTTTTTACCTCATGGTGTCATTGGTGCTTTTCGACCAACCGGAGCTTTACCTTCTCCCCCACCATGGGGGTGATCATTTGGGTTCATAACTGACCCACGAACAGTTGGACGAATTCCACGTCAGCGGTTTCGTCCTGCTTTTCCTCAATTTACTAGGGCGTAGTCTTCATTTCCAACTTCACCAACTGTTGCTCGACATTCTCCTAAAACTTTACGAACTTCACCTGATGTTAATCGAATTGTGACATATTTACCATCTTCATCTTTCCCTAGTAATTGCACTGATGAACCAGCTGAACGAGCTAATTGTCCACCTTTGCCTGGACGTAATTCTAAATTATGTAGAACAGTCCCTTCTGGAATGTTTTTTAATTTCATGCAGTTTCCAACTTTAATATCTGTTTTATCACCACTAACAATTTGCATTCCAACTTTGATGGTTTTTGGTGCTAAAATATATCTTTTTTCACCATCAACATAATTAACTAAACAAATAAAGGCATTACGATTTGGATCATATTCAATTGTTGCAATTTTTCCAATAATATTATCCTTATTACGTTTAAAGTCAATAATACGATATTTAACTTTATGGCCGCCACCTTTATGTCTTGTTGTAATAACTCCTTGGTTATTACGACCAGCATGTTTTTTCCGAGTTTCAATTAATGATTTTTCCGGGCGATCAGTTGTCAACACGGAATAATCTAATGACGTCATATTACGACGACTCGGTGTGACTGGTTTAAAACTCTTAATTGGCATTTTTATTTATCCTCCTATTTCGCCAATAAACAGTCCCAGATAGTGTATCCTGGAATTATTTATCTTCTCCTAATAAATCTAATTTCTCACCTGGTTTTAATTTAATAATTGCACGTTTTGTGTATGTTGTCTCTCCAACAAATTTTCCCATTTTCTTTTCTTTTGGGTCATAATTAATAACATTAACTTTTTCAACCTTTACTTCAAAGATTTTTTCAAAAGCTTTTTTAATTTGAACTTTATTTGCTGTACGCGCAACTTCAAAAGTATAAACCCCATTCGCCATATTACGATATGTTTTTTCTGATAAAATTGGTTTTTTTATGACATTTGTAATATGCATTATGCGTACACCTCCTCAATTGCTTTTATTGCTTGTTCTGTTACTAATAATTTGTTTGCATTTAATAAATCATATATATTAATCCCAGCTGATGTAATTATATTTACCTTTTCAATATTACGTGATGATTTAAAATTAACTTCATCACCTTCTGTGGTAATAATTAATAGTTTTTCACCATTAACTTTTAAATTATTTAAAACTTTAACCATTGCTTTTGTTGAAGGTTTGTCAATTCCAAATTGATCAATTATCATAATATTTTTATCTTGAACTTTCAACGATAATGCAGATTTAATTGCTAATTTTCTAACTTTTTTATTAACATGTTTTAAATAATTTTTCTCTGGAGTTGGGCCAAAAACAATCCCTCCTCCTTTTCATTGTGGTGCTCTAATTGAACCTTGGCGAGCACGACCAGTTCCTTTTTGTCTTCAAGGTTTTCTTCCCCCACCAGATACTTCAGTTTTTGTCTTAGTTTTGTGTGTGCCTTGACGCATTGCGGCTTGTTGCGCAATAACAGCATCAAACATTGCTTGCTGATGTGGTTCAATTCCTCAAATGGCATCATTTACACTAATTTCTTTAACGCTTGTTCCCTTCGCATCAAGTACTTGTAATTTCATTTTAAAATTCCTTTCTACAAAACTATTCTGTCTTTGATGCTGGTGCATCAGTTACTGCTGTTGGCGTTGTATCAACTGCTGCATCAACAACTCCTTCAACTGGTTTTTCTTCTTTTACTGTGGGCTCTGGTGTTTTTGTTTCAACAGTTCTTTTAACTAATTCTGTTGGTGTATTTGGTTTTAAACCTTTAATTGCTTCTTTAATAACTACAAACTGTTTTTTTGGACCTGGAATTGAACCTTTTACCAATAAAGCATTTTTTTCAGTATCAATTGCAATAACTTCTAAATTTTGAATTGTTACTTTTTCGGTTCCCATATGTCCAGGCATTTTTTTAGATTTTAAAATCCGATTTGGGGCAATAGCTCCCATCGACCCAACACCACGGTGATAACCTGAACCATGTCCCATTGGTCCCCGTGAATAGTTATGTCTTTTAATTGAACCGGTAAATCCTTTCCCTTTTGAAGTTCCTGTAACATCAACGAATTCCCCAGCAGTAAAGATATCAGCTTTAATAATATCGCCAGGATTATAACCATCCATATTTCTGATTTCTTTAACGAAGCGCTTAGGTGTTGTATTCGCTTTTTTGAATTGTCCTTGGTCTGGTTTTGAAACCAAACTAATTCTTTTATCTTCGACAGCTAATTGAAGCGCTTGATAACCATTTTGTTCTTTTGACAATACTCGTAAAACAACATTATGTTCTACTTCAACTACTGTAACTGGTATTAATCTACCATCGGTAGCAAAAATTTGTGTCATACCAATTTTGCGTCCTAAGATTCCTTTCATTTCTTTCCTCCTTGAAAATACGTCATGTATATCTTGTCTATAAATTAAATTTAAGAATGGTTATTTATTTCATTTCAATTTCCACACCACTTGGTAACTGCACTCTTTTTAAAGTGTCAATTAACTTTGGACCATCAGGATTAATAATATCAATAATTCTTTTATGTGTTCTCATTTCAAATTGTTCTCTTGAATCTTTGTATTTATGAGTTGCTCTTAAAATAGTAATGATATTACGATCAGTTGGTAAAGGGATTGGTCCCTTTACCTCTACTCCTGCTGTTTTAGCTGCTTCAATGATTTTTTTAATTGATTGATCAACCACACGGTGATCAAAACCTTTTAATTTAATTCTCATTTTAGTTTGAGCCATTACTTTTCCTCCTAATTTATTCATATTTTTTGTGTAAACATTTACAACGCCTATCAGTGTATCGGTGATAGACCACAAAAGATGTTTCCACAAAATATACATGATTATTTATTTTATTGGATAATAGGCAATAATGCAAGTCTTTTTTAAGAAAAAAAATAAAATATTTTATTTTTTTACTTCTTTGTTTCATATAATTTATAATTAATATTATAATAAAATTGGAGTAATTACATGTTGAAAAGTAAGGAGAAAAATGGCAAAAGAAATAGAAAATAAAACTATTATATGAAAAAAAACAAAGGACAATGGTTATGATTTGCGTTATCAAAAAATTCAAGAACATAAAGCAAAGGTGGTTAAAATTCAACTTGAAACTTTAGCACGTAAAACATCACAAAGCCATGAAATTTACCGCAAAACAAACAAAAAACCACAGTTAGATAAAAATAAAATCATTGATAAAAATAATCCAATGTATAAAATTTTATTAAATGCTCAAAAAAAGAATAAGCAATTAAAAAACCAAGCTTATAGAACAAAGGATCCTAATTATATTGATGTTAATAATATGACTGTCGCTGACCAAATTAAAGTTATTAAATTAGCTAAAAAAATAGTCCTTATTATCGGCAATTATTATTAGAAAAAAATACAAATGCTTTATCCAGAATTAGCGCGAAAACGAAAAATTGCAATGATGGAGCAAACACGCCAAAATAAAAAAAGAACTAAAACCAAAAAAATATAATCTGGTTGTTCTTTTTAAAAATTACTTATTATAACTTTCATTATTAATAATCTTAAAACTACGATATATTTGTTCTAATAATACTAATCGGCATAATTTATGTGGTAAAGTTATTGCTCCAAAGCTTAATTGAAAATTAACCTTTGACAATAATTCATTATTATTAAAGCCATGACTGCCTCCAATAATAAACAATAACTTTGCTTTTTTAAAATCTTTAACTTCCTTAATATATGCAGCAATTTGTTCACTTGTTAAAATTTGACCTTGTGATGATAATAATACTTTATAATATTCTGAATAATCTAATAGTTTTTTTATTACTAATGCTGTTTGATCATTAATTTTTACTTGTTCATTCTTATTATTAACTTCTTTTAATTCAATAATTTCTAATTTTGCATAATGCTTAATTCGTTCAAAAAAAGTTTCACAGCCCATAATTAGATACTTTTTATCTAATGAACCAATTGCCAGAATTTTAATATCCATTATTTATATTGGTCAGTAATTGAATCAACATTAATTGTTCATTTTAGAGCTGGGAAAGTATAATCTGTTCCTGGTGTTGGGAATTGACCACGTTTACCAACTTCCTTATCTTCTTCATCGGTTAAAATTCCTTTATCATCATTTTTTTTAACAAAACCTAATGCAATTTTAATATTTTGATCAATCTTAGCAGCATCTGGAATCGCATTAAAATTATAGTGATGATAATAATCATCATTTAAACTCTCAAAGTCATAAAAACCATAACTTAGGAAAAATCATTGATGACCATAATTTGGACTATCTTTTGTAATATTTGGATTTTCGTAAACAAGATAATTTGCATAACCTATTAATTTATCAATTGTTGCTGTAAAAGTAAAAAGATTATGTTCTCCTTGAAACTCAAAGCGAATTGTCACATTAGGAATAACAATTGCAAGATAACGTGCTGATTGATATCCACGATTTTGATCAATTTGATCATAACCTTGATTATAGTCATTTTTTGGATCATTTAATCATTCAAGAATCGATGCTATAGGTGATAATACTTTTAATGATGAAGGTGTATAAGGAGTTTTTTTGCCATCTGGTCAAGTTTGTTCTTTAACTCATTCTTTATTCTTTGTTTTTTCTGCATTTCCAGTCATTGTCATTAAATTATCATTTGTTTTATTTAAAATTGTTTTATTTTCATTTGCAAGGAAAGCAACTTGACTATAGTATGAGTCATAACTAGTTGAATAATTGTTAAAAAATTCTTCTCATAATACTTTTTGATTAATTTTTTTACTATTATCAAAAGGATCTTGCGCATCAGTTTTTGCAGTTTTAATTAGTTCATCCTTTTGCCCTTTTAAGCCAGCTGCAATTTGCTCATCAGTTCACTTTGCTCCTTTACCAGTTGTTACACTATTATCTTTTGTTAAATTTATACCATGTAAAATAGGATTAATTGCATTATTAATTAAACCCAATTGCCCCCCCTGTAAACTGTATTCATAAGGAGCACCATTTTCATCTTTTCCTGATTGGGTTACATCATCAATTCCATTTGTTGATTTACCAGTTGCTGTTGGAGCATGACTAAATTTTTGATTTCCATTATACATAAAAGTAAGAATAGGATTTCCTTGTGGTGCACCACTACAAGCAACAGCTGATGCTGATGATGCTGTAACCAAAGTTGTTGCTGCAAAAATTGATAATAACTTACGCATTATAGTCCTCTTTTCTTAAACACTAATTTATTTTTCACTAATTAATATAGTATCCTAAATTTTTGTATTTTGCAAACCATAATCAGCAAATGAACCGTGTTTTTTTACAAACAATAATTCAACACTCCCAGTTGGACCATTTCGATGCTTTGATAAAATTAATTGTGCTTTTTCTGTTTCTAACATTGGTCCTTCCATATTATTTGAATCGTGAGAAGTATAATATTCTTCTCGAAATAAAAACATAATAATATCCGCATCTTGTTCAATTGCTCCTGAATCACGTAAATCAGACATAATTGGCCTTTTGTCTTCTCGTTTTTCAACTGACCGTGATAATTGGGATAAACAAATAATCGGAACCTCTAATTCACGTGCTAATGCTTTAAGTTGCCGCGAAATTGTTGAAACTTCCTGTTGACGTGAATCACCAAAATGAGTTCCAGTGCTAAGTAATTGTAAATAATCAATAACAACTAAACCAACTTCGTTTTCACGACATAATTTTCTTAACTTTGACTGTAATTCAATAACTTTCAAACCTGGTGTATCATCAATAAATAATTTTGTTTGTTTTAAAAAATCTGCCGCCTTGGTAATATTTTCTCAATCACGTGTTTTTAACCCTTTACCAGTTCGGACTTTAACAGAATCAACTGTTGAATAACTTCCTATCATTCTTTGAATTAATTGTTCCGCTGGCATTTCAACTGAAAAAATAGCAACTGCTTTTTTTGATTGAGCAGCTGATTTAACAGCAAAATTTAAAGCTAATGCTGTCTTTCCCATTGAAGGACGTGCCGCCAAAATAATAAAATCCCCTTTTTGAAAACCTGATGTCATACCATCTAAATCACGAAAACCACTTGGACTTCCTGTTAACATTTCACCGGAATTTTCTAACAATTCAATTTTTTGGAGTACTTTATCAACTTCATCATATGAAGTTTTAAATAAATTCCCTTTTCGCTCTTTTTTAACATCTAAGATTTCTTTTTCTGCATTACTAACAACTTCATCAATTGGCTGATGAGCATCAATCTGACGATTAATACTATCAACAACAGCCTTTAATCGACGTGAGGTTGTATTTTTAATAATAATATCTAAATATTCAGATAAATTAGCATCTGTTGTATATGATTGAAATAAATCAGTTAAAAATTCAATGCCACCAACTTTATTTAAAATATTATTTTTTAACATATAATTGCTTAATGTTGTAATATTAATAGCAACCTTTGCTGAAAATTGTTCTTGTAAAGTTTTGAAAATTACTTTGTAATTCATTACAGTAAAATCTTCTTCTGTTAAAATTGAAAAAACTTCTTCAGCTGCTGTAATGGAGTGTGCAATTATTGCTAAAACATTTTTTTCCGCATCATTAATAACATTAAGTTTATTTAATTCTGTTTTATTGATGTTTTCCATTAATTAACTCTCCTTTTTTTCTACCATCACTTTTAATGTTGCAATTATATTTGGAGCTAATTTAATTTTTAGGTAATGTAACCCAAAACTTGTTAAATTATTATTATCAATAAACTTCTTTTTATCAACTTTTAAATTAAATTCTTTTGCTAATCGATCTTCAATTTGTGTTAAAGAAACAGAACCAAATGTTTTATTATCATGAACTTTTAATTTAAAATTCAATGTTAATTCTTCTAATGTTGCTTTTAATTCTTCTAAAGAAGCTTTTGTTGCTGCTTTTTGTGCTGCTTGCTGTGATAAAACAACATTTAATTTAGCCAAATTAGCAGAAGTTGTTGGAATTGCAAAACCTTCTTTAATTAAATAATTTTTTGCATAACCATCAGCAACATCAATTACATCATTAACTTTTCCTTTTCCTTTAACATCTTTAATTAAAATAACTTTCATCATAATCACCTACTACAAATTATAACGGAAAACTTCTTAAAATAATTTTAATAAATAAAAAACGAATTATTTTCTTCGCTTTTTAACCAATATCTAATAAATATAACGATAGCACCGCTTTTTTAAAAACTTTATCCAAACGTTTTTCAGCTTCGCTATCTTCTTGATATGTTAAAGAATTCCGATATTTTGTATGTTGTAAAAAACTAAAAATATCATATTCTAACTTAGGATTAAAATCTTTAATTTCAGCTCGTTTTTCTTTTAACAGTGGTAATAACTTATTTAAAGCAATTAACTTAGCACTAATATTACCATTATTTGCAAAATACTCAGTAAAAATTATTTCTTTATTAATTTTGTTATCATCATTATCAATATTTTTTAAAGTTTTATTTGACATTAATCTTGGTTTTCTTCTTATCTTGCTATTACTGCCAGTACTATTGTCTTTAACACCAAAACGTTTTACTTTTAATCCGTTATTAATTGCATCAACAATTTGAATACCAAATCAATCTAATAATTCATAAATTTTTGTTGGATAACTATTAAAAGCAACTGATTTATAATTATTCAAAGCACTAATTGTTGGTCCATCCGTTTCCATTGATAAATTAGTAATATTTAATGTATATTCACAAAATTTTAATAATTCTGAATCTTCAATAAAAAAATTATCAATTTGGTTATAAATTAAATCATAATTTTTTCCTTCGTTTTTCTTATTTATTTTTTTCCTTAAATTAAAATCTAAATCATTTGTTAAATCAATACTATAACTTTCTTTAATAATTCCTAATTCATGTAATTCATTATTTGCATCTAAATTAATATCAAAAAATAAAATTGCTTTATCAACATTCATTCCAAATAATTTAGTTGATGAATTATCTAATGATGACTTAATAAATTGATCATTAATCATAACTACTCAATCTGCAAGGATTTCTTTAAAATTCGTTAAAAAATATGCATATCTTTCGTTTTCATTTTTATCAAAAATTGACATACTTCACCCCTGTTTATATTCTGTTTTGAATTAGATATATTATACCAAAAAAAGCCATTATATTAACCCCCCCCCTCACAAAAATTCAGGATAATAGTAACAAGCAACCATTAAATTCAATTAAAAAAGCATATTAATAATTTAATATGCTTTTTTAATTAATTGTTTAAATATATTTTGAAATGGTGGACCCGAACGGGATCGAACCGTCGACCCCCTGCGTGCAAGGCAGGTACTCTCCCAGCTGAGCTACGGGCCCAAAATTATTATAAAAAAATGGTCGGGCTAAATGGACTTGAACCATCGACCTCACCCTTATCAGGGGTGCGCTCTAACCAGCTGAGCTATAGCCCGAAAACCTAAACAATTATAACATTAATTTTATTTAAAAAACAACCATAAATTTAAAATATTTTAAAAAATAAAAAGCAAAATTAATTTGCTTTTTATTCTACAATTGGGTCTAATTCTTCAATATCAAGTGCCCCTTTACGTTTTGCTTTTTTACGATTCTGTTTTTCTAATTTTGTTTGCATTTTAGCTGCTTTTAATTCTTCTTTCATTAAACGTTTTGTTTCTTTTTTTGAAATTTTGGAATTGTTATTAAATTCTTGTTCATTAGCAAAATTAAAGAATTCATCATCATTAGCTACATTAATTGGTTTTGCCACTTGTTTTGGTTTCTCATATTGTTCTAGCTGTTCTGATTGTTGATTAAGAAAAACCGGATTAGAAACAAAAGCTTGTTCATAGTATGTTTGATTGTTGGTTGGTTGGGAATAATTTCCTTGTTGTTGCACTTCCTCTGAATAAACATTTGGAGTTATTATAGGATCTGGATTAGTAACTGGAACATCATTATATTGTTGTCGTAATATTTCATCAGTTGCAACCGGATTATTTTGGCCTTGATTAATAACTGTTTGAGAATTATATTCTTCAACCGGCGATTGAACTAGTTGTTCTTCATACCCATTATTTGAATATTCATCATTTTTTTGTGTTAAAGGAACTGTATCATCTTTTAATTGATTATTTTTTTTTATATCCAAATCATTGCTGGCATTATTTCAACCTGGTTTTAAACCTTCATTATTTTTAATCTGCGGATTTCTTTCAAAATGTTCATTATAATCTGAATTATTATGCCCACAAGTACATCCTCATGGTCCATAAGGATTATTTTGTTGCCCATAATAATTTGGATACATACCATGACACATTCCTCCCATTTGCGAAGTTGGTGGCATCATCGGATAAAATGGATATGGCGGTGGGGCTACTTGTTGCGCTGGAGCTGGTTGTTGAATAAAAAATACTTGTGGTGAAGCACCATTGGTCGGATATGGCGTAATAATTTGCTGAGGTTGCGATGAATATTGGGGAATTGAAGTTCCTGATGAATAATTATTTGAAAAGGCAGGGGTTGGTGATAATGTTAAAGTGCTAATAAACACTTCTGCATCACGACGACTTCTAAATAGCGCAATTTCAATATTAGTATCATGTGACTTTACTAAATATCCTTCTTCATTTGGTAAAATATAAAAACCATTATTCATTTTTTGCACCTCATTTTTCCCTATTTTCTACCCATACTCATTACTACAAATTGTACCATAAAAAAGTAAAATAATATATAGTATCATATTTATTTTTTAAAGAAAAGCATACTAATTAAAATTATTTTAATATTTAATTTTTTTCAAACATAAACCATATGGTTTTGCACAATATTTTGTTGTTGCTCCTTTAGGCGGGCAGTTTAATTGTGCTTTTAGTTCAGTTAAACTAACTTTGCCAGCATAACAAGCTAAAATATTTTGTGTCAACATGCGAATTTGATAACGAATAAAAATTTTCCCCCTAAAATTAATTTCAATTTTTTTTGCTTTGTTTCGTTTAACCCAAATTTTGTTAATTGTCCGTACTGTTGCAATATCTTCGGTTGGTTTAACCCCTGCAAAATAAGCAAAATCGTGTGTTCCAACAAAAATTTGACTAATTTGATGTAACTTTTTAACATTTAATGGTGCATTAACTTTAAGTTCATAACGGTGGTTAAAAAGATCATACTCTTGATCATTAATTGTATAAACATATTCTTTTACTTTTGCAGTTCGAACACTAAAATTTTCAGCTACAAACTGATATCCTTTAATATTAATATTTGGTGGTAAAGTTTGACTAACGGTTTTAATAAAAAAAGCTAAATGTAGTGGTTGGAATGTTAGTTTTACTAATACCTTTTGATCACAAGCGTGCACACCAGCATCCGTTTTACTAGCTCCTAAAGTTCAAATTTTTTGATGACAAATACCAAAAAATGCTTTTTCCAATTCACCTTGAATTGTTCGAGCATTTTTTTGTTTAACTCAGCCACTATAATCATAACCATCATATTCAATACTTAATAATAAATATAACATTATCATCCTAAAACAAATTCATCAATATGTGGAATCCGAATTTGTAAAAATCCTGTTTTAATTTTACCAAATATTCATGCATTAGAATTGTTATCTCAATGTCAAACTTGATAAAAAGTTTCATATTGCCCCATTGTTAATGATTGAGCAATAATAATGCTAGCAATTCCAACTCCAAAAATAAATAATAACACATCAGGAAAATGAATTCGATAATGACGATAACGTGTTCGTTTGGCATGGGGGTCATAACCACGAGCATCCATTGCATATGCTAAATCTTCAGCTTTTTGAAATGCTGATACTAATAATGGAATAATTAACGCTGTTGTTGACTTAATTTTATCTTTAAAATGACCATTTTTAAAATCAACCCCACGTGAGGCTTGCGCTTTCATAATCCGTCCCGCTTCTTCAATTAAAGTTGGAATCATTCGTAAGGCAATTGAAATAATTGTTGATAAAATATGAACTGGAAAGCGCACTAGTTTTAATGGACTTAATAAATCTTCTAGCGCTAAAGTTAAATCTAATGGGCGCGTTGTTGCCGTTAAAATTGTTGTAATTAAAATCATTAAATAAATCCGGCATGCCATATAAAGGGCATTAAAAATAGCTTTTTCAGAAAAAGCAAATCAACTTTTTACTCCCGCAGCAACAGGGCCTGTTGCTGTTGCTTTTCCACCTCAATGTCATCCAATATAACCATCCGTAACTAAAAAACAATTAATTAACAACAAAATAATAAACATAAATAAGATTGGTTTTAGTAATGCTCGTAATAACCTTGGCGGTAATTTGGCTAAAAAGAACAAACTAAAAATTGTTATTCCTAAAATGGCATAACCGGTAAAACCAGTTGAAAAAAATATTGATATCATTAATGATAACAACATAAATAATTTTACCCGTGGATCCATTCGATGAATTGGGGAATTATAAGCAATATAACGTCCAAATGATAAGCGCATCTCTTTTATCCCTTTCTTTTTTGTTCTTTATGTTCAATAATTTTTTTTGCTAATTGGTCAATATTACGAATATTAACATTTGTTAAATCAAGACCTTTTTCTTGCAATTGATAAATCAAATGATAAATTTTTGGTGGTTCAATTAATAATTCTTGTAATAAATTTTTATCCTTAAAAATTTCAAATGGTGATCCAACTTTTAAAACTCGGCCTTCTTTTAAAGCAATAACTTCATCAGCAATTTCTAAAACATGGTCCATATTATGCGTTACTAAAATAATCCGTTTATTTTGTTCCTTATTAATCCGTTGAAATAACTTAATAAAATCCTCTTCACCTTCAGGATCTAATCCAGCGGTTGGTTCATCTAAAATTAGAGTATTACCCTCCATCGCTAAAATTCCCGCAATCGCAACCCGGCGTTTTTGCCCTCCTGATAAATCAAATGGTGAACGCTCTAAATAATTTAATGGTAAACCAACCATTTCTAGGTATTTTTGGGCATTTTCTCGAGCAACTTCTTTAGTTTCGCCCAAGTGAACTGGACCAAACATAATATCTTTTTCAATTGTTTCTTCAAATAATTGATATTCTGGAAACTGGAACACTAAGCCAATTGATTTTCGTAATTGTTTAATATTTTTAATGCGTTTTTGTTTTGCTTTAATAATAAAACCATTTGCATCAACCACTCCTGTCGTTGGAATTAATAAACCATTGATATGTTGAATTAAGGTTGATTTGCCACTTCCTGTTGATCCAATAATAGCAGTAATTTTCCCAGGTTTAATAACAACATTAATATCTTGCAAGGAAGTATATTCATAAGGTGTTTTAGGAGCATAAACATAAGAAACATTTGTGAATGTAATATAAACATTTTGTAATGCTTCAATTTTAGGTTGTTTTTTTACTTTTGACATATCTCATCCACCAACTCTCTAAGATCTAGTGTATTTTTCACTTTTAAACCATTTAAGCGTAAACTATCAACGACTTTTGAAACAAAAGGAACATCTAAATGAATTGATTTCAAAAACTCTTCATCATACAAAACTTCATGTGGTTTTCCACATTTAACCATTTGACCTTTATTCATAACAATCACTTTATCAGCATTTAAAATTTCATCCATATCATGAGTAATTGAAATAATTGTTTTTTCGCGTGATTCTTTTAAATCCACCATAATTTGTTTAATTTCTTTTCGTCCTTTTGGATCTAACATACTTATGGCTTCATCAAAAATGATAATATCTGTTGATAATGCTAGTGCTGAAGCAATTGCAACCCGTTGTTTTTGTCCTCCTGATAGCATTAGTGGTTCATGGTCAAGAAAATTATTCATACCAACTTTTGCCGCAGCTTTATCAATAATTGCTTGCATTTCTTTTTGCGGAATTTGGCGATTTTCAAGTCCAAATGCAATATCATCACGAACTGTTGATCCAATAAATTGATTATCTGGATTTTGGAACACAATTCCTAAAAATTTTCGAATTCCTGTAATTGTTGATGAATGAACTTCATTACCAAAAACTTCAATTTTCCCTTTTTGTGGGCGTAAAACACCAATAATAATTTTACTAATTGTTGATTTTCCACTACCATTATGTCCAATGATTGTAACATATTCCCCATGGTTAATTTCAAAACTAACTCCATCAACAGCATTAGGATGATTTTCCCGATAGCGAAATTCAACATCAGTTAATTTTAATGAAATATCATTTAGTTTCTCTAACTTTGCATTTATTTTTTTTGTTTTTTTTGCCATTTCTTCTCATCCTTAATGTTTTTTTACATAATATTTTAATTATATACTCAATATTTAAAAATATTAATTGAAATTTTATCTTTCCAATTATACCATTAATTATATATAAAAATTATAAATACACAATAAATCATTACTTTTTTGTAAATTATCTGCGCTCTATAAATAACCGCCATCATTAAAAGGATTATCATCTAAGTCAATATTTTGAACATAGACATCTCGTGGTTTTGATCCATTTTGTGGACCAATAATCCCATTTTCTTCTAAAGTATCAATTAAACGACTAGCACGATTATATCCAATTGAGAATTTTCGTTGAATTAAAGATGTCGAAGCTTTTTGATTTAAAATCACAAAACGTTTAACTTCTTGATAGAATGAATCAATATTATCGTTTTCATTGCTACTTCCTGTTTCACTATTTATTTCAATATTTAAAAACTCTTCATCATAATCAGGTTCTTGTTGAGCACGGCAAAATTCAACTAATCGTTGAATTTCATCATCAGAAATAAATGCCCCTTGCGCACGTGTTGGAATATTTTGACCGGCAGGAGCATATAACATATCACCATACCCAATTAGTTTTTCAGCCCCACCTTGGTCTAAAATTGTACGAGAGTCAATTGCTGAAGTAACTGAAAAGGAAATTCGCGATGGAATATTTGTTTTAATTACCCCGGTAATAACATCTGTTGAAGGTCGTTGTGTTGCAATCACCATATGAATTCCAGCGGCACGAGCTAATTGCGTAATTCGCATAATTGAATCTTCAATATCTTTTCCAGCTGTCATCATTAAGTCAGCTAATTCATCAATTATAACAACAATATAAGGTAAGCGATCTTTTGCTGTAACTTTTTTATTAAACGATTCAATATTGCGGACTCCACGTTCTGATAGCATACTATAACGACGTTCCATTTCAGCAATTATTTTTTTTAAGGCAGAATTTGCTAATTTAGTATCTGTAATAACTGGCGCTAATAAATGGGGTAAATTATTATAAACAGCTAATTCAACCTGTTTTGGGTCAATTAATAATAATTTAACTTCCGATGGTTTTGTTCGTAATATTAACGATGATAAAATGGTGTTAATACAAACAGATTTTCCACTACCTGTTGAACCAGCAACTAATAAATGTGGCATTTTATCTAATTCAACAAAAATAATTTCTCCGTTCACACTACGACCAATGCCAACTAATAATTTACGATCTTGTTTTTCTAATGGTAACCGTTCCATAATTTCACGTAATGTTACTTTATTACTAATTTCATTAGCAATTTCAATTCCAACCGCTGACTTTCCCTGAATTGGGGCTTCAATTCGAACATTTTGAGTCGCTAAAGCATATTTTAGATCATTTTCTAAATGCATAATTTTGTTAACTTTCACTCCTGGTTGCATTTGAACTTCAAATTTTGTAATAGTTGGGCCAATATTAATTCCTTGGACACTAGCAGCAATATTAAATTGTTGAAAAACTTGATTAATTTTCACTGCTTTCTTTTGCGCAGCAAGTTTATTTCGTTCATTATTACGACGGTTATCTTCCTTTGGACTTAATAAACCTAAATTTGGTAATTTGTAATGTGGATTATTAAAAGTATTTCGACGCGAAATAGTTTGACTATTTTTTTTATTAATCTCAATTGACTTGGGTTTCATAACACGGTGGGATGGTTGATACGGGGTGTCAAAATTTTGTTGTTCAATTAATGGTGGCTCATAATTCGAATAATATTCATCTTGATATGGTTCTAATGGATGATGATATTCTGAATTACTTTGTCGATGATAAATTCCTTCATTAATATCAACTGTTTCAAATTGCTCTGATGGCGTTGGATTAAATTCTTCTGTTGGTAATTGTTCATCATAAAATGATGTTTGCTTTAAAGTTGTTGAATTACTACTTCGATTAATTTTTCCAAAAGGCGTGATAGTGATATCAGTTGCTGAATTCAACTTATCGCGTGCAACATCAATATTAATATCTTTTCCATAATAAGAACCATACACTGGTAAATCATCAAGTTTTTTATTAAGCGTATTATTACTACGGCGATTACGTGGTTGAATATATTGATCCGGTGTTAATTGCATTCGTGAACGGTGCGGCAATTGCGAAGAATGTGGTGACTGTGAAGGCCCTGAATGATAATCATTAAAAGGTTCTTTTGCATCGAAAGGTTCTTTTCGTAATTCTGGTGTAGAACTAGTTTGATTATAAAAACGAACATAATTTTGTTTCATTTTTTTCTTACCAACAAAATCATCGGCAATTAAATCATCAATTAAATGTTGGTCATGTAAGGCTGTATATGATGGCATTTGAATTGTAATATCTGATGCTTCTGTTGTATGCATAACTTGCCTAGCTGAAAATAATTCCTCATCAGGAATATTAAAATTTTGGTAAATATTTTGCTTTTGACGTCGATTTGCTGATAAACGTAATACACGTACACCTTGTTGCTGACGTTCATTTTTTGGTAAAAACATCCCAATTGCTGTTCCGGTTGCGACTCAACTTCCTCATAATAAAAAAACTGATAAACACAAAATTAATGAACCAAAAATGGTAGTATAACTAGCAATCCCAGCTAAAAGATTGCCAATCATACCCCCTCCAGCATATAAAGTAATTCAAGCACCATTAAAACCAACAAATGTTATCGGATGGTTTGGATTAGGATTAAAAATTGATGCATCTTGTCAGCGTTGCAAATAATTCTTAACAACATCTAAAAAAACAGTTTTATCAAAATATGCCATTTGCTCGTTAGCATATTGATAAATTAACAAAATGCTACTTACCAATCAGCAGGACAAAATGATAAAGGTTACCACCATTCAAATTAACCGTGATTTTAATCAAATCCGTACTCCAATAAAAATTGTCAAACCTAGCACTAAGCATACAAAATACATTAAATACTTAAACCAGCCAAATGCAAATGTAAATAAAACATCATCAATAAATTGCCCAATTAAAGTAATTCGCCCTATGGCAATAATAGTAAAAAACGTCACTAATAATGCCCCAATTACTCACCCGATGGAATCATTACGACGCTGCTTTTTTTCGACTTTTAAGATTGCAGTTTTCTCATTCTGATCATCATAAGATTTCTTTTCCATAGTGCAGCCCTCCTAAAATTCTAAATATTTAAAAATTACTTTAAATATAACCATACATTTTAAAAGCTTCAAATATTTATATACTATAAATATATCATAAAATTAAATTTCATTAACAATTGCTAAAATAATTGGTGTTTTTCCTGTTTCTGTTTTAACAAATGAACTAATTGTAGATCTAATTTCATTTTTTACTTCATTGACATCATACATTTCACCAACAACAACTTTTTTGTAATGTTTCTCAATAATTTCAATAATAACTTTTTGCATTTTACGGAAAATATCATTATTTTCTTGAATATAAATTACTCCTCGCATTTGCGTGTCAATTAAAGAAACCAATTCCTTTGTTTTACTATCAATTGAAACTCCTATAATAACAACTCCATCAGTAGCTAATTGCTTTCGTTCATTTAAAACAACTGCTCCAATGTCACCAACGCCAATCCCATCAACATATAAATCAGAGGTTTTTACCTTATTGCTTTTTTTCGTATATTCACCATCAATAAATTCAAGACCTTCGCCATTATCAACAATAAAAATATGTTCTGGATTAATCCCAGCTTCAATTGCTGCCATTTTTGCTTGCACAAAATCTTTATATAAACCTTTCACTGGCACAAAATATTTTGGATTAATAATTGAACTCATTAATTTAACATCTTCATAACTTGCTGTCATTGTTCAAACTTTTTTATCCGATAAAGCAATTGTTTTTGCCACAGTTCGTGCTAATTCATCTAAAACATTGGCATGATTTAATTCACTTCCTGGGTTTGGCGGTGTTGCTAAAATAATTGTATCACTTTCTTTAATATCTAGAATATCATCATTACCAGAAGCAATTTTAATCAAACGACTATATAAACGTTCTCCACTACCAGTTACAATAATTAATGATTTTTCTTCTTTAACTGCTTCTTGTAATCCTTTTAAATTAATTCCATTGAAATTTAGTTTTTTACTATCCGATAACACTTTTAATGACTCTAATAAAGTTTGACCATAAATTCCAACTGAAATATTATTTTCACGAACTAAATCAAATAACTCACTAATTTTATGTAAATCTTGATCAAAACAAGCTAAAATAATACGATCTTCTGTTTCTTTAACAGCTCGTTCAATATAATTTTTAATCTTATGGTTTGGTGCTGTATAATCACGGCGTGAAGCTGATGAGGCTTCTGATAAAAATAATAGTACCTTATTTTTAGCAATAATTTGATTTAAATGTTGTAAATCTGTTGCAAAATTAGGATCTGCTTTAGCATCAAAAATATAATCTCCAGTATAAATAATTGTGCCATCAGGTGTATGCAATGCAAAACCAAAACTATTTGGCATATTTGTTGTTGTTGAAAATACTTCAACCTTGCATAAACCAAAATCAAGAATATCTTTTGCATTGATAACATGAAAACATTCTTCTTTCCCACGAACTTTAAAACGTTGTAAATGGAATTTTAAAATATTACAAGTTAAATCACTTCCATAAACTGGGAATGCCAATTCTTTTAAAATATAAGTAAGTGTTTCAGAACATTCATCCGAAGGTTTTGTAATAAAAACACCTTTAATTCGAGTACGGTTTTCCTTTAGATAATCAAAATTAGGAATTACTACATCAATTCCTAAAATTCCACGTTCCGGATTTTTTGTTCCCGCATCAAAAATAAAAATATCTTGTTCTACCTCAATGCAGTATAAATTTTTACCTCGCTCGTCTAATCCACCAAGAGCGAAAAAATTAATTTTTGCCATAATTAAAATCGTCTACTTTCTATTCGCTGTTCATTAATTAATACTTATTTACATTTTATTTTTTAAATGTATTTATACATTTTTCCCCTTAATACAAATGTAATCTCTCTAAATAAATGTAATCTTAATTATTATACATTACTATTAAAAAAATATCCAAATAATCGGAAAAAAAAAAAAAAAAAAAAAAAAAAAAAAAAAAAAAAAAAAAAAAAAAATATCATATTTCTATCATCATAACACATTTTTTGAGTTAAAATAATAATATTTAAAAGGATGTGAAAATAATCTTGAAAGCAATTTTTCCAGGTAGTTTTGACCCAATTCATGATGGTCATCTTAATATTATTAAAAAAGCAAGTACTCTCTTTTCAAAATTATATGTTGTAATTACGAATAATTTAGAAAAATCAAATCAAACAAACATTAAAACGCGTGCTGAACAAGCTGCCATAGCTTGTCAAAACATTAATTTAAATATTGAAATTGTTATTAATGACCAAATGTTAACTAATGATTTTGCTAAACAATTAGGGGCTAAATATATTATTCGAGGACTACGAAATAATAACGATTTAAAATATGAAATGGAATTAGCTTTTGCTAATAAACAATTAAATAAAGATCTTGAAACAATTTTTTTTATTGCCGATTATGGTTTGAATGAAATTTCTTCAACTTTTTTAAACCAAATTAAGAAATTAAAAAAATAAAAAATATTGAGTTTCAATATTTTTTATTTTGCCTTTTATTTTCCTAATAAATTAAACATATTTTGTTTATAAATCTCAACTCCTGGTTGATCAAATGGATTTATCTCTAACAAGTAAGCTGACATTGCACAAGCTTTCATAAATCAATATGCTAAATAACCAAACATTTTATCATCCATTGTTGCAAATTCTAAAACAATATTTGGAACATGCCCAACTTTTGTATGAGCAGCAACAACGCCTTCAACAGCAATCGTATTTACTTCATGCAATGTTCTTCCAGCGAGATAATTTAAACCATCGGTATCTACTGCTGCTTTTGGCAGGTTAAGATCAATTTGTGGTTCTTTAATTGCAATAACTGTTTCAAATAAAATATTTTTTGTCCCTTCTTGAATGAATTGACCAAAAGAATGTAAATCTGTCGAAAAAACACACGATAATGGTAGTAAACCCTTTGAATTTTTTCCTTCTGATTCCCCAAATAATTGTTTCCATCATTCGGTAATCATCTGCATTTGTAACTCATAAGTTACAAGCATTTCTGCTTTATATTTTTCTTCTTGATTTAAAATATAACGTCCAACAGCATATTTATAGGCATGATTAGTGAAATCATCAATTAAAGTATCTTGATAAGCTTGTTGTGCTCCTTTAAAGACATTATCAACATTAATACCACTTACTAACATTGCAAAAATACCAACTGGAGTTAACACTGAATATCTTCCCCCAATGTCATCCGGAATAACAAAGGTTTGATAACCTGCTTTATCAGCTAATATTTTTAGAGCACCTTTCTCTTTATCTGTAATAGCAACAATTAAGTTGGCTGCTTTTAGGCTTCCTTCTTTTTTTTCTAAAAACTCTTTGCAAAGACGAAATGCAATTGCTGGCTCAGTTGTTGTCCCTGATTTAGACACAACACAAATTCCAAATTTTTTGTCTTGAAGATATTTCAAAACTTGTGCTGTATAAGTTGAAGACATTGTATTTCCAATATAAATGATTTCTACTTTTTGTTGACTATATAACCCATTAATCATTTCAATTGCTGCTCGCGCACCAAGATAACTCCCGCCAATTCCAATTACCAATAAAACGTCAATTTCACTAGCTAATTTCTTTGCTGTTTGTTTCATTTTTGCAAGCTCTGCTTGATCATAATTATTTGGTCACTCAACTCAACCAAGGAAATCATTTACTAATACTGTTTTATTATGAATCATTTGGTGAATATCTTTAACTCGCCCTAAATATTTTTTAAAAACAGATTCGGCTAATGCATTGGTAAAATCTACTTTAATCATTTTAATAATATGCCTGCTTTCTATCTAAAAAACCTTACATTTGTAAAAATTTTAATTTATTTACTTGTTAGTGAATTAATTTTTTCACTTAACATTTGGAATCCTACTCCTGTTTCTTGAATTTGACTATTATTCTTTTTCAATAATTCAGGTCGGCAATTTTTATAACTTAATTTTACTTGTTTCTTAACTGGGTCATAGTCTAGTACCTCTACTTCAACATTGTCACCAATATTAACAAATTCTTTGATATCTCTTACATAGTAATCTGAAATCTCACTAATGTGGATTAATCCAGCAGCATTTTTTAATTCACAAAATGCACCAAACGGTGTAATGTTTGTAACTTTTGCAAGAACTTTACTTCCTTTTACATACATAATTCGTCACATCCCCTTTCTGAAACTGTACTAATTATACCACTAGAACTATGAAAATCATTTTCTAAATAATAAAATATTTTGCATAAATATCTAGCATAAAAAAAAAAAAAAAAAGTATCGTTTATTATTTTAATAAATTAATTCGATACAATCCGTTATTTTCGCTATTATTTTCTTCTTGTTCGGTCTTTTCTTCTTTATATGAATCAGTGTAATTACAATTTGGATAATTAGTACACGCCTTAAAACGTTGACGTCGCTTATTAAATTTCAAAATAATTTCACCAACGCCGCATTCTGGACAAGGACCAAATTTTGGACCAATCTGATGAATATAATGACATTTTGGAAACCCTGAACATGCAATAAATTTACCATATTTTCCATACCGATATACTAAATCATTTCCACATTCTGGACATTCAATCCCCGCCTTCTCAACTGGGATTTCTTCCATTAATTCCATTGCTGCTTCAATGCGTGGCTCAAATCGTTCTCAAAATTCTTTTAATAATGGCTTTGGTTCTGCGTCACCGTGTGCAATCACATCCAAACTTTCTTCAATTGTTGAAGTGTATTTTTCGTTAATAATATCACTAAAATATTCTTGTAATTTATCACTTGTTAAAATCCCTTTTTCAGTTGCTTTAATTGCTTTGTTTTCTACAATAATATAACCACGATTTTTTAATGTTCGCATAATTGGTGCATAAGTTGATGGACGTCCAACCCCAATTTCCTCTAATGTCTTAATTAATTTCGCTTCAGAGTAACGACTCGGTGGTTTAGTAAAATGTTGAATTCCATATAATTCATTTAAATTAAAAATTTGATTTGGTTTTAACATTGGCAACTTTAAAATTTCTTCATCACCTTCTAAAACATAACATTTTAAAAACCCATCAAATTGAATCGTACTTCCTGTCATCCGAAATTCATAATTATTATTATCTAAAATAATTGTTTTACTTAATAACTTTGCATTCGCCATTAAACTAGCTAACGAACGATTATAAATAATTTTATATAAACGTATTTGATCACGACTTAAATATTCTTTTGCCGCTTCTGGTGTCATTGTTAAATCAGTTGGACGAATTGCTTCATGAGCATCTTGCACATTTTTTTTATTTTTTGGTGGTGTTTTAACTCAACCTAAATATTCTGTTCCATATTTAATTGTAATATAGTCAAAAGCATCCTGAACAAACTTATCACTTAATCGAATTGAATCTGTCCGCGGATATGTTATAAATCCAGTAATATTATCTTTAACTTTAATTCCTTCGTATAATTGCTGAGCAATTAATGATGTTTTATTTGAAGCAAAACCCATTTTACTACTTGCTTCTTGTAACATTGTTGAAGTAGTATGTGGATTCGGTGATTTTTGTTGTTTTTCACTTTCTTTAATTTGAACAACAACAAAATCTTTTTTTAAAGCTTTTTTAACTTTTAGAACATCTGCTTCTACTTTTAATTCAATTTTTTCATCCTTAAATTTTGTTAATTTCACAACTGCCTTTTTATATAATCCTTCAACAGTCCAATATTCATCCGGCACAAAGTTTTGCCATTCTTTTTCTCGTTCAACAACTAACTTTAAAGCAACCGATTGTACTCGTCCAGCTGATTTTGACTTAATCTTTTTCTGTAACAATTTGCTTAAGCGAAAACCAATAAAACGGTCTAAAATTCGTCGAGTTTCTTGTGAATGAACTAAATTCATATCTAAATCTGTTTGATGTTGAAATGCCTCTAACACTGCTTCTTTTGTAATTTCATTAAAGCGAACACGGCGAGATTTCTCACCACAATTTAATACTTCATTTAAATGATAAGCAATTGCTTCTCCTTCTCGGTCAGGGTCGGTTGCTAGAATAACCAAATCTGCTGCTTTGGCTTCTTGTTTTAATTTTTTAACAATTTCTTTTTTTCCACGTTCCATTTTATAACTTGGTTCAAAAGTTTTAATATCTACTCCTAACCCATACTCACCTTTTGTTGATAAATTACGAATATGTCCTTCTGATGATAAAACTAAATAATTTTCGCCAAGATATTTTTCAACCGATTTTGTTTTAGTTGGGGACTCCATTATTACCAGCGTCTGTGCCATGTTTTCTCTCCTTTATTTTTTAAAACACATCAATAATTATTATACATAATATTTAAAAAACTATTTTGAAATTTATTATTCTAAATTAAAATATTTTTTTTATTTTAGCAATTATTGTATCAATTCCTTCAGTAACACTAGTAACAGTAAAATACAAAATAACAGTTATTGCAATTAATAATAAAATAACACCTAAAACACTGATCGTAATTCAAAAAGCTTTAGTATTAAATTTTGATTTAGTAACTACTCCAAATTTATTTTTTTTAATTTTTTTTGTTTTATTTTCTTTTGCATGATAAAAATTTTCAATTAATTGATCATATTGTTTTTCTGTCAATCCAAATTGGGCCATTGCTTCATAATGATCCATTTTAAGATTACCATATTCATCAAATATTTTTGAATAAATCTCACTAGCTCGTTTTTCCCCTAATGATGTTTTAATTGTATAATCCTTATATGTCCCAAAAGCTGGTTTTGTATCCTTTACTTTATCAATATCAATAAAGGTTATTTCATCATCTAAAATATCTGTTTCTATTATTTCTGGATTAGATTCCATTAAATCAAAGTCTGGTGATTTGACACCTAAAAAATCATGAATATCTTCAGCAGCAACCTTATTAACATCATTATCATTTTTTAAAATATCATTGTCATTTTTCTCAGGTGAATCTTCTACTTTAAATTCATCATTAAAAAAGAAACTATGCGTATCATCTTCAGGATTAAAATTATTATCTGAATCATCTTCATTAAACTTATCTTCTACATTATTTTCAGTTAAAGATGAACTTTTTTCTGGTTCAGAACTAACAATTATTGGAGAAACTTTTTTTTCATTTAAAGCATCAGATTGGTCAGATTTTGACTTTAATAATTTAGAATCAATACTATCTGTTGGTAAATGTACAGAATTATTATTACTTGAATTATCATCCTTTTTTGCTCAAGTATTAACCAATTTTTGGTTTAGTGCTTCTGCTTCTTGCAAATGGCGTAATGAAGTATCTAATGTCTGTTTTAAATTTTGATATTCATCAAAATTAGATTTTGGTCGACTGCGATGACGCCGAATAAACTCATCCAAAATATCAGAAATATGTAATGCTCAATTATATTTTTCTTCAAAAATTAATGGTAAACTTGGACGACGAAAATCATTATAATATCGTTCTGTCCCTAATGGAATACGAGAATTATAAGGAGATAAATAATAATCTTCTCTAACAGGTTGAGATTGATATTGAAAATTATCATTAATTCTAGCATTATTGGTTAAATTATTAAAATTTTGCCCAACATTATGTGGGTTATATTGATATGGTTGTCCTAGTGACAAACTTTGATTTGGTTGAAGTCCTGTCATTGGATACTGAATAATTGGGGAATATTGATATTGTGCAAATAACGGTGGATATGGAGGTTGCGGAATTGAATACTGAATTAATGGTGGTGTTCCACACCCATAAGAAGGAAAAACAGGATATTGATAACAATTAAAAAAATTCAGATGGTGATGAATCCGACAATTATTGTGACAATTACTGCTATGACCCTTTTTACTGTTTTCACACATATGTTTACCCTACTTATATTAATCTCTTATATTTATTATATCATAAAATAATGTTTTCTTCTATTAGCGTTATTAATAAAGATGCTGTTTTATTTTTTGGGGGAAAATAAAAAAGGGTTATCTTATTTATAATTAGTTTGTTAAAAAATTAATTAGAAAGGTACCCTATGTCTTATGATTATAAACCAAATATCAAACTTACTAAATAAATTTAAAATTGATTTACCTACTTTATTTAAATTTCGTATAATGTACGATGAAGCTCCAAAAAAACAACTCTTGTTAGAGTTGTTTTTTATTTGAAATAAAACAACTCCTAAAAGGAGGTAATAATAATTAAACAACAAAAAATATGTGATGTTAATGATTGTTATAAATTATCATCATTCATCACCGAAGAATTTGTATCAAATAAAGTTTTATGAACTTGTGAAAAACATAGAAATTTATTGAATAAAGTAAAAGATAAAACACAAAAGCAATTTTATCAAAAACTAGAAAATTCAAAAATTATCTTTGATTATGAAACTGGTTTTTTAAAACTTTGATTTTATAAAACTTAATGCAGAGTGGGACTGTTATTTTATAAATAACTAAGTGCTTCCATAAGAACATGAGTATTAACTCATTCCCACAGCCGTCCGAGGCAAGTACTGAAATAGTGTATGAGGAAAGAGGTAAATCGGCGTTGGTTATTATTTTTAATAACTTGCGATAGTGGTGATGTGTCCAAGGCTAACATCAAACCACAATAAAAATAGAGATGGTGACACAAACAATTAAATTTGCGATTAGCATTAGGTCCTTCAAATTGATGCGAGTAAATTTAATTTCAAAAACTGAGCGTTGCCTCCTTGAAAAAGGAACGGAGAAGGAAGACATATATATGTCTGGCGTCTAATTTAAAAATATAGTTGCAGATTTTTAATAGATGCTAAAACAAAGATAATACTGCCTCCGCTCACCCCCAGTGAAGCGGATGGCATAGTAAATAAATAGATAAATACTTATATAACTAATTCTCGCTTTGGCACTTTCACTTGCGAGTGAGTGCCAGCGAGTTAAAACTAGGAGGTAAAGATGAAAAAGAAATATTGTCTTAAAAAAAGATATTGAGGTTATTGCTTTAAATGTGATAAACAAAATAAATATATCCTTACCCACAATGAAATTACTGATGAACATTGAGCATTAAATAAAAAGAATTAGGAGAGATTACTATATGAAATGTCAAAGAATTAATTGTAATAATAAAAATGCTTATTGTGGAAATAGTTATATTGAAAAAAATGATAATAAATTAGAGTGAAATTTAGGTTATAAAAAAGAAATTATATTATGTGAAGAACATTGATTACAAAATTATCAATTAGAAAATTTAATTGTAAATAAAAAGAATTTGGAGGGATTAAATTATGACTAAAAAATACTTATTAATTATTAAAAATGAATATTTAACTACTTATGCTTATTACACACTAGAAGAAGCAAAAGTACGAGAAAAAATTGAAAATAATAATTATGGCTTATCAACGGCAATTATTGATTTAAAAGATATTGAATGAAAAAGGTAAATAATATGGAAAAAATAAAAAGAAATATTGCTAAATTATTAATTTCAATAAATGATGGTGAATTTGATGGATATGGGCAAAATACTATGAAGCAAATGATTTATGCTGAATTAGAAAAAATTTTTAATCAAATTAATAAAGAAAGTTTTTAAAATGCAAAATATACAAAGAATTACAAATAAAGGAGATAAATAATATGTGAAAAGATGAAGATGGCAAAGTTTACACAGAAGAAGATTTATTTAATGAAACATTAGAAGAATGTCATTCAGAAGAAAGTGCTTATGACTATATTGATACATTAATTGAAGAAAAGAATTTGGAGGAATTATAAAATGAAAACAATACAAACTTTAATTAAAGATTTAACAGGAATAACTGTTGAAGAACAAAAAATAAATGAATATTTAGAATATGAAGCATTAGATTTACAAGGTGCTTATTTACGAAGTGCTAATTTACAAGGTACTGATTTATGATGTGCTGATTTATGATGTGCTAATTTAGAATATGCTAATTTACGAAGTGCTAATTTAGAAAATGCTTGTTTATTAGGTGCTAATTTAGAAAATGCTTGTTTATTAGGTGCTAGAATTACAAAAAAACAATTAGAACAATTAACTGTTATTGAGGAAGAAGAATAATGAATGTAACAGAAACAATTAAATTTAACAAACTTAAAGCAGAAAATGAAGCACTTGAAGCAGAAAATGAAGCACTTAAAAAAGAACTTGCAAAATTAAAACAACAAATATTATATAAAGAAGATTTTTATTTACTTTGTGAATAAGATAAACTTACATATGATTGAGAAAGTTTACAAACTGATGAAATAACAATTGAAATGCACTTAAAATATTGTGAAAGTAATAATCATAGATATTGCCTAATTAAAGATATTAATAATTTACCAAGTAAGGAGGGTGAATAATGAATGATATTGTAAAAAATAGAGTAAATAGTATTACATTTCAATTTCCTTTAAAAGGAGATGATTTTAAAAATGAAAGTATTTTAGCATATAATGTTTAAAAATTTAAAGAAGAAAATAAACAAGAATTAACTGAGTATATTTTTAGACATATTAATCATTATGCATTAAATGGTTATCAAGATCTACATTTAAAAGATATTCCAAGTGCTATTACTAAAAATAATTTTGTTTTTAAAGAATGATTACAACCTATTCAAAAATTATTAGATGAACATAATATAATTGGTAAAATAATTACTAATTATAGGAATTATATTGAAAGATACAGAGTTGAAATTAATAATAATTTAACACAAGCTCGTAAACAAAAACAACAAGAGTTTTTAAAAGAACAAGAATTAAAAAAACAAGAATTAATTGAAAAAGCAAATAGTTTAACACCAGATATGGGTCTTGATATAGACCAAATTCAAGATGAACAAGTTCGTGTTATGGAAAAAGTAGTTGAAATTGATAAATCATTAGAACCAAAACAATTAAAAAAAGTTGGTATTAATTTAATAAAAGAAAAATTATTAATTAAAGATATTGAAGTAATTGGAATTGATAATAATTTTTTAGAAAATGCTAATCAATATGAATTAAAACAATTAATTAAATATTTAATTATTGATGAAAAGTTAGTTAAAAATACAATTAAAGCACAATGAGATACAAATACTGATAATAAAGTAGTTGGTATTAAAGGAATAAATATAAAAATTAAAGGAGTGAAATAAAATGACAAATGAATTACAACAATATATTAAAGGTGCAATTATTAAATATGAATTAAAAGTTAATGATAAATATGTAAAAGAAAATATATTAGCACTTGAAGAATTAAAAAAGAAAAATGGTAATAGTTATTTACAATTAGTTAATACTGCTGATAATGCAAAAATAACAGCATTAGGAATTATTAAATTAAGTAATAAAGGGTTAATTTTTGGTAAAGATTTTAATATTATTCCATTTAAAAATAAATTAACTACTGTTATTGATAGTAAAGTTTATTGTAAAAAAATTGAAGAAGCAGGGTATAGTCCAAGAAAAGCAATTATATTTAAAGGTGAAAAATTTGAATGAGATAGTTTAAATTCATGTCCTAAAATACATGAAATTAATTTTAATGCAAATACTAGTGATTATAATGAAATTATTGGTGCTTTGCTTTTGCAAAAGATAAAAATGGAAATTATCAAGGTATTTTATTAAGAAAAGCAGATATTGATCGTTTAAGAAATAGTAGTCCTAGTGGTAATAGTGAATATTCACCTTGAAATAAATGACCAAAAGAAATGGTTGAAGCAAAATTATATCGTAAATTAGCATTAGAAATTGGGATTGATATATCTGATATTGATTTAGATGAAAAAGAAATTAAAGAAGATGGTAATTTTGAATATATTTCATTTAAAGATATTGATGTCGCCAAAAATAAAGGGCAAATGAGCGATGAATCATTATTAAATAATATAAATTACCCCATCTTATCCAGAAATAGCAGACACTAACGATAATGTCGTTAAAGAAGAAGATATCTCAAATGTAGTACCAGCAGTTAATAATGATGAGGAGTGAGCAACTTGATAAAAATAGGTATTGACCCATCAGGTACTGGTACTACTGGTATTGTTTGTTATATAAATAACAAATTAGTAGATAAAACAGAAATAATAAGCAAAGAATGAACAATACATGTATTAAAAATCTTGGAATATATAGGAGAACAACAAGAATGTAAAATATATATTGAAAATTGTTTACCAACAAATGCTAATGGTTCAAAAGATAGAGATGATTTATTAAGAGTATTAGGTGCTATTGAATTAAGTGATGGCAAAAAACAAATTAAAAAAATTTACAAAGCCATAAAAACAAACTATAAAAATAACACTGTATCATATAGTTTGGATAAATTTCATTTAGTAAAAAGATTTAAAGACTTATTTTCATATAGAAATAGAAACAAAATTCATAGATTAAAATATAAATTAGCAAAAATATATTTTTTTACTGGAAATTATGAAGCATTATTAGATTTTTTAATTTGTCATTTACCCTATGTTATTGACAGCAAAAAGAAATTTTTATTAGAAACTATTGAATTAATTAAAAATAATAAAGATGGTATTGAAAATCAAGCATTAGAATATAATATTGGTTGTCATGTTGAAGGTGATGTTTCACATTATATTAAGGCTGTTAAGGGGCGTGGTGCAAAAATATATTGTAAAGAAACATTTAATAATATGTTAATTGCTTCAATATTAAGACTTAATAGCAGAATTAATGAAGTTAAAATTAATAAAAATAAAGAAAAAATTGAATCTAATATTTTTAAATTAAATCAATCTCAAAATCAATTTTTATCTTTATAAATAAAAAACTTTTTAAAATTAGTAATAACTTTAAAAAGTACTTTTTAGTTTGTCAAAATTCATAATTTTATAAAATTATTTATTCAATTAAAAATATAATTTTTAAAAAAGTTGAATTTTTTATAAATTTTGTTATCATTTATTCATAAGCGAAACTTAATTTGTTTCTAATTACTTAATTTTATTAAAAACCTCAAAATAATATATACTACCATAAATCAGCCATTTTTAGTATATTTTGTTTTAATTCCATCATTTTGGATTTATATAAATTTTTTAATATTTTTAAATTAGTTTGGTATTCTTCTGTAGTTATTTTTTTATTATTTTTTAACCTGGTTAAATCTGTTAAATGATTTTTAAAATCTTTTTTTAAGGTTTCTAATAGTGTACTAAAATAATATAAATCAGTAACAAAATTATCCAAATTATCTTCTTGTGTTAATATTTGATGTTGAGTACTATTTAAATCCTCTTTCATTCTTTACCTCTTTGACTAAAATAGTTAATATTTTCTATTGTTTTAGACTTGATTGTATCACATTTTTCTTCCTTGAAATGATGGTTGTATTAACTTTTATTATTTTATAAGCTATTAATAAAAAAGTTTGATTAATTATTTTTTCTTAATTTAATTATTACTCAAATTTTGAGAAAAATATTTTTTTTTTTTTTTTAAAAAAAAAAAAAAATTTCTAATTAATATTTAACCCTTACTTTTATTAACTTTACGATAATAAAAACCTTTTTTATTAATTATACTTCCTACAAAGTGTAATTTTTAGAAAAAAGGTTTAAATAATTCCTATGAATTTATTTACTAATTGTTGTACCAGCTTTACCAGCTAATGCTGCTTTAGCTTGTGCTAATTCAGCAATGATTGCTATTTTTTGCGACCCAGAACTAGCAAACTTCATTGCAGCTTGTACTTTTGGTAACATACTACCTGGCACAAATTGATTCTCTGTAATATATTTTTCTGCTGCAGTTAAAGTTAAAACATCTAATGCTTGTTGGTTAGGTTTTCCATAGTTAATTGCAACTTTTGCTACCGCTGTTAAAATCATCAATTTATCAGCTTTAATTAATTCTGCTAACTTTGCACTAGCAAAATCTTTATCAATAACAGCAGGAACTCCTTGATAAGCAGCCCCTGTTTTCACAACGGGAATACCTCCACCACCAACGGTAATTACAATATGTCCTTGCTTAATTAAATCTTCGATAATTTCTTTTTCAACAATATCAATTGGTTGTGGTGATGCAATTACTCGGCGTCATCCTCGTCCAGCATCTTCCTTAACAGTAAAGCCATTTTTTTCAGCTAATGCTTTTGCCTCTGCTTCAGGATAAAACGCACCAATTGGCTTTGTTGGATTATTAAAAGCAGGATCTTTATGGTCAACTTCAACTTGTGTTACAATTGTTACAACATTTTTCTTAATTTTACGTTTATTTAATTCATTTAAAATTGCATTTTGCAAATGATAACCAATATAGGCTTGTGACATTGCTCCACATTCGGGAAATGGCATAATTGGAATTTTATTATTAACATGGGCTGCTTCATCAAAAGCATTGTTAATCATTCCAACTTGTGGTCCATTCCCGTGCGCAATAATTAATTCATCACCATTTTCAATGATGTCAACCATTGCCTTCGCAGTATCTTTTACAATTTCTTGTTGTTCACTGGGGGAATTTCCTAATGCGTTTCCTCCTAACGCAACAACTATTCTTGCCATAATTTACATATCCTTTCTTTTAAAATGAAAACTTGCTTACTCAACTGGCATTGAGAATCAAGGACTAGTGTTTGAAATTGGTAATAAATTTCCAATTCCTAACAAAATAATTGTTGCAACAACAATTCCAACAATTAATGGTCATGATGCTTTTATAAAGCTACCATAAGGAACTTTTGAAATTGATAACGCTGCCATTAAAATTGCACTTGTTGGTGAAATTAAATTAATAATTCCATTTGCAAATGAAAAGGCAGTAATTGTTCCTGATGTTAAACCTGTTGCTACCCCATTAGCAACAGGACCCAAAATTGGGAAAACAGTTTGGGCAAATCCTGAACTAGATGGAATTACAAATGAGATAATTAGGAAGAAGAAGAAGGCTACCATAATAAAGCCTGTTTTACCTAATGTTGACATTGGTGTAGATAATCCACTAACTAATTTGTTTTGCATTCCAGTATTTGTCATAATAAACCCAATCCCAGCTGCAAAGGCAATAACCAAGCAAACAGATAGAATATCAGCTGAACCACTAATAAAACTATTAACGTATTTTTCTTCTCCTTTTCAATTAATTAATGCAATAATAATTGATGCAATAAAGAATAATGCTGAAATTTCCATAAATGATCATTGCCCTAATGGAGCAAAGAAATTAGCAATAAATGGGGCATGCTCACTAACTAATTTTGTAAAATTAACAAAGACAGGAATTCCAAATTTATCCCATCCAATTAATAAAAAAATCATTAAGACAAAACTAATCATAAAAATCGCAATAATTGCTTTACGTTTACCATTGTATGCTGGTAAATCATCAACAATTGCAAATTCTGCTTCATAAAAATCTTTTTTATCAAATAATGGTGATTTCCCTGGTGTACGACGAACACGTAACGCATATCAAACAACAAATGAAATTCCACCTGCTGTTAATAATAATCATGACACGGCTCTTCAAATAATTCCTGTTGTTGATGTTAAATCAGGCACACCAGCAGCATCAACAGCAACTTGGATAACAAATGGATTTAATGTTGAACCAATACAACCAATTCCAGCACCAAATAAAATTGCCATTACCGCTGTTAGCACATCAAAACCAGCAGATAATAAAACAGGAATAATAACTGGGTATAATGCGATTGTTTCTTCCCCCATCCCATAAGTTGTACCACCAACTGAAAATAAAAACATTACAATTGGAATAATTCAAATTTCACGGCCTTTCATTTTTGCTACTAAACGCCCAATCCCAGCATCTAATGCTTTTGATTCAATAACGATGCCTAAGAAACCTCCTAAAACTAAAATAAAGACAATAACATCAACTTTACTTTTAAATCCTTGCATCGGAGCTAAAAATAAGTCAAAAATTCCCGCAGGTCCACCATTGTGAAGTTCACCATCAGCGTCTTTTCATGAACCAGTTGTTCCTGGAATTCAAGAGACAATAATAATTAAGAGCGTAATTCCTAATAAAATTGTAAATGCTGTCGGCAATTTAAATTTAAACTTTTTTTTCTTTTTTACATCCATTTTTGCGCCCCCTTTAACCTTTCATAATTAATAACCTAGCCACGAATTGTTGCTAGCATTACTGCTTTAATAGTATGTAAACGATTTTCTGCTTCTTCAAAAACACTTGAATATTTTGATTGGAAAACTTCATCAGTAACTTCTAATTCACCAGTTCCACCAAATTGTTTAATCACTTGTTGCGCAGTATCCGTATTTCCATCATGGAAACTTGGTAAACAATGTAAAAAGATAGCATCTTCTTTTGCTTGTTTCATTTTTTCCATTGTTACTTGATATGGTGTTAAATCCTTAATTCTTTTTCCTCAAACAGCAGGATCTTCTCCCATTGATACTCAAACATCAGTGGCAATTGCATCAGCATCTTTTGCCGCTGTTTTATGGTCTTCAGTTAACGTAATTGAACCACCATGTTCTTTTGCAATTGCTTGTACTTTTTTCAATAATTCTGCATTTGGTCATAAATCCTTTGGCGCACAAGCAACAAAATGAATTCCTAATTTAGCACTAACAACCATATAACTATTTGCCATATTAAAACGAGAATCACCAAAATAAACAAATTTTAGCCCTTTCATATTGCGTTGTCCTTTTTCTTCTTGCAATGTTAAAATATCAGCTAACATTTGCGTTGGGTGAAATTCATCAGTTAATCCATTTCATACTGGAACACCTGAATATTTTGCTAATGCTTCAACATCAGTTTGTTTAAACCCACGAAATTGAATTCCATCAAACATTCTTCCTAATACTTTTGCAGTATCTTCAATTGATTCTTTTTTTCCCATTTGGCTACCACTTGATCCTAAATAAACAGGGTGCATTCCTAAATCAAATGCTCCGACTTCAAAAGCACATCTTGTTCGTGTTGAATCTTTTGCAAATAATAAAGCAACAGATTTTCCAGCTAATGGTTTTTGCTCAGTTCCAGCATATTTTGCTTCTTTCAATTGTCTTGATAAATCTAATAAATAATAGATTTCTCTTTGCGTGAAATCTAATAAAGTTAGAAAACTTCTTCCTTTTAAATTTACAGCCATATTATTTTTTCTCTCCTTTTAAAATATAATATTAAGATTTTAGATATCCTCTCTTCAAATTGGCATTGACATACAACGAGGTCCCCCACGTCCACGTGATAATTCAGCTGAATCAATAACGTGCACTTTAACACCAGCTTGTTTTAAAATTTCAATTGTAATTTGATTTCTTGAATAGGCAATCACTTCACCAGGACGAATTGTAATAACATTTGTCCCATCATTTCATTGTTCTCTTGCCTGTGCAATTGGATCTTCTCCACCACATTTAAAAATTTGAACTGGCTTACCAACTTCTTCTGATAAATAATCTTTAATTGTTTCTTTAATTTCTTTAACTCCATTTTTTGTAATTTCAAAAATTTTAAACTCACCCATTGCTTCAAAAATTAATGGATGTGCGATAAATTTATCATAATCAATATTAGTAAAAACAGTATCTAAATGCATAAAAGCACGATTTTTTGTATTTAAATCTAATGCAATAACTTTTTCATAACTAACTGAATCATTTTCAATTAGATTTTTTGTTACTATTTTAATAGCTTCCATTGATGTCCTTTGTGAAACACCAATAATTAATGTTTTTGAATTTAAAACTAAAATGTCTCCACCTTCTAAAGTTTCTTTTTCATTACGATCATATCAAAAATTAATTTTTCCTTTAAAACGGGAGTGATGTCTTAAAACAACATCAGAAAATAATGTTTCACGATTTCTAGTAACCGTAAACATTTTATGAATAGTTGCTCCATTTCCAATTGATGCAAATGGATCACGTTGGAATAGAATATTTGGCATTGGATCAACCGCTAGCGGATAATTATCTGTAATTTCTACTCCTAACTCATATTTTGTTACCCCTGCTATCATTTTATTAACAAGATCTTGATTATCTAATTTTCCTAAATAAGTACGTAACTTACTAATGTATTCTTCTTTTGCACCAGATTCTTTTAAAAACTGTTCTAGTAATTCTTGCCGCATTTTTGAATCAGTGTCTAAAACTTCAGCGACTAATTTTTCAATATACAACACCTCAACACCTAAGTTCCTAAAAGTTTGCACAAAAAAGTCATGTTCTTTTTGTGCAACTATTAAATCTGGTGTATCATCAAACAATAATCGTTCCAATAAATCTGGTGATAAGTTAGCTAATTCATCACCAGGGCGATGTAACAATACTGTTTTTAAATTACCTATTTCTGAATAAACATTAATACCATATTTTTCTGTCATGTTACTTGTCCTCTTTCTCTTTCTACGTCCATTTTTATTAAAATCCTTTAATAAAAATTAAAGATAAACATGCAAAACTAAAAAATGCAAATTGCTGTTAAATACACAGAATACCTATCAAATTGTAATGTCCTTTAATGCCATTTAAATAAATATACTTAAAATTGATTATGCTATCCTTTTAGCAAATATATTTAAGCAATGCACTTTTCGATATTGCATAAGTAAAAATGCCATTGTTTACTTTTTTTATCCTTATACTTTTATATTATTCTTTTTAATTTTAAAAGCAAGTCTTTAAATTTTTTTATTATTTTTTATCACTAGAAATAAAAAAAAAAAAAAAACAATAAATTTTTATTGTTTTGCTGTATTAATGATATTTGTTGCAGTTAATATATTAATTAATAAATCATGTAAACATTGAATAATTTGAACTAAAGGAGCGACTTTATTACGATATTCTGTTGTTTTTTCAGCAATTTCTAATCGTTTTTCCGGACTTAATGCAATGACAAAATTATGATATGCTTGGACCTCTTCAATAATTTTTTCTTTATTAAATTCTGGTAATTTAATTTTTCCATCATTATAATCTTTTTCAATTTGATCAATATTTGCTAATTTTCCTTTTAACTTTTCTTCTTCTTTTTCAGGAAAAAAATCAGTTAACATAATATCACGTTGTAAAAATAAACCTAATTGATTTACTAAATTTCAAATTTCCAAGGCATCATTAGCATTATTAATCTCTTTTAAACATTTTTCAAGCGCTGGGTCAAGATCTTTAATCTCATCATCATAAATTTTTGTTAACTCACCAATTTCTACTTTCATCATATTTACAAAAAGTTTATTTAAATCAACCGGACTAGCTTCTTTCGCACTAGTCATAAAATCATTTAAAAATCGTGGTAATGGAATAATTGCGTTAAATAATTTGCTTACTTCAATTAATGTTGTAATTTTTTTCTGATCAATTTCTTCTGGTTTTTTATCTTGTAAATATTCTTCTCTAATATCATCAAATAATGGTTTGATTTCTGTTTTCACAAAATTAAATAAATCTTCAAAATTAGTTTTAAACTTTGCTCCTGCTAAAAAAGCTTCTATTTTTTGATTTTTTTCCGCTGTGTCTTTTGCATAGTCTGTTTCAAAAAGATTAATATATTTTGTTAAATAACTCATCATTCCTTTTTCAACATCTGTTCAGAAATTACTCTGTTCTGTCATTTTTTCCCTCTATTCTTCTATAATTTTTATGTATTTCAATTTTACCGTAAAATAAGAATTATTTAAACTTAATTTATTTTTTCTTGACTTTCTTTAATTTTCTGGTGGTTAACTAATAAATTATTTAAATTAACAATGAACGTTATTAATAAAGCAATAATGATACTTAACAAAATTAAATATAAAAGATAATATTCTAACCGGCGAAAATCTTGAAAAAAATATGGTACATAGTAGTTATTTGCTGGCATACTATAATTTCACAATTTTTCATCAATTGGAGTTAATAATAAAACGCCCTCCCGAACAGCAATAAAAATAGTATAAAAAATTGGATGAAGATAAAACTTATATAACTTTTGTAAATAAAAATTTTTATAATTAATACATTCTTTTTCTACCACAATGCAAAAATAAATAATGAAAATCGCGGGACACAATCAATGCTGCACTGTTGTACTAATTCAATAAATTGCGAGGCTATGCCAACTGGGAGTAAACTTTTCACCAGTAATGGCACCGATAACTGTCCCAAGTGTAAAAAATAAGAATGTTAACAAGGCAGCAAAGACAATGTATAAAATAAAAAACTTGTTTTTTACAAAATGACAATTTCGTAATTTTGTAAAGTAAATTAATCCTCCGAAGGCAAATAATAAAATTAAAACAGCAGTTTGGACACTTCATCAACTAACAAAATATCATAAATAACTTAATAAATTTAATTGATAATAAATTAAACTATAAAAATAAGTTAAGAGTAAAACAATAATTTCTAATCTAAAGAGAATGCTACAAAACACTAAGTGTTTAATTCGTTCTGTTTTTTCCATCGTGCTCCTTTTGCTGATGATATTTATTATATAAAACATTTTTACTAATTTTATATTTATTTGCGACAAAATCAATTGCTTGTTTAACGCGATAATTTTGCTTTGTAATTAATTGGTCAATTTCGGTAACTAAAATTTCATCTGCAATAACAGGAACTGGAAGATTCCCCGCTCCATCAACAACAAGGACATACTCACCAAAAGCAGCATTTTCTTCTTGTTGTAAAAACAAAAGCACTTCACTTAACTGTCCACGATATCATTGCTCATGAATTTTTGTAATTTCCTTACCAATGGCAATTTTACGCTCACCAAAAACTGATTTAACTATTTTTAATGTTTCTAAAATTCGATGCGGTGCTTCATAAAAAATAATAGGATATGAAAATGATAGCAGTTGTTGTAACTCATTAATTTTTTTTGTTTTTGCTTTATTTAAAAAACCAAAAAATAAAAAATGGTGCGGATTAAGACCCGAACTAACAATGGCGTTTAAAGCAGCATTAGCACCACTAATCGGAATTACATCATAAGGATAATGTTCCAAAATATGGTTAACAGCATAATAACCTGGATCACTAATCAGTGGATAACCGGCATCACTAATAATTGCAATTGATAAGTTTTGTGCTAAATCATTTAACATTTCTGTTAAGCGTTGCATTTCATTTTCTTTATTTAAAGAAATTAACTGCTTTTTACAATTAAAATAATTTAATAGTCTAATTGTGTTCCGCGTATCTTCACAATAAATTTTTTGAACATCATGTTTAATAACTTCAATTGCTCGTGGTGTCATTTCTTGCAAATTACCAATTGGAGTTGCAATTAAGTAAATTTTCGGATTATTACTTTTAAAACTATATTGTTTAATTTTATTTGCCATTATAGATACTCATTAATTTATCAAAACTAGTTTCTTTTTCTAAATATTGCACCATAATTTGATAAACTCTTTCTAATAAATCATTATTAATAAGTTCTAACTGACTAGGAGAAAATTTTCCTAGTACTCAGTTTCGGGTTGGAATTTGGACATCTTTACCAATTCCTAAACGAATCCGTAAAAAATTTTCACTACCTAGTTTTTGAATTAAATCTTTAATTCCATTATGACCAGCACTTGAACCATTCTTTTTTAACTTAATAACATTGAAAGGAATATCTTTATCATCATAAATGACAATAATATCTTCTAATGTTAATTTATAAAATTGTTTAATTTGATAAACTGCAAATCCACTTAGATTCATAAAAGTCTGTGGTTGACAAAAAAGAACTTTCTCGTTGTTAATTGTTGTTTCTCATATTAAAGCATTAAAAGCATTTTTTGTCTTTGCTAAATTAAATTTATCTACCAACTTAGCAATGGCTAAAAAACCAATATTATGTCTTGTATAAGTATATTCATTACCTGGATTCCCCAAACCCACAATTAACTTCATTATCTCGCTCCTTTTTTAATTTAGCACTCGTTGATAAATCTGTTCAATATTTCGTAAAAAATAATTGTTATCAAATAATTTTTCTAATTTTGGTAAGGCTAAATATTTTGCTATATTATTATCAATTAAAACATTTTTAAAATTAAGTTGCTGTTGTTGTGCGATTAAAGTACATTTTTGAATAAAATCATAAACTTCTTCTCGTGAATAATTAGTTTCTTTCAAAATATTTGTTAAAACAACTTGACTAAAATAAATTTGATTGGCTTGTTGTAAATGTTCAATAATTTTATCCGGACTAACAACCAAATTATTAATAACACTGATCATTCGTTTCAATAAATAAACTACTAAATGATATGTGTCGGGAATAATAATTCGTTCATTACTACTATGGGAAATATCACGTTCATGTCATAATAAATTATTTTCAAATGTAACATTCATATTACTACGCACTAAACGAGCTAAGCCAGCAATGTTTTCCGCACTAATTGGATTTTTTTTATGTGGCATTGAAGATGAACCTTTTTGACTTTTGCTAAATCCTTCCTCAATTTCAGCCACTTCTGAACGTTGGAAATGGCGAAATTCAAGCGCCATTTTTTCTAACAAACTAGCAATTTGACTAAAACTTGTAAATAATGCAATATGATAATCACGTGATGTTACTTGCGTTGTAATTGGGTCAAGGTTTAGCCCTAATTTTTTTGCCACATATTCTTCAACTTGAACTTCAACATGCGCAAAATTACCAACTGAACCTGATATTTTTGCAACAGCAATTGCTGAACCTGCAGCATCAAACCGCCTAATATTACGCTCTAATTCAGCATATCAAAGTAAAAATTTTAATCCTAATGAGGTTGGTTCGGCGAACATTCCATGGGTACGACCCATAATTAATTGATTTTTATAATTAAGAGCTTTTTCTTTTAACGCTTCTTTTAATTCAAGCATATATTTTTTAACAATATAGTTTGATTCTTTAATCAAATAATTTTGACTAGTATCAACAATATCAGTTGATGTTAAACCATAATGAATTCATTTTTTTTCTGGTCCCAATGTTTCTGATAACATTCGAGTAAAAGCAACAACATCATGCTTTGTTTCAGCTTCCAGTTCTAACATTCGTGGTAAGTTTACTGTTAAATTAGTTTTAATTTTTTTAATATCTGTTGTGGGAATTAATCCTAATTTTGCCCATCCTTCACAAACCAATAATTCTACTTTTGCTCAGCTATTATATTTATTTTCATAACTTCAAATTTTTCCAATCTCTGGAACAAAATAACGTTCAATCATTAAAAAATCTCCTTATTCATTAAAATAGTTTGTTCACGGTCAGGACCAACAGAAAATAAACTAATTGAAACACCAACGATTTCTTCTAACTTCATTAAATATTGTTGAGCATTATGTGGTAAATCTTCAAATGTTGTAACATTACTAATGTCCTCATCTCAGCCTGGCATTGTTATTAAAATTGGTTTACACATCTCATATTCTTTAATTGTACTTGGAACATAATCAATTTGTTGTCCTTGATATTCATAGCCAATACAAATTTTTAATTCCTTAATAGTAGTTAAAACATCTAATAACATAATTGCCATACTAGTATAACCACTAATTCGCAACGAATATTTCATTAAAATACCATCAAATCATCCAATTCGACGCGCACGCCCCGATACAGTCCCATATTCACGTCCTGTTTCACGAATATATGTTTCAACTTCGCCAAAAATTTCTGATGGAAATGGCCCGGTTCCAACACGAGTATTATATGCTTTAACAATTCCTAAAACATTGTTAATATAACGCGGTGCAATCCCAACACCAACCGGAATTGAAGCTGCTGTTGGATTTGATGACGTAACAAAAGGATAAGTACCATGATCTAAGTCTAACATTACTCCTTGTGCGCCTTCAAACAAAACTTTTTGATGCGTATGAATTGCATTATCAACTAAAATTGAAGTATCAGTTACTAGTGTTTTAATTTGTTGAAATAATGCCAAATATTCTTTTCAAATTAATTTTGGGTCAAATCCTTCACTATTAAAAACTTTTGTTAAAACTTCATTTTTAAATTTTAAATTATTTTCTAATTTTTGTAAAAATCCTTTTTCATCAAATAAATCACCTAATCTAATCCCAATTCGTTCTGCTTTATCTTGATAACAAGGACCAATTCCTTTTTTTGTTGTTCCAATTGAATCTTTTTGGCGATACTCTTCTTGCAATTCATCAATTTTCATATGATATGGAAAAATTAAATGGGCACGATCACTAATTCGTAAATTTTTGCAATCAAAACCATGTTCTTGTAAATAATTAATTTCACTAACTAATTTACGTAAATTGACAACACAACCATTCCCAATTACATTAATTGATTTTTTATTAAAAACACCAGAAGGAACAATACTTAACTTATATTTTGTTCCTTTAATGACAATTGTATGTCCAGCATTATCACCACCAGCTCAACGAACAATAACATCTGCTTGTTGAGCAAAATAATCAGTAATTTTACCTTTTCCTTCATCACCCCACTGGCTCCCAACAATCGCTAGTGTTCGATAATTTGTACCACTCATAACTTATTTGCAACCTTTCTACGGTTTAATCTTAATATAAATCTACCTATTTTTCAAATTTTTCATCTTATTTATTGTTAATTACTGCTTGCACAAAACCATTAAATAATGGATTTGGTTTATTTGGTCGAGAAGTAAACTCCGGGTGATATTGTGCAGCAAGATAAAAAGGATGGCTCGGGATTTCAATAACTTCCACTAAGTTTTTCTCAGCATAAAGACCACTAAATACTAATCCAGCTTGTGCTAATTGTTCACGAAAATCATTATTAACTTCATAACGATGGCGATGACGTTCCAAAACCTCATCTTTCCCATATAACTTATGTGCTAATGTGTTTGGAACTAAAGATGTCTTATAATTACCTAAGCGTAATGTTCCTCCTAAAGCATCAGTTTTATCTTTGCCACGAATAATATCAATAATTGCATTTTTTGTTTCTGTTAATTCTGAAGAATTAGCATCCTGAATGTGACAAACATTACGGGCAAATTCAATTACAGCTGCTTGCATCCCAAAACAAATTCCAAAGAATGGAATGTTATTTTCACGAGCAAATTGACATGCTAAAATTTTCCCTTCAAAACCACGTTTACCAAAACCACCAGGAACCAAAATCCCTTTTGCATTTTTTAATAATTGTTGATAATTTTTTTTATTAATATCTTCGGCTTTAATTCAATCAATTTTAATTTTAACCTTATTTTCATATCCAGCAATTCGTAACGATTCACTAACTGATAAATAAGCATCTGGAAGTTCAATATATTTTCCAACTAATTTAATCTCAATTACTTCTTGTGAGTGATTAATTTTTTCAACAAATTGTTTTCATTTTGACATATCAGTTTTTGTGACTTTTAAGTTTAATAACTTGCTAATTACTATTTGAGCATTTTGTTCATACATTTTTAATGGTACTTCATAAATACTAGCAACATCAGTAGCTACTAAAACATTATTTTTTTCAATATTACAAAATAGCGCAATTTTTTCAAGGACATTATCTTCTAAAACTTGTTCAGTTCTAGCAACAACAATATCTTGTTGAATACCTAATGATAATAGTTCTCGCACTGAATGTTGTGTTGGTTTTGTCTTTGATTCTTTTGATGCTGCAATATATGGAACTAATGAAACATGCATATAAATAACATTTTCTCGTCCTTGTTCCATGCGAACTTGACGAATTGCTTCAATAAAAGGCAACGATTCAATATCCCCAACTGTCCCCCCAATTTCAGTAATAATAATATCCGCTTTTGATGTTGATGCCGCATAATAAACTTTCTTTTTAATTTCATTAGTAACATCGGGAACAACTTGAACTGTCCCACCTTCATATTCGCCACGGCGTTCTTTTTCAATTACATTTTTATATATTCGTCCTGAAGTGATATTTGATTCTTTTGTTAAATTTTCATCAATAAAACGTTCATAATGTCCTAAATCTAAATCTGTTTCAGCACCATCTGCTGTTACAAAAACTTCACCATGTTGATAAGGGCTCATTGTTCCAGGGTCAACATTTAAATATGGATCAAATTTTTGCATAAAAACATTTAATCCACTTGCTTTTAATAAAACACCAATTGAAGAAGCTGTAATGCCTTTCCCTAAGCCACTGACAACTCCACCAGTTACAAAAATATATTTTGCCATTGTCTTATCATCCTTTCATCCTCAAATTAAAAAGAGTTTAGAAATTAACAGGGTTGTCGCTTCTAACACTCTTTAATCTTGGTATTAATTATTTTCTTCCATTTCTTTTTCAAGAGATTTTCAGTCAATTTCTTCTGTAATACCCAATTTAGCTGCTACTGTTTCATCATCATCATCAATAGAATAATCATTTTCAATTAAATCATCATCAACTTCTATTTCAACAAAATCATCTTCCTCGTTATCATCATCATCTAATGTATCATCAAAATCAAGAGTATCAATTAATGATTCTTCTTCATCATTTTCCTCTTCATCTTCTTCATCTAAATCAATATCTTCAAATTCTTCTGTTGTTTCAAACTGGTCAGTATAATCATATTGTTTTTTAATTTCATCATATTTTAAGAATTCACGTAACCCTCACATACCTTCACTTGTCAACACAAAACGATTATCTAACACCAAATCAGTATATAATTCTGCAATGACATCTTCTTTGCTGGCTCCTTGAACTGTTACATCACTTTTTGATGCTATATCATTTCAAATATTTTCAAAAGTATCGCTATTTTTTTTCTTTTTTAAATATGAATACACTAATTCTAATAACTCTACATTATAGTTCATTAATTTAAACCTTTCTTATTAATCATTCTCATATTTTTCTCCAATTGAAAACCAAATTGTTGTTGCTGTCTTTTTACTATTATTTTTAAATGCTAAGACTTCTGAAACTTCCATAATGCATTTAATTCCTTTTGGTGTATCAATATAAATTGTTTTAGTATCACTATCATATAATTTAACTGGTTTTAGGTTATATTCAACCATAAAGTAATTATAATGGTTTTTATATTTTTTTATCAAATTATTTTTAATTTCTTCGAAATTTCTTTTTGCTGGGTTTATTTTTTGCAAAAAATTTCGTGTTGTGAACATTTTAATTAATGTAACTAAAATTTCATCATTTTCATTTTCTAACATTTTTAAATATGTAAATAATGTATAATCATCTAATGTACAATATTGATCTGGACTCATCATTTTTCCTTCCAACACTGGAATTAATAAAGTAATTATTACTTTATTTTTAAATTGATAATTGCTATGGTATAAATCATACAATCGTTTGAACATCATTTGGAAAGTTAAATCAAATCCAATGCTTAGTGGATGTAAATAAATTTGCTTATACATATGATAACGGCCAATTAAAAATGATTCAATTGCATACTGTACTTTTAACGGAAAAACAATCTTTTTATCTTTAATAAATAAATGCCGAATAATTCACTGTGTATCAACATGACTATAACCTACACCGCTTGTTTGTCCATCACGTAATAAATAATCCATTCGGTCAGCATCTAATTGTGAAGATACTAACGATGATAAAACCCCGTCCGGATGTTTACCTTTAATCATCATACATAGTTCATTAATTTCTTCTGGACTAAATTCAACCGCTAAGATTTTATTAATATTTGTTGTTGGATTTTTAATTAATAAAGACGAATAATTTTCATGACTAATATTATTTTTTGTGACATGATTAGTCATTTCAAATGTATGTGAAAATGGACCATGACCAACATCATGTAGTAATCCTGCTAATTTAACCAATAATTGTTCATGCGTACTATACATTTCTTGAAAACTTGCTGTTTCTAACATTTTACTAACTAAATGATAAACACCAATACAATGTGAAAAACGCGTATGCGACGCACTTGGAAAAACAAATTGTCCCCCGGCTAATTGACTAATGCGACGCAAGCGTTGAAATTCTGGAGTGTTAATTAATTTTACGGTAATTTCTTCATTAATTTCAATATCGCCATGAACACTATCTCGGATTGTTAGTGGTAATTTCATTTTTTCGTTATTGTAATTTAGTAATATTATTAATTACTTGTTCTTTCCCTAATAAATAAATAACCTTGGCTAGTTCTGGTCCATGTTCTTGATGAGAAGTAAAAATTCTAATTGGCATAAATAAATTCTTTCCTTTCATAGCATATTGTTCCCCCATTTTACTAATTAATTGCTTAATATTTGGTTCATCTCAAACTGGCAATTGACTTAACGCTGTTTTAAAAGATGTTATCATTTCTTCATAACCGCTCAATTCTGTTAACACTGCTTGCGTTGACATTGATAACTTTGTTGGTGGTTCAAAAAATGGTTTTGTTAAGGTCACAATTTCTGCCCCATATTGAAGTTCTTTTTTATAAATTAATAATAACATATTTACTCATTCTGGTGTTTTTTTTGTTAAATCATAGCTTTCTGCTAAAAAAGGTCGAACAAAAGTTAGATAATCCTCATCATTCATTGCTTTAAGATAATAATTATTTATTCAAGTTAATTTTTTAACATCAAACATACTTGGCGATTTACTAAACCGCGTTTCATCAAAAATTTTAATTAATTCATCATGACTAAAAATTTCAACAGTGCCCGAAGGCGATCATCCTAATAAACTAATAAAATTAAAAATTGCTGTTGGTAAATATCCTAATGTTCGATATTGGCTAATAAATTGCATTAAATGACTATCTCGTTTTGACAACTTTTTATGTTGCTCATTAACAATTAAGGTTAAATGAGCAAAAATTGGTGGCTTAGCATTAAATGCTTCGTAAATCATTAATTGTTTTGGTGTATTAGAAATATGTTCTTCCCCCCGAACAACATGACTAATTTCCATTAACATATCATCAATTACGACCGCAAAATTATAAGTTGGAATTCCATTTGATTTTAAAATAACTCAATCGCCAAGATCTTTTCCTTCAAAATGAACAGGACCGCGGACTAAATCATTAAAATCATAACTTGCTTCATAAGGAACGAAAAAACGTAAATTATATGGGGTTTGTTTTGATAATTTTTCAGCAATTTGTTCAGAAGTTAATTGTCAACATTTGCGATTATAACGTGGTGAAAGATATCCTTTTGCCAATTGTGCTTCACGGTCTTTTTCAAGTTCAGCTGGTGTACAAAAACAATAATATGCTTTTTTTGTTGTTAATAATTTTTGCGCATATTTTTGATAAAGTTCTAACCGTTCTAATTGTCGATATGGTCCATAAGCCCCTGGGCGATCAATTGTTTCATCTGGTTCAATTCCTAATCAACTTAAATTATCTAATTGTGACGCAATCGCTCCTTCAACATTTCGTTCAATATCTGTATCTTCAATTCGTAGAACAAAAACACCATCATAATGTTTTGCAAATAAATAATTAAATAATGCTGTTCTTGTATTACCAATATGTAAAAATCCCGTTGGACTTGGTGCGTAACGTAATCTGACTTTTTGTTTCATTTTAATCCCCCATTCTAACTTTTTACCTAATCATTTTGCTTTAAAATTAATAATGTTGTATAACTTTGGATAATATTTGGAAAATTTTGTTCAGTAGTTGTTGCTTTTAAGTTAATTTTTTCAGCTGTAATTTGTAATAATTTTTGTAAATTAGTTTTGATTGCTTTTTTATGCTTTTGCAAGTGTGGTTCATCAATAATAATTGTTACATCAATATTACTAATTTGATAATTCTGTTCAGTCATTAATGTTAATGCTTTTTTTAAAATTAATTGTGAATTAAGTTTTTTATTTGTTTCATCAAACCATTCTCCTAAATCACCTAATCCTAAGGCTCCAATAATTGCTTCACTAATTGTATGTAACAAAATATCACCATCAGAAACAGCTTCAATTTGGTATTGGCATGGAATAAAAATTCCCCCTAAATAAAAACCAATTCCTACTTTTAAATTATGTAAATCATAACTATTGCCAATTCGCATTATTATTTCTCCCTAAACATTAAATTTAAAAAAACATATATCGCCGTCTTGCATAACATAAGTTTTTCCTTCGCTTCGTAACCGACCATTTTCTTTTACAGCTTTTTCACTACCATATTGCACTAAATCATCATACGAATAAACTTCTGCTCGAATAAAACCACGTTCAAAGTCAGAATGAATGATTCCTGCACACATTGGTGCTGTTGCTCCTTTTTTAAAAGTCCATGCTCGTACTTCTTGCTTGCCAGCAGTAAAAAATGTTTGTAAACCTAATAAAGCATAAGATTTTTTAATTAATTGACTTAAACCAGCTTCTTTAATGCCATAATCAGCCATTAATAATTTCCGATCATCTGGTTCTAATGCTGATAATTCTTCTTCAATTTTAGCACAAATAGCAACGACTTCAATTGCTTGTTGTTGAGCATATTCTTTAACTGTTTTTACATAAAAATTATCTGGTTGGTTTAAATCACTTTCTGCAACATTAGCAACATAAATAAAAGGTTTAATTGTTAATAAATTAAAATTCTTTACTACTTTTAGTTCATCATCTGATAATGTTAAATCTTTTAATAATTTATTTTGTTCTAATCCTGTTGCTAACTTTAATAATAATTCATACTCAAAAACATCTTCTTTTTGTTTTAAAGTTTGTGCTTTTTTGCTAATTTTATCAATTCGTTTTTTAATTTGTTCTTGGTCAGAAATAATTAATTCTAAATTAATAATTTCAATATCACGAATTGGATCAATTGTTCCTTCAACGTGGGTAATATCTTTATTATCAAAACAACGGATGACCATACAAATTGCATCAGTTTCGCGAATATTTTGCAAAAAAGCATTTCCTAAACCTTCACCTTTACTAGCACCCGCAATTAATCCAGCAATATCATAAAATTCAAAGGTACTATGAATTGCTTTGTGCGGAGCACAAAGAGTAATTAAAGTATCCATTCGTTCATCAGGAACTTCTACCGTTCCAACATTTGGATTAATTGTTGCAAATGGATAATTAGCTGCTTCAACTTGTGAATTTGTAATTGCGTTAAATAAAGTTGATTTACCAACGTTTGGTAAACCAACTATTCCCATTTTTAATGCCATTATGTTCTTCCTTACTATTAATTAATCATCAATTAAACCTAATAATTCTAAAATACGGTTTAAATCTTTAATTCCAGTATACTTGATAACAATTTTGTCAGTATCAATAACTACTTTTGTCCCTAATTTTCGCATTATTTTATTTTCCAAAAATTCATTAACAGCTCGTTTTGATGAATCCTTCTCTGAATTTTCAATTAATGGTTTCGTTATTTTTGGATTATATTCTTTGACCAATTCTTCAACCTGACGCGCATTTAAATTTAAATTAATAATCTTATTAATAATATTTTTTAATTCATTTTTGTCAACATTTAAACTAATTAATGGTTTAACTTGCCCCATTGTTACTTTATTTTCTAATAACAAGGTTTGCACTTCAGTTGGTAAATTTAATAATCGCATCGTATTTGTGACATGACTTCGTGATTTTCCAATTCGTTGTGCTAATTCTTCTTGGGTTAATCCTAGTAACTCAATTAATTCTTTATAAGCATTAGCTTCTTCAATTGAATTTAAATCAACCCGTTGAATGTTTTCAATTAAAGCAACTTCTTTCATCTGCTGATCATTAAAATCAACAAAAATTGCTGGAATTGTTGTTAATCCTGCTAATTTGGCAGCCCGACTACGACGCTCTCCGGCAACTAAATAATAACCATTATTCGTTTTTTTTACAATAATAGGTTGAATTAAACCATATTCTTTAATTGACTGTGCTAATTCTGTTAATTCTTCTTGATTAAAATTTTTGCGGGGTTGATGCGGATTAGGAAAAATTTCCGCTAATACAATTTCATTCGCTGTTTCTTTTAATGCATCATTGCTTTCAATACCTTTAATTACTTCGTTGATTCCTTCACCAAAAATTTTATCTAGCCCTTTTGAACTTAATCGACTCTTAGTATTACTTGCCATTGTTTGCCAACACCTCTCTCGCTAATTCTTCATAAGCAACTGCACCTGCACCACCTTTATCATATTCAAAAATACTCAAACCATGTGATGGTGATTCACTAATTTTAACATTTCTTGGAATATGTGTTCGATAAACTTTTTCATTAAAATATTTTTTAACTTCTGTCATCACTTCAAATGATAATTTTGTTCGTGAATCAAACATTGTTAAAACAATTCCTTCAATTGTTAAACTTTCATTAAACATTTTTTGTACAAAATGAATTGTTGTTAATAACTGTGCCAAACCTTCTAAAGCATAATACTCTGCTTGAATTGGAATTAAAACAGAATCAGCACAAGCTAGTGCGTTTCGATTAATTAATCCTAAGGAAGGGGGGCAATCAATTAAAATAAAATCATACTTATCACGAACCGGTTTAATCCGCTCTAATAAAATGCTTTGGTTATATTCTGTTCTTTCCATCAAATAAATATCTGCTCCCGCTAATGAAATAGTTGCTGGTGCTAAATCAACATTAGTCATAATATTTGAAATAATAATATTTTTTAATGGGATTTGTCCAACTAAAACATCATACATACTTTCATGAATTTCTTCTTTATTAGCACCTGTCCCCGTTGTTGCATTTCCTTGGGAATCAATATCCACTAATAAAATCTTTCGTCCAGTACGTGCCAATCCGGCCGCTAAGTTAATCGAAGTTGTTGTTTTACCAACGCCACCTTTTTGGTTTGTGATTGCAATAATTTTTCCCATAATTGTCCTTTCTGTTCCGTTGCATCTGATAATTTTATACATTATTTTATTATTATATAACACTTTATCCAATTGGAAATTTTTTTATTTGATTAAAACGACGAGGATATGGTTCTGCAGTTGCCTCTGTTTTAATCAAATAACAAATGTTCCGTTCACCAAGTTGTGGAATCGTTTCATGTTGAATTTTTTCTAATTTTAAATTTAAAACTGATAAAGTTTTTTGCGCTGCTTGTAATTCAGCCTTAACATTTGGCCCTTTATAACAAATAATCCTTCCCGATGTTTTAACCATTCGCACTACTAATTCTAAAAGCACCCCTAAATTAGCAACAGCACGAGAAACAACAAGTTCAAAAGATTCAGCATGCTCTCGACTATATTCCTCTGCTCGAGAATGAATAATTTCAACATTTTTTAATTGTAACTTCATCACTAATCGTTGTAAAAATAAGCATCGTTTTTCTAATGCTTCAATAATTGTTAATTTAATTGTTGGGCAAAGAATTTTTAAAACCAGCCCTGGAAAACCAGCCCCACTGCCAACATCACTAACTGTAATCTCCTTTGACAATGAGAATTCTTTTAATAATAATCCTGAATCAAGAAAATGTTTAATATAAACCTCGTCTTCATTAATAATTGTAGTTAAATTCATAATTTGGTTTTGTTCAACTAAATATTGATAATATAATTGTAACTGTTTTTCTTGCTCAGGTGTAATTTCTAATTCTGGTAACGCTGTTTTAATTAATTTAATCATCAATATCCCCCTAGAATTTTTAATTTCTTTTAACATTATAACAATATATATGGTAATATATAAACATTTAAAAAATAATTGAGAGGATTATGAAATGAATAAAAAAGCCTTAATTGTGGTTGATTATCAAAATGACTTTGTTAATCCTAAAGGAGCGTTATATGTTCCGGGAGCAGAAAAATTATATGAAAAAATTGTTGCTTTAATTGATGAATTTCATCAGAATGGTGATTTAGTTATTGCGACAAAAGATTTTCATCCTAATAATCATTGTTCGTTTGCTAAATGAGGTCCACATTGCATTGCAAATACATTTGGCAGTGAGTTATATAAATTAACTACATCGCAATTTGACCATATTATTTTAAAAGGAACAAAACAAGATTTTGATAGTTACAGTGGTTTTTTTAGTGATAATCATACTTCAAATGGATTACATGAATTTCTTCAAGAACACAAGGTTACTAACTTAGTCATTGTTGGTGTTGCTACAGATGTTTGCATATCAGCAACACTTCTTGATGCTATTAAATTAAACTATCATGGTATTATTGACTTAAATGCTAGTGCTGGACTTAAACCACAAATCATTTTTTAAAAAAACTATTATGAATAAACAACATAATAGTTTTTTTTAAAATCATCATCATCACCATTATTAGAATCAATATTTTTGACACGCATAATTGTTTCACCATTTGGTAATTGACCAATTCGCCCTTTACTACTTCCTTTTCATTTCACTTGATAGTATATAATTCCTTGAGCATGTAATAGCTTTAAGATTTCAATTCAATTATATAGTTCACCACGATACATTCATCGTTTCTCACTATGTGCTTCCACTAAATCTCGATTATAAAAACTATGCGGATGTGATCACATCCTAATTTGCCGAATTGTATTTTCTCGTTTTGAAACAATTTCTAAATTTTCTGCTCGATTATCACGAGGATTACCATTAATATGATCAATTGTCATATTTGGCGGAACTGAACCAATAAATAACTCAACAACCAACTTATGTAATGGCCTTGTTTTTGTTTTTCCATCTTCACGACGACGAATTAAATAATAATTAGTATTTTTTGGCTTCTTTAATTCCTTAACTTTCTTTGTTACAATATTACGAACACGCCCCATATTGCTAATCTCAAGATAAGGAAATTCCCGGTGAACCTTTCAAATTTCTGCTTTTTTTGCTTTATTCATTTTAACCTCTTATTTTTTCGAAACTGCTTTATGATCTGTAATATAAAATCGATATGGTTTTAATTTAAAATTTGTTGCATACTCAATGTTGACCCGTGGTGTAGTTTTAATTTCAATTGCAGTTGGTGCTGTATCTTCGGCAAGATATAAAACTGAACTTTCTAGCAGAGAAAGTCCATCATCAGCTTTAGTAATTTTTAAATAGCGTGATAACTTCCCAGGACCATTTGCTAACCGTGGTGTTGAAACAAAGTCAGGAACAGTTTCATTAATAATAATTTCACCAGCGCGTAATAAAACTGCACTTGGAAAATCAACTTTGTCAGTAACAATATTAAAACAATGATACATCCCATAAATGAGAAAAACATGTGCAAAGCCACCTTTTCAAAAAAGTGTTTCATTACGAGAACTACGTTTATTGTTAAAACCATGATTAGCATCATCTTCGGGTCCATCATAAGCTTCAGTTTCAATAATTTTACAAATAATTTTTTTTCCATCAATAATTCGAACTAAATATTTTCCTAATAGTTCGCGTGCAACAACAACAGCATTTCGCATAAAAAAAGTATCCTCAGTTAAACGGTTTACATTTATCATTTTAAAAAAAGCATAACAAAAATTAATATTAATTTGCTATGCTAACCTAACCAATTTTTTTACATTGGTCAAATTCAACTTCAGTAGGCGTCAAACGACCAAACATTTCTAAATTTACTATCGCAATCCCTTTTGAAGTATCAATTTTTGTTACTTGTCCTTCCATATCAGTAAAAGTTCCTGATAAAATTCGAACATAATCATTCACTTCAAAGTTTGCCACAAATACTTTTTTAACTTTTTTCCCTTGATGTGTTGCTGTTTTTTTAGCTGCCAATGATTTTGAAAGCATTGTCCTTGCTTCTTGATCTGTTAAAGGAAAAGGTTTTGTTCCTCGCCCTGATGAGCCAATAAATCCAGTAACCCCTGTTGTGTTCCGAACAATATATCAAGCTTCATCGTTCATAATCATATTAATAAAAATATAACCTGGATAAACATTTTTTTCTTTTTCTATTAGTTTTCCACCTTTTTTGGCTGAAACTATCTCTTTTACAACTCTAATATCAAAAACAACATCTTTCATATTTAATGATTCTACCCGTTGAATTAAGTCATCACGAACACGGTCTTCATGTCCAGAATAACAATTAATTACATATCATTTTCCAGGATACTGTGTAACATCTTCTAAAGTTTCTCTGTCTTCACTTTTATCATTATCAATGATTTCATCTGTTATTTTGTTTTTTCCTAACATTACCTTACTTTACTCCTTTTAAACTTATCTATTATATAATGCGAGCAACAGTTAGTAAATGATGTAAAACTAAATCTAATACTAAATAAAACACCACAAAAGCAATAATAAATAAAATTGTGATTAAAAACTTGCGCCCTAAACTACCCTTACTTGTTCATCGAATTCTTGTGACTTCTTTTGCCATTTTGACAGGAAATTCACGAAAAGATAATTTTCAATTTGTTTTTTTACTTTTATTTGAATTTTTATGCTTAAAAAGACCTTTTTTAATTGGTTCACCATTCTCATCAACCTCTGGTGTTGTGCTTACTTTTTTTGCCCCAACTTGAATTGGTGCTGTTTTACTTGCTTTTTTTTGAAAAATTAGCGCTGCTTTTTCATTTTTCTTTTGAATTTTTAACGCTTTTTTTTCTTCTTTTGTTAAAACAGTTTTAATATTCTTTTTTGATTTTTCATTTTTTTTCATTGCAAACACCTCTACCTTGTTTCTTTATGTTTAGTATGTTTAGTACATGTTTTACAAAACTTATTTATTTCTAATCGTTCTTTTTGTGTCATTTTGTTTTTAAATGTTGTATAGTTTCGATTTAAACATTCTGAACATACTAATATAATCTTTTCGCGCATAATATTCACCATAATTAATTATAGTATATTAATAACAATATTCATATACTTAATTAACTATTTTTGTAAAAATCTCTTGTTTTTTGCATAATTCGTTTCATTGCATTATCAACTTGCCGATAATTTAGCCCTAATAAGTGGTGAATATTATAAATATTTTCACCAGCAAATCATAACCGAAATACTTCTTTTTCTAATGGTGATAATCGTTGATAAAATATTTTAATAATTTGTTTTTGTTCATCAAAACAAGCAATTTTATTTGAAAAATTTTCATCTTGATTAGTAATATTTTTATTAGTTAATTTAATGTAATAATTTAAAACTTTATTTTTTAAATTAAAAAATTGACGAATTTGTTTATGAATATCTCATTTGTAAAGTTGAAAAATAAAGTCTTTTAATTTTTTTGACGAATGGGGATTATACATTTTGGCACTTTCTAATACTGAAAAATACTTTAAACTTTCTAAATCAGCTAATTCAATTGGTAAACCAAAATACTTATAAAAATTTCGGCGCTTAACATCTTCTAGAAAGGGTAATAATGCTGTTTGATTATGACCTTCTTGAAATAAATAAAGTAATTCATATTCATTCATCGTAACAATAATCAAATCCTTTCTAAATTAAATTTTATTGTTGCAACATTTTAATTTGATAAATTAAAATAGCACTAGCAACCGATACATTTAAAGAATCAAGATGACCTGTTGTTGGAATATAAATATTAAAATCAGAATGCTTTAATAATTTTGCGCTAATCCCTGTTCCTTCATTCCCTACGATTAGACAAATTGGCGTATCATATTTTAATTCACTTACATTGTGGGCTGTTGTAGTTAAACTTGTTGCATAAATTCAAAAACCTTGTTTTTTTAAATATTCAATTGCATTAGTTAAATTATTTACTCGACAAACTGGAACATAATTAAAAGCACCTGCAGAAGTTTTGGCAACAGTAGCATTAATATCAACTTGGCGTTTTTCTAGAATAATAACCCCATCAACATTAAACAAATCACAAGTACGCAAAATTGCCCCAAAATTATGTGGGTCAGAAATTTGATCAAGGACTAATAAAAATGGATGCCTATTTTGTAATGCTTTTGTTGTTATTGCAGTTAATGAATAATTTTCTGGCTTACAAATTTCCAATACCAGACTTTGATGCTTACTAGTTTGTACAAAAGATGTCATTTTATCTGTTGAACAAAAGACAACTTTAATTTGACGACTTTTAGCTAGTTTCAAATAATAATCATTATTTTTCCCCTGTGGTAATAAATAAAGTTTATTAATTTTCACTGCTGGATTTAGTAATGACTCCAAAACAGTATTAATTCCGTAAATGTATATATATTCTTGCATATTTTCTTCCTTTTCCTGTTTTATTATTCATAATCTATATTAATAAATTTCTTTATAAGTATTATAATTTAATTTGATATTTTTTAATAGTTTCTTTTATTTTTTTTATTGCCCGAGAATAAAGTGCTAAATTTTTCTCTGGTTTATTTTTAAACTTAGTTATTAAAGTTGGCATAATGCCAAGATTTGCTTTCATTGGTTTTAAATCTCGTTGTTTTGGATTTGTAACATAGTTGACTAATGCTCCTAACACAGTTTCTGAAGGAAATTTAATTAATGGTAAATCCATTACATATTGATAGACATTTAAAGCACATAATAAACCTGCTGCCGCTGATTCTAAATAACCTTCTACCCAAATAATTTGAACAGCAAAAAAAATATTATTATTTTGTTTATATTGTAAAAATTGATTTAAAACTTTTGGTGAATTAATATAATTATTTTTATGTAAAACTCCATATCGAACAATATCTACTTTTGCTAAACCTGGAATAAATTGTGTAATAATTTGTTTTTGTTCTGGCCATGTTAAATTCGTCTGTCAACCTACAATATTATATAAACTATCAATTACATTATCTTGCCGTAATTGAACCACTGCAAATGGCTGCTTACCATTTTTTGTCTGGTAAATTATTACTACTCATTGGTCCATTCAAAAGAATTTTTCGTAATGTTTGTTCCATAATCTCAATTGGTTGACAACCTCTAAAATATTTTTCAAAATCTGCAATAAGAACTCGTTTTGCCTTTACTAATTCTGTAACTAATTGATTAAGCTCATCTTCTGTTAATGGACAAATAATATAATCTTTTTGTTCTGAATGTCGTGCGCCATAATATGCTTTTGAAAAATCAATTCCAGCTTTTGTTACAATTGGGGCTGAACCATCATAATAATACAATGCTTTCTTACCAACTAAGTTTTTAAGTTCAAGAGCAAAATTTGTTGTCACTAATGTCCCAACAGCAATAATAGTAATTTGTTTTGGATCTATTTTAATAAATTAATCATAAATAATGGTAATATTAGGATGTTTTATTAAAGTTGCTGTAACTTTTTGTGAAAATAACTCCCGGTCAACACTAAGTGAATCATCAGCAGGAACTTGAACATCATAAGCTGTTTTTAAAATGAAAGAATTTAATAACTTTAATTCTTCTTTTAAAATTCTAATTGCATTTTCTCTTGTATAGCGGTTCAAGCGTTCTTGATAACTTAATAATCGCATTGCTTTTTGTTTAATTCCGTTACAAAATATCTTTTTCTAATAAAACCTTACGAAACTCATCTGCTTTGACAAAATCTTTATTATTTTTTGACTTAATTCATTCTAATAAATATTTACGAATTTCACCACTAATCACTGGTAACTTAAAATTAAAATTCATAATATTAAAAATAATATTATAAAAATCACTAGCAAGTTGCAAATTAAGTTTTTTATCACGTAATTGAGTATTAATAATTTTAATCATTTTACTAATAATAGTTAAAACATTTGGACTATTTAAATTATTTGCTAACTCAGCAAGAACTTTCTTAACATTGTCACCATGTTGTGCTAAATTATAATTTAAGTTATATTCAGCTAAATATAAATTTACTGCTTTTAAGACTTTAAAAATCTTTTCGGTTTCACCTTGTGCACTAATAATTAAAGTTTCTGTTACATTTAATGGTTGTGTATAATTAGTCGCATATAACAAATAACGTAATGTATTTGTTCCGTATAATTTAATAAAATCACGAACTAAAATAGTATTATTTAATGATTTACTCATTTTTTTATCAGCAACATTTAAATGCCCATTATGCATTCAAATGTTTGCAATTTCCTTATTATTTTTTGCTAAAAATTGAATTCGTTCATTTTCATGATGAGGAAAAACTAAATCAATTCCACCGGCATGAATATCAATTGTTTCTTTATGAAAAAATTTATCAATTAAGACAGCACATTCTGTATGTCAACCTGGGCGACCTTGATATAATTTACCCGTTTGATCATAAAAGGGAAAAGAAACTCCTTCGGTTGTTTGCTTTCATAAAACAAAATCATATTGACTATGCTTATTAGCATCATGTTCAATTCGAATATTAGTTTCTAATTCTGAAATTTTTTTATTAGCTAATTGCCCATATTGTGCTTGATATTTTGCAATATCAAAATATACACTACCATTAACTTCATATGCAGCATTAAGTTTAACTAATTTTTGAATAAAAGTAATAATATCTTTAACATGGTCTGTTACTCGTACTCGCTTTGCTGGTGTTCTAACATTTAAATTAAAAACATCTTCTTCAAAAGCTTTAATATAAAATTCTGCAATTTCTTGTTCAGTTTTATGTTCTATTGCTGCTTTAGCAATAATCTTATCATCAATATCCGTGTAATTTTGAATATAATTAACCTCAATATGTTGAAATTGTAAAAAACTAACTAATAAATCAACAGTAATAATTGCACGGGCATTACCGATATGAATGTAATTATATACAGTTGGTCCACAACCATAAATATTAATTTTTTTTGCTTGACTATAATATGTAAAATTACGAGTCAAAGTATTATATAATTTCATACTTCACCCTCTTATCTATTTGCATCCAATTCCATTTTTTTTAAATAAAATAACAGCATTTGAATATCAGCTGGATTAATTCCTGAAATTCGATTCGCTTGACCAATTGAAATTGGTCTAATCTTTTTAAATTTTTCTCGTGCTTCAAGTGCCAAGTTATCTACCAAATCATAATTCAAATTAACTGGAATTAATTTATTTTCCAACTTAATTGTTTTTAAAGCAATTTCTTGTTCTTTTTTAATATATCCTTCAAAACGAATATTAATTAATAAATTTTGTTTTAAAAATGATTTTAAATTATTTAACGGTGGTAACTCCTCCTCTAAATATTTTAACTCAATATTTTGTCGTTTTAATAAATTATAACCAGAAATGCGTTCTGTAATGTTGGCAACACCTAATTTAGTTATTTTTTGAATTAATGGTGATTTTGCCGTAAAATAAGTTTCTTTTAACAATTGCATTATTTCATTATAACTTTGCACATTATTTTGATATTCAATTCAACTTTTTTGATCAATTAAACCAAATTGATAAGCATAATTTTTTAATCGTTCTTCAGCATTATCATTGCGCAATAATAAACGATATTCAGCACGAGAAGTTAATAAACGGTAAGGCTCTTCTGTCCCTTTTGTAATTAGATCATCAATTAGCACTCCAATATAAGCTTGGTCACGACGTAAAATGAAAGGTTCTTTTTGGTCAATACTTAAAACAGCATTAATTCCAGCCATTAAACCTTGGCAAGCAGCTTCTTCATAACCACTTGTTCCATTAATTTGACCCGCCGTATATAAATTTTTAATTTTTTTTGTTTCTAACGTATGTTTTAATTGTGTTGGTACAATTGCATCATATTCAATTGCATAAGCTCATTTTAAAACTTCAACATTTTCAAATCCTGGCAAGGAACGTAGCATCTTTTCTTGTACATCAATTGGCATTGAAGTTGAAAATCCTTGCACATAAATTGTATTTAAACTCTTTGATTCTGGCTCTAAGAAAATTTGATGACGTGGTTTATCAGCAAACCGCACAATTTTATCTTCAAAACTTGGGCAATAACGTGGCCCTGTTCCTTTTACATTTCCAGAATACATTGCTGATGCTGTTAAATTTTTTTGCACAATATTATGTGTTTTTGGTGTTGAATGAATTAATCAACATAATTCTTGCTCTTGTAATGGTGTAAAGGTTTTTGTTGAATAAGAAAAAGCTAGTTGCAAATCACTACCTGGTTCTGGTTGTGCTTTACTATAATCAATTGAAGTATTAAGAACACGTGCTGGTGTACCAGTTTTTAAACGAAATAACTCAAACCCTAAATGTTTTAACTGGGTTGATAATCCTGCTGTTGTAATGTCGCCATCAGGTCCTTCTGCTTTTTTTGTCATTCCTTGTAACACTAAAGATTGCATATATGTTCCTGTTGTTAAAATAACTTTTTTTGCAAAAAATTGTGTTTGATCTTTTAACATTACTCCATAGCAATTATTGTTATCATCAACCATTAAAGATTGAACTGCTCCTTCATATAAATCTAAATTATCTTGCTTTTCAATTACTTTTTGCATATATTTTGCATATTCATTCTTATCTGATTGAGCGCGTAATGCTCATACAGCAGGACCACGTGAAGAATTTAATAATTTCATTTGTAAAGCTGTTGCATCAGCTGCTTTTGCCATTTCACCACCAATGGCATCAATTTCACGAACAACAATCCCTTTAGCTGGACCACCAATTGAGGGATTACATGGCATTAATGCAATTTTATCTTTATGCAAAGTAACTAATAATGTCTTTTTTTTCATTCTTGCTGCAGCTAAACTTGCTTCGACGCCAGCATGACCAGCACCAATTACAATTACATCATATTTTTTCATTAAACTCCCTCCTTTACTAGTTTTATTAATTTAATTCTGCTTCAATTTGTTTTAATTCTTGTTCTACATTAACACGATTAAATAAGTTTTCTTTTTTCTCTATTGTTTTATTATAAATGATTTCTTGCGTTAAAATTGTTTCAAATGTTAAATCAGTTAAATTAACATTAAAATAATCGGCAATTTTTTGCGCATTATCAACTAAAACTGGTTGCAATAAAAAAGCACTAACAATAATAGTATAAGCTAAACTTGCTAAATTTTCATATAATTGCTCAATTTTTTCGTTTTTTTCTAACTCTCAAGGTTTATTTTCTTCAATATATTTATTCGCCTTATTACATAATTCCAAAATAATGTTTAGTCCTGATGAAATTTGATAAGCATCCATTGCCTGCTGATAATTCTGCACCGCTTGGATACAACTTTCAATTAGCACATTATCCAATTGTTGTTGTTTTACTAACTGACCATTAAAATATTTACTAATCATATTACTTACTCGTGATACCAAGTTCCCTATATTATTAACTAAATGAGCATTATATGATTCTAAAAACATTTCATAAGAAAATTTACCATCATTTTCAGTTGGAATTTCATATCCTAAATAAAACCGTAATGTATCTCGACCATATTTATTAATTAAATATAATGGATCAACAACATTTCCAATTGATTTACTCATTTTAGTATCTTTAAATAAAATTCAACCATGCGATAAAAGTTTGTTAGGCTGACGTAACCCTAAACTTTCTAGCATACTTGGCCAATAAATCGTGTGAAAACGAGCAATTTCTTTTCCTAATAGTTGCAAAATCTCAACATCCTCATTATTTCAAAATTTATTAAATAATGTTTCATCATTTGATAAATAACCTAATGCTGTTAAATAATTTGATAATGCATCAATTCAAACATAAATAATGTGTTTATCATTTTCTAAGGTTTTAATTCCTCAGGAAAAAGTTGTTCTAGTAACAGATAAATCAGTTAAACCTGGTAAAATAAAATTATTTAACATTTCATTTTTTCTTGGTTCTGGTTTAATAAAACCAGGATGATTATTATAATAATTAATTAAAAATTGACTATATTTTGAGACTTTAAAGAAATATGTTTCTTCCTTTACTTTTTGTGGTTTATTACCACAAACTAAGCACTGGTTTGTTACTTTATCAATTTGTACTTCAGTTAAAAATTCTTCACAACTAACACAATATAAACCTTCATATTCTCCTAAGTAAATATCTCCATTATTATATAATTTACTAAAAATTTTTTGGACTCCAACTTCATGCTCTTTATCAGTAGTACGAATAAACTTTGAATATTCAATTCCTAATTTATTTCATAATAATTTAAAATTATCAACAATCATTGTTGTAAATTGATATGGTGTTACCCCTGCTGCTTTTGCTTTCTTTTCAATTTTTTCACCATGTTCATCGCTGCCTGTTAAAAAGAAAGTTTCATAACCAGCCATTTTTTTATAACGATTAATAATATCAGCTAGTGTAGTAGTATATGCATGTCCAATATGTAATTGCGCACTTGGATAATAAATTGGGGTTGTAACATAAAATAATTTCTTGTTTTGACTCATAATATATCCCTCTCATTGTTATACATTTTAACAATATAAATTATATCGCATTTTTGCCAATAAAATAAGGGTTTTTTAAAGACAATTAAGGTCTTTGAAAATTACTAAAATAAAATAGTTATTTCCATAACTATTTATTTATAAATAAAACTTATTTTTATGCTGTTACTTCATGTAATTTTCGTGAAGAAATATTGCGTAAACCTTCATTTAACATTTCTGTCATCTGATAAGGAATATAAATAAAATCTATTTGCATTAGTTTATCAGCATATTTTTCATTTAATATTTCAACAGCATCAGCATATAAATCATCGCGTCATTCTTTAATATCTAATTTTTCTTTAAAATAACTAAAAGCTAATGTTTTAGCATTTTGTAATAATGAATCAATTAGTAATGACAGTGTTTTATAAGTATCTGCCAAGGCTAATTCTAAACGATATGTAAAATCCTCATCGGTAATAACGCGTCCATTGTTTCGAAGTAAAAGAACATTATCATATACATAATTGGATTGGGTTTGTTGAGTCATAAATTTTTTCTGTATTTAAAACTAATTTTAGTTGATCACGAATATTACTAAAATGCTTTTCTAAAATAGGATTTTTCATTTTTTGCTCTCCTTAATTGCTTTAATTGTCTCCATTATCAATAGTAAATAAACAAACTGATATTAACTATAGTTTGTTAGATTATTTTTATAAGAGTAATTCTTATATAAATATCATAGCATAAGAAATATCTTTTTTTAGAAAAATAAAAAAAACACTAAAATATTTTTTAGTGTTTTGTATATTTTAATTAGATTGTCGCAAAGTATAATAATGTACGTACCATTTGTGATACATATGACATTTCATTATCATATCATGCATATACTTTAACTAATTGTTTACCATCACGTTCAATAATTTTTGTTAATGTTGCATCAAAAATTGATCCGTGTGTTTCACCAATAATATCTGATGAAACAATTGGTTGTGTATTATAACCAAAAGTTTCTGAAGCTGCTGCTTTCATTGCATTATTAATTTCTTCAACTGTTGTTGTTTTTTTCAATTCAACTGCTAAGTCAACAATTGAACCAGTAATAGTTGGAACACGTAAAGCCATTCCATCAAATCGACCTTCCAATTGTGGTAATACTAATGCAACTGCTGCTGCTGCTCCCGTTTTGGTTGGAACAATATTTGAAAAAGCAGCACGTGCTCTTCTTAAATCATCATGTGCTAAGTCCAACAATCTTTGATCATTTGTTACCGCATGAACAGTTGTCATATATCCTTTTTCAATTCCAAATTCTTCGTATAATACTTTTGCCATTGGTGCTAAACAGTTAGTTGTACAACTTGCCCCTGAAATAATAGTATCTTCTTTTTTAATTTCCTTATGGTTTACATTATAAACAATTGTTTTAACATCGGTTCCTTTCGCTGGAGCTGAGATTAAAACTTTTTTTGCTCCGGCTGTAAGGTGCTTTGAAGCACCAGCACGATCAGCAAAGAATCCTGTTGATTCAACAACAACATCAATGCCTAATTTACCTCATGGTAACTCAGCAGGATCTTTTTTGGCATAAACATTTATTTTTTTCCCACCAACAATAATAACGCCTTCTTCTGAAGAAATTTTTCCTCTTTTTCATCCTCCTTGGGCTGAATCAAGTTCTAATAATGTTGCTAAAGTTTTTGCCGCAGTTAAATCGTTAATTGCGACAATTTCAACATTTTTTTCGTCAAATAATCTTCTAAAAGCTAAACGGCCAATACGTCCAAACCCGTTAATTGCAATTTTTTTCATCTACTTTTTCTCCTCTACATATATTTAATACCTTCTTAGTCTGCAATAAAAATATTGCATACTTACTATATATTCTACAACCTATAGAGTCAATTTGCAAGAAAATTAGAAAATATCCAAATTAAAGGTTACTTTATCAGCAAAATAGAACCAAATAATAAATTTAATCTTTTTAACCAAAACGACCTGTAGTATAATCTTCTATTTTTGATTCACGATAATGAGAAAACAATAATGCTGTTTTATTATATTATATTAACTGTCCCATTCAAAAAAATGCAGTATAATCAGAAATTCGTAACGCTTGTTGTAAAGAGTTCGTTACAATAATAATTGTAAAATTCTTTTTTAAATCCAAAATTAACTCTTCAACTTTAGCAGTTGCAATTGGATCTAATGCACTTGTTGGTTCATCCATTAACAAAATTTCTGGTTTTAACGCAATTGTACGATTTGTAGCAAGCACCCCCACCAACAGACAACATTCCTAGCCTGTTAACTTTTCCACATAATCCTCATCAGTTCTCCTGCTATTTCCCAACAATTCTAATTCGGTTGCTAACCCACGAATCCGATCAACAATTCTTAATGCTTTTACTTTATTAATTTCTTTATCATTAATTTCAGTTTTAACATTTGCATAAATCGTTGTTAAAGCTGTTGTTGTAAAATTTGATGAAAAAAAAGTTGGCAGTCGACGACTAATACGGTCATTTAGAATACGAAATAATAAATCATCACGAACTCATGGAGAAACAGTTTCTCCACCAATATCATCTAAAAATAAAACATCCGCTCCTAATAAAATTTCTACTAATGATGATTCACTATTAAAAAGATTAAATGATTCCTTTACTCGATTAATTAAATTAATTACTGAAATAAAAGCAACTTTACGATTATTATTTGCTAACACATTAGCTAATCGAATTAATAAATAAGTTTTACCAACTCCTGGCTGACCATGAATATATAAACCTTTTTTTCGTTGACCTTTAACAAATTTAACCATTTCGCAAATAATAAGATGCATATTATTAAAATTTTCATCTTTTTTAATATCATTTAATCGTAATTTTAATAATTCATCACTAAAGTCATAATAAAGATAATTATTTTTAACTTTATTTTTTTCTTTAATAGCTATTGTATGATTACATTCAACTCGTGTTAAAAACAAATTATTATTTTCTTTTTTAATATAATATTTGTAACCTTTAAAGGATTGTTGGCATAAAGATAAAGATGGTGTTTTTTCACATTGATGATAATTTTTTAAATATTCTTGAAAGAGTGTCTCAAACTGTTGATAATTATTAATATCAAACGCAATTTCTTGTAAATTAAGTATTAACTCTGCATTGTTTTGAAGTTGTTTTAATAAATTTAGTTTTGACATTGCCCCCATCTCTCTTTCATTTTTACTATTATAAATTTTTTAAATCATCTAATAATTGTGTAAGATCAACTTTTTTAATTCCTTGTTCTTGTCGTTTTTGTTCATAAATTTTATTATATTCTAATTCAGCCATATTATGTTTAACTATTTTTTCTTTCCATTGATATGTTTTTGCTTTAATAGCATCTTTTGTAACTTTACTTTTTTGTGTTTTTGCATAAGCACCACGTAAATGCTCCATCGCTTTATCAACAGTATTAATTTGTAATTGATGAAAAGTGTTTGCAATTTTTTCACAATACTTTCTTTCAATTCGATGAGCATTTTTAAATCAAACATATTCAATTAAACAATTAACTACCCCTGGTGTTAATGAATAATTAATAATTAAATCGCGAATTAATTCAATTTCAATTGGTGTTGGCTTCTTATTTTCTCGTAGTAAAATTAAGTATTGAATTGGATCAATTGAAACCATTTCATTAATTTTTGCTTCTAACATGTTAGTTGGCTTAATAACATTTTCATTATTAAAAATTAAATTTAATTGTTCTCTATTAAGTTGTTTTTTTAATATTGTTTTTTTATGAAAATCAGATAGTAAATGTTGAAATGTTTCATAATTAAAAATTCGTTCTTTGGCAGTTAACTCAATACTTTTATAAATAAAAATAGCAAGATTATTTGTTAAAACATTGTAATAATTTGCTAACTGGATAATTTTTTCACGATATGGTAAATATAATTTATGATTTGCATTTTTTGATTCTAAGTATTTATCAATATAAACAAAATCAAATGTCATTGTTTCATCACTTAATTGACCAGATAAATCATTATGCTTCTGTTTAGCCTCTTGCTGATTAACAATGAATTTAGCTTTAATAATTTCAAAAGATTTTTCTCCTACAATATTCAATAAATAATTTCTTAAAATTTGATTTTCAAAAAAAGCAATTGCGGAAAATGGTAATTGTGGTTTTAAAATATAGTGCTTTCCTTTTTCACGTTTTAAAATCTTTAATAAACCAATTGTTTCTAATTTACTTTTTGATACTAAAAATTCATCATATGATATTTGTAATAATGTTAAAAGATTGTCTAAATGATATTTAGTATTTAATTCTAAGATGAAATCTTGTGCTGTTAAGGCAATATATAACATATGTGATTTATCGCCAATAATTGGCCGATATAAACATAAAAGTAACATACGTTCATCATCTGACAATTGATACTCTTGTTTAATTAAATAAGTAGTTTCTTTTTCCATCATTTTCCCGTTCCTCTTTGTTTAATCATTAATAATATTACAATGAACAATTAATAAGTAAATATAATTTGTTAAAATAATGTTATTAGCTGACTTATCCACAATCTTTTTTAAATAAAACAGTTATAATTATTAAGTTTTTAAAACTTTTCCACATATAAACAACTTTTAACTATTATATCTTTTCTGTTTTTTAAATTTAATTGGTGTTAAAACTAATAATCCTTTTTGGGTGCATCATAAAGCAAGATTATGACGTGAAGTAATTAATTTATATAAAATAGTAAAACTTGAAATAACCATTGGTAAATAAATTGCCAATTGAATTGGAAACTTAATTGCTTTAATAACAAAAGCCATTGGGAAAAGAACTTGTTTTAGACCGATTGCATATAATCATAAAACATTAAATGCAAATGAAATTAAAGCAAACCCTATTGCATATAAGATAATTGTTTTTAATATTCAAAATTTATCAGTTTTAAATAAAAAAACCATACTTCCTAAAAAACCATATAAAGCAAGATTAAAGGAAAAACCACTATGATATGTTCCACCAATATTTATCAAAGCCCCTAAAGCATCAGTAGAAAGACCACTCAATACACCCAAAAATGGTCCAAATAACATTCCAATTACAAAAATTAAAAAGTTACCTAATGCTAATTGAATTACTCCTCCTCCCATAAATGGGAACGGAATAGTATAACTAATGATATTTGTTAAAATAACAGATAATGCTATTAATAAACTTATAATTGTAATTGTTAAAATACTAATTTTTTTTCAATTTTTATAATCTAATAATACCCCAAGATAAAATAAAATAGCAATCCCTAAACAAGCACCAATATTTGTTAATATATATAGCATATTTTACACCCTCTCTAAATAAAACTGATAAACCAACGGAATAAAATATAGAGACCCACAAACTAAAATATTTTTTGTTTTATTTTGTAATAATAATTTTTTTCAATTTTTAACTTTGTTCTGCATCTTAATATTATTAATGTCTCATGACATTGGATGCTGAAATTCCGTAATATATAAATTATTGCCAAAATGTTCCTTCAATAAAGTTAAATTTTGCATATAATCTTTTTTTTGTGAAGAAGCATATAATACTAATACTTCATTTCGATTAAAATTATGTAACATTTCAAAAGTATGAATACAAGCACGAATTCCTTCTGGATTATGTGCTCCATCAATAATAAAATACGGATTTTTACTTAGTTGGGTAAAACGCCCTAAGACTGGGTTCACTTTAAAAAGCTCATAATTAATTTTAAACTTAAAAATTTTTAAAAACTTAATAACTAAGCCAACATTAAATTCTTGGTAATAATTAATTGCTTGTGAGTAAACTTCGCTTGTAATAATATTATCCGAATTATAATATTTTGCAATTAAATTAAAATGTTTTTTACAACTAGCACTAATAAAAAGTTGACAATTGTTTTTTGCAATTCCAACTTTATTTTGAATAATACTATCCAAAGTATTGCCTAATATCTCAGTATGTTCATAATCAATTGAAGTTAATAAAACAGCTAATTGATTATTAAAAACATTCGTTGCATCTAAACAACCACCAATTCCAGCTTCAATAATTGCAATATCAATTTTTTGCTCTAAAAAATATTTAATACAAATTAAAACTCAAATTTCAAAAAAAGTTAATTGATAAGTTTTAATTTCTTCTTTAATTTCTTTGATAATTCGTTTTAAATCACTATCACTAATCATCTTGCTATTAATTTTAATTCGTTCATTATGTTTTGAAAATGCTGGTGATGTAAAAATACCTACCCGTTGATAATTTAACATTAACTGGCGGTGTAAGTAATTTGAAACTGATCCCTTTCCGTTTGTACCAACAACATTAATTACTTTAATTTTATTTTGTGCATCCGCATATTTTTCTGTTAATAATTTTGCCAAATTATATTTTTTTTGAAAAAATGTTTCCTTAAAAAGTTGTTTTTTAACATCCATTGTAACCTCTTACTTTAATAAAGGTTTTAAATATTGTGCTGTATAACTAGTGCCACTTTTTAAAACAAGTTGTTCTGGTGTTCCTGTTGCAACAATCATACCACCACCAACGCCACCTTCTGGTCCTAAATCAATAATATAATCAACCATTTTAATAACATCTAAATTATGTTCAATCGTAATAACAGTATCACCATTATCAACAATTTTATTCAAAACTACTAACAATCTTTTAACATCATCAACATGTAATCCCGTTGTTGGTTCATCTAATAAAAATAAAGTTTTTCCCGTTGTCCGTTTTAACAAGAAGGTTGATAACTTAACCCGTTGGGCTTCTCCACCAGACAATTCTGTTGCTGATTGGCCTAATTTAATATAACCTAACCCAACCTCTTGCATTGTTCCTAACTTCTGACTAATTTTTGGTTGTGTCGCAAAAAAACCACAAGCTTGGTCAACTGTCATTTCTAAAACATCATAAATATTTTTATCTTTGAATTTAACTAATAATGTTTCATCATTATAACGTTTCCCTTCACAAACTTCACAAGAAACATAAACCGTTGGTAGAAAGTGCATTGAAATCTTAATAATTCCATCACCTTGACAATGTTCACAACGTCCACCTGGCACATTAAACGAAAAACGACCCTTCAAATACCCTCGTGCTTTAGCTTCATTTGTATCGGCAAATAAATCACGAATATCATCAAAAACTGATGTATAAGTTGCTGGATTACTCCGTGGTGTTTTCCCAATTGGATCTTGGGAAATATTAATTACTTTATCAATGTTATCAATCCCAAGGATTTTATCATGTGCCCCTGGTCGTTCAGTTGCTAACCCTAAATTTTTCTTAATACCCTTTCATAAAATTTCATTCATTAAAGTTGATTTACCACTTCCTGAAACACCTGTTAAACAAACAAATTTATTTAAAGGAATTGTAACATTAATGTTTTTTAAATTGTTTTCTCGTGCTCCTTTAATTTCTAATACTAAGCCATTACCACCACGCCGTTTTTTTGGCACATCAATTGCTAATTCACCAGTTAAATATTTACCAGTAATTGAATTGGGGTTTTGTTGAATATCATCAATACTTCCCGCAGCAACAACTTGCCCCCCATTAATTCCTGCACGTGGACCAATGTCAATAATATAATCACTAGCACGAATCGTATCTTCATCGTGCTCAACAACAATTAAAGTATTTCCTAAATCACGTAAACTTTTTAATGTTTCAATTAATTTATCATTATCTCGTTGGTGTAATCCAATTGAAGGTTCATCAAGAACATACAAAACCCCTGTTAATTGACTACCAATTTGCGTTGCTAATCGAATTCGTTGAGCTTCTCCACCTGATAATGTTGAAGCATTACGTGATAACGTTAAATAACCTAATCCAACACGACTTAAAAAATCCAAACGATTAACTAATTCATTAATAATTAATCGTGCAATTTCTTGTTGTGATTCTGTTAATTTTAAATTCAAAACTTCTTTTAATTCATCTTCAACAGATAAATCAGTAAATTCAGAAATACTAATATTATTAATCCTAACTGATAAAGGAATTTCATTTAATCGCTTTCCTAAACAAGTTCCACATTTTTTATCTGTCATAAATTGTTTATAATATTCACGTTGTGATTCACTTGATGTTTCTGTATAACGACGTTCAATTAACTGCCCAATTCCTTCAATATAATCGTATCCCCGCATAATGTTCCCACTAGCTGTTTTTAAATTATATTCAATTGGTTCATCACTACCACGAATCAAATATTCTAGCTGCTCTTTTGTCAAATCACTGACGGGTTGTTCTAACACAATATGATAATAATTAGCTAAAACTTTAAACTTTTGCCATTCAATATTTGTTGTATTAACAATATTTTTTAAATAAATAATTGCCCCTTGTAAAATTGATAATGACCGATTAGGTATCAATAAATCTTCATCAACTTCTAATTTTACTCCCAATCCTTTACATTCACTACAAGCTCCTGAGGGTGAATTAAATGAAAATAATCGTGGTTCTAATTCCGGAATAGCAAAACCACAAATACTACATGAATAATTAGTTGAAAAAAGCATTTCCTTTTTTTGATCAGCAAAATCAATTTTTACTAATGCATTACCATATTTTAACGCTACTTCAATTGCATCATGAATTCGACTTAATAAATCTGCTGATTCTTTATAAACCAAGCGGTCAATAATAATATCAATATTTTGTTGTTTATTTTTATCTAATTCAATTTCTTCATCTAAAATTTTGATTTCATCATTAACCTTGACACGAATAAAACTTTCTTGTTTTAAACGTGAAAATAAATCTTTAAAACTACCTTTCTTATAACGAACTACTGGCGACAAAATCATAAATTTTTCACCTTCTGTTAAAAGTTGTTTTAAATTATTTATTATTTCTTTAACTGTTATTGATTTAATAACCCCATGACCATTAATACAATATGGTGTCCCAACGCGAGCATATAATAAACGTAAATAATCATAAATTTCAGTAACTGTTCCAACAGTACTGCGAGGATTATGACTAGTTGTTTTTTGATCAATAGAAATCGCTGGTGACAAACCTTCAATTGCATCAACATCAGGTTTTTCATTTCCACCCAAAAATTGGCGAGCATAACTTGATAGACTTTCAATATAACGACGTCTTCCTTCTGCATAAATGGTATTAAAAGCTAATGATGATTTTCCGCTTCCTGATAAACCAGTAAAAACAACTAATTTATCTTTAGGTACCTTAACATCAATATTCTTTAAATTATTCTCTCGAGCGCCTTTAACAACGATTCAATCTTTTCCCATTTTCTCACCCTCTTAATTAGTTTTTTGTAAATTAGCATCATAAAATAATCTTATTTCACCCTCTTAATTAGTTTTTTGTAAATTAGCATCATAAAATAATCTTATTTTTAAAAAAGAAAATTGTAAATTTTTAATATTTACAAATGATTAAATCTAAGTTTAAAAAAACTAACATTAACTGTCAGATTAATAAAATTAGTTAAGTTCTGTCACAATTTGACTTACTTTGGTTTCAACAAAATAAGCATATTCTTTAATTAATTCTTCTTGTCCTTCTAAAAAGAATAAAATTTTCAGGATTTTTTCTTTTAGATCTGAAACTTCTTCATCACTACTATAATTTTCAATAAAATAGATTTCAACTAATTGCTCTGCAATTTCTTCATCAGCAACTGATTGTTCATAATAATTATTGTAATTAGCTTCATTTAGAACTTCGCCAATAAAATCACGAAAAAGTTTATCATCATTAATTTTAGTTTTAATTTCTAATAATAATTCCTTTAATTCTGGTTTCATAACTTCCTCCATTGTTTAAACTAATTATATTGTACTATATAAATTAATTATTTGTTTGAAGAAATAATTTTTTATATTGCTTCAAATATTTAGCACGATGTTCATTAATTGCAAGCAATTGCTTACTAATTAATGTTTCTTTCGTTAAAAATTAATTTTTTTCAATTTCAAATGGTTTTAAAATTAGAATTACAACATTTTGTAATCTTAATACTAATTCTTGATTATCCAATAATTGAATAGCATTAGTTAATATTTTTTCATAATTAAAGCCTGCTAAAGAATCATTTACGGGGCCAATTAGTTTGGCGTTCCTTTTTAAAAGTAATCGTTGTAAGCGCTCATATTCATCATCAAAATAATTTCGTTTAATATAAAACTCAACTTCTTTTTCAAAATCATTAGTATTTTTTGACTTTTTGCGACGAAAAATATTACGATGGTTACCAGTTGTATATCCTTTAGCAACTAAATTTGATAAATCCGTTGTTAAATCAATATTTTCTTCAACCTTTACTGTTACAATAAACAAAACTCGTACGACATAACCAATAAAAATTTGATTATTTTTGTCATTAAAATCATAATATTTTAAAATATCTAAGCAAGTCATAATATCATTACGCAGTGATTCTGTTTTATAACGATGATATAGTTTAGTTAATTCATCAACTAAAACTTTAATATTACTATCCATTCTACCCCCGCTTCATGCTCCTATTATGATTTTACCATATCTGATAAAATTATAAATGGTAAATTAATATTATGTTCTTGCAAAAATATAATTTTTTCTAACCGTGATAATTGCTTAAAAGCGTCTTCACGTTGCATTGCTGCAGAACGAGTTGCATATTCTTCACTATAAATTATTTTGACTGGTCGCCGTTTTGCTAAAGCGGTATATTTTGCCCCAATGCCCATATTATGTTCTTTTTCGCGCCTCCTTAAATCAACCGTATAACCAGCATAGATTGTTTCATCAGCACAGAATAAGACATAAAAATAATGTTTTTGCATCATATTGCTAAACCATCGTTTCAAAATCAAGCACCTTGTCAGCTCAATTAACATTAAAATTAATATCATGCGTTGTAATTAGAACTGTTCCATCAAAGACTTGAATTGCTTCTAACAATGCTTCTTTGGCCAAAACATCAATATGGTTCGTTGGTTCATCTAAAACTAGTAAACTACATGGTTGTAAAGATAATGCCGATAACCGAACCTTTGTTTGTTCACCACCCGACAATTTTGTCATCTGATTTTGCATTAAAGTACTTTTAACGCCAAAGTTGGCTAAAATACTTCGAATTCGCCCTTCTTCCAAGTCTGGATATAAGTTTTTTAAATATTCAATTGGTGTCATATCCATTAATTGTTCAATTTGATGAAAATACGCAATAACTACTCCATTACCAATTTTTAATGTTCCACCTAACTTAGGAATATTTCCTGCTAAAGTATTTAGAAAGGTTGTTTTTCCAATTCCATTATATCCTCGCACAATACATTTTTCACCATCACGAATATCAAATGTTAATGGCTTAATTAAAGGAAACTGATATCCTATTGCTAATTGCTCTGCACTAATAATAGTTGTACTAGCTGGTCTCTTATATTTAAAAACAAATTTTGGTTTTGTTAATTCATGCCTTTTATCCATTACCTCAATTTTATCAATTTGTTTTTGCCGTGACTGGGCACTTCTTGCTGTTGAAGCACGCGCCTTATTTTTTGCAACATAAGTTTCCAATTTTTTAATTAGACGTTCTTGCCCTTTTTGTGCTTTATCATATTGTTCATTTTTTAATTCAATTAATGCTAAATATTGTTGATAATTACCAACATAGCGATTAATGCTTAAGTTTTCAATAGCATAAATCACTTTTGCTACTTTATTAATAAAATCAATATCATGCGAAACAACTATAAACGCTTTTTCATAATTTTGTAAAAATTTGGCTAATCATTCAACTTGTTCTAAATCTAAAAAGTTAGTTGGTTCATCTAATAACAAAAAATCATTTTCTGATAATAATAACTTTGCTAGTATAACTTTTCCTCGTTGACCACCCGATAATTCGGATAATTTAACATTCAATTTTTCTGGATCAATTCCTAAACCATCAACTAAACTACGAATTTCCTTATCAATTGTTTCAAAACCATTTTGATCTAAGTGTTCTTGTAATTTCAGTGCTTTGACAAGTTCATCTTCATCATAATTAAGACTCATTTTTTCATAAATTGCATGAATTTTTTCCTCAATTTCAAATAAATGTTGATATGTTAATTTTAAAAATTGATCAACTGTTAATGTTCCATCTAACTCTTGGTGTTGGTCTAAATAACCAATTTTTACTCTTGGATGCAACTCAATGTTTGCTTCATCAGGAGTAAGTTTTCCATAAATAATACTTAATAATGTTGTTTTCCCTGTTCCATTTGCTCCAATTAAAGCTAAATGTTCACCTTTATTAATTCGAATTGCTGAATTTTTATATAAAACTTTCCCACCGTTAGCATGACTTAAATTTTCAATATTAATTAAACTCATTTTAACCTCAATCCTTTATTCCAAAACATAATTATATCTTATTTTAAAAAAATAAAAAGAAGTTAAATCACTCAAGTTTAACTTCTGAAAATAAAATCTTATTTATTATTTTTTATTATTAATTATTTTACTAACCTTAAAAAAGTTTTCGGTTCTAAACTAGCACCACCAACCAAAGCACCATCAATATCTGGCTGAGCTAATAATTCTTGAATATTTTCCGGTTTAACACTGCCTCCATATTGAATCCGTATCATATTTGCTACTACTTCATCATAAAGATTAGCAATTTTTGCTCGGATTATTGCACAAACATTTTGTGCAATCTCATCTGTTGCTGTTTTCCCTGTCCCAATTGCTCAAATTGGTTCATAAGCAATAACAATTGTTTTTGCATCTTCAAAATCAATACCTTGTAATGCTTTTTCAATTTGTGTTTCAACAATTTGCTGTGTTTCATTGTTTTCATATTGTTGTAATGTTTCACCACAGCAAATAATCGGCACCATTCCTTTTGCTAATATTTTTTTTGCTTTTAAGTTTACTGTTTCATTTGTCTCATTAAACATTTCACGACGTTCTGAGTGTCCAATAATAACATGTGTAATCTTTAAAGCTTGCAACATTTCAACTGAAATTTCGCCAGTAAAAGCCCCAAAATCTTCATAATGACAATTTTGAGCCGCAATAATTAAATGATGCGCATGTTGTTTTGCCACTACTAAATTAACAAATGGTACTGCAATACCAGATTCAAGTTTTAAATCATGACATACATTATCAACTTGTTTTAAAAAGTCAATTGTTTCATCCGTTGTTTTATGCATTTTTCAATTTCCAATAATAATTGGTTTTCGCATTCTTCTCCCTCGTTTCTATCTAACATTTTAATTATATACTTAAATTTTAATAATTTCTTAATAAAATGAATTATGTAAAATGAAGTGCAACAAATCTTTATTAATTAAGTAATATAATAAAAATTACAAAAATCAACCATAAATTTAAAAAAATTAAAAATATTTTAATTTTTTTTTTATTTTATCCATATTTAAGCACACTAAAAAATAATTTATTAATTTTAATTAATAAATACATATTTTATTATTGGCCCTGTACATCAACACATTATATCTAATATTAACAACTTATTAAAAAATGAAAAAAAATGCACAAATATACTTAAATGATAATATTAAAGAATTGTGTAATAAAATTTATGTCGTATTTAGTAAATATACAGATGAAGAATTAGCGGAATATACACATAATGATTTATCATGAATGTTAGCATATGAAAAACGAGAATTCTATGGAATAGAGAAAAATCCAATAGATACAATTGAGAAAAATTTAGACTACTACAAAATTGCTTTAAAAGATACAATTGAGGTTCTTGATAATGTTAAATATTAATATTGGTAATATAGTTTGATTTAAAACCACTTTTAATTACGGTAAAAATGATTATACTAATAAAAGACCATATTTAATAATTGGAGAAAAAGAAGATAGTATTTTTTTATTAGTAATTACAAAAACTGATAAAAAACCATATCAACATATGAAAAAAATAGAAAGTATTAGATGCTTATCAGAACCTATTAGCAAAGTAAATTGTAAAAAAGTATTTTATTTATCAAAAAATAATATTTCACAATCAAAAACATTCAGTTCTTGTAGTATAAAATGTAGACCTTGTTGTTGCTATTATTTCGAAAAAAAGAAATTATTTCTCTTGTTAATCATTATAAAAATAGTAAATATTTTAAAATAGAATCTTTAAATTTTGATGAATACATTATATAATTAGCATAGCAATAAAAGAGGGAGATATACAATGAAAAGATTATTAAGTATAATAGGTGCAATTAGTTTAATAGGTACAAGTACAACAAGTTTAGTTGCTTGTAATCAGCAATAATGATACAAATAATGAAAAAATAGATAATTATAATAAATATATTCTTATTTTTAAACCACCACGATTTCGTTATTATACATCATTAATTATACATCATTAATTAAAGAGGGAATTATTAATACAACTAATACTTGATATGCTGATAATGGTTCATATTTTAAATCAGTTTTTCGTTGAAATTTATTAGATAAAGCATCACCCGATTTAATTATTGATGATAAGGGTAATGTAAAAGGTTATTAATGGAGAATAAAAAAAAAAAAAAATAGGTATAAAAACCTATTTTTTCTTTAAAGTAATATTTGTTACTGCCATAGTATTAATTTCAAAATTTGCTTCAACAGTTTCACCTAAAATTTCATAATTACCACCTTTAACAAATAATTCATATAAAACTCGCATTTTTAATTTAATACCCTCATTGTAAAATACAATTTGTGTTTTAAAATGATAACCTGAATAATCTCGGTTGGGATGCCATGGATAATTTTTTTCTTCTAAATTATTAAAAATAGTATATCCACTTTCATTAATATTTTTTATTTTAATAATATATCTTTCCGCTAATGTAGAAACCACACACATTTTGTATTTTTGGTTTTTACAGTTTTGGAAAGTAAATTTTTTTAATTTTTTTAATTGAGGAGTTGAAATTATGCAAACAAAGCAATATTTTATTTTGCGGTCCCTAGTGAAAAAGTATGGTAAAGATAATGTTATTAATACTATTAATAAGATTGCAAAAGATATTGAAATTAAAAAGTAAAAGAATAAATTATTCCGCGTAATTTATTAGCGGATAATTTATTCAGTAGTGTTTTTAATGGAGCGAAGCGACAACGAGCGGATCGAGTTTGCAAATTTCAATTTTTTAGTTTTTAGAAAGGAGATGTATTATGCCAACTTGATTAACGACAATATTTAGTGTTGTTATTATATTAGGGATTTTTGCTTGAATTGGTTTATCAATTTATCAAAAAATTAAACAAATTCGAGGAAAGAAAAAAGAAAAAAAAGAAATTGAAAGAAAGGAGAGTAATAAATAATGTTAGGTATGTATTTAACAACAGCGTTTAATTTTTTAACAGCACCTACACCTAAAACTATGACTGAGGGTATGACTGGGATTTGAACGGGTTTGACTAGTGCATTATGAAAAGTTAAAGAAGGTATAACAAATATTTTACCTGAGATAATGGTTTTCTTAGGTGAAGCGTGAATTATATTAATTCCATTTGCTATATTTTGTATTATTAAAATCTTAAACTTTTTCCGTGTTATGGTTAAAGGATTTTAATATTTATTATAATCGATTATATCTTAGTTAAGGCACACTAGGAAGTTTTAGTGAAATAATTGTTTTAATTGGTGATACCATTCATGATAATCAAAAAATAGATGGTATCACATTTGTAAAAAATGAATTTATTAAATAGAAAAATGAACTTATTATATTTACTATTAAAGTTCTTAATAGTTATTTTCAGTGTGCCAATTTTTATTATTTTTATATTTAACAATGTTTATTAACATTGTTTATTAACATTGTTTATTAAACATTAAATAAACAATATATTAGCATTATGTATAACATTGTTAATAATCAGTGTTTATTGCAATAAATAAACATTATATAAACATTATTTATAACATTGTTTATTAAACAAATATTTAGTTAGGAGATGATAAAATTGAGTAATTTTGTTAAGAAAAATCAGAATGTAGAAAATTATTTTATTAGTAAGGAATTTATCCCTTTTACAACAGATAAAGCAAGTTTTATTAATTTACCTAATCATAATCGTCATATTGGTTTTTGGTTGAGTAATAAGTTTATTTATTCGAGTGAAAAACATTCGGAACAAGTAGCAATCGGTTTGATTTATGATAATTCTTATCCTATTGTAAAATATGATGAAAATTTAAAGCGAAATATTTGAAAATATTTAACTGGAACAGAATTAATCAATTTATATAATCAATATAAACAAAATTATTTTACTAAAATGAAAAAAGCTTTATTTTTAAGTGAACCTAAAAAAGTAAAAGCAAATAATAACAATAATAATTTAACAAATTGAAGTGTTGAAAAAGAAGAACAATTAATTAATGATTTAGAAAGTTTAAATTAAATGAGTTTATATGATTATTGAGTTCAATTTGTTAGTTATATTATTGGTGCAAATGCCCCTGAGTTTTTATATGTTATATCGTTTGTGTTATTTATTGTTTTGTTTTTTGGAATGTTTTTTAAACTTATTCAAAAAATGTGGAGTTTTTAAAAATGCAAAATGATTGACAAGAATTCAAAGAGTTTTTTATTTATATCTTTTTGTTTATAGATAAGGCGAATGTTGAAAGTATTACAATGTGGAATTTAACACAAAATGAATATTTAACTTTGATGGTTGGTGTTTGAATTGTGATTTTATTTTTAACTTGGTTTTTCTTGTGAATGGTTTTTAAAATAGTTGGGTATTTTAAATAATGAAAAAATTTATATTTTTCTTTAAAAACTATTGTTATATTAGTGGTTCAATGCTTTTGTTTAGTTTAATTGATTTATTACTTTGGATAATTTCTTTGTATTGTGTTGGTTTAGTATTTTGAATATTATTTGCTTTGCAATGTGTATATTTTGTGTGATGATTGTGAAAAAATATTTTTTATCAGTTAAATTCTTTTCGGTTAGTAAATTTTGTTTGAGATAATCCGTTATCGGTAATTATTGGTAAGTTAGGAACTGGTAAAACATTACTTTTAACTTATTTGTCGCAAACTATGAAATTATTGACAGATGAAATTTATAGTAATTATCCGTTAGAAGATGATAAAGTTAAAGTTTTAACATTTAAAAATTTAGATTTTACAGATCGGACAAAACCAGTTCCGCCCGATGATAGTGTTATTTTATTTGATGAAAGTTATTTATATATTGATGGAACTAGTCCTCACGATGAGAAAAAAGTTCATAGTGGTAAAATACCGTGAATTGTTTTAGCGAGACATTTTGGACATCGTGCGTTGTTTACTGCTCAGCGTGAGGGTATGATTTGAAATAATATTCGCCAGTTAGCAAGTGGGATTATTATTCCAATTTCATTGAAAAAACCCGTTGCTAAAAAAGGATTTAATTTTTTTAATCGTTTCTTTATTATGCGAATTGGAATTTTTCAAGATATAACGGATTATGAAATTTGAAAAACAAAATCAGTAGAACGAACAGCAGAAGGTAAACGAGTAAAACATAAGTCGGATGTTGGGTTAAGAATTCGGTTTTTTAAAATAATAATTCCACTTAAATTCGCTAATAAGTATGATAGTCAATGGTTAAAGTTTGTGCGTGATTTAAAAAATGATGAAATTGTTAATAAAAAAGAATATTATTGGTCAGAAATCACAAAATTAAGCGTTAAAGAACGATTGGAGTTATTTGATATTGATATTTTGAAAAAGAATTTAAAACCTAAAAAAGAGAAAGGAAATGGTAAAGATGATTAATTTATTAGTTGTTGAAAATAATAATAGTAATTGAGACAAGATTTTTAGTTTTGTTTTTGATATATTTTTGTTTATTTTTGATGTAATTTGAAATACAAAATTCCCGATGACAAATACATCGATTGCTTATTTTTTAGTCTTTTTTATGGTTATTAAGTTATCTATTTATGCAATTCACGGGACATCAACACAATATAATAATTTAGGTTCAACAGTTAATAATGGTGTTTCGCAAGTATATTCGTCAACTGTTCGTGGTGTTTCTGATATTAAACAAGGTATGCAAAAACATATTAAAGAGCGTAAACAATTTAAAATTAATAGTAATAAAATTAAAATTAATAGTAATAAACAACAGTTATCAAGTTTAGCAAAACAAGCAAAAATAAGAGAACAAGGTTTTAAAAGAGTACACACAACGCGAAGAATAAAAAAATAAGTTGGAGGTTTATATATGATTAAATTAGTTTTATTGGTGGCGGCAATCGCGATATTTGGAACTGGTTTTATTACTGTTATTATTAATCAATTTACATCAGCAAAAAATATTATTATGGATTTATATAATTCTGATACTTGGTTGATTTGATTATTTGGTAGAATGGCAGTTTTGTTTAGTCACCCGTTAATGTTAACGATATCAAGTTTATATATTGTTGGGTTTATTGTTTCAAAAACATTGTATAGTTAGGAGTTAAGTTTATGAAAATTAAAATTTTAAAGTTTTTAAAAGAAAAATTATGAGAAATATTAGTATATATTTTAGTTGTTGGTTTTGGTTTTTCTTTATTTATTGGGTCAATTTACGATAAATGAGATAGATTAATTAATGAATTTGGCATTTTATTTTGATATATGTTATTTGCAAATTTGTTTTTTTGATTTGAATTAGTTTGATGTATTTTATTTATAATTAATTTTAAAAATAAGAAAGGTGGTAAAGAATAATGCGTAAGTTATCATCTTTATTTGCCATATTTATTTTAAGTTTTTTGGGTTTGGTTATTTCATTTATTACTTTAACGGCGTTTAGACCCTTAAATGAGGAGCATTATATGCTTAAACAAGAGAATAGTACTGATTAAAGGTATTAATGAAACTGATTTTATTAATACAATGTTTTTACGCAGTAGTTTTTTTGAAAATTGGTCGGAAACAAATTATTTTATTAATCCAACTTTAAAAACATCAAAAAAATTATCTTTTAATGATAAATGGTATTTGGATTTTTTACAAGATAGTTATTCAACGGGAGTTGTTTATGATAAACCTAATGAAGTATTTTTAAATTATTATCGACAATGACATAGTTTAAAAAATAAGTATATGGTTGATAAATTTTATGATGTTAAAAAAGAGAATTTTTTGAATGATTTAACTGATTTTATTTATGCTTTTGCCGTTAAATATAAGATGTTTAATGTATCGAAAGAAATTGTGGAAAATGTTGACCGTTATAAATTAGTTCATTATCCAAGAGTTAGGTTAAACCAAGATAATTGAAAATTAATTGATTATCCTACATCTAAAAATAAAGTTCATGATTTATTTAAAAATCCAGATAATAAATGATATATTGTAATAGTTTCATCAAATGGTGAAAAAGTTATAAGAAAATTTAAATTTACAACAAATACTAAATTAGTAAATAATGGAGTTTATAAAGGATTACCAACTGAATTAGTTGGATATTATAGATATATTTATTGTTGAGATGGCGTTGGTGAACCCAAAACACCAGAAATAACTAGTGGTGGTGAAATTACTGACTGAAATAGTTATCAACAAACTCGCGTAAAAGAATTTATTGATTTATCTTTATATTCTGTTTTGCAAGAAAATATTAGAGTTCAGCAAGGTGGTAGTGCGGATTATGAAAATTCGAATAAGGTTGGTACAAAGCGGATAATTTTTGATTTTGAGACGGTTGATGAATTGGATGTTAAAAATATTAAAAAAGCAATTTATCGGATGATTTTGACTGTTGATGAAGCAAATTTAATTATTTCTGGTAGTTTAGAGTTAAATAATATTAATAATGATGATTTAAGTTTTAATTTTAGTTTTATGCGAACGGGAATGGGTGAAGTTTTTAATTTTAATGGTTCAATTTATTCATCATTAAATAGTAAAGATTTAAAGTATTATCAACAGTTTAGCGGTCAGTTTGATTTATCTAAGTTTTTACAGTCGTTTTTTGCAAGTGCATTGGTGCCAGTGTTTCAAAATCGTAGTTCTTTTATTGAAAATGGATATATTGATAATTTACAATATGATACTGTTTTAGTTAACTTTTTTGCGTTGAAATTACAAAATTTTAATAATATTTTGTTGAGTGAAAATATTAACGATAAATTACAATTTGATAAATTATTAAATAGTATGTTTAAGATTTCACAGAAATTTTATACTAATTATTTACGTACGATTTTTGATTTAGAAAATAATACTTATGTTCAAGGTTATAATAAAAAATATGGTTTGTTAGTAAATAATGGTTTTAAAATTTACCCACGATATTTTTATTTTTCTGATAAATATAAGCAATTAGATATTAAATTATATTCAGCATTTAAAAATCGGTTTTATACGATTAATAATTATGGTAGTGTTTTTAATTATGATTTTTCGGTTGCTAATAATTATAATATTAACTCAAATTCGGTTTATGTTTTTGAAGATGCTTTAAAAGATAAATATGGTTTAAAGTATAAAAAAATTGAAGAACAAAAAATCGGTTATAATGTTTTTGAATTGCAAGCACAAAAAGAGAATGATATGTACCGATATTATGATTTTAATTTTGGGATTTATAACTGACAAGAGATTAATAATGGTGGGTTGTTCCCCGATAAACAATGATGACAAGTGCAATATGTAACGCCAGAGGGTTGATGAGATTTTGGTGCTCATATTAAAAATGCGGTGATTTGAATTGTCAATACTATTCCCGGTGTTAAACAAGTTAACGAGTTAGCGAGTGGTGTTGGTAAGGTTTTTGAAACAGTATATAGTTTTTTTAGTCAAATATTTGAGGTATGAAAATTTAATCCAGCATTGTATAGTACAATAACAAATATTTTTTTATTAATTATTTTTATGAAATTTGTGCGATTAATATAAAAAAGGAACTGTTATTCAGTTCCTTTTTGTTCTTTTCAGTCAGTAATTTCACCAGTATTTTTGTCGATAGTTGGTATTTGTGGCTCACCAACGCCATCTCAACAATAAATATATCTATAATATCCAACTAATTCAGTTGGTAATCCTTTATAAACTCCATTATTTACTAATTTAGTATTTGTTGTAAATTTAAATTTTCTTATAACTTTTTCACCATTTGATGAAACTATTACAATATATCATTTATTATCTGGATTTTTAAATAAATCATGAACTTTATTTTTAGATGTAGGATAATCAATTAATTTTCAATTACTACCTTCTGGTGGTTGTTGTGAATTATATTGTGGTTCTGGTTTATTATCCCCTCCACCGTTTTCATTATTATTTTCTTTTTTACAACTGATTAGTGTTGTTGTGCTTGTTGCGGTTAATCCGATTGCTCCTATTATGCTAAGTCATTTTTTCATATAGATTGCTCCTTTTTATTGTTTTATATATAATTGATTTTATCACATATCAATTATATATCAATTATTCGTATTAAATATTAATTTTATATATTTTTGATGGTAGGTGTAAATTAATGAAATATATTATTAATAATTTTAATTTGTTTGATTTACAAGCAAAATTAAAGAATTTTTTAAGTAAAAATTATAAAAATAAATATTATAAAAGAATAAAACAAAAAATATTTTCATATATTAATTTGTGTAATGATTATTATAATGGTAATTTTTTGTTGAAAGATTTAATTAAAAAATATTTTAAAAATAAGTTTTTAACTTTTTATTATTGAGCGAATAAAATTTTAATTGCATATAAAAATAATGATTTTACTGAATTATTATTAAAGTCAACAATTCCTAATAATATTAATTATCAATATAGTGATGATATTCGCAAAATTATTTTTGATTTATATTTTGAATATTGTAATAAACATGCTGGTGGTGTTTTATCTTTGTTTTATAATTTAAAAAAAGGAATTCATGGAAAAGAATTAAAAAATAAAGCACCAAAAAATTTAAAAACATTTTTTCGTTGACTTAAAAAAGATGAAAGATGATTAAAAATAAAAAATATAATTAAAGAAATTAAAAAACAACATCTAAGATATGAAGTTAAAGAAATAGGTTTGTTACAGATGGACGCTAAATATTTTGTACCAAGTAAATTTCCAGTTGATAAAAAGTATTATGTTTATGATTTTATTGATGAAAAAACAAGATTAGCATTAGGATATGTTTATGATAAATTAAGTACTGATAATGCTATTGATGCTGTTAAAAAAGCAATTAGTGATTTTAAAAATATATTTGGTATTATAATAACACGGATTAGAACTGATAACGGTTCTGAATTTATTAATAATTATCGTAATAATCAAAAAATTAGTGTTAAAAAGACTAATTTTACTCAATTTTTAACAGATAAAAATATTTTGCATCAAACAACACCAGTTCGCTCTCCACAGTCAAACGGTAAGATTGAAAGATTTCATCAAAATTATACTAAATTATTTGTATTTGAAGAAAAAATATTAAATGCAGTTAGTTTACAGAATAAATTAAATGATTATTATTATTTTTATAATTTTGAAAGAGTACATAAGTCTTTAAATTTTCAGACACCATTTAATTTTTTGAATAGTTTAAGTTTAATTAAATAATTTTAAATTATTAAGTTTTTGTGTTTAAACTAAATAAGTTTATTATATTTTAATTAATTAATAATATGTAAATTAACTCATAAAATATGTTATTAAAATAATAAAATATGTATTTATTAATTAAAATTTAATAAATTATTTTTTATTGTGTTTAATTTTATATTTTTTATTTATTTATTTTATAATATTTTTTTATTATAAATAAATATTTTTATTATTTTTGTTATTTTCTTGTAATCTTTAAAATGTGTGTGGTATACTACAAGTCTTTATTTTTAGTAATTTTTAAACAAGAGATTTAAGGTTGTATAATTCTATTTGTATTAAATTACATCACTATCCTAACATCATTTAATAAAATGTCAACAAAATTTTAAATTTTATGATAAAAATATTTTCAGAAGGGGTTGGTTAAATCTTATGAACAAGAAAAAATATAAACATTTTAGTATTGATGAAAGATATAAGTTAAAAGAATATTTAATATCAGAAACATTTAAAAAGAAAAATGCTACACCTAATTATTCTAAAATAGGAAAAGTAATGAATAAAAGTCCTAATACAATTATATTAGAGGCTGAAAGACTTAAAAAAGAATATGATCCTGAAAAAGCAAATGATTATTAAAAAAAATATAATGAAAAGTTTCCATTTTCACATGTGACACTTTATAAATATATTGAATATAAAGTTTTTGATGATGAAAATACTGAAATTAAGAAAAAATTACCATTTAAAGGAAAAAAGTTTAAAACAAAAAAGAGAAAAGATGATCATGGTCAATTAACTAATATTAGATTTATTGATGAAGCAGAACATGAAAAGGGAACTTTTAGTTGATTTCAAATGGATTGTATTGTTGGAAAAGAACATCAATCTGCTTGTTTAACTTTTACAGAAGAAAAAAGTTTATACACGATTTGTTTTAAATTAAATCAACATAATTCAGAAGAGGTTAATAAAGCTCTTAAAAGTATTATTAGAAATAAACTTTATAAGATAAATATAAAAGGAATTATTACAGATCAAGTTAAAGAATTTAGTAAATGAAAATAGATGGAGAAAATTACTAATGCTAATGTTTATTTTTGTGATTCTGGAACTCCGACACAAAAAGCAAAAGTTGAAAGAATAAATAGAGATATTAGAGAATATTTACCTAAAGGAACTGATTTTAATACTGTTACTCAAAAAGAAATTAATAAAGTTATGAAAATTATTAATGAAAAGCCGCGACCGAGTTTAGATTGATTATCCTCCAAAGAGGTATTTTTACAAAATATTAATATTTAATTTTTTTAAATATAAATTATATATTTGTAGCAAACTTTTCTTTTTGTCGTGCTTAATATTAACTTATATTTAAAAAAATAATTTTTTTTTGAAAAAATATTGCATTTTAAAATAAAAGATATAATATCATATTAACAAGGTTGGAATTACCTACTTGCATCTTTACAATAAAAATACATACCTAACATTATTTTTTATCCTTCTTTCTTTCAATTTCTTTTTTTCTTTTTTATTTCCTCGAATTTGTTTAATTTTTTGATAAATTGATAAACCAATTCAAGCAAAAATCCCTAATATAATAACAACACTAAATATTGTCGTTAATCAAGTTGGCATAATATATCTCATTTCAAAATTTTTAAATATCGCGTCACGCTCTGCGTGTTCGCTACGCTCAAAATAAACATTATTGAATAAATTACCGCTAATAAATTACGCGGGTAATTTATTCATTTTCTTTTACATTATTAATTAGTATCTTATTTACAGTATTAATAACATTATCTTTATCATACTTAATTACTAAGGACCACAAAATAAAATAATGTTTTCTTTCCATTAAAAAATCAACTCCTTTATGAGTTGATTTGTTGCACTTCGATTACAAAATGCAAAATATTAACTTTCTTAATGTTATAATGTTTTCATAGAGGTGAAAAGATGTTTTTATCAGCATTTGAAATGAAATACAATACTAAATCAATTAAAAGACTACCAAAAATTAATAATTCAGATAAATGGTTAATTATTGATATTCGTCCAAAAGAAGAATGAATTGAAAGTCATATTATTAATAGTATTAATATTCCTCATAATCTTTTTCGTTTAATTTATTCGAAAAAAGTAACTAAAAATAAAAAAATTCTTTTTGTTTCAAGTGCTGGCCATTCTCATTTAGATTTATACCGTTTATTAAAAAAACATAATTTTAAAGTTTATATTCTTCTTGGTGGATGAAAAAAAGTTCATCAAACTGATGAACTTGACAAAATTCTTACTTATAATCCTATTGATTAACATTATTAATCAATGGGGTTTTTATTTTTACTTCACCAGCAGGTGGTGTTGCTTTATGCCATAATAATAATTCATTAATACCTCATATTACTAATGTTCCCCCAATAATAATTAATAAACTATATAAAGTTTTATGATTACTAATATAAGCAAAGAAATTATACATAATATAACCTATTGAACCTATTAGCAAGAAAAGAGAAAAACCAGCACAATAATACATTCCTTTTACTTTTGCTACTTCTACTCGCTTTGTATAACGATTAACATAAACAGCAATAATTAAACTAATATAACATAGAAAAGCAGTAAAACTAACGGCATTAGAAGAAAGATCTAATAAATACATTGGATCACCTATAACGCCAAGACTAAGTCCCATTAATATTAAATTGAAACAAACAGTAATTGCCATTTGAATCAAACCAATTTGTTGATAACTTAATTCTTTCTTTCCAATATAAACAAGATTTTCTTCTTGCACTGTATGTCCAAATGAAGGAGCTACAAAGGTTAAACCATTAATACTCATTAATGCTGTTAACATAATAAATCACATTAAGACTTTTGCAATTGGTCCACCAAGGAGATTTTTAAATAAAGTAAAAACACTACCATCATTTGTTCCTAAAAACAAAGAAATAACTTCTAAAATATAAAAAATAGTAATAAATAACATTGCAGCAAATAATGCTTTTGGAACAACATTTTTGTTAGAAACTTCTTTTTGTAATCCTGCAGCATAAATAAAACCATCAAATGAAAATAATACTGGTAAAATCCCCATAAAGAAGTTACCAAACTTTAATTCTCTATATTTATCAAAAACATTATTTTCAATTGGAGCAACAAAGCCTATAACTAGACTAACTAGTAAAGGAATAAATTTAATAAATGTTCCAATTGTTTGAACTCATTTACCAACATTTCGGAAAAAAATATTTATTAAGTAAAATAAAATTAAAATAACAAGGCCAATAGCAATCGCAATTATATGTTGTGTTTCCTTACTAATGCTTTGCACTTCTAGTGCATCAAACATTGCATTAATACTAAAAATTGGTAAAAGACCCAATAAAATTGGGAAATAAAAAAAGATATAAAATAATGCTATTAAACTACCAACTTGCCGACCAATTAAAATATTAGCCCATGATGGTAATGTCCCATGTCCACTTTTAGTTTTTACTGATGTAACTTCAATAAAGACCATAATCATTGCCATTCCTAAAATTCCAACTAAAATCCATAATCCAATTGATAAATAAGGATTTTGAGTAAAATATAAAAGATGTCCTTCTGAAGTATCATTTTTTAAATAAATTCCAATTCCAATTGTAATTCCAACTGCTGTTGAAAAAACAGTTAAAAATTCAAAAAATTTAACGTGCTTTTTAGGCTTTCCCATTAGTTTTTCCTCCATTTTTAATGGCCTATTTTAATAAAAAATAATAAATAAATTATAACATAAATTATTTTATATTTTCATAATATTTTTTCTTAATTTCACGAAATAAGTGGTTTACTCCCGATTTTGAAATTTTAATACTAGTTTCATTTTCTAATAATGCTGACAAATCTTGCAACGATGCATCGGGATAAGCAATTCGTAATAAAGCTACTTTTTTGGTATTTTCATTTAGTTCATCAAACAAATCATGTTCAAGTAAATAATTAATCATTGCAACTTGTTCTTCCCCAGCTTTAATTGCTTTTTGTTGATTTGAAATTTCAATATTATTTAAACGATTAATACTATTAACCATATCCCTTGAAATACGAGTATTTTCAAAAGCAAGGACACTATTAATTGCATCAATTAATTTTAAGAAATCTGAAACTAAAATTGATTTTTTTAAATAACAAACATAACGATCATGACGGACAATTATCTTAAATTGAAAATGAAATTTATGCAATAATTTTTGAAAATATTGTGCTGAAACTTCATCATTAAACTGAACTTCTAAATGATAATTACTTGTTTCTGGTGAATTAACACTACCACAAGCAATAAAAATGCCCGCAATATAAGCACGTTGTTGTCGTTCATTTCATTCTGATGGGATGGCAACAATTTTTTGATTAGTTTCTGCATCAAAAATTTGTAGGTCTTTTAATATTTCAGTAGCTCGTTCTTTAATTCGTAAACTGAAGGTTTTGCTATTTTTTAATTTTGTGCCTTGAACAATAATGATGTCAATTTTAACTTTATATAAATTTTTTAAAAACGTATAAATTGTTCGAATAATTAGATTACTAATTGAGGTTACTTCAAAGTTAAAAAAATGATTACTAATATTTAATGTCATATTATATTTAACAAAACCAGTTAAAAAAGCTTTCTGACACATTTGGTCAAATTCTTTTCTAACAATTTCCTCTTTTACTTCCAACGCAAAGCTCATCTTTATCCCCCATTATAATTTAATAATACAGAAAAACCACTACTTTAGCATAGTGGTTTATTAATTACCCTTTTTGTTTAAATTCTCGAATTTCTTGTTCTGAATCATGAAACGGTTCAGCTTGAATATCACCATCAATTTTGCGAATAACAACATTTGCTAATTTAATTACAACTTCATGTGCAATTGATAATTGCATATGCTCAAATAATTTTGCAGCTTCTTCAACATAAGCGTGTAATGGATTTGTTTGAGCATAACTTCGTAAGTAAATTCCACTTCGTAATTTACTTGCTTGATCAATATGTTTTGTTCAATAATCATCAAACGAAGTAATAATTGCACTTCGTTCAATTTGATTAATAACATCAGCAGGAACATCTTCTGTTCGCGCTAAATAAAATTCATTCATTTTTGTTGCCACATATTTAGCAACTTCTTCTCGCTTCATTTTTTCCATGGCTGCTTTATCTAACACATTAGCTGCAACAACTTTATCACTAATCCCCTTAATTAAGTCATCATAATGAATAAATCATTCCCCATGCGATTCATTACCAAACATTTTGGTTAAATCATAAGCTGCCGAATATTGCATTTTTTTAATAATTGGTTTTAAATCAGTTGCTGTTAAAATTTGATCACGTCGTGCATACATTGCTTCACGATGTTGTGCTAAAACATTATCATAATCTAAAATATGTTTTCGTTGATCAAAATTCATTCCCTCAACTTTTTTTTGTGCATTAGAAATTGCTCTTGTTAACATTCTTGATTGAATAAAATCCGAACCTAACCGAGCAAAAATTCGACGTAGGCGATCCCCACCAAAGCGCATCATTAATTCATCATCCATCGCAACATAAAACCGCGAAAAACCAGGATCTCCTTGTCGTCCTGCTCGCCCTCGTAACTGGTTATCAATTCGACGTGCTTCGTTTCGTTCAACCCCAAAAACAGCTAATCCTCCAATTTCTTTAACACCATCACCTAACTTAATGTCTGTTCCCCGACCAGCCATATTTGTTGCTAAAGTAATAGCTCCTTTTTCACCAGCTTTTGCAATAATGTCTGCTTCACGCTCATGATTTTTCGCATTTAACATTTCAAATTTTAAGTTAGCATTTCGTAAATAATGCGACACAATTTCTGATGAATCAACTGAAGTTGTTCCAATTAAAATTGGTTGTCCCTTTTCATGCAAGGCAATAATTTCTTTCATCATTGCTTGCATTTTTGCATCACGATTTGCAAACATATAATCAGCTTCATCACTACGAATTAATGGGCGATTAGTTGGAACTTGAATTACACGCATATTATAAATTTTAATAAATTCTTCTTCCTCTGTTTTTGCAGTACCAGTCATCCCACTTAATTTATTATATAATCGGAAAAAGTTTTGGTAAGTAATTGTTGCCATTGTCACTGTTTCTTCTTCAATATCAACACGTTCCTTTGCTTGTAATGATTGTTGCAAACCATCACTATAAGCACGTCCCGGCATTAAACGGCCAGTAAACTGATCAATTAAAATAATTTCATTATTTTGAACAACATATTCAACACCATTTTTAAAAACAAAATTAGCTTTTAAAGCATTTAGGATTAAATGGTATAATTCAGTATTTTTAATATCAAATAAAGAATTAATTGAAAAGATTTTTTCTGCTTTAGTAATTCCTTCTGGAGTTAAATAAACTTGTTTTGTTTCTAAATCAATTTCAAGATCATTCTCTCGTGATAATGATTTTGCAAAATGATCAGCTGCTTGATATTGCGGTGTTCGGTTTTGACGTCCCCCCGAAATAATTAATGGCGTTCTTGATTCATCAATTAAAATTGAATCAGCCTCATCAATAATGGCATAATTTAATCCTCGTTGGACTTTCTCGCTGTAAACTTTTACCATATTATCTCGTAAATAATCAAATCCTAATTCAGCATTAGTAGTATAAGTAATATCACAACTATATGCTTCTCTTTTTGCATCTTTAGTAATATCACGAGAATTTAAACCAACTGTTAAACCTAAAAAACTAAAAACTTGACCATTAATTTCTGAATCCCGTCTTGATAAATATTCATTAACAGTAATAACATGAACACCCTTACCAGTTAAACCATTCAAATATGTTGGCATTAAAGCAGTTAAAGTTTTTCCTTCCCCTGTTTTCATTTCAGCCACATCACCTTCATGAAGAACAATGCCCCCAATTAGTTGGACACGATAAGCATGTAATCCTAAAATTCGACGAGCTGCTTCACGGGCAACAGCAAATGCTTCAACTAAAATATCATCTAATGTAGCACCTTCTGCTAACTTCGTTTTAAATTCATTTGTCTTTTCTTTTAATGCATCATCAGACAATGCTCGCATTGTTTCATCTAAAGTCATAATTTTATCTGCTATTTTCCCATGTTTTTTTACAATTTTACGATCGCTAACTGCCATTCATTTATCTCCTCTATTCTATAATAATTATAAATATTCACATTTATTCTATCATAAAAAACAATAGTTGGCATAGTTATTCTATTTTGACAAAAAAACGACATTTTGTTGTTTTTGTTGTTTTATTATATTATTTATTTTGAACAGCTTCAATACCAGGCAGTGGTTTCCCTTCCATATATTCTAAGCTAGCACCACCACCAGTTGAAATATGCGTAAATTTATCTTTATATCCTAATTGAATTGCCGCTGCAGATGAATCGCCTCCTCCGATTAAAGTAAAGGCTCCTTTTAGTTCAGCAATTGCTTCACAAACAGCTTTTGTTCCAATACTATAATTTTTAAATTCAAAAACTCCCATTGGTCCATTTCAAGCAACCGTTTTTGCATCCGCTAATTCTTTTTTAAATAATTCAATTGTTTTGGGACCAATATCTAATCCCATATAACCATCATCAATATCCAAACCTGTTGTAACTTTTGCTGGTACATCATCAAATTCAGGTGCTTCTAATGCATCAATTGGTAAAATAATTTTTCCTTTTCCTTTTGATAAAAAGGTTTTAGCAATTTCAACATTATCAACTTCTAATAATGAATTTCCAATTTTGTGACCTTGAGCAGCAAAAAAAGTATATGCCATTCCACCACCAATTAAAATCTTATCTGCTTTTGTTAATAAATGTTCAATTACCCCAATTTTATCGGAAACTTTTGCGCCACCAATAATAGCAACAAATGGTTTAACTGGATTGTCTACTCCTTGTGACAACATTTTTACTTCTTTTTCCACTAAAAATCCTAAACATGATTCAGCAATATTTTCTGCAATCCCAACATTTGAAGCATGAGCACGATGCGCAGTTCCAAATGCATCATTAACAAAAACATCACCTAAACTTGCTCAATATTTCCCTAAAGCAGAATCATTTTTGCTTTCTCGTTTTGCAGTTGCTTTACCATCACTATCAACACTAATTTGACCATTACTATTAATAATATCAGCAAAGCGTGTATTTTGAAATAAAATTACATCTTGATTATGCATTTCATCAATAGCTTCTTCCAATTGTTTTCCTTCAAAATCATTAATAAACTTAACTGGTTTTCCTAATTTTTGTTCTAATACCTTTGCCACTGGCGCCATATCACGTTTTTCTAAATCATCAGCTGTTTTAACTTTCCCTAAATGAGAAAATAAAATTACTTTTGCTTCTTGTGCTAACAAATATTTAATTGTGGGTAAAGCTGCAGTAATCCGATTATCATCAGTAACTTGCCCTTCCTTCATTGGCACATTAAAATCAACACGGACTAAAACTTTTTTTCCTTTAACTTGAACATCTTTTAATTCTTTTTTGTTTGTCATAAATCCTTCTCACTTTCTTTTTCATCTTTATCCAATATATATCTTACCGCAAAAAACACCTTTTTAATGACAACTATTAAGGTATTCTAAGGCAAATTGCGCTGCTTTTGCTCCATCACTAATCGCAGTTGCAATTTGTCGTAATGTTGTATTTGTCACATCACCAGCCGCATATAATCCTGGCAATGCTGTTAAACATTTATTATTAACAATAAAATAGCCTTCTTTATTTAAAACTCCTAAGTTTTTTGCAAAATCACTAATTGGAATCGCCCCAATATATGGGAAAATAGCACTAACTGGTAAATTATCAATTTTACCTGTTTTCACATTTTTAATAACAACTGTTATCACCCGTTTTTCGGTCACATCCTTAATTTCAGTTACTATTGTATCAACAATAAAATTAATTTTAGGATGTGCTTTTACTTTATTCACAATATTATTATCAGCACGAAATTCATCACGACGATGAATTAGATAAACTTTATTAACAAAGCGCGATAAATAAAGAGCTTCTTCAAGAGCAGCATAGCCTCCCCCAACAACAACTACATCTTTTTCTTTATATAAAGTGCCATCACAAACTGCACAATATGAAACTCCATGTCCTTCTAATTCTAATTCACCAGGCACTCCTAATTTACGTTCAACTGTTCCGGTTGCAACAATAACTGCTTTTGCTAATAAGATTTTTTTTGAAAATAACTCTAATTTAAACAAATTATCTTGTCTTATAATATTTGTAACACGATCAGCAATATATGGGATTTTTAATTTTTGGGTTTGTTTAAACATTTTCATGGCTAATTCATAGCCTTGAATATTATCAAAACCAGGATAATTTTCAATTTCACTTGTCTTTGTTACTTTTCCTCCTGGTGCTCCTTTTTCAATCATTGCAATATTTGTCATTGCTCGTGCAGCATAAATTCCTGATGTCATCCCACCAGGACCAGCTCCAATAATTAAAATATCATATATTTCATTAGTATTGTTTTTCATATAATCATCCGCCTTTTCTTCATTTTATAACAGCTATCCATTGGGCAAATAATATTAAAATAATACCAATTACAATCATTAAACTAAGAATAACATAATCCAATGTTCGCATATTTTTTAAAAATAAATCATGATAATCTCGTTGTGTTTCTAAAATAATCCGAATGAAATTATAACCAGCAATATACACCCCAGTTTTAATTCCACAACGGAAAATTTTTAAACTATGAGGGTTTTCTATTTTTTCTAATTCTCGGACATCAGCTGTAAAAATTTGTTTTAATCGTGCACCACAATATTTCAAATGTGCTTTCATCACTTGTTTTTTTGTCATCTTATGTTTATTTTTAAAATAAACTTTTTTCAAATTTACTTGTTGTGATAAATTATTAACAACTATTGGATCGGGTTTGATATCATAATATCATTTTGCTCAAACACCTTTTCACGATAACTGCATAAAATCGGGTTCTTCTTTTTTAAACCTTAAATAATAACTATAACGAAATATTAATGGTAATGCAATCACAATTAAGAATCATAATAAAATATTAGCCAATGATTCATATAGAAAAATTGGTTGAAAATATTGCACATTATTAAAATCAGTTGGGTCAACACGGTTTCCGTTAATCCCAATTGCCTCTATTGGATGAAAATTATTTGGTACCGGAGTTGGGACATATCATTTAAATAAATTATCACGAATAAAACTTGGCAATCACATTAATTGTTCGCGTGCAATTGGTGCTCCTAATAATTCATGATTAAAAAAATTACCTCATCGCCCAATTGCTTGTGCTAACAAAATATTTGGAACAATTAAATCAGCATATACTCATAACGAAATATTGTGTTTTCGTGATTCAAAACCAAATCAAATTCAGCCGGCAATTAAACCAAAAATTAGCCCCCCATGAATACTCATTCCTGGTTCTCAGAAAGCAAATAATGTAAAAAATAAAATTGGATTTTTAACATCATATTTACCAAAAAAACTAGCCCCTAATAAAGCAATCGGTGTAATCACAAAAATTCCTCAGTAAAATACTTGCGTTGGAATATCACGTTTACGAAAATTAATTCATGATAAAATAATGGTAATTGCAAAACCACAAAAAATTAAAAATCAATAAGGACGAAATCAATTTCCATAAGTATCGTTGGCAATTCATGTTGCTAAATTCACGCTATAAACTCCTTCTCAATTCTATTTTGAATATTCTTTAAAACGATCTTGTAAAATTTGCATCGAAGAAATTCCTGCTTCATCTAATTTTAATTTTGAAACTGCTGTCTCAACTAATTCACTAACATTACGCCCATATGTAACTGGAATTGTTACAATTGGTACCTTTGTATCTAAAATTTTAATATGTTTATACTTAGATCCTAATCGGTCAATTGATTTATATTGTTCATCATCTAAATGAATTAATTCAATTACTAAATCAATTTTTGATTCATCTAATAAGACTTGCAAACCATAAATTTTACTTAAATCTAAGATTCCTAAACCACGGACTTCAATTAAATTTTTTAACATTTCATGTGATTGACCATATAATCTATTATTTCGTTGCTGAATAATAATCCGATCATCACCAACAAACAAATGATTTTTTTTAATTAATTCTAATGTCATTTCTGATTTTCCAATTCCTGATTTTCCTTTTAATAAAATTCCTTTTCCAAAAACATTAATTAATGATGCATGTTCTTCTGTTACTGGGGCGAAATGTTCATCAAAAAATTCTAATACCATTTTATATAAACGACTTGTTGTAATATTGCTTGCACGAACAACTGGACAACTATGTTTTTCCGCAATTTCTAATAATAATTTATCAGTAAATTTTTCTGTTAAAATAATCATTGGAATATTTTCATTTAAAATATACTCATAGCGCTCTCTTCTTTCTTTTTTACTTAAGGTATTCACAAATAATTGCTCTTTATTTGATAACAAAACTACCCGACGATTACTATTATTTTTTTCAAAATCAAAGCCAGCTAATTCTAATCCTGGTCGATTAAGACCATAAATTTTAATAGGTCGATTAAGACCTTCCCTTCCAGCTAACACCTCGTAGCCAAATTTATCAACAATATCTTTTACAATAAACTTTGTCATTCCCAGTTCCTCCCTGTAAATTAATACTATCACAAATCATTATTCTGATTCAATTTCAATAATAATATCGCGTAATTCTGCAGCTCGTTCAAAATCAAGTTTTTTACTTGCCTCATACATTTCTTTTCGTAAATCTTGTAGTAATCCTTCTTTAGCTGTTTTATATTCTTTTGATTTTTTATTTTTAATGTTATGTAATTTATCACCTTGACGTTTAATATTAGTATAATCACGAATATTCTTAATAATTGTTGTTGGAGTAATATGATATTTCAAATTATATGCCTCTTGAATTTGCCGACGGCGAGCAGTTTCTCGCATTGCTTTTTGCATTGATTCAGAAACACTATCAGCATATAAAATAACATGCCCAGCCGCATTCCTTGCAGCACGACCAATTGTTTGAATTAAACTTCGTTCATTTCGTAAAAATCCTTGCTTATCAGCATCAAGAATACAAATTAATGATACTTCTGGAATATCAATTCCTTCACGAATTAAGTTAACACCAACAATACAATCATAAACTCCTTTTCGTAAATCCAATAATATTTGACTACGTTCTAAAGTTTTTAATTCACTATGTAAATATGCAACTTTAACATTTTGTTCTTGTAAGTAACTTGTTAAATCTTCTGACATCCGAATTGTTAAAGTAGTAATAAAAACACGTTCATTTTTTTTCCGACGAATTTTTACTTGTTCAATAATATCATCAATTTGTCCTACTGTTGATTTTACTTCTACGGTTGGATCTAATAATCCCGTTGGACGAATAATTTGTTCAACCACTTCATTATTTACTAAACCTAATTCATAATCACCCGGAGTTGCTGAAACATAAATAATATTTTTTAATTTTTGATTAAATTCATCAAAATTTAAGGGACGATTATCTAATGCACTTTTTAAACGAAAACCATAATTTACTAAGGTTTCTTTTCGACTTCGATCTGTGTTATACATTGATCGAATTTGTGGCAATGACATATGTGATTCATCAATAATAGTTAAAAAATCTTGGCCAAAAAAATCAATCAAAGTATATGGCGCTTCACCTTCTTCTCGTAAATCTAAATGTCGTGAATAGTTTTCAATTCCAGAACATATTCCACTTTCACGAAGTAAATCTAAATCATATTCAGTTCGTTGTTTTAAGCGTTGTAATTCAACAATTTTTCCAGCTGCTTCTAATTCAGCTAAGCAAACTTTTAATTCTGATTCAATTCGCTTAATTGCTTCAACTAAGCGTTCTGGAGAAGTAATATAATCTTGCGCTGGAAAAATTGTTAATGTTGATAACCGCTGTGTAACATCACCAGTAATTCCATCAATATAAGCTAAATCATCAATTTCATCTCCAAACAAATCAATGCGAATAAAAGTTTTAACATTTCACCCTGGAACAATTTTAATTACATCACCTTTAGCACTAAAACTACCTGGAATCAATTCAATATCATTACGAACATATCCTGATGATACTAAAAAAATGGCTAAATCTTTTTTACTAATTTTTTGATTACGATTAATTTGCAAAAAAGATTTTTTATATTCATTTGGATCTTGTGCTGCATAAATTGCAGCAACAGAAGCCACGACAATAACATCTTTACGAGTTGTTAAAGCATTAAAAGCACTTAACCGCATCATGTCTAACTCCATATTTTGGCGAGCATCTTTATTAATGTATAAATCTTTTCCTGGCAAATAAGCTTCCGGTTGATAAAAATCAAAGTTTGAAACAAAATACTCAACACGATTTTCTGGAAACATTTCTTTTAACTCAACATATAATTGCATTGCTAATGTTTTATTATGTGCCATCACCAATGTTGGTTTTTGATAATTTTCAATAACATTTGCCATTGTAAATGTTTTTCCAGTTCCCGTTGCTCCTAATAAAACTTGATGTTTTTTATTTGCTAATAAATTGGTAGTTAATTTTTCAATTGCCAGGGGTTGATCACCTGCTGGCAAATAATTTGATGTTAATTTAAACACTATTTCACTACTCCTTTATAATTTTACTTTTCTATAATTATATCAATAATTATATCAATCTTCCTTATAATTATTTTAAAAATAAAAAAGTAATATTAGCAACAGGAATATAAACACCATCTCAATAAAGATCAATTGTTTCATTGGTTGTAAATTGCATTACTTACACTTTCATTTCATAACTACCCGTTACTTTTCCCCCATTTTGTGTAATTGTTACAATATATTCTCCCTTTACTAACTCAGCACCAGTTGCTCCCGTTGATTTCTGCTTAATTGCTGTATTTAAAGAAACTCCAGCACAATATTCTTTTGACAATCATTCCATAACAGCTGTTTGAACACTTTTTTCTAAATCTTCTTCTTTAAAATTATTATTTAAAAATGAAGGAGCTGGAATTTTATTTGCAAACTTTGTTAAATCTAAATCAAGCATTAGTTCACCAACAAACTTAACTGTAATTTTAATTTTTTTAGTAACACTTGTTGCTGTTTCTGGTGCTGAAGCAGTAACATTATATGCTTGTTCTAATAGTTTTTTTGTATCATCAGTTTCTTTTCCAACTTTATATTCAATTTCATCTTTTTTTAACTGCTGGTGCTAGTTTTCCTTCAACATACTGTTGAACAGCTTTTTAAATTACCCACAGTATTATTAACCGTTAAATTACTCTTAAATCCTTTTGCTGAAATAGTTGCTAAATCAAATTTAAATTTACTTTGATCAACAACATTAATACTAAAATTACCCATTCCTTGGACGGTCTTTTCATTAGCTTTTGCTGTTAAGGTAAGTTCATAATTTCCAACCACTAATTTTCCTCCTGTAGTACTACCAGCTGGTCTTGTTTTTACCTCTAATTCAATTTCATCAGGATTTACTTTAATATTACTTTCTTTATCTAATTCAGCAACAATAACATCTTTAATATTAGATTCACTTTCATTGGTTGTGAAATAATCCTTTTTTAATATGGTAAAATCAACTGCCCCTAAATCTGGTAAAACTTAATAACCATATTGATGAATTTTTGCTTTACCATTGATTTGATAATAACCCTTTAATGTTCGCTTTGCTTCTGCACTAACTTTTGCTTTATGATATATTGTAATATAATAATAATTTGGATAAATAGTTTTTTCTTAATTTAATTATAGCAAAAAAACTACTTTAAAATTGATTATCTAATCATAAATAAATTACTCTCTTTCTTAATAAAAAAAATTATAAAAAAAAAAAAAAAGTTTGCATTTCTTAACTAAACAATGCAAACTTTACCAACTATTTTATTTTTTTATTTTCTCAATTATTTTTTTTATTTGCTCATTACATTTTGAATAAACATCTGATAAACTACGTTTTTCAATCATTGCTCTAATCATCTGTGAAATTAAATCAGCAATTGAAATGACTTCTAACCCGTCAAATAATCGATCTTGATTAATATCAATTGTATTTGTAACAATAACCTTTTTAACTGTCCCATCATTAATAAGTTCTGTTAAACGCTCTTTTGCTGGGGGTGAAAATACTCCATGGCATGATAATAAATAAACTGCTTTTGCCCCATGCTGTTTTAATGCTTTTGCTGCATTACAAATTGTGCCAGCTGTATCAATCATATCATCAACAATAAAACAAATACGGTCTTTGACATCTCCCAAAATAAATTGAACTTCACTAACATTTGGTTTTGGGCGGCGCTTATCAATTACTGCAATATTCCCAGCTAAATTTCCTAAACGATTAGCCACATCTCGTGCCCGTACTAATCCACCATGGTCTGGTGAAACAATTGTTATTTCTTCTTTAAGATGGTCTTCTTCAATTTTTCGAACAATTGTTCTTACTAATTCTTGTGTTGAGCGTAAATCATCAACTGGAACATCAAAAAATCCCATTGATTGTGGCGAATGTAAATCAACAGTCATTACTCTTGTTGCCCCTGCTGTTGTTAACATATTTGCCACTAATTTACATGTAATTGGTTGGCGACCACGTGCTTTTCGATCTTGACGAGCATATCCAAAGTAGGGAATGATCACATTAATGCTTTGTGCACTACCGCGTTTTAGAGCATCAATCGCAATTAATAATTCCATTAGATTTTCATTGACTGGCCAAGATGTTGATTGAATAATATAAACATCTTTCCCCCGCACTGAATTCATTGCCCTTACCAAAATTTCACCATCAGCAAAAAGAACAGTTTCCATTTCTTGTCTTGTTACACCTAAAATTTTACAAATTTCGTGTGCTAATTTTATTCCAGCAGATAGGCCATATATACTAAAACTTTTTTCTTCCATTAGTCCTCCTCTAAACATTTAAACTCCAATAAAAATTCTAAATTGAATCTCTACGTATTATTATATACATATCCATAATTAATTAAACTAACTTTGTTATAAAAATGCTATAATTAAATAGTGAAGGTGATTAGAATGACACAAAAAAATCAAGCAAAAGATATTATTGATAATCTTCGCCCTTATATTAACCAAGATGGCGGCGATATTGAATTTGTTGAAGTTAAAAATAATATTGTTTATGTTCGTTTGGCAGGAGCATGTGTTGGTTGCGGATTAATTGATTCAACAATTAAAGATGGTGTTGAACAAATTGTTAAACAAGAAATTCCTGATATTATTGCAGTAGAAGTTATTATGTAACTTCTTTTTTTGTAAATATTTTTTTAAAGCAATTTTTTGATCAATCTCATGGATAACAATCATTCCAACTAATTCACTAAGCTTACTTTCAAATTGGTTGCGATTATAATATTCACCACTAATAAATTTAATGCTAAAGAAAGCAACAACAATTAAAATAAAGCAGCTAATAGCACAACTTAAATATAAATATAAAATAACTTGCTTTAATGAATCTAAAAATAAATCATTTTTAATAAATGGTAAATTTCAATCTAAATTTAAATTACTAAAAATACCAACTTGATAATGGGCAAAAACCCGGATTAAGAATTTTACAAGAAATGTTACTAAAGCATTTAATGCTGAAAAATAACCCGTGACAGGTTGATTTTGAATCCGATAATTCCACATCATTGTAATTGAAAATAAAATTCCAAAAAAAATATCATTGCAAAACCATTTAAAAATTGACAAATTAATAAAACTTCCGGAATTGGAATGATAGCAACAAAAATAAAATATAGACTTCAAATTATCAATGCTAAAATTAATGAATTCTTAATTCCAATTTTTCTAATAAAAAAATAAATAGACATTGCTCCAATAATTTGTGCAAACCATCAAATTTCCTGAACTAAATGTAAATAATGTTCCACCATCATTTTACTGTGATAATGTACTCAAGTTTCTTGTGCTAAAATAATATTTAAAAAATCACCTTGACTTAATTCTCTTAAAATAGCAATAAAAAATAATAGACTAAGAATAACAATAATTTTTCATCATGAAAATGTACTAAAATGTTTTAAAACTTTCGGAGAAAAAGCACCAATATTGTTTTTAATTTCCGGCATATAAAAACAAAAAGCAAATGAAAACATTAGGATAATAGTAATTATTCCAAAAATAATATAATGGAATGTTAATTCACTATTATTAAAATTTTTAACAAACATCAATACATTAGCATCAGTCATATTCGATATTACAACAATTGGTAAATTTAAAGTTACTGTTGCAAAAGGATTAGTTCGATAAAAATAAATCTCATTAAAACTTAAATATCATAATGAATTTGTTTAAACACCAAAGCCAAAAGTAATCGTACAAATAATCATAGTAATTCAATTTTGCGGTAAAATAAAAACTAATAAAATTCCTAAAAACATTAAGCAATATGAAATTCAAAACCATAATTTCCGACTTTGAAATAATCCTGTAATGCATGAAGCTGGAATAAAAAAGATTGCCGCATATAAAGATGTACTAACTACTAATAAAAGAGTAATTGAATTAATATTTTTAGCAAAATTAAAAATGATAAAATTATAATTTAAAGTTAGTGAACATGATAATGCTAACCAAAAACAAAAATTCTGAATAATAAAAACTCATTGATAAAAAGATTTTATTCCTTTTTTAACCAAGTTAGTTATATATCCTAACATAAGTAAAATTGTTAAAAAAGGATACAAAAATAAATTATCTCAATTATTCATAATTTTATCCTAAAGGTTATTAAGTTTTTCAACACGAAACGCATGACGACCAGCATCAAAAGTACTATTTAAAAACATATCAACAATTCAAATTGCATTTTGATTTGCAATAACTCTAGCACCCAATGCCAAAACATTAGCATTATTATGTTCGCGCGCTAATTTTGCTAGCATTGTTTCATTACACAATGCTGATCTAATTCCTTTTACTTTATTTGCCGCAATTGAAATTCCAATTCCTGTTCCACAAATTATAATTCCAATACTATTTTTTTCTTTAATTACGCGTTCACCAAGAGCTTGACCAATATCAGGATAATCAACTGCCTCAATACTATCTGTACCTAAATTAATAATTTCATATTTTTGTGCAATTAAATGTTTAACAATTGCATTTTTCATTTCAATACCTGTATGATCATTCCCAATCACAATTTTCATTCTTGTTGTTCTCCTTTTCCTACAATTTAACTATAACATATTGATTTTTTAAATAAAAAACAAAAATTAATTCCTTGTAATAATATCCAATAATTTTCCAGGACTCATTGGCGTTACTGTTACAATTAGTTTTGTCTGTTTTGCAACTACAACATATAAGTTCCCTTTTAAATCATCCAATTTAATATATAAATTTTTTGTTGTCTCAATTCGATCAGAAGAATTATCAATCATTTTAATAATTTTTTCTTTAATAATTCAGTCATTTTCATTTTTAAAAGCAGAAATTCGTTCTCGAATTCGTTGCAAACAATGAAAAGAAAACCCTAAACGGTGTTGATAATAATATCCCATTTCTATATCCACCTACTTTACAATTATTATACAGATATATTTAAAAAAAAATAATGATAAAATATTAAAAAAGTAGCACTTTCTTTTACACTTTTTTATCTATTTGATATAATTCGTTTGTGTATTAAAAGTCGAAAGGAGAGCAAAAATGGCTAATATTAAATCACAAATTAAAAGAGTTAAAACAAATTCAAAAGCTAATTTAGAAAATAAATCTTTTAAATCATCAGTAAAAACAGCAATCAAAAAAGCAGAAATCGCTATTAACGTACAAGAAGCAAACGCATCACAATTAGTTAATACTGCAATTAGTTTAGTTGACAAAGCAGTTACTAAAGGAATTTATCATGCTAATAAAGCTGCTCGTGTTAAAAGCAGATTAATGCTTAAAACACATTAATTTCAAAATCCTTTTCAACAAAGACAGTAAATATTAAAAAAATAAAAAAAATCATAATTAATATGATTTTTTTTATTTATCTTTTGATTTATTATAATCATCTTTTTCAAAAACATTATCATCCTTAAACTCATCATCAAATAATGTTGGATCCATTTCATATTTTTGTCCATTCATCATTGCAGTAACTGCTTTTTGGTATTCTGTATTGGCACGAATTAATTTATTACGGTCTGTTTTAGGAACTAAAACTGCTAAAATAATAACCATAATTCCCGCAAGAAGACCAGCAATCATTGAAATAATTGTAAAAATATGTAATACTTGGTAAGTTGTGCTATTATAAACTTCTCTTACTAAACTATTAATTGTCATAGTTAAATCTGAATCTGGTAATAATAATCATTCTGTTATTTCTAATTGTGGGTCGTTTTTAATAATATAGCCATTATTAGGTACCGATATACTATTAAAATATTTCTCAACAACATTTGGTAATAATACTTGAATTAATGACAATGAAGAATAAAAAAGAATAATGATTGATAATACAACTGGTCAGAATCTAACAACATAATTATCCCGTTTAAAACGCTTTTTCACTAATAATTCATAACCCAAGAAAATTCCTGGCAAAATCGATAAAATTCCTGAGAAAGTTTGCAATCCGGCGGACTGCATTAATAAAAATTTATATTTTGAACCAAAACTAAATACTTCACTAAAATTATTGTTAGCATTATGTAAAGCACTATCAGCACCACCACCAATAATAACAATTGCACTAGTTCGTGGGATTGTATAAACAATTACTTTTGTGTCTAAATAGATATTTAAATAGGAATTTAAAAATCACAATAAAATTAACAAAGCAGAAGCTAAAATAACAAAACCAGCAACAATTTTCTTTAAAATTGACATATACTTTGGTTTTGAAGTATAAAAATAAAACCGTGGGTCTAAGCGTGGATGAATTGGCATATTTGCCATTTGCTGCATCATTTGTGATATATCAAATTTACTTGAATCACTAAAGTCCGGGCTAATGCCACCCATTGGCTCTCCTATGCCTCCAATTCCCCTTGCTGGCCCTACTTCCGGTTGTGATTCGTCTGCCCCTTCTTCATTAGCTTTAACTTTTAACTTCTCACGAGCATTATCAATTGCTTTTTCATCAGTAAAATCAGCTGTGGCATCAATTAACTCATTAGTGACGATGTTTTCTCTGGTAATATAATTTTTTTCAACACCAAAATTTGAAACAATATATTTCACAAAAGCAACATATTCTTCATCTAACATATTAAAAGTAGCCCCGTCAACCTTTTCAATTGTTTCTGATTCATTAGTAATATCAGCCAAAACTTGAGCAAATGAAAGAGTAAATTTATTATCATTTAAATTTGCATTAAATTCTTTTTCTAATGTTAATAAATTACAAATTTGTTGAATTACTAATTTTTTAAAGTTCTGGTTAACTATTACTTGTGCCTTAATATTATCATCGTTAAAGATATTATATAATGTATAAACTATATGGGCATATAATTTATTTTCTTTCATTTATTTATGTCCCTCATCTCTCTTTTTGTAATAATTTAATTTATATCAAATAATTTAATTAAATACAAATCACTACTAATTTCTTTTCTTATTATACCTTTTTTTATATTATAATCAATTCAAAATAATTCTTGAATAATATTATTTGCTTTATTAATACTGAAATTATGCATATGCTCTGAAATTTTTTTTACTCGAAACGGATGAATTTGTAAAATTTCTGCAATTTGTGAGGGTGTTTTTTTTAAAGCAGATAAAACAATAATATCTCTTGTAAAAATAATACTATTGGTAATTAATGCTAATAAAGCAATACTATTTAAACCGCGTTCTTGTAAATAATGATAATTTATTAAAAAACTATTCAAATCATTTTTTAATAAATCATCAACTAATTTAAAAATATTGGTATCTAAATACTTTGTCATATTATTTTCAATTAATTCCATCGTAATATTTGAATTTATTAATAATAATTTTTCTAATTCATTTTTAATAATATATAAATTATTTGGCAAATATTCAACAATCTTAGGAATTAAATTTTGTTTAATCGCCCCATTATGCTTTGTAATATAATCATCAATAAACTTAATTAATTCATTATATGATAAATTTGTTGCTTTTAAAACACTAGTTAACGCTAACATTTGTTTAGTTATTTTTAAACGATTACTAAGTTTATTGACTGGACAAATAAAAATAATAAAAGTACTCGGATTTGGAGCTGCTAAATATTCCATTAAACTTGTTAAATAAATTTTATTGTCTATTTTTGTATTAATCTTTTCTTCTGTAAGAAAATAACTATCATTAACTATTATTATTCTTTTTTCTGAAAACATTGGAATTGTGTTGGCATCATTCAGAATAGATAATAGGGGGTCTTCTAAGTAATTATATTCTTGTAAATCATACTCATTATAAGGATTAATTTTTTTTAAAATCTTATTTTTTTGCATTTTAATTAAAAAAGCATCTTCTCCATATATTAAAAACATCTTTTAAAGCTCCTTTAGAATGTTCTAAAACTTATGACAAAGTAATATTATCATATAAAGTAAAAAATAAATTAAGGATTTAAAATAATTTAATTGCTGTTTATGCTGACATAATATTAAATTGAAGATTTCTTCTACCATTTGTAAAATAAATTTGACACCTAATTGTTTTTAAATTTTCAACAACAATTGGCGCCGGATAATTTTGGCGTTTTGTTTTTTCACCAGAGATTAAGCAAACCTTTGGTGTTATTTTTTGTAAAAATGCTAAGCTTGAACTAGTTTCTGAACCATGATGCGGAACTTGTAACAGAGTGATTGGAGATAATTTTTCTCGTAATAAATTTATTTCAATTTTTTTACTAATATCACCTGTTAATAAAATTTGATATTGACTTATTTTAACCAAAAGAACTAAACTATTATTATTTTCATCTTTATCATTAATTGTTTTATGTAAGACAGTAAATCCTAATCCACCAAATTGAAATGTTTTCAATTTTGTATCATTTTGAATTACTTGTTTAACATTAAAATATTTTTTTACAGTTGGTAAATTATTCTTATGATCATCATGTTGATGTGAAACAAAAATAGCATCAATTCAATTAATACCTGCTCATTTTAAATAATTACTAACTAATTGTTTTGAACGACCATAGCCAACACCAACATCATATAAAACTATTTTTAAAGTACGCTTGTCTTGAAAAACAATTGTTTGACCGTTACCAACATTTAACATTGTCATTGAATAATGAATACTAGTAAAATATGATTGCAAACTATAACAAATTATTCATAGAATGCAAAATATTCTAAATATTTTGTTTCCAAACACACTTTTATTCATTCCTAATAAAAGAATATAATAAAAGAAATCACAAAGGGACATAACCAATATTTCATATTAAATTAATTTTATTTAAAATCACCATATAATTAATTAAAAATAAGTAAAAATATTTATAAATAAAATAACATGATGGTATAAAAACAATTAGTTAAAGAGAATAAATAAATTAATGATAAGATTGGTAACAATAATAAATTAAATAAAATAGTAGAAAAATTTAATTGATAATTAAAATATAGCATTCATCCAAGTATAAAAATAAATACCATTAAGTTATAATATAGCAATTTCTGTCAAAAATAATAATGTTTTGTTTTTAAATTTAAGTTTAAAAATAATTATGTTATTGTAAAACTATATCAAAACCCACTTCCTAAAAAACTATATGGAAAAAATAATAATATTAATAAAATACTTAAATTTCATTTTTGCTTTGCTATTAATTTATAGTCTCAAAAGTGAACATTAAATAGTGATAACGATAACAAGACAATTGCTTTTACACTAGTAAAAGAAAAATTTAATAAATATAAATAAAAAAAAATAAGAATAAGTAAATTAAAAAATAATATATATTATACCACAGACATTTTAAAGATTACAAGAAAATAACAAAAATAATAAAAATATTTATTTATAATTATAAAAATATCATAAAATAAATAAATAAAAAATATAAAATTAAACAAACTAAAAATTAGTTTAAATACAAAAACTTAATAATTTAAAATTATTTAATTAAACTATTCAAAAAGTTAAATGGTGTCTGAAAATTTAAAGACTTATGAACTCTTTCAAAATTATAAAAATAATAATAATCATTTAATTTATTATGTAAACTAACAACATTTAATATTTTTTCTTCAAATACAAATAATTTAGTATAATTTTGATGAAATCTTTCAATATTACCTTTTGACTGCGGAGAACGAACCGGTGTTGTCTGATGAAAAATATTTTTATATCAAACATTTTAGTATAATATTGTTTACGATATGCTTGTAAATATGCTTTTTTTCTAAGTCTTTTGTTTTTTTATTAATGATTGGGTTTTATTTTCTTCACTATCTGAGGCATCACCAAAAGGACTAGAAAAATTACATGCTATATATACTTGTTCAATAATTGATTTTTGGTCTTGTGTATATGTTTCTAAAGTTGGTGTACCTTGTACTACTTGTAAAGATTGAGATAATTGACCATCAACAGCTGATTGACCTGATTGAATAAAAATATTATCAAATATATTTTGTAATACTTTTTTATTACCTTTATTATAAGCAGTCATTAAATCATCATCTAATTGACCATATCAATTACTCCGAATAAAATTGTAAACATAAAATACCCCTACTTTCTAATTGTTCTCCCCTACTTTCAAATTACTATATAATCATCTTATTTTTTATTTTCCTTTTGTTAATTAAAATTTAATGTTAAAAAATAATTATTAGTTTTTCCCAGCAATTAAAATATTATATTTATTTAATACATAACCATCTAAATCAGTTATTTCAAATGTTCTATCGGACATTTCTGGTTGAGCAACATACATTCCCTTCTCATTAAGTTTCGCTACAGGAACATAATCACGTTGATAATTAATTATTGCGCCAAATTCTGGATCATGACCATTACGATAATAATTATAATTATTTTCATAATCCATTACTTGTTGATATGGTGAAGTATAATTAGCTTCTTCTGTTAATGCTGATGAATTTTGAATAATAAAATTCATAAATTTATAAGCTAACTCCTGATTTCTAGCATTTTTTGATAAAACCATATTATCACTTCAAATGTTAGTTCCTTCAACTGTTTCTGGTGTTCAGGCCGTTGTTGCTCGTGGGCGGGTAATAATTAATTTTGTTCCCTTCGCTTCTTCATGACTCTTTGCAAATAATGTATCCGCATAAATTGCATCCCCATTATACATAAAAGCAAAATCAAAATGTCCATCACCAACTGCATTGATTAACTCATCATTCATTAAGGTAACATTATTATGTTTTAACAATGTTGCTAATTCGTTGTAACCATGATCAACTTCCATTTGCGTTGTTGGTACTGGTTTGAAATAATTTTTTTCAGTAGTTAACATAAATAAATTTCGTGGATCATTATTAATTAAAACTCGTTTATTTGCTGCGGTTGCTTGTCATAAAATATCTCATGAAATGCCATTTGAGATAATCTTATTATTTTCAACATCATTAAGTTTAATTTGAACGCGATTTATACTAGGTTCTCACTCTGCACGTTGATAACCAAATTTTCCTTGAGCTGTTGTTGGTAAATTTTGATTTGCTTTAGCAAATATCTCATCTAAAAATTTTAAGTTACTTTCTGTTGGATTAATCACAAGTGATACTTCTCCTCAAAAATAAGGTAAACTATAATTAACAATTGAATTAACAATTGTTTTTTGAGTAGCATCTTTCAGTTTATTTTTATTTAAAACATTTAATAATCCATCAACTAATGATGCCGCATAATTTTTATCAAAACATTTTGCTGTTGTTGGATCCAAAGTAGAAGGAACAATACAATTTTGATAAAATTCTGGATTTGTTTTTTGTACTGTTGCTACATCAACATTTAAATCATTAAAATATTCATTCCCAACTGTTCGTTCTTTGACATCTTGTCCATGATAATTTGGATTAGGTTTAATAATGTTGAAATTTTTATCAACATCATTTAATTTTTGATAATCAATTTCTTCTAAACGTCCTTCTTGCGCTAACTTATTAACCATATATTCACTTGGAACCATCACGTCATAATGTGTCGTATATAATTTGTTATACAATGTTTCATTACTATCATAAACACTATATTTAACTTTTACATTATATTTTTTTTCAAACTTACTAATTAAATCTGAAGTAATATATTCACCTCAATTTGCTACTGCTAAATCATAAATATTATTTTTAATATAAACTGCTGTTAGCAAAGCAATTGAGCCAACTGAAATTGTTATTAACAATAATGACTTTCAACTTTTTGCCAATCAACGAAATTTTTTTCGTGATATTTTATTAATATTTTCTTTTGTTTCTTGTCTTTCAATAAAAGTTTGTTTTTTATTCTTAATTCATAAAACACTTTTATCATATTTTTTTTCTAGTTTAATAATTTTTCAACGTAATTGTTCTTTTTGTTTTTCATTATTAATTTTTTTATTATTTAATTTATGATAAAGAAAAGCTAATTTCTTTTCATATCGCATAATATCTTTATCTTTATAAGTTCCTTTTAACATTTCTCGGCGAAATTTATTATAATTAATTTTATAAACATTTCATCCATTTCATCCAATAATAATAACTCCAATAATTGCAATACAAATCGTACCAAAAGCATTAATAAAAGGTTTAATTCTTTTCATTGTATAAATAAAAGTTGCAACATTGACATCGTCACCACCAGTAAAATAAGAGATAATAAAGTCATCAAAACTCATTGCAAAGGCAATTGCTGCAGCTGCAATAATTGCTGGTTTTAAAATTGGTAAAATAATTTTTCGCAAAGTTTGTGAGGGCTTTGCACCTAAATCTAATGAAGCTTCAATTAATTTTGGATCAACTTTCCGTAAACGTGGTAATACTGTAATAATTACATATGGAACATCAAATGAAATATGTGCTAAAACTAATGTTAACATTCCAAAATTTGCTCCTAAAGCAATAAATAACATCATCAACGAAACAGCTGTAATAATATCAGCATTAATTAATGGAATATTAGTAATTGATAATGTCATTTTTTGTGTAACTCGCCGTGCTCAACTTAATCCAATCGCAGCTAAAGTGCCAATAATAACCGATACAACAGTTGCAATTACTGCTGTAAAAACTGACACAATAATACTTTGTAAAAAAAATTGCTCACTAGCAAGTTGTTTATACCAACGATCAGAAAAACCATTAAAAATACTCATACTTTCACCACTATTAAATGAAAATAAAATTAAAATCATAATTGGAATATAAATGAATAACATAATTAATGCCATATAAGATGATTTAAAAAACTTTTTCATTGCGACGCCCCTTTCTTGTTTCAAAATATTTTGATAATGAATTTGATAGCACAATAATTAAAAAAACAATAAGGGCTAAGACAACTGAGATTGCTGCGCCAATTCCAAAGTTTTCTCCTTTAAAGAAATATGCTTCAATTACATCAACAATTAAATTAATACGACCATTCCCCATAAATTTAACAATAATTAACGAAGTTGCTGCTTGCACTAATAATAATGTTCCACCTGAAATAATACCTGGGATTGATTGACGAAAAATAACTTTTCAAAATGTTTTAAAACCATTTGCTCCCAAATCTTTTGAAGCTTCAATTAATGAAGTATCAATTTTATCTAAACTATTATAAATTGGTAAAATTACAAATGGTAAAAATGCATACACCATTCCAATAACAACCGAAATTGGGGTTCCAAGTAAACTTGGAACAATAATATTAAACATTGTTTGTAATCCAATAATTTTTAGTAACATATTAATTCAAATTGGTAAGATTACTAAAATTCAAATATTTTTTGACAATAGTTTTGATTTACAAAATGCCATCACATAAGCAACTGGATAAGCAATCACAATTGCAATTAAGGCGGCAATTAATGAATATCCTAAAGCTAAGAATAGTGCAATAACAAATTTTTGCTCTGAAAAAAAAGTTACAAAATTATTATAATTAATTTCAAAAACTAAACTATTTCCCGTTGGTTGAATAAACGAATATAATAAAATAATTAATAATGGTACAACAATTAATAAAATCATAATAATAAGGTGTGGCCATAAAATTTGATTGAACCCTCTTTTAAACCATTTGTTTTGTTTTGCATGATAAGAAATATTTAAATATTTTGTTCGACATCAAGCAGCAAAATGTTGACTAATTGATTTAATTTTACTACCTTGTTTTTTAAATCATCCTTTACCTTTTTTTGGTGGTTTATTTTTGTTTTCCATCATTCTTGCTCCTTAATCATCAATCTCTTTCCACATAACATGAATATCTTCAACATTTCATGAAATATCAACTTGATCACCTTCTTCAACTCTATCTGTTGAATGAATTAAATATTTTCGTTCTTTACATTTAACAATAATTTCCCAATGAACTCCTTTAAAATTAACTCTTTTAACTGTTCCTGTAAAAAATCCTTTCCCAACTGGAACAATTTCAATATCTTCAGGACGAATAATAATATCAATTTGTTCTTCATTTTCACCAAATCCACGGTCAACACAAACAATTTTTTTGCCATCAATTGCTACTAAATTATCTTTAATAAAAATTGCATTTGAAATAATATTTGAGTCACCAATAAATTGTGCTGTTCATAAATTCTCTGGTTCATTATAAATTTCCGCTGGTGTTCCAACCTGTTGAATTGCTCCATCATTCATTACAATAATACGATCAGACAATGTTAATGCTTCTTCTTGATCATGCGTTACTAAAATAAAAGTAATTCCAATTTCTCCTTGCAAAGTTTTTAATTCTGCTTGCATTTTTTTTCGTAACTTAACATCTAATGCAGCCATTGGTTCATCTAATAACAAAACCTTTGGCTTATTAATTAATGCTCGTGCTAATGCAACGCGCTGGCGTTGACCACCCGATAATTGTTCAACTGATTTATCTTCAAAACCTTCTAATCCTACTAATTGTAAAAATTTCTTTACTTCAGTTTCAATAACATCATACTTATTGCGTTTAACTTTTAAACCATAAGCAATATTATCAAAAACAGTTAAATGCGGAAATAAAGCATAATTTTGAAAAACAGTATTAACTTCTCGTTTATGAACTGGCGTTTTTAAATAGTCCTTTCCTAAAAATAATAATTCCCCACTATTAGGTTGTTCAAATCCAGCAATAATTCTTAATGTTGTTGTTTTTCCACATCCTGATGGTCCTAGTAATGTGACAAATTCTCCTTCTTTAATGTTTAAGTTAATTCCTTTCAAAACTACTTTTCCTTCATATTGTTTTGAAATGTTTCTTAACTCTAAAATATTTGTTTCCAATGCTCCTGCTCCTTTTCTAATCTTTTAAAATATTGGTGGTGTTGAAATTCATAATACCTCAACAATTTCATTTGTTTCATTTTTTAAATAGTGTTGATTATTACCATATAAATAAAAACTATCACGAGTATGTGCTGTTTGTACTTTTTGCCCAGAATAAACTAACACTGTTCCTTTCAAAACATAACCAAAAATCTGACCCTCAAATGGTAATATCCGTTCTGATTTTCCTTGCTGCTTAATTTGAATTAAAATTGGTTCTAATTCATTTACTTGCGCATTAGGAACTAATCATTCAATTCGATAATCATTTTGTTCAACTTCATAATGTTCTTCTGCTGCATAAACAAATTTTCTATTTTTTTCTTGTTTAAAAAAATCTGCTAAGTTGGTGCCTAAAACTTCTAAAATACTTTCTAGTGTTGCAATACTTGGAGAAGAAATATCGCGTTCAAGTTGACTAATAAAGCCTTTCGTTAATTCACAACGATTTGCTAATTCTTCAATTGTTAAATTATTTTTTTGACGTAATAGTTTAATCTTCTCTCCTAGTAACATAGACAACCCTCCTTTGGTAATTTTGTTTAGTTATACTAAACTTTTTTTTTAAATTACGACAACATTAATTATAAAAAAAACAAAAAAAATATCAATAGTTTTGATGATATTTTTTATTTTGCATTTTGTAATCGAAGTGCAAAAAATCAACTCCTTTATGAGTTGATTTTTTAATGGAAAGAAAACATTATTTTATTTTGCGGTCCTTAGTAATTAAGTATGGAAAAGAATTGTTATTAATACTGTAAATAAAATAGTAATTAATAATGTAAAAGAAAATGAATAAATTATCCGCGTAATTTATTAGCGGTAATTTATTCAATAATGTTTATTTTGAGCGTAGCGAACACGCAGAGCGTGACGCGATATTTAAAAATTTTGAAAGGAGATATATTATGCCAACTTGATTAACGACAATATTTAGTGTTGTTATTATATTAGGGATTTTTGCTTGAATTGGTTTATCAATTTATCAAAAAATTAAACAAATTCGAGGAAAGAAAAAAGAAAAAAAAGAAATTGAAAAAAAGGAGAGTAATAAATAATGTTAGGTATGTATTTAACAACGGCGGTTAATTTTTTAACAGCATCTACACCTAAAACTATGACTGAGGGTATGACTGGTATTTAAACTGGTTTATCTAGTGCATTATGAAAAATTAAAGAAGTTATAACAAATATTTTACCTGAGATAATGGTTTTTTTCTGTGATGCGTGAATTATTTTAATTCCGTTTGCATTTTTTTGATTATTAAAGTATTAAAATTTTTCCGTGTTATGGTTAAAGGGTTTTAGTATTTATTATTTATCATGTATTTTAACTGTGTCACACTAGTTTTTATATGTGATTTGATTAAATAATATCAACTTAAAACTTATGATTTTATATTTTAATAACTATTGTTAAAAATTAAATAGTATTTTTAAGTGTGCCAATTTTTACTATTTTATATTTTTAATAATGTTAATAACAATGTTTATTAAACATTAAATAAACAATATATTAGCATTATCTATAACATTGTTAATGTTAATAATCATTGTTTATTACAATTAAAAAACATTATATAAAGGAATCCTGTAAATGCAAGTAGCAAAATCTGTCTCTTGTTAATTTGATGATAACATCATTTTTAACAAATGCAACTCTTTTTTTAAAAAATTAAAATATTTTATAAATATAACTTAATTTAACCATATTTAAACACACTAAAAAAGCATTTATTAAATTTTAATTAATAAATTTCTTTAAATATTCTGTAAAAACATTTCTTTAGCACTTTTTCAATTTAAACACGGTCGGAGTTTATCATTTATTACATTAACTACTCAATCTATTCTTTTCTGACTAACCATATTAAAATCTGTGCCCTTAGGAAATCAATGTCTAAATTCACTATTCATATATTCAATTAAAGGTTTTTGTTGTGGTGAACCAGGATCACAAAAATAAACTTGTGTTTCAGCAAATAATTCCATTTCTCGTCATTTGCTAAATTCTTTCCCTCTATCTGTTATTATTCCTTTAATTTTTCCAATTAAATTATTTTTTATAACAATATCTTTAAACTTTTCTACAACTTCATCAGCAGTATTATTTTTTAATTTTATTGCAAAATATTTTTTACTTAATTGTTCTACTAAAACTAAAATAGCAGATTTATGGTCTTTTCCAACAACAGTATCCATTTCTAATCAACCAACATTAGAAACTTTATTTTCAATATCTCAAACTGACTTAAAATCAGTTAATTTACCACGATTATCAGATTTTCCTTTTGTTTTATATTTTTTACCACGATGTCGCAAATTCTGTTTTAAAAAACCATAAAAACCTAAACGAATTCATTTATACAATGTTTTAACACAAACCGGAAATTTAACACCAAACTTTATTAAAAAACGCTGAATAATTTCTGCTGGTGAATCATGATAAACATTAAATCTCAGATGAATAAAATTTAATTGTTCTTCTGTAAATGTAGGTAGTTTTTTAATACATTTTTTACGCTTTCTTTTGTAATTTTTTTGTGCTTCTATTGCTGTATAATCTTCTATATTTTTAAATCGATTAATTTCTCTTTTAACAGTATTCACACTGCGATTTGTTTGTCTTGCAATTTCAGATAAATTAAACGTACCATTTTTCTTTTTACAAGCATTAGAAAATAATAAATCCTTAAATAAATCACGCTCATCATATTTTAGATGTGTATAATCTTTCATATATTCTGTCTCCAATCTTTTTAAAATTATTTATACACTATTTTTAAAAAACTATTGACAATTATTTTTAAAGTTATACAATTAATTTATAACAAGTTGCGAATATCTGTCTCTATACTTGTTTTACAAAAAAAGACTTGAAAAAGTATTTTTTTAATTGTAAAATAAACATAATAAAAATAATATTAAGTTCTTTAATACATTTTGCTACGTTTTTAGTTCTTGATAAGTTTTATAATACTCTTTTATTTAACCATATTGTTTAAATAATAGCAATTTTAATATGCAAAAAGGAGTAAAAAATGAAAGAATTTAATCCAAAAACAGCAAGTTTAAGCACAATTAAGCGTAAAATAGAAGAATTTTGAACCGATAAGAAACCCAATCAATTATATTCTGTTAATCATTTAACCAATAAACTCAATCTTTCTAAGCATTGAAGACAAGAAAATTACCGGAGCGAAAACATAATTCCATTAATTGAAAGAAATATTCAAAAAATAGAAATGGAAATAATAGAGTTTATGATGAAAACACCTGATGGTGCTAAAACATATTGACAACGAGCATTTAATTATAAATACTCACTACAAGAAAAACAATTAGAACAAGAATTAAACTTAAATAATCAACAACCAATCATTGTTAATTTACAAACTGATATTAGAGATATTAAAAAAGAAGAAAGTGATAATAATGCTTAATCATTTTACTTATTTGTTAGAAATTCCTTATTGGTTATTACAAAATAGTAGTATTGGTAATAAATATCCATTTGCTAAGAAATATGAGTTAGTTAATGAAATTAATCAAATTGGAACACGATATAGTGGTAAGACTATTTCAAATATTAAAATGTTTGGTGAATTATTAAAAATTAGTTTATTAATTAAAGAACCAATTTGTATAATTGCTAGTATGTATTGGAGTAAAGATTTAAAAGATAGTGTATTTCAAAATATATGAAATATGTTAGATGAAAATAATATTCCTTATACTATTAATTTATCAAATTTTACTTTTACTTTATCAAATGGTAGCAAAATATATTGTAAAGGTTTACATTCACCAAGTCGGAAAGAAAAATTGAAAGCCTTTTCTGACTTAAACAAATATAAATTAGTAATTGATTGACGAGAAGAATGTGATCAATTTCAACAAAAAGACTTAAGTGATTTAGAGTTTGCTATTCGTGGTTATCAAAATAAAATAACAATTAATACATGTAACCCTGAAAGTTTAAAAAGATATATTGTTGGTTATTGTAATCAATTATTACCTTTTAATGAAGAAATAATGCGTAGTAAATATGAACAAATTAAGTATATTGAAAAATGAAATATGAAAATTATTATTCATTATTCTAGTTGAAGATTAAATTATGAACTACCACAAGATAAAGTTAATGAACAATTAAGATTAGAACAATTAGATATTGAAAGAGCAAGAGTGTGGAGTTGAGGATTGCCCGGTAATACTAGTGGGTCAATCTTTGCAAGATATATTGATATTATGCAAGCAACAGATATTATACAACCAACTAAATTATTAGGTGGTGTTGATATTGCGAATGCTACTAGTCCCAAAGGACATACAACATCAGCGAGTTTTTGAATATATAATTCATTTGATAAAAAAGCATATAAAGTAGCAGAATATACACATTCAAATGCGACACAACAATTTAAAACTGAATTAGAACAAGTTAAAGATATTTTAGAGTTTTATAACAATCAATTAAATCAATATTTTAGTTTAATACAACAAGGTATATCAATTAATGTTGATGATAGTGCTTATTCAACATTACAAAGTTTAAACCGAGAGAAATATAATTATAATTTTGGTCAATATATGACATTTAAACCAGCACAAAAACAAAAATTTAAAATAAGACATCGTATTGAAGCATTTACAATGTTAATAAATACTAATCAATTAAAATGATTATGAGAAAAATGTCCTGTAAGTAAAACCCAATATGAATTAATTCAATGAGAAGATAAACCAGATGCTAGAGAAGAACGAATGTTAGACTTATATGATGATACATTTGATAGTGATTTCTATGCCTTACACTTTGAATTAATTCCAATGGTTAAACATAATAGTTCAGCAGATTATAAATTATGACAACAAAGGGAGTGAATAAATTAATGAAAAAAGATATATATGTAATACATGATGAGCGTGTAATAAATGCAAAAAGACCTTATATGTCTGTTTGTGGAAAAGTTAAAAAAAGACTTTGTAAAGAATTAAAAAAAGATAATATCGCAATATGTAAATTAAATTTATATAACGAGTATATTAAAAAATATCAAAAAGTTAAAGTATGTGTAAAAGTTTTATCAAATGAACCTAGTTTATTAACAGTAAATATAATTAATTATGCACTTATTTTAAAATTAAAGGAGCAAAATAACAATGAATAATAATACATATCCTACTTTACCAAACTTAAATGATATTAATAGTGTTTTAAAATATTATAATTATGATTGAACAATTAATTTAGCAAATATTATTGCTCGACATCAAATGCGATTAGTAAATGGTAAAGATATTTTATTTAAATCTCATCGTAAAGACATTTTAGAAAAATTAAATTGATGATATGAAACTTATAAAATTAAAGAAAAATTAGACAAAAATGAATTAACAGCAAGTTTAATGGGTAAAACTATCTTTGGTTTATTAGAAACATCAGATGGCAATATTGATTTATGAATTAATCCATTTAACTTTACTTCAAGAGTAAGTAAAATAAATGAAATTGAACAAGGTGCTGATATTTGATTAAATTATCATCAATCAGATAGTGGTTTTATTTTAAATTTAATTTGTACCAAAGATAAAATAGTTATTAAAGGTTGACCTAAAAATAATGAAATAGTTGTTGGACAAAGTAAAACACAAATTAAAGATGATGTTAAACCTATTTTAGTACAAGAATTTAAAAATAAATTAGGTGTTGTACCTTTTTGAGAAATGATAAATGAACCTAATCCATTATTTTTATCTACATCAACTACATTAAATCCATGACCTACAATGGCAAATTGTTATAAATTACAATTTGATTTAGAAGATAGTTTTAATATTAAATCAAAAGAACGATGAGCAAATCGTACACATTGATATGGTCAATTAGATGATGATTTAATGACTTCTTATAATATGGGTAATAAAAAAGTATATCAAGATATTTTTGATGATATTTTTATTCAATCAGGTCAAACAGCAGCAGATGGGACATCATCCCAATCTTTACAAGTAGTACAAGGGACACCAATCTTAGAAACATATACACAAGATCAAAAATCAATTATTGAACAAGTATATATAGCATGTAATTTTTCTAGTCCTTTTGGTGATGCCTCAGATAGTGAAGAAAATAAAACACAATCATTAATAAAAAAAACAAAAGATTTAGAAAAACAAGCATATTTACAAGCATATCGTAAGCAATATTATACTAAAATGTTTGATACTGTTTTAAAATATTATGGTTTATGAAATGGTGTTGGTGAACGACCTTATGGTTTTGATTTTGTTAGTGCTAGTTTAGTTGATCAAATGAGACAAAATGAATTAATTACTGCTAGATTAGAAAATAGAACAATGGAACCAATACGAGCAATTACTGAATATGATAATATTGATGAATTAGAAGCAACAAAATATTTTGAAAAAATTGAAAAATACTGAGATAAAATACAAACCAAAGAAATTGAACATAATAATAAATTACTAGAATATGATGAAACTGGTAATAATCAAAATGCTATCCAAGGTAGAACAGAAATAAAGGAGGATTAATAAATGAGTAGAATTAGCCTAGGTGCTATGAATGAATTAAGAGCACAAGCCCACGATACTTTAATGGATATAAGAGAAGACATCCGAAATAATCGACATTGAATGGTATTTCCTTTTAATGTTTATAGTTCATATATACCTGATACTGAAACCGGTTGAAAACCTAATAATGCTAAACCTAGTGATTATGGTAGTTATACCCGCATATTTGATAATATGGAAAGTACTATTGCTCAATGACAAGGCAGTTTAAAAATAGTTCAAAAATATAAAGGTGAAGAAATTAATATCTTAACGATAGATGATTTTAAAAATCAACCTATTAATTCAACGATATGAGCAAATAATGAAAAACCTTTTGCAATAAAATTAAAAGATGAAAATGAAAATAATTATTGAAAATTAATTGATGGTGAAAATATTTATGATATTAATAAAATGTTAGAATACTTAAAACAATATAAATTAAGTTATTTTATGAATAATGATAATAAAGCAGATAATTTTTATACAAAAGAAGTTAAAGTTGGTAAATATTGAGATGCTTATATGATTGATGATAGAAGTTCTATTCAATTTGGTGAAGCAAAATTTGAACAAGTATTTACTCAACAATCAACAGAACGACAATATACTTTATTAATTTTAGATGAAGATGCTGAGAAATTAAATATTAATGATTATTATAATTTTTATACTGTATTTAGTGATCGTGGTTTAAATATTGGTGGTGGTGATATTAATTCTGCACCCCAAGATAGACAATGATTATATCCCTCAAATGTTATTAATTATTATTCACCTTATGATGGTAGTTTTTTATGACAAGAAATTACTTTTTCAAGTATTAATGACAAAATTAGTCATAGTGGTTTATCAGTACGACAATTTATACAAACAAGTGCCCCAGGTGAGGGTTATTGTTTTCCTAAAATAACTTATGATGAAAAATTAAATAAAGGAATTGTTGAATTAGATGAGATTTTATTAAAAGACCCAGGCGTTAGAGCAATGGCAGTTAAATTTTATGGTAATCCTATTTTATTTGATATGCCAGTAATTGGGCGACCAATTATTAAGGGTGAATTTAATAAAAAAGTAATGAATTCAAGAGATTTATTAATGTATAACATGTATCCTGCTCCACCTGATAAAATAAATACTTATGCATCACCCGAAGTAAGTTGATATAACATTCAAGGGATACAACCAACAATGATAACAGGATTTAAAGATTGAAAACAAGATATGGAAAGTAGATATGACTTTTGAAGTTCAAAAAATAGTGAAGGTATTGTAATAACAGATAAAGCAACAACAACAGCAACTAATCCAACTGTTGGAACAACTATTAAGGAAGAAGATAATAATTCTGAATTTTATTGGTCTAAAAGTTGAAAAATAACACCACCAAATAAAGTAAAAGTAAATGAAAGTAATAAGGATAATATTATTAGTACCCAAGCATCATCTTATTTTAGGAGAAAAGATGAATTTGGTAATACTGTTGGACAAGTTCAAATTGAATATAATAAAATGGGTTCATGTAATGTTTGAGATATTTTAAATATGAATAATTTTATTAATCGGCAAATTACCGTATTACCTTTAAACTATACACAAAAATTAGTATTTAATCCTTTTACAATACCAGGTGGAGTTGGTAAATTCTTAAACTTTATTTCATTTGGTATTCCATGAGGATGAGTAATTAATCAAGATAAAAAAACTTGACCTAATTTTCAATGACTTAATGGTTTTATGAGTGCTAATGTTTATAGTTTTTATAATGATGCATTTTGAGGTGATAATGCCAAAGGTAAGGGTTATTTACCTTTTGAAATATTTAGAGAACAAGGTAATGATAAAGTCGGTGCTATTTTTGGAGCAAATGCTACTAGTTTAGGTTTTACAACTTTATTAACTGATAAATGCAAAGGTACAGTTTTAACTAACGATGGTAAACCAACAAGTGAGTTAGTTTATTCAACTTATAATTTAAAACAATTAAATCCTAAAACTAACCGAGTTTATCTAATTAATGAAAAAACAAAAGCAGTAGATGCACAAACACCAGTTAGTGATAGTGAAAAAGATAATGATTGCGAATTCTTACAAACACCAGATGGTACTGATTGTAGTTATATAATTGATATGTTTTCAATTCAAGCATTATATAAAGGTAATTTTGAAATTATCTTTTATGCTGATAATCCATATACAAATAATGAGGAAGATTATTTACGCTTATCAGTATGAAGTTTTCGAGGTAAAACAAAAAGTGTATTAAATAATTATTTACGTGATATGACAACTAATTATAAAACTAGTTTCTTATTACCACACGACTATGAAATACCAACCTTTAATTATCCTCAATATGTTCTTCCACCAATACCATATAACTATCAACCTTATACAAAAGATATTATGCCTTCTGATGTAGTATTACCATTAAAAACTAAAATTACAGCATCAGCACAATGTAAATGAAAAAATAATCCTGGTTATTATAATAATATATTTTCTGATGAATTTAAAGATGCTTATTATGAAGTTGAAATTGATTTAAGACAAATTGACCCAACAATTCAAAGTATTGAAAAATTTAAAAGTGCTTATAAAACAATAGAAATAAGTAATCTAGGTAATTTACAAGTTGAATGTGGACCGCCAAATATAGAGAATTTTATTCCTAATAGAAATATTAATTTATCTGCGGGAGAATATTCATGTAATCAGGATTTTGGTTCCTTAGCAAATATTACTTTAAAAGAAAGTGGTCGTTCACAAAGAGATAAAGTTAATTTTGATAATATAAGAACTTTGTATACAAATAATATAACTAATGAAATTCAAACATTTGAACCTATTGCATATACTAATGGTTTACCTAGTGGAGATTATTCAAATAGTTATATAACTGAAAAAAATAATGGAAATATTACATTTTTATTACAAATAACAAAATTATCTAATAAAGATAAAAATAAAATTAAAGAAACATATCTACAAGCATATTATACTAATGATATGAAATTAAAAATTAGATTTTCAAAAGTAATATCTGCTCAATTAGTTATTGTTTGAGATTATTTTGGTAATAATAAAGATATTGTATTGGATGTTTCTAACCCAAATGTCTTAGGTATTAGAAATAAAAATAATAACCCAGTTAAAATTACAATTAAACCAAATTAAAAAAACAAAAAGAGATTATTAAATCTCTTTTTTATTTTTCTTTAACTTTTACATTGCCATCTTTATCAATATCTAAATTAGGTTCTTGTGTATCTAAATTTCAACGATAAACATATTTAAAATAAGTACCATTATCATTTTCTCAATAAATTTCTTTAAAAGTTCATGCAATATTTAATGTTTGTCCTGATCCAAATTTATAGGGACTACTTTTTCATAAATCTGCTTTTTCAAAATTATCAATTTCTATAAAATCGAGTGTATTATTTTTATGTTTAATTAATCTTCAATTATCATTTTCATCACCACGCCACACTACATAATAATACTTATTATCAACTTCATTAAATGGTTTTTCTTGTGGTGCTATTCATTCTAAATTATTTTTAATATTTTCATCAGCTGTATCTATTTTATTATTTTCTTTAAGTTTTGTTAATTCTTCGGATGTATATTCTTGTGGTGCATTACAAGCAACTAAACTTGTTGTACTTGTTCCTAGTAATGTAATTGCACCAATAATACTTAACAATCTTTTCATTGTATTCTCCTTCTTTATTTATTAGTTAAATTATATAATAAAAAATAAAAAAAAGAGATTTAATATCTCTTTTTTATTGTTATTACTTGTTTTAAGGGGTATATTAGCAATGAAATATATTAAGTTTAGTATTTATATACAAATTATATTGTATTGGTATAATATTATGATATTATTATTTTAGTTAAATAAAAAAGAGAATGACCCGACATCATTCTTATTAGTAATAATATATCAATAAATAATAATTTCAAGTAAGAATGATAAGGTTTTACCTCTTTATTAATTTAATCAAAGGGGTGAAAAAATGAATGAATTAAAACAAGACTTTATTAATTTATTAGAAAAAGACGAAACATATATTGAATATCTTAATGGAAAAAAACAATGACACTCTAAGTGTATGGACTATCTTAAATCTAAACTTATTAGTTTAAAAGAATTATATTTTTTAACAGATGATAATGCTAATGGTTTTCAAAATATAATTATGACACAATGATGGAATTTATGAAAATCTCATTACCCTCTTGTATCAAAAACTATTACAAGAGAGGATTTTAAAAATAAATATATTAAATCTAATTATTTTAATTCTTTAAATGATATAAAAAGAACAGAGATGTTATCAATTTTAATGGAAAACAAAATTATTTCAAAAGAAGAATGTATAAAAATTTATGAGAATTATGAAATTAAGTAAAAAAGTCTAGCAAAAATGCTAGATTTTTTATACTAATGTAATTTTTAAATTGTTATTTCATTCTTTGGTTAGAAATTCAATATCAGCAATTTTACATTTATCTAAATCCGGTATATATAATAAAAAATTAATATTATTAAATTTATCTCTTTTAAAATATTCTTTTTTACTAAATTTATACTGTTTATTATTAAAACAAATAACTAAATTACTTTTCATATTAATTTCATTTAAAAAATCTAAAAATGTCATTTTATTACCTCATTTCAATTTTATTATAACACTTTTATGTTATTTGTTTAGTATTTATATATAAAAAGTATTGTATTGGTAAAATAATAGTGTAAAATAAAGTTAATGGTTTAATCTTTTGTTAAAAAAGCGTATTTCCGGTTTAAGCTTTCCGCCTTAAAAAGAGTTTATGCTGACTTGTTAATCGGACAAGAATAAAAAAAGAGAGGTTTATAAAAATGGCAATTACAAAAGAACAATTAATAGAACAAGGTTTAAGTGCTGAAATAGCAGATAATATATTAAATGAATTTAATAATGAAGCAAAACAAATTAGAGAAAGTTTGCAAAAAAGAACTGATACTATTTCAAAAGAAGAGTATTTAAAAGTTGCTAATGAATTAGATGAATTAAAAGCTTTTAAAGATGTTCCATCTACTAAAATTGAAGATATTAAAACTAATTTAGATAAAGTTAGTGGTAATTCTTTAAGTGAAAGAATGCAAACTTTAAAAGAATTAAAACCTGATTTGTTTGTTGAAGAACAACAATCAGTTTCACCAACTAATTTTATTAAAGATATGATTGAAAAATCTACTGAAAATAAAAATGATGAAATTGAAACTATTAAAGAAAAAGGTGCATATACACCTGATGAAGTTAAAAAATTAACTGATTTCACACTTAAAAACCTTAGATAATAAGGAGTGAAAATTATGGCAACAATTAATGTGCCACAAGTACCTTTTACATTACAAGGTAATACAACAGATCAAAAAGCATATGTTGATATGGTAAATGCTTTATTGCGTGGACCTTTATATAATGAATATGCAAGTATTATGCAATATGCAACAGCAACTGCTGAACAAGTTGCTTATTTACCTAATGCTGGACAAGCATTATATAATTTAACTCATCGTGTGGTATGACAAAATGATTATTCATTACCAAATGGTGGGACAACTCAAACTATGGGATTAACAAGAATTCCAGTTCCTATTGATAAAAGATTTAATTTAAAATTAATGAATGAAGCTTTTGATTTAGCATTATTAGAACAAAATATTAAAAATGGTGTTATTGCTGATGCTATTTCTAGTGTTGTTCAAAATAAATTTGTTAATTTAGAATGTGAATTAATTCAGGCTATTTATGATTATTGTTTAGCAGATGGACAATATGAAGTAATTCCATTTCGTAGTTATACAGCAGATAATGCTGATGATGCTAATCGTGCATTTTTTACATTAAATGAAACTTTAATTGAATTAACAAATCAAATTAGTAATTTATATTTTGGTTTACCAACAGATAAAATGTTTATGGTTTTAGGACGAAGAGCTTATTTAGGATTAACACCTGCTTATTTAAAAGTAATTGGTTCACAAGCACAATTAAAAGCAATGGTTAATGGTGAATTATATGAAAATACAGCAATGGGTATTCCAGTATCTAAAAGTTTTCATTTAGAAAAAATATATACAAAAGGACAAGTTAATCGTGATAAAGGTTATGATTTTACTAATGTAAATGGTTTAATTATTAATAAACAAGTTTGAGCATATCCAATTAATATGGATACTATTCAACAAGTTTTAGATAATGATACTGCTAACCCTAAATGAATTGGTAAAGTTCAATATGCAACACCAACAATTTTATATCCAAAAACATGTAAAATTATTTTAGAAAGACAACCAACACAAACAGAAATTACACAAGCAATTAATAATTTAAATATAACTTACCGAGTTCCGATTGACTATACTATTGGTAAACCTGCTTTATCAACAGTTATTACAACACCTAATTTAGGTCAAATTACAATGGTTGGTGATACACCAACAACAGCAGAATTAGAAACTGCTATTAAGACAAAAAATACTAATTATCAAACTGGAGATGCAACATTCTCTAATATTACATCTACTGGCGCATTAGCAACTGGAAATCCAAATAAATATAGTGGAACAGTTTCTTTAATTTATTCAAAGTAAGTAGCGCCATAGATATTCACGATAAAATTAAAAATGTTGATAGTTTAACAAATGATGAAATAATTAAAGGAATTATTGTACCTCAAAAAGTATCAAGTGAAGATTTAAGACCGCTTTTAAATGATAAAGTTTTAAAAGCAGTTAAAGCGGTTGATGCAAGTTTAACAGCAGATGATTATGATTGATGACCGTTATATTATCAAGGTTCACCATCAAGTTATGATATTACTACAACAGATATTTATGTTGATATTTATATTGCTGGTAAAAATAAAGCAACTGGTGTTTCACAAGTTCAGTATTATAAAGTGCAAAAAGTAAATCAAATAAGTATTAAACAATTTAATAAAGATAATATTGGAACTTTAAAAACACCTTGATATAGTGATGTTCCTGATTTAACTAAAAAAGCAGATGTAATTACTGAAATGAATACTGGTCTTATTAAAGCAATTCAAAAACTTAATGCTGGTTTAACAACTTCAGATTATATTGTTAATATTTTAGATTATGATCATTCAATATTTAATGATAGAGATGAGGGTAATTTTAGCAATAATGTTTCGGTACCATATAGTTTAATTGGTACAAATTGATTAACTGGTGAAACAACAGGAATGGAAATTACAGTTCCTGCTGCTACTAAAAAAACTTAATTATGAATTTATTAATTTTAAGAATATTAACCTTATTAGTTTCTAATTTAGAAAATAAAACATTAATAAATAAATTTGTTAATTTAATTAATAAAGTTAATCAAATTAAACAAACAGTATTAAAACCAATTAATTATACTACTGGTAAATATAAAAAAATTACTAATAAAGTTGAAGATATTTATCAGTGGTTAGACCCATTTACTTACTTAAATTTAATTAAAAAAGGTTATAAAAAAGAAATTCAACAAATATTAAATCAATTAGAAAAAGAAAATAATATTAAAAATAGAGAACAATTTAAAAATGAAAATTATCTAAATACTAATTGACAACCTTTAAATAGTAGTTGACTTGATAGTGGTATGTTTAATATTACAAATAAATTAACTTTAACGGGTAATTTAACTATTTTAATATATACAAAAACAGCAAAAAACCCTAAGTTTTATGGTCCATATGTTTATCCTAGTGTTCCAGTGGAAATTTGAAAATTATTAAGTAATGCTGTATCTAATGCAGGGACTTTATTTTGGCGTTATTGATTAAGAAAATGATTACCTAGTCATTTAAGAAATTATATTAAAAAACGATTACCACAAGCATTAAAAGAAAAATATCCAAAAGGAAATATTAAATTAACATTACCAACAGTTCAAAAATTACAGCAAATTAAAAAGTTTATTAATAATTTAAAGATTGGGCATTTTAATTTTAATTTTGCTGGTGAAATTAATAATAAAAAATGATATCGTGAACGCCGAAATGATATTAAAAATATTAAGAATTTATATAAAGCACCAGTTAATAGTAAATTTTATCAGGTTAATAAATCTATTAAAACAATTAATAAAAATAAAAGAAAAGTTAATAGTTATAAACCATCTAATTTAAAAAATAAATATCGTAATCAATTAAGGGGTGTTTTATATGGAAAATAATTTAAATAATTTGTTATTTATAACAGTTGAAGATGTTAAAGAAAGTAAACTTTGACAACCAATTAATGATAGAAAACAATCTGCTTATAATGATAATTTAATTTATAATGCTATTTTAAAAACTAGTTTATGAATGGATAGATTATCAGGTGGAACAATTTCCGATAAGATTAATAAAAAAGATTTATTTCCATGAGTAAAAAAAGATAATACAGGTGTAATTGAATATGATAAATGATTAAGTTATATTCAATCTGGTTGTTTATTAGCAGTTATAAATTGATATTTACCAAAAGGAGTAAATGATTTAACTGGTAGTGCATCATTTTCACAAGGTGGTGTTGCTTATTCACAAACTAATGACCCTGAAGCAAATGAAAATATTACTCGTGATGTTAAAAATGCTTTAAAATTAGCAGGTGAAATAATTGATATTATATCTAGTAAAACAAATATAAGACCATATAATTATAATTTAGGAAATTATGCTCATCCATGAGAAGAAGAATATAAATATATTACTAAAAAAACATTTTATGAAACATTATTATTTTGATTAAAAGAACGATTTCAAACAGATAATTCAATTAATATAACTTATCCTACTATTAATGATTTTAGTAAGATTGATTATAATGAGTATATTAAATTAATAGTGCCTTTTGATAATGATACGATTTATTATGAAAATAATGTATGAAAAGCAAAACAAGGCAGTGATATACCATCTGATGTTATTAAAGATAGTGATTTAAATAAAGATTATATTGATAAAGAAGGTGGAAAATATATTGTTAAAAAAGCACAAAGTGGTAGTTCAATAACAGTTAATGCCCCATTACATCAAAAAGATAATGGTAGTTTAGAGTTATTATTATCAGATGAATTTGGTATTGAAAATAATAAATTATCGTTTAATAAAAGTTTTAAAGATACTTTTGAACAAGTAATAAAATGAATATTTGATATAGGTAAAAAAATAAAATGAGAAAAAGTAAGTATATCTTATACACCTGATAGTGCTAAGTATATTGATATTCCTGAATTTTCAGAAGAATATCGTTATCAAGTTTGATTATCACCAACTAATCGTAAAGGTGCTGAAGGTATGTTATGACTTGAACCACCTTATTTTACAGAAACAAAAGAAAATAAAACTTTATCTAAACATCAAGCAACTTGTTTTATTGATGATTTCGATAAAACCCCTTATAGTATTGCTTTATATAGTGCTAGTGGTCGGATTTATTTAACTAATGGTTCAGAGGGTTCTAATATACCAATTAATAGTGTTCGTATTTTTCGACAAGAGGTGTAAGTATGATAGATAAAGAAAATATTATTATTAAAAATGAAAATGGTACTTATTGACAAAGATTAGGTTTTGAACAAAGAAATCCAAGTCAAAGTTTTAAAGCATGAAAAAATCGTAAGTTTTTAAAATATGATAAATATCCATTTCATATTAAAAAAGCATATATTATGCGATATAATGCTTTATCAATTTTATATCATACCCCATTTTTAAGTTTATATGGTTTATTTTTTACTAGTTTACATTTTAATTGAATACCAACATTAGAACCAGTTAAAGAGTTTATGTTTGGTCAACATGATATAACTGATGGTGGTTTTTTTGGATATGCTGGGATTGTTATATCATATCCAATATTACATGGTACTGCTTGATTAACAACAAAAATACCTAAAATACCAGCAATTAAATTACCGATTGGTAAATGTTTAGAGCAAGTTTATAAAATACCAAGTTATATATTATATTTAATATTATTGGGTTGATTAATATTTCGTAAATATCTTAAAAAACATAATGTTAATATTTGTCATAATTGTAAAAAAACAATAGAACAAGTTAAAAGTTGAAATCAATATTGTCTTAAAAAAAAGATGAAATAAATAGACTATATAGGGGTGGTAGATATTTTTGGGTGGTTATATAGTCTATTTTATAAATTATTTTGTTCTGAAAGAATAGATGGCCACTGTTTTAGTAAGGATAGAAAGGAAATAAAAAAATGAATATTTCAACAGATACATTAATGATTGTTTTACTTGTATTAGCGGGTTCAGTTGGAACTGGTAGTCTTGGCGTTCTTGGTTTATCTGCTAAAAAAATTAAAAAATATAAAGCAGAAATTAGAGAATTACGAACTGCTGTAATTGCTCATGAAAAGCATTTACGCGGTGCTGAAAGTGCAACAGAATTAGCAATTAAAACTGGACAAATTAAAAATGTCAAAAAACAAGTTAAAATTAATGATAAAGAATATGCTAAAAAAGAAGCGATTGAAAAACTTACAAATAGCATTTAAAAAAATAACCTTAATTGGTTATTTTTTATTTGTTATTATCACCATTTTCATTTTTCTCTTGTAAAATAAAATATATTTATTACAATAATAATTAAAATTGTTATTATTAACGCTATTAAAATGTTTTCATATTTTAAACATTCATCTATTCAACCAATTTCTATCATATAAGTATCAATTCTCTTTGTTTTTAATCCAAATTTAAACATAGCAATAAAAATTAAAATTGGCATAAATATTAATCATAATAATAAAAAATCAATTAATATATATAATAAAATTAACCGAGTTAACTTTTTATTTTTTTTACTCATTTTTATTATCTCCTTTGTTATTTACAATATAATAATTAATAAAATATTCTACTTTTTCTGAAAAAGTATAGTTTTGTGGTAAATTATTTCAGATTTTTTCTTGTTCGGTATTTAAGTAAAGATTAACAGTTTTACGAACCATACTAGAATAATATATTTTTCTTCTTTGATTATATTTTTCTTTTCGTTTTTTATTATATGTTTTCTTCATAATATTACCTCTCATAATTAGCAATTATAATTGCATCGCGGAGATGATTACTTATTTTTTCATTATTATAAAATCAACCTTTACCATATTGATAAGTTAAATTAGTATCTTTTTCATATTTTCATAAACAACTATCATTATATTTACTTAAATTTTCAATATTTTTAACAACTGATTTAGTATATTTTGGTGATACTCAGTTAGATACTCAATTAATAATAGTATAATGTTTCTTTTTAATTTCAATAGCTTCAATAGCACCTAGTAATCGCAATAAATCATCACGGTCTTTTGAACCATTAGCATTTGTTGGTAAACAATTTTCAATGTTTATAATACTAAGAAAATTACAATATTTGCATTTGCATAATATATCTTTTATAAAAGATATGTGTTTTAATCACAACATACTAGTAAATTCGAATTTTTCCTTTAATTTATTATCTTCATAAATAACAATACCAGTAGTACCAGTACCTGATGGGACAATACCTATTTTTATCATTATTTTAAAAACCTTTCTTTAAATTGATAATAAAAATCTTCACTTTGTTTTTTAATAATAACTGGTTCTAATTTTGTTGCACTTGTAGTTTCTTTAATAAATTTTTTTGCTTCTTCTTTAATATTTATATCTATTTTTGTATTTGTAATAAAATTTTTAATATTATTAAAATGTTCTAAACTCATTGAATTTGGATTATTATTTTCTTTAATAACTTGATTACTATTTTCTTTACTTATTTCAGTACTATCAGGATCTAATTCATCTGTTGCTATACCAAAAGTTTTACATAATCAATAACGAGCTCCATAAGTTAAAGCACTACCAATTGCTTTTGCAATATCTGAATTTTGTGCTGATAAAATAATTCCTAATTCTAATTTTTCACTACCTTTATAAAGTGTTAATAATCCTTTTGAATAATAATTTATTAATTTTCCACCTTTACTACTTTGTGTTTCTGTAAAACTTGGTTCTCCAACTGCTTGAATAGTATAAGTTATACCTTGTTTACGTAATTGTGGTTTTAAGGTTTGATAGAGGTCACTTTCTGTAAAATAATTATAATTATTATGGTCATTTCTGGCATTTTTACCAACAAAAAGATTTATATCAGATTGAATTTCTCCAATACTTTCAATTAAGGTTTTTGTTTTAGTTTCTTGTGGCATTTTCTCACTCCTCTCTTTCTTGTCATATTAAAATGGCTTCTTTAATTTGTTCTAAATCTTGTTTAGTAATATTAACTTTTTCTTTAATTACTATTTTTAATTTTGGATTTATAATTATCATTAATATTTTTTTATTATCTATACAAAAGTTTTTTTCTAATAAATAATAAAGTTTTAATTGTCAAATATAGCGTTCAATATCCGCTTTTTCATTAGAACTTGTAATTTTTTAATCACACATTATATATTCATTATCTGTTGTTATACCAATAAAATCAGTTGTACCACACATTAAAGGACTATAAAGTGTTTTTTCAGTTTCATAATGTCTAAATTTAATATCTTTAAAAGTTTCTTGATATAGTTTTATAAAATTTTTAAATAATTCACGATGTGATTTTATTTCACAATCAATAAATTCAATTAATTCATCATCAAAATTATTTTTTATTCAAACATCAATCATATTATGTATACATATTCCACGATTTTGTGCTAATTTTAAAATATTATCATCAATTTGCGAATAGTCTTTTGGTAATAAAATATTAACAATTTGACTAACACTAGGAATTAAAATGCTATACTTATGTAATTCATCATTATAAATATATAAAGGTTTTAAATCTAATCTCATAAAATTGCTTCATCATTACCAATATTTTGATTATCATTATTAAATAATTCTTTTGTATCAGATGAATTAAATTCTATTTTTTCTTGTGGTTTTTCAGATAAAGTATCTTTTTTTAAATTATTATTAGTTTGTAAAAATTCACAACTATAAACTCTTACCATTCATTGTATTTTATTATCTTTATCTTTATAAGATTGTAAAATACCTGTAATTGCAATTTGACTACCTTTTTGACAATATTGTTGTAATAAATTTGCTTGTTTATTTCAAACTTGACAAGGAATAAAATCAGTTTCTTTTTGGGTTGAATGTGGTCTTGCTACTGCTAATTGAAACATAGCATATTCTTTCCCATTTTGAGTTTTCTTAATTTCAATATCTTTTGTTGTTCTTCCAATTCCAATAAATTTATTCATTATTTCACATCCTTACTAGGTAATTTGTCATATTTAGGATTATCTTTTAAAATTAGAATATACTTTGATAATTGTTCTTCTGTTGGTTCTTCTTCATCTTCAACTATACATTGGTCTCAATGTCCGTGATAACTACAATAATATTGAGCATCAAAATCTTCTTTATATAATATTTGTTGTTTTAATTCTGTAAGTTCTTCTTTAAGTACATCATTATCACAAAATAAACAATAATCAGAGTTAATTTGATTAACAGGGCATTGACATTTTTTACAATATTTTGCCATTATTCATCCTCCTTAATAACAGTTAATTGGTCTAATTGTTTTTTTGTAATTCTAGCACCTAATAAACAAGCATTTTCTAAATTAGCACCTACTAAACAAGCATTTTCTAAATTAGCACTTCGTAAATTAGCATATTCTAAATTAGCACATCATAAATCAGCACATCATAAATCAGTACCTTGTAAATTAGCACTTCGTAAATAAGCACCTCGTAAATCTAATGTTTTAATTGCTAAATATTTACTGATTTGATTTTGTTCAACATCAATTCCTGTTAAATCTTTAATTAAATCTTGTAATGTTTTCATTTTATAATTCCGCCCCACATGTATGACAATACAAATAAGAAAAATTATTTTTGAGATATTTTACATAATCACATATCATTTCAAATTCACCCTCTATATTGATAACTATTGACCATTGTTTTGATTTAGAATATTTACATTCTTGACAATGATCACAATCACATTCAATTCATTGTTCTAAATCACAATAATCATTAATTCTAAATTTATCTTTATATTTTGTATTAAATTCTTCTTTTGTCATATTAAATTTCCTCCAAATTCTTTTCTGCAATTAAAGTATCAATATAGTCATAAGCACTTTCTTCTGAATGACATTCTTCTAATGCTTCATTAAATAAATCTTCTTTTGTGTAAACTTTGCCATCTTCATCTTTTCACATATTATTTATCTCCTTGTCATTTAATATTTTTATCTTCTAAATCAATAATGGTTGTTTGAGAACAACTTTTATTTTTAGCAGTATATTGTGCTTCTTCTAATGTATAAAATAATTCAGTATCTATTCCAGTAAATGAACTATTTGTTATTAATAAATATCTTTTTTCCATAATTTAATTCCCCCTAATTTTGTTTTCCTAATGCTCAATGTTCATCAGTAATTTCATTGTGTGTAGGGATATATTTATTTTGTTTATCACATTTAAAGCAATAACCTCAATATCTTTTTTTAAGACAACTATTCTTTTTCATCTTTACCTCCTAAATTATTCCTTTTATTTTTTTCTCAAATTGTAATATTTTTCATCCATCTGATGCTAAATCTAAAATATCGTTAATTTTGTAATGTTCCATATAAGACGCAATAACACCTCATTTATCTTTAAATAAATTTAAGTACATTTTTGCTCATTCTAAACATTGCAAATCATAATGTTTTTTATGATGTGAAATACGACAATCAATAGGTTGACAATTAACTCAATCAAAAGATGTTGTTATTTCATCTCAAGTTTTATTAATATATTTACTTTTATATTCCATCATTTTTTCTCCTATCTTTAACTCGCTGGCACTCACTCCCAAGTGAAAGTGCCGAAGCGATAATTAGTTATATAAGTATTTATCTATTTATTTACTACGCCATCCGCTTTACTGGGGGTAAGCGGTGGCGGTGTTATGTTTGTTTTAGCATCTATTAAAAATCTGCAACTATATTTTTAAATTAGACGCCAGACATATATATGTCTTCCTTCTTCCGTGCCCATTTGTGCTTTCGCTCTGGGATTTAACGCTCAGTTTTTGAAATTAAATTTACTTGCATCCATATGAAGGACCGAATGCTAATCGCAAATTTAATTGTTTGTGTCGCCATCTCTATTTTTATTGTGGTTTGATGTTAGCCTTGGACACATCACCACTATCGCAAGTTATTAAAAATAATAACCAACGCCGATTTTCCTCTTTACTCATACACTATTTCAGTACTTGCCTCGGACGGCTGTGGGAATGAGTTAATACTCATGTTCTTATGGAAGCACTTAGTTATTTAAAATAACCGTCCCACTCTGCATTAAGTTGTTTTATAAAATCAAATTTTTAATGAACCAGTTTCATAATCAAAGATAATTTTTGAATTTTCTAGTTTTTGATAAAATTGCTTTTGTGTTTTATCTTTTACTTTATTCAATAAATTTCTATGTTTTTCACAAGTTCATAAAACTTTATTTGATACAAATTCTTCGGTGATGAATGATGATAATTTATAACAATCATTAACATCACATATTTTTTGTTGTTTAATTATCATTACCTCCTTTTAGGAGTTGTTTTATTTCAAATAAAAAAACAACTCTAACAAGAGTTGCTTTTTTGCCGCTTCATCGTACACGATGCCTTTTTATAAATCAAATTTAATATTGACTATAATAAATATCTTCAAATCATTCTGTTTTTCCGCGATGTTTAACTTTATGAACTCGCTTTGGTATTCCGCATTTACTGCATTTAATCATAATATTGATTTTTTCCATTTTTAGTTTCTCTAATCTAATATTTAACGATTGATTTATTAATATAACTAAGTAAAACAAAACAAGGACAACACCTTTACTAAGTAAGTATATGAATTATTTATTAATTTCTTAATTTAATATGGTTTTTTCGGAAAGGAAACAACTTTTTATTATTTTAAAAATTATAAATATATAAAGATGCTATCCTTGTTTTGAATCAATTAGTTATTTTGGGTTTTTTTAAATAAAAAAACCATTTTAGTAAATGGTTTAATTATTCTTATTTAATTTCTTTATATTTTTATACCCCAATCTTTTTTATGCAGCCTACCATCTCGAATCACTGTTGCTTTATTACTAACAATATTAATTAATTTTTTCGTTACAAAATGTGCTTTTATTGTTTGAATATAAACAACTGTTCCACTTGCAAAAATCATAACTGCTACAATAATTCCTGGTAAAATATCAGCAATTCCCCGTTCTGCAATAGGAGTTGAAAAATACTCATAAAAATTTTGAAAAATACTCATAAAAATTATAAATACTAATCGCAATTAGTACTAAATTAAAAGGTCCAAAAAATGATTTAAAAAAGTTTAGAACTAAATTAAATTTAGTAGTATCTACTTTATTGTGTCCATATTCTTTTTGTAAATCTTCGACATCAGCTGTCTTTATCCGAAACTGATTACTTTTAAATTCGTTTAATAATTCAAGTTGGTTAAGTTTTGAACATGCTTTTAATTTTTTATCATTAAAACTTAGCTTTTTTAATAAAGCTTCTTTTGTTCTGTCTTTTCCAAACATGATTTGTTTCCTCTCTTACTTTGTTTCATGACACAACAAAATAAGATAAATTAACACAACTAAAAATAGTAGCAATTATAAATAACTGCGGTGATTATCTTCTTGATGGTCAGAAACAATATTAAATAATGTATTACTTTTGTAAAAATTGATACCCTTAATAATCCGGATTAATTGTAAAAACAGTCCGGACTGTTCCTGCTGTCCAAGCAAAGAAATCACCACTCTTTCTTTCTTAAAAATAATACCTATATATTATAGCATAAAAAAAAAAAAAAAAAGAAAAATATACCTTATTAAAAAAATTATCGTAAAATTGAATAAAACAAAAATTTTTAACAAAAAATTTGAACTTATAACGTATTAACAAAATCAATAATCCTTTAGAATCATTATTAATATATAATTCTGATGGTAACACAGCAACTTTGCTATTCTTCGCAATAGCAACTACTTTTGTTGATAAATATTCTACTTGAGGATCTAATAAAATAATATTGTAATTATTTTCTAATTGCTCTGGTGTTATCACAAAAAATTGCATATAGTAATTATTTTTAACAATAACATCATTAATCTTATCTAAAATTCGATTAGCACTAATTCCTGCTGAACAAATTAAAGCAATTTTTATCATTTAGACCTCCATTTATTACTTATAATCTTTTTAAATTATACTGATTATAATTTAAAATGCAATCATAACAATAAAATGTTATTACATTAAATTAATTCAATAATTTTTTAAAATAAAAAGAATACTTCTGTTAATTAATAATTAAAGTATTCTTTTCCTATTTTATTTTTTAAAAATAGCTATTTCACCAAAATTTTAGAATCAATATCTGGAATAAAGATTAGATGTAAATCCGGATCAGTTGTTTCAAGTAAAATCATAGGATCATTAATTGATTTAACTTTAAACTTAATATTATTAATATTAATTCGCATTTCTAGTGCTGATGCTAAATCAGTAATTTCAGTAGCTGTTTTTCATGTTCCTCCTTTTTCATCCTGATATTCAATTTGAACTAATCCACTAACTAATTCTACAGCAATATTATCAATTGCATCACTACTATGTCCACTAATTTTTAATATTGATGGTATAAGTTTTTTAATTTGCCCATTAAGTGGAATTGAAAAATTAAAATCTCACTTAATAAGTTTTACTTTTATTGATAAATCAGTTGTTAAATCGTAATTAAATAATTGGTTAATAAATACTTTAATTTTATCAATAAGTCCCTCTGACACAGATGTTAATTTTCATCAACTTGTCTCAATTTTTTCATATTTAATATTAATCGTTGTAGTTGATATTCATCAATAAACTTTTACTACAATTGAAATTGGAGTTCTATTAGCTGACCATTCACCACTTTTGCTTTTTCATCCTTCTAACAAATTATGTAAAATATGTTCTAAATTAGTACTAAATTGAAGGTTCTCTTTTTTATTTTTAGTACTTTGAATATTTTTATTAACATCTAAAAACCCATCATTGTTAATTTCTCGTGGTTTTTCAAATAAATATTGTAATAGTAATAAGATCAAATTTTGTGATTTTTGTTGTTCACGTTTCTCAAGAACAAAATTACGGAAATGAATAATATCTGGTACTAAACTATTTAAAATATTAAGATATTTTGCTTTAATTTTTATTTCTGCAGTAGTACCTAACAAGAGATCTTTGTTTATTGTTTCATTAATTTCACCATTTTTAAGCATTTCATCAGCAAGTGGTAAATTCATTAATTCATCATTAACAAAGGCTTCTCATTTTTTTCAATTTTCATCATCCGCATTAAATGAAGTTGGAATAACTTTTGGCAAATTATCAAAAAGATGAAACGTTGTAACCAACGATAAAATCTTGCCAATTGCTAAGGTAGTTCCTTGAAAGGGAAGATTCATTTTAGTTAAAACAATCGTCATACTTTTATTTAATTTTTGAACTGTATCATTTGTTCATTTTAAATTATTAGTAGCAACAGGAATTAAAAAATTTGAATCTTTTGTTTTTGGATTAGTTAATTCTTTATCTTTATAATTAGCAACAACTGTTAATTCTCCATAATGAGCAGTTTCATCTTCTGCAATTTCAATAGGCGTAAAATTTGTTTTTTTTAGCATTAAATTATCACTAAATTCTTTAAATTTACTTTCTAAAATGCTGAAAGCAGCATCATTGTTAACATTTTGGTATTCATCACTATCAACAACAAGAGGTGACAATTCACTAAAACTAGTTAATCGTTTAATAATTCGATTTTTTTCATAATCAACACTACTTCCCCCATTGTTATCATTATCTTCCCCACTTGTTGTATCAATATCACGGCGTTCAGCAGGGGTAGGTGCACATCCACTCAGGCCAAAAACAGGTGAACTTGTTAAAATAACACTACTTAAGATAACTAAAATTTTTTTCATTATTTATATCTCCTTTTTATTTTTTAACTTGTAAAATTTTATTTAATTAAAAATAACATTTATAAGACTATACTAATTTAAACACTCTCGTTGATAACCATTTACAATAATTTTTAATTCTTTTTCACTACGTTTATTTACTAGCATATGCATTTGCAAAGACTTAATAGCATTATCTAATTCACATAAATTAATGAAACTAAAATTTTCCCTAATATTTTGTTGTTTTAAAATTAATAAAAGTTTTTTAAACATAATTGTACTATTAACAGAAAAAGCAAGGGAAATTAAAACAAAAACATTTTGTGAAAATAATACAAGAGAAATATTATTTTCATTTAAAGCACGATGAAATGGCTTAAATGTATTGATATAAGCTAAAATTTTATTAATTAAGACAATTTTTAAATATTTTGTTCAATATTGTTTAAAAAAATATATTGTTGCAATAAACGAAATAAAAACTAGAAAAATAAGAATAACCATATTGTCTGAGCCTTTGATGCTAGCTTTATGAATTGCAAATATTGTTATTAAACTAACTTTAAATATAATTGAAAAAAGACAAATAATTGAATCATTATAATAATTAGGAAGCAATTGTTTCCCAATTAAGATTCATAAACTAATTAAGCAAACTGTTAAGGAAAGGAGATTACGAAGAACCAATAAATTCGTTGTATCCATTATTAAAAAATAAAAACTAGTTTGAATTCCAACTAAAAAGATAATTGTTAAACTTTGTTTTGTTTTTTTCTTTAAAACAGTAAGATTTGTAAGATATGAAGCAAAATAAACAACAGCAAAAAAGACTAATACCTTAGCAATAAATAATATTAATGGTCAATCAATATAATTAATTTCAAATAGCCTGTTCATTTTACTACACCTTACCTTTAAAGAATTATTTTACCTTATTTGCAAATATTATATAGATTTATTGTCAAAAATGCAAAAATGTTTTTTAAAAATAAATGTTATAATTAAAGTGAACTTAATAATGTCAATAATTAAAAATTATTAATATTATTAAAAAAATATAGTAGGAGGTAAAAACAGCTATGTTGCCAGAAAAAATTGATCTTTTTATCGATGAACATGTTGATAAACCCTTATCAGAATATATTAAAGAGAATCCAAGATTTATTTTAGAATTTGTTAATAACTTATCATGAGAAGAAAAATTTGAATTAATTAATGATTTTGTTACAGAAAATGATGAAATTAATCACGCAGTTAATACTTTAAATAAATATCTTTCTTTATTTATTGAAGAGGAAATTAAAGAACGCCTTATTCATAATATTTCAGAAGAAGAATATTTACGTCATAAAGCAATTGTTGAGATTTATGAAAAAGCTAAAAATGAAGGAGAATTAAATAAAAAAGATTCTTCTAATTAAAAAAATAATACATTTGGTTAAATGTATTATTTTTTTAATTAATTACTTTTATCTAAAGAGAATTTAAAATCGTATTTTTAAAATATTTTTTACCAAAAATCTGCCAGTTTTTATCTAAATAAATAGTAATTATCACTTCAGTAATATTAATTTTTTCTAATTGACTAGTTGTTAAACCATTATATGGTTTTCCTGTCATACTAATTTCTTTACAACCACTTTCTTTTAATTGTTCAATAATATTACCATCTGGAAATTTGTGGCTTGCTGCTCCCATAAAATTACGTCATGATGTATTTTCCTCATCATATGTAGCTAGAATATAACAATTTTCTGGACTTAATTTTTTAAAAAAGATTTATCAAGAGAATTTTTATTTCCATGATGTGGCACTTGATAAATATCAATATTTTTAAAAATATCAGGTTTTTGACTAGCAATAGCCTCTCCGAGTTATTTTTCAGCATCACCAGTAAATAAAAAATCTGTTGGTCCACTTTTATTATTAATGCTACTATTGACTACATATTTTTTATTTTCATCAATTTTTAAACTAAAATAATTTTGATAAATTATTTCGATTTACTTGTTTTTTATGACAAGAAATTACTTTTTCAAGAAAATCTTTTGCATAATAACTCCAATTATGAAATTTAATACCCTCAAAAATATAAAATTCTTCCAACTTATCATAAATTTTTGTATTAAGGCTAATTGAATCAATAAATTTTTTCATAAATTCATTTGCTTCATAATTAAAAATGATATTATCAACTTGAAAATTATTTAAGATACTTCTGAAATTTGAATAATGATCAATATGAAAGTGACTGAAAAAAATAGTCGAAATCTTATTAATTACCTTTTCTTTTAAAACCTTAGTTGGTCAAATATTACCATTATATAATTTAGTATTTCATGCACGTGGTGACCCACCAATTCCAGTATCATAAACAATCGCTATATCACCTTTTTTATAAATTGAAATAAACCACTACCAGTTGCTAACATTGTATATTCATAATATGGTTTTGTTTCATTATCTATTGTTTTATCATCTTTTGTTTCATCATCTATTGATACTTTCACATCTTGAGAATCCTCATTAGGTTTAGAATCAATATTTTCATTTGGTAAATTTACTTCTTTTGAATTATTTGAACAAAATGTACAACTCACAATAGAAGTAACAAATATATTATTTACTGATAAACTAGTTAATAATGCTAATATCTTTTTCATTTAATATTTACCTCGCTTTCTTTATTAAAAAACAATAATTTTTTAATTTAAAATACAAGCAAAAACAAACAAAACTTTTCTCATAGTCTGCCCTGATTGTAGCATTGCATAAATGAAAATGGTTTGCTATTTTTTATATATTGATGTCCGCATTAAATTTTAAAAACTAAAATTTTATTTTTATCAAATTATTTGTAAAATTATAATAATAAATTAGAAATAATTTGATAAATGTTAAATTTATTTTTGTTTATATTATTTTAAATCATGATAACTATATAATGAATTTTGAAAAATATTAAATAGTAAAGGTGGTAATAGTAATGAAAAAACAAAAAAAATTAATTTATACAACCAACATAGTATTAATTTTTATCGTAGGATTTTTATTAAGCATTATTTTATATTTGCTATATCATACTTATTTAAACCAAAAAATAATACTACTAAATACAATTATTAGTAGCCCAAATTTACAAGCAATTAAAACTAATGGTTCCCATCTTCCAACAGAATAGCAAATTAAAACTATATTAAAACAAAAGTTGCCAGCATTAAAGATTAATAAAATTCACATTAAAAATAATATTACGGCTACAACGGCTACAATTACTTCTAATGATTTTAAGATTTACCGAGGTTCAGTTACCCTTAATTATCTTCTTGATAAATCAGTGTTAAATCAAATTAATTTAAATCAACAATATGTTCCAAATCAAACTTGAATGCAACAACGTGGCTATAATGGCTTATGAATTAGTAAAAACCCAGCAACAGATCTTGAAAAAAATTTAACAAATGCCTTTTTAAGTCATGCTGAATATCCTAACTTACCATTTTATGAAAAACGATAATTTAATTCATATGAAGAATTATTAAATTTTTTAAATCCAAAAACTAAATCATCTTTAACAAATTTTATTAATAATTATTGTCCGACATATATTAATAAATTAAAACAATTAATGGTAAGATTTTATAATTATATGGCTAGTAGTTGAGAAAAAAAATAATTTTCATAATGTATTAAAATGAATTGATATTGCTCAAGTTCTTGATGCAGATGGATACGGTCATTTTGACCATCATATTCAAATTCAAATTCATGCACGAACATTACAATGTTATTATAATGCTATGGGAAATCATTCATTTTATACTGCTTATTCTTCTGTTCTTGATCCTTTTAGAGTTTTCTTTCATGAATTAGGACATATGTTAGATCACTTTTTAAAATATAATATGCATATAAGTATAAGTAATAAATTAAAAGATTTTTTAACAAGTAAAATTATTAATTTTAATAATTGAGCAATCTTAGACAAAGAAAAATTTTTAAATTATTTCATCTTAATTCATATTCTTTTTCTAGTTTATATGAAGTTATTGGTGAAGGATTTGTATATTGATTTTTAATACCAAATGAATTAAAAACAAGAGCATGAGAATTCTGACATGAATTTTTGACATTATATTTACCAAAATCAAATTAATTTTAAAATGTTTATTTTTATATTATATATTACTATTTAGTTAAGAAATTTATTACATTTACAATTTAATGTAAAAATATCTTAATTTAAAAAAAAAAAAAAAAAATCTAATATTTTTAAGCTAAAATAATACTAAGTGTAATTTTACACATATTAAATATGGAAAAATTCAAAGAAAGGTCACAAGTATGAAAAAAGGTCAAAAAAGAAAACTAAAATTATGACATAAAATTACAATTTGGGGAATCTTAAATGCTTATGCGTTATCATTATTAATTGCTGTGTTTGCTTTACCACAAACACCTTGACATTGTCGTTTATTCGCTTTTATCAATATTTTTGTTATATTATTAGCACAATTAATTTATTATACTCGTCTTTATTTTAAAAATAAAAAGAAAGCAACTAAAAATAAACCTATTAAATTGCAATAATTTAAAAAACTAAAAAGAACACTTTATTCCTATAAATATCATTATTTAAATGGTAAAATGTTCTTTTTTTATTTTTTGTTAGTTGTAAGATAAATTAAATGATATTTTCGTTTTCCACGACGAATAATTAAATATTTATCAAATAAAAACTTATCTTTTGCTACAAGTCAAGTTTCTTCTTTAACAATTTGCCCATTAATAGTAATTGCACCTTGTTCTAAAAACTCACGACCTTCACGTTTAGAAGAAACAATCTGTGCTTGTACTAATAAATCAAGCAGCGGCAAATTAAGATTTGTTAAATGAAAATTAGGTAAATTGTTATCAAGTTGGTCTAGCTGTTGCTCTGATAATTCATGTAAATTGCCTTTAAATAAAGCTTCGCTAACAATTTGTGCTGTTTTTAATCCTGCTGCTTGATGAACAAATAAAGTTACTTCTTCTGCTAGTTTTTTTTGTGCAATGCGTTGTGCTGGTTCATTTTGGTGAGCTGCTTCAAGAGCAATAATTTCTTTTTCAGATAACATTGTTAAATAACGTAATAATTTCCCCGCTTCTTGGTCATCTTGGTTATAAAAGAATTGATAAAATTCATAAGGTGATGTTTTTTTTGAATCTAATCAAACTGCCCCTGATTCTGTTTTTCCAAATTTGGAACCATTAGCTTTTGTTAATAAATTCATTGTCAAACCACAAGCTAAATTATCTTCTCCAATTTGTTTATAAATATAATCTGTACCCGAAGTAATATTTCCTCATTGGTCACTACCACCAGTTTGAACAGCACAATCATAATTAATATATAATTGATAAAAGTCATAAGCCTGCAATAATGTGTAAGCAAATTCAGTATATGATAAACCAACTTCAATTCTAGTTGCAATATTTTCTTTTGATAATAAATAACTAATATTAAAATCTTTACCAACATTTCGCAAAAAATAAATCAAGGTCATTTTTTGCAATCATTCAGCATTATTAACCATTTTAACTTTTGAACCAATTAATTGTTGCATTTGATTACTAATGGTTTCCACATTATATTTAATTGTTTTATCATCTAGCAATACCCGTTCTGCTTTTTTTCCACTAGGATCACCAATCATTCCTGTCCCACCACCAATAATAGCAATTGGTTGAAATCCAAACATTTCAAAACGTTTTAATAACATAATTTGAATTAAATGCCCAACATGTAATGAATCACCGGTTGGATCAAAACCACAATAAACTCCTTTTTTTAATTCTTGCGCTTTTAATAATTTTGCTTCATTAGTTACTTGTTTTAATAGTCCTCTTCATCTTAATTCTTCTAAAATATTTTTTACCATCATTTATCTCCTTTGCTATTTAAAAAACTCTAAATTATTAGAGTTATTTCTTATCTACTTTTGAATCTTTTTTAATTGGGGCAGACTTTCCTTCTTCAATAATTTTTTCAGAAATTGATGCTGATGTTTTTTTTAAATCTTCAGTTACCTTAATTCCAGCGTCAATTGCTGAAACTGTTATTTTTGCTAAATCTTTTGCCACTGCGCGCACATTAGGTGATTTTGCTGATGCTTTAATTAATTTAACTGCACCATTATCAATTTTCTTTAATGTCTTATAAGCCATTTCTTTTGTTGAAGCAGAATCTAAAATTTCAACTGCACCTTTGACATTTTTAATGTGCAATTCAATATCAGCTGCAACTTCATCTGATTCTATTCCTTGCGATTTTTCTCATACAATCTCAATTTTATTAACCATTTTTTTAAGTTGTGGATTATATTTTTTAACTAAATTAATGAAATCTTGTCGTAATTCTGAACCTTTTTTCGGAGCAATTAACATTCCTACTACCATCACTGCCAATGTTTTAACAAATTTAAATGCCATAATTATTCCTTCTCATCAGAATTAGCAAAATCTTTTAATTTATCAACAATTCGATAGGCAATGTCTTTATTACGAGCAATAATTTTCACTCATGCTTTAACATTTCGTTTTGCAAAAGCTTCAAAAACATCAATATAATTTGAAACTTTAACAACGGTATCAACAGTAGAATTTAACATTTCTGATTTATAAGTTAAGTCTTCAACAAAATAATCAAATTTCTTAGCAGCAATTGCAACTTTTCGCGCAGCAATAATGCCATAACAGCAAAAAACAATTGCTAAACATAATAAAACAATGATTAAAATTGTTTGTGAAATTAATAAATTATCATTTGTTGCTAACATATATATCATTCTTTTCAACCCTTTTTCTAATCGTATTAAATATTACTTTTATATTATAACTTATTTTATAATTTATTTTAAATAATATTAGAATAATTAGTTAACTTAATGATAAAAATTAATATATACTAATTTACAACAATATATAATTTATCTTTACAAGATAATATATTGTTAATTCATATTATCGTTGAGATGGTGATAATGAACCACAAATACCTATTATTGATAAAAACACCGGTGAAATTACTGATTGAAATAGTTATCAACAAAGTCGTGTAAAAAAATTATTAATTTATCTTTATATTCTGTTTTTGCAGGAAAATATTAGAGTTCAACAAGGTGGTAGTGCGGATTATGAAAATCCGAATAAGGTTGGAACAAAGCGGATAATTTTTGATTTTGAAACGGTTGATGAATTGGTAGTTTAGAATTAAATAATATTAATAATGATGATTTAAGTTTTAATTTTAGTTTTATGCGAACGGCAATGGGTGAATTTTTTAATTTTAATGGTTCAATTTATTCATCATTAAATAGTAAAGATTTAAAATATTATCAACAATTTAGCGGTCAGTTTGATCTATCTAAGTTTTTACAGTCGTTTTTTGCAAGTACTTTGGTGCCAGTGTTTCAAAATCGTAGTTCGTTTATTGAAAATGGATATATTGATAATTTACAATATGATACTGTTTTAGTTAACTTTTTTGCGTTGAAATTACAAAATTTTAATAATATTTTGTTGAGTGAAAATATTAATGATAAATTACAATTTGATAAATTATTAAATAGTATGTTTAAGATTTCACAGAAATTTTATACTAATTATTTACGCACGATTTTTGATTTAGAAAATAATACTTATGTTCAAGATTATAATAAAAAATATGGTTTATTAGTAAATAATGGTTTTAAAATTTATCCACAATATTTTTATTTTTCAGATAAATATAAGCAATTAGATATTAAATTATATTCTGCGTTTAAAAATCGGTTTTATACGATTAATAATTATGGTAGTGTTTTTAATTATGATTTTTTGGTTACAAATGAATATAATATTAAATTAAATTATGGTTATGTTTTTGGCGGTAATTTACAAAATAAATATGGTTTGCAATATAAAAAAATGAAGAACAAAAAAATCGGTTATAATGTTTTTGAATTGCAAGCACAAAAAGAGAATGATATGTATCGATATTATGATTTAAATTTTGGTGTTGATAGTCAAGGAAATTAATAACGGTGGTTTGTTCCCCGATAAACAATAATGATGACAAGTGCAATATGTAACGCCACAGGATTGATGATATTTTGGTGCTCATATTAAAAATGCGGTCATTTGAATTGTTAATACTATTCCCGGAGTTAAACAAGTGAATGAGTTAGCGAGTGGTGTTGGTAATGTTTTTGAGACAGTATATAGTTTTTTAGTCAAATATTTGAGGTATGAAAATTTAATCCTGAATTGTATAGTGCAATAACAAATATCTTTTTCATAATTATTTTTATGAAATTTGTACGATTAATATAAAAAAGGAACTGTTATTCAGTTCCTTTTTGTTCTTTTCAATTAGTAATTTCACCGATGTTTTTGTTAATGGTTGGTATTTGTGGTTCATCACTACCATCTCAACTATAATAATATGAATTAACAATATATCATACTCCATTAATTATATGATAAGGTACTCCAACACTTCAAACTAATTTATCTTTAAAATTAAATTTTATAATAGAAAAATCATCAGTTCGTTCTTTTTTAACAATTGCAATATATCATTTATTATCTGGTAAAGTAAAACGAGTATTTAATTTTCAATTACTATTTTCTGGTTGTTGTTGTGCTTGTTGTCGTTAATCCGATTGCTCCTATTATGCTAAGTCATTTTTTCATATAAATTGTTCCTTTTTATTGTTTTATATAATTGATCTTATCATATATCAATTATATATCAATTATTTTGTATTAAGTATTAATTTTATAAGTTAATGAAAGGTATATAAGTTTTATGTATAGTCATTTGAGTTTTATGGATAAAGTTAAATTAGAACAATTATTATTATCAAAAATGTTTTTAAAAAAGAATGGTAAACAGAATATTTCTGTAATTGCTAAATTTTTGAATAGACATCGTAGTACTATTTTACGAGAAATTAAGAGATTTAAAACTATTAAAGAATATAGTGCTTATAAGTCAGATAAAATGTATTATAAGAAAAGAAAAAAGAATAATAAAAGATGTAAATTTACGGAAGAACAGATTAATTTTATGAAAATTAAACTTAATAAATATCGTGATGCTCCGAGAGAATTTATTTATCGTTATTTTTTAAAATTTGATAATTGTGGTAAATTAACTGATTTTAAGTCAATTTGAGATATTGAAAATAAAGTTTCTAATGTTGGAGGATTTGAAATGGATACAGTAGTTGGTAAAGACCATCAATCTGCTGTTTTAGTTTTAGTAGAACAATCAAGTAAAAATTATTTTGTAATGAAATTAAAAAATCATACTGCTAGGGAAGTTGAGAAAAATTTTAAAGATATTGTTATAAATAATAATTTAATTGGAAAAATAAAAGGAATAATAACAGATAGAGGTAAAAAAAATTTACTAAGTGAAGAGAAATGGAAATATTTGCTGAAACACAAGTATATTTTTGTGATGCTGATAAACCTCGTCAAAAACCTTTAATTGAATATATGAATGGTGAGTTTAGAAAATTATTTCCTCCTGGAACTGATTTTAATAATGTTAGTCAACAAAAAATAAATTGAGTAGTTAATGTTATAAATGATAAACTTCGACCGTGTTTAAATTGAATAAGTTCTAAAGAAATGTTTTTGCAGAATATATAAACAAAAAATATTTAAAAATGTATATTAAATTATAAAATATGTTATTAAAATAATAAAATATGTATTTATTAATTAAAATTAATAAATTATTTTTTTAGTGTGCTTAAATATGGATAAAATAAAAGAAAAATTAAAATATTTTTATTTTTTTTAAATTTATGGTTGATTTTTGTAATTTTTATTATATTATTTAGTTAATAAAGGTTTCTTGCACTTCATTTTACATAATTCATTTTTTAAAATATTTATTAATTGCTTTTGCTACTCCTGAACGACGATAATGGGCAGTTGTATCATCAGAAATAGTTTTAATATCCGCTTTAGCATTTCCCATCGCAATTCCAACGCCAGCTCATTTTAACATTTTATAATCATTTGAACCATCACCCATCGCAATAATTTCTGCTGGTTGAATATTATATATTTTAGCAAGATATTCTAAAGCATCTTTTTTGTCACTATCCTTTGGACTAATTTCTAAATTTAAACTTTGATTTTGCAAATATGACCAATCAAAAATATTAAATTCATATTTTACTAAAAGTTTTGCTTTAAATTTTAGAACATTCTCTTTTTTACCACTAACAACAAACTTGTAAGCTTGGTCATGTAAAGTAGTAGGATCATATACTAATATTCTTTTTCGTTTTGTGTGAAAACTCATTCATTTAGTCATCAAACTATGCTTAGTATTAACATAAGCAAAATGTTCATTCTTAACGGAATATGCTCATAATTGAATTTTACACTCATTAGCAAGATAAAAAACATTGATTAATTCATCATTAGAAAAAACATTTTGTTGAAGAATTTTTTCTTTCGCAAAATCATAAATTATGCCACCATTAAAACCAATTACTGGCATTTTATTTTCAATAATGCCTAATTTTTTTGCAACTTTTCTAATCGCACCAATACTACGCCCAGTTGCAATAATCACTTTAATACCATTTGCCAATGCTCACTTAATTGCTGCAACATTTTGCTTTGAAATTCGATTTCTCTTTGCTGTTGTACCATCCAAATCAAGAGCAATTAACTTATACTTCATTAGTTTTTCTCCTCTTATTCTTTATGTTAATTATATCTAAAAATTAAACATCTGGTAAATATTTTATTAAACTTTGAACTTTATCTAATCTTTCTCATGGTAGTTCAGTATGGCAACGACCAAAATGCCCATAAGTTGCCGTTTGTTGATAAATTGGTTTTTGTAAATCTAACGTTTCAATCATTGCTTGGGGGCGAAAATAAAAATTTTCTTTAATCGCCTTCAATATAATATCATTTGCAACAAAATTAGTTCCAAATGTTTCAACAAAAATTGAAATCGGTTCAGCAACTCCAATAGCATAAGATAATTGAATCTCACATCGTTCAGTTAATCCTGCCGCAACAATATTCTTTGCAACATAACGAGCCATATATGCTGCTGAACGATCAACTTTTGTTCCATCTTTTCCCGAAAAAGCACCACCACCATGCCGTGCATAACCACCATATGTATCAACAATAATTTTTCGCCCTGTTAACCCAGCGTCACCTTTTGGTCCACCAATTACAAATCGACCAGTTGGATTAATTAAAACTTTAAAATCTAAATTCATTTTAAATTCTTGCACAACTGGTTTCATAATTTCCGTAATAACAAAGTGTTTAAATTTAGCTTCATCAATATCTTCATCATGCTGAATTGACATTAAGATTGTATCAATATAAATATGTTTAGCATTTGTTATGTCTAACGTTACTTGTGATTTCATATCTGGTCGTGCCCCAATAAACATTCCTTTTTTACGCAGCATACTTGCTCGCTTTACTAAAGCATGAGCAATAGAAATTGCTAACGGCATATAATTATCTGATTCATTTGTTGCATAACCAAACATAATTCCTTGGTCACCAGCTCCAGCTTTATCAACACCAAGTGAAATATCTGGTGATTGTGTTTTAACTAATATTTCAACTTCACAAGTTTGTCAATCAATTCCTCATTCTGCATCATTATAACCAATTTCTTTTAATACTTTACGTGCTACATTGGCATAATCAACTTTTGCTTTTGTTGTAATCTCACCACCAATAATAACCCGGTTTATTGTAATAAAGCATTCACATGCTACCCGTGATAAGGGGTCTTCTTTTAAGCATGCATCTAAAACAGCATCTGAAATTTGATCACAAATCTTATCAGGATGCCCTTCTGATACTGATTCTGATGTAAATAAAATTCGCTCTTTTCCCATCTTTTTCTTCTCCTTAATCATAAATAAAACCACATCAGAATAATGTGGCATTAATAACAATATGTTTACATATAAATTAATAGTTAAGTTCTATTCAATAACTAATAAATCTTATTGGTAGCATATCATTTTGCCCTGCTAAAAGCACCTTCTAGTTAAATATAGGGTTGCTAGTGGATCATTGCTTAGCGTACTAACCACTTCTGAATAAGTTTTATGTTGTTACTTGACAACAAGTATATTATAACTTAAAAATTAGTTAATTTTAATTTAAATTAATTATTTCGGTAAGAATTTCAACACTAATATTTTGATTAGTGAATAAGTAATGTTTTGCTGTTTCAATTTTTTTTATTTTAACTAGTCCATTATTAATTAAAGTTACTTGTTTTGTATCATAAAATTTATCAACCTCTGCTTGTAATATTAAAGTTTTTACTTTAAGATTATTAATTTGTTTTACTATCTTTTTATTAAGATAATTAAATTGTAAAATTTGATTTAAAAAATAAGTTTGTTCTTTTTCCATCATTAAAGTACTATAATCTTCATTTTGAGTTAAAAGTTGATAATCAATATGAATTTTAAGAGTTTTGTTTAAATTAAATAAAAAACCAAATCCAATCCCAATTTTGCTAATCATTGAAAATCTTATTCCATTTAAATTTGTAATTGGATTAACAAAAACAACTTTTTCAATTAATGGTTTTTGTTTCAATAATAAATTAATTAAACCACATGAAAATCCTTCTAATAATAAAATAATTCTTTGTTGTTCATATTTATTTTTTAATGCTGTAATTACGTCAATAATATCATTCACTAAAACTCCAACATTTTTAATACTAGTTGGCACATTATCTCCGACATTGCGTTGATTAAAAGCAATTACTGAAACTTTATGCTTAGCTCATATTTCATTATTAATTAAACCAGTAAAATTTTCCTTACTACCGTATAAATCATGAACTGCTAAAATAATATCCTGACCAGTTTTATCAATTGTTCCTAATGTTGATAATTCATATTGATCAGAAGTAATAAAGTATTTATGTTCGATATATTCAGGTAATTGAATTTCTCCTCGTTTTGTTTTCTTGTTTAAAAGACGATAACAACGTAGAAAAAAATAACAACACAAAAAAAATCCTAAAATAATACAAACAACAATAATTATTACATTCGTTTTAATTAAACTAGTCATTTAAGTTACTCCTTTATTATCCTAAAAAATCAACTTCATTTTCTGGATGAATTAAAATTCGTTCAATTTTTACTGCTTGGTTAGTTTTATCATCTACTTGTAATCATACCGCTGAAAAAATTAATTTATCATTTTCAGCTGCTGGTTCAAAACGAACTGGTAAACCAGTTTTTTCCTTAAGAATAATTTCTTCTGGATTTGCCCCAATAATTGAATTATAACTACCACACATCCCAACATCGGTAATATATGCTGTTCCTTTTGGCAATATTCGATTATCTGCTGTTTGAACATGAGTGTGCGTTCCAAAAAAACCAGTAATAATACCATCATAATTCCAAGCAAAAGCTAATTTTTCTGCACTAGCTTCGGCATGAAAATCAACAAAATGAAACTCACTATCATCATTATTAATAATTTCTTCAAAAATTGTGTATGGATTATCTACTGGGTCCATAAAACTACGACCCATTAAATTAGTCACACGAATTTTTTTATTATTAATCTTAATAACAACTGTGCCTTTCCCAGGTGTAAACGAATTCATATTTGCTGGTTTTAATAAATTATTTACTTCTTCAATATAATTTAAAACTTCTGGATTACGAAAAATATGATTTCCGGAAGTAATAATATTAATCCCCATTTCTTTTAATTCATTATAATGATTCTTTGATAATGATTTCCCATGGGTAGTATTTTCACCATTTGCAATAATTAAATCAATCTTATATTTTTTTATTATTTGTGGCAAATATTTATTAACAGCTGTCCGTCCAGCTTGTGCATAAATATCACCAATCATTAAAATATTCATTTCATTTTCTCCTTAATCACTATCAATTTTTTTTAATTTTTTTATTAATCCAGCACATTCCTTAATATTTTCAAATTCTTGATAAATGATATCTCGCTGATGTTGCTTATAACCTAATTTTAAGTTATTTTCAAATTTATGCAAAGCATTTGTAATTTTTACCAATGAATCATAAACAGCATTACGCGAAACATTTTTTAACCCTGCAATTTCACTTAATGAATAATCATCAAAAAAATATAATTCAAAATATTCTCTTTGCTTTGTTGTTAATAATTCCCGATATAATTCATATAAAAGAATTAACTCATTTGATTTTGCCAAATCTTTCATTATTCTATTTCCACTTCATCCTTGTTAAATAAATCTTTGGTTAAATTATAAATATATTGCTCAATATCAAATTCTTGTAAATCAGTTGGTTGCTCACCCAAACCAATTAACTTAACGGGAATGTTTAATTGGTCCTTAATTGCTAAAACAACGCCTCCTTTAGCCGTACCATCCATTTTTGTTAAAACAATCCCACTAACATCGGTTACCTCCGAAAAATTCTTTGCTTGTGAAATACCATTTTGACCAGTAACCCCGTCAATTACTAATAAGGTTTCATGTGGAGCATCGGGAATTTCTCGTTTAATAATACGATTAATTTTATTTAATTGATTCATTAAATTAACTTTATTTTGTAAACGTCCCGCTGTATCAATAATAATAATATCAACTTGTTCTTTTTTTCCTTTAACTAATCCATCATAAATAACACTAGCTGGATCTTGCCCTTCTTTTAACGGTTTAACAATATTAACATTTAAACGTTCTGCTCATTGGTTTAATTGTTCAACCGCCCCTGCCCGAAAAGTATCACCAGCAACTAATAGGACCTTTTTCTTTTGATCAAGAAATTGTTTTGTTAATTTAGCAATAGTTGTTGTCTTACCGGCACCATTAACACCAACCATCAAAATAACATTTAAGCGCTGGTCTTTAATATTTAATTTATTTTGTTTACTTTTTGGATAATTATATAAATCCATAATTACTTCAACCAAATAATCATTTGTGTCCTCAATGCTTCAACCTTTTTTTACTTTTTTACGAATTTGATTAGTAATTTGTAAAACCATATTCATTCCCATATCACTTGCAATTAAAATTTCTTCTAATTCTTCTAAGTATTGATCATCATATTCTTTATACTTATGTGCTAATTTTTTAATATCATTAGAAAAGGTTAAACGTGTTTTACGTAATGCCTTTTCTAATTTAATCTGTTTTTTTTCTTCACGTTTTGCTTTTAATTTTTGAAAAAAACCCATTTCTTTCCTTCACCCTATTCTATTGCTTGTTATAATTTTACAACAACTTTAAAAATATCTGTCTCCATAAAAGTTTCATATGCTTTTAACACTTCATTTTTATTAAAAGTTTTTGATACTAAATACTTTGGAATAATTTCCTTATTTTCAATTTTTAATACAAGTTCTTTTAAATTATAACAATTTAAAATTCCGGTATGAATAGTAATATTTTGATTTCATAATTGTTGTAAGTTAAAGACAACTGGTTTTTTAAAAACACCAATTGTAATAATTGTACCATTAAAATTAATCATTTGTTGTGCCTGCTCAAAAGTACCCCGGTCATTACCGACACATTCAATTACTAAATCATATTTAATATCAAAAGTATTTAAAGTACTATCATAAATTTTATGCGCCCCCATTTTTTTAAAATAATTTAATTTTTGACTATTATGACCATAAATATCAATCTTTTTATTATATTTATATTAATAACAATAAAATACCTAAACAAATTGGCCCATCACCAATAATAGAAATATTATTAATTTGTTTTTAATCAATTTTTTTAATAACATTTTCATATACTGTTGGTAACACATCGCTTAATGAATTATGTAAAATGAAGTGCAACAAATCTTTATTAATTAAATAATATAATAAAAATTACAAAAATCAACCATAAATTTAAAAAAAATAAAAATATTTTAATTTTTCTTTTATTTTATCCATATTTAAGCACACTAAAAAAAATAATTTATTAATTTTAATTAATAAATACATATTTTATTATTTTAATAACATATTTTATAATTTAATATACATTTTTAAATATTTATTGTTTATATATTCTGCAAAAACATTTTTTTAGCACTTATTCAATTTAAACACGGTCGGAGTTTATCATTTATAACATTAACTACTCAATTTATTCTTTTCTGACTAACATTATTAAAATCAGTTCCCTTAGGAAATCAATATCTTAATTCACTATTCATATATTCAATTAAAGGTTTTTTGTTGTGGTGAACCAGCATCACAAAAATACACTTGTATTTCAGCAAATATTTCCATTTCTCGTCATTTGCTAAATTCTTTCCCTCTATCTGTTATTATTCCTTTAATTTTTCCAATTAAATTATTATTTATAACAATTTCTTTAAACTTTTCAAAAACTTCATTAGCAGTATGATTTTCTAATTTTATTGCAAAATATTTTTTACTTGATTGTTCTACTAAAACTAAACAACTAGATTGATGGTTTTTTCCAACAACAGTATCCATTTCAAATCATCCAACATTAGAAACTTTATTTTCAATATCTAAAATTGACCTAAAATCAGTTAATTTACCACGATTATCAGATTTTCCTTTTGTTTTATATTTTTTACCACGATGTCGCAAATTCTGTTTTAAAAAACCATAAAAACCTAAACGAATTCATTTATACAATGTTTTAACACAAACAGGAAATTTAACACCAAATTTTAAAAAATAACGATAAATAAATTCTCTCGGAGCATCACGATATTTATTAAGTCTAATTTTCATAAAATTAATCTGTTCTTCCGTAAATGTACATCTTTTATTATTCTTTTTTCTTTTCTTATAATACATTTTATCTGACTTATAAGCACTATATTCATCAGTAGTTTTAAAACGCTTAATTTCTCGTAAAATAGTACTACTATGTCTATTCAAAAATTTAGCTATTGCAGAAATATTCTGTTTACCATTCTTTTTTAAAAACATTTTTGATAATAATAATTGTTCTAATTTAACTTTATCCATAAAACTCAAATGACTATACATAAAACTTATATACCTTTCATTAACTTATAAAATTAATACTTAATACAAAATAATTTATATATAATTGATATATGATAAAATCAATTATATATTAAGTAACACAACTGTCCCAAAGGATTTTTAAGGACATTAAAAGTTTAAAAATTGACAATTAATCAAAAATAAATATAATACAAATTAGAAATAAAAAGGAGAAAAAAATGACATATAACACAGAAATTATAATAAATTCAATTAATGCTTTTTTTGCAAAAACGGAAACAAAGCAATTAAATAATACAAATAATGATAATAATAATTTAAATATTAAAGGACAATGGGGTAGTGGTAAAACAACATATATTAAAAAATTAAAAGAAAAAATTAAAGAAATAAAAAATGAAGATAATAAAAATAAATATCAAGTAAAAATATTTAATGTTTGAGAATATGAAATTTCTGACAATATTTTTGTAAGTATACTATGTGATATATTAAGATTTTTTAATTATCAACCTAAAAATAAATTTGATTTAGGAAAATTTGTAAAAAGTTTTATAACTGTTAGTGGTGAATATGCTATTAATTTTTTAAGTCATTATTTCAAAATTGAATCACCTTTAAAATATATCAAAAAAATAATTCAGAAATCAAAAGACAAGGAAGATAATTTATTACAATTTGATAATTACAATGAGGCAATTAATGAAATTATTAGGCAAATAAATTTATATACTCAATATTCAAAAAATATCTTTATTTTTGATGAACTAGACAGATGTACTACACCAAAAATGATTGAATTTTTAAGTATTATTAAAAATATATTATTTAGATTAAATAATTGTTTTTTTATTGTTAGTTGTGATTCAGATAGAATAAACAGAACTATTACCCAAAATGAAAATAATGGAATAAATGAAAATGAAAATGAAAATTATACTGATAAAATTTTTTATGTTAATATAAAAATTACCATTTTATCAAAATTAGATGAAAAAATTATTAATAATGATAGTGAATTAATTAAAAATTATATTTCTAATTTTGAAAATAAAACTGAAAATAATTATAGGCAGTTAAATAAAGCAATAGAAAGAAAAAATAAAGTTATTAAAATTATTGAAAATAATTTTAATATTAATGAAAATAAAAAACTTTTTGAATTTGTTACTTTTTGAATTTATTACAAAGAAATAGATTTAGAAAAATGTATAAAAAATATAAGTGATAAAAATTTAGAAATAATTGTTAAAAATTATTTTATGAAAAATCAAAGTTATGATATAAAAAGTGATTATTTTTACAATGAAAAAATTAGTATGCAACAGAAAGATAATATTAAAAATGAAATTCTTAATATTAATTTTAATGGTTATTTTTTATTTGTATATGATGATAGAAATCAAAGTTTTCCTTTTTCATTTTTAATTCCATTTATAGATATTAAAAATTTTGATTTTAAATGTATAGAAAATATTAATAATTTTAGTGGCAGTAAATATATGCAACTAAAAAATGGTGTTTATTATGTATCATACAGAAATATTGTTAATTATATATCTAATAATTTTAAAGATTTAATTGACATACTTTTTGAATTTTTTGATAAAAATAAAAAAGATAATTTTAATACAAATATAAATATTAAAGAATATTTTGAATATATGCAAAATATAATATAAATAAAATTTCTTATTTGCATTTTTTATAAATGTTTTATATTGGTGAGTATATAATAATTAATTTAAAATTAAAAAAATTGTTTTATTTTTGAGTTAAAAAATTTATAATTTAAATTAGAATAAAAAAACATTTATCCAAATGTTTAATGTATTCAAACCAATAAAGGTTTCTATTCCCGAAACTTTAAATATAGGTAAATGTTTTTTTATTTTTGTTTTAGAAAGGAAATACAAAATGAATGTAAACATAAATCCTTATAATCGTTTGACTGGAGAAGTTCTATACAGACCTTATATTGATAGTAGTAATTTTGTTAATCAAAAATATTATGTTAAAAAAGTATATTATGGTCCTTATATTAAAACGATTGTATTACCGTTAGAATGTATTAATAAATTTGGTAAAGGCAATTCAAATGGTATTAAAAATACTGGTGAAAATGAGACTAAATTATTAAATAGTCGTGTTCGTTCACAAGCAAATTGTATTCGTAAAGCAATTCATAATTTTAGTGGTTGTAAAAATATGGGTTTTTTAACTTTAACTTATGCTGAAAATGTCCAAGATATTAAAAAAGCAAACCATCATTTTAGATTGTTTATCCGAAGATTAAATTATTATTTTTCTAAATATAAAAAAAATAAATATAAAGATTTAAAATATCTAGTTGCCTATGAATATCAAAAAAAAGGAAGAATACATTTTCATATAATATTTAGTGAATATATTCCTAATAAAGTAGTTAGAAAATGTTGACCTTATGGATATAATAAAAATTTACCCGTTGAAACTGGTACAAATGAATTTGTTAGTAAATATGTTGCTAAATATATTGTAAAAGCACAAAGCGAAGAAAAAAGTAAAAATATTTATGACTTAAATACCAAAGCATATCGTTTTAGTGCAAATTGTACTGACCCGATTGTTAAGGTTGGTATTATTGAAATGTGTGAAATGGAGTTAATTGCTTCATTAAAAGGTACAAAACATAATTTTATGTTTAATAATAAAGATGGTTATTTAATGGGCGTAAGTATTGATAGTGATTGATATAGTGATTATTTTTGACAAATGGAAGAATATGTCCCATATGATAAAAAAATATTCCGATTTTTTAATAAAATAACGGATATTGGCATATACAAGACACGGAAAAAATTAGATAAATACCTTAATTTAGGTAAACAAAGGTATATTAAAAAAAGTACCTTCCAAATGGAAAGTACTAGTGTGTAATATAGACTATTCCCAACCTATATCACATTTTTTATTATATATATATATATATATATATGCAAGTTATTAGATTAAAAAATAATAGATTTTAAAAAATTATGGAATTAATGTATTTTATTTTAATTATATTAGTTGACATATTTATTTTGTTATGTAAAATTAAATTAGAAATAATAATATAGCATTTAGTTATATTTATTGTTTCAAACCAATAAAGGTTTCTATTCCCGAAACTTTAAATATAGGTAAATGTTTTTATTTTGTTAAAAACAGTTCAATAGTTTTATGAATAAGATAGCAAAATATAATACAACTAGTAATTAAAATTATTGGTATACTTATCATTTCAATTAATTTAATTATAAATTGTATTATTAAATTGTTTATATTAAGATTCAAAGATTCAAAAATTAAAATAATTAAATTTAAACCAAAAAACTCTTTTGAAGCAAAACCTATACCAAAAAATATAAAAAGTATAGTAGGTATTATTTTAAAAATAGGATAATGATTATATATTTTTTTCATTTTTTATTTCCTTTCTATTTTTAAATAAATGTTTAAAATAAAAAATAGTTTTATTGTTTATAAGTTTATATAAGTAATTTTTTAAAATAATTAAAATAAAAACTCTTTTGTATAATTTAATTAATGATTTGGTTGTTTTTTGATTTAATTATACATTTATATATTTAAAGTTTCAAATTTTGTGAAACCTTTATTTACATATATGTAAATGAAAGGAATTTTTTAGTTATGTTTAAAGTTTATTTAAGTGATATTAAGTACAATCAAGTTATTAAAGATAAGTCAAATAAAGAAAATTATTATGATGTATATACATTTTTACGAGTTGAAGGTAAAAAAATAGTTGGTAAAGAATACCAAGATAAATGAGTTCGCAAAGATAGTGATTTTCAAAATAGTTTGCCCGAAATGATTGAAGGTAGTTTCTATAATGTAGAAATTGGTTTTAACGGTAAAATATCAAAAATATTGCCTTATGAAACCGAACAAGATTTTATTAATAAATATTCTAATAATTCAACAATAACAGAAAGCAATAGTTAATATGCAACAACAGTTATGTATGATTTGTATTAATGATACTGTTTGAGAAAATGGGTCTCGTTATTGTTGAAATTGTGTTAATAAAAATGTTGTTTTAATTAATCAATGTTATTCTAGGTTAGATAATGACTAAGAAAAAATCAGATTGTTATTTATGTAATAGGCAAGATATTATTTGTCCTAAACATAAAAAATAAAATGAAAAAGCAAACTAAGTTATATAAACAAAGATTACAATATTTGGTTAATGTTATTCATCAATGTTTACCTACTAAACCTGGTGTTAAACAAGTTAATGAATTAGCGAGTGGTGTTGGTAAGGTTTTTGAAACAGTATATAGTTTTTTTAGTCAAATATTTGAGGTATGAAAATTTAATCCCGCATTGTATAGTACAATAACAAATATCTTTTTATTAATTATCTTTATGAAATTTGTGCGATTAATATAAAAAGGAACTGTTATTCAGTTCCTTTTTGTTCTTTTCAATTATTAATTTCACCGGTGTTTTTGTTAATTGTAGGTGTTTCTGGTTCACCAACTCCATCTCAACGATAAACTTTATCATAATAATATGAATAAAATTCTTTGTTACCATTTCATTTTATAATATTTCATTTATTATTTTTTTTGAAAATACCTATATATCATTTATTAGTATTTCCTTCTCCTAAAACACTTAAAACTTCTTTTCAATAATTATCTTTTGGTGGTTGTTCTTCTGTTGTTGGTGTAATAGGTATATTATCTTTTTCGTTTTCATTATTATTTTCTTTTTTACAACTGATTAATGTTGTTGTACTTGTTGCGGTTAATCCGATTGCTCCTATTATGCTAAGTATTCTTTTCATATAGATTACTCCTTTTTATTTTTTTATATATAATTGATTTTATCTTATATCAATTATATATCAATTATTCGTATTAAATATTAATTTTATATATTTTTGATGGTAGGTGTAAAATAATGAAATATATTATTAATAATTTTAATTTGTTTGATTTACAATCAAAATTAAAGAGTTTTTTGAGTAAAAATTATAAAAATAAATATTATAAAAGAATAAAACAAAAAATATTTTCATATATTAATTTGTGTAATGATTATTATAATGGTAATTTTTTGTTGAAAGATTTAATTAAAAAATATTTTAAAAATAAGTTTTCAACTTTTTATTATTGAGCGAATAAAATTTTAATTGCATATAAAAATAATGATTTTGCTGAATTATTATTAAAGTCAACAATTCCTAATAATATTAATTATCAATATAGTGATGATATTCGCAAAATTATTTGTGATTTATATTTTGAATATTGTAATAAACATGCTGGTGGTGTTTTATCTTTGTTTTATAATTTAAAAAAAGGAATTCATGGAGAAGAATTAAAAAATAAAGCACCAAAAAATTTAAAAACATTTTTTCGTTGACTTAAAAAAGATGAAAGATGATTAAAAATAAAAAATAAAATTAAAGAAATTAAAAAACAACATCCAAGATATGAAGTTAAAGAAATAGGTTTGTTACAGATGGACGCTAAATATTTTGTACCAAGTAAATTTCCAGTTGATAAAAAGTATTATGTTTATGATTTTATTGATGAAAAAACAAGATTAGCATTAGGATATGTTTATGATAAATTAAGTACTGATAATGCTATTGATGCTGTTAAAAAAGCAATTAGTGATTTTAAAAATATATTTGATATTATAATAACACGGATTAGAACTGATAACGGTTCTGAATTTATTAATAATTATCGTAATAATCAAAAAATTAGTGTTAAAAAGACTAATTTTACTCAATTTTTAACAGATAAAAATATTTTGCATCAAACAACACCAGTTCGCTCTCCACAGTCAAACGGTAAGATTGAAAGATTTCATCAAAATTATACTAAATTATTTGTATTTGAAGAAAAAATATTAAATGCAGTTAGTTTACAGAATAAATTAAATGATTATTATTATTTTTATAATTTTGAAAGAGTGCATAAGTCTTTAAATTTTCAGACACCATTTAATTTTTTGAATAGTTTAAGTTTAATTAAATAATTTTAAATTATTAAGTTTTTGTGTTTAAACTAAATAAGTTTATTATATTTTAATTAATTAATAATATGTAAATTAACTCATAAAATATGTCATTAAAATAATAAAATACGTATTTATTAATTAAAATTTAATAAATTATTTTTTAGTGTGTTTAATTTTATATTTTTTATTTATTTATTTTATGATATTTTTTTATTATAAATAAATATTTTTATTATTTTTGTTATTTTCTTGTAATCTTTAAAATGTGTGTGGTATACTACATTACATTTAAGATTATGTTAAGTTCTATTTTAGTTTTAGCAATGGTTAACGGACTTTTACGCTATTTTTAGGACTAAATAATGTAATGTTGTTGGTAAAAAAAGTAAGGTGGTGTGGTGGTTTATCCACGCACCACCTTACTTAAAGGGGTAAAAGTCGCGGAGCGACTTAGGGACGGAGTCCCTTTCCTTGATTAACTAGCACAACGGGAGAAAAAGAAAAATAACCCAATAAAATCAAGGTTTTAAAATTTAGTTTTTATAAAAAAATCATCAAATTTTAACGAAAGGAGGTAAAAAAATGGAAAATAATATAAATATAAATGCATATAATCGTTTAACAAAAGAAAATTTATATAGACCATATATCGATAATAGTAATTTTATTAATAAAAAATACTATGTTAAAAAAGTATACTATGGTAATTATGTTAAAAATATTGTTCTACCCTTAGAATGTGTTGATAGTTTTGGCAATGGTAATTCGACTGGTATTAAAAATACTGGTAAAAATGAAACTAAATTATTAAATAGTCGTGTTCGTTCCCAAGGTAATTTTATTCGTAAAGCAATTCATAATTTTAATGATTGCAAAGAATTAGGTTTTTTAACTTTGACTTATGCCGAAAAAATGCAAGATTTAGATAAAGCAAATTATCATTTTAATTTATTTATTAAAAAGTTAAAATATCATTTTTCTAAATATAAGAAAAATACTTTTATTAATCTTAAATATTTAGTTGTTTATGAATATCAAGACCGAAAAGGAATTCCAGTTATACATTTTCATATAATATTTAATAGATTTATTAGTTCAAATTTAATAAGAGAATATTGACCTTATGGAATAAATAAAAATCTTAAAGTTAAAAAAAATACAAATGTTTTTGTTATTAAATATTTAACTAAATATTTTGTTAAGTCATTATCTAATACTGAAAGACAAAAAAGGAACTTTGCAAAGAATTTGATATTCCTTACAAAAAACCTAAAAAAGTATCAGAAGTTAAATTAAGAAATATTTATAATTTAAATAAAAAATCATATCGTTTTAGTGCAAATTGTACCGACCCACTTGTAAAGGTTGGTGTTATTGAAATGTGTGAAATGGAATTAATTGCTTCATTAAAAGGTATAAAAAATAAATTTATGTTTGTTGATAAACAAGGTTATATAATGGGTGTTAGAATTGATAGTTATTTAGAAAACGATTATTTTTGACAAATGGAAGAATATGTCCCATTTTATAAGAAACAATATCAGAGTTGAAAAAATCAAAAACTATTTTTTGAAAATTATAAAAAACGGCATAAAAAAAGTATTAGTCTACACAACAATTTACTAATACAATAAAAAATTAAAATTAAATATTTACATTTAGAATTATACATCTAAAAGTAATTTTTGTCATTAATATTTTAATAAATATTAATTTTTCAGCGTGCTTAAATAAACAAAACTGATATAATAAAAAAGTAGAGTTCTTATGCAATGTGGACTCTACACTTTTATTTTATAGTAATTTTAGAAATATTTGACTTTAATTTAGTTATGGTATATAAGTAAGTTATTAAGTCATTAAAAGAGATAATGGTTTAATATTTAAGTTGATAAACAACTTTAAACATTGCAAAATAATTAAATAATTTTCTCTTTTTTTAATTTAATTTTATTTTGTAAATTAAATTATAATTTTTTGTTATTTAAGTTTGTTTATCAGTAGAACAGATAATATTTTATTAATTTTATTAAAGACAAATAATTTAAATATAAATGTGTGTGTCTTAGCAAATTATTTGTATTGTAAAAAATAATAAACACTATTTATAAGTCTGATTATTATATTATTCAAAAATAGAAATGTGGTGAATAAAAAATATGAACGACCGTACTAAAAAGATTAATATTACTGAATATGAAGAAATTTTTAAAATTGATGAAAATTTTAAAGACAAAAACATTATATCGTTTTACTTACCAATGTCTTTAAAACATTATTCTAAAATAATTCAAATAAGAGATAAGATTAAAACATGGTCTTTTTCCAAAGCAGTAAGATATTTAATTGATAATTGAGATATTAATAATATCTTAGAAATTGATAAGTCATTTTATAAAAAGTTAGTTTATAAAACAATAAAAATAACTCCTATTCAATATAATAAATTGCTTCATTTACAAGATACTTATAATTTACAATTTTTATCTAGTGTAATGTTTCAATTAGTAAACAATTACAATATATAATTTAACATAAAAATTAAACAAAATAATAATGGTTAGAATAATATAAAAATTGTGCTTTTCTCTCCACTGTTAAATATTGGCGTGTCAAATGATATTTAATAAAGCAAAATGTAGGATAAATAAATGTGTGTAATCTTATGCAATGTGATTTTTTTAATTATTGATTAAATAAGTGTAAATTAATTTAATGAATAGTTGGAAAAATAAAAAAATAATATATAATGAAATCATAAAAAATAAATTATGCTTTGTACTAGCCCTATAAAGTGTTATAATTTTCACGAGAATAAACATCAAAAAAATCTCAATATTAATACATAGATTAGGGTTAGTAATCTGTGTCTTTTTTTGTTTATATAAAGCGTTTTAAGGAGTAAATTAGACATTAATAGTAAGCAGTCATATAAAAAAAGTAAAGGCAGATACAAATACAACCAAAACAAAGACAGACACAGACAGAGACAAACAGACAGCAAACACCACGGTGCAAAAAGTTTATCTTTGCCCGTGTGTTGTTTGCTGGGTGAATGGTTGCCCGCAGGGCAAGCAGAGGGCTTTAGCCCTTTTCCTTGATTAACTAGCACAACTGAGGGAGAAACGGAAAAATAAGACGTGGTGTTTTCCTATCTATTTGTCTCTGTCTGTGTCTGTCTTTGTTTTGCTTGTATTTATTATAAATATCGCATAACACCATTAAACATCGCTAATGAGATAATAGCACCAAGGAATAATTTAAAAGTTATATCAAAGGCAAATAAATTACTAATATTTTCTCAAAGCAAATTAACATTATGGATAGTATTTCCCAAGGCATTAATATATTTACCAACCTCTTTAATACCAGGCAAATTATTAAACGCTCAAATAAGAACATTAATAATATGTTTATCCAATCTATATCACGGAGCATCTAAATAAGGTAATTGTCATATTTTTCCACCATTAATTTCATTCTGTCAGTCTTTAACATTATATATACTAAAATTAAAGCCATGAATTTCAATAGAATTATGAGCAGTTAATTTAGTACTAATAAATTCAAAAACATTAAAACCTTTATATTTATCACTATTAGCCATATCTAACATTTTTACTTCTGAAAATACCTCATATATACTCGGTAATTTATCAGTTTCAGTGTTTCAATTTGAATAAAAATAATATGAAAAATCTTTAACATCTACCTTATAAGCATTATAAAACCGAACTATTGGACTAGAAAAATAATTATCACTTCCAGCTCCTCGTAAACTAAAATACAAAGCCTTTGGATATAACAAAAAACCATTTTTTACAAAAAACGAAAAACCAAAATCACCATTAGAAGAAAAAAACTTAACATATTCGTAAGGATTACCAACATCAAAAATACCACGCAAAGTATTTGAATAAACAAAATCTAAAATTTGAAATAAATTTTCTAAATTTCAATTACCTTGTAAAACATTATCAATATAATATTTTGGTTCTGCTAATTTAAAATTCTCTTCGGTAATTTTATATTTTTCAAAAAGACTGCGATAACTAAAATTAAAAATTAAATACTCCATATCAAAATAACGAGCATTTTGATTATTAAAATAAGGCATAAATAATAAAGCTAATGTTTGACCGGGAAAATAAAAAGTAAATTTATATTTAACACCATCTATAAAAACAAAAAAATATAAAAAATAATCTTCGTCATCCATTCAACTCATATTAAACTCTGCTAATGTTTTATCATTATTTGTTTTTTGGTCTTTTTGTATTAATGTAAATTTAAATTTTCAATCTTTATTATATGATTTATCAACAAATTTTTTTAATCAAAAATTTTTGTCTTTTGGTTCAATACTAACTCCATACAACGGTTTTGCCAATCTTATACCAAAGGAAAAAGCATAATTTTCAAGACTTAAATTATGCATAAAAAAATCTTGTCTTATCATTAAAGTACTTTGTAAATCATATTTATTTAATTCATTGATAGTTTTTTCGCTAAAATTGTCTTTTTTTTCTGAAATAATGCCATTAAAAAGAAATATTCACCCAAAAGGAATTAATAAAACAAGAAAAAAACTTAATATTTTTTTTATGCATAACATATTTTCCTTTCTATCTAACCACAAATATAACCCTTATAATCATAAGCATAATTCCAAAGGCGATAAACAATCTAAAAATAGGGTGGGTTGCAATAATAAATAAATGAGCAACTAATTTATAAAATTCGTTTGAACTATTAAACCATTGTTTTATTGTTGCCATTGCTGTCTCTGATGCTAAAAAAATATTTGCAACAAACGCAGAACCAATAATGCCTATTACAAGAAAAAATCATAATAATTTAATCATTATTTTTCACCTTTATTATCTTTAGTATGTTCAATTTGTTTGCTCTCTTTCAAACGAATAGCACCTAAACCTATAGACATAGCAGAAGCGGTATTTTTTGACATAGTAGATAACTGTGGTGGTGATCCAACCAAACGCATAATAATTCCTAAAATACCCCCTATAATTCAAATAACATATAAAGGTATATCAGTTGCTGGTAATTTTAAAGTTCACATTCAATCCATTATTTTCATAAAAATATCAATAACAACATTAAATGCATCGTCTCAACTTGTTAACAAATTCATAATTATTTACCTCCTTTTTGTAAATTTTCAACCAATCTTGTTGCACCCATTTTTTTCTAAATCTTCTAAACTATCAAAATTAACATAATCTCAATAAGTCAATGATTTATCTTTAACTCTGTCATTTTTAATATCTCTAACAAATTGTAAATATTTTGTATCATAATTCATAACATCTAATAAAGATACTGTAATTTTAAAATTACGCATAGCAATAGCACTAGCATTTTTTAATTTTACTTTTTTACCATTAGCAGAACGCTTAACACTTTCAGATTTTCAAATATCATAATTATCTTTATCTTTAAAAATACCAATATTAAATTTAAACTTAGGAAAAAATCAAATAAAATATTTTAATATTCCCTTAAATTGTAAAAGTGGTGTTTTGCAGTCTAAAGGCAACATTAATGCGGTTGCTAACTCTCTATATTCTACTCAATGATGTTTTTCTCTTTGTCCAATAAATACAACATTAATATCATATTGACACATAAGAACCAAACTCGGAATAACGCCACTATATTTTTTCATAGCACCATCTTTAACCTCATTAGAAGGAATATATAAAGCCATTTCATCTAAAACAACTAAATTACTTTCACTATAAGGTATCGGATTTTTTAAATTATTATTATCAAACATATCAAATGTTCCTAGTGCGATATCATTGTTAAAAATTGAATAATTAGAATATTTAGTTTCATATTTTGAATATATTAATAAATAAGTTGCTAACGCTGTTTTCCCAGAACCTAAATCACCAATCACCATCGTTATAGGGCTTTGTTTAATAGTTTTAAAAAATGCAAGTTGACTTTTTAAGTCTTTAAAAAATAAAAATATTACATATATACTAAATATATAAACAAAAACTATAAAAATAATATTTAATCAACCACTAAATATATTTTTTTAAATATAATTAAACAATTTAAAACAATCATAATTAATGTAAAAAATCAATTCATTAAATATCAATTTATAATTCATTTTCTAATATTTAACATTTAAGATACCACCTTACATATTTTAAAAATCATATAAATAACAAACCATATAGTAAAGAAAATAAACAATCATATAACTACCATACAGACATAATATTCAACAGTTTTATCAATCAAACCTAATTTATTAGCAGGAATAAAAAAAGCAAACTGATATAAACCTTGATAAACTTTATCTAAAAACTGATTTCAAGTCATTAACAAAACCCCCTAAATATCAATCTAAATATTCAAAATATAACACCAATAATAAAAGTTAAAAACAAAGTAAAACAAATATAAGTCAAAGCCGGTGGCATATCTATACCAAATATAATCTGCATAAATTCAATATAAATATCAAAAACACTTTTTTCTAACATTTTATTTATTTCTTTCTTTTCATTAATATTCAATACTTTTTAACTTTTTAGGGGTTAAAAAATACTAATATCCGTGTATTAATTTTCGCAAAGTTTCAATACCTAAAAAAACGAACATTAATACAATCGGAATAATTAAAATAGCGTTTGCACCCCAAAAAGGCTAAAAATCAAGTTGTAAAACCTCCGGCTCATTTAGCAAGCGTTCCGGCTCAACCCTCAATCGCTTTAATAATTCCTGTTGTACCTGCATCCATAAAATATATTTTCCTTTCTAAATTAATAACTAGTATCAATATTTTTAACCCCTAAAAAGTTAAAAAGTAATATAAAATATTACTAATTAAATTTTATTAATAACTTTTTGTTGTCTTATTTGTTCTTTAAGAGATTTAATAATTCCACGATTATTTTTAATTTCTTTGCGATGTTTAAACGCTACAATGCTATCAGCAATATAAAATATTAAAATCAAAAATAATGTAATAAACACCATAATAATATATAAAAATGTAATCATATTATTTGACCTCCTTTTGTTTTCTTTTTTCCAATTCAACTTTTAATTTTCGAATTTTTTTACTTTGTCTTAAAATTATTGATGTTTCTTTTTCTTTAATAATTTTTATAATTCCAGCAATAAAATAAGCACAAATCGGCACCATAAAAAATATTAAAATACCTGCTGATACATATTCCAAATTAATTAGCCTCATTTTCATTTTTTCTATTATTAACTTTATTTTTAATTCATAAAATTAATTGAACAATATAAGAACCTATTAATGTTCAAAACATTAAATATCCAACATCCATTAAAATTGCTATTAAACCGAATTTTTTTAAAAATAATTCTAATTCTTTAACATCAACACAATCAAGTATTAATAATGCCCCAAAAACAATTCATAAAATATGAATTAAAATTTTTCATCAATTATTTTTTAAAAAATTTAATACTTTAATTTTCATTCCAATTTTTCTTTACTACTTCTCATCGCTCGTTAGTAATTTCATCTATCGAAACCAAATATGACCTTAACATTAATTCCACTAATTTAACAATCAATTTATCTTTATTCTTTGTCATTATTTAACCTTAACAATTTTTTTATGTTTAGGACAAATAATATCTTGTCTATTACATAAATAACAATCTATTTTTTTCTTAGTCATTATCTAACCTAGAATAATATTGATTAATTAAAACAACATTTTCATTAACACAATTTCAACAATAACGAGACCCATTTTCTCAAACAATATCATTAATACAAACCATACATAACTGTTGTTGCATATTAACTATTGCTTTCTGTTATTGTTGAATTATTAGAATATTTATTAATAAAATCTTGTTGTTTATTGTATGGAACAACTTTAACAACGCTAACTTTGTTATATTTTCTTCCCGTTTTTCTATCAGTGACAACCGGAAATTTAATATCAATTAAATAATAATTACCTTTTTTCATTTCTGGTAATTAATTAGCCAATTTGCTTTCTTTTCAAACCCACGAAATTATATATTCGTCTGGCATTGGCATATCATCTTCATCAAGTTGCATAAAAGTAAAAATATCAAAAAATAAACCTTTATTATCATTTTTTTCACAATCTTTTTTTTTACTATCCATTTGATGGTTAAAATCAATTTGAGCTAATAATACTTTATACATAATAAAGTACTTCTTTCTTCACTTAATTAAGTAAATAAAGGTTTCATATAGTTTAAAACTTTAAATAATTATAAATGCTGAAAATAAATTAAAAATAATTAACAAATTAATTGAAAAATATAATTAAAAATGAATATAAATATAAATGCAAAATAAAAACATTTATTTATATTTAAAGTTTCGTGTCAGAAAACCTTTATTGGTTTGAATACTTAAATATAACTAAATGTTATAAATAATATTCTAATTTAATTTTACATAACAAAATAAATATGTCAACTATTACATATTTTCATAACAAAAAATAAATTTATTTATAAATTTACATTCTCAACTTGTTTTTTTGTTTTAATTAATTATGTGGTATAGGTAGTGTCAGAACTATGCTACACAAGGAATATTTTCCATTTGGAAAGTACTTTTTTTTATATATTTTTGTTTACCTAAATTAAGGTATTTATCATATTTTTTTCGAATTATATACCTATCTAAATCAGATATTTTATGAAAAAACCGAAATATTTTTTTATCATATGGAACATATTCTTCCATTTGTCAAAAATAATCACTATGTCAATCACTATCAATACTAATACCTAACATATGCTTTTTTTGTTTATCCGCAAACATATAAAAATGTTTTACACCACATAATGCCATTTTTAACTCTTCTTTCGTCATTTCAATAACACCAACTTTAACAACTGGATCGGTGCAATTTGCACTAAAACGATATACTTTGGTATTTAAGTCATAAATATTTTTTGATTTTTCTTGACTATATGCTTTTACAACATATTTAGCAACATACTTACTAACAAATTCGTTTGTACCTTTTTTAACGGGTAAATTTTTATTTAATCCATAAGGTCAATATTTCCTTATTAATTTATTAGGGATATATTCACTAAATTCATCAACGAAGAATTTGTATCAAATAAAGTTTTATGAACTTGTGAAAAACATAGAAATTTATTGAATAAAGTAAAAGATAAAACACAAAAGCAATTTTATCAAAAACTAGAAAATTCAAAAATTATCTTTGATTATGAAACTGGTTTTTTAAAACTTTGATTTTATAAAACTTAATGCAGAGTGGGACGGTTATTTTATAAATAACTAAGTGCTTCCATAAGAACATGAGTATTAACTCATTCCCACAAGCCGTCCGAGGCAAGTACTGAAATAGTGTATGAGGAAAGAGGTAAATCGGCGTTGGTTATTATTTTTAATAACTTGCGATAGTGGTGATGTGTCCAAGGCTAACATCAAACCACAATAAAAATAGAGATGGTGACACAAACAATTAAATTTGCGATTAGCATTAGGTCCTTCAAATTGATGCGAGTAAATTTAATTTCAAAAACTGAGCGTTGCCTCCTTGAAAAAGGAACGGAGAAGGAAGACATATATATGTCTGGCGTCTAATTTAAAAATATAGTTGCAGATTTTTAATAGATGCTAAAACAAAGATAATACTGCCTCCGCTCACCCCCAGTGAAGCGGATGGCGTAGTAAATAAATAGATAAATACTTATATAACTAATTCTCGCTTCGGCACTTTCACTTGCGAGTGAGTGCCAGCGAGTTAAAACTAGGAGGTTTATATGAAAAAGAAAATCTTCCTTAAACAAAGGTACTGAGGTTATTGCTTTAAATGTGATAAACAAAATAAATATATCCTTACCCACAATGAAATTACTGATGAACATTGAGCATTAAATAAAAAGAATTAGGAGGAGTTAAATTATGGAAAAAAGATATTTATTAATATCAAAATCAGAAATTATATTTGGAATAGATACTGAATTATTTTATACCTTAGAAGAAGCAGAGAATACTGCTAAAAATAAAAAGTATTTTCAAACAACCATTATTGATTTAGAAGATAAAAATATTAAATGACAAGGAGATAAATAATATGAAAGAAATTAGAAATTTACAATTATCAGAATTTCAAAAAGAAATTATTAATAAATTAGATGATGAATACTGCTATAAAATTTTATTCCAGGAACAAGATAAAGATGCTGTTATTAATATTATTGATAATGATGGTAATTTCTTGTTACAAATATTAAGTAGCGACGACTATGTATCAATATACGAGAAAATAAAAAATGTGGAAAAAAACACTGAAAATATTAACGGATATCTTAAAAAAGAATTAAATAGGTGTAAACCATATACTGAAATTATTGAAAATAATAAAAAAACTATTAAAGTATTAGAACTTATATTAAAGGAGAATAAATAATATGTGAAAAGATTAAGATGGCAAAGTTTACACAGAAGAAGATTTATTTAATGAAGCATTAGAAGAATGTCATTCATAAGAAAGTGCTTATGACTATATTGATACTTTAATTGCAGAAAAGAATTTGGAGGAATTATAAAATGAAAAAATTACAAGATTTAATTAAAGATTTAACAGGAGTTACTGTTGAACAAGAAAAAATCAATGAATATTTAGAATATGAAGCATTAGATTTACAAGGTGCTTATTTACAAGATGCTGATTTACAAGGCGTTAATTTACAAGGTACTGATTTATCTTTTGTTGATTTACGAGGTACTGATTTACAATATGCTAAATTACAAGATGCTAATTTACGAGGCGCTAAATTACAAGATACTAATTTATATCGCGCTGATTTACAAGGTGCTAATTTAGAATGAACTAATTTACAAGGTGCTAGAATTACAAAAAAACAATTAGAACAATTAACTGTTATTGAGGAGGAAGAATAATGAATGTAACAGAAACAATTAAATTTAACAAAGTTAAAGAAGAAAATGAAAAACTTAAAAAAGAACTTGCTGAATTAAAAAAACAACAAATATTATATAAAGAAGATTTTTATTTTCAATGTCGATGGGGAAATGTTGATTATGATGAAGATTGTGAAACAAGTTGACAAGCAGATGAAATTTGCCATAACAATGAACATAAAGATGATTGAACTTGACAATTAAAAGATAATTCTAAATATGACACATTGCCTAGTAAGGAGGGTAAATAATGAATGATATTGTAAAAAATAGAGTAAATAATATTACATTTCAATTTCCTTTAAAAGGAGATGATTTTAAAAATGAAAGTATTTTAGCATATAATGTTAAAAAATTTAAAGAAGAAAATAAACAAGAATTAACTGAATATATTTTTAGACATATTAATTATTCTGCATTAAATGGTTATCAAGGTGTGCATTTAAAAGATATTCCAAGTGCTATTACTAAAAATAATTTTGTTTTTAAAGAATGATTAGAACCTGTTCAAAAATTATTAGATGAACATAATAGAATTGGTAAAATAATTACTAATTATAGAAATTATATTGAAAAATACAGAGTTTAAATTAATAATAATTTAACACAAGCTCGTAAACAAAAACAACAAGATTTTTTAAAAGAACAAGAATTAAAAAAACAAGAATTAATTGAAAAAGCAAATAGTTTAACACCAGATATGGGTCTTGATATAGACCAAATTCAAGATAAACAAGTTTGTGTAATGGAACAAATTGAGCAAATTGATAAATCATTAGAACCAATACAATTAAAAAAAGTTGGTATTAATTTAATTAAAGAAAAATTATTAATAAAAGATATTGAAATATTAGGTATTGATGATGATTTTTTAGAAAATGCTAATCAATATGAATTAAAGGAATTAATTAAATATTTAATTGTTGATGAAAAATTAGTTAAAAATACAATTAAAGCACAATGAGATACAAATACTGATAATAAAGTAGTTGGTATTAAAGGAATAAATATTCAAATTAAAGGAGTGAAATAAAATGACAAATTAATTACAACAATATATTAAAGTTGCAATTATTAAATATGAATTAAAAGTTAATGATAAATATGTAAAAGAAAATATTTTAGCACTTGAAGAATTAAAAATGAAAAATGGACAAAATTATATGCAATTAGTTAATACTGCTGATAATGCAAAAATAACAGCATTAGGAATTATTAAATTAAGTAATAAAGAGTTAATTTTTGGTAAAGATTTTAATATTATTCCATTTAAAAATAAATTAACTACTGTTATTGATAGTAAAGTTTATTGTAAAAGAATTGAAGAAGTAGGGTATAGTCCAAGAAAAGCAATTATATTTAAAGGTGAAAAGTTTGAATGAGATGCTATAAATTCTTGTCCTAAAATACATGAAATTAATTTTAATGCAAATACTAGTTATTATAATGAAATTATTGGTGCTTATGCTTTTGCAAAAGATAAAAATGGAAATTATCAAGGTATTTTATTAAGAAAAGCAGATATTGATCGTTTAAAAAATAGTAGTCCTAGTGGTAATAGTGAATATTCACCTTGAAATAAATGACCAAAAGAAATGGTTGAAGCAAAATTATATCGTAAATTAGCATTAGAAATGGGAATTGATATATCTGATATTGATTTAGATGAAAAAGAAATTAAAGAAGATGGTAATTTTGAATATATTTCATTTAAAGATATTGATGTCGCCAAAAATAAAGGGCAAATTAGCGATGAACCCTTATCAAATAATATAAATACCCCATCTTATACAGAAATAGCGGACACTAACGATAATGTAGTTAAAGAAGAAGATATCTCAAATGTAGTACCAGCAGTTAATAATGATGAGGAGTGAGCAACTTGATAAAAATAGGTATTGACCCATCAGATACTGGTACTACTGGTATTGTTTGTTATATAAATAACAAATTAGTAGATAAAACAGAAATAATAAGCAAAGAATGAACAATACATGTATTAAAAATCTTGGAATATATAGGAAAACAACAAGAATGTAAAATATATATTGAAAATTGTTTACCAACAAATGCTAATGGTTCAAAAGATAGAGATGATTTATTAAGAGTATTAGGTGCTATTGAAATTGAAAATAAATTTAATCTTATTGGAGGACTTAGTTTTTCATTCTGTCCTTATTTTATATCACCAAAATATACTAAATCAGTTGTTAAAAATATGGAAAATTTAAGTAAATATAATGATAGTTGTTTATGAAAATATGATAAAGATACTAATTTAACTTATCAATATGGTAAAGGTTGATTTTATAATAATGAAAAAATAAGTAATCATCTCCGCGATGCAATTATTATTGCTAATTATGAAAGAATTTAATAATTTTATGAAAAAAGATAAATATAATCAAAAACGGAAAATATATTATTCTAGCTTTATTCGAAAAACAGTTAATTTGTATTTGGATCAAGAACAAGAAAAAATATGAAATAATTTACCACAAAACTATACTTTTTTTGAAAAAGTAGAATACTTTATAAATTACTATATTGTAAATAATAAAGGAAATAATAAAAATGAATAATTATATTTTATGTTATCGTTCAGAACAAGGTAATCGCCCTTGTAAAACCCCCCTTGGTGAATATATAACTGGCACTGATATTGAAGATATAAATATCAATTCAACCTGAGACTGATAATATTTAATCAATAAATATGGTGAAAAGAATTTAATTATCTTAAAAACAAATAAAAAATAACCTTAATTGGTTATTTTTTTAAATGCTATTTGTAAGTTTTTCAATCGCTTCTTTTTTAGCATATTCTTTATCATTAATTTTAACTTGTTTTTTGACATTTTTAATTTGTCCAGTTTTAATTGCTAATTCTGTTGCACTTTCAGCACCGCGTAAATGCTTTTCGTGAGCAATAACAGCAGTTCATAATTCTCTAATTTCTGCTTTATATTTTTTATTTTTTTTAGCAGATAAACCAAGAACGCCAAGACTACCAGTTCCAACTGAACCCGCTAATACAAGTAAAACAATCATTAATGTATCTGTTGAAATATTCATTTTTTTATTTCCTTTCTATCCTTACTAAAACAGTGGCCATCTATTCTTTCAGAACAAAATAATTTATAAAATAGACTATATAACCACCCAAAAATATCTACCACCCCTATGTTTAATATTACAAATAAATTAACTTTAACGGGTAATTTAACTATTTTAATATATACAAAAACAGCAAAAAACCCTAAGTTTTATGGTCCATATGTTTATCCTAGTGTTCCAGTGGAAATTTGAAAATTATTAAGTAATGCTGTATCTAATGCAGGGACTTTATTTTGGCGTTATTGATTAAGAAAATGATTACCTAGTCATTTAAGAAATTATATTAGAAAAAGATTACCAAGAGAATTAAAAGAAAAATACCCAAAAGGAAATATTAAATTAACATTACCAACAGTTCAAAAATTACAGCAAATTAAAAAGTTTATTAATAATTTAAAGATTGGGCATTTTAATTTTAATTTTGCTGGCGAAATTAATAATAAAAAATGATATCGTGAACGCCGAAATGATATTAAAAATATTAAGAATTTATATAAAACACCAGTTAATAGTAAATTTTATCAGGTTAATAAATCTACTAAAACAATTAATAAAAATAAAAGAAAAGTTAATAGTTATAAACCATCTAATTTAAAAAATAAATATCGTAATCAATTAAGGGGTGTTTTATATGGAAAATAATTTAAATAATTTGTTATTTATAACAGTTGAAGATGTTAAAGAAAGTAAACTTTGACAATCTGATTATAATGATAAATCTGCTTATAATGATAATTTAATTTATAATGCTATTTTAAAAACTAGTTTATGAATGGATAGATTATCAGGTGGAACAATTTCCGATAAGATTAATAAAAAAGATTTATTTCCATGAGTAAAAAAAGATAATACAGGTGTAATTGAATATGATAAATGATTAAGTTATATTCAATCTGCTTGTTTATTAGCAGTTATGAATTGATATTTGCCAAAAGGTGTAAATGAACTAACTGGGAGTGCTTTATTTTCACAAGGTGGGGTTGCTTATTCACAAACTAATGACCCTGAGGAAAATGAAAATATTACTCGTGATGTTAAAAATGCTTTAAAATTAGCAGGTGAAATAATTGATATTATATCTAGTAAAACAAATATAAGACCATATAATTATAATTTAGGAAATTATGCTCATCCATGAGAAGAAGAATATAAATATATTACTAAAAAAACATTTTATGAAACATTATTATTTTGATTAAAAGAACGATTTCAAACAGATAATTCAATTAATATAACTTATCCTACTATTAATGATTTTAGTAAGATTGATTATAATGAGTATATTAAATTAATAGTGCCTTTTGATAATGATACGATTTATTATGAAAATAATGTATGAAAAGCAAAACAAGGCGATAGTTCAATAACAGTTAATGCCCCGTTACATCAAAAAGATGATGGTAGTTTAGAATTATTATTATCAGATGAATTTGGGTGCCTTAACTAAGATATATAATCGATTATAATAAATATTAAAATCCTTTAACCATAACACGGAAAAAGTTTAAGATTTTAATAATACAAAATATAGCAAATGGAATTAATATAATTCACACTTCACCTAAGAAAACCATTATCTCAGGTAAAATATTTGTTATACCTTCTTTAACTTTTCATAATGAACTAGTCAAACCAGTTCAAATCCCAGTCATACCCTCAGTCATAGTTTTAGATGTAGGTGCTGTTAAAAAATTAAACGCTGTTGTTAAATACATACCTAACATTTTTTTATCCTCCTTTATTTCAATTTCTTTTTTTTCTTTTTTCTTTCCTCGAATTTGTTTAATTTTTTGATAAATTGATAAACCAATTCAAGCAAAAATCCCTAATATAATAACAACACTAAATATTGTCGTTAATCAAGTTGGCATAATACATCTCCTTTCTAAAAACTAAAAAATTGAAATTTGCAAACTCGCTCCGCTCGTTGTCGCTTCTCTCCATTAAAAACACTACTGAATAAATTATCCGCTAATAAATTACGCGGAATAATTTATTCTTTTACTTTTTAATTTCAATATCTTTTGCAATCTTATTTACAGTATTAATAACATTATCTTTACCATACTTTTCACTAACAACCGCAAAATAATATATTGCTTTGTTTGCATAATTTCAACTCCTTAGTTAAAAATATTAAAAAAAATTTACTTTCCAAAACTGTAAAAACCAAAAATACAAAATGTGTGTGGTTTCTACACCTAAGAAAACCATTATCTCAGGTAAAATATTTGTTATACCTTCTTTAACTTTTCATAATGCACTAGTCAAACCAGTTCAAATCCCAGCCATACCCTCAGTCATAGTTTTAGGTGTAGGTGCTTTTAAAAAAATTAAACGCTGTTGTTAAATACATACCTAACATTATTTTTTATCCTCCTTTCTTTCAATTTCTTTTTTTTTCTTTTTTTCTTTCCTCGAATTTGTTTAATTTTTTGATAAATTGATAAACCAATCCAAGCAAAAATCCCCAATATAATAACAACACTAAATATTGTCGTTAATCAAGTTGGCATAATATATTTCCTTTCAAAATTTTTAAATATCGCGTCACGCTATGCGTGTTCGCTACGCTCAAAATAAACATTATTGAATAAATTACCGCTAATAAATTACGCGGATAATTTATTCATTTTCTTTTACATTATTAATTACTATTTTATTTACAGTATTAATAACAATATCTTTTCCATACTTAATTACTAAGGACCACAAAATAAAATAATGTTTTCTTGCCATTAAAAAATCAACTCCTTTCAAAGTTGATTTGTTGCACTTCGATTACACGATGCCTACAATGAGTAACACATCCAATTGCAACGCGATCACCAATTTTAAGTTTTGTAATATCAGCTCCAATTACTGTCACGACACCAACTCCTTCATGCTCCATAATTATGTTAGGAACAACACTATTATCATGCCCCGAATATGGACAATAATCCGCATGTAAAAAATTAAATCCCTCAATTTTAACAATAATATCTGTTGCTTTTTTTAATTGGCTCGTTAGTTTCAGTTCATTCAATTTTCTTTTTTCCTTGAAAAATTAATGATTGCATTTTCTTCCACTTCACTTTCTACTTATGATTATACCGAAATAATAATGATGTTAAACAAAAAAGAATAAGACTAAATAACTTTAACCTAATTATTTTGATCTTATTCTTCAACTTGCAAGGTACCTCGTTCAAGTTCTCCTGCAACATTAGGATCAATTAAATCCGTAAATAAACGTTGACGAGGTGTTCTTAAATTAAAATATTGACGTGAATTTTTTCGAATTAGTTCTTGATTCTCATCAGTTAAATTCATAAAAACCCAGGCATCAGTACAAACTGGTAAATTATTAAACATAATAACTTCTGCAGCATATGTTTCTGCTAATTGCACACTATCCTTAATATCTTCATCAAATGGAACAATAAAACTCTCTTCTAAATCGTTAATTCTTTCAATTGATGGATCATTCGCAATCCCAATGCCAATTCTAACCTCACGGACAGCTTGATATTTTTCATATAATGTATAATTAATAATTTTAACAGTTGTATTAATATAATTAGCAATTTCAATTAAATAATTTAAATCCCCATCATCTTCGTATAATGCCAAATAAATATTTTCATGGCGATGAATTCCAATAATATTTTCACCCATTTTTAAAGAATTTAAAATAGTTTCTTCTAAACTATTTATAATTCATTGATAAGTATTTTTATCATATGCTTTTTTAATTTCTTTTTCATTAATAAAACGAACAACAACTGATGAAACAGATTGACTTTTATCTTCTTTTAAATAAAAAGGTGGTAATTGTAAATTTGATAATGCCACACGATTACGATATTCATCAAGTCTGTTTTTACTATAAACATATTCTTTTAATATTTCAATCGTTTGTTGCGGTTCTCACTTCATATTGGTTACCTCTTATTATAAATTAATTAAGTTAATTATAACATAAAAAGCCCTAAATTAAAGGCAATTATTAGGTTATAGTTTAAAAACCATAACCTTTTAAGTCTTTAAAATAAATTTATAAGGAAGAACATAATACCAACCATTATTTTAAAGTTAACTTTAGTAAGAACATAATTTAATTATTAAAAAATTCTTCTTATAAAACTTTTTATTTTGTAAGAAGAATTTTTTAACTAGATATATGATAATTATATTTATTTTTCAATGTATGATAAAAATTAGAAATAGATGTTATCACATCATTGCTTAATTTTTTATTTTTAATTTTTCCTTCTCATTCTTTAATCATATTGTTATTAACTTCTTTTAAAAAGTGCTTTGCAAAAAGAATAAATTGGTCTGAATTATTATTTTTTTCAACAATGTCTAAGGCAAGACTTCAATCAATTCTATTTAATATTCATTGTCATATTTCTTCACTACGGTCAACAGATAGCCGGATTATCAAAGCCATTTTAATAAATAATACTTGATACTCTTTTGAAGCTTTTTTCAATAATTGTATTGTAAAGATGCAAGTAGGTAATTCCAACCTTGTTAATATGATATTATACCTTTTATCAAAAAATGCAATATTTTTTCAAAAAAAATAACTTTTTTAAATATGAGTTAATATTTAAGCACGACAAAAAGAAAAGTTTGCTACAAATATATAATTTATATTTAAAAAAATTAAATATTAATATTTTGTAAAAATACCTCTTTGGAGGATAATCAACCTAAACTCGGTCGCGGCTTTTCATTAATAATTTTCATAACTTTATTAATTTCTTTTTGAGTAACAGTATTAAAATCAGTTCCCTTAGGTAAATATTCTCTAATATCTCTATTTATTCTTTCAACTTTTGCTTTTTGTGTCGGAGTTCCAGCATCACAAAAATAAACATTAGCATTAGTAATTTTCTCCATCTCTTTTCATTTACTAAATTCTTTACCTTGATCTGTAATAATTCCTTTTATATTTACTTTATAAAGTTTATTTCTAATAATACTTTTAAGAACTTTATTAACCTCTTCTGAATTATGTTGATTTAATTTAAAACAAATCGTATATAAACTTTTTTCTTCGGTAATAGTTAAACAAGCAGACTTATGTTCTTTTCCAACAATACAATCCATTTGAAATCAACCAAAAGTTCCCTTTTCATGTTCTGCTTCATCAATAAATCTAATATTAGTTAATTGACCACGATCATCTTTTCTCTTTTTTGTTTTATATTTTTTACCTTTAAATGGTAATTTTTTCTTAATTTCAGTATTTTCATCATCAAAAACTTTATATTCAATATATTTATAAAGTGTCATATGTGAAAATGGAAACTTTTCATTATATTTTTTTTCATATTCATAAATAATTAATCTTGGTGAATAACTTTTTTTACTTAAAATTTTCTTTACATAATTTACAACTTTTTTTGTAATTGTAGTATATTTAATAGATTTTTTTCTTTTCTTTTTATAATCATCATTTGCTTTTTCAGGATCATATTCTTCTTTAAGTCTTTCAACCTCTAATCTAATTGTATTAGGGCTTTTATTCATTACTTTTGCTATTTTAGAATAATTAGGTGTACCATTTTTCTTTTTAAATGTTTCTGATATTAAATATTCTTTTAATTTATATCTTTCATCAAGACTAAAATGTTTATATTTTTTCTTTTTCATAAGATTTAACCAACCTTTCCAAAAATATTTTTATCATAAAATTTAAAATTTTGTTGACATTTTATTAAAAGATGTTAGGATGGTGATGTAATTTAATACAAGTAGGATTATCCAACCTTAAATCTCTTGTTTAAAAATTACTAAAAATGAAGACTTGAAAAAGTCTTTTTTTATTTTACTTTTTTATATTTTTTTGTAGAATGGTGATGACAAAAGAGGTAAAAAAGATGGCAAAAGTAGATAAAAAGTGATGAATAATGGCAAATTTAACAAAAATAAAGCAAAAATTAACAAAATTTGATGAATATTGTAAAGAAAATAATATTAAACTTGCCACAAAAGAAACCTTATTAATCTTTTGTAATTTAGAAGAAGATGAATATAATACCTTAAAAGACACTAATTTATTAGCATTTAATGAACTTAAAATGAAAATACGAATATTAGAAAATAATATAAAATTACATCTCTTAAATGAAACTAAGGGGGGTGTATCTGTATATGCTCAGTATTATGGTCGTGAAAATGAAAGTGAAATAAATTATGCTCCCCCAGTAATTAACATAACAGATGGGAGAAACATATAATGGCAATGTTATATGAATATAGTTATCTTAATAAGATAGTAATTAGTTTGTTAAATAATACTGAATATATTGCAGATGAGATTAATTTAGCAGGTAGTCGTAAAGCAGGTAAAACATATTCTATTGATGAATTAATAGCATTATTAAGTTGTGTAGTATTAGCACATAAAGATAAAAAAATAGCAATATATGGTTTTAGATTAAATAGTGCTGATACTGCTGAAATGCAACAAGATATTCAAGATGCATTAGATAAAATAGGTTTAATTCTTAATCCTACTAAAAAATGAAAAGGTGGTCATTATCAATATAATGCTAGGTTTAATAAACCTACTTGATTATTTCCTAATGGTAGTTTTATTAAATTACAAGGAGCAAGAAAAAGTAATTCATCGCAAGTATTAGGTAAAGGAACAGCACGAGCAAATGGTGCTGATTTATGTATTATTTGATTAGAAGAAGCAAATGAATTTAGTAAAGCAGAAAAAGAAGCAATTATGCAAGCAGTTCGTGATTATAAAAAAATGATATTAATTACAAGTACTAATCCTGATAGTATTTATCAAGATCATATTGATTATTTAAATAAATTAATGCCATTTAATCGTAAAGAATTAGAAAGTAATGGTGAGCAAATATCTAAATTAATAGTGCCAGTCTTAGATCCTAAAACAGGTCAAAAAGCATATGATAAAAAAGTAATTAATCATTATACTAATTATTTAATTAATAAAGATAATTTAAATTATGATGAATTAATGAAATTATATGAATTAAAAGCAGAATGACCTAAAAAATATGAGGTTTGAGGAATTGGAATGCCAGGTGCATTAGATGGTAGTATTTTTGCTAATTATTTATTTAGTAAATTATATGATTTTGAACCAGTTAATTTTAGAGCAGGCTTAGATTTAGGTTATGCTGAATCACCATTAGGACATGCTACTCATGCAATTTTAATAGGAATAGATAAAGATTATAAAAAAATGGCACCATTAATGGAATATAAACATAGTAATGCTGAAATGGTACAAAAAGATATAATGAAAGTTTTACATGAAATAGTACATTTTTATATAATATGTGCTACACAGTGAAATGATTTATATAATGGTTTAGAAATAAATGTTGATACTGGTGGTGGTCATTTAGTAGAGGTTGATACATTAAATAATATTAGACGAAAGTTTTTCCCTGATGCTAATTGATTAAGATTTAAACCAGTTAATAAAGAAATATGATATAGAACTGATAGAATTGATGCTATAATCATCCTGCTAAATAAGAATTATTTACAAATTAGTCAAAGATTAACACCAGAATTATTTAAAGATATGTTAAAAATGGAATGAAGAAAACCGCCAGCAAATAAATCTACTTATAAATTAGAAGATAATAAATTATTTGATGATGGTTTCGATGCTATGACTTATGCTGTTATGGATATAATGGAATATTTTATAAAAACACTAGATAATCCATTTTTAATAAGTAAACAATTTGGAAAGCGAGGTTAAAATTATGGCAAAAAAACAAATTAAAAAAAATGTTGAAAAAATGCGAATGGATAAAAATATTTGTTGAATGATAATTGATGGTAAAGAATGTTTTAAAAAAGTAAGTAAAAATTGAAATGGTATTGGTGTTCCTGCTTGTGAAGAACATACTAAAATATTTCAAGAATTAATGAAAGAAACTTATGATTATGGTGTAAATAATCAAAAAGAATATTTAGATCAATATGAAAAAGGTTTTAAAAAAGGTATTGAAGAAACTAGAACTGAAATTAAGAAAAAATATCCACAAGTTTACAAAAATTAAAATGATGGTAAGATGGTGACGATAGTTTTTGAAATTTTCTATAAAAAAATAATGGAGGGATTAAAGTATGTCAAACTTTAAATATGAATATAAAGAAAATATGACACAAGATGAAATTAATGCTTTATTAGAACAAAAAGAAAAGCAAATATTATCTAATGTCTTACCAAGTGTAGAAACTCGTATTAAAACTGAAACTGAAAAACAATATGAAGAAAAAATTAGTAATTATCAGTCAAAAATAAAAGAATATGAGTTATCACAAGTACCACAAGAAAATCGTAAATTAGTTGAAGAACTATTAAATAGTGGTAAAGATATGGAATATGTTAAAACTAACTTTAAAGATTTAATTGAGAAAAAACCACAATTAGATATGAAAAACCTAATGAATGGTGGAATTCAAATTAAAGATGAAAATATGTTTATTGAAGAATTATCACAAAAAATTAAAGAAAATTTACAAGATAATCATAATATTCCCATTAATGAAAGAATTAAAAACTTAGTTCAAAAAGAATACCAGAAAGGAAAATAAAATATGGCATCAATTATAGGATTACATGAAGGGTTTGTTATTGGTAATGGAGTAGCAAATTTAACAAAAGAAGGACATTTATTATTATCAGCACAAGAAATGCGAGTAAAAAATATTTTAACTAATCCTGATTATTATACATTTCACCGTTTAACAGCAACAGCACAATCAAGTCCTAATATGGAAAGTGCAGATTATGCAGTAGCAATTTATACAATTCCAGAACGATTATTTTATGGTGATTCAGAATGAAATCACGAAAAAGGAAATCCAAAACAAAATCAAAATGCTAAGCGTGGTCGTTTAGTAATTGATCATACTATTGGTTTAAAAACACAATGAAGACGATTTGATTTAGATCGTTTAAAAAATACTGACCCATCATTACGCGGTGAATTAGTAGCAAAATGAACTGGTTCAATTACAGAAAATATGATGTTTAATTTAGAATTATACTTTTTAAAAGGTGTAATTGATAATTATATTGCTAGATCAAAATTTAAACCTGATTATGCTTTTATTTATGACACAAGTACAATTAAAACTCAACAAGATGCATTAGATTTAATGTATAAATTAGCACATCGTATGACTGATGAAACAAGAAAAATTAATGCATCTCAAATTGGGACAAATACTAGTGATTGAGAAATGATATGAGAACCACATTCATATTTAGATTTAACACGAGCATATACTCAATTAATTGGTGAAAGTATTTCAGCAAATACAATGGTAACAGGTACTTTATTCCAAGATAAAGTAATGGGTTATATGATTTCTAAATCATTATGACTTGGGCAAGAAATTGAACCTTTATATGGTAAAACATCAGATGGGCAATTACAAGTTAATTTAGAGGGAATGAATAGAACTCGTGGATTTGATTTATCTATTGATAAAAAAATTGAAGGACTTGTAATTCATAGAGAAAATGCAGCAATGATTACTATTTTTACTGAAAATATTAGTTATGTTGATAATGATACACAAGAACCAGCATTTACAAGTCGTGTATTATTTTCATTACCTGCTTTAACAAGACCTGAATTAGGTTTCTTAATTGTTAAAGAAATGTTTACAGAACAAGAACAAAATGATGCCATTGCTCGTTTATGAGATAATACTAATACTACTAGTGATAGTTGACAAAAATATAATGAATTTACTGGTGAATGAGAAAACGAATTAACTTATCAATTATTAGATTATGATCCAAATTATAAAGATTTTTATAATCCTATATTTAAAACTGCAATGCAAAATACTATTAATAATATTAATAATTTAGATGTAGATCAAACAGCATTAAATATGGATGTTAAGAAAAAATATCATGAATTCTTTGGAATTATTCCATCAACTCTTGACACAGCAGAAATTAAAAAATTATTTGATAAAGTATTAGATAATAATTTAACTACATATCAAAAAAACAAAGTTATATCATTTATGCGTTCTGCCATAATATTAAGTGATGGTAAAAATGATTATCCAATTCAAATAAATTCAGCAGGTATTTATTTACCAGTTAATGAAATTGTAAGTGGAAATATTTATTTACATATTAATGCAGGTGTTATTGATAATCAAAATATTAATGATAAAAAAATATTAATTAATAGTACAACAAAACCTGCTTTATCAACAGTTATTACAACACCTAATTTAGGTCAAATTACAATGGTTGGTGATACACCAACTACTGCTGAATTAGAAACTGCTATTAAAGCAAAAAATACTAATTATCAAACTGGAGATGCAACATTCTCTAATATTACATCTACTGGCACATTAGCAACTGGAAATCCAAATAAATATAGTGGAACAGTTTCTTTAATTTATTCAAAGTAAGTAGTGCCGTAGATATTCACGATAAAATTAAAAATGTTGATAGTTTAACAAATGATGAAATAATTAAAGGAATTATTGTACCTCAAAAAGTATCAAGTGAAGATTTAAGACCGCTTTTAAATGATAAAGTTTTAAAAGCAGTTAAAGCGGTTGATGCAAGTTTAACAGCAGATGATTATGATTGATGACCGTTATATTATCAAGGTGAACCATCAAGTTATGATATTACTACAACAGATATTTATGTTGATATTTATATTGCTGGTAAAAATAAAGCAACTGGTGTTTCACAAGTTCAGTATTATAAAGTACAAAAAGTAAATCAAATAAGTATTAAACAATTTAATAAAGATAATATTGGAACTTTAAAAACACCTTGATATAGTGATGTTCCTGATTTAACTAAAAAAGCAGATGTAATTACTGAAATGAATACTGGTCTTATTAAAGCAATTCAAAAACTTAATGCTGGTTTAACAACTTCAGATTATATTGTTAATATTTTAGATTATGATGATTCAATATTTAATGATAGAGATGAGGGTAATTTTAGCAATAATGTTTCGGTACCATATATTTTAATTGGTACAAATTGATTAACTGGTGAAACAACAGGAATGGAAATTACAGTTCCTGCTGCTACTAAAAAATAAAAAGGATTTATTTCCTTTTTATTTTATTTTTTGTTGTATTTATTGGGTTTTTAATTATATTAAATCCTTTTTTAATTTCATTATAAAGATTAATTGTTTTTGGTTTTGATATTATTTTAGTATGTAATTTTTGATAACCTAATTTTAAATTAGTAGCATATTGTTTTTGTTGTGTTAATCAATTTTTATTATCTATATATTGTTTATGATTATTTAATTTAGCATCTTTTGTATTATAAAAATTAGTACTATAACGATTTATTTCTTTATTTAATTCTAATAAGTTTTTATTAATTCTACTTGCTCTTAATTTAACATCTCCGCTACCTTTATTTTGTTGTGTATATATTTGTCAATTAACATATTCTCTTAATTCACTGCGTAATCATACATGTAATCACATATTTCAAAATACTGATCCTGATCCAGTTCCATTTTTACCAGTTGCTGATTTCATTGCTTGTCATACTTGAATGTGTACTTTTGGATATGTATATGGTCCATATCATCTTTTTTGTTTATCATTATCTGATTGAATTAAAATAGTTAAATTACCTATTAATTTTTGTTTATTAGTTATTTGAAAAAATCCCTTTTTACATCAACTACTAGATAATATAGTTCAATTACTTTCTGTTGGTGTTAATGAATTTATAATTTCTTTATATTTATTTTTATCTAAAAAACTAATATCTTTAAATAATTGTATTTCTAAACTTTTAGGTAATTTTGCTAATAAATCACTTAATATATTAGGATTTAAATAATATTGAATTTGTGCTAATTGATGTTCAATATCTTTAATGCTTTGTAAAATTGATTTTATTTTAGAATTCCCATATTTTTCTAATAATTTTATAATTCTTAATGCTATTTTAGGATTTTCTAAAATACTAGTAATTAATGTTAATAATTTTCACATATTTTGACACTCTCCTTATGGTGATTATATAATGGGTGATGACAAAAAGAGGTGTAAAAATGAATAATGAAATAGATTTTAAAGAATTAAATAAACAACCCGAATATTTAAATTATTTGGAAAAAGGAAAATACCCAATATTATCAGAACAAAAATATTATATTGATATTCCTTGAATTATTGCTAATAGAAAAGCAGCTCCATTAACTATTGGACAAGGTCTAATGTTTAATTGTGATAATGATGATACACAAGATTGAATAGAAGAATGATACGAAAAAAACTATGTTTATTCTAAATTATTTCAAAATGAATTAGCAAATAGTTTATATGGGCGTAGTGTAATGTATTTATTAAAAACAGAAACTGATGATTTAACTATTGATGTTGCACCTATTGGTTCAAGTGTTCGTATTGCTAAATATTCAGAAATAGAACAATATGCAGAAATGTGAATATTACCTGCTCAATCTGATTATATGTGATATCAAAAAGTACAATTTTATCCAAGAAAAGCAAAAATAACTTATTATACTGCAAAAGATTTAGAAATTGGTATTTGACAAACTTATGGTGAATTAGAAAGTAAATTAAGACCAGTTTCTATAATGGAATATGATACTGGAATAGATATATTACCTATTGTTGAATTTACAAATTTACCTAAATTAGTTCAAGGTACAAAAACAACAGCAGATGCTGTGCCCGATTGTTTACCTGTATTTAATTTAATTAAAGATGTACAAGATAATATTTATTATAAAAGAATTGAAAGAATTATTAATCGTACTCATTTTGTAGGACGAAAAAATACATCTCCACTTGGTGATAATGATAATGGTAATGGTGATGAAGAATTAGTACAAGCAGATGCTTTAATTAGTAGTACAGTTCAACAATATGCTATGACTGGTACTACTGGTGTTGGTTTAATTCATGCTCAACAAAATTATACTGAAATAACTATTGATAGTGATTATTCTATGAAAATGATATTTAATGGTGCAGGTTATGAATATGATAATTTTTCAGGGAATAATTATACAAATAAAACAGAGTCATTAATGAATAATAAATTAGATATTCATACTACTTTACAAAAAAGATCTTTACGATTTCCTAAATTATATCGCTTATTTGATTATATATTTAAGCATTATAAAAAATGAGATAGTTTAGATGATAACAGTCAGAATAATGATAATTTTAGACCTTATACCTTAGAATTTATAGATATATCAATAGTTAATGAAATTACTCAATCTGAGGTAATTGATAGACAAATAAATAATGGAACTATTACTCATGTTAGAGCAATTCATAAACAAGAAAAAGTAACAAATAAAAAAGCAAGAATGATGTATGAAGAAATTAAAAAAGAACAAAAAGAACAATTAGATCAAGAAATGAGTTATATTGATGATAATCAAACAAGAGAAGAAGATATTAAAGGAGATATACAATAATGCAAGTACCTAATATTAATAGTATTTTTAAAAACTTAAATGAAAGAATAATGGATAATAGTGTTAGATCTGATTTAACTAAATTAGATATTGATATTAAAAGTAATTATTTCTTTTTTCCATTTATTATTAAAACTGGTTTAGTAAATATTACTGATAAAGGTTTTCAACCTAATAATGGAGTACCACAAAACTTTACACAAATGTCACAAATATTTACTGGGAAAGAAGGAATAATAGCACAATGAAAAAATGCTATTAAAATTAGATCTCGTGCTATACCTGATATTTGAAATTATGATTTTTTCCAAAATAATAAAGATTGATTTACTTATTCTATTAATGAATTTAAAAATAGTTTAACGGATAAAGTTAGTTATTTATATATTACTAGTACCGAAAAAACTTATTTATGAGATGCAACAAAACAAGTTTTTATTAATAAAGATAATCCTGATAATAATTATCCAGTTAATGATATTTGAGAAAAAATTAATAATGAAAATGGTTTTAATGTTTATGTTATGAATTTACAAAAAATTGATAAAGCATTAGATAATTTTGCTATTAAAAGAAAATTTAAAGGTGATGCTTATAAATGTCATATTGTTAATATTAATGATACTGTTGAATTTTCTAAATTAGGTGGTGAAGAATATTTTGGCGAATATAATGCTTGATATCTTGATCGTACAATTACGATTGAAACTACTTATAATTTTCAAAGAGAAGATTTTTTAAGATTTTATTTAGTTCCTTTACAATCTGATAAAGAAGATGTTGATGATAATTTATTAATGTTTATTTCAAATGCTCAACCAAAATATAATGATTTAAATGAATTAGTATATTGAGTTATTACTTTTAGTTATGTTAAAGATTATATTAATACTACTGGACAAACTATTCAGCAATTCGTACAATTTTCAGCACCAGGTGAGGGTTATGTAATACCTAAAATAATATGAGATGATTTAGGTATTCCAAAAGATTATATAATTAATGAGAAATTTACTGGTGATCGAGGTATTAAAAGTATTCAAATTAGTTTATTAGGTAATAATGCTTTTTCAGCACCAGTTATATTTGGTCGCCCTATTGAAAATTTAGGGAAATGAAATGAAAAAGTATACCCAAGTCGTAGACTATTTATTGAAAGTATTAAAACACCAATTTCAGATCCAATTACTAAAAATAGTAAACCTCTTTCTACTTATTATTTGACAAATGCTATACCCGCTATTAATGGTCAATATGATAATTGATTAAAAAGAAAACAAGGACAAACAAACCAAGAAGTTAAAAAGAATTATGAAGGTTATTTAAATACTGATAGAGATTTAACACAAGCAACTAATCCAAGTAATTTAACAGTTAAAGATAAGGATTGACTATTTAAGAATAAAGATGTAATAAATATAGAATATGATGTTAGGCCAAATGGGTATTTTAGATATAATAAAAAAACTGGAATTGTTAATATTAATCCATCTAAACATTCAAAAGGAACTTTTAAAGATATGTTAAATTTATTTTCAATAATGAATAATCATATTATTAGTTTGCCAATAGATATAAATGAAAGTGTTGTTTGAACACAAAGAGATATACCCGTTATTGGTAAATTTTTAAATGCAATAACTTTTGGAATACCTATTTATTGAAAAATTATAGATACAAACACTAATTTAAATTACCCTAATATTAAAACTGGTATTCCTTTATTTATAGGTAAATCAAATTATACATTTTATGATGAAAGTTATTGACCTAGTGTTATTATTGACAATAAAGAAACATCAAAAAATCAGGGTAATATACCACTTGATGTTTTTAGATATAATACGCAAGATGAGGTTAATGATATTATTAATGCATCATCAAGCAACACAAGTATGGCATTTACTTTAACAGATAAAATAAAATTACATAAATATAATAAAGAAAATGGTACAAGTTTAGGTTATCAAAATGTATCAAGTATTTATTTAGGTCAATATGATTATGAAGATAATAATATTGTTTATTTAGCAGATGGTCAATTTGAAGCATTTAGTGCTTTAAGTGAAAACTTTTTAACAGATATTAATGGATATACTTATATTATTGATGCTATTGGATTTTATAATATTGGTAAAACTGCTTGCAAAATTTATATGTTTACAGATGATATAGATCAATTTGAACCATTTAGTATTATGGATTATCAAATTAGTTTACAAACAACATCTTTATATAATAATTCAGTACGAGATTGATTAACAATATATCCTTTAAGTTATTTAGATCAATTTATAGATGATAATGTAATACATGAATGACCACAAACTTTTCCACAACCTGAACCTGATTTAAATTTATATCCTATTGAAATTGATTTAAGCAAATTAACTGTAAATTTAGATATTTATGCAAATATTAATGATCAAGAAGGAAAGGAAAAAACCTATAATGTAGAGTATGAATTATATGATTTTTCAAAACAAGGTATAAATAATTGACAACAAGTAGTAAAAAATTATCATAGTTTCTATATAACTAATTTAAATACATCATTGCCTAATAATTTAAATGTTTATGCAAAAAAATCTAAATCTGATGATATAGTAGATGTAGCAAAAAATGATTTAAGTTTAGCAAATTATATAGTTTTAAATGATATTACAACAGATGGTTATGCTCCTTTAAATTATTCATTTTATAAAAGTGATAATGTTGCTCGTGTAAAAATATTATGTAAATTATTATTTTATAGAGATGGTGTTAAGTTAAAAGTTAAATTTAGTGTAATATTAAATGCTAATATTTATCATAGTGCATTGTTTGGTGATATTTGAGGTTATTTATCTATGGCTACAAATGCCACTACTAAAATTACTTTAAAAAAATAAAAAAAATGTCTTTTTGTTATTCTTTAACAATTACATTTCCATCTTTATCAATATCTAAACTAGGAGATTTATTTTCTTCTCCATTTCAACGATAAACTTTTATCCATGAGTTAGACCAAGGCAATTTAATATTAACATCTGGATTATTATTTATTCTTTTTGATATTTTTATATTATTAGAGTTATCTTTATATATCATGTAATATCATTTATTATCTACTAATTCATTAAAAGGTTTTTCCTGTTTTGTTATTCATTCTAAAACACCATCGTTTGTTTTTATATTATTTTTTTCTTTTAAATCTGCCAATTCTTTTTCAGTATATTGTGCTTTATTACACCCAACTACGCTTGTTGTACTTGTTCCTATTAACAATATTCCCCTAAAATACTTAATAATCTTTTCATTGTAGAATTATCCTCCCTTTATTGTCACCATCATACCATCAACAAAGTTAATTTCAATATTTATTTAAAATTTATATACCATAATTATATTTTTTATTTAAAATACTAAATATTTTATAAACTTTATCACTCAATTTTTCTTCTGACTTTTCATTAATTTTTCATTCTTTCATAATATTATTTAATGCTAATTTTCATTTTTTTTCTAAATTACTATATATTTCTTTATTAATTTTTTTATCTTTTATAACTTCATAAAATTCTTGCACATTTAAATTACTTAATAATTTTTCTAATTTATTATTATCTTCTTCTTCTGATAATTGAATGGCAATAAAAACTCTAATTACTAAATTTTTTAAACCTGAATCTGCTTTCTTTATAAAAGAAATAAATTTTTTTGTAAAATTATATACTTCTTTATTTTTTGAAAAAATATTTGCTGTTGAATGTAGTTCATCTTTTACTAGTTTTTTTATTTCTTCTTTACTTTTTCCAATAAAATCTAATAATCGATCTTTAATTTCAATAAAACTATCTAAAAAAATTACTGCTGCGGAATTATAAATATTATTTTCTTTAATTGTTGAATTATATTTTTCAAGTTCTTTGCTATAATCATACAAAATATCATAAATTTCATTTTCTAAAATTTTCTTTCTTGTTTTTAATTTTAATTCTTCCAATTGATTATAATTAATTTTATTGTTTTTCATTTTTTTCACATCCCTACTATAATTTATTTTTCTCTAAAAAATCTTTTAATACTGAGCCATTAACTTTCTTTTGATTTTTATTTTGATTAATTTTTTCTTTTACTTCTTTTTTCTTTTTTTCTTTTTTAATTTTTTCTAAAATATCATTTTGAGGGTTTTTTTCTTGTTTAATACATAAATTATTTTCAATAATTTTAAGTATTGTCATTCAACGTTCTTGCTCGTATTTTAATTTAATTTTTTCTAAATCATTTTTTACTCTAGTAGACCTTATACCAAATAGTATTGTTAGTAACGTACTTATTACACTTAAAACACTTCCTATTAAACCAAAAATGCTCGATCAATTATCCATAAAATTTTTAACTTTCTATACATATAAAAACCCTCTCTTTTTATTAACTTAATTATATAACAAAATTATACAACAAAAATAAAAAGGGTTGCATATATTTTAATTTTTAATATTGTTGTTGATTATTTTTATCTTGATGCTAAGATGGTGATGTGAAAATTAAGAAAGGACGATAAAAAAATATGAGTACAGAACTTTTAATTGGTATTGGAGTTGGAATTGCTTTTGGTGGGGTTTTAGGTTATAAAGGATTAGAACTTTTAATTAAAAAAATAATTAAAAATAAAGTTAAAGAGTCTGCAAATAAAGTGGTAGGACAAGAAACATTAGATGCTATTCATTTAGGTTTATTGCAAACTGCTAATACTTTGGGTCTTGGTAATACTGAATGAGCACAAGTATTAGAAACAAATAAACCTGTTAGTGAAGAAGAATTTAATCATATTGTTAAATTACAAAGAGCAAAGAAATCAATTTCTAAAAAAGATATTAAATTATCGGATAAAACAATTAAAGTCTAAAAAAGACTTTTTTTGTTTATAATGGTGATGCGAAGAGGTGAAATTATGGCAGATATAACAAAATTAGAAAGTTTTAAATTAATAACATTAGAAGAGTTTAAAAATTGAGAGGGTTTTGATAAATTAGTAGCACAATATGGTAAAAAACTTTATGATGATACTATTTCAAATTATTTAATTGAGGGTATTACAAGAGCAAGTTTACAATTAGATAGTATTTGTGGTTATCGTTTAGAAACTGAGTTTCCATTGCTTGATCCTAATAGTGAAATTGATAAAAAGCGGATTAATTATGTAAAAATTGCTTGTTGTTTGCAAACTCAATATTTAATAAGAACTGGGATTGAATATTCAAATGGTGGTGAAAATAGTAGTGATAGTGTTGCAAGTTATACATATCCTAGTAATATGAAGATAGAATTTTCTCCTGATATTATAAGTTTATTAGAAAAAGCAAAGTTTTATAAATCACAAACTATAACTAAAATAAACCCTGATAATTATGGTTTTAAAAATGAATATAATACTGGATTTGTGCAACCTGATACTAATCATAAAGATCGACCAATTATGTTAAGTGAGGCAGATGCTAAATATGTATGAAAAAATAGTATGTTTACATCTAATACTTTATCTATTATTCCATGATCTAGTACTGAAAAAAGTGGAATATGACAAATTGAAATATCAAGGGAATTATTAGCAAATTATATTGATAATTATATAAAAAATATTTCCGTTAAACTTGATAATAAAAGTATTATATATAATTCTAATAATGAATTATCAGTGCCTTTTGATAATGATACGATTTATTATGAAAATAATGTATGAAAAGCAAAACAAGGTGGTGATATACCATCTGATGTTATTAAAGATAGTGATTTAAATAAAGATTATATTGATAAAGAAGATGGAAAATATATTGTTAAAAAAGCACAAAGTGGTAGTTCAATAACAGTTAATGCCCCGTTACATCAAAAAGATGATAGTAGTTTAGAATTATTATTATCAGATGAATTTGATATTGAAAATAATAAATTATCTTTAGATAAAGGTTTAACAGATACTATTGACCAAATGTTAAAATGAGTGCTTGAAATAAATAAAAAAATAAAATGAGAAGAAGTACCGATATCATACACACCTGATAGTTCAACTTATATTGATATTCCTGAATTTTCAGAAGAATATCGTTATCAAGTTAGAATGTCACCAACTAATCGGAGTACATCTGAAGGTAACTTACGACTTGATCCGCCTTATTTTACAGAAAAAAAAGCAAATAAAACTTTATCTAAACGCCAATCAATCGCTTTTATTGATGATATGGATAAAACCCATTATAGTATTTCACTATATAATGCTACTGGTCGAGTTTATTTAACTGATGGTAATGCTGGTAATAATGTAAAAATAAATAGTGTTCGGGTTTTACGACAAGAGGTGTAAATATGATAGATAAAGAAAATATTATTATTAAAAATGAAAATGGTACTTATTGACAAAGATTAGGTTTTGAACAAAGAAATCCAAGTCAAAGTTTTAAAGCATGAAAAAATCGTAAGTTTTTAAAATATGATAAATATCCATTTCATATTAAAAAAGCATATATTATGCGATATAATGCACTGTCAATTTTATATCATACACCATTTTTAAGTTTATATGGTTTATTTTTTACTAGTTTACATTTTAATTGAATACCAACATTAGAACCAGTTAAAGAGTTTATGTTTGGTCAGCACAATATAACTGATGGTGGTTTTTTTGGATATGCTGGGATTGTTATATCATATCCAATATTACATGGTACTGCTTGATTAACAACAAAAATACCTAAAATACCAGCAATTAAATTACCGATTGGTAAATGTTTAGAGCAAGTTTATAAAATACCAAGTTATATCTTATATTTAATATTATTTGGTTGATTAATATTTCGTAAATATCTTAAAAAACATAATGTTAATATTTGTCATAATTGTAAACAAACAATAGAACAAGTTGAAAGTTGAAATGAATATTGTCTTAAAAAAAGATGAAATAAATAACATTTAAAAAAATAACCAATTAAGGTTATTTTTTATCTGTTTTTAAGATAATTAAATTCTTTTCACCATATTTATTGATTAAATATTCTCAGTCTCATGTTGAATTTATATTTACATCTTCAATATCAGTACCAGTTATATATTCACCAAGAGGAGTTTTACATGGTCGTTTACCTTGTTCTGAATGATAACACAAAATATATTTATTCATTATTATATCTCCCATCTTTTATTGCATTTCTTTTTATAACAACACTTTAATCTTTTATGCTTATAAGACTTTCTTTTATTTACTTTCATCTTCTTTATTATTTACAATATAGTAATTGATAAAATGCTGTACTCGTTGGTTATGTGTATATAATTCGGGTAATTCATTTCATATTTTTGCTTGTTCTTTATTTAAGTAAACATTAATATTTCTAATTACAACTTGATGATTTTTTGTTTTCATTTTTAAATAACCTTTTATAACAAACATAATGCATTACTTTATTATTTTTAGAAACAATATTACCATAATTAATATTTTTATTACATTCATTACATTTTATTTTAATAGAATAATGTTGGTTGAACATACTTTAATCGCTCCTTTGTTAATTTATAATATTTTTCATTAATTTCTATTCCAATTCAACGCCGATTTAATTGTTCACAAGCATACGCGGTTGTACCACTTCCTAAAAAACAATCTAATACAATATCTCCAACTTTACTATGCTTATTTATTTGTAATTTAATTAAATTAATATCTTTAATAGTAGGGTGTTTTATATTTCCTATAAATTGATTATTGCTATTAGTAATTTGATAAATAGTCTGCATATCTTGATTTCAAACATTACTATAACTAATTGGGTTTTTGTAAATATATAAACATAATTCTTTATCTTTACGATATGCAGCATTAGTAGGTGCATCATTTGTTTTTTTGTAAATTATTAATTCAAACTTTAAGTTATAATTTTCTATTTCAATTAAATAATCTTTTAATTGTTGTTTTGATAAATAAATTATAAAATTTGGTTTTTTAATAATTCGCATTCATTCTTTAAAATATGATGGTATATCAAAACTACTAATAAATTCACCCTGTAAAAATTCAAGTTCCCTTTTACGAATTTGATATTGAATATTAGAACAATTAGGATCTTGTATTTTTTTTAAATTATATTTAATATGCTTTTCTTTATTTTCTAATTTTTTAGCAATATCAGGGTAAAGGTAAGGTGGATCAGTTAATATTAAATCAATACTTTTGTCAGATATTGTTTTTAATATTTCTAAACTATCACCAAAATATAACTGACCTAATTTAGTTTTCATAATTAGCAATTATAATTGCATCGCGGAGATGATTACTTATTTTTTCATTATTATAAAATCAACCTTTACCATATTGATAAGTTAAATTAGTATCTTTATCATATTTTCATAAACAACTATCATTATATTTACTTAAATTTTTAATATTTTTAACAACTGATTTAGTATATTTTGGTGATACTCAATTAATTTCAATTTGTAAATCATTTAATTTAATTTCTAATGCACCTAATAATCGTAATAAATCATCTCTATCTTTTGACCCATTAGCATTTGTTGGTAAACAATTTTCAATATTAAATTTATATGAATTTTTATATCTAAATGCAGAAAATGAATCTATTATAAACTCTAATTGTTTTAATCAATTATTATATATAATTTCAATTTTTCTAATAATTTTATTATCTTCATAAATAACAATACCAGTAGTACCAGTTCCTGATGGGTCAATACCTATTTTTATCAAGTTGCTCACTCCTCATCATTATTAACTGCTGGTACTACATTTGAGATATCTTCTTCTTTAACGACATTATCGTTAGTGTCTGCTATTTCTGGATAAGATGGGTTATTTATATTATTTGATAAGGGTTCATCGCTAATTTGCCCTTTATTTTTGGCGACATTAGTATCATTATCAATATAAATATTTTCATCATTAGTAGTAATAACTGATTGATCTGATTTATATGCTTGTTGTAATTCAACAGACATAATACCTCATTTTCTTAATAATGATGTTAATACTGTTTTTAATGCCATTTCATCAAAAGTAGCAATATAAAATGATTTATTTTTAGCATAAGTTTTAGAATATTTCATAAAATGATTTTCCATTTGTTCTTTTGTCATATATAAAGTTTTTTCAAAACCATTAACCATTTTAAAATATGCTACATATCCAATAATGGGTAATTTTTCTCGTTCATTTTCATTTTGATTTCAATTAAAACTAGTTCCTTTTAAACGGTCATAATTTACTAATTCACCAACTCTAACATCTGTTACTGCTATATCTAAATATTGTCCACTTCTTTGTGCTAATTGAATATAACCTTTATAACCCATTTGAAATTGTGCTTGATTAATTCATTCTTGTACTTCACGACCATTAATAATTCTTGTTATTTTAGTATTATATGGAACAACATAAGCATAACCAAATTGTTTTTCCATTGGTAAATTTAATAAAACACCTTGATAACAAGCAGTCATAATAGTTCTTGGGTCTGCTTTTTGTAATAAATCATTACTATTTGAGATTGCTACAATATTACTTTTAAATCTTGCAATTTCATTTTCATTAGAAAATTTACTTTTTATTCATTCATTTACCTTATCTGTTTTTAAAAATTCAACAATATTTGTCATTTTATTTCACTCCTTTAATTTGAATATTTATTCCTTTAATACCAACTACTTTATTATCAGTATTTGTATCTCATTGTGCTTTAATTGTATTTTTAACTAATTTTTCATCAATAATTAAATATTTAATTAATTGTTTTAATTCATATTGATTAGCATTTTCTAAAAAATCATCATCAATCCCTAATACTTCAATATCTTTTATTAATAATTTTTCTTTAATTAAATTAATACCAACTTTTTTTAATTGTATTGGTTCTAATGATTTATCAATTTGCTCAATTTGTTCCATTACACGAACTTGTTCATCTTGAATTTGGTCTATATCAAGACCCATATCTGGTGTTAAACTATTTACTTTTTCAATTAATTCTTGTTTTTTTAATTCTTGTTCTTTTAAAAACTCATTTTGCTTTTGAATTCGCACTTGATTAATATTATTTTTAATTTCAATTTTATGATTTTCAATATATTTTTCAAAATGAATAATATTAGTATGAATACGATTTAAAGCATCTTTAAATTCTTTAACTGGATCTAATGGTTCTTTAAAAACAATATCAATTTTAGTTAATGTTGATGGAATATCTTTTAAATGCACATCTTTATAACCAGTCGTATTATATTGATTACGATGTCTGTATATAAATTCTGCTAATTCTTGTCCATTTTCATCAATTCATTTTTTAATATTTAATGCTTTTAAACTTAATTCTTTAAAATCATTACCTTTAATTGCAAAAGGAAAAGAAACATTTTGAACTATATTTTTCATTATTTTTCCTCCTTACTAGGTAATTTGTCATATTTAGAATTATCTTTTAAAATTAGAATATACTTTGATAATTGTTCTTCTGTTGGTTCTTCTTCATCTTCAACTATACATTGGTCTCAATGTCCGTGATAACTACAATAATATTGAGCATCAAAATCTTCTTTATATAATATTTGTTGTTTTAATTCATCAAGTTCTTTTTTATATGTTTCTAAAATATTTTCAAATATTTCTTTATATGATTCAAGAATAACAGGAAAAGTCAAATCCCCATATTTCCCCGAATCATCTGCTCAATCTAATTGGTCTTTTATTAATTCTTTAACTGTTATATTCATTATTCATCGTCCTTACTAGGTAATTTGTCATATTTAGAATTATCTTTAAGATAAAATGTTATTCCATTATCGCAGCAAATTGAACTATGTTCTCATAAACAAGTTACTTTTTGAAAATCTTCTTTATATAATATTTGTTGTTTTAATTCTGTAAGTTCTTCTTTAAGTACATCATTATCACAAAATAAACAATAATCAGAGTTAATTTGATTAACAGGGCATTGACATTTTTTACAATATTTTGCCATTATTCATCCTCCTTAATAACAGTTAATTGGTCTAATTGTTTTTTTGTAATTCTAGCACCTAATAAACAAGCATTTTCTAAATTAGCACCTACTAAACAAGCATTTTCTAAATTAGCACTTCGTAAATTAGCATATTCTAAATTAGCACATCATAAATCAGCACATCATAAATCAGTACCTTGTAAATTAGCACTTCGTAAATAAGCACCTCGTAAATCTAATGTTTTAATTGCTAAATATTTACTGATTTGATTTTGTTCAACATCAATTCCTGTTAAATCTTTAATTAAAGCTTGTAATGTTTTCATTTTATAATTCCTCCAAATTCTTTTCTGCAATTAAAGTATCAATATAGTCATAAGCACTTTCTTCTGAATGACATTCTTCTAATGCTTCATTAAATAAATCTTCTTTTGTGTAAACTTTGCCATCTTCATCTTTTCACATATTATTCACATCCTTGTCATTTAATATTTTCGTTTTCTAAATCAATAATGGTTGTTAATCATTCATTTTCATTTTCAACACTAGCAGTAATTTTTGCTTCTTTTAATGTATAAAACGATTTAGTTAGAACTTCATTTTCAAATTTCATTACTAATAAGTATCTTTTTTCCATAATTTAATTCCCCCTAATTTTGTTTTCCTAATGCTCAATGTTCATCAGTAATTTCATTGTGTGTAGGGATATATTTATTTTGTTTATCACATTTAAAGCAATAACCTCAATATCTTTTTTTAAGACAATATTTCTTTTTCATATTTACCTCCTGATTATTAATTTTGGTAATTGTTGGTATATTAACTACAATGTTCTACAATTTGTAGTTGTTTGTATAGTTAAGACGCCATATAATTACATTTCTTCATCCGCACCATTTCAGGTCAAAGCGTTCAGTTTTTAAAATAAATTCACTCGCACCTTGAAGAACCTAATGCTAATCGCAAATTTATTTATAAAGTGACCATCTCTATTTTTATTGTGGTTTGATGTTGACCTCGCACTTATCACCACTATCGCTTATTAAAGCGTCTATTATTTCCAGACTGATTACTGTTGGGTTAGACCACCAAAATATCTATTAAATTGTTAGATTGTTTTTCAAATAAAAAAACAACCCTTTAACAAGAGTTGCTTTTTTCCTACTTCATCCTTTATTCTACAAATTTAAACATTTTTTAACTTGTCTTTGATATTTAAAATTTTGAAAAAAATAAAAGTGTTCTTTAAAATTTTCTGGTTTTTTGCTTTCTACTTTTTCTTGTTAAAGTTCAGTAAAAGTTTTTTTACTATTATTAAATATTTCATGTTTTAAACTAATAATATTATTTAATAGTTTTTTAACAAAATTATCTTCCAATTGTTTAGACGATGTTCTTTTTTCTATCTTATTTTGATTATTAATCTGCTTATTCTTTAATAATGTCCAGTAATTAAAAATTACATCATAAAATTCATTTTTAATAAATCCATTAATAAATTTTGCTTGTAATTTTTCTTTATCTTTATAAGTCATAATTTTTCTCCTAAACATTATTATTTTCATATGACTTTTTTATTTTAAAAGCATCTTTTAACTAATATCGGGTTCATTGGAGGTTGTTATTTCCCCTTCCATTCTTTCATATGATTGATCTTTATTACTTTGGTTAAATAATTTTATAAAACCATTAATTGCATTGTCAATTGTGGAAGATGTTTTGTTTATTAGAATTTCCATTATTCTTGAATGATTTTCTATTAACTTTTTATGTATTTCATCAATTTTTACTTCATTTAGTTGATTATTTTTATTAGCAATAAAGTAAATATTGAAGAAATAATTGTACTTATGAATGATAAAGAAGCAACAATAACGGTAACTATTTCTCCCATATTCATTTCTACTTCATCTATTATTTATACTTTTATTATAACTTCTAACAGTTTTACACTCATATATTAACTAAAAAATAATATATTTCCTTATTATTAATCATATTTATTATAATTATTTCTTCTTTTGTTTTAATTTTATATATAAAATTCCTCCCTTTTCTTTAAAATCATAACTGTCTTAAAAATTGTTTTTTAAAAATAATGAAAATTTATTATTTTGTGCCCCATAATTTTTGGGATTAAAATCTGGAATTTTTCGAAGTAAATTTTCAATAATTATAGAAAACTGAGTAAACCCATCATTATTTTTATCATTTTCTTTAATTATTGAATTTACTACCTCAATTAATTCTTTTTTACCTTCTAACTTTTTAAAAATTAATATTTCCGAAGTAAGCGCTCATTATCGCGTTGCTTAATTGTTTCTCGTTTATCATAATTCTTCTTCCCACGAACTAAAGCAATTTCTAATTTAGCATAATTATTTTTAAGATATAACTTTAATGGTACTAATGTTAAACGTTCTAATTTAATTCGTTGCAAAATTTTTTTAATTTCTTTTTTATGCAAAAGTAATTTTCTAGTACGATCAGCATCTGGTGCATATGATGTTGAAAATTTATATTGAGCAATTATCATATTGATAACAAAGGCCTCATTTTTTCTAATAATAACAAAGGCCTCATTAATTGATACATCATTATTACGAATTGACTTAATCTCACTGCCTGTCAAAACAATACCAGCTTCATAGGTTTCAATAATTTCATAATTATACCGTGCTTTTTTATTAACTGTAATTGTCAACATTAATATCAACTCCTTAATCAACTAGTTCAAAATCAATTTGCCGTAATTTTTTACTTGCTTTCTTTACTCTAATTCGTACTTTTTTTCCTAAAAAATATTCTTTTCGTTTCCGTTCTCCAATTAATTTTAAACTTTTTTCATCAAAAACGTAATAGTCATTTTTTAAATCAGTAATATGAACCAATCCTTCAATTGTATTTGGTAATTCAACGAAAATTCCAAACGAAGTAACTCCAGAAATAATGCCATCATATTCATAACCAATTTTATCTTCCATATATTCAGCTTCTTTCGTTTTGTCAACTTCTCGTTCACATTCCATTGCCCGTAATTCTGCAAGGGATGACTGTTTACTAGCATGACTAACAAAAGTTCGCGTTTGTTCTAAATTAGTAATTTTAACTTTTCCTTGAAATAAATATTCTTTTAATAAACGATGAACAACTAAATCGGGATAACGCCGAATTGGTGAAGTAAAGTGCGTATAACATCAAGATGCCAGTCCAAAATGGCCATCATTAATAGCACTATATTTAGCTTTTTCCATACTTCGTAATACTAAAGCTGAAATAACTTTAAAATTTTCCTTATCCTTTAACTTATTTAAAATTTGCTGTAAATCTTTAGAATGAATATTTTCTAACTTTCCTTTAATATTTAAACCTAAATAAGATAATTGCGTATATAAATCAAACAATTTTTTTGGTTTTGGCTTATCATGCACACGATAAACAAATGGCAAATCCATTCAATAAATTGTTTCGGCTACCGTTTCATTAGCGCGAATCATAAAAATCTCAATCAATTTTTCTGCATCAGCACGCTCTCGCACAACAATATCTTTAATCTTACCATTTTTATCAACAATAAACTTTGGTTCATCTAAATCAAAATCAACAACCCCATCATGTTCTTTTTTTAAAACTAAAATTTGATATAACTGTTGCGCTAAAAGCAACATTTGAGCAATTTCACCTGAGATTTGATTTTTTTCTTGGCAGAATAACTTATTAACTTCATCATAAGTTAATCGCGCTTTTGAAATAATGACAGCTTCATAAATACTAGAATTAACAACATGTCCCTGCTTATTAATTTCCATTTCACAAATTAATGTTAATCGTGGTTCAAAAGGATTTAACGAACAAATCCCATTACTTAATTTTTCTGGTAACATTGGAACAACCCGGTCAATTAAATAAACTGAACATCCTCGGTCAAAAGCTTCTTTATCAAGATAACTATTCTGTGGAACATAATGTGCAACATCAGCAATCGCAACCAATAATAAATAATTACCATTTTGATTTTTTTTAACTAAAATAGCATCATCAAAATCTTTTGAATCATTCCCATCAATTGTAACAAACATTTCTGCTTGTAAATCACGGCGTGATTTATCTGCTAACATTCTTGCAACATCAACATCTTGTTTAATTTGATTGGCTTCATTTAATGTTTCTTCATTAAATTTAGTACGAATATTAAATTCATGTAAAATAGCCAAGACATCAACACCGACTTGATTAGTATTACCAATGATCTCAATGATTTTAACTTGCATTAAATTGTTTTTACTATTAATATTTGTAATGATTCCCTTTACAATTGTATTTTCAATTGCATCAGCTAAATTAATAATTTCAGCACGATATTGCGTTAATTTATTATTTAAAATTTCTAAATATTTTTGTTGATGACGATTCTTTTTAATAACTCCAACTACATATTCATTATTTCGCTTCAAAACTTTAATTACTTGTGCTTCTGCTTTTTTAGAATTATTAATATTTTTTTGTTTTTTTAAAATAAACAAAACTTGATCTTGGTCTAATGCATTATTTAAATCATCTTGTTTAACATAGTATTCTTCTTGGTTTTCACTAATTTTAATAAAACCAAAACCTTTTTTATTAATGCTAATAACTCCTCGTAAATAAATTTTTGGATCAAAATAATAAAACCGATGTTGTTGTGTGACCCCAATAATATTATCATTTTCTAATTCGACCAAAACTTTTAACATCATTTTATTATCATTAATTTTATTAATATCTAATAACTGTTCTAATTCAATCGTATCAATTGGTTTTGTTTGTTTTTTTAAAATAGCTACAATTCGATCGTGCATATACCTTTCCCCCTAAATGAAAAAAGAGACATTTTTAAATCTCTTTTCAATTAATGAAATTTTTAAAGATTTAATTATTACAATAGAACTTTTGTTAATAAATTTATCAATAATGTAATAACTAATAATGTTGAACCAAATGCTAACATAAAAATAGATAATGTTTGATCTAACCCACGTTCTTTACTATTAGCAAATAATTCATCATTACCACCATTTAAAGCACTTAACCCTGTTTGTGCTTTTTTGTTTTGTAATAAACCAATAATAATCATAATAATTGATACAATTAAAGCAATTATTTCAAAAACATAAATAATTGTATTGGCTACTTGTGGATCAATTGCTAAAAACATCATACTTGATAGGTTCATTAAAACATCCCTCTCTAAATTAAATTATGTTCCTATTAATAATACTATAAAAATACTATAAAATTACCAAAATTATTGTATTTTAAATTAATTTTAATTTTTTTTCAAGGTTATTTAAATAATGATAAATTCCTCCGGTATTTATTGCTGCTAGCTACATCGTATGCTAAATTTAAAATCGGAGTTGGACTATGTTCCATTGCAATTGCATAAGGTAAAATTTCAAACACAGAACGGTCATTATAATTATCACCAAAATATAAAACATTCTCTAATTTAATTTCACGTTCTTGCCTTTGATTTAAAATATCAATTAAATGTAAAATTGATTGCACTTTATTTGAATTACCATGTACAATATCACATCCATATTCAGACAGTGGTTCAACATTAATATTTAAAAATTGTTTTAAAGATGTATACATTTCTTGAAACATTATTTTGGATGAATGCTTTGCAACAATTTTATTGGCTATTCTAATATCATCAAAGCAAAATGGTTTTACTTGTTTCATTCCATCTAAAAATGCACCTGGTTTTGATTTAATTTTTAATAATTCTTCACCCACACAATATAAATTATCATAATCTTGATATGAAATTGTAAAATCACATTGATATTTTAATAAAATATCAATTACAATAACTAAATCCGAAACTGGCATTAAATTACTATAAATTGACTTATTGTTTTTAGTATCATACACTAAAGCACCATTAGCACCAATAACATATTGACAATAATTCTTAATTTTTAATTCTCTTGTGTAATTATCAAAACCAAGGGGCATTCATCCTGATGCAATTGATACAGCAATCCGTTTTGCTTGCAATGCAAGTAATTTATTTTGAACAAGAGTTGGTAATTCTTGCTTATCAGTAATCAATGTGCCATCAATATCAGTAACAATTAATTTAATTTGATTACCATTAATTTTTAACATGACAACCTCATCTTCTATTTTAATATTGTCTTATAAAGATAATCAGCAATTCCTGCCGCATTATTATCTTTTGCAGTAACTGCAAAAGCAACTTCTTTTAATTGCGGTGTAGCATTGGCTAATGCAATTCCATATTTTGAATTTTTAATCATCTCATAGTCATTCATTTGATCACCAAAACACATAATTTCATCTGAATCAAGATGGTGATTTTCTTTGTGTTTAAGTACTTCAATTAATTTTAAAATTCCCTGTCATTTATTAACATTTTTAGGAATAATCTCAATAAACCCATATCCCGTAACTTCTGTCCTTAATGTTTTACTGACCGCAATTTGTTGTCGTAACCAATTTTGTTTTTGTTCATCATGACAAGAAATTACAATTTTACGCATTTGCGGAATTTCATTTCAATCTAAAACAATTGCTTTAATGTCAGTATTACGAAATAAAAAAAGATCATCTTTAATAATTCTTGATTGTGAAACATAAGCTTCTTGTTCATTAAGTGGCGCTAAATAAAAATCATGACCAAATTCTCGAACAATATTCATTGCTCATAATGTATCTTGATATGAAATTGTTTCATCATAGACATATTCTTTTGTTTTTAAATTTAAAACAGACCCACCATTAGCACCAATAACATACGGACAATTGTCAATAATTCCTAATGTTGTTGCATAATCAGATAAACTACTAGGAACCCGTCCTGAAGCAATCGTTACTAAAATACCCATTGCTTGAGCCTTTTTTAAAGCCTCAATATTTATAGTTGGAATCTTTTTATCTTTATCAGTTACTAATGTTCCATCAATATCACACAAGATCATTTTTACTATCATTACATTGCCTACCTTCTTTTAATATTACTTAGCTTATCATATAAGTAGTCTCAGACATTATCATTCTATCATGTTTTATTTTATATTTATAATTAAGAAAATTAAAACAAAAAATCTCAAAAAAGAGATTTCTACTTTCGGATTTAACTAATAGGTTCAACTTCATCAGCAAGAATTTTAACAAATTCTTGTTCAACTTGCAAAATTCCACCAGCAATACTTAATTTATATTCTTTATTATTAACTTTGTATGTCATTTCAGATGTAACAATTGTTGAAACAATAGGAATATGACCATACAAAATACCCATATATCCCGTAATTGTTTTCACTGTTATAATATCAACTAAGCGATTAACAATGACACCCTGTGGTGTAATAATTTTTAAACTAATTTGATTCGCCATTTTAATTATGTTTTAAAGCTTCGGCGGCTTTAACAACCTCATCAATTGTTCCAACATATAAGAATGCTTGTTCTGGTACATCATCATATTTTCCTGCTAAGATTTCTCTAAAAGCACGAATTGTTTCTACTACAGGGACATATTTCCCTGTTTTTCCAGAAAACTTTTCAGCTACAAAAAATGGTTGTGATAAAAAGTTACGAATTTTTCGTGCTCTTGTAACAGCTAATTTATCTTCATCTGATAATTCATCCATCCCTAAAATGGCGATAATTGATTGTAATTCTTTAAACTTTTGGATGATTTCTTGTACTCCTCGTGCTACTTCATAATGTTCTTCACCAACCACTAATGGGTCTAATAATCTAGACGAACTTCCTAATGGATCAACTGCTGGATAAATTCCTAATGCTGCAATTTCACGGTCTAATACAACCTTAGCGTCTAAATGAGCAAATGTTGTTGCAGGAGCTGGATCAGTTAAATCATCCGCTGGCACATATACTGCTTGGACAGAAGTAATACTTCCTTTTTTTGTTGAAGTAATTCGTTCTTGTAATGCTCCCATTTCGGTTGCTAATGTCGGTTGATAACCAACTGCTGATGGCATCCGCCCCAATAAGGATGATACTTCAGAACCAGCTTGGGTAAAACGGAAAATATTATCAATAAATAATAAAACATCTTGGTTTTTATCATCACGGAAATATTCAGCAATTGTTAATCCAGTTAAAGCAACTCGCATACGAGCTCCTGGTGTTTCATTCATTTGCCCGAAAACCAAAGCTGTTTTATCAATAACACCAGCTTCAATCATTTCATAATATAAATCATTACCTTCTCGTGTTCGTTCACCAACACCAGCAAAGACAGAAATTCCTCCATGTGCTTTTGCCACATTATTAATTAACTCTTGTACTAGTACTGTTTTTCCTACTCCAGCACCACCAAACAAACCAATTTTCCCCCCTTTGCAAAGGGAACTAATAAATCAACAACTTTAATGCCTGTTTCTAAAATTGCAGCTGTTGTTTGTTGTTCTTCATATGATGGTGCTTCACGGTGAATTGGACGCATTGTCTTTGTCTTTGGCTGTGGTTTTTCATCAATTGCTTCTCCAAGAACATTAAACATACGCCCTAAAACCTCTTCACCAACCGGAACTGTAATTGGCGCTTTTGTATCAATCACATCCATTCCCCGAGCCATTCCTTCTGTTGGTCCTAAGGCAATTGCCCGTACGGTGTCATCACCAATATGTTGAACAACTTCTAAAACTAACTTTGTACCATTATTATTAACCGTAATAGCATTATATAATTCAGGCAAATATTCTTCCGTAAACCGTACATCAACAACAGGCCCTAACACTTGTGATACTTTTCCATTTTTCTCCATTTTTTAACCACCTCTTAATTTTCTTGCGCGCCAGCCCCAGCAACAATTTCTGTAATTTCCTGTGTAATTGCTGCTTGACGCTTACGGTTATATAATAACGATAATTTTTCTAACATTGCATTTGCATTATCTGTTGCATTTTCCATTGCTACTAGCCGTGATGCTTGTTCTGAAACCTGTGATTCAACGATTGATGAAAATAAAATAGTATTTAAATACATTGGCACCGCATTTTCTAAAATCGTTGCTGGATCTGGTTCAAATTCGGTAATAACATTAATGTGTTTTGGTTCTTCATGTTGTGTTACCTTAATAATTGGTAACAATTGTAAAATTGTTGGTTCAAAAGTTACATTATTAATAAATTTTGTATAAGCAATTTTAATTTCATCATAATTATTTCCATTAAAACCAGATAAAATTTCTTGTGCAAACTCACGTGCATCATCATAAGAAAAATTAATATCAATATCTTTTCTTGTTTGCATAATTTCATAACCTTTATGGGCATAAAATGTTTCTGCTTTAGAACCGATTGTAATAATACAATCACTTTTTCGTAATTGTTGTAACACCAACTTATTAATATTAATATTATAACCACCACATAAACCTAAATTTGAATTAACAATGATTCAACAAGTACGTTTACTATCTTTTATGCCATCTTTTTTTTGATAAATTGAATCATCTGCTTTACTAATGATATCATTAAAAACAGTATAAACTTCAGCAAAATATGGTTTTGAATTAGAAATTCGTTTACCAACTTTTTTTAATTTTGCTGTCGCCACCAATTTCATTGCTTGTGTTATTTTAGATGTTGAAGTAATTGAAGTAATTTGTTTTTTTAAATCTGTTCCGACTGCCATTTTGTCCTTTTAACCTTTATTGTCCTAATTTTTTCCACTCTTCAATTTGTCCAAACATTTCTGGTTTATAATTAGCAATTTTATTGGTAATTTTTTTAACAACATTAATAATTTCATTATCAATATTAGTCATTAAGGTATCGCTATAGGATTTGGCCTTTGCTAATTCAGTATAGTATTTTTTTGCTTTTGTATTAAAATGTTCAATTATTTCTTCTTTAAATTCTTGAATTTTATCAACTGGAATTCAACGAATTCTTTTTTTCTTAACTGCTAATAAAATGATTGCTTGGTCAATTTGTGAAAGCGGTGAATATTGTTTTTGTTTTAAAATTTCAATTACTCGTTTTCCATGTTCTAATACTTCTTTTGTCGCATCATCCAAATCAGAACCAAATTGAGCAAAGGCTTGTAGTTCACGATATTGTGCTAATTCTAATTTTAATGAACCAGCAACTTGTTTCATTGCTTTAATTTGTGCTGTTGACCCTACTCGTGACACCGATAATCCCACATCAACCGCAGGACGAATTCCAGCATTAAACTGATCATTATTTAAGAAAATTTGCCCATCAGTAATTGAAATAACATTAGTTGGAATATATGCTGAAATATCACCCGCTTGTGTTTCAATAATTGGCAAAGCAGTAATACTTCCGCCTCCATATTCTTTTGTTACTCGCGCGGCGCGTTCTAATAACCGACTATGTAAATAAAAAACATCACCAGGATATGCTTCACGACCAGGTGGGCGGTGTAATAATAGTGCCATTGTTCGATAGGCAACAGCATGTTTTGAAAGATCATCATAAATAATAATGACATTTTCACCAGATTCCATCCATTCTTCACCAATAGTAACACCAGTATATGGTGCTAAGTATTGTAATGGCGATAATTCACTTGCTGTGGCTGAAACAACTGTTGTATATTCTAATGCACCAGCAGCTCGTAATTTTTCGACAATTTGTGTAACAGTTGATGCTTTTTGTCCAATTGCAACATAAATACATTTTACATTTTTCCCTTTTTGATTTAAGATTGTATCAATTCCGATAGCTGTTTTTCCTGTCTGGCGATCACCGATAATTAATTCTCGTTGTCCTTTCCCAATGGGAATCATCGCATCAATTGTCATAATTCCCGTTTCCATTGGTTCATCAACTGATTTTCTAGTCATAACACCAAGTGCAATTCGTTCCACAGGACGTGTTTTTGTTGCTTTTAATGGTCCTTTCCCATCAATTGGTTGTCCTAATGCATTAACAACACGGCCTAACAACGCATCACCAACTGGCGTTTCAACAATTTTTCCTGATCGACGAACTTGATCACCTTCACGGATTGTTTTATCGTCACCCATTAAAACGGCCCCAACAGCGCCTTCTTCTAAGTTTAATACCATTCCATAAATTTCATTCGGAAAAATTAGCAATTCACTCATCATTGCATTGTCAAGACCATCAATTAAAGCAATTCCATCACCAACTTTCACAACAGTTCCTTCTTCATGAATTTCAATTTTTTTACCATATTCTTTAATCTGTTTTTTAATTATTTCGGAAATCTCATTTACATTTAAAACCACTTTTTCACCCCATCTTCTATTTATTATATATTGCTTTTTGTCGCATTGTTTCTAATTGTCCTGCAATTGAACCATCAATAATTTCGTGCTTAATTTTAATCCGAACTCCGCCTAATAAAGATGCATCAATTTTGTTAACTAACTCAATATGATAACCAAATTTTTTACTTAATTTTGTTTCAATTGTTGTAATTTGTTTTCTTGTTAATGGTTGGGTTGAATAAATATTTCCATATTGAACATCATAACTAATATTTATTAATTTTCTTAAACTTTTAAAAATTCTTCTAACATAACAAAAAGCTTCACGATCAATTAATAAAAAAAGGGCATTTAAAATTAACGGATCAATAACTTTTTGAAATGGTTTTGCTAAAATGTTCTTTCGTTCTTCTTTTGCAATGTCAGCATTCATCATTAACTTAATATAATCTGGTTCTTGTTTAAATAAATCTACGATTATATTACTAACTTCTAAAAAATGATTAATTTTTTTTGTTTCAAGCGCCAACCCCATTAAAGCAGCTGCATAATTATCAATAAATTTTTTACTAACTAACATAACTTACTACTCTAATTCTTTGATAAAGTCTTCTACCAATTTTTCATTTTTTTCTTTATTAATTTCTTTGCTCAATAATTGCTCAGCTGCATTAAAAGCAACATTAATAATTGATTTTCGAATATCATCATAATATTGCTCTTTTTCTTTTTGAATTTCTTTATGGGCCTGTTCATTTAACTGCATAACTTCAGCTTTTGCTGTTTCTAAAACTTGATGACGTTTTGCCTCTGCTTCAGTTCGAGCCGCAACAATAATACTATTTGCTTCTACCTTCGCTGTTGTTAACAATTTCGATGCTTCTTTTTGATCAATTGTTGCTTTTGCTTGTTTTTCAGCAGCATCTTGAATTAATTCTCGAATTTTATTGCGACGAGCCCGCATTGCTTTTCGAAATGGATTATAAACTCATTTTGATAATAAAATTAATAAAATAATTGTCGCAATAACATGCGCAATAAAAACCCATAGATTAGGAAATAATTGATTAATAATTTCTGCTGGTTCAATTGGTTTTGACATTAATCACATTGTCATAGACATCTAAGCCTTCTTTCTTTCCAACTTTTTACTTTTCATTAACCAGTAACAAATGCTAAAATAATAGCAATAACTAATGCATAAATTGACCCTGATTCAGTAATCGCAGCAGCAATAATATATTGTGTTCTAACTTTACTTTCAACTTCTGGGTTTCGAGCAATTGCTTCAACAGCTTTTCCACCAGTATACCCTTGTCCAATTCCTGAACCACAACAACCAATGGCAGCTAATCCTGCACCCAATAATGACATTCCCTTTGTAAAACCATCATTAATTCCGGCCATAAATCATATTGTCATCATATTCGATAGCAAATCTATTGTCATAAAATTTATCATATTATAATTCTCCTCTTCCTTAACAAATATATAATTTTATTTTAATCCTTTTTTAGCCATTTAAATTAACATTTTTAATTTTTTGTTCTTTTTTTAACTTAATTATCTTTTCGTTTTTATCTTTGGTTTCTGTTTTCATTTCCATTGCCCAATAGGCAATTGTTAAAATTGCAAAAATATATGCTTGAATTAAACCATCGAAAACATCAAAATAAATACTTAAAAAAGGTAAAAATACACCAGATAATAAATCAACAGGCCCAATATAAGGAATCTGTCCTCAAATAAAGCTCATTAAAGCTGTGAACAAGGTAATAATAACTGTTCCTCCCAAAATGTTTCCAAATAAACGAAATGAAATTGAGATCAAAGGAACAAATTGGGTTAATAATTCTAATGGATTGACAAAAAACTTTTTAAAATATACTAGTTTTTGATATTTAATCCCAAAATAATATATTCCAAAAAAGGTAACCAATCCCGTTGATAATGGGACAGTATAAGCTGTTGCAAGTGATTCAAACCCAACAACACTCATTAAATTTCCAATCCCAATATACAATAATAAGTATATAACATAAACTGTTAAAAATTTATATTTTGGTCCCATCAAATCAACAACTTGTTTTTCAACTCACTTAATTGTAATTTCAGCAAAAAGTACTAAACCAGTTGGAATATCGGTTGGACCAAGTTTTTTTAAGCGTTTATAATAACCTATTGATAAAAGCATAATAATAAAGGTAGTAATAACTATCGTTACTAATTGCGGTAATAAAATTGTATAACTTCATGCATCCATTCCACTTTTATTTGGATCAGGGATTAAATCCATTGCAAGAAATTGACCAAAGTTACTATTCATTGCCATTTTTTTTTTCCTTTCTGCGTTGATGAATGGGAAATTTAACATTTGCAAATAATGATGAAAATGGACATAAACTAATTCCAACAATTATTGTGTAGATACTAAAAAAACTAGTATTCTTAGCATAAATAACTATAGGTATAGTATAAATCACTAAGCGAACTAGGTACAATAAGATAAAAAAGTACTTATTTAAACTTATACTTAACAATCATCCAGAAAAACAAATGATTAAGAAACCTATAAGAGAAAACAAATACCCCAAAACTAATCCTGTGTATAAAGTTCAATCTCGTTTTAATGTCAAATATATCATCGTCAATACTATTAGTATTCCCAAAAACATTATTAAACTTATTATTGACAGTTTATATTCTACACCTTTAAAATGGTTTTTTCAATTTAATTTATTTTTTTTATTTAGTTCCAAAAATACGGTCTCCAGCATCACCTAGACCAGGAATAATATAACCATGTTCATCTAAACGTTTGTCTAATGCAGCAACATAAATATCAACATCTGGATGATGCTCTTCAATACATTTTTTTCCTTCAGGTGCAGCTACCAAACATACTAATTTAATATTAGTTGCTCCTCATTCTTTAACTTTTTGAATTGCCACATTAGCACTGCCCCCTGTCGCTAACATTGGATCTAAAACTAAAACATTTGCTTTATTAATATTTTCTGGTTTTTTGGCAAAATATTCATGTGGTTCTAAGGTTTTTTCATCTCGGTATAATCCAATATGTCCAATTTTAGCGTTTGGGACTAAATTAATAATTCCATCGACCATCCCCAAACCTGCTCTTAAAATTGGAAATAAAACAATATCATTTGCAATTTTATATCCCTTTGTTTTTGCTACTGGTGTTTCAATTTCAAATTCATTTAATTCAATATTTCGAAATATTTCATACGCCATTAATTGCGCAATTTCATCTAAATTTTCTTTAAAGACCTTTGAATTACTCTCCTTTTTGCGCATTCTTGTTAATTTATCCAAAATTAACGGGTGTTTTATTACAGTAAATGACATTAATTACTTTTCCTCCTTAATTTATTAGATTTTAACATAATTATAAAGATAATACCAAGATTTAATTTGGAATTACTTACATTTTTAAAAATAATTAAATAAAAAGAAATAAATTGAACTTTCAAACTTATTTCTTTTTTTAATCTTTCATTATTTTTTTATCACTTGTAATGTTGAACCTGATTTTATCCTTAGATTAATGTAATTAGAAGATGAAGGTTATTTTTCTGTAATCTCAAAACTATAAAATAATTTTAAGTACAAAATTGCAGTGTTGATATCCATTCAAACAACTCCCTTCATATAAAAATAACCTGAATATCATTGCTTATTAATAGTTGTTCTAAAATCATTTTTATTATCTAACATTACCCAATCAAATTCATTCGTAAGTACTTTTAAATCACTTGTAGGAATAAATAGTGCAAAAAATAATTTGGATTATCAATCTTATTATCATTAACTGTTATTTCAAAGTCAGGCAAACAAACGACAGAAAATGTTTTTAACTCATTTAAATTATTAATTCCTAACGCTGTTAAATTAACTTTTTCTGTTTTATAGTTAATTTTCGCTACTTTTAATGCTTTATTTAAAAACACTTCAGATTCAATTAAGTAAGTTTTATCTTTTTGCTGGCTATTATTATTTTGTCAAGGCTCTTGTACCTTATTAGCTGTAACAAGAGAAGCAATATTATTAAACATTATTATTGCTCCTAATAAACTTAATATTTTTTTCATAACTTAATAACTCCTTTCTTTAAAATAATAAGAGTTAATAAATTAATAACTATTTATTTAATATTGCAATATTATTTTTTATTTTTTAATTATATCCCTCAAAATAAAAAAAGTCATAGGTTTTAACTACAGCTTTTTTAACTTAAATTAAATCTAAATTCTTGATTTGGTAATAAACAATCAACAATTTTTTGTTCATTTTCGTCTAATTGACCAACAAGGTTACGAATACCATCGTTTATCATCCGTTTTGTAATAATTTGAACTTCACCTTTATAATTTTGTGCCTTATTATTTAAAATAACAACATCACCTTTTTCAAAATATTAACCATTGAAGGGGCGGGCAGGCAAATCACAATCTTGATATTTAATCCGAGCAAATGTACTACGAATCATGTACTCCGCTAAATATGGGCGAACAAAATTAATTGTTTGGTCAAGAAGTATCCCCTTTTCAGTAGGGACACTCCCCTATCTGTTTTTAAACTTAATGTAATTAAATGTAAATTAATGTTTTGTAAAGTTGCAAATTCTTCATCATTTAAAAACTGCGTTGATACAATAATGTCGTCTACACCTAAGGCCACAAAATGACGAATTTGGAAATCTAATGTTAAATCACGATGCATTTCAATGCTTGGTAATTTATCATTATATTGCCAAGGTCCTTATTCAGTCATAAAAAATTCACAACTTGTTAACGATTATTTTTATCTAATTCAAATTCTTCATAAACAGCACCATTGACATCACCATAAACATCAATCCCTAATTTATTTATTAGCTGTTTTTGTTAATTGTAAAAAGCGATTAAATAACTTTTGATCACTTTTTTTAACATTAATTAAATTAAGGTAGTAAAAATAACCTTAATTTGAGCTTTTGCACATTTTGTTAAATATGTTTCTAAAACATAGTTCTCTGCAATCAAATGTGGATATAAACTAACACCAATGCGCATAACAATTAATCCAAAACTTTTTTTGTAAGTAATTTATCATATAATTCAATAAATTCTTTTGCTAATTCAATAACCATTTGTGCTGTCATCATTTGATCTTCGGCATGCATAAATAACACGGGAATTTGATGTTTTGTCCCTTGTGCCTCTTCTTAAATAATAGTCATATGTTGTTTTTCTGCTTCAATAATATTTTGCTCTGCTTCTATAATTAAATTATTAGCATCCGCAGTTTTTCCTTCTTTTGCAGACTTAATTGCAATTAAGGCATTTGATTTTGCCATACCAACATAAGTAATAATCCCAAAAGATACTTCTTCAAAATTTATTTCTTTCATTTTTATGTTCTCCATTTCTTATTTTGTTTTATCCATTTTAGAAATCGCATAATATCCTGCCCCATACATTCCTGCCTTATCTTGTAAATTTGAAATCTCAAGAGTAAAAGTTTTTAACATAAAATCACCAATTCGTGATTTTACTAATTCTTCTAATATATTTTTTAATTTTACTCCTAAATTAGTAACACCCCCAGCTAAAATAATGACTTCTGGGTTCAAAATATATAACATTGTTACAATGTGATACGCTAAGGGAATTAATCCTCTAGTAATTGTTGCAATTGTTAATTCATCATTTTGATCAAATAAGGGTTTAATATCAACTAATTTTAAAGCATGTTGTTCTTTTTCTTTTAACTGGTGTAATAAACTACCCGGATTTTTATCAGCAGCTTGGTTAATTAATTTTGTCAAACCTGTAGCTGAAGAAACTGGTTCAATACAATTTTCTAACCCACAAGTACAAGCAAATAATTTTTGAAAAGAACCGCCATGACCAAGTTCACCAGCAAAACCATTTGCACCTGTTCACAACTGGCCATTTAAAACAATTCCACCACCAATTCCAGTTCCTAATGTATATAAAACTAATGATTCTTTTTTATCATAAATCCGATCTCAATATTCTGCTAATGCAGCTGCATTAGCATCATTAATAATATGAACTGGTTTTTGAAAAATTTTCTCAGCTTCTTCTTTAATATTAAAATTACATCAATTTAAATTACCAGCTAAAGCAACAATCCCATTTTTTTCATCTAAGAAACCAGGAATTGCAAAACCAATTTGACTAATTGTTGCTCAATCAATTTGATGTTTTTTTAATTGCTGATCAATTTCTAATTTTATGGTTTGTAAAATTGCTGCTTTATTTGTTGTAACTTTAAATTCACAACGAATAACTTTTTTTTCTGAAAAAACAGCACACTTAGAACTAGTTCCTCCTAAGTCAATTGCTAAAACATTCATTAATTTTTTCCTCTCTATAACTCAATAATTTGATGATCATTATTATTATTTGTTAATTCTAAAATTTTAATAATTTCTAATGAAATTGCTTTTGGAACAACATTTGACTCATTTTTTTTATTTTTTCATAAATCATACACATGTTCAATTTCAAACCGTAGCCCTTCACCAGCGGTTGTAAATGGTTCATCAACAGTTTTAATTAAATTACCTTGTAAATCATAAACTTGATAAGTATATGCCATATGACAAGAATCTTTCTAATAATCAACATTGTATTTTTGCAAATTACCACCTAATTTAATGTAACCTTTTGTCCCTAAAATTTGTGCTGATAATTCACTAGATAAACTATCACTAGCAATAATTTTTGAAATCCCCTGATTTTTATGACTAATATTTAAAATAGAAGTAGAAATTGCATTATGTGTTGAATAAGCATTATTTAAATGTGTTACTAATTGAGCTGGCCCTAATAAATCAAGTCCAATAAATAAAGCATACATTCCACCAGCTAAATGTAGTCCAACAAAATTTTTATCATTTGATTTTGGTTCTGGTTTTTTACCACTTGTTGAAACTTTCGCATGACTAGCACTCAAATATTCAATTGTTCCAATTAAACCAGTTTTCAAATCTGCTTTCATCATTTGATAAGCTGGTGAAAATCCACTTTTAATACCATCAAATAATAAAACATTATTTGTTGTTGCTAAATCATATAACTCTTGTACAGTTTGATATGATAATGTTAATGGTTTTTCACAAAAAAAATTTATTTTATGGGACAATAATTGTTTAGTAATTTCATAATGCGTTGCATCACTTGTACCAATATATACTAAATCAAAATTTGTAGCATCTTGAATTAACTCATCTAATGACTGGTAAACTTTGTGAATTTGGTAAATATCTTTATATTGCAAAGCTTTTTCATAAGTTAAATTATAAATTCCAAATAAAGTAATTTGATCTTTACATTTTGTATTTTGTAAATCATCTAAAAATCATTTTGTAATTCGTTCTGAACCAATTAATACAATTTTCATGTCAGCCTCCTTATTTATATCAAAAGTCTCGTGTTGTTAATTCCGTCTTTAATAAATTCGTTAAAACATCAATATCATCATATGCAAGATTTTTACCATTTGTCGCAATTACTCGTTTATATCAAACATAAGATAATTTTGGTGTTCGCGTTTTAATTTTACTATTAAAATCAACAGAAACCAAGCCATAATCTTTCCGATATCCTCCACTTGGAGAAAAAATATCATAATAAGTTTATAATGAATAACCAATTAAATTAACTTCACGCTTAAGTGCTTTAAATACTTCTGCTAAATGTAAACTTAAATAGCGAATCCGATCTTGATCTAAAATTAATGGTTCTGCTTTATTATCAAAATCACCCATTCCATTTTCAATAATCATTACTGGCTTTTGATACTCTTTTCATAATATTTCAGCTCCAATTGCTAACATCTTTGGGTCAATAATTCAATTTCATTTTGTATATTCAATACCTTTTGGAAATAATTGTTTAAAACCCGATATAAAAAAGTATGACTTTTTTGGTGCAATTCTTTTAAATTATCAACATAATTATCCCTAGTAATATAACATGGACGATAATAATTTCAACCAATTAAATCCAATTGATGTTTTTTTAATAAGTTTAAATCTTCATTACTAATTATAAAATCAATGTTTTCATCTTCTAATCATTGGAAAAAAATCTGGATAAGTTCCTTTTAAATTTGGATCCAAAAAGAAATTTTTAAATCATTGGTTATACTTTTCAACTGCTGCTTCATCACCTTCTCGTAATTGATATGGCGGCGCTCAATCATGGTCAATTCCTAACATTGCATCATTAGCAAGATAACCTTTTTGCTTAGCTAAAACAAATTCTTGTTTTGTAATTGCTGCACTAAGGTTTAAATGATGAATTGATTTAGCAAAAGCTGTTTTATTTTTTGGTGGTGGTAAATAATCATTTAAATAAGCATCTAATGTAAAAGTAGAATTCTCGTCATTAACAAATCATAAATTACTATATTTCCCTAAATATTGAAACACAATGCGTACATAGTTTCGGAATCATTCAATTACATTACGATTCTCAAATCCACCTTAAATTTCTGCCCACATTGGTGTATCTCAATGATATAAAATTGGGATTGGTTTAATTCCATTTTCAACTAATGTTTTAAAAACATCATCATAAAATTTAATCCCTTCTGGATTAAAATCAGTACTATTTTTAAGAAAAAATCGAGTTCAATCCATATTATAAACTAATCCTTGTAAGCCCATTCGTTTCATGATTCGAGTATCAGTCTTATACTTACTATAAAAATCAGCTGCAACTTCAATTGAATTAATTTCCCTTTCTGCTTTTCCTAATGGCGGAATTGAAAAATTACGTTTTGTAAACTCATCTCAAATTGATTCTGTTCGCCCACCTAAACTACGACCTCCTTCAATTTGAAATGCACATGTTGATACAGCAAAAATAAATTTCTTTTTAATCATAATTTTCCTCTTTCTAATTTTTATTATTATTTTCTCTATTATATTTCGTTAAAATTAAGAAAGTTTATTGAAATGACAATTCAACAGATTATTATTCTAATAGCAGTAATTTTCTTTATTATCCCATTTATTGTTTGAACAATTGTTCGATTTAGAACAAAAGTATTACAATGCTATTCAGCATGACATAAAATTGCTTTAATTTTATCATATAGTATCTGTTTAAGCATTTTTTTAATTCTCTTGTAGTATACCACACACATTTTAAAGATTACAAGAAAATAACAAAAATAATAAAAATATTTATTTATAATAAAAAAATATCATAAAATAAATAAATAAATAAAAAATATAAAATTAAACACACTAAAAAATAATTTATTAAATTTTAATTAATAAATACATATTTTATTATTTTAATAACATATTTTATGAGTTAATTTACATATTATTAATTAATTAAAATATAATAAACTTATTTAGTTTAAACACAAAAACTTAATAATTTAAAATTATTTAATTAAACTTAAACTATTCAAAAAATTAAATGGTGTCTGAAAATTTAAAGACTTATGTACTCTTTCAAAATTATAAAAATAATAATAATTGTAGAATAAAGGATGAAGTAGGAAAAAAACAACTCTTGTTAAAGGGTTGTTTTTTTATTTGAAAATTAACTCTAAAAATTAAATATATTGGCTCTACAATTATTTAATTTACAATTACATATTTTTTTAAGGGAAGGTTCCCCAGCAAGGCATTTTGCCGGTATGAAATCATTAGAGCTGTTAACTTGTTTTTTGCGATTTTGTAAATTAATGACTTTAATTAAGATAGGCGCGTAGCGGTGCATTCATAACTATTAATTGCAAGAAAAAAATAAAATCGTGTGCGTAGAGGTTGAATAACTTTTAAGAACTGGGCAAGGATTTCTTAATTAATCTACTAGTGGGGGCTTGATGAGGAGGTGCTTAATACTACAAGTAACTACAAAATGTAGAACATTGTAGTACTTTGTAGTTAATTGTAAAAAGGAGAATTTAAAAATGACTATAAAAAAGAAAATTTGTTTAAAAAAGATATTGAGGTTCTTGTTTTAAATGTAATAAACAAAAGCAATATATTCTTAAACACAATGAAATTAATGATGAACATTGAGCATTAGGTAAAAAGAATTAGGATTAAAAAATCTATGAAATGTCAAAGAATTAATTGTAATAAAATTAATTGTAATAATAAAAATGCTTATTTTGGAAATAATTATATTGAAAAAAATTGGTGATAAATTAGAGTGAAATTTAGGTTATAAAAAAGAAATTATATTATGTGAAGAACATTGATTACAAACTTATCAATTAGAAAATTTAATTATAAATAAAAAAAATAGGGGAAATATAAAATGTTAAAAAATGAAATTAATTATAAAAATGCTTGATTAACATTTATTGGTATTAATTGAAAAAATGTAAAGATAAAAAAATATAAATGTTATTGAAAAGATAATTCTATTGAAATATTTACATTATCAGAATTATATTTTAATTTTAAAAATACAAGTGAATTAAATAATTTATTACGAGTAAAAATGATTAAGGAGGATTAAATTATGACTAAAAAATACTTATTAATTATGAAAGGTGATTTTTCAAATGATATTTTAACTAAATCATTTTATACATTAGAAAAAGCAAAAATTACTGCTAATGTTGAAAATAAAAATGGTTGAATAACAACCATTATTGATTTAGAAGATAAAAATATTAAATAAAAAGGATGTGAATATTAGAACTTATATTAAAGGAGAATAAATAATATGGAAAAAATAAAAAGAAATATTGCTAAATTATTAATTTCAATAAATGATGGTGAATTTGATGGATATGGGAAAAATACTATGAAGCAAATGATTTATGCTGAATTAGAAAAAATTTTTAATCAAATTAATAAAGAAAGTTTTTAAAATCCAAAATATACAAGAAATTACAAATAAAGGAGATAAATAACATGAATTTAAAAGATTTATTAAATGAAATGTTTGATAACTACATACCATGTTGCATATTAACTTCATTTGGAAAATATCAATCATATCAATAACTACCTTCAATTACAACAATTGGTTCATTAAAAGTGGTAAACATTTCAACTCGATCACCAAATAATTCAAAACAAGTTTTTGCATAAAAAACAAAAGCATCAACGACTTTTCGTGAAAACCAACCACCTTTTTGTTGTGCTCAATATGGCATATCAAAATGAAATAAATTAATAATTGGTTTAATATTATTTTTTAACATTTCATTAATTACATTATTGTAAAATTCAATTCCTTTTGGATTAACTGTTTTTCCATCAGGAATTAATCTAGTTCATTGAATTGATGTTCGTAATGAATTAAAATTTAACTTCCCTTGCAATTTTAATATCTTCTTGATAACGATGGTAAAAATCATTCAAACAAGGTTGTTGATTAAAAAACGATATTTTTCTAACTTAAATCAATGATCTCAATTTGATGCAGATTTTCCATCTTTCAAAGATGCCCCTTCTGTTTGCGGCGCAGAAAAAGCACTACCTAATAAAAAATTTTTTTTAAAATTATACTGTCCCATTAGAAATCTCCTCTCTAAAACACTTTTATTATATCTATAGATATAATTATATTTAGAGAATAAACAATAAAACATTATTTAAGTAATTTGGATTTTAATACTAAATATTGTTTCCATAATGTTTTTACACGACTATGTTCAAAAATAAAAAGTTTATTTTTAATTAAATGCTTTAAATTATCAATTTCTGTTCAAATTTCATTAACAATATCACGACTATATTTTCAAGCAATGCGATTTCGATTAAACTCTTTTAAATCTAAAATTTTATAACTACCATCGGCAAAAACTTTAATGTCTAAATCATAATCAATATACTTAATTGTTTTTTGCTCCATAATAAATGGTGATGCAATATTACAATAATAATTTATTCCGGTATCTTTAAGCATACAAATAATATTACTTCAATTTTTCCGATTAAAAATCCAGATTGCTGGTTCATTTGTTTTTCATTTTCTACCATTCAATTCTGTAACAGTAACATCTTCATTTACTAAAACAATATATTCTTCTTCTAGTAATAAAAAAACTGCTGATTCTCAACTACGGTAAACTGAACCATTATGTTTATAAGCATGTACTAAGACACTATCTCCAACTTGTAACGAGTCCATAATGTTACCTCCCATAATTTACTTTTTTAAAATTACAGCAAAAAAACAACTAAAAATAATACAATAAAAAATTATGTAAAATTATTAAATTTAAATTGCCATAATATTTAATTTTATTTTGATATTAATTACTTTAAAATAAAATGCTATTTTAAATACGTCAACATTTTCATTATATCAGTTGTATTTATTAAGTAAATAGACAGACTTTAACTAATTAGAAATTTTTTTATTGGAAATAAATTATTTTGGAAATTATAAATTTATATATTGCTTTTTACAAGACCTTATAGTTAAGTAAAAATCTCCCCTATTTGTTTGATAATTTTAATAGGGGAGATATTATGTTAGATTTGATATTTTTTCTTTTTAAAAATAAAAAACTACTTTTGTAGTTAAAAATGGGGCGGCTGATGGGACTTGAACCCACGAATGCCGGAGCCACAATCCGGAGCGTTAACCTCTTCGCCACAACCGCCATATATGATTATATAAATAACCTTAATTATTATAACTTAAAACAAAAAAATGTAAATAGAATTATTTCTACATCTTAAAAACATATTTTTTATAACAGGCATCGTGTAATCGAAGTGCAACAAATCAACTCCTTTCAAATTTGATTTGTTGCACTTCATTTTACATAATTCAACATTAAAATAAATAAGATATTACTTTAAAAAGGATTATTATGTTAATAAATCTTATCATTAATTTTATATTATATAATATATTAGGTACAGCTATGTAGTACCCAAGGGAGTAAAAATAGAAAAAGAATAACAAAATGTATATATTAAGAAAAATAAAATTTTAACTAAAGAATTAATAATTCGTAATGTTAAATTTCTTTGTTTTGCTAGTTACGTTCAAACTGAAACAGATGTTATTAACTTCTTAAAAAAGTATAAAGATAAAAAAGCAAACCATAATGTATATACATATGTCATTGGGAATCGTAGTGAAAATATTTACAAAACCGATAATGGTGAAATACGAAATATTGCAGGGAAAACTATCTTAGAAAATATTCTTGAAAAAATATAACAAATATTATTGTTCTAGTTCTTCGGTATTTTAATCCAATTTACAGTTTACCCGAAGATTGAATTAAAAATGGATATGTAACAATTACGCGTATTATTTTAAATTCTGCTCAGTTAGAAAAAATTAATGAACAAATTAAAATTGGAATTTTATTACGCCCATTAAATGAAGTATTTTTACGAGAACTTTTAGACAAAAATAAAATTAATATTATATCTAGGTTAATTTATCTTGGTGACTTAATTTTTACTATAATTATTGATCGTAACAACAGTATACTAATTGAATTAGATAATTTAATTATTAAAGGAAAAAATTATAGTTATAAAATTTTAAAAAATTAAAAAATCTTATTAATTAAAAATTAATAAGATTTTTTTATGACAACGTAATTAATTCTGGTGATTCTAAAATTTCTTTTAATCGTGTTAAGAAAATACCTGCTTCTGCAGCATCAATAATTCGTTGATCAATTGTTAAAGCAAAATTCATTATTGAACGAATTACTAGTTTATCCCCTTTTATGACAATTGGTTTACGAACAATACGCCCAACACCAATTACTGCTGAATTAGGATAAAAAATTGTTGGTGTTGCATTAACTGCTCCAACCATTCCATAGTTGGCAATAGTAATAGTACTTCCTTTTAATTCATAATCATATAATTCACCTTGACGTAAACGTTCAATTGTTTCTTGAATGTTAATTGCAATTTGTTTTAAACTCATTCGCTCAGCAAATTTAATAACTGGAATAACTAATCCCTCACTAGTTTCTGTTGCTAACCCAATGTGTTGTGAATTTTTAATTACAATTTGATTTGTTTTTGAATCATAATATGAATTTAATTTTGGATATTCACTTAAAGCTAACGAAACTGCTTTTACTAAAAAACTCATTGTCGAAAATCGAACACCATACTCAGCATTAGCATTTTTTAATTTTCGTTGTTGATCAATAATTGCTGACATATCAATTTCAGTATTAATTGTTAATGGTGGTACATGTGCTTGAGACATAATCATTGATTGAATCGCAGGATATCTTGTTGATTTAATTTCTTCTCTTGTTTCTAATCCCTGTGGTTCAACTTTACTATTAGTATTAATAATATTTAAATTGTTATTTAATGGTTGTACCAAGTTTCCATAACTATTAGGAATTGTAGTTTCTGTGGAATTAAATTTTTTAACTTGTAAATTATGTGTTTCACAATTATGTTCAGTTTTTAATTCAGGCCCTTGTTTATTATTAAATTTAAATTCTTTTAACATCTCTTTTAAAAAAGGATCTGACTCATTCATTGTTTTTAACATTTGTTGCATTAACATATATTGCATCATTTTTTCAATGTTTGTTCCATCTGTATTATTATTATTATTATTTACTTGACGTAAACTTTGAATTTCTCGTAATAATTCATTTTGACGATTATTTTGTTCTTGATTAGCTAAGCGTTCTTTTAAAATTGCCAATTCAATCATTACATTATTGTCAATTGTACCTTTTAAACTACAGTTACTTTCATCACTGTTTTCAAGTTGAGTTAATTGCTTAGATGATTGTTGTTTTTCATATGATAAAGATGGTTTAACTATATCATCATTTGTTTTTTTTTGCTGCGAATTATTATCATAGTATTCATTATCTAATATTTTATATTGTGATTCAACTTCCTCAAAAGAAGGACGCTGATAATTACTAATTCCTCCTAAAACAGAATCAACTTCAACATTTCCTTTTGCAATTTGCTCCATTCTTTTCTTAATTAACTCTCGTTGATTTCTTGTTTTTAAAATTTTTTCTCGTTGCCCATTATCATTTAATTTTTCATATAAACGATCACGATAAGATTTTAATGGAGAAAAATGTCCTTGTTTTTTTTCTTTCGCTTCATTTGACTCATTTGGATCAATTGTGTAACCATCAGCAGAAATATAAACTTCATCAGATAATTTTTTGTAATTTGTTTTAAAAGTATTAACATTGTCATTATAATTAGAAGCAGAACTACTATACCCAGTTTGTACTTCTGATGATACATTTCTTTTAATTAAATCATTCATTCTTCCTTGGATAATATTACGTAAAATTTTAGGACGTCCATCTTCATCTAAAAAATCCATTGAATTTTTGGAATTACCACTTTCTAATGATAACTCATGAAAATCATTATTATTATGTAATTGCTCACGACGTTGATTTACAAGATTACGAAAACTAGTATTTTCATTTTGACCACCAAAAAATGCTGCTGCATTAATTGGTACTTTATCTTGATGCTTTGTTGTATTAACTAAATATTTTGCATATTCTTTTGCTTGATTTTCTTCTGTTAATTTTGTTTGTCCAATTGTAATAGCATTCGTTATAATATTTTGGTCGGGAATAGAAGGCGGTTGATTCAAACTATTTGTTTGTGATTCAAAGTTACCATCTTGAAACATATTACTATTCAAATCAGGAATATTAACCATTGTTGTCTTCGCCTCACTTTTTATTTCTTTATTCATTGGGTTTTTTATTGAATCAATTGAAGGAATTTTTTCTCGATTATTAATAATATCATTATCATTAATTTTTAAATTTTTAAATGATAATCTTCGTGTTTTCTTAGGACCAAAAGATAATGCTGTTTCATCCCATCGTTTCTGTTCTTCTTGTGTTATTTTAGTGGGTTGTTCAAAAAGTTGTTTTTGTGATGATGAATTTTTTTGTTGCTGAAAATTAATGGATTGATTTTGTTCAATATTTGTTGAAAAATAAGAACTATTATTAATAGTATTCTCTTTAGAAAAGGGAGTTCCACCATTTTGGTTAAAATTTTGTGATAATATCGAAGTATCATATGGTTGTTGTTCATTAATTAATACAGTTCTTGAATTAATGATGTTTTCATTATTGTAAACTTGTTGCTGATTAAATAAAGGTGGCGTAAAAGTTGGGTGTAAAGTATTTTCGTTCCCAATACTAATTCCTGAATAATCATCTTCTTCAACATCATTTCATTTTGTTCCAAATTGATCATTTTTTGTTGTCGAAAATTTTACCCCTTTTTTATTTAAACGAGTAAATTCGTTATCTTCAAGACGTTTAAAATAATACTTTTCAATTTCATCTTCAGTTGTTAGCAAATTAGCAATAACAGCATTGGGTTTAATTTTAGTGCCTTCTTTAATTGGCTTAACAATAATTCCATCCATTGGGGCTGTAATAATAGATTCGCCATTTTCAGTTTCAATTAAAGCAATTTTATCACCTAATTTAACCTCTTCATTCTGATATAAGAATTTTTTTAAAATTCCTTTTTTTCCTAACGTTAATACTCTAATTTTTTTCATTGTTTCTGATTACCCCATTCAAAAAAAACTTAATATGTTTTATTAAATTTAGTTTAGCCACTTTTATACCCATTTTATTACAAAGTAATTATATCATACATTCACTGTTTTTTAGTATTAAAATAAAAAGTAAAATTATACACAAAAAAATAAAAAAATGCAAAATTTTTACATTTCTTTCGCATTTCTTTTTATCCTTTTTACTTTATTATCAAATTCTGTAATATGCTTAGTTTCTGTTAAATTTTTTACCCATTTTTTTCGTTTTAAAATAATCAATGCTCAAATTGCTTTTAAACTGTCAACTGATTGCATAATTAATACAATATAAATAATATCTAAATTTGAAGTAAAAATTAAAATTTCTAATAATGGTACTGGCACTAATCATGTGAATAAAGCATCTAAAACAAAGGCATTCATCACAGCACAACCTGTTCTAAATAATGGCATAACTTGTTGCAGCAATCATTAAACAAGGATATCATAATCCATAAGCAAAAAGCATCTAATGTGCAATTCTAAATGTTTCTGGCGTATTATTTACAAACAATAATTCTGGTAAAAATCATCCTCCGACAAGTAAAATTAATCCCGCAATAATTCCAATTAGAAAAGACAAAATAACTAAATGTTTACCATTATATTCTGCCTCTTCTAAATTATTGGCCCCTAACCGGCTGCCAACTAAAACTGAAGTTCCCGCAGCAAATCCATGATACAGCGGCGTATATAAAGCAGCAATAATTGTTGAAAAAATCGCATTTGCTGTTAAAGCATCTAAACTATAATATGCTCGTAATTTAACTTGTACTACCATTCCGACTGATCAAAAAATTTCATTTAAAACAATTGGTCAAGCTTTTTGAAACGCTCGTTTTGTAACATAACCATCAAAGTGTCATCAATTTCGAGGAATAAATTTATACCGTTTATATGAAAATAAAACTATTATAAAAACAAGTTGCAAAATACGTGAAGCTGACGTAGCAATCGCGGCTCCTTGTACACCAATTCCATTAAAATTTGCAATAAAATTTGGTTCAATTAAAAATGGATTCATAAAACAATTCGTACTTAAAGCAATAACTGAAATTTATACTGTCAAACCTGTTCGACCAGTTTCACGTAAAGTCGTAATAAAAGCAATGTTAATTGCTAACAATGGATATGATAAAGCAACTATTTTAAAATAATCTGATCCTTCTAATGTTGAAATTGACGCTGCTCTATATTCAAAATATTTAAACCACTGAATTGCTAAATCTTTATCCTCAGGTTTTAATTGTGCAACTATCTCAGGGCGAGGAGCATATTTTGGTGTTGTAGTAAAACTAATCATTTCATAACCACAAACCTGCGATAAAATTAATACAATAAGGCAAATGATTAAACAAACATAAATTTTTAATAATGTTACTTGTTGTAATTCTTTATATTTTTCAGCACCATAATATTGTGCATTAAAAACTCCAAAGCCATAACAAACTCCGCTTAGAATTGCAAACATAATAAAATAAAGTTGGTTAGAGGCAGCAACTCCATTAATTGCTAATTGTCCTGCTGTATAATGATATCCAACATAATTTCCTAAACCCCAACTATCTCAAACTGCTTTTACATGATAAACATTATCTGCTCCAAAAATATATTTAATCTAATTAAATAGTTCTTGATAACCATGGACATTTTTTTGAATTAAACTTGCAAAAAAATTATCAACTAAGTCTGTTGATTCCATAATAATTTCTTGTAATGTTGCTAATAAAATTAGTACTAATGCAGTCGCATATCATTTTTTTTGTGTAGAAACCATATACATTTTGTATTTTTGGTTTTTACAGTTTTGGAAAGTAAATTTTTTTTAATATTTTTAACTAAGGAGTTGAAATTATGCAAACAAAGCAATATATTATTTTGCGGTTGTTAGTGAAAAGTATGGTAAAGATAATGTTATTAATACTGTAAATAAGATTGCAAAAGATATTGAAATTAAAAAGTAAAAGAATAAATTATTCCGAGTAATTTATTAGCGGATAATTTATTCAGTAGTGTTTTTAATGGAGAGAAGCGACAACGAGCGGAGCGAGTTTGCAAATTTCAATTTTTTAGTTTTTAGAAAGGAGATATATTATGCCAACTTGATTAACGACAATATTTAGTGTTGTTATTATATTAGGGATTTTTGCTTGAATTGGTTTATCAATTTATCAAAAAATTAAACAAATTCGAGGAAAGAAAAAAGAAAAAAAAGAAATTGAAATAAAGGAGGATAAAAAAAATGTTAGGTATGTATTTAACAACAGCGTTTAATTTTTTAACAGCACCTACACTTAAAACTATGACTGAGGGTATGACTGGTATTTGAACGGGTTTGACTAGTGCATTATGAAAAGTTAAAGAAGGTATAACAAATATTTTACCTGAGATAATGGTTTTTTTAGGTGAAGCGTGAATTATATTAATTCCATTTGCTATATTTTGTATTATTAAAATCTTAAACTTTTTCCGTGTTATGGTTAAAGGATTTTAGTATTTATATTTATTATTTATCATGTATTTTAAATGTGGCACACTAGTTTTTATATGTGATTGATTAAATAATTTTGTTGTTTATTTTTGCACTATACACTGTCTACAAATTTATTTTTAAATAAATTTAATTATTTTGGTTATTATTGATAATGTTAACAAGATGAAAAAACTTGTAGGCAGTATATAGTGTAAAAATATCAATTTTAATTATATTTAAGGTATTATTATGGTTTTCTCTCTGTATAAAAATATTTATAAATTTGTTAATTTATTAAAAATTCAAATAATAAATTTAAAAGTTATTATTAAAATTATTATTAGTGAAATAATTGTTTTAATTGGTGATACCATTCATGATAATCAAAAAATAGATGGTATCACATTTGTAAAAAATGAATTTATTAAATAGAAAAATGAATTTATTATTTCTTCGATATTTTATTTCTCCTTTCTATTTAAAATAATTTATACAGAGAGAAAACCATAATAATATCAACTTAATTATAAATTTATGATTTTATATTTTAATAACTATTGTTAAAAATTAAATAGTATTTTTCAGAGTGCCAATTTTTATTATTTTATATATTTAACAATGTTTATTAACAGTGTTTATTAAACATTAAATAAACAATATATTAGCATTATTTATAACATTGTTAATAATCAGTGTTTATTGCAATAAATAAACATTATATAAACATTATTTATAACATTGTTTATTAAACAAATATTTAGTTAGGAGACTATATTATGGATATGAAATTTAAAACAACTAAGAAATATAAAAAAATAAAGAGAGATTTTATTAAAAATATTTTTTTATTAAGTTTAATTGTTTTTTTGGTATATTGTTCACTTTTTTTAAGTTCTTTTATTTATTTTTCAATATTGAGTTGAAATGATAAAGATTTTCCATTCTCTGTATTTTTAATTATTATGTCTGTATATGCTTTTATAGTTATTATTTTTGTGATTATTATGTATATAAAATATATTTTTGAAATTAAGGTAGAATTTGATGTTGAAAAAGAAAAATTAAATCAATATTGACAAATTGAAGGAGTTGATAAAATTGAGTAATTTTGTTAAGAAAAATCAGAATGTAGAAAATTATTTTATTAGTAAGGAATTTATACCTTTTACAACAGAAAAAGCAAGTTTTATTAATTTACCCAATCATAATTGCCATATTGGTTTTTGGTTGAGTAATAAGTTTATTTATCCGAGTGAAAAACATTCGGAACAAGTAGCAATCGGTTTGATTTATGATAATTCTTATCCTATTATAAAATATGATGAAAATTTAAAGCGAAATATTTGAAAGTATTTAACTGGAACAGAATTAATCAATTTATATAATCAATATAAATAAAATTATTTTACTAAAATGAAAAAAGCGTTATTTTTAAGTGAACCTAAAAAAGTAAAAGCAAATAATAACAATAATAATTTAACAAATTGAAGTGTTGAAAAAGAACAAGGATTAATTAATGATTTGAAAGACTTAAATTAAATGAGTTTATATGATTATTGAGTTCAATTTGTTATTTATATTATTGGTGCAAATGCCCCTGAGTTTTTATATGTTATATCGTTTGTGTTATTTATTGTTTTGTTTTTTGGAATGTTTTTTAAATTTATTCAAAAAATGTGAAGTTTTTAAAAATGCAAAATGATTGAATTAAATTAAAAGAGTTTTTTATTCATATATTTTTGTTTATAGATAAAACGAATGTTGAAAGTATTACAATGTGGAATTTAACGCAAAATGAATATTTAACTTTGATATTTGGTGTTTGAATTGTGATTTTGTTTTTAACTTGGTTTTTCTTGTGAATGGTTTTTAAAATAGTTGGGTATTTTAAATAATGAAAAAGTTTATATTTTTCTTTAAAAACTATTGTTATATTAGTGGTTCAATGTTTTTGTTTAGTTTAATTGATTTATTACTTTGGATAATTTCTTTGTATTGTGTTGGTTTAGTATTTTGATTGTTGTTTGCTTTGCAGTGTGTTTATTTTGTGTGATGATTGTGAAAAAATATTTTTTATCAGTTAAACGCTTTTCGGTTAGTAAATTTTGTTTGAGATAATCCGTTATCAGTTATTATTGGAAAGTTAGGGACCGGTAAAACATTACTTTTAACTTATTTGTCGCAAACTATGAAATTATTGAAAGATGAAATTTATAGTAATTATCCGTTAGAAGATGATAAAGTTAAAGTTTTAACATTTAAAAATTTAGATTTTACCGATCGAACAAAACCGGTTCCCCCAGATGATAGTGTTATTTTATTTGATGAAAGTTATTTGTATATTGATGGAACTAGTCCTCATGATGAGAAAAAAGTTCATAGTGGTAAAATACCGTGAATTGTTTTAGCGAGACATTTTGGACATCGTGCGTTGTTTACTGCTCAGCGTGAGGTTATGATTTGAAATAATATTCGCCAGTTAGCAAGTGGGATTATTATTCCAATTTCATTGAAAAAACCCGTTGATAAAAAAGGATTTAATTTTTTTAATCGTTTTTTTATTATGCGAATTGGGATTTTCCAAGATATAACGGATTATGAAATTTGAAAAACAAAATCAGTAGAACGAACAACAGAAGGTAAAAGAGCAAAACATAAGTCAGATGTTGGGTTAGGAATTCGGTTTTTTAAAATAATTATTCCGCTTGAATTTGCCAATAAGTACGATAGTCAATGGTTAAAGTTTGTGTGTGATTTAAAGAATGATGAAATTATTGATAAAAAATATTATTATTGGTCGGAAATTACAAAATTAAGTGTTAAAGAACGATTAGAATTGTTTGATATTGATATTTTGAAAAAGAATTTAAAACCTAAAAAAGAGAAAGGAAATGGTAAAGATGATTAATTTATTAGTTGAAAATAATAATAGTAATTGAAACAAGATTTTTAGTTTTGTTTTTGATATATTTTTGTTTATTTTTGATGTAATTTGAAATACAAAATTATCGATGTCAAATACATCGATTGCTTATTTTTTAGTCTTTTTTATGTTTATTAAGTTATCTATTTATGCAATTCATGGCACATCAACACAATATAATAATTTAGGTTCAACAGTTAATAATGGTGTTTCGCAAGTATATTCGTCAACTGTACGAAAAGTTATTAATGTTGGTAAAAATGTTTATCAAAATAGTAATAAGCAGCAAGTTAAAAAAGAACTTAAACGACAAAGTATTAGATATCAAGCAAAAAATATTAGAAGTACTAAATTTAAAGTAGATAAAAAGTAATGATTAAATTAGTTTTATTGGTTGCGGCAATCGCGATATTTGGAACTGGTTTTATTACTGTTATTATTAATCAATTTACATCGGCAAAAAATATTATTATGGATTTATATAATTCTGATACTTGGTTGATTTTATTATTTGGTAGAGTGGCAATTTTATTTAGCCATCCGTTAATGGTAACAATATCAGGTTTATATATTGTTGGGTTTATTGTTTCAAAAACATTGTATAGTTAGGAGTTAAGTTTATGAAAATTAAAATTTTAAAGTTTTTAAAAGAAAAATGATGAGAAATATTAGTATATATTTTAGTTGTTGGTTTTGGTTTTGGTTTATTTATTGGGTCAATTTACGATAAATGAGATAAATTAATTAATGAGTTTGGTATTTTATTCTGATATATGTTAGTTGCAAATTTGTATTTTTGATTTGAATTAGTTTGATGTATTTTATTTATAATTAATTTTAAAAAGAAGAAAGGTGGTAAAGAATAATGCGTAAGTCATTATCTTTATTTGCCATATTTATTTTAAGTTTTTTGGGTTTGGTTATTCCATTTATTACTTTAACGGCGTTTAGACCCTTAAATGAGGAGCATTATACGCTTAAACAAGAGAAATAGTACTAATAAAGGTATTAATGAAACTGATTTTATTAATACAATGTTTTTACGCAGTATTTTTTTTGAAAATTGATCGGAAACAAATTATTTTATTAATCCAACTTTAAAAACATCAAAAAAATTATCATTTAATGATAAATGGTATTTGGATTTTTTACAAGATAGTTATTCAACTGGTTTTTCTTATGATAAACCTAGTGATAAATTTATGTATTTATATAAAAATTGAGATAATTATGTTAGACAATATAACATTAATGAATTTTTTGATGTTGATAAAAAACAATTTTTAAGAGAGTTAACAAATTTTGTTTATTCATTTGTAAATAAATATAATTTAACATCAATTTTAAATAAATTAAAAACAAATATAACTGATTTTAAATTAGTTAATTTAAATTATGATTTTGATAATTGAAAATTAGTATCAAGTATTTTAGAAGAAGGAAATACTAAAAAATGATATATAGGTATCTTTAAAAAAGATAATAGATGAAATATTATAAAATGAAATGGTAATAAAGAATTTTATTCATATTATTATGATAAAATTTATCGTTGAGATGGTGAACGTCAACCACAAACGCCCCAAATTGATAACAATGGTAATGTTAAGTTTAAAATAGATATTTATAAACAAAAAGTTAAAGATTTTTTAAATAATTATTTAGATGTTATTATCCAAGAAAATATTAGAGTTCAACAAGGTGGCAGTTCGGATTATGAAAATCCGAATAAGGTTGGTACAAAGCGGATAATTTTTGATTTTGAAACGGTTGACGAGTTGGATGTTAAAAATATTAGAAAATCAATTTATCGGATGATTTTGACTGTTTATGAGGCAAATTTAATTATTTCTGGTAGTTTGGAATTAAATAATATTAATAATGATGATTTAAGTTTTAATTTTATTTTTATCCGAACGGGAACTGGTGAGGTTTTTAATTTTAATGGTTCAATTTATTCATCATTAAATAGTAAAGATTTAAAGTATTATTAACAGTTTATCGGTCAGTTTGATTTATCTAAGTTTTTACAGTCGTTTTTTGCAAGTGCTTTGGTTCCAGTGTTTCAAAATCGTAGTTCGTTTATTGAAAATGGATATATTGATAATTTACAATATGATACTGTTTTAGTTAACTTTTTTGCGTTAAAATTACAAAATTTTAATAATATTTTGTTGAGTGAGAATATTAACGATAAATTGCAATTTGATAAATTATTAAATAGTATGTTTAATATTTCACAGAAATTTTATACTAATTATTTACGTACGATTTTTGATTTAGAGAATAATACTTATGTTCAAGGTTATAATAAAAAATATGGTTTATTAGTAAATAATGGTTTTAAAATTTAACCACGATATTTTTATTTTTCGGATAAATATAAGCAATTAGATATTAAATTATATTCAGCATTTAAAAAACGGTTTTATACGATTAATAATTATGGTAGTGTTTTTAATTATGATTTTTCGGTTGCTAATAATTATGATATTAAGTTAAATTCGGGTTATGTTTTTGAAGATGCTTTAAAAGATAAATATGGTTTAAAGTATAAAAAAATTGAAGAACAAAAAATCGGTTATAATGTTTTTGAATTGCAAGATCAAAAAGAGAATGATATGTACCGATATTATGATTTTAATTTTGGAATTTATAACTGACAAGAGATTAATAATGGTGGGTTGTTTCCCGATAAACAATGATGACAAGTGCAATATGTAACGCCAGAGGGTTAATGAGATTTTGGTGCTCATATTAAAAGTGCGGTCATTTGAATTGTTAATACTATTCCGGGAGTTAAACAAGTTAACGAGTTAGCGAGTGGTGTTGGTAAGGTTTTTGAAACAGTATATAGTTTTTTTAGTCAAATATTTGAGGTATGAAAATTTAATCCAGCATTGTATAGTACAATAACAAATATTTTTTTATTAATTATTTTTATGAAATTTGTGCGATTAATATAAAAAGGACTTTGCTAGTCCTTTTATTCTTTTCAATTTGTATTTTACATGTTTTAGGGTTAATTGTTGGAATTTGTGATTCAGTAGGTTCAGCATTACCACTTCAAAAATAAACTTTATCATAATAATATGAATAAAATTCTTTATTACCATTTCATTTTATAATATTTCATCTATTTTTTTTAAAAGATACCCTATATATCATTTTTTAGTATTTCCTTCTTCTAAAATACTTGATACTAATTTTCAATTATTATTTTCTGGTGGTTTTTCTGCTAATTTATCATCATAACAAGCAATTAAGTTTGTTGTACTTGTTGCGGTTAATCCAATTGCTCCTATTATGCTAAGTCATTTTTTCATATATATTGCTCCTTTTTATTTTTTTATATATAATTGATTTTATCTTATATCAATTATATATCAATTATTCGTATTAAATATTAATTTTATATATTTTTGATGGTAGGTGTAAAATAATGAAATATATTATTAATAATTTTAATTTGTTTGATTTACAAGCAAAATTAAAGAGTTTTTTAAGTAAAAATTATAAAAATAAATATTATAAAAGAATAAAACAAAAAATATTTTCATATATTAATTTGTGTAATGATTATTATGTTAATAGTGGTAAATTTTTATTGAAAGATTTAATTAAAAAATATTTTAAAAATAAATTTTCAACTTTTTATTATTGAGCGAATAAAATTTTAATTGAATATAAAAATAATGATTTTGATGAATTATTATTAAAATCAACGTTACCACATAATATTAATTATCAATATAGTAATCATATTCGCAAAAATATTTGTGATTTATATTTTGAATATTGTAATAAGTGTGCTGGTGGTGTTTTATCTTTGTTTTATAATTTAAAAAAAGGAATTCATGGAGAAGAATTAAAAAATAAAGCACCAAAAAATTTAAAAATATTTTTTCGTTGACTTAAAAAAGATGAAAGATGATTAAAAATAAAAAATAAAATTAAAGAAATTAAAAAACAACATCCAAGATATGAAGTTAAAGAAATAGGTTTATTACAGATGGACGCTAAATATTTTGTACCAAGTAAATTTCCAGTTGATAAAAAGTATTATGTTTATGATTTTATTGATTAAAAAACAAGATTAGCATTAGGATATGTTTATGATAAATTAAGTATTGATAATGCTATTGCTGCTGTTAAAAAAGCAATTAGTGATTTTAAAAATATATTTGGTGTTAAAATAACACGAATTAGAACTGATAACGGTTCTTAATTTATTAATAATTATCGGAATAATCAAAAAAATACTGTTAAAGAAACTAATTTTACTCAATTTTTAATAGATAAAAATATTTTTCATCAGACAACACCGGTTCGTTCTCCACAGTCAAACGGTAAGATTGAAAGATTTCATCAAAATTATACTAAATTATTTGTATTTGAAGAAAAAATATTAAATGCAGTTAGTTTACAGAATAAATTAAATGATTATTATTATTTTTATAATTTTGAAAGAGTACATAAGTCTTTAAATTTTCAGACACCATTTAATTTTTTGAATAGTTTAAGTTTAATTAAATAATTTTAAATTATTAAGTTTTTGTGTTTAAACTAAATAAGTTTATTATATTTTAATTAATTAATAATATGTAAATTAACTTATAAAATATGTCATTAAAATAATAAAATATGTATTTATTAATTAAAATTTAATAAATTATTTTTTAGTGTGTTTAATTTTATATTTTTTATTTATTTATTTTATGATATTTTTATAATTATAAATAAATATTTTTATTATTTTTGTTATTTTCTTGTAAGTTATCTTTATCTTGATTTTTATTCTTATTTACTGTTTTTTGCTTTTTGTGTTTTTTTCTTGACTTACCAATTTTTTGCCATAAACTTTATTAATGGTTTTAATCCTTTTGGAACATTTAAACTATTAATTCATTTAACAGTATATCCAACTGCTAATCCAGCTGCAATTGCTCCAACGAATCCAGTTGGAGTATTAACTGCTTCAATTCCTGGTAAAGGATAAAAGTTAGAAGCATTATTTCCAATAAATGAAACAACTAAAGCTGGAACAATTGCTGAACGACCAGCAATTGAATTAGCAATAAATTCTCCCAAAATTGGAATCATTAATGTAAAGGCTGATACCCATATAACATTAAGATAATAGAAAAAGTTTTTTGGGTCAGTTAATGGGTCAGTATAAAATATTTCTCCTTAATGTGCTGTTGTTTCGCTAGCATCAGGAATTCAACCCATTCCTTTTAATGAACCATGAAAATTATCATAGTTGGGGCCATAAATTGCTTTTGCTAATCCTAATGAAATAGCAATAAAAATTCCTCCTAAAATAACAATTGTAACCATATATGAAACCCCAGCCATTAAGTGTTTCATTACTCCAACTTTTTGGTTGCTACCATTAGCACCCTTAGTAATAAATTCTCCAGTTGGTTGCACTTTTCATTCTTTTAGAGCGGCATTAATAAACCCTTCTGGATCTTTAATTGCTTTTGCAACTGGACAGTTATAAACTTTTTTTTCACTAAATCTTTCCATATCAAGTCCAATATCCGTTGCAGCAATGATTACTTCGGCTTCTTTAATTTATCCCTCTGTAAAATCATTGCGAACACCTTCAGCTGCATGTGTTTCAACTTTAATGTCGTATCCCATTTTAGGAACAGTTTGGTTTAATTTATCCGCAGCTAAAAAAGTATGCGCTACTCCTGTTGCACAAGCTGTCATTGCTAAAAGCAACGGCTTTTGACCAGTTGGAGTCGTTTTGGTTGGAACCTCTTCTTTTCCAATTCCAGTTAATAATGCTGCTGAAATTTTTGCTTTGTCTGTTTCAAATTTCATTGCTTTTTTAAAATCTTCATCCATTAATTTTCGTGCTAATTCACTTAAAATTCCTAAATGAATTTCTCCTGATTTATCTTCAGGAATAATTAAAGCAATGGCAACTTTCGTTGGTTTTCCATCCATTGCATTTCAATCAACATCATTTTTGAAACGAATAAATAAAACCGCTGAATTTGTAACAGCACTAATTCGTGCATTAGGAATTGCAAAACCATCTTCAAAACCTGTTTAAGATTCTTTTTCTCGGGCCTCAAAACCTTTAACAAGTTTATTGCGGTCAGAAACATATCCAAGATTTTCAGCTAATTGAGCAAGTTCTAAAAAAGTTTCTTCTTTAGTTTTAGCTGTTGAATCTAAAATAATATGTTTTTCATTAAAAATGTTATTATACATATACTTTTTTTTCCTTCCATTTATAGTTTACTATTTTAAAATTAAAACTGAATAATTTTATTTAAAAAAATCTATTTTTAAATATAAAATGTAATTTTTTTTCTATAAAATTAAAATTTAATAGGTGTCATTTTTTTTAGTTAAAAAAGAGCAAAAATTTGAATTTTTGCTCTTTTTTAAATTTATCTTTTATAACTTAATAATGCTTTTACCCTTAACATTTATTGTTAATTTTTGTGCTAATTCCACAATTATTGCTGATTCACCTGCTAAAAGTTCTGTTGTTCCGATGGTTATTTTTCCTTCAACAACTGTTACTTGTGCTCATTTTATAGTATTTAAATCAAGTTCTCGTGTTTTTGTTAATAAATGTAATGTAAAATATTCATTATCAATTAAAATTCCTTCATTACGATGAGCAATTTGATTAGTTGAATCAGGAACTGTTGTTACATCAAAACATTCTTGTAAATGAAGCGGACGAAAGTTTCCATATTTATCAGCACGATCAAAGCCATAAAAACGATATGTTATATCTGATGAACGTTGTAATTCAAAAACTGTTACACCTGGGGTAATGGAATGAACTTTACCTGGAGGAACATATAAAAAATCCCTTTTTTGTACTTTTACTTCTGTAAATAATTGTGCTCATGCCTTTTTTCAACCAATTGAATTAATTCTGCTTTTGTTTGAGCATAATGTCCATAAATCATTTTAGCATCAATAGGGCAATCAAGGATATATCAGCATTCAGGTTTACCTAATATTTTGTTATGTTTTAAGCTATATTCATCATCAGGATGAACTTGAACTGATAAATAATCATTTGCTGTAATAATTTTGGATAATAAAGAAAATTCTTTATCAGTAGTTCCAAAATATTATGGATGATTTACAAAAAATGTTTTTAATGATACTCCCCGTCTCAGAACCATTCGCAATATAACTCATTCCATTATCTAATGCACTAATCACTCATGCTTCACCATATAAGTCATTTGTTGGCAATTGAAAACCAAAATCCGCTAATTTTTGCCCCCTCATAAACGTTCTGAAAAATATGGTGTCACTTTAATTACTTTATACATAAATGTCCTCCTCATTTTTTCTATTATATTAAACCACAAAAACTGAAAAAATAATATTATCATTAAAATTTATAGTAAGATATATTTAGTTAATAAAATGATTGGAGTCAACAATGGAAATTATTCGTATTCGAAGTTATCTTAAAAAAATTAAATGGCATTTATTATGACTTTTTGCTGCATTAGGTATTGTAACAATTATTTTTATAATTATTTTCCTAGCATTAAAAAACATGTCATCACAAGATAAATTAATTTATTGTTCAATTTTTCTTGTGGTTAATTTAATTATATTATTTATTAATTATTTAATTATTAAAAACCCCTTTATTTTTTCAAAAATTTATTATTATGACAACAACAAAAATCGATTACGTTTAAGTTTATATTTTTATTTTTTTGTTTTAATCATTACAATTGTTTTCTTCTTTTTAACTTTAATTTCCATCCAACTAATTTTAAAAAGAACTTTTAGTCTTGTAATTAAACGATTGTGATATGTTGGCTTAGGATATGCTCTATGAAGTTGTAGTATTATTGGTGGATTTAATATCATTAATTTAATTATTTTAAATAAACCCATTCCACCACAAAAATCTACTACCTAAAATCATACACTAAAACTCATTGCAAAACAGTCAATAATCATTCAATGTCTTGATGAATAACATCAATAATATTTGTCAAAATATCTTGATAAGTTCCAATAAAATAGAATCCAAGTAGTCGTCCTTGAGGGTCATCAAAACTATTAACAAAATAATTATCAAAAACAATTGTCAAGCTCCCATCATCAAAGTACATTGTTGGGATTTTTGTTTCTTCTTTTGCTAACTCAATTAAATTGACTATTACTTTTGGTGTTAATAATTTTCGTATTAAAATTTGGTCATTTGCATTAACAGCAAACATTTTTTCAAATTCTGTTGATTCTAATGTTGTATTATCTCTTGTTTTAAAAATTTTTAAGAAGGTGTGCATTGCTTTAATTGTAGCAACTAATTCTGGCATTTGCTTAACATCAAGCGTCAAATATGGATATCGCGTATAAGTAACTTCTTCATCTTTACCTCAACCATTCACTTCGCGTCGTGTCAATGTTCCAAATGAGTAATTAATATCATTTTCATAAAAATTAATAACATAGTCTTCTTTAAGATCTTTCGTATTAGGTACTCCCATGCGTGGAAAAAGATTAAATTTTTGAGTAATAGTAACAATTTGATATTGTTTTTTTGCCAAAGCATTAAGACCAATTTGATAAAATTTCTCAAACGGTAGTTCTTGCATAATAATTTTTTGTAATTTTGCTGCTTGATAATACTTTGTAAATAATCAAATACCTAAACTTAAAGTAACTAAACTACTAAAAACTAAAATAATTTTGCCAACAATACCTAATTCTAATAATCCTTTTAAAAAACTAACTGGAATTCCCATAATTATTGCTAATAATAAAAACCACAATAAAAAAGTAATAACAACTAAGATAAAATTCAAAAAGATATACCGCTTTTTAAAATATTTAAAATTAATATTTTTTATTTTATGTTTTTGCATTAACATTTGAAAATCATGTTCAATAATTGTTTCTAAATCTGATTTAATCATTCTTATTTTATCCTTTTATATTTTTTTAATTAATTAAAAAATAGAATTAAACCAAAATAATTATTGGCCTAAATCTATCTTAACATCTTGACGATCAGCAGCATTAGCTTCAAAATATAAGAATGTACTTAATTTTAATGAACTTGCTGCAACATTTGATGGCCATGTTTTTAAACTAGCATTAAAGTCACGAACTGCTGAATTATAAAAACGTCGTGCAGCGGCAATATTATCTTCACAATCTCTAATTCCTGCTTGTAATTCAATTACACTGTTATTAGCTTTTAAATCTGGATAATTTTCTAATAATACATTAATTTTACCAGCTTGACTTGTAACAGCATTATTAACTTGCTCTAATTCATTCACATTTAAGTTTTTATTTGCTTGACTACGTAATTCAACAACTGTTGTTAAAGTATCTTTTTCATATTTCATATATTGCTTTGTGCTATCAATTAATTTTGTTAACATATCAATTCTTCGTTTTAATTGAACATCAATGTCAGAAGCTGTTTCTTCAATTTTTTCTTTATTTCTAATTAAATTATTTCTTGATAAAATAAATAAGAAAATTGGGATAATTAAAATAAATCAAATGTATACAAAGAATTTTCCTCAAAAACTACTTGTTGCTGGAACTTCCGCATTATTAACTGTTGGATTATATCCCATTGTTACTACTCCTTTCAGAACTTATCTAATATTGTATAAGAAAAAAATATAAAAACAAGATTAATTATAATTAATAAAAAAATAACTCTCTTTGAGTTATTTTTTAATGTTATTATTTACTAATTGAAACAACTGTTCCGGCACCAATTGTACGTCCACCTTCACGAATTGAGAATTTTGTTCCTTCTTCAATCGCAACTGGGGCAATTAATTCAACTGTCATTTCAACATTATCCCCTGGCATAACCATTTCAACACCACTTGGTAATTTAATTGAACCTGTAACATCAGTTGTACGGAAGTAAAATTGTGGACGGTAGTTTCCGAAGAATGGTGTATGACGTCCACCTTCTTCTTTTGTTAAAACATAAACTTGTGTTTTAAATTCTTTATGTGGTTTAACTGAACCTGGTTTAGCAATAACTTGCCCACGTTCAACATCACTACGATCAACTCCGCGTAATAAAACCCCAACATTATCTCCAGCTTTAGCATCATCTAATAATTTTCTAAACATTTCTAAACCTGTTGCAACAACTTTTTTAGTTTCATTTTTTAATCCAACGATTTCGACTTCTTCATTAACTTTAACAATTCCACGTTCAACACGACCTGTTGCCACTGTTCCACGACCTGTAATTGTGAAAACATCTTCAACTGGCATCATAAATGGTTTAGCAGTATCTCTTTCTGGTTCTGGAATTCATTCATCAATTGCGTTCATTAATTCCATAATTTTTTCTTCTCATTGAGCATCACCTTCAAGAGCTTTTAAAGCTGATCCTCTAATAACTGGTGTTTTTTCACCATCAAAACCATATTCGCTTAATAGATCTCTAACTTCCATTTCGATTAAATCCATCATTTCAGTATCGCCATCCATCATATCACATTTGTTTAAGAAAACAACCATTTTTGGTACACCAACTTGTCTTGATAATAAGATATGTTCTCTTGTTTGAGGCATTGGCCCATCTGTTGCTGCAACAACTAAAATTGCACCATCCATTTGTGCAGCACCTGTAATCATGTTTTTAACATAATCGGCATGCCCAGGACAGTCTACGTGCGCATAGTGTCTTTTATCAGTACGATATTCAACGTGTGAAGTATTAATTGTAATCCCACGTTCTTTTTCTTCAGGAGCTTTATCAATATTGTCATATTTTTGGGCTTCTGCAAATCCTTTTTTAGCTAATACAGTTGTAATAGCTGCTGTTAAAGTAGTTTTACCATGGTCAACGTGGCCAATTGTTCCAACATTTACGTGTGGTAAACTTCTATCAAATTTTTGTTTTGCCATTTTAATCTTTTCCTCCTATATTTTTAATTAATAGACAAATGTCATAACTATTGTAAATTAATTCTTTTTACTTTGCAATCTTTTTTTAGTAATGGTAGATTAAACCATTGTGTAATAATTAATCTGTTGATTTTCCTGCTTTTTTAATAATTTCTTCGGTAATTGACTTTGGTGCTTCTTGGTAATGTGAAAACAACATTGTATAAGTTCCCCGTCCTTGGGTAAAACTTCGTAAGTCAGTTGCATATCCAAACATTTCTGATAATGGAACTTTTGCCTTTACAACTTGGGCATTTCCACGTTGATCATTTCCTTCAATTTGACCACGACGTGAAGATAAGTTTCCCATTACATCCCCATAGTATTCTTCTGGAACAGTAACTTCAACAGCCATAATTGGTTCTAAAATAACTGGTTTACATTTTTTAGCGGCTTCTTTTAAAGCTAAACTAGCGGCAAACTCATAAGCCATTTGTGATGAATCGACATCATGGTATGACCCATCATATAATGTTGCTTTAATATCAATCATTGGATATCCTGCTAATTTTCCTGTTTGCATTGACTCTTCTAAACCTTTTTTAACTGAACCAATGAATTCTTTTGGAATTTTTCCACCAACAATTGCGTCAACAAACTCAAATCCTTTATCATGATTTGGTTCAAACTTAATTCATACGTGTCCATATTGTCCACGTCCTCCTGATTGTTTAATGTATTTTCCTTCTACTTCAGCACTATCTTTAAATGTTTCACGATATGAAACTTGTGGTGCTCCAACATTAGTTTCCACTTTAAATTCACGTTTCATTCGATCAACTAAAATATCCAAGTGTAGTTCTCCCATTCCAGCAATAATTGTTTGCCCTGTTTCTTCATCTGTTCATGTTCGGAAAGTTGGATCTTCTTCTGCTAATTTTTGTAATGCTAAACTCATTTTTTCTTGATCAGCTTTTGTTTTTGGTTCTAAAGCTAAGTTAATAACTGGTTCTGGGAAAACCATTGATTCTAAGATTACTTCATTTTTTTCATCACAAAGCGTATCTCCCGTTGTTGTTAATTTCAAACCAACTGCTGCTGCAATATCACCAGCATACACTGCTTCAATTTCTTCACGATTATTAGCATGCATTTTTAACAAACGACCAATACGTTCTGTTTTATCTTTTGTTGAGTTTAATACAGAACTTCCTTTTTTTAACACTCCAGAGTAAACCCGAAAGAATGTTAATTTCCCAACAAATGGGTCTGTCATAATTTTAAATGCTAATGCTGAAAATGGTTCACTATCATCAGCATGACGTTCAACTTCAGTCCCATCTTCTAGAACACCTTTAATTGATGGAATATCAAGTGGTGAAGGTAAATAATCAATTACCCCATCCAACATTAATTTAACTCCTTTGTTTTTAAAAGCACTTCCACAAAAGACTGGGAAAAAATCACCAGTTAATGTTGCAGTACGAATTGCACTTTTAATTTCTGGAATTGAAATATCATTACCATCCAAGTATTTCATCATTAAATCTTCATCAAAGTTAACCGCTGCTTCAATTAATTTCATTCGGTATTCTTCAACTAAGTCTTTTAAATCATCTGGGATTGGAATTTCTTTTGCTTCTTCGTTTGCTGCTCCATCATAATGATGAGCTTTTCGTTCAACGATATCAATAATTCCTGTAAACTGGTCTTCAGCTCCAATTGGAATTTGAACTGGATGAGCATTTGCTTGTAAACGGTCATGAATTGTTTTTACTGAGTATAAAAAGTCAGCTCCAATTTTATCCATTTTATTAACAAATACAATCCGTGGTACACCATATGTAGTTGCTTGACGTCAAACCATTTCTGTTTGAGGTTCAACTCCTGATTGTCCATCAAGAACAGCTACTGCTCCATCTAACACACGTAATGATCTTTCTACTTCAACAGTAAAATCAACGTGCCCTGGAGTATCAATAATATTTAAGCGCATATTTTTTCAAAACGCCGTTGTTGCCGCAGAAGTAATTGTAATTCCACGTTCTTGTTCTTGAGCCATTCAATCCATTTGGCTAGCTCCATCATGGGTTTCACCAATTTTATGAATTTTCCCAGTATGGAATAAAATGCGTTCTGTTGTTGTAGTTTTTCCAGCATCAATATGTGCCATAATTCCAATATTTCTCGTATTTTCTAGATAATATTCTCTTGCCATTTTTCTTTTCCTTTCTATTTTTTATCAACGATAATGAGCAAAAGCCTTATTAGCTTCCGCCATTTTATGAGTATCATCTTTTTTCTTAACTGCTCCCCCAATTCCATTTGAAGCATCAATAATTTCATTTGCTAAACGATCAATCATACTTTTTTCATTACGTAATCTTGCATAATTAATTAATCATCTTAATCCTAACGTAACTTTACGATCTTCATTTACTTCAATTGGAACTTGGTAATTAGCTCCCCCAATTCGGCGAACTTTTAATTCTAAATGTGGAGTAATGTTTTCAATTGCTTTATTAAAAACTTCTAACGGTTCAGTATTTGTTTTTTCTTTAACAATCTCAAATGCTCCATATAAAATTGTTTGAGCAACTCCTCTTTTCCCATCAATCATAATTTTATTAATTGCACGTGTTACTAATTTTGAACTATAAATTGGATCTGGTAAAACATCTCTTTTCTCTGCTTGGCGTTTACGCATCGTAATAATCCTCCTTTCTGTTTAATTAAGATTTTGCAGCTTTTGGTCTTTTTGTTCCATATAGTGATCTTCCTTGTTGGCGGTTATTAACTCCAGCAGTATCTAAAGTACCACGAATAATATGGTAACGAACCCCTGGTAAATCTTTAACCCTTCCACCACGGATTAATACAACACTATGTTCTTGTAAGTTATGTCCTTCACCAGGAATATATGCTGTTACTTCCATTCCGTTTGTTAAACGCACACGAGCATATTTTCGTAACGCTGAGTTCGGTTTTTTTGGTGTCATTGTTGCAACCCTTGTACAAACACCTCTTTTTTGTGGTGCTGTAACATTAATAGGTTTTTTTTGTAAAGAGTTTAGCCCTCTGTTTAAAGCAGGAGCTTTTGTTTTTCACACTTTATATTTACGTGGTTTACGCACTAATTGATTAATTGTTGGCATTAATCTTTCTCCTTTCTTTTTCACATATCCGAGTGTATCAAAGAATACAATCCATGTATAATATTACATAAAACAAAAAATTAAGTCAAGATTTATTCTCAATATTCCCAAGAAAAAAGACCATTAGGTCTTTTTAGTATTCTTCAGCTTTTGCTGCAATTCCAGCCGTAATAATATCTTTGGGATTTTTTAATCCTGTTCCCGCCGGAATTAAATGTCCTAACATAATGTTTTCTTTTAAACCTTCTAAACAATCAACTTTGCCTTTAATAATGGCCTTAACCAATACTCGTGTTGTATCTTGGAATGACGCTGATGATAAGAATGACTCAGATTCTAATGGTGCTTTTTTAATTCCAAAAATAACATGTTTTGCTGTTGGCGGTTTTTTCATTGAACGAACAGCGTTAATTGTTTCATTACGATAGCGTTTAATTGTTACAATTTCTCCTGGTAATAATTCAGTATCACCAGCATCAATAATTTTAACTTTATTTAACATTTGTTTAATAATAATTTCAATATATTTATCAGAAATTTCAATTCCTTGTAAGCGATAAACTCGTTGTACTTCTTTTAAAATATAATTATGAACATCTTCAATTTTGGCAACTTCTAATAATTCTTTAATATTAATTGAACCTTCCGTCAATTTTTGACCACGAGCAACTTTGTCACCAATTTTAACTCTTAAAACAGCATTATATTGCGTTTTATATTTTCGTTCATCACTATCTGATTTAACATAAATGGTATGAATTCCACCTTCATCACGAATATCACTAATTTTTCCATCAATTTCAGAAATAACAGCAATTGATCCTTTTGGTGTGGTTACATCTAATAATTCTTTAATCCGTGGTAGCCCTTGGGTAATATCAGCTCCCCCAGCAACACCACCAGTATGGAATGTTCGCATTGTTAACTGTGTTCCTGGTTCTCCAATTGATTGCGCAGCAATTGTTCCAACTGCCTCACCAATTTCAACTTCCATTCCTGTAGCAAGGTTTTTCCCATAACAACGTTGGCAAACACCTTTTTCTGCTTCACAAGTTAAAACAGAACGGATAATAACTTCCTTAATATCATTATCAACAATTTTTCGACTATCTTCTTCAGTCAATAATGTATTAGCAGCAATAACTTCACCATTTTTTAATTTAATATCTTTTAAATTATAGCGACCAACTAAACGGTCAAATAATGGCACAATAATGTTAGCATGTTTTTGCTCAATAATATCTGATACAACAAAACCACGACGAGCATTACAATCTTTCACTGTAATAATAATTTCTTGTGAAACATCAACTAATCGTCTTGTTAAATATCCTGAGTCAGCTGTTTTTAAAGCAACATCAGCCATCCCTTTTCGTGCCCCATGGGTTGAAATAAAGAATTCTGACACTGTTAAACCTTCACGGAACGAAGACTTAATTGGTAATTCAATAATGTCTCCTTTTGGATTATTCATTAACCCCCGCATCCCAACTAATTGGGTAAAGTTTGAAACATTTCCCCGTGCTCCTGAATCCGCCATCATAAAGATTGGATTTTTTGGGTCTTCACGTAAAACATGTTCTAATTCAGTTTGAATGTTATCTTTAACTTTTGATCATACACTAATAATGCGGTGTTGTTTTTCACGACTGGTCAACATTCCCATTTTAAAGTAATCATTAATTTCTTTTACCTTTTGATCTGTCGCTTTAAATTCTTCTTGTTTTTTATAATAAACTTTAACATCGCCTGCTGATACTGTTACTCCTGATTTCCCTGAATATTTGAAACCAAGATTTTTCATGTTATCTAACATTTCAGCAGTCTTATTAGCTCCATATTGTTTAAAGTAGCGATCAATAATATTTGATAAATCTTTTTTCTTAAATGGTGGATTAACTTTTCAACTCGCTAAATATTCAACTAAATTAACATTGTCTTTAATTAATGAGCGAGCAGGTAATGCTGTTAAATTTTCAACATTCGGTTCATTTAAGTATGGAAACTCTTCTTTAAAAATTTGATTAAAAATAATTTTTCCTGGGGTTGTAATAATATAATCTTTCATTTGTTCTGGTTTAAATTTTTTATTTACAAAACCAACAACAGGAATAGCAACTAAAGCATGTAAAGCGACAGCTCCAGTTTCATATGCAATAACAGCTTCATTTAAATCTTTAAAGATTGTTCCTTCCCCTAATTGTCCTTTTTCTTCATATGTTAAATAATAATTCCCTAACACCATATCTTGGGTTGGTGTAACAATTGGTTTACCATCTTTTGGTCCTAAAATATTTCGACTTCCTAACATTAAACTTCGTGCTTCAGCAACTGCTTCTTCTGTAATTGGGACATGAACCGCCATTTGGTCACCATCAAAGTCAGCATTAAAAGCAGTTGTTACTAATGGATGTAATCTAATTGCTTTTCCTTTGACTAATTTTGGTTCAAATGCTTGAATTCCTAATCGGTGTAGCGTTGGCGCACGGTTTAATAACACTGGACGAGTCTTAATAACTTCTTCTAAAACTTCTCATACTTTATCATCTTGATTTAAAATTAATTTTTCCGCAACTTTAATATTTGCTGCTAAACCATCTTTAACTAATTTGCTAATAACAAATGGTTTAAATAATGTAATGGCCATATCACGCGGCAACCCACATTGATACATTTTTAAGTCAGGTCCAATTGCAATAACTGACCGTCCTGAATAGTCAACTCGTTTTCCTAATAAGTTTTGACGGAAACGACCTTGTTTTCCTTTTAAAATACTTGTTAATGATTTTAATGGTCGTTTATCTTTTCCCGTTACTGGTCGTGCCTTACGTTCATTATCTAATAAAGCATCAACAGCTTCTTGTAGCATCCTTTTTTCATTATTAACAATAACACTTGGTGCTCCCATTGCTTTAACTTTTTTTAATCGTTCATTTCTAATAATAATTCGACGATATAAATCATTAATTTCTGATGTTGTAAAACGACCACCATCTAGTTGAATAATTGGACGAATATCTGGTGGAATGACTGGCACTGCTCGTAAAATCATTCATTCTGGTCGTGAACCTGATTTTTTTAATGAATCTAAAACTTCTAAACGTTTCATTAATTTATTTTGATCTAATTGTGTTTTTTTATCTTTTAAATCTTGCTTAATTTTTTCAATTTCATCATCAATGTTTAGATTTTTTAATAATACTTCAACAGCTTCTGCTCCAATTCCAAATCGTGCATTAGTATGACGATTAATGAACTGAGCACATTCATCCATTGAAAATGGCAATGAAGTATTTTTTAAATCTTCAATCATTGTTTCTCCCACTTCATAAGCAATTGTGTTAGGTTCTAGTGTATCTAAAATTTCACGCAATGTCTTTGTTAATCGTTGACGTGTTTGTGCTGATGTTTTAGCATTTCCTAAATCTAATACCATTTTTTGTTTCAATGATTTTGCATCACCAGCATCTAATACAATATATGAAACAAAGTAAACAACTTCTTCAAGTTCTTTTGTTTTCATATCTAAAATTAAAGCAATTCGACTAGGTGCTGCTTTTAACATTCAAATATGTGTTACTGGTTCTTCTAATTCAATATGCCCCATTCGTTCACGACGAACAATCGCTTCAGTAATTTCTACTCCACAACGTTCACAAATTTTTCCCTTATTTTTTGATTTTTTGTACTTCCCACAAGCACATTCAAAATTTTTGGTTGGACCAAAAATCTTTTCATCAAATAATCCATCGCGTTCTGGTTTTAATGTTTTATAATTAATTGTTTCTGGTTTTTTTACTTCCCCATATGATCAACTACGAATATCATTAGGGTTTGCTAAGCCGATTTTAATCATACGATTATTTTTTTCATTATTTTTAATCATTTTTTTCTTCCCCCTTAATCTAATTCATCTTGATCATTAAGTTCATCAAGTTCATCATCAATGTCATATAACTCATCATCGTCTAAATTATCTACCAAGTCAAAACCATCTTCAACTTTAACAAATTTATCTAAATTATCATTTTTTTGTGGTTCACGATTAGTACTTAAAATAAAGTTATCAATATCAAATTCATCTTCAAATTCATCACTATCTGTTAATAAGTCTTCATCAACATAATCTGTCTCATCATAACTCTTAATATTCTTAATGTTTCCTTTTTCGTCAATCATATGAATATTAAATCCTAACCCTTGAATTTCACGAGTTAGCACATTAAATGATTCTGGGATTCCTGGTTCTGGAATCTTTTTATCTTTCACAATTGATTCATAAGCACGTGTTCTTCCTTTAATATCATCAGACTTAATTGTTAAAATTTCGCGTAATGTATGAGCTGCACCATAAGCTTCTAACGCTCATACTTCCATTTCTCCAAAACGTTGTCCCCCATTTTGGGCTTTTCCTCCTAATGGTTGTTGTGTAATTAATGAATATGGTCCAACATTTCTTGCATGTAATTTATCATCAACCATGTGTGATAATTTCAACATATACATTACTCCTACCGAAACTGGATTATCAAATTTTTCACCTGTTCGACCGTCAATTAAAACTTCTTTCCCAAAGTTTTTCATTCCTGCTTTATCCATAATTTCAATTAATTCTTTATTTGTCATTCCATCAAAAACAGGAGTTGAAATTTTTTGTCCCAACTTTTTCGCTGCCATTCCCAAATGAATTTCTAACACCTGTCCAATATTCATCCGTGATGGTACCCCTAATGGATTTAACATAATATCAATTGGTGTTCCATCTTCCATATGTGGCATATCTTCCAACGGTAAAATTTTCGAAATAACCCCTTTGTTCCCATGACGACCAGCCATTTTATCTCCTTCTTGGATTTTTCGTTTTTGAACAATATAAACTTTAATAACTTCTAAAACATCAGCTGATAATTCATATTTTTCTCGTGGAAAGCGTTTAATTGCTTGGATAATTCCTTCACCACCATTTGGAACTCGTAATGAATTATCTTTAACATTTTTTGATTTTTCACCAAAAATTGCTTGTAATAATTTATCTTCTGGTGATAATTGGGTTTGTCCTTTTGGTGTTACTTTTCCAACTAAAATATCACCGGGTTTAACTTCTGTCCCAATAATAACTAATCCATCATCATCTAAAAATTTTCGTGCATTTTCAGAAATATTTGGAATCTCACGAGTAATCTCTTCTGGACCTTGTTTTGTTTGACGACGTTCAATTGTATATTCTTCAATATGAATTGATGTAAAAACATCTTCGGATACTAACCGTTCTGAAACAATAATTGCATCTTCATAATTGTAACCATTTCATGTTGTAAAAGCAACTACTACATTTTGTCCTAATGCTAGTTCTCCTTTATCAATTGATGGTCCATCGGCTAAAACTTGTCCTTTTTCAATTTTTTGTCCTTGACGCACTAATGGGACATGAGTTAATGATGTTCCTTGGTTACTACGAACAAAAGTGTCTAAATTATAATTTTTTAACCCTTCTTTTGTTTTTAAAACAATTCTTGTTGCATCAACAAAATCAACAGTTCCATCATATTGTGAAACAATTGCTAATCCCGAGTCACGAGCAGCAACATATTCAACTCCTGTTCCTACATGTGGTGAATTTGGCGCAATTAAAGGAATTGCTTGTCGTTGCATATTAGCACCCATTAAAGCACGATTGGCATCATCATTTTCTAAAAATGGAATACAACTTGTTGCAATTGAAACAATTTGTTTTGGTGAAACATCAACATAGTCAACATCGTTTCGTCCAGCAATAATATTTTCTCCTTGGAAACGTGCAACCACTTGTTCATCTAAAATTTCACCCTTATCACTTAAACGAATATTAGCTTGTGCAACAACATAATTTTTTTCTTCATCAGCTGTTAAATAATCATTCTCCATTGTAACTTTGCAACCAATAACACGACGATATGGTGTTTCAATAAATCCATATAAATTAATTTTGGCATATGTTGCTAAGTTATTAATTAATCCAATATTAGGCCCTTCTGGGGTCTCAATTGGACAAATACGACCATAATGTGAGTAGTGAACATCTCGGACCTCTAACCCAGCACGTTCTCTTGATAATCCTCCTGGTCCTAGGGCTGTTAATCGACGTTTATTTGTTAATTCAGCTAAAGGATTTGTCTGATCCATAAATTGTGATAATTGTGATAAATTGAAAAATTCACCAATAATTGCTGATAATGGCTTATTATTAATAATATTTGAAGGTTTCATTTTAAATAAATTTGAAGTTGACATTTTTTCTTTAACATTTTTTTCAATTCTTAGTAAACCAATTCGAAATTGATTTTGTAATAATTCCCCAATTGTTCGAACACGACGATTTCCTAAGTGGTCAATATCATCAACTTCCCCAATTCCATCTGTTAAATTTAATAAATATGAAAATGTCGCCAAAACATCAGGCACTGTTACATATTCATCAGTTGCATTAGGATCAATTCCAATAATATTCGCTACACGTGAACGAACTTCATTATCAACATACACTTTAATTTTTTGGATTTTATTAGAACAAATAATTTCATCACTAAATTTAACTTCTTGTAAACAAGCTCCTGCTTTTAAAATTCCTTTTAACTTGTTAATAGCTTCTTTATCCATTAACATTCCCTCGGTAAAAACAACTTTACCATTTACATCTTTAATGTCTTCAGCTAATATTTTGTTATAAATTCGATTTTCAACTGATAATTTTTGAATTAATTTAAAACGTCCTGCTTTGGTTAAATCATACTTACGTTTATCAAATAATAATCCATATAAATATTTTGTCGCACCATCTGGAGTTGCTGTTTCTCCTGAACGAATTTTTTTATAAATTTCTTGAACAGCAATACTTTGGTCATATGAAATATCACCTGTATATGAATCTAATTCATAGGTGCTTTTTACTAATTTATTATCGCCAAAAATTTCTAGAGCATCTTCTTTAATAATTCCTAACGCCGTTAAGAAATTAGCAACCGATACTTTTCTAGATTTATCTATTTTTACATAAAAAACATTCTCAAATTTTTCTTCTTTTCCAACTTTAATTTTTTTATGATCTGATTCAAACTCTAACCATGTCCCTCGTGATGGAATTAAATCAACATAGTAAACATTTTCTCCATTTTTACGATTTAAATCAATTTTATAATATGCTCCTGGTGAACGAACTAATTGTGAAACAACGACTTTTTCTGAACCATTAACAATAAAAGTTCCTTTTCCTGTCATTAGTGGAAAATCACCAAAAAAGACTTCGCCTTCTTTTTCAATTGTAATATAAATAATTAGTTTATCATCTAATCTTTCTTTAATTGTTACTGTACATGTTGCTGTTTCATTGCCAGAATGAATATCATAATAAATAACATCAGTTGATTTTTTTAAAATTGTAATCATATGCCCGACACGTTCTTCAATTCACGCTTTAATTAATTCGGGTTCTCCCTTAACAATTGCTTTTTCAACTTCTAAATCTTTTGAATTAATTGTTAATTTTAAATTTGAATAAATTGGTGCTTCAAAAATTTTTGACTCATCTTTTGCTTGAGAAATTGTTCTTCGTGGCTCTCTAAATTCTCAATCTAACATCTCTAAAACGATATTTCCTTCATGTCCAACAATCGGAAATACCTCCCCGAACACTTCGCTAATCCCTGTTTTCTTGAATCAATCATATGTTTCAGTTTGAATTTCAATTAAGTTTGGTAAATCTAAATTCCCACTTACTTTTGTGTAATCAATTCTTTTAGCGTAATGCCCAAATTCTTTTTCTTTTAATGCCATTAATTATTAACCTCACTTTTCACAATATACGCTTATAAATTGTATATTGGTTTGACACAAAAGTCAATTCTTTTTATTAAAAATTAAAAAAGCATCAACTGCTTTTTTTCCTTATATTAATTCTTACTTATGACGATCACAAATAAAAATTTCATAATCAACTGTACAAAACATTGCTTCTTTTATTTTTCCAAATAAGAATCCAGCAGCTCCGCTTAATTAAATAATTTTAAATTATTAATTTTTTGTATTTAAACTAATTTTTAGTTTTCTTGTAATCTTTAAAATGTATGTGGTATAATACACACTGGTAAATAATCCGACAACACTAAAAATAATGAATAGTTTTTTCATAAATATTTTTTTTCCTTATTTTTTACAGAATATATCCTCAGAATGCATTAATTATAGAAAAAAAAGAAAATGTAAATAAAAACAGCCGATATCGGTTGTTTTTATCGTAATGACTTATCAAATGGAATTCCGGATGATTTTGGTACTTTTGAATATTTTGAGAAAATAACCATTGTTATTAATGCAAAGACAAATGGTAAAATTTTTAATAACTGATTTGATGGATCAGCAATATTTCAAACTGCAAAACGTCATAATGTTCCTGCTAAAGCAATTAAAAAGCTGAATAAGACTGCTCCCAATGTAATATATTGAATTCGTCATTGCCCAAAAATCATAATTGCCAAGGCAATATATCCTTGTCCTTGGACGTCACCACGAAATTGCCCAGAAACATAATGAGTGAACATTGCCCCTGCTAGGCCTGCTAAGCATCCAGAAATAATAACTGCCTTATATCTTGTTTTAATTACATTAATTCCAGCTGCATCAACTGCATTAGGATTCTCACCACATCCAACATAGCGTAGTCCTGTTTTTGTAAATCTAAAGAAAATAAAGGTAAAACCTGCTAAAAAAATTGCAATAATTAAGAAAATATTAATAATTTGATATGAATCAACCCCAATTGTACTAAAACCTGTTTGAATCATATTTCCAGCCGCTAAGGATGGAATGCTTACAAAAAATAATCCGATTCCAGTTACTAATAAATTTAACGCTGTTCCAGAAATTACTTGTTGTGCTTTTAAAGTAATTGAAGCAAAACCATGTAATAAGGAAAAAGTCCCACCACAAATTGTGGCAATTAATAAAGAAATAATTTGCATTCAATTACCATATTGTGATAATACTTTACCAAGTAACGCATAAACTAACGCACCAATGATCATCATTCCATCAATAGCAATATTAACAACTCCTGCGCGTTCTGAATACAAACCAGCCATTGCCGCAATTAACAATACTGCAAAAAGAATTGAACCATTAGCAAATAATTGTGAAACTGCTTCCATTATTTTTTTCCTCCTTTTTGCATTTGATAATCGGCATTTTGACGATGATATTTTGCTTTTAAAATTTTATTATCTTCTGAAACAACTTTTCGAATATGTTTTAATTTTTGATTTAATTCCTTTTTCCACTGTGGCATCTCTCTTTTATGTTTTTTGCGCATAGCTTGATATTCAAGATTAAATTGTTGTTTCATCTCTTTTAATTGCAGTTTTAAATTTTGTTTTAACACAGCCACTTCCTGTTTAATCTTAACATCTGCTTTTACTTGACGATTAATTATTCTTAATTTCCGTTTTTTTTTCTTACTTTGATAATTTGCTATTTTAAATTGATAAATTTCACGACGTTGTTGGCGTTTTAATGCTTTAATTTCTTGATTTAATTTTTTAGTAATCAGTGCTTCTTCTTTTTGCAATCTTTTAAAATCATTTCCATATTTTTGTTGAATTTGATTAAAAATAGGATAATAACTTTCACGTAATTTTTTAATAGCTTCCTCTTTCTTTAGAACTAAATCACCATATTGCGACTGTAAATGTGATAATTTATCATATAATTCTTTTTTCGGCAAATTATAAAACTGTGATAATTCTTGTTTTGCTTGCCCTTTTACTTTTCATACGGCTTGATAATAATTATTTTTTAAAAAACTAATTTCTTGTTTTTTTAATAAATATTCATTTTTCACTTGTACAAAATGGTCTAATGCGGAACCAAGGGCAATAAATGTTGCTAATTTATATTTTGTTTTAAGACCACGTTGCCCAATTTTTGTTGCTTCCTTATATTTTAAATTTTTAAAAAAACTAATTTCTTTTTTTAAAGTGGTAATTTTCCCAGCATATAACGTTAATTGATCATTAATTTCATTCCGATATGCTTTAATTTCTTCTTTAGTTCCTTCTTTTTTTAATTCTTGCATTTTAATTCGATATATTTTATTCGTATTTTTAATTTGTTTTTGATAGTCATTAATTTGTTTTTGATATTTATTATATTCTTGCTTTCATTCTACATTTTGTTGAATATTTCATCAACGACGCAATCAAAAGATCGGTTTAAAGTAAATAAATAATGTAGAAATTGCAGACATATAAATAATGATTCCGAAAATCAATTGCCCCATTTGTTTTGACATTTGAAAATCAGGTAATTGCGTTGCTTGCAAAGCAGCTGTTTTAATAATTCCTCATAATAAAGCAATTGGTAAAATAGCAAACCCATTTGTAAAAGCAACTAATGCAACAGCAATTGCATCAAAACCGACAACTGGTAATGCATCAGTTGTAAATTGTAATACTGTTGATTGTGTCATATAATATAACATTCCTAACACGCCTGCTAAAGCACCTGATAGTGCCATTGAAACAATAGTATATGCTTTAACATTTGTTCCAGCGTATAAAGAAGCATTTTTTGATTTTCCAACCGCTTTAATTCGAAAACCTAAAACAGTATAATTCATAATAAAAATAATTATTCCTAATAATAACATTGCAATAATAAATGGAATAATTCATAATTGCCCATTCAATGCTAAATTAAAATTTGGGGCTGTTGTAACAATATCAATTGTTGAATTTTGATTTGAATTTCACATCCCATGCGCTGGATTCATAAACATTCATTTCATGACATACCAAACAATTCAATTTAACATAATTGTTGAAACAACTTCATGAATATTAAAATAAGCTTTTAATGCCCCAGCAATTGTTGCTAACATTGCACCAACAAGAATTGAAATAAATAAAGATCCAATTACGCCAGCTCCTTGACTAATTGTGGGATTCTTTAAACCTAAAACAATTGTCATACTACCTGCTAATAACATTTGTCCAGGAACACCAATATTAAATAATCCAGCTTTAAAACCAACCGCAACAGCTAATCCCGCAACAATATAAATTGCTCAATAAGTTAATGTCGAATCTTTTAATAATGGGTGAAAAGCTAGTCGAAAAACATAACTAAAAAATAATAATGGATCTGATGCATTTGCACCGATAATAATAAAACTAAGCAGAACTCCTGCAATAATTGCACAAATAGATGCCTTAAAATAGTTCATTTTAGTTTTAAATTCATTTGAACAAAAGAAAATTCTTGTTTTCTGTTTTAATAATCATCCATAATTTTTAATTTGTGTTTGCATTAATTTTTATTCCTTTCTTATGATATCTTCCTGCCATCATTAAACCAATTTCTTCACGTTTAATTTTATTGCCAGTAACTTCACCAGTAATGCGTCCATTATGTAAAACAACAATACGGTCAGCTAAACTCATAATTTCTTCTAATTCATATGAAACTAATAATACTGCTTTCCCTTGTGCTTTTTCTTCCAAAATTTTATTATGAATATATTCAATTGCTCCAACATCTAAGCCCCTTGTTGGTTGAACAACAACTAAAATATTATGTTGTCGTGATAGTTCTCGCCCAATAACTAATTTTTGCTGATTACCTCCTGATAAGCTGCGTGTAACAGCAAAACCAGAATTTACACCTCGTACATCATATTTATTAACAATTTGTTGAGCATATAATTGAATTGCTCCTTTATCTAATAAACCATAATTTGAAAATGGTTTTTGATTAATATTTTGTAAAACAACATTATCAATTGCATTGAATTCTAAGATTAAACCATATTTATGACGATCTTCAGGAATATGAGACATTCCATTTTGATAGCGTTCATAAATACTTTTTTTGGTCACATTAATATCATTAAAAATTATTTCTCCAGAGGCTCTTTCTAATCCGGTTAGAACATTTACTAATTCAGTCTGCCCATTTCCTTCTACTCCAGCAATTGCAACAATTTCTCCTGCATGAACAGTTAAATTAAAATCATCTAAAGCCATCAAACGCGTTAGGCCTCTTTTCTTTACTGATAAATTTTCAATTCTTAATAAAACTTCTTCTCGTGGTGCTTGCCCTGAATTTTTAATTTCAACTAAATTACGGCCAACCATTGCTTCAGCAATTTCTTTCTCATTTTTATCTTGCACATTAAAAGTTTCGACAACTTTTCCACGTCGAATAACTGTTGCCCGATCAGCAATTTTTTTCACTTCATCTAATTTATGGGAAATAAAAATAATTGTTTTCCCATCTTTTTTTAAATCTAACATAATATTTAATAAGCCTTCAATTTCTTGTGGTGTTAAAACAGCTGTTGGTTCATCAAAAACTAAAATATCTGCTCCACGGTATAAAATTTTTAAAATTTCAACTCGTTGTTGCATTCCAACTGAAATATTTGCAATTTTTGAACGAAAATCAACTTGCAAATTATATTTAATTGCAATTTGAGCAATATCACGTGCTTCTTTTGAACGATCTAAAAATACTTTCCCTTTTAACTGTTCATATCCTAATGTAATGTTATCAAGTACAGTAAAAATATCAACTAATTTAAAATGTTGATGAACCATACCAATTCCTAATTGATTCGCTTTAATAGGATTATTAATATATTCTGGTTTTCCATTAATAAGGATTTCTCCCTTTGTTGGTTCATACAAACCAAATAAAATACTCATTAATGTTGATTTTCCTGCTCCATTTTCGCCAATTAAAGCATGAATTTCACCTTTTTTTACTTTTAAGGTAATATCATCATTTGCAATTAAATCACCAAAGACCTTGGTAATATTATTCATTTCTATTGCATATTCATTATTGTTTTTCATATTATGTCCTTTCCTTCTATTGCAAGGCGGTTTCAATTGCATTTAAAATATAAGTTTTCAATGTATCACTATTTTGATAAGTATTTGCTAATGTTGTTGTAAATACCGTTGCTGCTACAGGAGGGGCATCATCAATTCCTCGGGAATAAACATCTTGTAATAGCTTAATAATTTTATCAAATGCTGTATCCTTTGTCAAATCATCAGTTTTATTATGAATAAAATTAACAGTATCTTCATTAATTAATTTTGTTGTTTCAATACCCGTCCAAGTTGGATGCTGAATTGATGATTGATCAGTATTAATTCAACATTCCGGTGTCACATGATTATTGTCTCAAGTATTACTATTAGATGAATAACCACATTTATCTGAATAAATATTCTTGAGAGCTTCTTGAGTTGAAGTTGCAATTTCTTTTAAGGCACTTGTTACGATTATGTCTTCTCCATAAATTTTAGATTGTTCTGTATCCACACCAATAACTTTAGCTGGTGATTTATTATATTTAATTCGGCCAATAGTATCTTGGGTCTGCGGACCTGCAACAGGGAAAATAATACTTGCTCCACGAGAAAGTAATTCATCTGAAATATCTTTCCCATGTCCAATTTCAAATGATTGTGAAAATCATGATTCATTATTTTTTATAACATTTTGTACTTTTTCAATTTTTTGTAAAGCAGTTACTGCTGGATTCATTTTTTTAACTTGTGCTAAAAGATCTGTTCTAATGTTAAATAAGTTTGGCAAATTGCTATTACTAATGATTGCATTAAAAATATCAGCAGCCACTAAAAATCCTCACATATAATTTGAAACAGCGTCAGGATTATCCATTCCACCATATGTAGATATTTTTAAACCTGAAGGATATTTGCTTTTATTAGCATTTAATCATAATGCTGTTGCAATTCCTGCAAAAAATCCCGATGATTCAGCTTCATAACTTATTCCAACAACATTTGTTGCTAATGGTTTTTGGGGATCCATTCCTAAATGAATATTTTGACTACTTCCATCAATATAAATTAAATTATCAACTATTTCTGCACCTCATCCAACGGTATTACCATGCATAAAACCTGGCAAAATTAATGTTTTTGCGCCAGCAATATATGCTGTTAAATAAGCTGTTTTAAAGTCAGATGGTGTTTGACTTGCTGGTTCATAATAACTACCTCGATGTTGACTTTTTTTTCACTCTGATGGTAAAATTTCTTTATCCTTTTGTGAAATGACATATTTACTTGCTCCATCTCATGCTGATTCATTAAACGATGAATCGGTCACAATACCAGCATCGGTAATAACTCAAATATTACTATCAAAATAATATTTTTTAGCACATGCAGCAAGAAAAAGACTCGAACCATTTAGCAAAGTTGATGCTACAAAAACACTGATCAATTTTCTCATTGTTTATTTCCTCCCTTTTATTACTAATAAATTATATTTTTTAATTAATTATTATTCGGCAATTGAATATTTCCTTTCATACTTAAATTACTATGTTTAATGCCCTAACAATGTAATATCTCATTGCTAATTTATTTTTAACATATTTTTAAACGAATGAAAAGAAAAAAACTACTTTCTAAATAAAAAAAAGTTAAATTTAATCAACCTAAATTTAACTTTTTTAATAAATTTATTTATAATATTAATAAATAAAATAATAATTTTTATTTGTTATTCTTTTTACAAAATGGACAATTTTTTTCAAATGGAATATCTTGTTTAGTATATTTAGAAATATTATGTAAATTAAGATGATTATAATCAGCAAATTGATTATTATTTGCCCTTATTTCTTCTTGAGATGAATTACTATTTTTAGTTCGATAATAATTACCCAAACCATATGAACTTTCACTTGAGTTAGCAACACCATATGTGTTAGAATAATCTTTTTTATTATATAAATTATAACGTTTTGATGCTAAGTTAATATCACTAATTTGAGGATAAAACTGATCAATTGGTACAACACCGTGATGCTTAATATATTTTTTAGTTTCAAAATCGTTAATTTTTTTTGCAAAATCAGCAGATTTTGCCTCTAACGATTCAACTTTTAAAGTTAAATTTTTTAAGTGATTTTGCACTTCTCCTAATGTTTTTGTGTGTGTTGTGTGTAAGTTAATTGAATCTTTAATTAATTCTTCAATTTTTTCAAAACGATATTCAAAATCATTTGAAATAACTTGTTGTAATGGTGGTTCTTCTACAAATGGTGTTTCCTTAATTGGTTCTGGCTTTTCTTGATTAAAATATTCAATTACTTCATCATCTAAATTTGAAAAATCACCATTCATAATTTTATCATCTAATTCATCTAAACTATACGATACTTCGTCTTTTAAAATTGGTCGAATTTCTGGTTGCAACAATTTATTTGTTTCATTTGTAACAACATCACGTAATAAATGACCTTGATGATCTTCTATTTTATTCTTATTTAATTCATCTGCGTTAACTTCTAATTTATTTGTTCCTTTAACATCTGTTGTAAATATTTCTGCAGGTACACTATCTTCTGTTTCTGTTAAAATAGTATTTTGTTTTTCATTCATTGAGATATTAAACATATCTGCTCCCACATTGTTTGGTTCTGTTGTATCTAGTGGCTCAGGAGTTAATTCTAAATTAATTGCATCATTTTTTACCTCATGCTCGGGTTTTACTTCATTAGTTCTTAAGATTTCATCTTCAACTAGAGTTGCCATATTATTTTCTATTTGTTCTACTGTTTGTTGTTCAACTGATGGACCTGAAAGCTCATTGTTTTCAGAATATTGTATTTCATCATCATAATTATCTTCATTTGCAACTGAATCAATTTCATCAAGATGCCCAACTTGTGAATCATCTAACCCGGCTAGTTCAGCAAAAGGGTAATCATAATTATCTGGTACATTATCTGTTTTTGTTTCTTCATCATCTGATGTTTTAATATCAGGTAATAATTTTCCTTTTAATTTATCAATATTATGATCAGATGGAATAAATATAATTCCTGTCCGTTGTGATTCTTGGTTTGCTAGTTTAATATTGTTATTCATAATTTCTATCTCTTTTTTTGTTTTACCATTATCTACAACATTATTAAAAGTATTAATTTCTAAACTAATATTTTCAGCAAAACTTTTAATATCAGCATTAAACTTATAATCAGCATTTGGTTTTACATCCAAGAATGGAGCAGGAATTTTTTCAACTCGTTCATTTTGTGGAGGATCATTTGCTGAATTTTGATCTTCTAATTGGTCTGATTTCAAGTTTGATTTTTCTTGTTGTTTAACTTCATTAACAACTGGTGGTTTTGATAATTCTTTTGATTTACTTTGTTTTAAATCAGTTTCCGTTGTATTTGATTTTGTTTCAAAAACCGCTGGCTTCTTAGGATTTATCATAGTTTGTGTCATATCATTAATTAAATTTGCTAATTCATGTTCATCAACATCATTTTTATTAGAATTAAATAAATTATTTAATTCATTTGATGAAAAAATCGAATTTGATTTTTGATAAGATAACTTTTTACTATCATCCTCTTTTGCGTAATCATTGTTTTTGAAATCTCTTTCGGTTTCTCCGATCCCTGCGATAGTCGCGTCAACTCCCAAAGTTGCGCTTCCATGATACTTTCCCTCTTTATTTACCTCTCTTTCAAGTTTTTTATCTTGGTGGTAAATAACAATCATATTTCGTTCTTCAACAAAATTTTGTAAAGACTCAACATCAAATAATGATGATTCAATAAACAATAAACCAATAAACATTAATGCTGCTAATATTAATACTGCTACTTTTCCATAAATTAATGCTGCAATAATTAATGTAACAAATATCATTTTAATATATGGTTTTGCAATTAATTGTCCTTTTTTAACACGATGCAGTTGAAGTGATACTAGTGTAATAACTAATAATGCAACAAAAATTGTTAAAGCAATAATTGTGTATCCTCAAATATCTCCTGTCAAATAACTTAAAATTTGTTCTTGTTTAAAAATTGATGTTTGAAAAATATCATTCATTGATTTTAAAATTGATGGAAGCGCAACAGATTGTATTACCATAAAATTTAAAATAGCAGTAAAAATTTGAACTATCGCTCCAATTATAATTAAACTTCACCCTAATGTTACTAAAAACACAAACATTTTAATTATCCTCCTATATCTACTTTCCACCGCGCATAGCTCAATAATCAAAGCCAATTGTTTCATCATCCTCATCTTCTGTTTCAACAGAAGCAAAATCTGACATTGGATGATAAGAATCAGCTGCTTCTTTTGTTGGTTCTTTAGTAACGACATTATCATTTTCATTTTTAATAATATATCGCTTGTTATAAGCACTAACTTCATGCGCAACCAATTGGTCTGTTGCATAATTGCCATACATCTGTTTAACATAAGTTTCAATTAAAAGTGGATTTAATCCAGCAATAAATTTAAACTGTAAAATTCCTTTAAAAATAGCTTGTACTAAGCTAAATATTTGTTTAAATTTGACATATCCCACTAAATCAATATTATTAAAAATTACTACAATATTTTCTGTGATGTCATAAGCACGTAAAATTTCTTCAAATTCTCTTCTAATATACTCTAATGGATCATCAAATTCTAACTCATTAACAATTACAATTGAATTAGAATCACTAACTTGTTCTAATAATTCACTTTGTTTTAAAGTTCGTGCAAATAATTTAACACGATCTCATAAAACTTTTTTATCCTCTAAACTAACTTTTGGTAGTCCCTTAATAATTTTTTTAAGTAAAAATAAAAATGGTGAAGCATACAATTCAATACGTAATAAATCAATATTAACAAGCGGCATTAAAAAAAAAAGTAGCAATTTCAGACATTGAATCACAATTTCCTTTATCCATAACTGCTAAGAAAAATTGCATTTCGTTATTTTTTTCTTTAAAAATTTTCATTAAATCACGAATAATTTCAAAACTTGATAATGTAATTCCATCAATCTTAAGTTCATCAGTTTTAATATTATGATTACTATTCTTTAGAAAGTCTCCTGTCAGTTCCCCATCTTCATTTTTACCTTGTAATAAATTTATATCTCGTTCATTACTTTTCATATTTATTGTATTTGTTTCATCAATATTTAATTTCATATTTTTCATTCTTTCGAATGGATTGATGTACATCGCGTAGTCCTCCTGCTTCGTTTATTTATAGTTAAATTATATCATATTTCTAAAAAAAAATTATAAAAAAATTGCATTATGAAATGCAATTTGGTATGATATTAACCTTTTCTAAAATTAACCATTGTGCTCTTTCTTTAAATCCGCAAGTTCTTGTTCTAATTGTTTAATTCTTTCTTCCTTGTTTCCTAAGGGTGGATTGCTACCATCATCATCTTTTTTACGATAGTCCCTCATTATTTTTCTTGTCCCAATTTGAAGATTATCTTTATTCATAAAAAAGAAATGCCCCGTAAAGTAACCAATAACTCATACACCTAAAAATAAGATTGTAATTAAGAAAGCAACAGTATATTTTTCTTGGTTAATAATAAATAAAACAGTAAAAATACATGTTAACAAAATTAAGATACATAAAACAACAACATTAATAATTCGATATCATGATCATTGTTTTTTATTTATTTTTTTGCCATTTTTTGCCTTCTTATCTAATAAATTCTTTTGTTAAAGAATTATAAATCTTTGAAGGACGATTATCTAAATAACCAGCGTCAACAATAATATCAACATTAAATTTTTGAAGATCATTAAATTCTTTAGCATAATTTTGACCGCTAATATTTACACTTGTCCCATAAATTGGCCCAACCTTATTAATAATTTTTTTTAATCATTTTGATTTTGTAATTCTAATCCCAATTGTATTATCTTCTGTAATGTTATAAAGCTTATTAATATCATCTTTTATGTTACCTATTATAGTAATAGTTTCATTCTTTTTAAAGAGCTTTAAATCATCACGTGGCAAGTCAATAAAATTATTCGCCATACGAACTGAACTAACAATAACTGATAAATACATTTTTTCTGATCGTCCTTTAACTTTAAAAATTCTCGCTTTTGCTACTGGTGAACTAATAATACACGTCATACCATAAATAGTATCTGTTGGAACAATAATAACTTTTTCTGCTAAATAACCAGCAATAATATCTTTGCGATCTTTTACAGTATATACTTTCATATATAATTAGCCTCCTTTCTTATGAACCCTTTGAATTTGATTTAATTTGTTCATTGCTAATATGATTACTTTTAATTTTTGAAATATGTGAAAGAACAATAATTGATAAAACAGTAATGAAAGCAGATAATAGAATACCACTTGCTAATAATTCATTTCCTTGTAATCAAAAGTAATCTAAATGTGTTGTTTTAAAAATTGGCTCCATTACTGTTTCTTTAAAATTATCACTTTGACTATTTCAATAATCAACTGCTTTTTTTAATTCATATTGAGAAACCAGAAACATTACTAGTGAAGTCCCAGTTACAATTAAAAAACTAACATAAAAACTAATAAAACCTTTTTTAGTTAAATTTGGTTTTTTCAACATTACAAAAGTAAATGCAAATAACATTGAAATAATTAAAGCAGAAGAAACAATTGGTACAACACTAATAAAAATTCCTGACCCGGGCATATTCATTGTCATCTCAAAATAATCAATATTTGGTTGATCTAAAATACTAGTTGTATTCGGTATAATAGCATTAATTGTTAATTGTGGATAAAAGTAAGAAAATAAAAAAAACCGGTTTGCATCAGTAAAACTACTGCCAATAATAATTGTATAAACAAATTGGGGAATAAAAACCATACTTGAAAAAAAAACGACTCATAGTGAAATATTAAATTCATTTGGAATTAAATATAGACTAATAAACTTTTTAAGACGACTTTGATTAAATGTATCTTTTAAAACAAATAATTCTTCTTTTTTAGTTGGATTAATATTATCATTTAATAATCATTCTAATTTAAAACTAACTTTCAACATAATAAAAATAATAAAAATCATTTGTAATCCTGTAATTCATCAAATAGCATTAAGACCAATTCATGTTAATGGATATTTATTGTTTGTACCAGGCCCTGTTGCTAAATTAATTAATGCTTTAACAATTGCATCTCGATTTGGAATATCTTTATGAATCTGAATCATATCTTGAATATTTTTAACAAACTCAGGACCAGTATAACCACCTCTTAAAGAACGACATCACTCTGTAAATAAATCATAATAATATTCTGCAAGTGAAAATAATAAACAAGCACTAAATAAAAAAGAGATAATAAAAACTGTTCCAATTAACAACATTCTATTATTAAAATTAACTGTTCGTTTCTGATGATGAATGTAAAAAACACTACTAATAATGGCACCTGCTAATGTTCCTAATGCAATATATGGCAAACAAAAGATTAAAAACTCATTTGGTAGATTAGGTGTTGTAAATGTTGTTAACACATCCTTAGGTACTGTTGCAATAAAATTAAAGTATTTTTTTAAAAGTTGATCACTATGTGATACATATATAAAAGTAAAATATGGGACCATAATAAATAAAACTAATAAAAAAGCAATACTAATAATGCGAGTTCTTTTAATATTTTTAAGTTTATCTTCCATATCCTGCACCTCACACTTAAGTTTCTTTTATTTTACTACAAAATATTAATAAATAACATTCGTCATTTTTTATTTATATCTTTTTGAAAATAATATTTCTGATTTGGAAAATATTCTTTTACTAATTTTTCTAAATCTTTTTTTTGGTCATAACCATGTTCAAAACATAAAATGCCATTTTTTTTAACAACCTTTTGTCAATTTTGAAAAATTTCTCGATAAAAATATAGGCCATCAATATCACCAAACAAAGCAACGTGTGGTTCATAATTTTTAACACGATTACTAATATTTTGATTCTTTGGAATATAAGGTGGATTACAAACTAGCAGATCAGCTTTAATCTTATTTTTAATAAATGGTTCTAGCATATCACCTTCCAATAATTTAACATTTTTGCAATTTAAATGCTTAATATTTCTTTTTGCTACTTTTAATGCTTCAGTTGAAATATCACTAGCATAAATTGTTAAACTTGGATTTTCTAAGCCTAAAATAATTGCAATTGCTCCGCTCCCAGTTCCAATATCAATTAAAGTTAATGGTTCATCACCATTATTAAGCAATATTTCATCAATTATAATATTAATATTATCAACTAATTCTTCTGTTTCATAGCGAGGAATTAAAACATTATAATCAACATAAAAATCATATCCATAAAAATTTTGTAAATTAGTAATATGTTGGATTGGTTTTCCATTACGATATGCCATTAACTGTTGTCAATAATCATAAATCTTAAAATTAATTTTATCATTTTTAATTGCATATAATTTTGCTAATGAAGTTTTCATAAAAAATGCTATTAAAATTTTAATATCAGCAAGATAATTAGCATTATTCGAGTCTTTCAAATAATCTTCTGACTTTTGAATTAATTCATTAACTGTCATTAGTTTCCTTCCATTTTCAATCTTTGTTCTTCATTAATTAATACTACTACAATTTCATCTAAATTACCTTCCATAATTTGGTCTAATTTTTGTAGTGTTAAATTAATACGATGATCAGTAACCCGATTCTGAGGATAATTATATGTTCGAATTTTTTCACTCCGGTCGCCTGTTCCTACTGCATCTTTTCTTAATGTTCCACGCTCTTCATTAATTTTACGTTGCTGTTCTTCATATAATTTACTTCGTAAATGTTGCATTGCTAATGCCTTATTATCATGTTGACTACGACCATCTTGGGAAGTTACAACAACTCCTGTTGGTAAATGAGTAATTCGAACAGCTGAATCAGTTGTATTAACATGTTGTCCCCCTGCTCCTGAAGCACGGTAAGTATCAATTTTTAAATCAGCAGTTTTAATTTCAAAATCAACTTCTTCAATTTCTGGTAAAACAGCAACCGTTGCTGTTGATGTATGTACTCGCCCTTTACTTTCTGTTTTTGGAATTCGTTGAACACGATGTGCTCCTGATTCAAATTTCATTTTTGAATAAACACGATCTCCTTTAACCATAAAGGAAATTGTAGAAAAGCCACCTGCTTCTGATTCATTTGCTTCAATTAATTCTACTTTTCAATGTTGTTGTTCTGCATATTTTATATACATTCGATATAAATCACCAGCAAAAATGTTTCCTTCATCACCACCTGCTGCTCCACGAATTTCAAAAATAACATTCTTATCATCATTAGGATCTTTGGGCAATAACATTACTTTTAACTCTGCTGTAAGTTGTTCTTTTCTTATTTCTGAGGTTTTTAATTCTTCTTTTGCTAATTCAATTAACTCATAATCCTTTTCTGTCTCTAAAATTAATTTTACTTCATTAATATTATTTAAAACATTTTTATAATTTAAGTATAAAGCAACGGTTTCCTCTAATTGTGCTTGTTCTTTTGCTAAACTAGTTAACTTTTTTACATCATTAACTATTTCTGGTTTTGTTAATTCTTCATTAATTAAATTTCACCGCCTTAACATTGTTTCTAATCGTTCAATTGTTTTTTGATTCATTTGCTTCACCTCTTTTTTAGACACTTAACAATTATAATATATTTTAAATAATAATGATTAATTTAATTCATTATAATAAAATGACTTTTTACTGATTTGAAATTAATGTTTGAAATTTTGGCAAATTTTTTAATTGGTCAACTAAAGTTAAACGATATTCGCAACTTTCAAATGTTTTTTTTAATGGGATGTTTATGAATAATTTTTTGGCTAATTTTAAAAACATTATCATTAACAATCACATTGTCATTTTCCTCAATTAATAAGTCTTCTAAAATTATTATTTTGGAATTAATTGCCAAATTTTCAACAAAATGAGCTTTAATTTTTTTTATATTTTTTGACTTACTATTTACAATAAAATAAACTTCAGCATTTAATCGACTTTTTGTTAACATTTTTTCCTCATACATTAGTATGTTACTTCATGACAATGACGACAGCGAGCTTCATATTTATCCTTTTCACCAATTAAAACAATTTGATCATAATAATTAGCTGGTTTCCCATTAATTAAACGTTGGGTTCTATTTGCTAAATTTCCACATTTAACACAAATTGCATGCAATTTCTTAACCTCTTCTGCTCGTGTCATTAATTGTTCAACATTAATAAAAGCTTCACCTCGAAAATCTTTATCTAAACCATTAACAATAACAATAATTCCTTTATATGCTAAAGAATCAGCAAGTTTAACAATATTATTATCAAAAAATTGGACTTCATCAACCCCAACAACATTTGTTGTTGGTTTAAGGTTTGTTAATAACTCTTCAGAATTCTTAACTGATATTGCTTCAACTGCTTTTTTGCTATGACTAACAACTTGGTTTTCACTATAACGATTATCAATTGTTGGTTTAAAAACTTGAATTTCAAATTTAGCATAACCTAGGCGAACTAAGCGGCGAATAAACTCTTCGGTTTTTCCAGCAAACATACAACCAGTGATAACTTCTATTCAGCCTATTTGAGCTTTACTATTTAAAAAATACATTCTTAACCTCCCATATATTTAATGTTATTTTTAACTACAAAACTTAAGTCTTTTAAAACTCGCTCTAAATCTTCTCACTGATAAATTTTTGCACCGCTTGCTAACTGATGACCACCACCACAGTACTTTTCTGCTACTTTATTAATAATATAAGTATTACTACGAATGCTAAGGTTTATATAACCCTCTGCTTTATTTTCAATTACTAACATTCAAATTTTAAATTCTTTAATATTACTCATAATATTAACCCATGGTTTAACAGTCTCATAACTCATATTATGTTCTTTTAACATTTCATCAGTTATCTTAACATAACTAATTTCTTTATCATAAATAACTACTTGCGATAACAAATAATTTTTAAAGCGTAGATTAACTCATGATTCTTCATATAAATTTTGATAAATTGATTGCAAATCAAAACCTGTCGCAACTAATTTCCCTGCTAACATAAAAGTATTATGACAAGTTTTACTATACATAAAACGATTTGAATCTGTTACAATTCCAGTAAAAATTAATTTGGCTGCCTCTGGTGTTACTATTAATTTTGATGTTAAAACTAACTCAGCAATCATTTCTGAAACTGCAATTTTAGTTTCATCAATTCATTGTATATCACCAAATGGCGTAACATTAGGATGGTGATCAATTTTAATAACTTCTTTTGCTTTCTGCCAATATTTACTATCAATTCGTTCAATGTTCGCTGTATCAGTCACAATTACTAATGCATCTTTATAATCTTCTGCTTGAAGAAGATCAGGTATTGCTAAGAAGGCTAAAAAATCATTTGGTGCACCATCAACTAATACCCTCTTATTTGGAAAATTATCTTTAATGAATTGTGCTAATCCAAATGCTGAACCATATGCATCACCATCTGGTGAAATATGACGTAAACAAATAATTGTCTTATAATCTTTAATTTTTTGTAAAATAATTCCTTTTAAATCTTGCATTTGTTTTCCTCGCTTATATGTTAGCAACTAAATTATTGTTAACTTTATCATAAACTAATAATGCATTCTTTTCAAAATATATTGTTGTTGTTTTTTTTAAATTTAGTTCTTTTTCTGACACTAAAATTTTAAAAATAACTTCATCATCATTAACTTCAAAAAAGCAAACAATTGATTTAAAGACTTTTTTAATTGACTTAACATGTCCTTTATATAATAAATGTAAATCTTTGTTAAATTTCTTTGTCTTTTGGAATGAGATTAAGTTTGGATTAACTGCTAAATAATATTCTTTTTGATCAATTAATTTAGTTCCTTTAGGTAATTTAATCTTAATTTTTTCATTTTCTAAAAAATTTTCTGCTATAGAGTATTTCATACTAAAAACATTTTCTGAACTATTATACATTATTTGATATAAATTAATTGTATTAGGTAAAAATTCAGCATGATTTTTTGACATCAATTTGTAATTATTATCCTTATCAAAAAATAATAATTGTGTAACATAATTTTTAATATTCTCAATGTTCTTTGCTAAAACTAAAAAAGTTAACTGTGGATTATAATTTTTTAAACTAAGTAAAATTTCATTTAATTCATTTGCTTCATTATGAGTTAAATTGTCAAAAGTATTATGTAAAATAATTAATTCTTTCTTACTTAAAATGGCATTAATCAATCTAATTTTAGTATGATCAAAACTACTTAAATTTTTAGTAAGTTTAAATCAATTCATTTTAATATTTAAATTACTCATTAATTTTTTAACTTCTTCAAAAGCTTGATTATAAACTGTTACAACTTTTTCATTTGCTTCTTCAATAGCAAGTGAATTATCTTTTTCACGAGTTTCTAATGTATTATTTAATAATTCCAAATGATATTTATGAAAATATTCTAAAACTTTTCCCTTAATAATTGTTGCTTCATCTGGTAATAAATTTGCAATTAATTGTTCTTGTTTTTGATTATAGTTAAATCATTGATCTTCTGATAATTTTGTTCAAGTAATTATATTTGAGGAATTACTTTTATTTAAAATTCCTTTAATAACACTCTTATGTTTACTATCTTTTAAAACCATATTTATAACATTAAGACGATATTTTTTTAATGCTTTTCGTGCTTTAATTAAAAGATAACGTTCATATGTAATTTCAGTCTGCAATATTTTTAAATACTTTTCACAAACTAATTTTGCCCCAATAAAACCAAAACTTTTATCTTTAAGTTTTCTTTTTTTAGCAATTTCATAACAATCACACAAATAATCTAAGTCAGAAATATAATAAATTTTATCTCATAAAGCTTGTAAAAATGCAAGATAACCTTCATATACACGAATTTCTTCTCTTTTGTAAGTATAAGTATGTAAACTTTGAATAAAAATTGAATCTTTATCATCATCTAAAATTTTACTAATTTCTTTTTTATGGAATTCACTAATTTGAGTTAAATAAGTCTCAATTCATTCTTCTTTAATATAAATTGAATTATTAAAATATTCATTAATGATTTTATCTATTTTTAATATTAAATTTTGTTTATTTAAATCATTACCAATAAAAACTAAATTTTTATAAAAATATTTATTTTTATTATATTTTAATGAACTATCATGTAAAAATTTTGGCGTTTTTAAAATATGATAAGCCAAACGTAATTTTGTTGGTAAAAAAGCTAATCTTAATGGGCCGGGTGATACATAACCAATTCTACGTTCTTTTGGTAATAAAGTTGTGATATTTCTATTGTTTAAATAAATTTTTCCATTACGTGGTTTTTTCTTTCCCAATAACAATTTTAAAAAATATAATTGTGAAAACTTATTCTCAAAATGAGTCCCCAAAATTTCTTGACTATCAACACCAAAATTTAAATCACTAAAAATAATTTTTTTATATCGTTTATACTTTAAATTATTAATTTTAAATCCCATTAAAATACCACGCTCCCAATTAATTTTATTATACCCAAATAAAAATAATAAAAAATAGTTATTGTTAAGTTAAACTTATATTTCCGCTAATTTTTGAAAAATTATGTTTCTAATTTAATAAAATTACATTACAAAATATAAAAAAAACCTTTATCTTAAAAAGATAAAGGTTTACCAATTATTCTGCTGCTTTTTGTTCATCAGATTTTGGTTTCGCTTTTTTTTTGTTAAGTTCTTTTTGTGCTTTTGATGCTTTTTCTGTTTGTTTTACTAACTCTTCTTTTTTATTAAATTTAGATTTAAATCGTTCAACACGTCCAGCTGCATTAGCAAACTGTTGACTTCCTGTATAGAAGGGATGGCATGAAGAACAAGTATCAACTTTTAATTCTTCTCCTTTAGTAGAACCACTTATGTACTCAGTTCCACAAGTTGTACACATAATTTTAGTATCAAAATATTTTGGATGGATTCCTTCTCTTGCCATATAACTCACCTCACTTTTAATAATATGACTGCATATTATTTGCACCTAAGTAATGATAACACATATTTAAACAAAAACAAATATTATTTAATAATCTTTGCAAATTCATTAAAATCAATTCTAACACGTGGCATTGTTGCTTTATCATCATCTTCATCATAGTATCCTAACGCTAAAGCTAAGACTGTATGATATTTTCCTTGATCAAACGTACAATGTTTTGCTAATAACTCATCACATTTTTTTGCATCAAAACCACCCATAATAGTAGTTCCTATTCTTAAATCAGCAGCTTGAATTGTAATAAAACTAGTTACAATATGAGCTTGTTCTGAAACAAATGCAGAAAGATGTTCTTTTTTTTGCAAAAAATTTTGATATTTTTTAATTGCATTTTCTAAATCATCTGCTTGATTAATAACTCGTTCTAAGCGTTTTGTTAAAAATTCAGTTGAAACTAAATAAGATGGATTAGTGCCCGTAATAAGCATTATACAACTAGCATTTTTGACTTTTTCTTGATTTCAGTCAAACATTGCTTCATCAGCAAATTTCTTTTTTAATTCTTTATTTGTAATACTAACAACATTAGTTACTTCAATTCCTAATGAACAAGGTGCTAAGCGCCCTGCTTCAAGTATTACTGTTAAATCTTCTTGATTAATTACTTTTTCACTATTATATTTTTTAATAGTTTTTCGTCAATTAATTGCATTTTTTACTGTCATTTAATATTATTATCTCCTTTAATTTTTATTACTCATTAATTTTTGTCAAAGCAACGTTTAATACATCAACACTTTTTGCAAAAGGAGGTGAATATGGTAGATCTAAATACTCAATTTCACCAATTTTAGTTTTTGTTCAAATAATTGGGATTAAAGAATTGATTCTTAAACTAACTTTATTATAACCAAAAATTTGTGCACCAACAATAATTTTATCTTTTTGGTCATAAATAATTTTAATTGTTACTGGCTTCGCATCAGCAACATAGTTTGTATGATCTGTTCCATTTACAACGACCTCTTTCACATTAAAACCATTCAAAATTGCTTGTTCTTTTGTATATCCTGTTCGAGCAATTTCACTTTCGAAAACCTGCATAATACTTGTTCCAATTCCACCAGGAAAATGATCTTTCTTTCCTGCTAAAATATTACCTAGAACCTTACCATTTTTGGCTGCAATTGTTGCTAACAACATATAATTTAATTTATTATCAATAATATTTTTTGTCATCACACAATCACCTACAGCATAAACATCTTTAATATTTATTTGTTTCAAATTGGTTATTCACTAAAATTGCCCCAAATTCATTCATTTTTAAATCTGTTGTTTTTAAAAAATTAGTTGCCAGAGTAACCCCAATTGCAACTAATGCTAAATATGTTACATTTTCTTCTTCCGATGATAATTTAATTTTTGTTACCTTATTATTTTCAACAACAAGTTTTGTTACTTTGGTATTTGTTTTAATTTTAATTCCTTTTTTTCTAAATCATTTGCTAATAAATGTGCAATATCTTCGTCAAGCAATTTTCGTGAAATTCATTTGTCAGCTTCAATTAACGTAATTTTTTTTCTTGCCAAGCCAAAACTTTCACAAAATTCTAATCCAATAAAACCTCCGCCAATAATAAATAGTAAAATTTTTTACTTTTTTTAAACGTTAATGTAATTCAATGGCAGCTTCCAAGGTTGTACCTGTAAAAACATTTACAGCGTCTTCTCCTGATAAATTTAAACGACGTGGTGTTGCTCCAACACTAATAATTAATTTGTCATAATTATCAATAAATTCTTGATTTGTATTATAGTTAATTCCTTAAATTGGAACAAATCCTTGGTGAATTCCAAAAGCTCCTAATGATGGATATTTAAACTTTTGATAAGCAATAATTTCAACATCATTTTTTAACATACGTTTTAATTTACTTTCTGCTGTCATGCCAGATGTTGAACCACCAATTACTATTACTTTCATATTTTTCAACTCTCTTTCTTCTATAGTAATATTATAACCTTAGATTATTAAAATAAAAATAAAGGACTAAGCCTTTATTCTTTGTTTTTGCTTTTTTCCCGTTTTCGTTTTTTTCGCAATTTTGACCATTTAAAAAGAATTAAGTCTTCATTTTCTAATGAATTAGTTAACTGAGCAGCAATTGTTGTTGCTTGTAATCCCCCCGCAACATTGACAGCTGTTCGTCCCATATCAAATAAACCATCTAGAGCACCAATAATTGCATAAACTGGCACATACAATGTTTCTAATCCAATTCCTCCTAAAACACCAGCAATAACAACACTTGCTGTCCCTGGCAAACCAGCAATTCCTAACGATGCGACAACTACTACCAATAAAACAATAAAGAAATTAGCAACAGTTAAATCATATAAACCAGATGTTGAAATAAAAGAAACAATAATTCCTGCTTGTACACCTGCACAAGCAGTTAACCCCATTGTTGTAGTTAAAGGAGCAGATATTCCAACAAGATTCTCTTTTACTTTTATATCATCTTTTAAAACTTCCATTGTTACGGGTAAGGTTGAATTAGAAGATTGAGTTGTAAAACCCTGAATTACCGGTTTGATAGCAAACTTCCATCATTTAAATGGATTTACTCCTGATAATGTTAATAATAATGAATGCCAAATTAAAGCAATAATTAAACATAAATAACCAACTCCAACAATAATTCCAATGTGTGCTAAGTATCCAATTGGTCGTGAAATAATAGCATAAGTTATCATTGACATTACAGCATATGGCATTAATTTAATAATAAAAATTAAACATGACATAATAACTGTTCATCAACGGTCAAAACCATCACGAATCTTTTCCATATCTTCTGGATGTCGCTTAGTTGATTTTTTAACAGCTAACCCAATTAAACCAGCAATTACCATTACAGGAATAATTGTTGCTAAAAGAAATGGTTGTACAAAATTAGACGGAACATAATTCCAAATAATTTCTGGCAATGGCTTTGATACATCTTTTTCATAACTCCCACTTCCGGAAATTATAAATCCACTACCAATATTAAATGCAATCCCAATAAATAATGTAATAATAAACATTGCTGCAACATTTAATAATAAAATAGTAATTGTAATAATTGTTCCTCTTCGTGAAGATGCATATTTTCCTGGTTTTGAAACAGCTCTTGCAATTGCTAAGAATACAACAGGAACAGTCATTAATAAAATTGCATTTAAGAAAATCATTCTAAATAAATTAACTCAAATTGAAAACTCATGTACTCATAAAACATAAATATTATTTAGAATAGTTTTATCCGGATTATTTGGATCTGGAATCTCTGGATTAATCATTGACCCTGATGGTTCCGTTGCATTATATGGGAAACCATTAATTGCTTGAATAATAATCCCAAAAATTAAACCAATTACTAACCCTAATAAAACACGAAAAATAAATCGCATTTTTGTTCTTTTAATTCAAAATCATAATAAAAACATCACTCCAAAGAAAATAAGAATACTAATAAGTGATTGTCAAGTTGAAATTGATAAAAAATCATGCAATGGATTACTATTGTTTGAACTGAGTAATAAATTAAAATGCATTTGTCATACCTTTCTTGGAATAAATTGATAGTTTAATAATACATTTTAAACTATTATTAACAACAAAAGGATAAAATATTTAAAAATAAAATTAATTATTTATGCTGTTTTTTTAATTTCTTTTTCTGTTGTTTTGTCGCTAATTGTGCAAAAACCTCTGCTTTTATTAAAGTTTGTTCTTCTTTTGTCAAATAATTTAATGTACTAGTATTTTTTTTATAATCTTTAACACTATCAATATGATTCATTACTTCATAAATTACTTTTATCTTGAATGTCCCATATTTTATTTTTAAAAAACGATAATAGGTTCCTACTAACCCTATTGTAACAAAAAAAGTGCAAGAATTGTGGTTTGAAGTACTATTGTAATTAACATTAGTAACAATTTTGAAAAATAGTGTTGATATCAACGAGCTATTTTTGTTCGACAAGTACGGTCAAAAATAAATGTTTGCATTAAAACACCAACTCACATTGCAATCGCTATAAAAAATTTACCTAAACCAATTCCATATTCCCCATATTGGTAACCTTGAATATGAACTGGAACTTGAAAAATTGATGAATTTAAATTTGCTCAATCACGAATTACTTGTTGTGCTCTTGCACTATATTTTGGTCAAGTTATATGTTCATCCAAATTAGGAAAAATCTCACGAACAAAGCTATCAATAAATTGTTTCCCTTCGCTTTCAATTACTTCCAATTTTTTTTTAACAATTTCATAATATTGTTGATGTTTTTTTCAACATAGTCTAAGATTACTTTTCCAATTGAAGTATTAGGACCAATAATTAATAAAATTTTTTCTAAATAATTGCTAAAATCACGACCAGTTAAATAATATCTATTAGTTGATTCATCTCATTGCGCAAAAGCTCAGAACATTGAAGTACCTAATACCTCTGGTAAGGCAGAATCAACTAAATCAGTTTTAATTTGGGTAAATGTATATAACACTTGTCCAGGTAAAAAATTTTGTTTATATGTTGATCAAAACTGAGGAATGTTTTCTATTAAATATTCTAAAGTTTTAATAACTTCTGTTGGAATATGATTACCAATAGCACCGCATTAATTTAAAAATATTTTCTGTAAAACCACTATTAACTTGCAATTGAGCCCAATATTTATCAGCTGGTTTAAACATAGTTTCATCACCATACAAATAATTTAATTTAATGGTCATACCATTTTGGTCTAATTATAATGCTTTTGTATTAATATTATAAAATTTATTATTTGTAACAGATAAATTCACCATGCTATCATAACGATATTGCAATTTATAAAGATCTTTATCAATATCTCTATTATTATCAAATTATTCTTGTGCTTTTTCTTGACAAACTGCTAATGTGTCAGAATTAAAATATTCAACAGTTGGCGAAGTTAATAAGTTATTTTCATCAGTTCCTTGTTTCTGAAAAACATAGGCGATACAAGGTGGTCTATCATTGTCAACAATTGCCATAGGAATATTACCAATTTTTGTTAATGGGTTTCAAAAAGCTCAGCAACAAATAAAACCACACAAAAAATGCACAAAGCAAATTAGCATATACTTAATCATATACTTAATTATTTGTAGTCAATTTTTTGCTATTTTTTCTTTTGCATCTTTTCTAAAAACATTAATAAATCTTGGATTTTGTTTCATAATGTCATCCCTTAACTCTTTTTTACTGCCTATGATATATCATATTAATTCTACACGAAAAAAGAAAAAATACTCACAAAAGTAAGTATTTTTTAATCAATAACAAATGGTAATAAAGCCATTTGACGAGCTCTTTTAATTGCTGTTGCTAACATTCTTTGATTTTTAGCAGTTGTTCCTGTTACTCGTTTTGGCAAAATTTGCCCATTACCAGAAATAAATTTTTTTAATAATTCAATATCTTTATAATCAATGTATGTTATTTTATTTTTTGTAAAATAACATTGTTTTTTAAAACGTTTAAATTTTGGATTCATTTTCTTTTTCCTTTCTTTTTAATCTCATAAAATTGCATCATCGCCATCAAAAGTAATATTATTATCATCTTGTGGTTCTGGTTGTTCAAAAGTTGTGTTAGAAAAATCATTAGCAATTGGCATTGATGGACCACCAATGTTAGTAGCAGCACTAGCACCTTTTGAATCTAAAAAAGAAACCATATCAGCAATTACTTGAACAATTGTTGTAACTTGACCATTAACATTATTACTTCTCGTTTGTAAACGTCCATCTAATGCAATTAATGATCCTTTTTTTAAATAACGGGCCATATTTTCTGCCGTTTTATTCCAAGCAAAGCAAGGAATAAACGAAGCTTGGTTATTAAAACTATTATTTACTGCTAATGTAAAAGCAACAAATGGTTTACCATTAACAGAATTTTTTAATTCTAAATCACGGGTTAATCTTCCTACTAATGAAACTCGATTTAACATAACTCTTGCACACTCCTAATTTTTTATTCTTTTGTTTCAGTTGGTGCATTTTCTGGTTTTGCTTCTTCACCTTCTGAACGTTGTTCATGACGTTTATAATCAGTTTTTTTATTCCCTGGTCTACGATCACGGTCTTGTTTATCATTCTTAACTTCTGTTTTTGCATAAACAGTTGATTGAATATATCTTTTTTCTTTTTCTGTATTAATTACTAAAATTCGTAATACATCTTGTTCAATATGACTAATTCGAACAAATTCATCAATGTTTTCTGATGTTGTATTAACAATTAATACTCCATAATATCCTTTTGTTTTCTTTTTAATCGGATATACTAAATCTTTAATTCCTCATTTTCCGTGTTCTTCTATTTTTCCCCCATTAGCTTCTAAAATTTGGTGTAATTTAATTTCTAATTCATCCAAATTAGTTGCTTCGGGATTTAATATATACATAATTTCATATTTACGCATTTTATTTTCCTCCTTTTGGTCTAGGTCCTATTCGGACAAGGAGCTAATAATTATAATTCAAGCACTATTAACTCACAAACTATTATACCTTATATTCCCTTTAATTGTAAGCGTTATTTTAATAATTTTAATAATTTTAAATCATCAACATAAGTTAATTTAATGTTTTGTTTTTCACCATAAATTGTATGAATTTTTGTTTCTGGTGAAAATAACTCTACTAAATAACTATCATCATAAATTATTGTTCTATTTTTAGTTTGAAAATATCTGTCATAAACTTGATATAATAATCTTGCTTTAAAAACTTGTGGCGTCTGAATTGTAAAATATTCTTCTCGAGGTAATGTTTTTTCAATAAAATTATTTTTAACTTTTTTAAGGGTTTCAGTAATTGGTAAAATTGGAATTAGCACTTCATAATTTTTTTGTTGAAAAACTTGATTTAATTGATTAATAAAAGTTAAACTAGTAAAACAACGCACACCATCATGAATCATTATAATTTTATTACTAATTTTATGATTAATTAAACATTGATAAATCGTATCAACTCGTTCTATGCCACCCATAATAAATTGGATATTTTTTGCTTGGTAATTTTTTTTCAATAAAAAAGTTAAAATTTCTTCATTAACACCAACAATAATTTCTGTACAAAGTGGATCACTTAAAAATAACATTAATGTTTGTTCAATAATAGTTTGTTTATTATCAAGTTGATATAGCAACTTATTGTCCTTCTGATTAAAACGTGATGACTTCCCAGCTGCCACAATTATTCCCGTATAATTTTTCATTTATAAAATTTCAATTCCATTTTTCTTAACATATTCTAAAAAATCATCACTTCAAACCGAAGCAATAACTTCACCAATATGTTGTTTTTCTAATAAAAATAAATCTAATTGTGACTTAAAAAGTCCGAACGAAAGTGTCACTGGTAAGTCATTTGTTGCTACTTTTGCATCATATTCTGTTCTTAATTTACTTGTTTCTTTTGTTACTGCTAATTGACTTTTTAAAACATCACGATTAACATTAGCAGCACAATAACCAATACAAGTAGCTTTTTCTAACACAAAATCATAAACAAAAATTTTCGCATAGAGTTCCCAATTAAAAACATCTTGCGATTCACTAATTTCAATCGTATTATTAGTAATACTATTTTTTAAACCATAGAGGATTGTAGCACCATTTTCTCTTGTATAGCGGTTCAAGCGTTCTTGATAACTTAATAATCGCATTGCTTTTTGTAATTCAATTTGACTTGTTCAATTTAATTTTTTCTTAAATTTCTTATTTAATTGCGGAAATTTTAATAATAAAATGTCTTCTACATCACTAACAATATTAGTTGCTTTATCAATTGTTTGTTTAATTTTTAATAATGTAATGTCTTTTTCTTCTAATAATAAATCAAATCCAATTTCGCTAAAACTTACTGCTTGGCTATTTGATTGCTTAATATCACGACGCAAAACAATTGCCGTTGTTAAAATTCCTTCGTTTTCTAACAATTCATATTGTTTAATTGCATTTCGTCGCCATTTATTGTGTGACTGTAATATTTCACCAACCAAATTAGTTGGTGAAATATCAAAATCAATTGGCCGTTCTGTCATTCGAAAATCATCATTAAACCCTTTTTCTTCTGTAGTAATTAAAGGCGCATCAACTTTTAATAAATTAAATTGAATAATAAAACGACAAACTAATTCACGTTTAATTAAACTAATTGCTTCTACTGTTTCACGTAATGTTAAAATTGAACTATAACCAATTTCAATACCAAATGCCATACAATCACCTATTTTCCTCTTGGTCGCATGTGGGGAAATAATAATACATCTTTAATTGAATCTTGTCCTGTTAATAACATAACTAGGCGATCAATTCCAATTCCTAAACCACCTGTTGGTGGCATTCCATATTCCAATGCTTCAATAAAATCAATATCTAATTCTTGTGCTTCATCATTACCATTATCACGTTCTGCTAATTGACTAACAAAACGCTCATATTGTTCAACTGGATTGTTTAATTCTGAATAAGCATTTGCATATTCACGCCCTTTAATAAATAATTCAAATCGATCAGTAAATCTTGGATCTTCTGCATTTGTTTTTGCCAATGGAGAAACTTCAACGGGATGACCATAAATAAATGTTGGTTGAATTAATTTATCTTCCACAAATTCTTCAAAAAACAAATTAATAATATGTCCAACAGAAGTATGAAATTTTTCAATTGGTAGTTTTTTTTCTTTTGAAATTTTCTTTGCTTCATCAAAAGTCATTGGTTTTCAAAAATCAATTCCCACTAACTCTTTAATTGCATCAACCATATGTAAACGTTTTCATGGCTGTTTGAATGAAATCATTACTCCATCGTATTTTGTTTCATCTTTATTTAAAATGTTTTTTGCAATGTAGCAGATAGTATCCTCTGTTAATTGCATCATAAAATTCATATCTTGATATGCAACATAAATTTCAACTGTTGTAAACTCTGGATTATGGCGTGTATCCATTCCTTCATTTCTAAATAATCGCCCTATTTCATAAACTCCCTCAAAGCCACCAACAATTAACCGTTTTAGAGGTAATTCTGTTGCTACTCGTAGATAAAAATTCATATCTAATGTATTATGATGAGTTATAAATGGTTTTGCCACTGCGCCACCATGAATAGGCTGTAAAACAGGTGTTTCAACTTCTAAATATCCCTTACTATTAAAAAAATCTCGCATTAAAGCAATAATCTTACTACGCTTAATAAAAATATCTTTTGTTTCCGCTGATGTAATTAAATCAACATAACGACGACGATATTTTTCTTCAATATCAGTCATTCCATGATATTTGTCAGGTAATGCACGCAATGCTTTTGCTAATAAAACAAATTCTTTAACTCGCACTGTTAATTCCCCAGTGTTTGTTTTCATCATTATTCCAGTAATTCCGATAATATCTCCTAAATCAAAATTAATAAATTCTTGATATTTTTCATCACAAACTTCATCATTTCGAACATAAATTTGAAAAATTCCATTTTGATCTTGTAACGTTACAAAACTAACTTTTCCTGCTTCGCGAAATGTTTTAATTCGACCCGCAATTTTAACTATTATATTATCACTACTTGTGACTAATTCCTCTTTTGATAAATGATTAAATTGTTCATTAAGTTCTTTACTTGTATGTGTTCGGTCAAACTTGGCAATTACAAAAGGATTATGCCCATCGTTAACCATTGTTTTTAATTTATCACGTCTAATTTGCTCTTGTTCTGTAAAATTACGTTTCTCCATTTTAATTCTCCTTTTTACTATTTAGCAACACTAATATTACTATTATAATAGGCAATATATTCATTAACAAGCATTTTTAACTCAAATATTGTATTTATTTGCGTTGCCCGAATTTTATAATTAGTAGCTTCTGGCTTTCCTTTAAAATAAAAGGCTAAATTTTTCCGCATTTCACTTGCTGCAATTCGTTCTCCCTTTAAATTTAATAATAATTCTTCATGGCGGAAAATAATATTCCGCCATTCATCTAATGGTGGTTGCTCAATTTTTTCACCAGTATCTAAAAAATGTTGAATCTGTTTAAATACTCATGGATTGCCTTGTGTTCCTCGTGCTAACATAATTGCATCACAACCAGTCTCTTTTAACATTTGTTTTGCATCTTCACAAGTAAAAACATCACCATTACCAATTACTGGAATTGCAACATTTTCTTTTACTTTCCTAATTCAATTTCAATCAGCTTTTCCAGAATAAAATTGTTTTAGTGTTCGAGCATGAACTGCAATTTCTTGTGCTCCTGCTTGTTCACAATATTTTGCAATTTCAACACAATTAATATTCTCTTCATCTCAGCCAATTCGAATTTTAACAGTTACTGGTTTAGTAACATTTTCAACCACTGCCTTAACAACTTCATAAACGCGTTGAGGATGTTTTAATAAATATGACCCTGCTTGTGACTTAATTGCAATTTTTGGTAGTATTCATTATTCTTAGGTTTTTAATAAAATTAAGTAATTAGAAACAAATTAAGTTTCGCTTATGACTTAAATGATAACAAAATTTATAAAAAATTCAACTTTTTAAAAAAAATAATTTTTAATTAAATAAATAATTTTATAAAATTATGAATTTTGCAACAATAAAAAGTGCTTTTTAAAGTTATTACTAATTTTAAAAAGTTTTTTATAAAGATAAAAATTGGTTTTGTCTTTTATTTAAATAAAAAATATTAAATTTAATTTTTTCTTTATTTTGAATATTTTTTTCAATTTTAACTTCATTAATTTTGCTATTAAGTCTTAACATTGAAGCAATTAACATATTATTAAATGTTTCTTTACAATATATTTTTGCACCACGACCTTTAACAGCCTTAATATAATGTGAAACATCGCCCTCCATATGACAACCAATATTATATTTTAATGCTTGATTTTCAATACCATCTTTATTATTTTTAATTAATTCAATAGTTTCTAATAAAAATTTCTTTTGTTGTCAATAACATAGGGTAAATAACAAATTAAAAAATCTAATAAGGCTTCATAATTTCCAATAAAAAAATATATTTTTGCTATTTTATATTTTAATCTATGAATTTTGGACTGTATAAAAAAAAGTAGGGTATAAAAATATAAAGAAATTAAATAAGAATAATTAAAACCATTTACTAAAATGGTTTTTTTATTTTAAAAAACCTAAAATAACTAATTGATTCAAAACAAGGACAGCATCTTTAAATATTTATAATTTTTAAAATAATAAAAAAGTTGTTTCCTTTCAGAAAAAACCATATTAAATTAAGAAATTAGTAAATAATTCATATATCTACTTAGTAAAGGTGTTGTCCTTGTTTTGTTTCACTTAGTTATATTAATAAATCAATCGTTAAATATTAGAATGGAGAAACTAAAAATGGAAAAAATCAACATTATGATTAAATGCAGTAAATGCGGAATGCCAAAGCGAATTCATAAAGTTAAACATCGCGGAAAAACAGAATGATTTGAAGATATTTATTATGGTTAATATTAAATTTGATTTATAAAAATGAAAATTATTAAACAACAAAAAATATGTGATGTTATTAATTGTTATAAATTATCATCATTTATCACCGAAGAATTTGAAACAAATAAAATTTTATGAACTTGTGAAAATCACAAAGTTTTATTAAATCAAATTAAGTATATAAACAAAGAAAAAATTTGACTTTATAATAATTTGGAAAATTCAAGGATAGAAGTTGATTGAAAAACTGGGTATTTAAAAATCTTTTTTAGTAAAATTAAATAATTCTAATATAACAAGATGAATAACTCATCTATGGCACACTAGTTATGTTATTTGATTTATTAATTTTAATTTTATATTTCTTTTATTAAACTTGTTAATAGTATTTTTCAGTGTGCCAATTTTTACTATTTTATATTTTTAATAATGTTAATAACAATGTTTATTAAACAATAAATAAACAATAGATAAACAATATAAAAACATTAAAAAAAACAATAGATAAACATTAAATATAACAATGTTTATTAAACAATAAATAAACAATAGATAAACAATATAAAAACATTAAAAAAAACAATAGATAAACATTAAATATAACAATGTTTATTAAACAATAAATAAACAATAGATAAACAATATAAAAACATTAAAAAAAACAATAGATAAACATTAAATATAACAATGTTTATTAAACAATAAATAAACAATAGATAAACAATATAAAAACATTAAAAAAAACAATAGATAAACATTAAATATAACAATGTTTATTAAACAAATATTTAGTTAGGAGGTTTTAACTAATGAAAAAACAAAATAAAAAACAGTTTATTATTAATAATTTATTATATTCTTTTGTATATTTTTTATCTTTAATTAGTTTTATTTTAATTATTTTCGGTTTTATTTCAAATAAAAGAACAATATACGATATTTTATTTCTTTCTTTACATTTATTTTTATTATTTATTATTTTATTTTATGAAGTTAAAAAGCATATATCACAAATTAAAGAATTTAAAAGAACAATAGAAGAAAGTAAAAAAAAGAAAGATTTTGATAAAATTGATTAATTTTGTTAAGAAAAATAAGAATATAGAAAATTGTTTTATTAGTAAGAATTTTATATCTTTTGCAACAGAAAAAGCAAGTTTTATAAATTTACCTAATCATAATCGTCATATTGGTTTTTGATTGAGTAATAAGTTTATTTATCAGAGTGAAAAAAATTGTAATCAAGTAGCAATCGGTTTAATTTATGATAATTCTTATCCTATTCTAAAATATGATGAAAATTTAAAGCGTAATATTTGAAAGAGTTTAACTGGAACGGAATTAATTAATTTATATAATCAATATAAACAAAATTACTCTACTAATATGAAAAAAGCATTATTTTCAAGTGAACCTAAAAAAGTAAAAACAAATAAAAATAATTTAACAAATTTAAGTGTTGAAAAAAAAGAACAATTAATTAAAGACTTAAAAAGTTTAAATTAAAATATTCCCAAAAAAGTTTTAAATAATATACAAAGTTTTAAGATTATATATTAAATAGACATAACATATAAAGCTCACTGCATATTTTAAAACACAATAGTATAGTGCCTGCGTTCACCTTTAAAGTGAAGCGAAAGGCAAAGGGTGAAAAAATGTTTAAAACAAATTTAGGAAAATTAATAAATGGAGATGCTTTGGAATTTATAAAGACATTAGAAAACGATAGCGTTGATTTAATATTAACTGATCCGCCCTATTTATATAATTTATCAAAAAGAGAAAACGAACAAAAAAATGAAAAAAGCAATATAACCAAAAGCATAAATAAATATATTAATGCTATTTATGATAATAATTTGCATAATTCATTTGATATAAATACTTATTTAGATGAGTTTTATCGAATTTCAAAAACTAAATTTATGTTAATTTGAATGAATAGATGACAAATTAAAGATTATTTAGATTGAGTTTATAAAAATAATATGAATTTTGATTTTTATTTGTGAGAAAAAACAAACCCAATGCCAACTAATAATTTTATTTTGCAAGATAAAGAATATTGTATGATTATTTACTCTAAAAAACACCAAATTCCAAATTATCAAAATAACTATGAAAATAAAAAAACAATATTTAAAAATTCAACAGGATCAGCTTATAAAATAACAGAACACCCAACAGAAAAACCATTATATATATTTAATCGATTAATTAGTAAATATAGTAAAGAAAATGATGTAATTTTAGATTGTTTTCTAGGTAGTGGTACAACGGCTTATGCTTGTGAACAGTTAAAACGAAAGTGATTGGGTTGTGAAATAAATAATGAATATTACAAAATAATTAAAAAAAGATTAAAAAATATTCAGTTTAAATTTGAATTTTAAGAGAAAGGAAAGAAAAAATGAATATTGCTTCAATTTTGGCTAAGTTAGAAAAAATAGAATTAGAACAACAAAAACAAAAACTTTATTTAATTGCATTATCTAATTGTGGTTTGTCTGACTTACAAAAAACAGAATTATTAAACAACATTAATTTAATTGATGAAGAATATAAACAAAAACAAAAAGATAAACGACAAGCTAAAAAATTGGGCCTTAGTTATGCTAAATATAAAAAAATGCAAAAACAATAATTATTTTTTATTAATTAAAAACATAAATTATATAGCAGTTTTAATTGCGATGATGGTTGTATTATCCCAAGTAATGCGAATACAAATTATTTTAAGAACATCAATTCCATTATTTTTAATTCCAGTTTTTATTAGTACTTTTATTTTAAATTGATATTGATGTTTATTTATTGGTTTTGTTGGTCATTTATTAGTTGATTTATCATTATGAGGTTTTACGCTAGGATCATTATGTTGAAATTTAGGAACTGGTTTATTAGCAATTTTATTAAGGATTATTTATTTAATAAAATGTCATAATTTCTGAAAAATTATCCTACTATTATTAATAAATTTAATAATTTATTTTCCAATCGATTTTATACTTTTTTGATTAAATCTTGGAATTTTAAATATAGAACAAATAATAATCGGAGTTTTAATTGTAAACACAATATGCTTACCAACTTTTTATTTATTAAGTATCAAAATAATAAAAAAAATTAACCAAAGAAATTTTTAAGGAGGTAAAGATGAAAAAGTTAAATAAAAAAACTATCAACAAAATAAATGAATTAATGCTTAGAAGTTATCCAGTTTCAAAAGATCAAATTACTGATGAACATTGAGCATTAGGTAAAAAGAATTAGGAGAAAAAAATGGCAAGTTATAAACATTGTAATCAATGTAGAAGAATATACCTTCCTAGTGATTATGAAATTAAAAATAAACCCTTAGAAACTTTAAAAAAAATTAAAATACATGGTCATTTTGAAATGACATTTAAATTTAATAGTTATTGTGGCATTACGGAACATAGACATAGTGGCATAACTATAAAAGAATATTCGGAGGAGTTAAATTATGACTAAAAAATACTTATTAATTATTAAAAATGAATATTTAACTACTTATGCTTATTACACACTAGAAGAAGCAAAAGTACGAGAAAAAATTGAAAATAATAATTATGGCTTATCAACGGCAATTATTGATTTAAAAGATATTGAATGAAAAAGGTAAATAATATGGAAAAAATAAAAAGAAATATTGCTAAATTATTAATTTCAATAAATGATGGTGAATTTGATGGATATGGGCAAAATACTATGAAGCAAATGATTTATGTTGAATTAGAAAAAATTTTTAATCAAATTAATAAAGAAAGTTTTTAAAATGCGAAATATGCAAAAAATTACAATTAAAGGATGGGAATAATGTGTGAAAAGATGAAGATGGCAATGTTTACACAGAAGAAGGTTTATTTAATGAAGCATTAGAAGAATGTCATTCAGAAGAAAGTGCTTATGAGTATATTGATACATTAATTGAAGAAAAGAATTTGGAGGAATTATAAAATGAAGAAATTACAAGATTTAATTAAAGATTTAACAGGAATAACTGTTGAAGAACAAAAAATAAATGAATATTTAGAAAATGAAGCATTAGATTTACGAGGTGCTAAATTAATAGATGCTGATTTACAAGGTGCTAAATTAATAGGTGCTGATTTACAAGGTGCTAAATTAATAGGTGCTGATTTATATCGTGCTGATTTAGAAGATGCTAATTTATATAGTGCTAATTTACAAGGTGCTTATTTAGAGGGTGTTAATTTAGAAAATGCTTATTTAGAAGATATTAAAATTACAAAAAAACAATTAGAACAATTAATTATTATTGAGGAGAATGAATAATGAAAACATTACAAAATTTAATTAAAGATTTAACAGATATTACTGTTGAAGAACAAAAAATAAATGAATATTTAGAAAATGAAGCATTAGATTTACGAGGTGCTGATTTAAAAGAAGCTGATTTACAAGGTGCTTGTTTAGAATATGCTGATTTAAAAGATGCTTGTTTAGAATATGCTGATTTACAAGGTGCTTGTTTACAAGGCACTAATTTACATCACTCTAATTTAGAATATGCTGATTTATCTTGTACTAATTTAAAAGATGCTTGTTTAGAATATGCTGATTTACAAGGTGCTAATTTAAAAGGTATTAAAATTACAAAAGAACAATTAGACCAATTAACTGTTATTGGGGAGGATAAATAATGGGAAAAAGAAAATATTGTGAAGATTGTCAAGAAGACGGATTAAATATTCCTTATGATGGTTATTATTGGTCTTTTTCAGATGAAAGATATACACAAAAAGAAATTGATTTTATTGTTAGCGAATGTTCTGCTAGAGAATTAAGACAAAATTTTAAAGCTAAATTGCATTATGTATGTGCTAGTTGCCTTATTTCATATTGCTAGTGAGGAGAATGAATAATGAATGTAACAGAAACAATTAAATTTAACAAACTTAAAGCAGAAAATGAAAAACTTAAAAATAAACTTGATGAATTAAAGCAATTTCAATTAAAGAAAAGTGATATAACTTTACACTATATTGAATGTAATGAATGTGAAACAGAGGAGTTTTGCGATGATAATAATTTATTTAAAGTAGTTAATGAATTTGAACATGATGAATATTGTTCAGATTATGGAAATATATTAAATTTAGATATTAGATGTATTATTGAATATAAAAAATATGAAAGTTTAGAGGAATAATTATGACAAATTACCTAGTAAGGAGGATAAATAATGAATGTAATAAAAAGCGAAAATCAAATAAATCAAATTATTAAAACAAATAAAGATTTAGATGATTTTAAAAATAAAGATGAATTTATTATCTCAACATTAAAAAAATGTGTGGCAAATAATTTATTATTTTTAAAAAATATTGATAATGATTTAAAAAATTTGAATAATTTAATTAAAAATATTAACAATTTTCAAGTTAATAACAAAAGTGATGCAGATTATGGTACTGAATTAAAAGTATTATTAAAATCTACAATTAAAAAAATAATAACTCCAATTGTTAATAATCGATCAGAACTTAAAATAATTGATAGTTTGTATAGATACATTACTAAATCTTTTGAAAAATTAGAAACAGATGTTATTCAAATTGAAATATTGACTAAACAAATTAATTGAATGAATGCGGCTGAAAATCAATTAAAAGAATTAAATAATAATAAAGAAAATAATTTAATTTCTGAAATTTTGAATAAAGAAGACATAAAAGTTAAAGGTTTAAAAACAAGATGAGATTTAAAAATAAATATTATTGATATTGAAAAAGTGCCAGAAAAATTTATTATTAAAACTATTGATGAAGAAGCGATTAAAAAAGCAATTAAAGAAAATAATAATGAAATTCCAAATATTAATGGTTTAGAAATATTATATGAAAAGAAACATCATTTTTAAAGATAATGCAATTTATTAGTAATAATATTAAATTAAAATATAATGTAAATTTTGAAAAAGATAACCATTCTTATTTTATAGATAATATTATTTTCCCCAGCATTACCGCTATTATTAGTTATTTTAATAATACTGAAATTCAATATGATAAATTAATGAAAAATAATGAACTTTTTAAAAAAGCAACAGAAAGAGGAAAAATTATTCATGAGTTTATTTCACGGATTTTATATGATGCAATTTTCCAAACAGAAAATAGAAAAGATTATAAAACAATTATTAAAAATAGTAAAAAAATATCAACAATAAAAGAAAGTTTAAAAATAATTGAGTTATTCTATAATTTTTTTAATAGAATAAAAAACGATTTTATTAAATCAATTATTATGTTTGAAATACCCTTATCAGACGGAAAAGTGTGTGGCACTCCCGATTTAATTTATTATGAAAATAACAAAGCTATTGTTGTTGATTTTAAAACTTGAAAATACTTTAATGCTGAAAAAATTAATAAAGCAAAAATACAAATTACAGCATATAATTATTTACTTGAAAAAAATAATATTTTTACTAGTAATATTGGTGAAATTTGAATAATTAACGAAAATGGCGTTAATATAAATCGTTTCAATATTACCAATCAATTAAAGTTAGAATGACAAGAAATAATGCATACATTTTTAAAAAATAATTCTAATAAGGAGAAAAGAAACTATGAAAATTAAAAAATATTGTCCCAAATTAAAATATTGAGGTTATTGCTTTAAATGCAACAAAGAAAATAAAAAACCAAAACACTAGAAAGGAATATTAGTATGAATCAATTTATTGCCATTGGTAGAACAACAAAAGATATTGAAATTAAAAGAACACAAAATGGTAAAGAATATGCCATGTTTCAATTAGCAGTAACAAGACCACATTCAACCCAAAAAGAAACTGATTTTATTCCTTGTCAAGTTTGAAATAAACAAGCAAGTGTATTACAACAATATTGTCAAAAAGGTAGTCAAATTGCAATTACAGGTATTTTACAATCTTTTAAAGACAAAGAAAATAAAACACAGTGAACGGTAAGAGTTTATAGTTGTCAATTTTTACAAACTAATAATAATTTAAAAAATAGCACACCGCCCATAACACCCACAAAAATAAATCAGACCCAATCAGCAACAAGAAATATTCGTTTAGAAGAAATAGAAGCAAATAAATCATTTGAAAATAATGATGATGCGATTTTATGAGATTAAATATGGAAACTAATAAATATATTTTATGTTATCGTTCTGAAAAAGGTAAACGACCATGTAAAACTCCTCTTGGTGAATATATAACTGGTATTGATGTTGAAGATGTCAATATTAATTCAACTTGGGAATGAGAATATTTTAAAAAAAATTATGGTGAAAATAATTTAGTTATTTGTAAAGATGATAAGTTAGATCTAATTTTAGAAAGAAAAAAATATAATGAAAAAATGTAATAAATATCGTAATCATTTTTTAAAATGTAAAAATATAAAATTATGCTTTTTTACAAAATTACATAAATATAATTGCTATTTGTGTTATTTGTGAAAAATAAAAAAGGAGAAAAAATAAAATGAATAATAAAATTGAATTAATATTAAATAATTCAAAAGTTAATAATTGAATTAATGAAAAATTAACAAATCAGAAAGAAATTAATTTATTTCGTAAAAATATCTTAACAATTTATAATAATAATCCCAATTTATTTGATAAAGAAAAAATAAATTTAATGAGTGTTTTATCTGCTTGTGTAAAAGCAATGTTATTAGATTTACCGTTAGATCCTAACTTAGGATATGCCTATATTGTTCCATATAATGGAAAAGGACAGTTGCAAATTGGTTATAAGGGTTATATTCAGTTAGCAATCCGAACAGGAAAATATTTAACAATAAACGCAATAGAAGTAAAACAAGGTGAATTATTAAATTTTGATGAATTAGAACAAGAATACAATTTTAAATGAATAACCAACGAAAATGAGCGAACAAAAAAAGAAACAATCGGATATGTTGCGTTTTTTAAACTACTAAATGGTTATAAAAAAACTTTATATTGAAGTAAAGAAAAATGCGAAAATCATTTTAAAACATATTCTAAGAATTATCAAACTTACGGAAAATTTACGGCTGGAAGTTATGAGGGAATGGCACTTAAAACAGTATTAACCCAACTTTTAAGAAAATGAGGTATTATGTCAGTTGAAATGCAAGAAGCCTATCAACATGATCAAGCAATAATTATTAATAACAGCAAAGAGTTTAGTGATAATCCTAACATAAAAAATAAAGAAGATAACAATGTTATTGAATTAAATAACAAAAAAGATGAATTAAATCTAAATTTAGAACAAGAATTTAGCAGTAATGAAATAAATGATGATGAAGAAATTGCTAAAGCTGTTAATGAAATGTTTTCTGATTAATAAAATGAAAAATAATTGAAAAGATTATGATAAAAATCGTCCAATTAGACATAAATTTTATCGCAATAAAAAATGAGTAAAAATAAGAAACGATTATTTTAATAGCAAAATGGGAATATGTGAACGATGTTATCAAAAAAGATATATAGTTAATGGCGTTATTGTTCATCACAAAGAATATATTACCGATCAAGATTTTATTAATTGAAACATTGATAAACTTTTTGCTTGAAAAAATTTAGAACTATTATGTATGAAATGCCACAATAAAGAACACAAAACCGAAAAAGGATATCGCGATAATGTCATAATTGACGAAAAAACTGGCAAAGTAAAAATAATCGATAAAGAAGAATAAAAAGAGGTTATTATGATTAAAGTAATAGAATTATTTGCTGGAATTGGAAGTCAAAGAAAAGCATTAGAAAATATTGAAATTAAACATAAGATAGTTGCTATTTGTGATAATGATAAATATGCTGAAAAATCATATCGAGCAATTTTTAATGATTATGACACACCAAATTTAGGTGATATTACCAAATTAGAAACTTTACCGTATGCCGATTTAATAACTTGATCATTTCCATGTCAAGACATATCAAACGCCAATAATAATGGACAAGGATTAAATGGTAATAGAAGTGGTTTAGCTTACAAAGTTGTTGATTTAATAAAAACAATGCCAATAAAACCTCAATATCTTTTAATGGAAAATGTGCCAAATTTATTAAGTAAAAAGTTTTTTGTTGGATTTCAAAATCTACAAAATCAACTTAATAAATTAGGATATCATAATCAATATTTTACAATGAATGCCAAGGATTATGGAATTCCCCAAAATAGAAAAAGATTGTTTATGATATCAACATTAAAGCAAGATTTTAAATTTCAATATCCCCAACCTTGTAATTTAAAATTTTTAGTAAAAGATATTTTAGAAAACAATGTAAATGAAAAATATTTTATTAGACAAGAATCAATGAAAAAAGCAATTGAAAACAATAAACTTAAAATCATTCAACAATGTTCTTATACAATTACAACAAAACAAATGCGATGAGGAAACGCAGGAATTATTGCAATTCCAACAATTAAGGATTATGGTAATTTTATTGTTTTACCACGAGCAAAAGATGGTTTGCTAATTAATGGATCATATAATCGGTTTTGAAAAACAGAAAATAATTATATAGGAACAATCGCAGCAAGTAATGTCAATAAAATTATGATTGATAATAAAATACAAAATCAATATACTAATAAAATATTATCTTTTTTAATTGATGAAAAAGAATACTTTTTACGAGTATTAACTCCAAGAGAATGTTGATTATTAATGGGGTTTAGTAATAAAGACTTTGATAAAGCAAGCAAAGTTGTTTCAGAAACACAACTTTATAAACAAGCTGGTAATAGCATTGTGATTAATGTATTAGAAAAGATTTTTATAAAAATGTTTAAAACAGAAAAGAAAAATTAACAAAGGAGAAAATACAAATGAAAAAAGTAAATAAAGAAATAAAACCTTTTATTAAATCAAATTTAGAACCAATAATAATAGATGATGATTATTTGGGAATATTAAATACAATTTATGAACTAGGAAAAAGGTTAAAAGAACTTCCTAATTGCTATCGTGGGAAAAGAGAAAATACAATTAGAGATTTTATTTTATTAATTCTTTCTTTAAATTTTAAAGTATTTGTGATTTCCGAGTCATTTAATAGAGGTGGGAAAACAAATATAATGCTTAAATATAATAATGAAAATGTTTTTATAATTGAATGTAAGTTTTGAAAAGGAGAAAAAAACTTTTTAGAAGCAATAGATCAATTACAAGGTTATTTAACTTGAAGAGATACAAAAACGGCTTTAATTATTTTTGTAAAAGAAAATAATATATCATCAATTATAAATAAAATAAGAACTAAAATAATTCAAAAACATAAAAGTTTTATTAAAGAATGTAATTTTTTAAATGATTCTTGTATTATCTATGATTTTTCATTTAAACAAGATACAGAAAAGAAGTTTAAATTAGCAGTTTTATTTTATCATTTAGTATAATAATAATTTAAAACAACAAAATTAATTGTTGTTTTTTATTTGACAAATAATTTTAATGACGGTATCATCACGGTGTAATTAGTTATATAAATATTAATTTTATTTTACTTATATACCCCCCTATAAGTCCTTTAAAATAAGGACTTTTTGGGTTCCGATGTGGTGGGGTTCCGTGTACACTTTTTTTAATTTTGAAAAAAACCGCACTTTTATACTAAAAATAATAAAAAACCCCGTAAATAAAGGAGTTTTTATAAATGAATGAGTTAAAAAATAACAAAAAACAAGCAAAAAATAGCCAAAATTTAACAAAAAATGCCCCTTTTTTGACAAAAAATGAAAGCATTTTAACAAAAGAAAACAATAACTTAAACCAACAAAAAAACCTTTTAAATTGAGAAAAAGATAAAGAAAAATTAATAAATAAATATAAACGATTTTTAAAAGAAAAAAATGTTATTTTAGATATTATTAAACTTGATTTTTTAGAAGAATTTTGTACCCTTAAATTAACTTTAAATAACATTAATAATGAAATCCAAACCTTAATTAATGACGGTAAATTATTTTCTGAAACCGATAATAATCGCGGAAAACCAAAAGAAGTAAGACACCCCGCTTTAATTTCTTATGGACAAGCATATAAAGATTATAAAGCTGGATATGAAATAATAGAACAATGAATAAAAATAGCTAATCAAAAAGATAATTCCGATACTTTTAATTTTAATAATTTATATGATAATTCAGAGGAAAAATAAGAATGCAAGCAAATAATGAAAAAACAAATTTAGAACTATATTATGAATGAATAAATAAAAACTCCAATAAAAATAAAGTTGGAATAAAAATTAAAAAAATTGTTTCCACATTAGTAAAAGAATTAAAATCAAATAAAGATTATTATTTTAATCACAAAGAAGCAAATAAAACAATTAGCTTTATTGAAAAATCTTGCTTTCATACAACTGGAGAATATAATAAACAAAATTTTAAATTAGAATTATGGCAAAAAGCATTTTTAGAAGCATTATATGGTTTTTATGATAAAAAAACAAATTTAAGAAGATTTAAAGAAGCACTCTTAATTGTCGGAAGAGGAAATGGAAAAACCGCCCTTGCTTCTGCAATCGCTTTAAAAAGTTTAATTTTAGATAATGAAGCAAATGCCGAACTTTATTCTATTGCAACCAAACGAGATCAAGCAAAAAGAGTTTATGAAGAAATGCGACGAATGATTTTTATTAATCCTAACTTAAATAAAATTTTAAAAGTTAAGCGAGATAAAATAGAGTTTATACATAATAATTCTTTTTTTCAACCACTATCATCAGAAACAAAAACATTAGATGGTTTAAACCCCTATTTTGTTGTTTTAGATGAAGTAGCAATGATGGAAAAGCGTGACATTTATGATGTTATGCGAACAGCAACCGCAAAAAGAAAAGATTATTTAATGTTATTAATAACAACCAATGGATCTATTAGAGAAAATATTTTCGATGAAAGATATTCTTATGCTGAGAAAGTTTTAGAAAACACAATAAAAGATAATAAATTTTTACCTTGAATTTATGAACTTGATGAAAGAAATGAATGAAAAAATTTTAACAATCTTTATAAAGCTAATCCAAATTTGGGTATTTCTAAATATATTGATAATTTTAAAGCCGAATGACAAGAAGCATTAATTACACCAACTCAACAACCAAATTTTTTAATTAAACATTGTAATTTAAAGAGCAATTTAGATAGTGCCCTTTTTAGTCGATTAGATTTAGAAACTAAAAATAATAAAATTATTAATACCGATGAATACTTAATAAAAAATAGAATTTGTACTATTGGAATTGATTTATCAAAAACAAACGATCTAAGTGCAGTTGTATTTTTAATCCCAAATTTAGACACAAATGAATTTATATTATTATCACAATTTTTTATGCCAGAAGCAAGAATAATTGAAAAAACAACAGAAGATAAAATTCCATATAAACTTTACCAAGAACAAGGAATATTAACATTATGCAAAGGAGAAGAAATCAATATTAGTGAAATTGTTAATTATATTATAAATATAATGAAAAAATATAATTTAATTTGTTATGGTATAGGATATGATACTTTTAACTCATATCTTTTAAAACAACATTTAGATAATGCAGGATTTTATCTTATAAATAATTTAATTAGATTTGGAGTAAGAACAATTAGCCCAATTATAAAAGCCCTTAAATTAGAATTTGATGACAATAAATTTGTTTTTAATCAAAACCCTTTATTAAAATTACACTTTAATAATGTTGATGTTCTTATTGATGAAGAAAAAGAAAATATGATGCCAATTAAAAGATCAAAAAACAAACGAATTGACGGATTTATTGCTCTTCTATTTGCTTATAAAATCTTTCGCGATAATAAAGACCGAATTTATATTGAATTATATAAAATATATTCTCAAAAATAAAAAAGAGATTTAATAATCTCTTTTTCTATTCATCCTTAACTTTTATATTACTGATTTATATTGTTTTTTTCAATTTCTTATTATAGAATTGTATTTTTTTAAATTTGTAAATTCTTCGTTATTAATATGTTTTTTTTGTAAAGAATTATATAAATTAGATAACATTTGATAAAATGTTTTTTCTTCTATATAAATACTTTTATTTTTATTGTAATAATCTAGTATTACTATTTCATTTATATTTTTAATTTTAGTTCATGTATTAATAAAAAAAGAATTAGCATTATCATTATTATACATTTCTTTAATTTTTACACCATTTTTTCTATTTCATGGTTTATCTCTGCTAGAAAAATAAAAAATCATAACCTTACTACTAAAATTATTAATTTTTTTAAAAATACATGGCCTATATTCAACCTCACTACATTTTGGATTATAGTATTCACATCTATAAACTTTTAGTTCTTCAATATCTATATTTTGTTTTATTCATTTTCTTTCATAATTATTACGTCAAAAATTAATTGCTTTTATTAAAATATAATAATCAATTTTTAAAGCTTTTCTACTTCTTTTTGACTCAGGATTTATTCGTTTAATTTCTTCTAGTAAAGGAACAATTATTTGTTTTCTTGTATGACTATCAAATAAATTATCTTTTCATGTCCATCAATAATTTTGTTCCTTATCATATTCAGCATAACTTAAAAAAAATACTATTTTTGAATATCATTTATTTCTAATTCTATTTTTATTTATTTTTTTTAGCATATCCATTATTTTTATATCCGTTCTAATTTAATTATTTTATTATTAATTAATAAAGTAAAAGGGCTATACAGCCCCAATATGTACACCTGCATTTCAGCAAGCGAGCCTCCAACAGTCTAACCTGAGGATTAAGTATATTATACATAAATATAATTGTTTGTAAATACCTTTATTATTTGTTTATAAATTGTTTTTTTTATTTGACAAATAATTTTAATGACGGTATCATCACGATAATAAGTAATGATTATTACTTATTGAAAAAAACTTTTTTATTTCTATTGATAAATTAATTTATTAATTTATAATAAAAGTATATAGAAAGTAGTAGATGAATTATTTATTTTTCTATATACATTATTTTTAATAGAATACAAAGTTTTAAGATTATATATTAAATAGACATAACATATAAAGCTCACTGTATTTTATTTAAAAATAAAATTAAAAAAAGTAATGTACATACTTTTTTATTAATTTCTTATATTTAAAGTTAGTTTTTATCTGGAATAAAAACTAATTTTTTTATTTTTATTTGTTTTTTAAAATTAAAATAATAATTGTAATTATAATTAAAATTAAAATAATACTTGGAATGTCCAATTTATCAACCCCTTTTACGGAGTATGTACATTACTAATAAAATAATATCATCATTAATTTTAAAAGACAATATAAATTGTCTTTTTTTATTTGACAAATAATTTTAATGACGGTATCATCACGACGACAATAAATGATGGGGTTAATTATTATTGTTAAGGCTGGTGATTATGTTTTGATATAAAAAAAATAAAGAAAATAATAATAATGATGATGTAAATAAAACGCCTAAAAATTCTCAAGTTGATATTGTTAAGTTTGAATGAAAAGACTTTTTTACTAATTTTCAGAATAATTATCAAATTGATGTAATTAAAAGCACAATTAATCGGATTGCTACTGATATAGCACAAGTATCAGTTAATACATATCGCCAAAATGAAAAAATAAAAAAATCTAATTTTGACTATTTATTAAATTTGAGACCAAACAATTTAATGAGTAGTTATGATTTTTATTATAAGATAATTACTAATTTATTTTTGCAAGGGAATGTTTTTATTAAAATAGAAAAAGATATTAATGATAAAATCATTTCTTTAATTCCAATCGAATACAGTACTATTGAATTATTGTCTAAGGATGATGAATTATTTATAAGATTTTATCAAAATAATAATGCATTTGAGATATTACCGTATTCTCAAATAATTCATCTACGGAAATTTTATAATAAAAATTTCTTAGGGGATAATCCTAATAATTCGCTTGAACCAAGTAAAAGAATATTAGAAGAAATGACAAACTCTATTATTAACAATTTTAAAGAAACAAATTCTTTAATGGGGATAATTACCACAAATATGCCACTGGGGCCAACTGGTGCTCCTACGCAGTTTAACCAAGAGAGATCCCAAATGTTGCCAGTTTTACCAGTTGAAGATATTAATTTTAAAAATACCAATTTTAGTAATAAAAGAGTTGCATATTTATCTTATGGACAAGATTTTAAAAAAATTGATAGTAATATATCAAAGTTTAGTAAAGAACAAAATGAATATTCTGAAAATTTAATTTATAAATTTTTTAATATAGCACCCGAGATTGTTAAAGGGACTTATAATTCAGAACAATTTTTAAGTTATTTATCTACTGTAATTCATCCAGTTTTAAGACAATTAGAAAAAGAATTTACCTTTAAAATTTTTACTAAAAAAGAATTAGAATTAGGGCAATATTTTGAGTTTGTATTAGATAGTAGATTAATAATATTAAACTTATCAAATAGTTTAAAAGGTGTTGAACTTGGTGCAATAAACCCAAATGAAATAAGAAAATTATTATTTGGTTTAGATCCTTATGAGGGAGGAGATACCTTTTTAAATTGAAATTATGGAAAAATAGATGATGAAAAAAATGGAGAAAACAATGGACAACAATAAAATTATTAATAATGAAATTACTAAAAAAATTGATTTTAATATAAAAAAAATAAAAGAAATAAAAGAAGATAAATTTAGTACAAACGAAATTATCGGAATAGCAAATAAATATGATGTAGTTGATTATCACAATGACATTACTGACTACAAAAGTTTTGAAAATGATTTAAAAAATGGTAAAACTGTGCCAGTGTTTTTATCTCATAATCACGAAAAAATTTTGGGTGTTGCAGATTTAGAAAACCGAAAAGACGGATTATGGGCAAAAATTAAAATATATACTAATACTAATTATGGAAAAGAAACTTACGAAATTGCTAAACAAATGCAAAAAGATAATAGACCAATGCAGTTAAGTATAGGATATCGTATTTTAAAATCAGAACCAACAGAAATAAACGGCCAAGTTGTTCGTTATTTAAAACAAATTGAAGTTGACGAAATTTCTTTGGTTCCATTAGGAGCAAATCCACAGAGTAAAATACAAGAAATTAAAAATATCAAAGGAGAAAAAAACATGGAAAAAGTGAATTTAAAAGAATTAAATGACAAAATTATTGATTCCAACAATGAATTAGAAGAAAAAAAAGAACAATTAGAAAATATGGAATTAAAGAAAAATAATTTATCTAATAAAGAATTACAAGAACAAAAAGAGTTATTAACTGCAATTAAAAAATTAAATGAAGAAATTACAGAAACTCAAAAAATAAGAAATGAATATTTAGAAAAAAATATTAAAAATATTGAAAACGGAAATAGCACAATTTTACAAACATTAAGGGGAACAGAACAAATGGAAATTAAAACTATCTATAATCAAAAAGATATTTTAGATACAAGAGAATATAAAAATGCATGATTAAAAAATATGCAAAGACAACAATTAACGCCACAAGAAACAAAATTCTTACAAGTTGGAACAAATCCAACTGGAAATGAAGATGCGAGTCCGCTTGTACCTACTACAATATGAAAAAACATCTTAAATGAAATTAAATTAACTTCTAATTTAATTAATGAAATAACTATTTTAGAACACCGAGGAAAATTAGATATTGCGTATGAAAAAGATTCAACAGCAGCTAAATTTGTCACAGAGGGGCAAGAAGTAAAAGGAGAATCAAACTTAGATAGTATTAAATTTGATGGTCACATTATTGCCACTTCGCTTGAATTTTCAGAAACTACAAGATTTATGACGATTGAAGATTTTGAAGCTTTTGTAATTAGAGTAATTACAAACAGAATTAAAGAGGGTATTGAACAATCAATCGCCACTGGAACTGGAAAAGGTCAACCAACTGGAATATTATCAGATACAAGCATTAAAAGTGTAAAAATTAAAGAATTAAATTACGATGCTATTATTGAAATGATTAAATCATTAAAATTAGGATATTCAAATGGTGCTAAATTTGTAATGAATAACGAAACATTCTGAACTATTCAAAATATTAAAGATAAAAATGATCGCCCTATTTGAAACCACAATATAAGTTCAGATGGAGTTACTAACAAAATCTTAGGTTATGATGTTGTTTTAACAGACACATATCCTACATTTTCTAAAACAAATAAAAATAATTGCATTTCTTTTGGAAAATTAAACACTTATTATGTAAATTTCCAAGAGTCTTTAACTCTAAGATATTCTGAACATATCGGAATTAAAAAACTTTTACATACTTATGTGGGAGCAGCCATTTTAGACGGGAAAGTTGTTGAAAAAAATGCTTTTGTAAATTTCCAACCTGAGTAATTTAAAAATAAAGGAGGATCAATATGGACTTATTAAATTTTGTTAAATTAAGTTTACGAATTCAGCATAATTTATTTGATGAAGAAATAAAAACTTTAATTCAATCATCAAAAAATATTTTAATAAATTCAGGTCTTCCTTTTAAAATTATTGAGGAAGCAAATGATGAACAAATAAAAAATATTATTTCTATTTATGTTAAGGAAAATTTAGGGCGAGAATTAATTGGAGAAAAATTTTATACTATTCTTAACTATAATATTCAACAATTAATGTATAAATATGCTAATTATCCACAAACAACTATATATCAATTAGAAAAAGAACTCACAGAATTAAAAAAGAAATTAAAAGATATTAAAAAACTAGAAAAAAATAAAAATGAAAGATAATTTAATTTTATTAAATGATTACGCTTTTCTAATTGATAAAGAAGATGACGAAAATCCATTAAGTCATAAAAAAATAACTAAAAATAAAAAACAAGTATTTTGTGATATTAAATCAATTTATGCTAATGATTTTTACACCGCTAGAATGGCGGGCATAAAATTAGAAATAAAATTACTTATAGATAAATATATGTATGATAATGAAAAATTTATTTTAATTGATTATAAATATCAAAATAATTGACAAGAATATGAAATTATTAGAACTTATGACAGACAAGATGGATTTTTAGAACTATTTTTAAGTTTAAGATAAGGTGTTAAAAATGAAAAAAAGTAATTCAGTAGTTGATATATTTGATTTTGTTGCAGACTCAATCCAACAATATACTTATGATATCCAAGAACAAATAAAAGCAGAAATTAAAAATGTAGGTGAAAAAATATTGGCAGAAATTAAAATTACTTGCCCTATTAGCAATAAACATTTAACAAAAAGAAGACATTTAAAAGATTATTTTGTTTTTAAAATAAAATTAACCAAAGATAAAATAATTGGTGTAATTTATGCCACTAAACAATATCAAATAATCCACTTATTAGAATATGGATATATTAATCATTGAAATAATGAAAAAATTAATCCTCGCCCATTTTTACGAAATGCTTATAATAAGTATATTGATGAATATATTAAAAAAATAGAAACTATTTTAAAATATTAGTTAAGATGATTATTAATAATAAAAGAGAGCAAAATATTAATTTAATTATTGAATTATTAAAAAAACTTTATCCAACTAAAAAGATTAAATATACATTTTTTAATTTTAATGAAGATAATTTCAATAACATTGAAAATAATATAACTTTTTATAGAATTAATGATAATACCTTTTTTTCATCAGATAATATTAATAATTTTATAAGACAAACATTCCAAATTTGCTTTAATTTTAAAAATGAAATTAATTTTAATGAAATTGAAAAACTAGAAAATGAATTAATAAATAAAAAAATAAATTATCAATTGGCACAAGAGTTTTATTTATACGAACAAAATTTATATATTGTAATTTATGAAATATTTTTGTTGCTAAAAAGATAAAAGGAGAAAATACAAATGAATAACAACATTATTGAATTTGGACTAGAAAATGTTCATTATGCAAAATTAAAATACAATCAAACAACAAACAAAACAGAATATGCAATCCCACAAAAAATATTAGGAGCAGTAAATTTAAGTTTAAATGTTAGTGAAAACACTAATACCTTTTATGCTGATAATAAACCATACTATATTTCACATTCTTTTCAAGGTTATAGTGGTAGTTTAACAATAGCAAAACCATCTGATGATTTTGAACAAGAAATTTTAGGAATTGAAAAAGATAAAAGTGGAAATTATATTGAAAAATCAACTAGTTTAAAGAGTGAGATTGCTTTGGGGTTTGAAATCAAAGGTGATTTAGAAGAAAAAAGAATTTGACTTTTAAGAGTTAATTTAAAACGCCCCAACCAAACTCATAACACTCAAACCGAAAATGTAAACCCAGATACTTATACTTTTGAATTAAACGCCCTACCACGAATTGAAGATAATGTTATTAAAATTAAAACAACAAAAAAAGCTAATGAAAATAATTATAATAACTATTTTTCCCAAGTTCCAAAATTAGAAAAAGAAGAAAAAAACGAAAATGAATAGATATTTAGAAAGTTTAAAATTAAAAGTTAATATAAGCACTTATGCATTAATTATTTATGAGGATTTATTTGGTTCATACGGAGAATTGTTAAATAAATTAGAAAAAGACAAATATGAATTTTCATTTATTTTAAAATTATTATTTTCTTTTGCGAAAGCAGCTGATGAAAATCAATTTAAAGATTTTAAGGAATTTTGTAAAAAAATTACATTTAAAGAAATTACCGAAAATGTTAATGAAATTAATAACTTAATAATGGAATTTGTAGGTGCTAGTGTTAATGACAAAAATTTACAGGAATACGGCGAATTAACAAAAAAGTAGATTATAAATTTAATAAATTTACTCCTAACTTATTACTATGACTTAGTCATTTAGGGTTTTCAATTATAGACAGCAAATATATTAAATTAAAAACATTAATAGAAATTATAGAAATTTATAACAATCAAAATAAAAGATTAGCAACACAACAAGATATTAATAAATTTTTTTAAAGGAATAGTTAATTATGGCAAAAGAAATTAAAGGAATGAGCATAACTCTTGATAGTAATGTTTTAGAATTAAATAACAATTTTAAAAAAATAGCCGATAACATAAAACTATCAGGATCTAAATTAAAAAATTTTGATAATAATTTAAAATTTAAAAACGGTGATGAAATTGATATTTTAAATGAAAAATTTAATGAATATAAAAATATCATTGATAATATTTCAGAAAAAAAAGAACTTTTAATTGAAAAATATAATCAATTAAATAAAGCCATTTTAGAAACACAAGAAGCATTATCAAAAACAAGTGATACTGCTGAAAAAGAAAAATTAATACAAAAACAAAATAAATTAAATAAAGAATATGAATATACAAAAATAAATATTGATGCATCTAATCGCAGTCTAAACAACTTTAATGAGAAATTAAAAAATACTGCCCAAGAAATAAAAAATATTCCCTTTAAAAAATTTGAAGAATTTGGAACAAAGTGTCAAGAAATCGGAAAAAAATTAAGCACACATATTACAATACCCATTTTAGCAATCAAAGGAATTTTAACAAAAATAACTGTTGATACCGCCAAATATGCTGGTGAGCTTAAAAAAACATCAAAAGAAATTGGTATCACAGCAGAAAACTTACAAATATTTCGTTATATTGCAAAAAGAACTGGAATTACTAGCGAAGAATTAGAAAAGAGTTTTAAAAAATTACAACAAGGTATTAGTGCTATTTCTTATGGAATATCAAATGAAACAACAGAAGCTTTTAATAAATTAGGAATTAATATTAAAAATAATGAGGGATCTTTAAAAGATACAGGAACTATTTTTTTAGAATTAAAAAAATCATTAGAACAAATAAGTGATGAAACTGAAAAAAATAATTTAATAATGGATATTTTTGGTTCTAAGTTAGGAAAAAACCTTATTCCAATGCTTGCCTTATCAGATGAAGAAATTAAAAAAATGACAAACAACATTAAAGATTTAGGTATTGTTTCAAATGAAAATGTTGACAAAACAACAATATTAAATAAAAAATGAAATGAATTTAAACATGTTATTAATATTACAAAAATGAATTTAGCATCCGCCCTATTACCCGTGTTTGAGTCTTTGGTTTCTTTTTTAGAAGTCAGTTTAATACCAATTATTAAAGGAATAACAAATTTTTTTAATATGTTTAATGATACAACCAAAAAAACTATTTTTATTATTTTGGGAATATCAGCAAGTTTGGGGGCTGTTGTTTACACAATTGGAAAAATAATAAATGTTATTAGTTCATTAAAAACACTTTTATTAGGAATGGCAAAGCACCCAATTCTTTATGGTGTTTTAGTTAGTTTGTCTGCCTTAGCTGCTGGTGGGGTATGATTATATAATAAATTTAATAAACCACCACAAAACATTAACCAAGAAAGCCAAACTAATAACTATAATAAAATTGAAAATAAAAATGAATTTAAACCAACAATTATTATTGAAGGAGAAAATGATAAAGAACGAGCTGAAAAAATACTCGAATATATAGGGCAATGAAATAATAGAGTATAGGGAGAAAATATGTATAATTTACCATTTAGAACTTTTAAAATTAGTAATAGTAAAGATAATTTAATTAATTTATGTGATTTAGATAATATCATTATTTTATCATTTAATGGATTAAATATTAATTTTGATAATAATTATTTAAACATCGATAATAATTTTATTTTAAATAATAGTAAGCATTCTTTAAATCAAATAAATTTTAAATTATTATTTATAGGCCCAAATCCCTATGGTAAATTTAATGATTTTATTAATAAATTAAATATTAATTTAGATAATAAATCTTCCCCCTTTTTATTATTTTATAGTTTTTGAATAAATGAAAAAACAAAATTGGAATATTATTGTGAGGTAATTATTAAAAGTATTATTAAAACAGAATTGAATAATAATAATGATTTAGAGGTTGATTTTATTTTAGAACAATTAACTAACTGAAAAAAAGAAGAAGATAAATTATTTGAAATTAAACCAAATAAAACAAGCGGAAAAAGATACAATGAACATAATAAAAAATATTATTTTAAGTTAAATCGCATTAAATATACCAATCAATATAATGAAAAAATTAAAATTAGTAATAATAGTTATTTAGCATCAGATACTCTAATAACAATCAATGGCCCCACAAAAGACCCATATTTAAAATTAGAAAATATTAATGGTAAAGTAATAAGTGAACTTAAAATTAATGCTGAAATAAATGAAAATGAAAAAATAATAATAGATAGTAGAATAAAAACTCAAAGCATTATAAAAGTTGATTTAAAAAACGAAAAATCATACAACATATATCAATATCAAGATTTTAAATACACTAATTTTATTCAAATTCCACCAGGAAACTATCATATTTTATATTCTTCTAACCTTTCAAAAGACAAACAAGTTGGAAATATTAATATTAAAAAATTTGAAGAATATATTTTAATTTAGAAAAAGGAGAAATTAAATGGGTGTAGGAAGTTCAACAAAAAGATACTGAAGTGACGAAATAATTGCAATTAGAGAAGATAAAAAAGAAATTATTAATAAATTAAAAAACAATACTTTAAATGCAGAAATTGTAAAACAAATCCAAGAATTAAAAGAAGAAATATCAGAATTAACAAAAGAAATTAATGACGAAAAAATTAATTTTGATGAAGCTGTAAAATTAAATCCTCAACATGCCGAATGATTATTACAAATTCCTGATTATAAATTAATGATTGATTATCTTGATGAATTATCTAATATTGTGCTTGAAATTAATAAAGCACAACAAGAAGCAGAAGAAAAAGCAAGACAAAAAGCAAGAGATGAATTATTAAAATTAGAAATTAAAAAAGATAAAAATATTTATCAAGATAATAGAACTAAATTAATTATATTTGGAGTTGATTTTGAAAAAGGATCTTTATTTTATAAAGATAATTGTATTGTTGAAAATTATAAGATATTTTTAGATATTTATACCCCGCAACTATCAACTTTTAATGCTTATAATTATTATAATCTTAATGTTGAAATTGAAGACATTGTTTGTATTTTGAATAATGAAAATCAATTATATATTGGAATTATTACTCATATTGAAAAAAACAAAGATGAAAATTTATATACCTTTACTACTAAAAATATTGAATCTATTTTTGATTTTAAAATTTACAACATATATAAAAATAAAAGTTGATATATTTTTCTTACTTTAATAAAAATTATTTATAAAAACCTTCCCTTTATTAAACTTAATAAAAAAATTAATGATGAAAATAATAATAATCCTAAATTTTTTGAAGAAAATGAAGAAAAAGAATTTAATTGTTATCAATTTATTAACAAAATATTTAAAATAACAAATATATTTTTAAAATTTAATATTGATTTAAAAAATTTTTTTTTAAATTGTGACATTTGCAAAGATGGACAAGAAGATATCAAATTAAATAATTATAAAGTAAAAGATAATATTAAATGTATTACAAATATAGAAATTGAAGAATTAAACCAAAAAAGTATCAACAGAATTGATTTTTACCAAAAAAACAACTCAAGCAGTTACACAAGAGCAAACTTATTAAAAAATAATACAATCTCTTATGATGAAAATAATAATAATAATTTACAAAATAATTTAATAAAAAATAAAATTTATGAATTAGAAGAAAAAGACTTTACCTTAGAAAATATTATAACTATTAGCAATCAAGAATTTAAGTTAAGTGAATACTCACACCTCATAAAATTTGATATCACAAAAGATAACAATATTTTAAATTTAAACAATTTACAATTAAGAGATAAATTTACCCTATTATTTAACAATAAAGAATATAACAGCATTTTATCTGGGATAATTTTAGAAAGCAATAAAAACACAATTACTCTAATATTCGGCCAAGTAAGATTATGAAGTAAGTTTTAACATTTATTAACTAATATGCCCCTTAAAACAAGTAATAAAGGTATTTACAAGCAATTATATTTTATATAATTAATGAGAAAAAATAGAAAGAATATAGGTAAATATTAAAATGATTTACTATAAATGACATTTTTAGTATTTCTATATGGAACAGTACTCAAATTGGACAAGAGGACATCCTGCTAAGATGTTAGGTCGGGTAACCGATGTGAGAGTTCGAGTCTCTCCTGTTTCGCCATTTAATAAAAAGTAAATATAAAAAAAGAGATATTAAATCTCTTTTTTTTATTTATAGTATTGCACAGACTATTGACTGGCAAGGTTTCTTTTCTTTATTTAAACTTGCAAGTAGAACCTAGAATAACTCGCAACATCACTTGCTATTTAATTATAGCATGTTTTTATAAAATTAAAGGAAAAATAAAAAAATATGGTATTATATATACAAATTTTCATTTATTATATATTTGACAAATATTTTTAATGACGGTATCATCACCACAAATAAGTTATGTTTCTAGTTGTAAGAATATCTATGGTGTTCTATTGCTTTTACTCGTAAACCAAAAGGGATTTTACTTATTTTTTAACCCTTAAATTAACTATTGAATGAAAACTAGATATAATAGTTATTAAGCAATACAAAAAAGAGATTTAATATCTCTTTTTTTATTTAATTAAATTAAAATATATGCAACAATATTTTATTTTTATTATATAATTAATTATATTTATCAGAAAGGAAATAAAAAAATGAAAGCATATAAATTAAGCGAATACATAATACAGCGTATTTATGAAATTAATAACGGTGTTGAACATAAATGTGAAATTACACAATTAAAATTGCAAAAAAGTCTTTATTTTATATATGTATATTTTTTAGTTAACAAACAACAAAAACTTTTTAATGATAAATTTGAAAGATGAGATCTAGGACCAGTAATTAAAAACATTTATAGTAAATATAAAAAATATAGAGACAAACCTATTGAAGTTCCAAAAAACAAAGTAAAATTGAATAAAATAACTAATTTAGAAAAAATAGAATTAGATTCATTATTATTTGAATTAAATAAATTTTCAACAACTAAACTAATTGATTTTTCACATGAATGTGATCCATGAAAAGAAACCCCAAAAAATAAAAATATTAGTGATGAAAAAATTATAAATTATTACTCTAAAAATGATTTATTTAAATTATTAGGAATAAAAAATTATACATTATTAGATTTAAGTACAATACGGTATGATTAGTATTAAAAATATCATCATAGGTGGAATTATTCATATTGGAAAAAAATTTCGTTCAATAGATAATTTTATTTTAGAAAACAGATATATGTGTATTTTAGGTTATTATGAATCTGAAATAGCAATTTTACCAATGTCTACATATAAAGATGAAAAACATAAAATAGAAAAAAAAAATAAAATAGAAAATTTAGATTATTCATTAAAACATGGAAATGTTAAAGATGGATATATTAAGTGTGATCAGATATACTTATTATCAATAGAAGATTTTAATGAATTTGAAGAAGTTGAATTTAAATTTAAAATGGATAGTGAGTTCTTTGAAATTAATTTAATAAATAAAATTAAAGAATTAAAACAAAAAAATAAAATAAAAATAAAAAAAATAAATTTTTAAATAAAAAAGAGATTTAATATCTATTTTTTTATTTGTTTATTTGACAAATAATTTTAATGACGGTATCATCACGATAATAAGTAATAATTATTACTTATTGAAAATTAAACAATACTAATTATAATTATTAAAATTAAAAAAATTTGTATTTATTCAGTCGTATTATAGTAAATAAATAATGTTGAACTACTTGAATGAATTTAACTCATAACCGAGTTCCCCTAGACAACCACAAACAGGCAGACAAGAAGATTATTCACATAATATTTAAGGAATTTGTTACGACTGAATAAGTACAAATTTGTATATATTATAACATAAATTATTTTAAAGACAATATAAATTGTCTTTTTTTATTTGACAAATATTTTTAATGACGGTATCATCACGACGACAATAAATGATGGGGTTAATTATTATTGTTAAGGCTGGTGATTTTTTATGTTAGATAATAATGAAAATAATAAGGTGGTTAAATTATGGCAATAGTTTTAAAAACATTTCCTAATTGTAATGTAGAAGCGTGTGATGATGGAATTATTCAAGATTTTTTTGCTAGTTTTTTTGTTAAAGATAAAAATATTATTTTTTTAAACGAAGAAAAAAAGTTAATAAAAAGACACCTTGGAAATAAAGTTGTTTTTAATCAAACATATATATTAATTTATGGGCGAATTATTGAAATTGAAGAAGATACAGAATATGAATTACAAGCAACCAGTGGAAATTCAATTAAAAAAATTATTTTTAATATTAATTTAAGAACAAAAAAGAATGAAATTAAAACACTAACAAACGAATTATTAAATGAAAGTAATTTATCATGAGAAGATATTAAAAACGAAGAATGAAGCTATGATATTGAATTATTCACCTATCAATTACAAAATAACACAATTTACAATATAAAAGAAAATCAAAAATATTGAGAAGACTTAAAACCACACACAAAAATAAACAACAATCTAAACAATAATTTTAACAACATTAAAGAAACAATGAATAAAAAAATGATTGCTAATAACGCATTACATAGTGAATGAGATAAAACATCTAACAAATTAGAAAAAAAATATTTATAAAAGAGAGGCAAAAAAATGGCATTTAGATTTATAACATTTGACAATACAGAAGATTATTTAACAGACCGCGACCAAGCAATATATTACGATTTTTTATTAAGAAACCAAACAATCCCCTACTATGCTAATAAAGAATTAAGCAATAAAAACGCTATAAACTTATTAGGCAATAGCGATAATTATAACGAAGAAATGTTAAAACTATGTGATAACAATTCAACTGGTTTTTTATTTTACGGATTTGGCGAACAAGAAAACTTGGAAGCAGAATTCAAATATGAAGACAACGGAATTCAAGTAAAAATAAAAACAAAAAAAGGAAACAAAGAAATACCATTTTTTTACTTAAGCATTTGCGGAAGAATGATTAAAGTAGAAAACAACACCACAAACGATATCAACGACTTAATTCCCTATGCAAAAAACGAAGCAGAAACAACAACAACAATATTTTTAACAATTAAAATAGATATGTCAAAAGCACCATTAGTATATCCAATCCCCGATATAGACAACCAAGATGAAAACTACCAATATATTAATAAAAATTTTATTGAAAGTTTAGGAGAAAACAAAAGCGAACAAATTGAAAAATTAACAGAATTATTAGAACAATGCCCCATTAACACTAAAATTGACGAAGTTGAACCAAGCGGAATTGACAATAAATTCTATTTTGAAAAAACCAACGAAGAAGAAAACAAACCATGAAAAAATATTAAAAGTGCCATGACTTGAAACGATAATTCAAAAACAATAGCAACAGCCATAATCGATAACATTAATCAAGTAAATGATTTTAAATACCGAGCAATTTATCAAAATAAATGTGCTAGCGAATATTTTGTATGAACAGACAAAGGAAGATTAACCCAAGATAACTTAAACACAAGACATAAAGACGGAATTTATGAATTCCCTATCCTTAGTTTTAATTTACCCCTAAAAGGCGAAAAAATAAAATCCTTTAATTGAGAATATACCGCACGAGTTCCCATTCGTTATCAATCAATCAAAGACCCTAGCAATTTTATTAATTTTTGTGAATATGCCCAAGAAAAAAAAGAAGAATTCAATAAAAAATGAACCAAAGAAATGGAAAAAATGGATCAAAAAACAGCACAACTAGACAAAAGAATTAGAGAAATGCCCTACAAAATAGAAAGCAGCGTCAAATATGTCAAAAGCAGATTAAAAGAAATGACACCAGACGAACAGCCATTTAAAACAACTGATAATAAATGATATTTTGTAGTGTGGCGTGGTGAAAAAACAGAAGAATGAAAAATTACAAAATTTCAAAATAACATAAATGTAAATTCGTTAACAAATACAATTGATAATATAAAAAATGAATATTATTTAAATTTAGGTAGTTATTTAGGTATTCGAAAAATTACTTTATTTGTATATAAACATGGTTTTACTGGCTTTGCAGAATTATGAGAAAATAACAATCTTATTAAATCAGTTTATCGTTGAAATGGTGGAGAAGAATGATCACCAATATTAAAATATGATGGTGGGATGATTAAATTTTGGGTATGAAAAGATTTTAAAACATGAGATAAAGCCCAGCGTGGTATTGTGACAACAGCCGCTATTGGTTTGCTATCGTTTGGAAGTTGAGAACCATTAATTTGATAATAAGGAGAATAAAAAATGAGTGAAACTATTTTAGAAATTATTGTTTTGGTTATATCACTTTTTACTGGTGGAACAACCGGCATAACAGCAACTATTTTGAGTAAAAAACAACAAAAAATTAGAGATGAAAATAAAGAATTAAAAGAAAAAATAAATGATATTAAAATTGAAATTAATAATATTAATACAAAATTAGATGTTATTACAATCATAAATAACAAACTTGCTAATAACAATAAAATAAATATCAGACAAAAAAATAAGGATGGTAATAAAAATGAAAAAGAAAAAGACTAAGTTATTTTTTCTACGATTAGCATATTGAATAGTTCACGGTTTAACATTGGGATTGCCAATTTTATTCACTGAAATTAATAAACTAATGCTAAAATTAAAAGAAAAAATTAATAATGAATGTATTTTGTTAGATGAAAATAAAGAAGATAATATTAATGACATAATTAAAAAAGATGATGAAAAAGAAAATTAAATAAATTAAAAAAGCAATTTTTACTAAATTGCTTTTTTATTCACTATTAACTTTTACATTGCCATTATTATCAACAATTAAATCAGGTAATTTTTGCTCATCACCATTTCAACGATAAACTGATTTAATAAGATTGTTATTTTCTCATAATTCTGCAAAGCCAGTAAAACCATGTTTATATACAAATAAAGTAATTTTTCGAATACCTAAATAACTACCTAAATTTAAATAATATTCATTTTTTATATTATCAATTGTATTTGTTAACGAATTTACATTTATGTTATTTTGAAATTTTGTAATTTTTCATTCTTCTGTTTTTTCACCACGCCACACTACAAAATATCATTTATTATCAGTTGTTTTAAATGGCTTTTCTTGTGGACAAATTCATTCTAAGTTTTCTTTTATTTCTTGGCAATTTGTGTATATTTGGTTTTCTTGTTTTAGTTGTTGTAATTCTTCTTCGTTATATTGTGGTGTATTACAAGCAACTAGACTTGTTGTGTTTGTTCCTAATAATGTAATTGCTCCTAAAAAACTTAATCATTTTTTCATAAAAAACTACTCCTTTCTTGATATTTTATTTATATAAAAATTATATAATGAATATAAATATATACAAAGAATAATGATAAAAATTTATTTTTTTGATAATATATTAACAATTATCAAACAACAATTTTAATTTTAAGAAAGGAAATAAAATATGGCTCAAAATAAACCATCATTGAGTTTAAAAATAGACAAATATTTACAACTTTATAAAAAAAGTTATATATTATCAGTTAAGGGGCTAGCTCTTTTAGAAATACTAGAAAAATTAAAAGAAGAGGCAAAAAAAGAATATGAAGAATTTATTGATATAGCTGCCAAATTTATAAACTTATTTTGAGAAGAATCTAGAATAAAAAAAGAAATTAATTTTAATTCTCTAAGTAAAAATAAAATTAATAAAATTAATAGAATTTATAAAGAATTAAAAGAAGACAAAGAACTTTTTTTCAATATTATTGTAAATATTTTTGCCACAGTCGTTAAAGAAGAAAATATAATAATTTTTGAATTTAAAGGTTTAAATAATAAAGTTGTATTCGATTATATTCAAAAAAATTAATCAAGATTAAAAATCTTGTTTTTTTTATTTTAAATTAAGATATAATGTTTTTGTTATCAAAAAAGTATCAAAATTGTATTAAATAATATTAAAAAAATTAAATATTGAAAAAACAAGTTAAAAATAACTTGCTTTTTTTAGGTGTTTATTTTAATGTGTGTGATGATTTATTTTTAAATCAAGAAAGGAAACAACTTTAAAATGGATATTAATAATATTATTAATGGGGAAAACTTTTTTAATAAAACATATGAAGATTTGAATAGATATGCTGTTGGAGAAATTGCATATAGGTTAGAAAAGTACGATGATCTTATTTTTCAAAATTATCAAAAATATGATAAATTTAAACATTATCGAGTAAAAGAAATAAGAACAAAAACATTAATTACTTTAAAAGGTAAAATAACATTACGCAGACGACGATATTATAAAATTAATCCAATAACAGGGAAAGAAGAATATATTTTTATTTTAGATAAATTTTTAGGAATTAAAAAATGACAAAGACTGGGGAATGACGTCAAAGAAAGAATTTTATTGTTTTTAAGTGATGATAAAAAATACCGCGATATTTCAGATGCATTAGAACAAGCAAAAATTAGTTTAATGACAATTTCAAATACAATAAAAAACGCAACAACAAACGACAAATATTATATTAATGATACCAATATCAAAATAAATGTTCCGCATACTTTATATATTCAAGTGGATGGAACATACTTAAAAATGAAAGTGTGATATGAAGGAAAAAAGATTAAAAAACACACCTTAATTTCTACCGTTCACACTGGATATGATCAAGAAAAATCAACCGAAAAAAGACATGTAATTGCAAATAAGTTAGGTGTTTACGAAATAGATAATATTCCAATTTATATTTCTAAAAAAACAAAATTAACCCGTTTTGTTGTTAAATTAATACTTTTGATAATAAGTAATTATAATATTCAAGATGATACCGAAATTATGATTTTAGGTGATGGAGCAGATTGAATTAAAGGGGTTAAAAAAGTTATTGCAAATCGTTTTCCTAATAACAAAGTTCATTATACAATAGACAAATTTCATTTAGTAAAAAGATTTAAGGATTTATTACCCCACCGAAGAAAAATTAAAGAAAATAAAGAAACTTTTAAACAAGTTGTTGATTATTTTTATAATGGAAAATATTATGAATTATTACAATGTTTAAAAGAAAGTGAGTCATTTATTCCTAGTTCTAAAAATTTTTTAAGAGAAACAATTAACTTAATTAAAAATAACGAAGAGGGTATTAAAAATCAAACATTATGAAATAATATTGGTTGTCATATGGAGGGTGATGTTTCCCATTATGGTAAGGGCATATTTTCTAAAAAAGGAATTTATAGCAAAAAAACTGTTAAAAATAAATTGAATACTAGTATGCTAAAATTAAGAAATAATATTAAGGATTTTAAACAACCAGAAAAACCACCAGAAAATAATAGTATTTTATATAATAATTTTAATAAAAATGAACAACAAAACTTACATCTTTATTAATTTTATTTTTAAATTAAATAATTTTAATAAAAATGCATTTTTTGCTGTGATTAAATTTAAAAAAATATAAAAATTTGTTGACAATAAAATTAAACATGGTATCTTTAAATTAAGTATGTGGATTATTTATTCCATAATTTCTTAAATATACTAAATACCCTTAAATAATTTATACAATCATAATGACTGTATAAAAAAAAGTAGGGTATAAAAATATAAAGAAATTAAATAAGAATAATTAAACCATTTACTAAAATGGTTTTTTTATTTGAAAAAACCTAAAATAACTAATTGATTCAAAACAAGGACAGCATCTTTATATATTTATAATTTTTAAAATAATAAAAAAGTTGTTTCCTTTCTGAAAAAAACCATATTAAATTAAGAAATTAGTAAATAATACACATACTAACTTAGTAAAGGTGTTGTCCTTGTTTTGTTTCACTTAGTTATATTAATAAATCAATCGTTAAATATTAGATTGGAGAAACTAAAAATGGAAAAAATCAACATTATGATTAAATGCAGTAAATGCGGAATGCCAAAGCGAATTCATAAAGTTAAACATCGCGGAAAAACAGAATGATTTGAAGATATTTATTATGGTTAATATTAAATTTGATTTATAAAAATGAAAATTATTAAACAACAAAAAATATGTGATGTTATTAATTGTTATAAATTATCATCATTTATCACCGAAGAATTTGAAACAAATAAAATTTTATGAACTTGTGAAAATCACAAAGTTTTATTAAATCAAATTAAGTATATAAACAAAGAAAAAATTTGACTTTATAATAATTTGGAAAATTCAAGGATAGAAGTTGATTGAAAAACTGGGTATTTAAAAATCTTTTTTAGTAAAATTAAATAATTCTAATATAACAAGATGAATAACTCATCTATGGCACACTAGTTATGTTATTTGATTTATTAATTTTAATTTTATATTTCTTTTATTAAACTTGTTAATAGTATTTTTCAGTGTGCCAATTTTTACTATTTTATATTTTTAATAATGTTAATAACAATGTTTATTAAACAATAAATAAACAATAGATAAACAATATAAAAACATTAAAAAAAACAATAGATAAACATTAAATATAACAATGTTTATTAAACAATAAATAAACAATAGATAAACAATATAAAAACATTAAAAAAAACAATAGATAAACATTAAATATAACAATGTTTATTAAACAATAAATAAACTATAGATAAACAATATAAAAACATTAAAAAAAACAATAGATAAACATTAAATATAACAATGTTTATTAAACAAATATTTAGTTAGGAGGTTTTAACTAATGAAAAAACAAAATAAAAAACAGTTTATTATTAATAATTTATTATATTCTTTTGTATATTTTTTATCTTTAATTAGTTTTATTTTAATTATTTTCGGTTTTATTTCAAATAAAAGAACAATATACGATATTTTATTTCTTTCTTTACATTTATTTTTATTATTTATTATTTTATTTTATGAAGTTAAAAAGCATATATCACAAATTAAAGAATTTAAAAGAACAATAGAAGAAAGTAAAAAAAAGAAAGATTTTGATAAAATTGATTAATTTTGTTAAGAAAAATAAGAATATAGAAAATTGTTTTATTAGTAAGAATTTTATATCTTTTGCAACAGAAAAAGCAAGTTTTATAAATTTACCTAATCATAATCGTCATATTGGTTTTTGATTGAGTAATAAGTTTATTTATCAGAGTGAAAAAAATTGTAATCAAGTAGCAATCGGTTTAATTTATGATAATTCTTATCCTATTCTAAAATATGATGAAAATTTAAAGCGTAATATTTGAAAGAGTTTAACTGGAACGGAATTAATTAATTTATATAATCAATATAAACAAAATTACTCTACTAATATGAAAAAAGCATTATTTTCAAGTGAACCTAAAAAAGTAAAAACAAATAAAAATAATTTAACAAATTTAAGTGTTGAAAAAAAAGAACAATTAATTAAAGACTTAAAAAGTTTAAATTAAAATATTCCCAAAAAAGTTTTAAATAATATACAAAGTTTTAAGATTATATATTAAATAGACATAACATATAAAGCTCACTGCATATTTTAAAACACAATAGTATAGTGCCTGCGTTCACCTTTAAAGTGAAGCGAAAGGCAAAGGGTGAAAAAATGTTTAAAACAAATTTAGGAAAATTAATAAATGGAGATGCTTTGGAATTTATAAAGACATTAGAAAACGATAGCGTTGATTTAATATTAACTGATCCGCCCTATTTATATAATTTATCAAAAAGAGAAAACGAACAAAAAAATGAAAAAAGCAATATAACCAAAAGCATAAATAAATATATTAATGCTATCTATGATAATAATTTACATAATTCATTTGATATAAATACTTATTTAGATGAGTTTTATCGAATTTCAAAAAATAAATTTATGTTAATTTGAATGAATAGACAACAAATTATAGATTATTTAGATTGAGTTCGTAAAAAAGATATGCTTTATGATTTTATCCTTTGAAACAAAACAAATCCAATGCCAACTAATAATCATATTTATCAAGATAAAGAATATTGTATGATAATTTATTCTAAAAAACATCGAATTCCGAATTATAAAAATGATTATGAAAGTAAAAAAACAATTTTTAATTATTCAATCGGAAAAAAATTAACGAGACACCCAACAGAAAAACCATTATATATATTTAATCGATTAATTAGTAAATATAGTAAAGAAAATGATTTAATTTTAGATTGTTTTATGGGAAGTGGCACAACCGCGTATGCTTGTGAACAATTAAAACGAAAGTGATTGGGTTGTGAAATAAATAATGAATATTACAAAATAATTAAAAAAAGATTAAAAGATATTCAGTTTAAATTTGAATTTTAAGAGAAAGGAAAGAAAAAATGAATATTGCTTCAATTTTGACTAAGTTAGAAAAAATAGAATTAGAACAAGAAAAACAAAAACTTTATTTAATTGCATTATCTAATTGTGGTTTGTCTGACTTACAAAAAACAGAATTATTAAACAACATTAATTTAATTGATGAAGAATATAAACAAAAACAAAAAGATAAACGACAAGCTAAAAAATTGGGCCTTAGTTATGCTAAATATAAAAAAATGCAAAAACAATAATTATTTTTTATTAATTAAAAACATAAATTATATAGCAGTTTTAATTGCGATGATGGTTGTATTATCCCAAGTAATGCGAATACAAATTATTTTAAGAACATCAATTCCATTATTTTTAATTCCAGTTTTTATTAGTACTTTTATTTTAAATTGATATTGATGTTTATTTATTGGTTTTGTTGGTCATTTATTAGTTGATTTATCATTATGAGGTTTTACGCTAGGATCATTATGTTGAAATTTAGGAACTGGTTTATTAGCAATTTTATTAAGGATTATTTATTTAATAAAATGTCATAATTTCTGAAAAATTATCCTACTATTATTAATAAATTTAATAATTTATTTTCCAATTGATTTTATACTTTTTTGATTAAATCTTGGAATTTTAAATATAGAACAAATAATAATCGGAGTTTTAATTGTAAACACAATATGCTTACCAACTTTTTATTTATTAAGTATCAAAATAATAAAAAAAATTAACCAAGGAAATTTAAGGAGGTAAAGATGAAAAAGTTAAATAAAAAAACCATCAAAAAAATAAATGAATTAATGCTTAGAAGTTATCTAGTTTCAAAAGATGAAATTACTGATGAACATTGAGCATTAAATACTAGAAAGAATTAGGAGAAAAAAATGGCAAGTTATAAACATTGTAATCAATGTAGAAGAATATACCTTCCTAGTGATTATGAAATTAAAAATAAACCCTTAGAAACTTTAAAAAAAATTAAAATACATGGTCATTTTGAAATGACATTTAAATTTAATAGTTATTGTGGCATTACGGAACATAGACATAGTGGCATAACTATAAAAGAATATTCGGAGGAAATAAATTATGGAAAAAAGATACTTATTAGTAATGAAATTTGAAAATGAAGTTCTAACTAAATCGTTTTATACATTAAAAGAAGCAAAAATTACTGCTAGTGTTGAAAATGAAAATGAATGATTAACAACCATTATTGATTTAGAAAACGAAAATATTAAATGACAAGGAGATAAATAATATGAAAGAAATTAGAAATTTACAATTATCAGAATTTCAAAAAGAAATTATTAATAAATTAGATGATGAGTACTGCTATAAAATTTCATCACAAGAACAAAATAAAGATACCGCTATTAATATTATTGATAATGATGGTAATTTCTTGTTAGAAATATCAAGTAGCGACGACTATGTATCAATAAATGAATTAATAAAAAATAGGGAAAAAAGCATTGAAAATCTTAATGGATATCTTAAAAAAAGTTTAAATATGTGTAAACCATATACTGAAAGCATTGAAAATCATAAAAAAACTATTAAATTATTAGAACTTATATTAAAGGAGAATAAATAATATGTGAAAAGATGAAGATGGCAAAGTTTACACAAAAGAAGATTTATTTAATGAAGCATTAGAAGAATGTCATTCAGAAGAAAGTGCTTATGACTATATTGATACTTTAATTGCAGAAAAGAATTTGGAGGAATTATAAAATGAAAACATTACAAGATTTAATTAAAGATTTAACAGGAATTGATGTTGAACAAAATCAAATCAGTAAATATTTAGCAATTAAAACATTAGATTTACGAGGTGCTTATTTACGAAGTGCTAATTTACAAGGTACTGATTTATGATGTGCTGATTTATGATGTGCTAATTTAGAATATGCTAATTTACGAAGTGCTAATTTAGAAAATGCTTGTTTAGTAGGTGCTAATTTAGAAAATGCTTGTTTATTAGGTGCTAGAATTACAAAAAAACAATTAGACCAATTAACTGTTATTAAGGAGGATGAATAATGGGAAAAAGAAAATATTGTGAAGATTGTCAAGAAGACGGATTTAATATTCCTTATGATGGTTATTATTGGTCTTTTTCAGATGAAAGATATACACAAAAAGAAATTGATTTTATTGTTAGCGAATGTTCTGCTAGAGAATTAAGACAAAATTTTAAAGCTAAATTGCATTATGTATGTGCTAATTGCCTTATTTCATATTGCTAGTGAGGAGGATAAATAATGGCAAAATATTGTAAAAAATGTCAATGCCCTGTTAATCAAATTAACTCTGATTATTGTTTATTTTGTGATAATGATGTACTTAAAGAAGAACTTACAGAATTAAAACAACAAATATTATATAAAGAAGATTTTCAAAAAGTAACTTGTTTATGAGAACATAGTTCAATTTGCTGCGATAATGGAATAACATTTTATCTTAAAGATAATTCTAAATATGACAAATTACCTAGTAAGGACGATGAATAATGAATATAACAGTTAAAGAATTAATAAAAGACCAATTAGATTGAGCAGATGATTCGGGGAAATATGGGGATTTGACTTTTCCTGTTATTCTTGAATCATATAAAGAAATATTTGAAAATATTTTAGAAACATATAAAAAAGAGCTTGATGAATTAAAACAACAAATATTATATAAAGAAGATTTTTGACCTCAATCATATTGTATAAATTGTGAAAAAGTTGACAGATGTATATTATCAAGTTGTTCAGAAAATACTTGAAGAAACAACTATGTTTTAAAAGAAAATTATGTTTTAAAACATAATCCTAAATATGACAAATTACCTAATAAGGAGGAAAAATAATGGATGTAATAAAAAGCGAAAATCAAATAAATCAAATTATTAAAACAAATAAAGATTTAGATGATTTTAAAAATAAAGATGAATTTATTATCTCAACATTAAAAAAATGTGTGGCAAATAATTTATTATTTTTAAAAAATATTGATAATGATTTAAAAAATTTGAATAATTTAATTAAAAATATTAACAATTTTCAAGTTAATAACAAAAGTGATGCAGATTATGGTACTGAATTAAAAATATTATTAAAATCTACAATTAAAAAAATAATAACTCCAATTGTTAATAATCGATCAGAACTTAAAATAATTGATAGTTTGTATAGATACATTACTAAATCTTTTGAAAAATTAGAAACAGATGTTATTCAAATTGAAATATTGACTAAACAAATTAATTGAATGAATGCGGCTGAAAATCAATTAAAAGAATTAAATAATAATAAAGAAAATAATTTAATTTCTGAAATTTTGAATAAAGAAGACATAAAAGTTAAAGGTTTAAAAACAAAATTAGATTTAAAAATAAATATTATTGATATTGAAAAAGTGCCAGAAAAATTTATTATTAAAACTATTGATGAAGAAGCGATTAAAAAAGCAATTAAAGAAAATAATAATGAAATTCCAAATATTAATGGTTTAGAAATATTATATGAAAAGAAACATCATTTTTAAAGATAATGCAATTTATTAGTAATAATATTAAATTAAAATATAATGTAAATTTTGAAAAAGATAACCATTCTTATTTTATAGATAATATTGTTTTCCCCAGCATTACCGCTATTATTAGTTATTTTAATAATACTGAAATTCAATACGATAAATTAATGAAAAATAATGAACTTTTTAAAAAAGCAACCGAAAGAGGAAAAATTATTCATGAGTTTATTTCACGGATTTTATATGATGCAATTTTCCAAACAGAAAATAGAAAAAATTATAAAACAATTATTAAAAATAGTAAAAAAATATCAACAATAAAAGAAAGTTTAAAAATAATTGAGTTATTCTATAATTTTTTTAATAGAATAAAAAACGATTTTATTAAATCAATTATTATGTTTGAAACACCCTTATCCGACGGAAAAGTGTGTGGCACTCCCGATTTAATTTATTATGAAAATAACAAAGCTATTGTTGTTGATTTTAAAACTTGAAAATACTTTAATGCTGAAAAAATTAACAAAGCAAAAATACAAATTACAGCATATAATTATTTACTTGAAAAAAATAATATTTTTACTAGTAATATTGGTGAAATTTGAATAATTAACGAAAATGGTGTTAATATAAATCGTTTCAATATTACCAATCAATTAAAGTTAGAATGACAAGAAATAATGCATACATTTTTAAAAAATAATTCTAATAAGGAGAAAAGAAACTATGAAAATTAAAAACTATTGTCCCAAATTAAAATATTGAGGTTATTGTTTTAAATGCAACAAAGAAAATAAAAAACCAAAACACTAGAAAGGAATATTAGTATGAATCAATTTATTGCCATTGGTAGAACAACAAAAGATATTGAAATTAAAAGAACACAAAATGGTAAAGAATATGCCATGTTTCAATTAGCAGTAACAAGACCACATTCAACCCAAAAAGAAACTGATTTTATTCCTTGTCAAGTTTGAAATAAACAAGCAAGTGTATTACAGCAATATTGTCAAAAAGGTAGTCAAATTGCAATTACAGGTATTTTACAATCTTTTAAAGACAAAGAAAATAAAACACAGTGAACGGTAAGAGTTTATAGTTGTCAATTTTTACAAACTAATAATAATTTAAAAAATAGCACACCGCCCATAACACCCACAAAAATAAATCAGACCCAATCAGCAACAAGAAATATTCGTTTAGAAGAAATAGAAGCAAATAAATCATTTGAAAATAATGATGATGCGATTTTATGAGATTAAATATGGAAACTAATAAATATATTTTATGTTATCGTTCTGAAAAAGGTAAACAACCATGTAAAACTTATTTTGGTGAATATATAACTGGTATTGATGTTGAAGATGTCAATATTAATTCAACTTGGGAATGAGAATATTTTAAAAAAAATTATGGTGAAAATAATTTAGTTATTTGTAAAGATGATAAGTTAGATCTAATTTTAGAAAGAAAAAAATATAATGAAAAAATGTAATAAATATCGTAATCATTTTTTAAAATGTAAAAATATAAAATTATGCTTTTTTACAAAATTACATAAATATAATTGCTATTTGTGTTATTTGTGAAAAATAAAAAAGGAGAAAAAATAAAATGAATAATAAAATTGAATTAATATTAAATAATTCAAAAGTTAATAATTGAATTAATGAAAAATTAACAAATCAGAAAGAAATTAATTTATTTCGTAAAAATATCTTAACAATTTATAATAATAATCCCAATTTATTTGATAAAGAAAAAATAAATTTAATGAGTGTTTTATCTGCTTGTGTAAAAGCAATGTTATTAGATTTACCGTTAGATCCTAACTTAGGATATGCCTATATTGTTCCATATAATGGAAAAGGACAGTTGCAAATTGGTTATAAGGGTTATATTCAGTTAGCAATCCGAACAGGAAAATATTTAACAATAAACGCAATAGAAGTAAAACAAGGTGAATTATTAAATTTTGATGAATTAGAACAAGAATACAATTTTAAATGAATAACCAACGAAAATGAGCGAACAAAAAAAGAAACAATCGGATATGTTGCGTTTTTTAAACTACTAAATGGTTATAAAAAAACTTTATATTGAAGTAAAGAAAAATGCGAAAATCATTTTAAAACATATTCTAAGAATTATCAAACTTACGGAAAATTTACGGCTGGAAGTTATGAGGGAATGGCACTTAAAACAGTATTAACCCAACTTTTAAGAAAATGAGGTATTATGTCAGTTGAAATGCAAGAAGCCTATCAACATGATCAAGCAATAATTATTAATAACAGCAAAGAGTTTAGTGATAATCCTAACATAAAAAATAAAGAAGATAACAATGTTATTGAAATAAATAACAAAAAAGATGAATTAAATCTAAATTTAGAACAAGAATTTAGCAGTAATGAAATAAATGATGATGAAGAAATTGCTAAAGCTGTTAATGAAATGTTTTCTGATTAATAAAATGAAAAATAATTGAAAAGATTATGATAAAAATCGTCCAATTAGACATAAATTTTATCGCAATAAAAAATGAGTAAAAATAAGAAACGATTATTTTAATAGCAAAATGGGAATATGTGAACGATGTTATCAAAAAAGATATATAGTTAATGGCGTTATTGTTCATCACAAAGAATATATTACCGATCAAGATTTTATTAATTGAAACATTGATAAACTTTTTGCTTGAAAAAATTTAGAACTATTATGTATGAAATGCCACAATAAAGAACACAAAACCGAAAAAGGATATCGCGATAATGTCATAATTGACGAAAAAACTGGCAAAGTAAAAATAATCGATAAAGAAGAATAAAAAGAGGTTATTATGATTAAAGTAATAGAATTATTTGCTGGAATTGGAAGTCAAAGAAAAGCATTAGAAAATATTGAAATTAAACATAAGATAGTTGCTATTTGTGATAATGATAAATATGCTGAAAAATCATATCGAGCAATTTTTAATGATTATGACACACCAAATTTAGGTGATATTACCAAATTAGAAACTTTACCGTATGCCGATTTAATAACTTGATCATTTCCATGTCAAGACATATCAAACGCCAATAATAATGGACAAGGATTAAATGGTAATCGAAGTGGTTTAGCTTACAAAGTTGTTGATTTAATAAAAACAATGCCAATAAAACCTCAATATCTTTTAATGGAAAATGTGCCAAATTTATTAAGTAAAAAGTTTTTTGTTGGATTTCAAAATCTACAAAATCAACTTAATAAATTAGGATATCATAACCAATATTTTACAATGAATGCCAAGGATTATGGAATTCCCCAAAATAGAAAAAGATTGTTTATGATTTCAACATTAAAGCAAGATTTTAAATTTCAATATTCCCAACCTTGTAATTTAAAATTTTTAGTAAAAGATATTTTAGAAAACAATGTAAATGAAAAATATTTTATTAGACAAGAATCAATGAAAAAAGCAGTTGAGAACAATAAAATTAAAATTATTGAACAATGTGCTTATACAATTACAACAAAACAAATGCGATGAGGAAACGCAGGAATTATTGCAATTCCATCAATTAAGGATTATGGTAATTTTATTGTTTTACCACGAGCAAAAGATGGTTTGCTAATTAATGGATCATATAATCGGTTTTGAAAAACAGAAAATAATTATATAGGAACAATCGCAGCAAGTAATGTCAATAAAATTATGATTGATAATAAAATACAAAATCAATATACTAATAAAATATTATCTTTTTTAATTGATGAAAAAGAATACTTTTTACGAGTATTAACTCCAAGAGAATGTTGATTATTAATGGGGTTTAGTAATAAAGACTTTGATAAAGCAAGCAAAGTTGTTTCAGAAACACAACTTTATAAACAAGCTGGTAATAGCATTGTGATTGATGTATTAGAAAATATTTTTATAAAAATGTTTAAAACAGAAAAGAAAAATTAACAAAGGAGAAAATACAAATGAAAAAAGTAAATAAAGAAATATCAGATGAAATAATGAAATATGTAATTAATTCTGATTTTGATAATTTAAGAAATATAACTAATGAATTATATATAAAAGGTAATTTTTCTAACGAAACTAAGGAAATGTTATTCGATATAATTAATAAATTTGATAAAACAACTATTAAAGAAAATAAACGAATTGTAATACCTGTAAAAAAAATCACTGATGAAAATAGTATTTTTTCAGTATCTCCGAAAAAGAAAAAGAAAATAATAAATATCGTTTTTAAATAAAAAATAATAAAATAATTTAATTTTAAATATATTAAAATTAAAGATGATAATATTAAATATGAAATGAGGTAAATATATATGGAAAATAATAAATCTGTTTTTACAAAAATTAGAACAAAAAAAATGCCATTTGGTATAGATATATTTAAAAATAAAATTATGAAATTTAATTTTAAATATTTTATAAATGGTTTTGAATTACTTAGTAATTTAAAGGATGACTCAATTCCTGTAGTTTTTTTTGATCCACAATATAGAGGTATTTTAGATAAAATGTCATATGGCAATGAAGGAAAACGGCAAATAAAACGTTCAGAATTAGAACAAATGGATGAAATAACTATTAAGAAATTTATGGAAGAAATAAATAGAGTTTTGATGGAAACAGGACATCTCTTTTTATGGGTAGATAAATTTCATTTATGTCAAGGAATTGCACCTTGAATTAGAAATACAAATTTAACAATAGTTGATATGATTGTATGAGATAAAGAAAGAATGGGAATGGGCTATAGGACGCGGAAACAAAGCGAATATCTTCTTATTTTACAAAAACCGCCAATTAGGGCTAAAAATATTTGAAAAACACGTAATATTAGAGATGTTTGATCAGAAAAAATTGATGTTAAAATTCACCCACACCAAAAACCACGTGGTTTGCAAGAAATTTTAATAGAAGCGGTTTCTAATGAGGGAGATGTTATTTTAGATCCAGCAGCTGGGAGTTTTTCTGTAATGGATTCTGCAATAGTTAAAAATAGACTTTTTTTAGGTTCAGATTTAAAGGATTTTACTGAAAATGGCACTAATTAGTGAAAGAAAGAAAAAAATTAATTCAAGTGGTTCATATGCAAGAGTTTTTAATAATATAGATTTAGGTGAACTTATTACAAAAATTCATTCAACTTCTATTTCAAACGGTAATGAACTAGAAAGAATTATTTTGGAAAAATCTGAATATGTAATTAGTAATGTAAATGAATTTGAAAGAATTTTAAGAAGAGAAGAAATAAATTGAAATATTGTAATAATTCCCAAAAAAATTGTAAAAAAATCATCTGTTAGTAATTCAAAAGAACCTGATTTTATAGTTATTCAAAAAACAAACGAAACATTAAATATTATTGAATTAAAAGATGGTTGAGTTTTTGATACAAAAAAAGCAATTGGAGAATATGAACAACTTTTAGAATTTCAAAATGATATTTCTAAAATTGTTAGTTTTAAGACTAAAATTTATATGTGTAGTTTTAATAATAATGATAAAAATGAGATATTTAAAGGATTTAAGAAAAAGATACCTTTAGAGGATATTATGATAGGACAAGAATTTTGTAAATTACTAGGTCTAGATTATTATTCAATAGATTTGGAACGTAGAAATCATGCAAATAAAAATTTACAATATTTTATTCAAGAACTTTTAAAAATTGATATTGTAAAAACTGAAATTATTAAACAACTAAATAAAAAATAATTAATAAATATAAATTTTAAAATTTTTTAGTATTATACTTATATTATAAATTTTTATAATAAATATAGACATCTAATATATGTTTGGTATTTCTTTTATTTTTTTACTTATTTAAAACAACATTTAATTTTGTTGTTTTTTATTTGACAAATAATTTTAATGACGGTATCATCACGGTGTAATTAGTTATATAAATATTAATTTTATTTTACTTATATACCCCCCTATAAGTCCTTTAAAATAAGGACTTTTTGGGTTCCGATGTGGTGGGGTTCCGTGTACACTTTTTTTAATTTTGAAAAAAACCGCACTTTTATACTAAAAATAATAAAAAACCCCGTAAATAAAGGAGTTTTTATAAATGAATGAGTTAAAAAATAACAAAAAACAAGCAAAAAATAGCCAAAATTTAACAAAAAATGCCCCTTTTTTGACAAAAAATGAAAGCATTTTAACAAAAGAAAACAATAACTTAAACCAACAAAAAAACCTTTTAAATTGAGAAAAAGATAAAGAAAAATTAATAAATAAATATAAACGATTTTTAAAAGAAAAAAATGTTATTTTAGATATTATTAAACTTGATTTTTTAGAAGAATTTTGTACCCTTAAATTAACTTTAAATAACATTAATAATGAAATCCAAACCTTAATTAATGACGGTAAATTATTTTCTGAAACCGATAATAATCGCGGAAAACCAAAAGAAGTAAGACACCCCGCTTTAATTTCTTATGGACAAGCATATAAAGATTATAAAGCTGGATATGAAATAATAGAACAATGAATAAAAATAGCTAATCAAAAAGATAATTCCGATACTTTTAATTTTAATAATTTATATGATAATTCAGAGGAAAAATAAGAATGCAAGCAAATAATGAAAAAACAAATTTAGAACTATATTATGAATGAATAAATAAAAACTCCAATAAAAATAAAGTTGGAATAAAAATTAAAAAAATTGTTTCCACATTAGTAAAAGAATTAAAATCAAATAAAGATTATTATTTTAATCACAAAGAAGCAAATAAAACAATTAGCTTTATTGAAAAATCTTGCTTTCATACAACTGGAGAATATAATAAACAAAATTTTAAATTAGAATTATGGCAAAAAGCATTTTTAGAAGCATTATATGGTTTTTATGATAAAAAAACAAATTTAAGAAGATTTAAAGAAGCACTCTTAATTGTCGGAAGAGGAAATGGAAAAACCGCCCTTGCTTCTGCAATCGCTTTAAAAAGTTTAATTTTAGATAATGAAGCAAATGCCGAACTTTATTCTATTGCAACCAAACGAGATCAAGCAAAAAGAGTTTATGAAGAAATGCGACGAATGATTTTTATTAATCCTAACTTAAATAAAATTTTAAAAGTTAAGCGAGATAAAATAGAGTTTATACATAATAATTCTTTTTTTCAACCACTATCATCAGAAACAAAAACATTAGATGGTTTAAACCCCTATTTTGTTGTTTTAGATGAAGTAGCAATGATGGAAAAGCGTGACATTTATGATGTTATGCGAACAGCAACCGCAAAAAGAAAAGATTATTTAATGTTATTAATAACAACCAATGGATCTATTAGAGAAAATATTTTCGATGAAAGATATTCTTATGCTGAGAAAGTTTTAGAAAACACAATAAAAGATAATAAATTTTTACCTTGAATTTATGAACTTGATGAAAGAAATGAATGAAAAAATTTTAACAATCTTTATAAAGCTAATCCAAATTTGGGTATTTCTAAATATATTGATAATTTTAAAGCCGAATGACAAGAAGCATTAATTACACCAACTCAACAACCAAATTTTTTAATTAAACATTGTAATTTAAAGAGCAATTTAGATAGTGCCCTTTTTAGTCGATTAGATTTAGAAACTAAAAATAATAAAATTATTAATACCGATGAATACTTAATAAAAAATAGAATTTGTACTATTGGAATTGATTTATCAAAAACAAACGATCTAAGTGCAGTTGTATTTTTAATCCCAAATTTAGACACAAATGAATTTATATTATTATCACAATTTTTTATGCCAGAAGCAAGAATAATTGAAAAAACAACAGAAGATAAAATTCCATATAAACTTTACCAAGAACAAGGAATATTAACATTATGCAAAGGAGAAGAAATCAATATTAGTGAAATTGTTAATTATATTATAAATATAATGAAAAAATATAATTTAATTTGTTATGGTATAGGATATGATACTTTTAACTCATATCTTTTAAAACAACATTTAGATAATGCAGGATTTTATCTTATAAATAATTTAATTAGATTTGGAGTAAGAACAATTAGCCCAATTATAAAAGCCCTTAAATTAGAATTTGATGACAATAAATTTGTTTTTAATCAAAACCCTTTATTAAAATTACACTTTAATAATGTTGATGTTCTTATTGATGAAGAAAAAGAAAATATGATGCCAATTAAAAGATCAAAAAACAAACGAATTGACGGATTTATTGCTCTTCTATTTGCTTATAAAATCTTTCGCGATAATAAAGACCGAATTTATATTGAATTATATAAAATATATTCTCAAAAATAAAAAAGAGATTTAATAATCTCTTTTTCTATTCATCCTTAACTTTTATATTACTGATTTATATTGTTTTTTTCAATTTCTTATTATAGAATTGTATTTTTTTAAATTTGTAAATTCTTCGTTATTAATATGTTTTTTTTGTAAAGAATTATATAAATTAGATAACATTTGATAAAATGTTTTTTCTTCTATATAAATACTTTTATTTTTATTGTAATAATCTAGTATTACTATTTCATTTATATTTTTAATTTTAGTTCATGTATTAATAAAAAAAGAATTAGCATTATCATTATTATACATTTCTTTAATTTTTACACCATTTTTTCTATTTCATGGTTTATCTCTGCTAGAAAAATAAAAAATCATAACCTTACTACTAAAATTATTAATTTTTTTAAAAATACATGGCCTATATTCAACCTCACTACATTTTGGATTATAGTATTCACATCTATAAACTTTTAGTTCTTCAATATCTATATTTTGTTTTATTCATTTTCTTTCATAATTATTACGTCAAAAATTAATTGCTTTTATTAAAATATAATAATCAATTTTTAAAGCTTTTCTACTTCTTTTTGACTCAGGATTTATTCGTTTAATTTCTTCTAGTAAAGGAACAATTATTTGTTTTCTTGTATGACTATCAAATAAATTATCTTTTCATGTCCATCAATAATTTTGTTCCTTATCATATTCAGCATAACTTAAAAAAAATACTATTTTTGAATATCATTTATTTCTAATTCTATTTTTATTTATTTTTTTTAGCATATCCATTATTTTTATATCCGTTCTAATTTAATTATTTTATTATTAATTAATAAAGTAAAAGGGCTATACAGCCCCAATATGTACACCTGCATTTCAGCAAGCGAGCCTCCAACAGTCTAACCTGAGGATTAAGTATATTATACATAAATATAATTGTTTGTAAATACCTTTATTATTTGTTTATAAATTGTTTTTTTTATTTGACAAATAATTTTAATGACGGTATCATCACGATAATAAGTAATGATTATTACTTATTGAAAAAAACTTTTTTATTTCTATTGATAAATTAATTTATTAATTTATAATAAAAGTATATAGAAAGTAGTAGATGAATTATTTATTTTTCTATATACATTATTTTTAATAGAATACAAAGTTTTAAGATTATATATTAAATAGACATAACATATAAAGCTCACTGTATTTTATTTAAAAATAAAATTAAAAAAAGTAATGTACATACTTTTTTATTAATTTCTTATATTTAAAGTTAGTTTTTATCTGGAATAAAAACTAATTTTTTTATTTTTATTTGTTTTTTAAAATTAAAATAATAATTGTAATTATAATTAAAATTAAAATAATACTTGGAATGTCCAATTTATCAACCCCTTTTACGGAGTATGTACATTACTAATAAAATAATATCATCATTAATTTTAAAAGACAATATAAATTGTCTTTTTTTATTTGACAAATAATTTTAATGACGGTATCATCACGACGACAATAAATGATGGGGTTAATTATTATTGTTAAGGCTGGTGATTATGTTTTGATATAAAAAAAATAAAGAAAATAATAATAATGATGATGTAAATAAAACGCCTAAAAATTCTCAAGTTGATATTGTTAAGTTTGAATGAAAAGACTTTTTTACTAATTTTCAGAATAATTATCAAATTGATGTAATTAAAAGCACAATTAATCGGATTGCTACTGATATAGCACAAGTATCAGTTAATACATATCGCCAAAATGAAAAAATAAAAAAATCTAATTTTGACTATTTATTAAATTTGAGACCAAACAATTTAATGAGTAGTTATGATTTTTATTATAAGATAATTACTAATTTATTTTTGCAAGGGAATGTTTTTATTAAAATAGAAAAAGATATTAATGATAAAATCATTTCTTTAATTCCAATCGAATACAGTACTATTGAATTATTGTCTAAGGATGATGAATTATTTATAAGATTTTATCAAAATAATAATGCATTTGAGATATTACCGTATTCTCAAATAATTCATCTACGGAAATTTTATAATAAAAATTTCTTAGGGGATAATCCTAATAATTCGCTTGAACCAAGTAAAAGAATATTAGAAGAAATGACAAACTCTATTATTAACAATTTTAAAGAAACAAATTCTTTAATGGGGATAATTACCACAAATATGCCACTGGGGCCAACTGGTGCTCCTACGCAGTTTAACCAAGAGAGATCCCAAATGTTGCCAGTTTTACCAGTTGAAGATATTAATTTTAAAAATACCAATTTTAGTAATAAAAGAGTTGCATATTTATCTTATGGACAAGATTTTAAAAAAATTGATAGTAATATATCAAAGTTTAGTAAAGAACAAAATGAATATTCTGAAAATTTAATTTATAAATTTTTTAATATAGCACCCGAGATTGTTAAAGGGACTTATAATTCAGAACAATTTTTAAGTTATTTATCTACTGTAATTCATCCAGTTTTAAGACAATTAGAAAAAGAATTTACCTTTAAAATTTTTACTAAAAAAGAATTAGAATTAGGGCAATATTTTGAGTTTGTATTAGATAGTAGATTAATAATATTAAACTTATCAAATAGTTTAAAAGGTGTTGAACTTGGTGCAATAAACCCAAATGAAATAAGAAAATTATTATTTGGTTTAGATCCTTATGAGGGAGGAGATACCTTTTTAAATTGAAATTATGGAAAAATAGATGATGAAAAAAATGGAGAAAACAATGGACAACAATAAAATTATTAATAATGAAATTACTAAAAAAATTGATTTTAATATAAAAAAAATAAAAGAAATAAAAGAAGATAAATTTAGTACAAACGAAATTATCGGAATAGCAAATAAATATGATGTAGTTGATTATCACAATGACATTACTGACTACAAAAGTTTTGAAAATGATTTAAAAAATGGTAAAACTGTGCCAGTGTTTTTATCTCATAATCACGAAAAAATTTTGGGTGTTGCAGATTTAGAAAACCGAAAAGACGGATTATGGGCAAAAATTAAAATATATACTAATACTAATTATGGAAAAGAAACTTACGAAATTGCTAAACAAATGCAAAAAGATAATAGACCAATGCAGTTAAGTATAGGATATCGTATTTTAAAATCAGAACCAACAGAAATAAACGGCCAAGTTGTTCGTTATTTAAAACAAATTGAAGTTGACGAAATTTCTTTGGTTCCATTAGGAGCAAATCCACAGAGTAAAATACAAGAAATTAAAAATATCAAAGGAGAAAAAAACATGGAAAAAGTGAATTTAAAAGAATTAAATGACAAAATTATTGATTCCAACAATGAATTAGAAGAAAAAAAAGAACAATTAGAAAATATGGAATTAAAGAAAAATAATTTATCTAATAAAGAATTACAAGAACAAAAAGAGTTATTAACTGCAATTAAAAAATTAAATGAAGAAATTACAGAAACTCAAAAAATAAGAAATGAATATTTAGAAAAAAATATTAAAAATATTGAAAACGGAAATAGCACAATTTTACAAACATTAAGGGGAACAGAACAAATGGAAATTAAAACTATCTATAATCAAAAAGATATTTTAGATACAAGAGAATATAAAAATGCATGATTAAAAAATATGCAAAGACAACAATTAACGCCACAAGAAACAAAATTCTTACAAGTTGGAACAAATCCAACTGGAAATGAAGATGCGAGTCCGCTTGTACCTACTACAATATGAAAAAACATCTTAAATGAAATTAAATTAACTTCTAATTTAATTAATGAAATAACTATTTTAGAACACCGAGGAAAATTAGATATTGCGTATGAAAAAGATTCAACAGCAGCTAAATTTGTCACAGAGGGGCAAGAAGTAAAAGGAGAATCAAACTTAGATAGTATTAAATTTGATGGTCACATTATTGCCACTTCGCTTGAATTTTCAGAAACTACAAGATTTATGACGATTGAAGATTTTGAAGCTTTTGTAATTAGAGTAATTACAAACAGAATTAAAGAGGGTATTGAACAATCAATCGCCACTGGAACTGGAAAAGGTCAACCAACTGGAATATTATCAGATACAAGCATTAAAAGTGTAAAAATTAAAGAATTAAATTACGATGCTATTATTGAAATGATTAAATCATTAAAATTAGGATATTCAAATGGTGCTAAATTTGTAATGAATAACGAAACATTCTGAACTATTCAAAATATTAAAGATAAAAATGATCGCCCTATTTGAAACCACAATATAAGTTCAGATGGAGTTACTAACAAAATCTTAGGTTATGATGTTGTTTTAACAGACACATATCCTACATTTTCTAAAACAAATAAAAATAATTGCATTTCTTTTGGAAAATTAAACACTTATTATGTAAATTTCCAAGAGTCTTTAACTCTAAGATATTCTGAACATATCGGAATTAAAAAACTTTTACATACTTATGTGGGAGCAGCCATTTTAGACGGGAAAGTTGTTGAAAAAAATGCTTTTGTAAATTTCCAACCTGAGTAATTTAAAAATAAAGGAGGATCAATATGGACTTATTAAATTTTGTTAAATTAAGTTTACGAATTCAGCATAATTTATTTGATGAAGAAATAAAAACTTTAATTCAATCATCAAAAAATATTTTAATAAATTCAGGTCTTCCTTTTAAAATTATTGAGGAAGCAAATGATGAACAAATAAAAAATATTATTTCTATTTATGTTAAGGAAAATTTAGGGCGAGAATTAATTGGAGAAAAATTTTATACTATTCTTAACTATAATATTCAACAATTAATGTATAAATATGCTAATTATCCACAAACAACTATATATCAATTAGAAAAAGAACTCACAGAATTAAAAAAGAAATTAAAAGATATTAAAAAACTAGAAAAAAATAAAAATGAAAGATAATTTAATTTTATTAAATGATTACGCTTTTCTAATTGATAAAGAAGATGACGAAAATCCATTAAGTCATAAAAAAATAACTAAAAATAAAAAACAAGTATTTTGTGATATTAAATCAATTTATGCTAATGATTTTTACACCGCTAGAATGGCGGGCATAAAATTAGAAATAAAATTACTTATAGATAAATATATGTATGATAATGAAAAATTTATTTTAATTGATTATAAATATCAAAATAATTGACAAGAATATGAAATTATTAGAACTTATGACAGACAAGATGGATTTTTAGAACTATTTTTAAGTTTAAGATAAGGTGTTAAAAATGAAAAAAAGTAATTCAGTAGTTGATATATTTGATTTTGTTGCAGACTCAATCCAACAATATACTTATGATATCCAAGAACAAATAAAAGCAGAAATTAAAAATGTAGGTGAAAAAATATTGGCAGAAATTAAAATTACTTGCCCTATTAGCAATAAACATTTAACAAAAAGAAGACATTTAAAAGATTATTTTGTTTTTAAAATAAAATTAACCAAAGATAAAATAATTGGTGTAATTTATGCCACTAAACAATATCAAATAATCCACTTATTAGAATATGGATATATTAATCATTGAAATAATGAAAAAATTAATCCTCGCCCATTTTTACGAAATGCTTATAATAAGTATATTGATGAATATATTAAAAAAATAGAAACTATTTTAAAATATTAGTTAAGATGATTATTAATAATAAAAGAGAGCAAAATATTAATTTAATTATTGAATTATTAAAAAAACTTTATCCAACTAAAAAGATTAAATATACATTTTTTAATTTTAATGAAGATAATTTCAATAACATTGAAAATAATATAACTTTTTATAGAATTAATGATAATACCTTTTTTTCATCAGATAATATTAATAATTTTATAAGACAAACATTCCAAATTTGCTTTAATTTTAAAAATGAAATTAATTTTAATGAAATTGAAAAACTAGAAAATGAATTAATAAATAAAAAAATAAATTATCAATTGGCACAAGAGTTTTATTTATACGAACAAAATTTATATATTGTAATTTATGAAATATTTTTGTTGCTAAAAAGATAAAAGGAGAAAATACAAATGAATAACAACATTATTGAATTTGGACTAGAAAATGTTCATTATGCAAAATTAAAATACAATCAAACAACAAACAAAACAGAATATGCAATCCCACAAAAAATATTAGGAGCAGTAAATTTAAGTTTAAATGTTAGTGAAAACACTAATACCTTTTATGCTGATAATAAACCATACTATATTTCACATTCTTTTCAAGGTTATAGTGGTAGTTTAACAATAGCAAAACCATCTGATGATTTTGAACAAGAAATTTTAGGAATTGAAAAAGATAAAAGTGGAAATTATATTGAAAAATCAACTAGTTTAAAGAGTGAGATTGCTTTGGGGTTTGAAATCAAAGGTGATTTAGAAGAAAAAAGAATTTGACTTTTAAGAGTTAATTTAAAACGCCCCAACCAAACTCATAACACTCAAACCGAAAATGTAAACCCAGATACTTATACTTTTGAATTAAACGCCCTACCACGAATTGAAGATAATGTTATTAAAATTAAAACAACAAAAAAAGCTAATGAAAATAATTATAATAACTATTTTTCCCAAGTTCCAAAATTAGAAAAAGAAGAAAAAAACGAAAATGAATAGATATTTAGAAAGTTTAAAATTAAAAGTTAATATAAGCACTTATGCATTAATTATTTATGAGGATTTATTTGGTTCATACGGAGAATTGTTAAATAAATTAGAAAAAGACAAATATGAATTTTCATTTATTTTAAAATTATTATTTTCTTTTGCGAAAGCAGCTGATGAAAATCAATTTAAAGATTTTAAGGAATTTTGTAAAAAAATTACATTTAAAGAAATTACCGAAAATGTTAATGAAATTAATAACTTAATAATGGAATTTGTAGGTGCTAGTGTTAATGACAAAAATTTACAGGAATACGGCGAATTAACAAAAAAGTAGATTATAAATTTAATAAATTTACTCCTAACTTATTACTATGACTTAGTCATTTAGGGTTTTCAATTATAGACAGCAAATATATTAAATTAAAAACATTAATAGAAATTATAGAAATTTATAACAATCAAAATAAAAGATTAGCAACACAACAAGATATTAATAAATTTTTTTAAAGGAATAGTTAATTATGGCAAAAGAAATTAAAGGAATGAGCATAACTCTTGATAGTAATGTTTTAGAATTAAATAACAATTTTAAAAAAATAGCCGATAACATAAAACTATCAGGATCTAAATTAAAAAATTTTGATAATAATTTAAAATTTAAAAACGGTGATGAAATTGATATTTTAAATGAAAAATTTAATGAATATAAAAATATCATTGATAATATTTCAGAAAAAAAAGAACTTTTAATTGAAAAATATAATCAATTAAATAAAGCCATTTTAGAAACACAAGAAGCATTATCAAAAACAAGTGATACTGCTGAAAAAGAAAAATTAATACAAAAACAAAATAAATTAAATAAAGAATATGAATATACAAAAATAAATATTGATGCATCTAATCGCAGTCTAAACAACTTTAATGAGAAATTAAAAAATACTGCCCAAGAAATAAAAAATATTCCCTTTAAAAAATTTGAAGAATTTGGAACAAAGTGTCAAGAAATCGGAAAAAAATTAAGCACACATATTACAATACCCATTTTAGCAATCAAAGGAATTTTAACAAAAATAACTGTTGATACCGCCAAATATGCTGGTGAGCTTAAAAAAACATCAAAAGAAATTGGTATCACAGCAGAAAACTTACAAATATTTCGTTATATTGCAAAAAGAACTGGAATTACTAGCGAAGAATTAGAAAAGAGTTTTAAAAAATTACAACAAGGTATTAGTGCTATTTCTTATGGAATATCAAATGAAACAACAGAAGCTTTTAATAAATTAGGAATTAATATTAAAAATAATGAGGGATCTTTAAAAGATACAGGAACTATTTTTTTAGAATTAAAAAAATCATTAGAACAAATAAGTGATGAAACTGAAAAAAATAATTTAATAATGGATATTTTTGGTTCTAAGTTAGGAAAAAACCTTATTCCAATGCTTGCCTTATCAGATGAAGAAATTAAAAAAATGACAAACAACATTAAAGATTTAGGTATTGTTTCAAATGAAAATGTTGACAAAACAACAATATTAAATAAAAAATGAAATGAATTTAAACATGTTATTAATATTACAAAAATGAATTTAGCATCCGCCCTATTACCCGTGTTTGAGTCTTTGGTTTCTTTTTTAGAAGTCAGTTTAATACCAATTATTAAAGGAATAACAAATTTTTTTAATATGTTTAATGATACAACCAAAAAAACTATTTTTATTATTTTGGGAATATCAGCAAGTTTGGGGGCTGTTGTTTACACAATTGGAAAAATAATAAATGTTATTAGTTCATTAAAAACACTTTTATTAGGAATGGCAAAGCACCCAATTCTTTATGGTGTTTTAGTTAGTTTGTCTGCCTTAGCTGCTGGTGGGGTATGATTATATAATAAATTTAATAAACCACCACAAAACATTAACCAAGAAAGCCAAACTAATAACTATAATAAAATTGAAAATAAAAATGAATTTAAACCAACAATTATTATTGAAGGAGAAAATGATAAAGAACGAGCTGAAAAAATACTCGAATATATAGGGCAATGAAATAATAGAGTATAGGGAGAAAATATGTATAATTTACCATTTAGAACTTTTAAAATTAGTAATAGTAAAGATAATTTAATTAATTTATGTGATTTAGATAATATCATTATTTTATCATTTAATGGATTAAATATTAATTTTGATAATAATTATTTAAACATCGATAATAATTTTATTTTAAATAATAGTAAGCATTCTTTAAATCAAATAAATTTTAAATTATTATTTATAGGCCCAAATCCCTATGGTAAATTTAATGATTTTATTAATAAATTAAATATTAATTTAGATAATAAATCTTCCCCCTTTTTATTATTTTATAGTTTTTGAATAAATGAAAAAACAAAATTGGAATATTATTGTGAGGTAATTATTAAAAGTATTATTAAAACAGAATTGAATAATAATAATGATTTAGAGGTTGATTTTATTTTAGAACAATTAACTAACTGAAAAAAAGAAGAAGATAAATTATTTGAAATTAAACCAAATAAAACAAGCGGAAAAAGATACAATGAACATAATAAAAAATATTATTTTAAGTTAAATCGCATTAAATATACCAATCAATATAATGAAAAAATTAAAATTAGTAATAATAGTTATTTAGCATCAGATACTCTAATAACAATCAATGGCCCCACAAAAGACCCATATTTAAAATTAGAAAATATTAATGGTAAAGTAATAAGTGAACTTAAAATTAATGCTGAAATAAATGAAAATGAAAAAATAATAATAGATAGTAGAATAAAAACTCAAAGCATTATAAAAGTTGATTTAAAAAACGAAAAATCATACAACATATATCAATATCAAGATTTTAAATACACTAATTTTATTCAAATTCCACCAGGAAACTATCATATTTTATATTCTTCTAACCTTTCAAAAGACAAACAAGTTGGAAATATTAATATTAAAAAATTTGAAGAATATATTTTAATTTAGAAAAAGGAGAAATTAAATGGGTGTAGGAAGTTCAACAAAAAGATACTGAAGTGACGAAATAATTGCAATTAGAGAAGATAAAAAAGAAATTATTAATAAATTAAAAAACAATACTTTAAATGCAGAAATTGTAAAACAAATCCAAGAATTAAAAGAAGAAATATCAGAATTAACAAAAGAAATTAATGACGAAAAAATTAATTTTGATGAAGCTGTAAAATTAAATCCTCAACATGCCGAATGATTATTACAAATTCCTGATTATAAATTAATGATTGATTATCTTGATGAATTATCTAATATTGTGCTTGAAATTAATAAAGCACAACAAGAAGCAGAAGAAAAAGCAAGACAAAAAGCAAGAGATGAATTATTAAAATTAGAAATTAAAAAAGATAAAAATATTTATCAAGATAATAGAACTAAATTAATTATATTTGGAGTTGATTTTGAAAAAGGATCTTTATTTTATAAAGATAATTGTATTGTTGAAAATTATAAGATATTTTTAGATATTTATACCCCGCAACTATCAACTTTTAATGCTTATAATTATTATAATCTTAATGTTGAAATTGAAGACATTGTTTGTATTTTGAATAATGAAAATCAATTATATATTGGAATTATTACTCATATTGAAAAAAACAAAGATGAAAATTTATATACCTTTACTACTAAAAATATTGAATCTATTTTTGATTTTAAAATTTACAACATATATAAAAATAAAAGTTGATATATTTTTCTTACTTTAATAAAAATTATTTATAAAAACCTTCCCTTTATTAAACTTAATAAAAAAATTAATGATGAAAATAATAATAATCCTAAATTTTTTGAAGAAAATGAAGAAAAAGAATTTAATTGTTATCAATTTATTAACAAAATATTTAAAATAACAAATATATTTTTAAAATTTAATATTGATTTAAAAAATTTTTTTTTAAATTGTGACATTTGCAAAGATGGACAAGAAGATATCAAATTAAATAATTATAAAGTAAAAGATAATATTAAATGTATTACAAATATAGAAATTGAAGAATTAAACCAAAAAAGTATCAACAGAATTGATTTTTACCAAAAAAACAACTCAAGCAGTTACACAAGAGCAAACTTATTAAAAAATAATACAATCTCTTATGATGAAAATAATAATAATAATTTACAAAATAATTTAATAAAAAATAAAATTTATGAATTAGAAGAAAAAGACTTTACCTTAGAAAATATTATAACTATTAGCAATCAAGAATTTAAGTTAAGTGAATACTCACACCTCATAAAATTTGATATCACAAAAGATAACAATATTTTAAATTTAAACAATTTACAATTAAGAGATAAATTTACCCTATTATTTAACAATAAAGAATATAACAGCATTTTATCTGGGATAATTTTAGAAAGCAATAAAAACACAATTACTCTAATATTCGGCCAAGTAAGATTATGAAGTAAGTTTTAACATTTATTAACTAATATGCCCCTTAAAACAAGTAATAAAGGTATTTACAAGCAATTATATTTTATATAATTAATGAGAAAAAATAGAAAGAATATAGGTAAATATTAAAATGATTTACTATAAATGACATTTTTAGTATTTCTATATGGAACAGTACTCAAATTGGACAAGAGGACATCCTGCTAAGATGTTAGGTCGGGTAACCGATGTGAGAGTTCGAGTCTCTCCTGTTTCGCCATTTAATAAAAAGTAAATATAAAAAAAGAGATATTAAATCTCTTTTTTTTATTTATAGTATTGCACAGACTATTGACTGGCAAGGTTTCTTTTCTTTATTTAAACTTGCAAGTAGAACCTAGAATAACTCGCAACATCACTTGCTATTTAATTATAGCATGTTTTTATAAAATTAAAGGAAAAATAAAAAAATATGGTATTATATATACAAATTTTCATTTATTATATATTTGACAAATATTTTTAATGACGGTATCATCACCACAAATAAGTTATGTTTCTAGTTGTAAGAATATCTATGGTGTTCTATTGCTTTTACTCGTAAACCAAAAGGGATTTTACTTATTTTTTAACCCTTAAATTAACTATTGAATGAAAACTAGATATAATAGTTATTAAGCAATACAAAAAAGAGATTTAATATCTCTTTTTTTATTTAATTAAATTAAAATATATGCAACAATATTTTATTTTTATTATATAATTAATTATATTTATCAGAAAGGAAATAAAAAAATGAAAGCATATAAATTAAGCGAATACATAATACAGCGTATTTATGAAATTAATAACGGTGTTGAACATAAATGTGAAATTACACAATTAAAATTGCAAAAAAGTCTTTATTTTATATATGTATATTTTTAGTTAACAAACAACAAAAACTTTTTAATGATAAATTTGAAAGATGAGATCTAGGACCAGTAATTAAAAACATTTATAGTAAATATAAAAAATATAGAGACAAACCTATTGAAGTTCCAAAAAACAAAGTAAAATTGAATAAAATAACTAATTTAGAAAAAATAGAATTAGATTCATTATTATTTGAATTAAATAAATTTTCAACAACTAAACTAATTGATTTTTCACATGAATGTGATCCATGAAAAGAAACCCCAAAAAATAAAAATATTAGTGATGAAAAAATTATAAATTATTACTCTAAAAATGATTTATTTAAATTATTAGGAATAAAAAATTATACATTATTAGATTTAAGTACAATACGGTATGATTAGTATTAAAAATATCATCATAGGTGGAATTATTCATATTGGAAAAAAATTTCGTTCAATAGATAATTTTATTTTAGAAAACAGATATATGTGTATTTTAGGTTATTATGAATCTGAAATAGCAATTTTACCAATGTCTACATATAAAGATGAAAAACATAAAATAGAAAAAAAAAATAAAATAGAAAATTTAGATTATTCATTAAAACATGGAAATGTTAAAGATGGATATATTAAGTGTGATCAGATATACTTATTATCAATAGAAGATTTTAATGAATTTGAAGAAGTTGAATTTAAATTTAAAATGGATAGTGAGTTCTTTGAAATTAATTTAATAAATAAAATTAAAGAATTAAAACAAAAAAATAAAATAAAAATAAAAAAAATAAATTTTTAAATAAAAAAGAGATTTAATATCTATTTTTTTATTTGTTTATTTGACAAATAATTTTAATGACGGTATCATCACGATAATAAGTAATAATTATTACTTATTGAAAATTAAACAATACTAATTATAATTATTAAAATTAAAAAAATTTGTATTTATTCAGTCGTATTATAGTAAATAAATAATGTTGAACTACTTGAATGAATTTAACTCATAACCGAGTTCCCCTAGACAACCACAAACAGGCAGACAAGAAGATTATTCACATAATATTTAAGGAATTTGTTACGACTGAATAAGTACAAATTTGTATATATTATAACATAAATTATTTTAAAGACAATATAAATTGTCTTTTTTTATTTGACAAATATTTTTAATGACGGTATCATCACGACGACAATAAATGATGGGGTTAATTATTATTGTTAAGGCTGGTGATTTTTTATGTTAGATAATAATGAAAATAATAAGGTGGTTAAATTATGGCAATAGTTTTAAAAACATTTCCTAATTGTAATGTAGAAGCGTGTGATGATGGAATTATTCAAGATTTTTTTGCTAGTTTTTTTGTTAAAGATAAAAATATTATTTTTTTAAACGAAGAAAAAAAGTTAATAAAAAGACACCTTGGAAATAAAGTTGTTTTTAATCAAACATATATATTAATTTATGGGCGAATTATTGAAATTGAAGAAGATACAGAATATGAATTACAAGCAACCAGTGGAAATTCAATTAAAAAAATTATTTTTAATATTAATTTAAGAACAAAAAAGAATGAAATTAAAACACTAACAAACGAATTATTAAATGAAAGTAATTTATCATGAGAAGATATTAAAAACGAAGAATGAAGCTATGATATTGAATTATTCACCTATCAATTACAAAATAACACAATTTACAATATAAAAGAAAATCAAAAATATTGAGAAGACTTAAAACCACACACAAAAATAAACAACAATCTAAACAATAATTTTAACAACATTAAAGAAACAATGAATAAAAAAATGATTGCTAATAACGCATTACATAGTGAATGAGATAAAACATCTAACAAATTAGAAAAAAAATATTTATAAAAGAGAGGCAAAAAAATGGCATTTAGATTTATAACATTTGACAATACAGAAGATTATTTAACAGACCGCGACCAAGCAATATATTACGATTTTTTATTAAGAAACCAAACAATCCCCTACTATGCTAATAAAGAATTAAGCAATAAAAACGCTATAAACTTATTAGGCAATAGCGATAATTATAACGAAGAAATGTTAAAACTATGTGATAACAATTCAACTGGTTTTTTATTTTACGGATTTGGCGAACAAGAAAACTTGGAAGCAGAATTCAAATATGAAGACAACGGAATTCAAGTAAAAATAAAAACAAAAAAAGGAAACAAAGAAATACCATTTTTTTACTTAAGCATTTGCGGAAGAATGATTAAAGTAGAAAACAACACCACAAACGATATCAACGACTTAATTCCCTATGCAAAAAACGAAGCAGAAACAACAACAACAATATTTTTAACAATTAAAATAGATATGTCAAAAGCACCATTAGTATATCCAATCCCCGATATAGACAACCAAGATGAAAACTACCAATATATTAATAAAAATTTTATTGAAAGTTTAGGAGAAAACAAAAGCGAACAAATTGAAAAATTAACAGAATTATTAGAACAATGCCCCATTAACACTAAAATTGACGAAGTTGAACCAAGCGGAATTGACAATAAATTCTATTTTGAAAAAACCAACGAAGAAGAAAACAAACCATGAAAAAATATTAAAAGTGCCATGACTTGAAACGATAATTCAAAAACAATAGCAACAGCCATAATCGATAACATTAATCAAGTAAATGATTTTAAATACCGAGCAATTTATCAAAATAAATGTGCTAGCGAATATTTTGTATGAACAGACAAAGGAAGATTAACCCAAGATAACTTAAACACAAGACATAAAGACGGAATTTATGAATTCCCTATCCTTAGTTTTAATTTACCCCTAAAAGGCGAAAAAATAAAATCCTTTAATTGAGAATATACCGCACGAGTTCCCATTCGTTATCAATCAATCAAAGACCCTAGCAATTTTATTAATTTTTGTGAATATGCCCAAGAAAAAAAAGAAGAATTCAATAAAAAATGAACCAAAGAAATGGAAAAAATGGATCAAAAAACAGCACAACTAGACAAAAGAATTAGAGAAATGCCCTACAAAATAGAAAGCAGCGTCAAATATGTCAAAAGCAGATTAAAAGAAATGACACCAGACGAACAGCCATTTAAAACAACTGATAATAAATGATATTTTGTAGTGTGGCGTGGTGAAAAAACAGAAGAATGAAAAATTACAAAATTTCAAAATAACATAAATGTAAATTCGTTAACAAATACAATTGATAATATAAAAAATGAATATTATTTAAATTTAGGTAGTTATTTAGGTATTCGAAAAATTACTTTATTTGTATATAAACATGGTTTTACTGGCTTTGCAGAATTATGAGAAAATAACAATCTTATTAAATCAGTTTATCGTTGAAATGGTGGAGAAGAATGATCACCAATATTAAAATATGATGGTGGGATGATTAAATTTTGGGTATGAAAAGATTTTAAAACATGAGATAAAGCCCAGCGTGGTATTGTGACAACAGCCGCTATTGGTTTGCTATCGTTTGGAAGTTGAGAACCATTAATTTGATAATAAGGAGAATAAAAAATGAGTGAAACTATTTTAGAAATTATTGTTTTGGTTATATCACTTTTTACTGGTGGAACAACCGGCATAACAGCAACTATTTTGAGTAAAAAACAACAAAAAATTAGAGATGAAAATAAAGAATTAAAAGAAAAAATAAATGATATTAAAATTGAAATTAATAATATTAATACAAAATTAGATGTTATTACAATCATAAATAACAAACTTGCTAATAACAATAAAATAAATATCAGACAAAAAAATAAGGATGGTAATAAAAATGAAAAAGAAAAAGACTAAGTTATTTTTTCTACGATTAGCATATTGAATAGTTCACGGTTTAACATTGGGATTGCCAATTTTATTCACTGAAATTAATAAACTAATGCTAAAATTAAAAGAAAAAATTAATAATGAATGTATTTTGTTAGATGAAAATAAAGAAGATAATATTAATGACATAATTAAAAAAGATGATGAAAAAGAAAATTAAATAAATTAAAAAAGCAATTTTTACTAAATTGCTTTTTTATTCACTATTAACTTTTACATTGCCATTATTATCAACAATTAAATCAGGTAATTTTTGCTCATCACCATTTCAACGATAAACTGATTTAATAAGATTGTTATTTTCTCATAATTCTGCAAAGCCAGTAAAACCATGTTTATATACAAATAAAGTAATTTTTCGAATACCTAAATAACTACCTAAATTTAAATAATATTCATTTTTTATATTATCAATTGTATTTGTTAACGAATTTACATTTATGTTATTTTGAAATTTTGTAATTTTTCATTCTTCTGTTTTTTCACCACGCCACACTACAAAATATCATTTATTATCAGTTGTTTTAAATGGCTTTTCTTGTGGACAAATTCATTCTAAGTTTTCTTTTATTTCTTGGCAATTTGTGTATATTTGGTTTTCTTGTTTTAGTTGTTGTAATTCTTCTTCGTTATATTGTGGTGTATTACAAGCAACTAGACTTGTTGTGTTTGTTCCTAATAATGTAATTGCTCCTAAAAAACTTAATCATTTTTTCATAAAAAACTACTCCTTTCTTGATATTTTATTTATATAAAAATTATATAATGAATATAAATATATACAAAGAATAATGATAAAAATTTATTTTTTTGATAATATATTAACAATTATCAAACAACAATTTTAATTTTAAGAAAGGAAATAAAATATGGCTCAAAATAAACCATCATTGAGTTTAAAAATAGACAAATATTTACAACTTTATAAAAAAAGTTATATATTATCAGTTAAGGGGCTAGCTCTTTTAGAAATACTAGAAAAATTAAAAGAAGAGGCAAAAAAAGAATATGAAGAATTTATTGATATAGCTGCCAAATTTATAAACTTATTTTGAGAAGAATCTAGAATAAAAAAAGAAATTAATTTTAATTCTCTAAGTAAAAATAAAATTAATAAAATTAATAGAATTTATAAAGAATTAAAAGAAGACAAAGAACTTTTTTTCAATATTATTGTAAATATTTTTGCCACAGTCGTTAAAGAAGAAAATATAATAATTTTTGAATTTAAAGGTTTAAATAATAAAGTTGTATTCGATTATATTCAAAAAAATTAATCAAGATTAAAAATCTTGTTTTTTTTATTTTAAATTAAGATATAATGTTTTTGTTATCAAAAAAGTATCAAAATTGTATTAAATAATATTAAAAAAATTAAATATTGAAAAAACAAGTTAAAAATAACTTGCTTTTTTTAGGTGTTTATTTTAATGTGTGTGATGATTTATTTTTAAATCAAGAAAGGAAACAACTTTAAAATGGATATTAATAATATTATTAATGGGGAAAACTTTTTTAATAAAACATATGAAGATTTGAATAGATATGCTGTTGGAGAAATTGCATATAGGTTAGAAAAGTACGATGATCTTATTTTTCAAAATTATCAAAAATATGATAAATTTAAACATTATCGAGTAAAAGAAATAAGAACAAAAACATTAATTACTTTAAAAGGTAAAATAACATTACGCAGACGACGATATTATAAAATTAATCCAATAACAGGGAAAGAAGAATATATTTTTATTTTAGATAAATTTTTAGGAATTAAAAAATGACAAAGACTGGGGAATGACGTCAAAGAAAGAATTTTATTGTTTTTAAGTGATGATAAAAAATACCGCGATATTTCAGATGCATTAGAACAAGCAAAAATTAGTTTAATGACAATTTCAAATACAATAAAAAACGCAACAACAAACGACAAATATTATATTAATGATACCAATATCAAAATAAATGTTCCGCATACTTTATATATTCAAGTGGATGGAACATACTTAAAAATGAAAGTGTGATATGAAGGAAAAAAGATTAAAAAACACACCTTAATTTCTACCGTTCACACTGGATATGATCAAGAAAAATCAACCGAAAAAAGACATGTAATTGCAAATAAGTTAGGTGTTTACGAAATAGATAATATTCCAATTTATATTTCTAAAAAAACAAAATTAACCCGTTTTGTTGTTAAATTAATACTTTTGATAATAAGTAATTATAATATTCAAGATGATACCGAAATTATGATTTTAGGTGATGGAGCAGATTGAATTAAAGGGGTTAAAAAAGTTATTGCAAATCGTTTTCCTAATAACAAAGTTCATTATACAATAGACAAATTTCATTTAGTAAAAAGATTTAAGGATTTATTACCCCACCGAAGAAAAATTAAAGAAAATAAAGAAACTTTTAAACAAGTTGTTGATTATTTTTATAATGGAAAATATTATGAATTATTACAATGTTTAAAAGAAAGTGAGTCATTTATTCCTAGTTCTAAAAATTTTTTAAGAGAAACAATTAACTTAATTAAAAATAACGAAGAGGGTATTAAAAATCAAACATTATGAAATAATATTGGTTGTCATATGGAGGGTGATGTTTCCCATTATGGTAAGGGCATATTTTCTAAAAAAGGAATTTATAGCAAAAAAACTGTTAAAAATAAATTGAATACTAGTATGCTAAAATTAAGAAATAATATTAAGGATTTTAAACAACCAGAAAAACCACCAGAAAATAATAGTATTTTATATAATAATTTTAATAAAAATGAACAACAAAACTTACATCTTTATTAATTTTATTTTTAAATTAAATAATTTTAATAAAAATGCATTTTTTGCTGTGATTAAATTTAAAAAAATATAAAAATTTGTTGACAATAAAATTAAACATGGTATCTTTAAATTAAGTATGTGGATTATTTATTCCATAATTTCTTAAATATACTAAATACCCTTAAATAATTTATACAATCATAATCTAAAACTTGAAATAAATTATCCAACGAATAAAAATTTTGTTTAACATCATTAACAAAATAATTACTGTTAGATTTTTTAAGAATATCCATATTAAGCAATTCTTTATAATTAAAATTTAAAACTAAATAATTCATATCAAAATGTTTATAACTCTGATTGGCAATAATTGGCATAAATAAATATTGTATAATTTCTCAATTAAAAGTAAATTCATATTTTATATTGTTTTTATAAATAAAAATATCTAACAATTTATTTGGCGTTTTATAATCTATTATTAATCTACCCAAAGAACCCACCTCAGAAATATCTTTTGGGTTTCAACTTAATAAATAACTTCAACCAGTATTTTTAATTTTATTAAATCAAAAATTACTATCATTTTTATCAGCACTTACATTTGGAATAAAAGGAGTTTCAACACCAAAACTAAATGCATAATTACTAGGGTCTAAACCTTGCATAAAATAATCTTGTCGCAACATTAAAGTAGACTGAAAATCATATTCATTTGCTTTTGCATAAGTTAAATCACTAAAATTATCATTATTTCTTGTTTCTACTTTACAAACATTACTAATATAATTTATAGTTGTAGCACTACAAAAAAGAAATATTCAACCAAATATTAAATAAAAAATAATAAATATATCTAATAATCGTTTTCGCATTGTTTTGACCCCCTAAACAATAAAAATAATTCTAATACCCATAATAATAATTCCAAACGCCATATATAACTGGAAAATAGGATGTGTCGCAATAATAAATAACTGTGCTACTAATTTATAAAAATCATTAGCAGACTCCAAATAATTTTTAACAGTAGAAAAACCTAAATCTGTTGCCACAACAATATTAGCAATAAAACCAAATCCAACAGTTAAACCAATAACAAAGAAAAATATTAACTTTAACATTATTTATCACTATCCTTATTATTACTTTTAGAATTATTACTTATATTTTTAACTCCATTAGATATTTGCTTTCTTGCTTGTAAAGAAGAACGAGAAACTGAACTTAAACCACGAGAACTATTAACCAATAACATAATGACATTTATAACACCACCAATTACTCAAATTACAAATAAAGGAATATTTGTACCTGGCAATTTTAAAGTTCACATTCAATCCATTATTTTCATAAAAATATCAACCACAACATTAATAGCACCATTTCATACATCATTAGCAAGTAAATTAATCATTTTCTAACTCTCCCAAATTCTTTAATAAATGTTCCATCCCCATCTCTCGTAATTCATTAAGCGTAATATCTTTTTTAACAATACTAGGTCAATTTTGTTTAATATAACTTGGTACTTTATCATTTTTTAAATCACGCACAAATTTTAAATATTTACTATCATATTGCATTGCAATAGATAAAGGAATTGTTATCTTAACAAAATTAATACCAATATCTTTATTAGATTTTTTACGAACTCTTTTCCCGTTTGCTGTTCGTTTAACTGTTTCCGTTTTTCATACTAAATAATCATCTAAATCATCAAAGAAACCTATTTTCATTTTAAAATAAGGAAAAAATATACTAGGTGGAATACATTGCATAGGAACAATAATCATATTAGTAATTTCTCTATATTCCACTCAATTCTGATTAATTCGTTGTCCAGCAAAAACAATGTTATTATCAAACTGACGACATAATAAAAAATATGGAATTAAACCACTAAACTTTTTATTGTTTTCTTCGGGTTTAGCACCATTCATATACAAAAATATTTCATCAAATAAAATTAAACTATCATTTGACGGTATCTTATAATTTTTATTTTTAAAATCTAAGTGGTTTAAACCTAAAACTCCAATTTTTTCATCATTAATAAAATAATTAGAATAAACATTATCAAATTTAGCAATTTGTGATAAATAAGTCATCAATAAAGTTTTACCAGTACCCAAAGCACCGTTAATAATTGATATTGGACTACTTTTAACAATTTTAATTAATTTCCGTGTTTGAAAAAAATCACTAAAAAAAGACCAAAAGAAAATAATATTAAAAATTACTAAAAAAATAAAAAAGATAATATCTATAACTGATGTAGAACTAAAATATATAAACTGTAAATTAAAACAAACAATAAAAAAATAGAACAAAATATTTGCCATAAATCAATTTACATATCAATAAGAAACCTTAATATTTTTTTGTCTTCTAAATAAATTAAAATAATTTTTAAACATATATCTACACCACCAATCTAATTGTTTTATATAAAATAAATATTGATAACCAAATTAGAAAAAAAACAACTAATCAAATACCTATCATAATCACTGCATAAGTAATATTATCAATAGAACTACCAACAAAGTTATCAATTTCAGTTTTCGGAATAAAATAAAAAATTTGTAAAAGACCTTGATATACTCGTTGCAAAAAAGTATTTCAATCCATTATTTTATCCACCTAAAAATACAACTTAAAATTAAAAATAACATACCAAAAACAAGTATTAAAAATACAACAAATATAACAATATCTAAAATAACAGGATGATTAACTCCGAAAATAATTGTCATAAATTCATAATATAAATCTCATACACTTTGCATTTTTCTTATTCCTTTCCTAAATGTTAACTACTAAAATCAAGGTTAGAGTTTATTATTAAATATTAAACTCCGTGAATTAACTTTCTGATTGTTTCAATTCCCAAAACCACAAACATTAAAACTAACGGAATAATTAATAACATATGTGACCCTAAAAAAGTAATAAATCAGTTAGTAAAAGCAATCGCTCAATCAGCAAGAATTGCAGCAAAATCGCCTATTTGTTTAATAACATCAGCGTCGCCCGCTAATAAATTTAAATTCATTAATAACACCTCATTTAAAATACTTTCTATTAATAATAAAACCTTCGCATACTCTAACCTTGATTTTAGTAATTAACACTAAAAACTAAAATCAATTTTTATACTTGCGAAGGTATTTGATTGATATTAACTTATTCAACAGACTTATCTGCTTTTTTAATTTTTCGTTTTCCCCATTCTTTAAATTCTACTTTTTTAGAACAATGCGGACAAATTAAATACTTATTTTTAAACCTAAATATTGTATTAACTGTTAAAAAAATCAATAACATTAACATTGCAATTACTAAAATAATTGTTGCAAAAACGGTCATTAATTATCACCACCTTTTTTTAATTTTTGCTTTCTATATTTAACATATAATTTTTGACTTGCTCCACTAATAATTTAAAATGTTGTTCTTCCATAACACCAATATTAATAACTTTATGACTAAGATACAATTTAATTGCTTTTCTTAACATAAATAATGGTATTTTAGTAGGTAAACATTGATGTATAACATTAACTAAATACTCTAATCGCTGTTTATATAACTTAGTTTGCTTTTTCATTAAAAAAATCCAACATAAACAAAAAACAATATAAACCAAATAACTAACAATAAACAAGAAACTATAAAAATAATTCAGTCTCAATTAATATTTAATTTATCTTTATTTTTTGTCATTATTTAACCTTAATAATTTTTTTATGTTTAGGACAAATAATATCTTGTCTATTACATAAATAACAATCTGATTTTTTCTTAGTCATTATCTAACCTAGAATAATATTGATTAATTAAAACAACATTTTCATTAACACAATTCCAACAATAACGAGACCCATTTTCTCAAACAATATCATTAATACAAACCATACATAACTGTTGTTGCATATTAACTATTGCTTTCTGTTATTGTTGAATTATTAGAATATTTATTAATAAAATCTTGTTCGGTTTCATAAGGCAATATTTTTGATATTTTACCGTTAAAACCAATTTCTACATTATAGAAACTACCTTCAATCATTTCAGGCAAACTATTTTGAAATTCACTATCTTTACGAACTCATTTATCTTGGTATTCTTTACCAACTATTTTTTTACCTTCAACTCGTAAAAATGTATATACATCATAATAATTTTCTTTATTTGACTTATCTTTAATAACTTGATTGTACTTAATATCACTTAAATAAACTTTAAACATAACTAAAAAATTCCTTTCATTTACATATATGTAAATAAAGGTTTCACAAGGTTTAAAACTTTAAATAAAATAAATGTTAAAAAATAAAAACTAATTTAATAAAAAATTAATACAAAATGAATGTAAATATAAATGCAAAATAAAAACATTTACCTATATTTAAAGTTTCCTGGCTGAAAACCTTTATTGGTTTGAATACTTAAATATAACTAAATGTTATATATAATATTCTAATTTAATTTTACATAACAAAATCAATATGTCAACTAGTACATATTTCAAAGCAAAAAATAAATTTATTTATAAATTTATATACTCACCTTGTTTTTTTTTTTTTTTTTGTTTTAATTAGTTATGTGGTATAGGTTCTGGCTGAACTATGCTACACAATTAGTACTTTCCATTTGGAAGGTACTTTTTTTAATATACCTTTGTTTACCTAAATTAAGGTATTTATCTAATTTTTTTCGTGTTTTATATATGCCAATATCCGTTATTTTATTAAAAAACCGGAATATTTTTTTATCATACGGAACATATTCTTCCATTTGTCAAAAATAATCTTTATTTCAATCACTATCAATACTAACACCCATTAAATAACCATCTTTATTATTAAACATAAAATTATGTTTCGTTCCTTTTAAAGATGCAATTAATTCCATTTCGCACATTTCAATAACACCAACCTTTATAAGTGGGTCAGTACAATTTGTACTAAAACGATATGCTTTGATATTTAAGTCATAAATATTTTTACTTTTTTCTTCGCTTTGTGCTTTTACAATATATTTAGCAACATATTTACTAACAAATTCATTTGTACCAGTTTTAACTGGTAAATTTTTATTATATCCATAAGGTCAACATTTTCTAACTACTTTATTAGGGATATATTCACTAAATATTATATGAAAATGTATTCTTCCTTTTTTTTGATATTCATAAGCAACTAAATATTTTAAGTCTTTATATTTATTTTTTTTATATTTAGAAAAATAATAATTTAATCTTCGAATAAATAATCTAAAATGATGGTTTGCTTTTTTAATATCTTGGACATTTTCAGCATAAGTTAAAGTTAAAAAACTCATATTTTTACAACCACTAAAATTATGAATTGCTTTACGAATACAATTTGCTTGAGAACGAACACGACTATTTACTAATTTAGTTTCATTTTCACCAGTATTTTTAATACCAGTTGGATTGCCATTACCAAATTTATTAATACATTCTAACGGTAATACAATCGTTTTAATATAAGGACCATAATATACTTTTTTAACATAATATTTTTGATTAACAAAATTACTACTATCAATATAAGGTCTGTATAGAACTTCTCCAGTCAAACGATTATAAGGATTTATATTTACATTCATTTTTTATTTCCTTTCTAAAACAAAAATAAAAAAACATTTACTTATATTTAAAGTTTCCTGGCTGAAAACCTTTATTGGTTTGAATACATTAAACATTTGGATAAATGTTTTTTTATTCTAATTTATTTACTAATTTTTATTTATCCTCAGTATTATTATTACCTTGAATTTTTGCTTTTGTTTGTTCTATAAAATCATCGTATGAAATTGAAGTACTTTTTTCAATTGGATTTTTAATTTTTTCATCTAATTCTTTATATTTTTGTTCTCAATATTTTTCATTATCTTTTTTTAATGTTTGGTTAAGCGGAGCATATAAGGCATCCATTTCTTTTCTAAAATCATCTGATTTTTTTCATCCAGTAATAGTTGCAAAAGCAACTCCAAATTCTAAAATAGTTTTTAAAATAATCATTTTCCCTCCTTTTTATTTCTAATTTCTATTATATTTATTTTTGATTAGTTGTCAATTTTTAAACTTTTAATGTCCTTAAAAATCCTTTGGGACAGTTGTGTTACTTAATAAATTAATTATTGTTTAATTTAAATTAACAATAATAATCTTTTCATTGTCTATTATTTCATTTAAATTTATTATTATATTTTCTATTATTAGTATGAAAATTAATAGTATAAATAATTTCTTCTGGAATTCTTTTGTTTTTAATATAAATATTACTATTTTCTTTTAATTTTATTTTTATATAACCATTAACATATTGTTGCTTCAAATCTTTATCTTCCAAAAATATATCACCTATAATTTCTAAGTTTTCAATAAATATTTCTTGCGAAAGAAATATTTCTTTTTTCTCTTTTAAATTATTAAGAATTGTTTGTTTATCAACTTTATTTTTATATATATATCCAATGTTTATATTATTATTAGTAATAATTTCCTGTAAAGTTGGTGCTTTTCTTTGATTATTATTTGGCATCATTGCCATTAATGGGGTTACTCCACTTGTTGTTATAGTAGTTGCTCCGATTAAACTTAGTATTTTTGTCATATATAATATTCCTTTCTTTTTTAATTTATATGTATTTAATAAATACAATAATTTAATTATATTTATCATTTTTATATTGTCAATTTTGTTTTCTCCCGTTGTGCTAGTTAATCTAGTTAATCTAGTTAATCAAGGAAAGGGGCTTCGCCCCTAGGTCGCTTCGCGACCTGTACCCCAGCAAACAACACACGGGGAGGACATAAAGTCCCTCCTCCGTGGTGTTTGCCTATCTATTTGTCTCTGTCTGTGTCTGTCTTTGTTTTGCTTGTATTTATTATAAATATCGCATAACACCATTAAACATCGCTAATGAGATAATAGCACCAAGGAATAATTTAAAAGTTATATCAAAGGCAAATAAATTACTAATATTTTCTCAAAGCAAATTAACATTATGGATAGTATTTCCCAAGGCATTAATATATTTACCAACCTCTTTAATACCAGGCAAATTATTAAACGCTCAAATAAGAGCATTAATAATATGTTTATCCAATCTATATCACGGAGCATCTAAATAAGGTAATTGTCATATTTTTCCACTGAAAATACCTCATATATACTCGGTAATTTATCAGTTTCAGTGTTTCAATTTGAATAAAAATAATATGAAAAATCTTTAACATCTACTTTATAAGCATTATAAAACCGAACTATTGGACTAGAAAAATAATTATCACTTCCAGCTCCGCGTAAACTAAAATACAAAGCCTTTGGATATAACAAAAAACCATTTTTTACAAAAAACAAAGAAAAAAACTTAACATATTCATAAGGATTACCAACATCAAAAATACCACGCAAAGTATTTGAATAAACAAAATATAAAATTCAAAATAAATTTTCTAAATTTCAATTACCTTATAAAACATTATCAATATAATATTTTGGTTCTGCTAATTTAAAATTCTCTTCGGTAATTTTATATTTTTCAAAAAGACTGCGATAACTAAAATCAATTTTTATTATATGATTTATCAACAAATTTTTTAATCAAAAATTTTTGTCTTTTGGTTCAATACTAACTCCATAAAACGGTTTTGCCAATCTTATACCAAAGGAAAAAGCATAATTTTCAAGACTTAAATTATGCATAAAAAAATCTTGTTTTATCATTAAAGTACTTTGTAAATCATATTTATTTAATTCATTGATAGTTTTTTCGCTAAAATTGTCTTTTTTTCTGAAATAGTGCCATTAAAAAGAAATATTCACCCAAAAGGAATTAATAAAACAAGAAAAAAACTTAATATTTTTTTACGCATAACATATTTTCCTTTCTATCTAACCACAAATATAACCCTTATAATCATAAGCATAATTCCAAAGACGATAAACAATCTAAAAATAGGGTGGGTTGCAATAATAAATAAATTAGCAACTAATTTATAAAATTCGTTTGAACTATTAAACCATTGTTTTATTGTTGCCATTGCTGTTTCTTATGCTAAAAAAATATTTGCAACAAACGCAGAACCAATAATGCCTATTACAAGAAAAAAAATCATAATAATTTAATCATTATTTTTCACCTTTATTAGCTTTAATATGTTTAATTTGTTTGCTATCTTTCAAACGAATAGCACCTAAACCCGTAGACATGGCAGAAGCGGTATTTTGAGACATTGTACTTAATTCTGGTGCTGAACCAACCAAACGCATAACAATTCCTAAAATACCCCCTATAATTCAAAGAACATATAAAGGGATGTCTGTTGCTGGCAATTTTAAAGTTCACATTCAATCCATAATCTTCATAAATATATCAATAACAACATTAAAAGCATCATCCCAACTCGTTAATAAATTCATAATTATTTACCTCCTTTTTGTAAATTTTCAACTAATCTTGTTGCTCCCATTTTTTCTAAATCTTCTAAACTATCAAAATTAACATAATCTCAATAAGTCAATGATTTATCTTTAACTCTGTCATTTTTAATATCTCTAACAAATTGTAAATATTTTGTATCATAATTCATAACATCTAATAAAGATACTGTAATTTTAAAATTACGCATACCAATAGCACTAGCATTTTTTAATTTTACTTTTTTACCATTAGCAGAACGCTTAACACTTTCAGATTTTCAAATATCATAATTATCTTTATCTTTAAAAATACCAATATTAAATTTAAACTTAGGAAAAAATCAAATAAAATATTTTAATATTCCCTTAAATTGTAAAAGCGGTGTTTTGCAGTCTAAAGGCAACATTAATGCGGTTGCTAACTCTCTATATTCTACTCAATGATGTTTTTCTCTTTGTCCAATAAATACAACATTAATATCATATTGACGCATAAGAACCAAAATCGGAATAACGCCACTATATTTTTTCATAGCACCATCTTTAACCTCATTAGCAGGAATATATAAAGCCATTTCATCTAAAACAACTAAATTACTTTCACTATAAGGTATCGGATTTTTTAAATTATTATTATCAAACATATCAAATGTTCCTAGTGCGATATCATTGTTAAAAATTGGATAATTAGAATATTTAGTTTCATATTTTGAATATATTAATAAATAGTTGCTAACGCTGTTTCCCCAGAACCTAAATCACCAATCACCATCGTTATAGGGCTTTGTTTAATAGTTTTAAAAAATGCAAGTTGACTTTTTAAGTCTTTAAAAAATAAAAATATTACATATATACTAAATATATAAACAAAAACTATAAAAATAATATTTAATCAACCACTAAATATATTTTTTTTAAATATAATTAAACAATTTAAAACAATCATAATTAATGTAAAAAATCAATTCATTAAATATCAATTTATAATTCATTTTCTAATATTTAACATTTAAGATACCACCTTACATATTTTAAAAATCATATAAATAACAAACCATATAGTAAAGAAAATAAACAATCACATAACTACCATACAGACATAATATTCAACAGTTTTATCAATCAAACCTAATTTATTAGCGGGAATAAAAAAAGCAAACTGATATAAACATTGATAAACTTTATCTAAAAACTGATTTCAAGTCATTAACAAAACCACCTAAATATCAATCTAAATATTCAAAATATAACACCAATAATAAAAGTTAAAAACAAAGTAAAACAAATATAAACCAAAGCCGGTGGCATATCTACACCAAATATAATCTGCATAAATTCAATATAAATATCAAAGACACTTTTTTCTAACATTTTATTTATTCCTTTCTTTTCAGTAATATTCAATACTTTTTAACTTTTTAGGGGTTAAAAACTACTAATATCCGTGTATTAATTTTCGCAAAGTTTCAATCCCTAAAACAACGAACATTAATACAATCGGAATAATTAAAATAGCGTTTGCACCCAAAAAGGCTAAAAATCAAGTTGTAAAACCTCCGGCTCATTTAGCAAGCATTCCGGCTCAACCCTCAATCGCTTTAATAATTCCTGTTGTACCTGCATCCATAAAATATATTTTCCTTTCTAAATTAATAACTAGTATCAATATTTTTAACCCCTAAAAAGTTAAAAAGTAATATAAAATATTACTAATTAAATTTTATTAATAACTTTTTGTTGTCTTATTTGTTCTTTAAGAGATTTAATAATTCCACGATTATTTTTAATTTCTTTGCGATGTTTAAACGCTACAATGCTATCAGCAATATAAAATATTAAAACCAAAAATAATGTAATAAACACCATAATATATAAAAATGTAATCATATTATTTAACCTCCTTTTGTTTTCTTTTTTCCAATTCAACTTTTAATTTTCGAATTTTTTTACTTTGTCTTAAAATTATTGATGTTTCTTTTTCTTTAATAATTTTTATAATTCCAGCAATAAAATAAGCATAAATCGGCACCATAAAAAATATTAAAATACCTGCTGATACATATTCCAAATTAATCAGCCTCCTTTTCATTTTTTCTATTATTAACTTTATTTTTAATTCATAAAATTAATTGAACAATATAAGAACCTATTAATGTTCAAAACATATAAATATCCAACATCCATTAAAATTGCTATTAAACCGAATTTTTTTAAAAAAAATTCTAATTCTTTAACATCAACACAAGCAGGTATTAATAATGACCCAAAAACAATTCATAAAATAAAATATGAATTAAAATTTTTCATCAATTATTTTTTAAAAAATTTAATACTTTAATTTTCATTCCAATTTTCCTTTACTGCTTCTCATCGCTCGTTAGTAATTTCATCTATCGAAACCAAATATGACCTTAACATTAATTCCTCTAATTTAACAATAATTTATCTTTATTCTTTGCTCATTATTTAACCTTAACAATTTTTTTATGTTTAGGACAAATAATATCTTGTCTATTACATAAATAACAATCTATTTTTTTCTTAGTCATTATCTAACCTAGAATAATATTGATTAATTAAAACAACATTTTTATTAACACAATTTCAACAATAACGAGACCCATTTTTTCAAACAATATCATTAATACAAACCATACATAACTGTTGTTGCATATTAACTATTGCTTTCTGTTATTGTTGAATTATTAGAATATTTATTAATAAAATCTTGTTGTTTATTGTATGGAACAACTTTAACAACGCTAACTTTGTTATATTTTCTTCCCGTTTTTCTATCAGTGACAACCGGAAATTTAATATCAATTAAATAATAATTACCTTTTTTCATTTCTGGTAATTCATTAGCCAATTTACTTTCTTTATTATATATTCGTCTGGCATTGGCATATAATCTTCATCAAGTTGCATAAAGGTAAAAATATCAAAAAATAAACCTTTATTATCATTTTTTTCACCATCTTTTTCTTTACTATCCATTTGATGGTTAAAATCAATTTGAGCTAATAATACTTTATACATAATAAAGTACTCCTTTCTTCACTTAATTAAGTAAATAAAGGTTTCATATAGTTTAAAACTTTAAATAATTATAAATGCTGAAAATAAATTAAAAATAATTAACAAATTAATTGAAAAATATAATTAAAAATGAATATAAATATAAATGCAAAATAAAAACATTTATTTATATTTAAAGTTTCGTGTCAGAAAACCTTTATTGGTTTGAATACTTAAATATAACTAAATGTTATAAATAATATTCTAATTTAATTTTACATAACAAAATAAATATGTCAACTATTACATATTTTCATAACAAAAAATAAATTTATTTATAAATTTACATTCTCAACTTGTTTTTTTCTTTTTTTTTGTTTTAATTAATTATGTGGTATAGGTCGTGTCAGAACTATGCTACACAAGGAGTATTTTCCATTTGGAAAGTACTTTTTTTTATATATTTTTGTTTACCTAAATTAAGGTATTTATCATATTTTTTTCGAATTATATACCTATCTAAATCAGATATTTTATGAAAAAACCGAAATATTTTTTTATCATATGGAACATATTCTTCCATTTGTCAAAAATAATCACTATGTCAATCACTATCAATACTAATACCTAACATATGCTTTTTTTGTTTATCCGCAAACATATAAAAATGTTTTACACCACATAATGCCATTTTTAACTCTTCTTTCGTCATTTCAATAACACCAACTTTAACAACTGGATCGGTGCAATTTGTACTAAAACGATATGCTTTGGTATTTAAGTCATAAATATTTTTTGATTTTTCTTGACTATATGCTTTTACAACATATTTAGCAACATAATTACTAACAAATTCGTTTGTACCTTTTTTAACGGGTAAATTTTTATTTAATCCATAAGGTCAATATTTCCTTATTAATTTATTAGGGATATATTCACTAAATATGATATGAAAGTGAACTGCTCCGCGTTTTTGATATTCATAAGCAACTAAATATTTTAAATTTTCATATTTATTTTTTTATATTTAGAAAAATGATATTTTATTTTTTTAATAAATAATTTAAATTGATGATTAGCCCGTTTTACATCTTGCATATTTTCTGCATAAGTTAAAGTCGTAAAACCTAAATTTTGACAATTTATTATACCACACACATTTTAAAGATTACAAGAAAATAATAAAAATATTTATTTATAATAAAAAAATATCATAAAATAAATAAATAAAAAATATAAAATTAAACAAACTAAAAATTAGTTTAAATACAAAAAATAATAATTCGCAAATTATTTAATTAAACTATTCAAAAAATTAAATGGTGTCTGAAAATTTAAAGACTTATGTACTCTTTCAAAATTATAAAAATAATAATAATCATTTAATTTATTCTGTAAACTAACTGCATTTAATATTTTTTCTTCAAATACAAATAATTTAGTATAATTTTGATGAAATCTTTCAATCTTACCGTTTGACTGTGGAGAGCGAACTGGTGTTGTTTGATGCAAAATATTTTTATCTGTTAAAAATTGAGTAAAATTAGTTTTTTTAACACTAATTTTTTGATTATTACGATAATTATTAATAAATTCAGAACCGTTATCAGTTCTAATCCGTGTTATTATAATACCAAATATATTTTTAAAATCACTAATTGCTTTTTTAACAGCATCAATAGCATTATCAGTACTTAATTTATCATAAACATATCCTAATGCTAATCTTGTTTTTTCATCAATAAAATCATAAACATAATACTTTTTATCAACTGGAAATTTACTTGGTACAAAATATTTAGCGTCCATCTGTAACAAACCTATTTCTTTAACTTCATATCTTGGATGTTGTTTTTTAATTTCTTTAATTTTATTTTTTATTTTTAATCATCTTTCATCTTTTTTAAGTCAACGAAAAAATGTTTTTAAATTTTTTGGTGCTTTATTTTTTAATTCTTCTCCATGAATTCCTTTTTTTAAATTATAAAACAAAGATAAAACACCACCAGCATGTTTATTACAATATTCAAAATATAAATCACAAATATTTTTGCGAATATGATTACTATATTGATAATTAATATTATTAGGAATTGTTGACTTTAATAATAATTCAGCAAAATCATTATTTTTATATGCAATTAAAATTTTATTCGCTCAATAATAAAAAGTTGAAAACTTATTTTTAAAATATTTTTTAATTAAATCTTTCAACAAAAAATTACCATTATAATAATCATTACACAAATTAATATATGAAAATATTTTTTGTTTTATTCTTTTATAATATTTATTTTTATAATTTTTACTCAAAAAACTCTTTAATTTTGATTGTAAATCAAACAAATTAAAATTATTAATAATATATTTCATTAATTTACACCTACCATCAAAAATATATAAAATTAATATTTAATACGAATAATTGATATATAATTGATATGTGATAAAATCAATTATATATAAAACAATAAAAAGGAGCAATCTATATGAAAAAATGACTTAGCATAATAGAAGCAATCGGATTAACCGCAACAAGCACAACAACACTAATCAGTTGTAAAAAAGAAAATAATAATGAAAACGGTGGAGGGGATAATAAACCAGAACCACAATATAATTCACAACAACCACCAGAAGGTAGTAATTGAAAATTAATTGGTAAAAATAATTTTGATAATGAATTTAGTACAAAAAATAATAAATCATATTTGTTTCTTAATTTATTTGATGTAGGTAAATATGGTATATATTTATCAAAAAATAATGGTAATATATCACAAAAAAGAAATAATATTTGATATTTAGAAACATATAATCCAAAAGATTTCGTAATGTTTAACACTGCAAATATAAAATCACTTTATCGTTGAGTTGGTGATAGTGAACCACAAATACCTACCATTGATAAAAACACCGGTGAAATTACAGATTGAAAAGAACAAAAAGGAACTGAATAACAGTTCCTTTTTTATATTAATCGCACAAATTTCATAAAAATAATTAATAAAAAAATATTTGTTATTGTACTATACAATGCGGGATTAAATTTTCATACTTCAAATATTTGACTAAAAAAACTATATACTGTTTCAAAAACCTTACCAACACCACTCGCTAATTCATTAACTTGTTTAACACCGGGAATAGTATTGACAATTCAAATCACCGCATTTTTAATATGAGCACCAAAATCTCATCAACCTTTAGGAGTTATATATTGCACTTGAAATCATTGTTTATCGGGAAACAAACCACCATTATTAATTTCTTGTCAATTATAAATCCCAAAATTAAAATCATAATATCGGTACATATCATTCTCTTTTTGTGCTTGCAATTCAAAAACATTATAACCGATTTTTTGTTCTTCAATTTTTTTATATTGCAAACCATATTTATTTTGTAAATCACCGCCAAAAACATAACCCGAATTTAACTTAATATCATAATTATTAGCAACCGAAAAATCATAATTAAAAACACTACCATAATTATTAATCGTATAAAACCGATTTTTAAATGCTGAATATAATTTAATATCTAACTGTTTATATTTATCTGAAAAATAAAAATATCGTGGGTAAATTTTAAAACCATTATTTACTAATAAGCCATATTTTTTATTATAACCTTGAACATAAGTATTATTCTCTAAATCAAAAATCGTACGTAAATAATTAGTATAAAATTTCTGTGAAATCTTAAACATACTATTTAATAATTTATCAAATTGCAATTTATCGTTAATATTCTCACTCAACAAAATATTATTAAAATTTTGTAATTTTAACGCAAAAAAGTTAACTAAAACAGTATCATATTGTAAATTATCAATATATCCATTTTCAATAAACGAACTACGATTTTGAAACACTGGCACCAAAGCACTTCCAAAAAACGACTGTAAAAACTTAGATAAATCAAACTGACCGCTAAACTGTTGATAATACTTTAAATCTTTACTATTTAATGATGAATAAATTGAACCATTAAAATTAAAAACTTCACCCATTCCCATTCGCATAAAAATAAAATTAAAACTTAAATCATCATTATTAATATTATTTAACTCTAAACTACCAGAAATAATTAAATTTGCTTCATCAACAGTCAAAATCATCCGATAAATTGCTTTTTTAATATTTTTAACACCCAATTCATCAACCGTTTCAAAATCAAAAATTATCCGCTTTGTTACAACCTTATTCGGATTTTCATAATCCGCACTACCACCTTTCTGAACTCTAATATTTTCCTGCAAAACAGAATATAAAGACAAACTAATAAATTCTTTTACACGATTTTGTTGATAACTATTTCAATCAATAATTTCACCGGTGTTTTTATCAATGGTAGGTATTTGTGGTTCACTATCACCAACTCAACGATAAAGTGATTTTATATTTGCAGTGTTAAACATTACGAAATCTTTTGGATTATATGTTTCTAAATATCAAATATTATTTCTTTTTTGTGATATATTACCATTATTTTTTGATAAATATATACCATATTTACCTACATCAAATAAATTAAGAAACAAATATGATTTATTATTTTTTGTACTAAATTCATTATCAAAATTATTTTTACAAATTAATTTTCAATTATCTTGTTTCAACTTAACTCTTGGATAACGATTTTCTTTATAACGATCAACATTCTCCACAATTTGTTTAGATACATCAAACATCTTATATTTTACGGCAAAAGCATAAATAAAATCAGTTAAATCATCCAAAAAATTCTCCTTTTTAACATCATAAAATTTTTCAACCATATATCGACTTTTTAAACTATGTCATTGTCGATAATAATTCAAAAATATTTCATCAGGTTTATCATAAACAACTCCGGTTGAATAACTATCTTGTAAAAAATCTAAATACCATTTATCATTAAACAATAAATTTTTTGATGTTTTTAAAGTTGGATTAATAAAATAATTTGTTTCCGACCAATTTTCAAAAAAACTACTGCGTAAAAACATTGTATTAATAAAATCAGTTTCATTAATACCTTTACCAGTACTATTCTCTTGTTTAAGCATATAATGCTCCTCATTTAAGGGTCTAAACGCCGTTAAAGTAATAAATGGAATAACCAAACCCAAAAAACTTAAAATAAATATGGCAAATAAAGATAACGATTTTTTCATAAACTCAACTCCTAACTATACAATGTTTTTGAAACAATAAACCCAACAATATATAAACTTGATATCGTTAACATTAACGGATGACTAAACAAAACTGCCATTCTCCCAAATAATCAAAACAACCAAGTATCAGAATTATATAAATCCATAATAATATTTTTTGCTGATGTAAATTGATTAATAATAACAGTAATAAAACCAGTACCAAATATCGCAATCGCCGCCACCAATAAAACTAATTTAATCATATATAAACCTCCAACTTATTTTTTTATTCTTCGCGTTGTGTGTACTCTTTTAAAACCTTGTTCTATCATCTGGGGGAACCGGTTTTGTTCTATCGGTAAAATCTAAATTTTTAAATGTTAAAACTTTAACTTTATCATCTTCTAACGGATAATTACTATAAATTTCATCTGTCAATAATTTCATAGTTTGCGACAAATAAGTTAAAAGTAATGTTTTACCAGTTCCTAACTTACCAATAATTACCGATAACGGATTATCTCAAACAAAATTTACTAACCCAAAAGAATTTAACTGATAAAAAATATTTTTTCACAATCATCACACAAAATATACACATTGCAAAGCAAATAATATTCAAAATACTAAACCAACACAATACAAAGAAATTAACCAAAGTAATAAATCAATTAAACTAAACAAAAGCATTGAACCACTAATATAACAATAGTTTTTAAAGAAAAATATAAATTTTTTCATTATTTAAAATACCCAACTATTTTAAAAACCATTCACAAGAAAAACCAAGTTAAAAACAAAATCACAATTCAAACACCAACCATCAAAGTTAAATATTCATTTTGCGTTAAATTCCACATTGTAATACTTTCAACATTCGTTTTATCGATAAACAAAAATATATGAATAAAAAACTCTTTTAATTTAATTCAATCATTTTGCATTTTTAAAAACTCCACATTTTTTGAATAAGTTTAAAAAACATTCCAAAAAACAAAACAATAAATAACACAAACGATATAACATATAAAAACTCAGGGGCATTTGAACCAATAATATAACTAACAAATTGAACTCAATAATCATATAAACTCATTTAATTTAAACTTTCTAAATCATTAAATAATTCTTGTTCTTTTTCAACACTTCAATTTGTTAAATTATTATTGTTATTATTTGCTTTTACTTTTTTAGGTTCACTTAAAAATAACGCTTTTTTCATTTTAGTAAAATAATTTTGTTTATATTGATTATATAAATTAATTAATTCTGTTCCAGTTAAATATTTTCAAATATTTCGCTTTAAATTTTCATCATATTTTACAATAGGGTAAGAATTATCATAAATCAAACCGATTGCTACTTGTTCCGAATGTTTTTCACTCGAATAAATAAACTTATTACTCAATCAAAACCCAATATGGCGATTATGATTGGGTAAATTAATAAAACTTGCTTTATCTGTTGTAAAAGGGATAAATTCCTTACTAATAAAATAATTTTCTACATTCTGATTTTTCTTAACAAAATTACTCAATTTTATCATCTCCTCGTCTTACTGGTCTTAACATTGTGCCTTTTCCTAATCCTCCAATTATATTTTCTAACGGTAACATTCTTTTCTTTAACAACATAACTTTATATTCTTTAATTTCGCATATATGACATTGAATTATAAAAAATAAAAGAATAAATATTAAAAATAAAAATAAAGAAAAAAGTAAAATACCAACAATTATTTCTCTATTTGAAAACAAAACAAGACCTACAATAATTTCAATAAGAACAATGAAAAATTGAAAATAAACAAAACCAAAAACAAAATTCCTAATAATAAAATCTCTCTTTAATTTTTTACATTCCTTAGTTGTTTTAAATTTCATATCCATAATATAGTCTCCTAACTAAATATTTGTTTAATAAACAATGTTATAAATAATGTTTATATAATGTTTTTTAATTGTAATAAACACTGATTATTAACAATGTTATACATAATGCTAATATATTGTTTATTTAATGTTTAATAAACACTGTTAATAAACATTGTTAAATATAAAAATAATAAAAATTGGCACACTGAAAATAACTATTAAGAACTTTAATAGTAAATATAATAAGTTCATTTTTCTATTTAATAAATTCATTTTTTACAAATGTGATAGCATCTATTTTTTGATTATCATGAATGGTATCACCAATTAAAACAATTATTTCACTAAAAATTCCTAGTGTGCCTTAACTAAGATATAATCGATTATAATAAATACTAAAATCCTTTAACCATAACACGGAAAAAGTTTAAGATTTTAATAATACAAAATATAGCAAATGGAATTAATATAATTCACGCTTCACCTAAGAAAACCATTATCTCAGGTAAAATATTTGTTATACCTTCTTTAACTTTTCATAATGCACTAGTCAAACCCGTTCAAATACCAGTCATACCCTCAGTCATAGTTTTAGGTGTAGGTGCTGTTAAAAAATTAAACGCTGTTGTTAAATACATACCTAACATTATTTATTACTCTCCTTTCTTTCAATTTCTTTTTTATCTTTTTTCTTTCCTCGAATTTGACGAATTTTTTGGTAAATTAATAAACCAAAATAAAGAAAAATTGCTAATACAATAACAACACTAAATATTGTCGTTAATCAAGTTGGCATAATACATCTCCTTTCTAAAAACTAAAAAATTGAAATTTGCAAACTCGCTCCGCTCGTTGTCGCTTCGCTCCATTAAAAACACTACTGAATAAATTATCCGCTAATAAATTACGCGGAATAATTTATTCTTTTACTTTTTAATTTCAATATCTTTTGCAATCTTATTAACAGTATTAATAACATTATCTTTTCCATACTTTTTCACTAGGAACCGCAAAATAAAATATTGCTTTGTTTGCATAATTTCAACTCCTCAATTAAAAAAATTAAAAAAATTTACTTTCCAAAACTGTAAAAACCAAAAATACAAAATGTATGTGGTTTCTACACCTAAATTTTGACAACCATTAAAGTTATGAATTGCTTTTTGAATACAATTTCTTTGTGAACGAACACGACTATTTAATAATTTAGTTTCATTTTCACCGGTATTTTTAATCCCCGTTGGATTTCCTTTTCCAAAACTATTAATACACTCTAACGGTAAAACAACTGTTTTAATATATGGACTATAATATACTTTTTTAACATAATATTTTTGATTAATATAACAATCAGGGTTTATATAAGGTTTATATAAATTTTCCCCAGTTAAACGATTATATGCATTTATATTTACATTCATTTTTTGTTTTCCTTTCTAAAACAAAAAAAAAAAAAACATTTATTTATATTTAAAGTTTCGTGTCAGAAAACCTTTATTGGTTTGAATACATTAAACATTTTGATAAATGTTTTTTTATTCTAATTTTTATTATATTTTTAATTTTAATGTCAATTTATTTTATATAGTAATGATAAGTATAATTAAAAATATTTATCATAAACTTTAATTACAAAATACAAATAAAAAACAATTAATTTGTTGTTTTTTAAATCAATATTTATAGAATTAAACTTTTTTTAAAAAAGTTATTATATTTTCTGGTTTTATAAATAATTTAATTGAATTATTATTTTCTGAAAAACCTTGTGCTCTAAATAACATTGTCAAATAAAAATTATCATCTGTTTTTTTGAAAAAATTTAAATTATAAATAATTTCTACTTCATAATATCTATTTGGTTTATATTGATAAAAATTTAAATTAAAATTATTTTTGTTTTTATCTGAAAGAGAAATATAATTATAATATTCATTAGGTTTTAAAGCATTAACTATATATGTATTTTGGTTTAATTCTTTATCGAAAACAGATAAATACATATTAAAATTTTTAAAATAAAAACCATTAAAATTTTCTTTTAATTCTTCAAAAGAATTAATATTTAATTCTTCTGTAAGATTTAATTCACAGTCAAATAATATTTCATTTTCTAAAAAAGAATTAGGATTAAAAGTATATTCTTTTGTAATAAAATTTATGTTAGCATTTTTATCTATAAAGTTATTATTACTATTACTTGAACTTGAAGAAGAATTATATGGTATCATTGCCATTAAAGGTGCTCCTCCACTCGTTGTTATAGTAGTTACTCCGATTAAACTTAGTATTTTTTTCATATATAATATTCCTTTCATTTTATTTATATGTATTTAATAAATACATAACTTAACTATATTTAATTATTTTTATCTTGTCAAATATTCTTATTTTTCCGTTTCTCCCTTTGTGTTACTTAATCAAGTAAAAGGGCTAAAGCCCTCTGTTTGCCCTGCGGGCAACCATTCACCCAGCAAACAACACACGGGCAAAGATAAACTTTTTGCACCGTGGTGTTTGCTTATCTGTTTTTTTCTTTGTCTGTGTATGTATTTGTATCTGCTTTTACTTTTAGGGTTTTTTTATGACTGCTTACTTTTAGTGTCTAATTTACCTCTTAAAACGCTTTATACAAACAAAAAAAGACATAGATTACTAGTCCTAATCTATGTCTTAATATTGAGATTTTTTTGATGTTTTCTCATGAAAATTATAACACTTTATAGGACTAGTACAAAGCATAATTTAGTTTTTATGATTTCATTATATATCATATTTTTATTTTTTTAACTATTCATTAAATTAATTTATACTTATTTAATCAATAATTAAAAAAATCACATTCCATAAGATTACACTCATTTATTTATCCTACATTTTGCTTTATTAAATACCATTTGACACGCCAATATTTAACAGTCAGCAGAGAAGCAACATTTTTATATTATTCTAACCATTATTATTTTGTTTAATTTTTATGTTAAATTATATATTGTAATTGTTTACTAATTGACACATTCACATATGTTATTAATTATTCCGTTAGTTTTAATGTTTGTGGTTTTAGGAATTTAAACAATCAGAAAGTTAATTCACGGATATTAATATTTAATAATAAAATCTAATCTTGATTTTAGTAATTAACATTTAGGAAAGGAATAAGAAAAATGCAAAGTGTATGAGATTTATATTATGAATTTATGACAATTATTTTCGGAGTTAATCATCCCGCTATTTTAGATATTGTTATATTTGTTGTATTTTTAATACTTGTTTTTGGGATGTTATTTTTAATTTTAAGTTGTATTTTTAGGTGGATAAAATAATGGACTGAAATATTTTTTTGCAACGAGTATATCAAGGTCTTTTACAAATTTTTTATTTTATTCCGAAAACTGAAATTGATAACTTTGTTGGTAGTTCTGTTGATAATATTACTTATTCAGTAATTATGATAGGTATATGATTAGTAGTTTTTTTCTTAATTTGATTATCAATATTTATTTTATATAAAACAATTAGATTGGTGGTGTAGATATATGTTTAAAAATTATTTTAATTTATTTAGAAGACAAAAAAATATTAAGATTTCTTATTGATATGTAAATTGATTTATGGCAAATATTTTGTTTTATCTTTTTATTGTTTGTTTTAATTTACAATTTATATATTTTAGTTCTACATCAGTTATAGATATTATCCTTTTTATTTTTTTAGTAATTTTTGATATTATCTTTTTTGGTCTTTTTTTAGTAATCTTTTTCAAACACGGAAACTTGTTAAAATTGTTAAAAGTAGTCCAATATCAATTATTAACGGTGCTTTGGGTACTGGTAAAACTTTATTAATGACTTATTTATCGCAAATTGCTAAATTTGATAATGTTTATTCTAATTATTTTATTAATGATGAAAAAATTGGAGTTTTAGGTTTAAACCATTTATATTTTAAAAATAAAAAATATAAAATACCGCCAAATGATAGTTTAATTTTATTTGATGAAATATTTTTATATATAAATGGTACAAACCCTAAGGAAAATGATAAAAAATTTAGTGGTTTAAAAGCATATTTTTTATTATGTCGTCAGTTTGATAATAATATTGTTTTTGCTGGACAACGAATTAATCAAAATTGAGTCGAATATAGAGAGATTGCTAATATGATTATTGTTCCTATGCAATGTATTCCACCTAGTATATTTTTTCCTTATTTTAAAATGAAAATAGGTTTTTTTGATGATTTAGATGATTATTTAACATGAAAAACTGAAACGGTTAAACGAACATCAAACGGAAAAAGAGTTCGTAAAAAATCTAGTAAAGATATTGGTATTAATTTTGTTAAGATAACAATTCCTTTATCTATTGCAATGCAATATGATAGTAAATATTTAAAGTTTGTGCGTGATTTAAAAAATGATAAAGTACCAAGTTATATTAAGCAAAATTGACCTAGTATTGTTAAAAAATATATTACGCTTAATGAATTACGAGAGATGGGAATGGAACATTTATTAAAGAATTTAGGAGAGTTAGAAAATGATTAATTTACTTGCTAATGATATATGAAATGGTGCCATTAATGTTGTAGTTGATATTTTTATGAAAATAATGGATTGAATGTGAGTGTTAAAGTTGCCGGGTACAAATATTCCTTTATTTGTAATTTGAGTAATTGGTGGTGTTATAAATGTTATCTTTTTGTTAGTTAATAGTTCTCGTGGTTTAAGTTCAGTTTCTCGTGCAAGTTTAGAAGCAAGTTCTAATATTGTCAAAGGTGTTAAGGGTACTGTTTCATTTTCATATAAATCTGGTAAAAAAGTTAATAATTATGTTGGTACTCGTTCAGCAAATAAAAAGGCAAGAATGTCAGCAAAAATAAATAAGGAGAATGATAAATAATGTTAAAATTAATATTTTTCTTTGTTATTGGTTTAACCGTTGGTTTTGGTTTTATTGCTAATATTGTTGTGGCAACAGATTTGGGTTTTTCTACTGTTAAAAATTATTTGGAGTCTGCTAATGATTTTTATAAATTAGTAGCACAGTTATTTATTATTGCAACACATCCTATTTTCCAGTTATATATGGCGTTTGGAATTATTATTATGGGTATTAAAGAATTATTTTTATTGTTTAGGGGGTCAAAACAATGCGAAAACGATTATTAGATATATTTATTATTTTTTATTTAATATTTGGTTGAATATTTCTTTTTTTTAGTGCTACAACTATAAATTATATTAGTAATGTTTGTAAAACGGAAACAAGAAATAATGATAGTTTTAGTGATTTAACTTATGCAAAAGCAAATGAATATGATTTTCAGTCTACTTTAATGTTGCGACAAGATTATTTTATGCAAGGTTTAGACCCTAGTAATTATGCATTTAGTTTTGGTGTTGAAACTTCTTTTATTCCAAATGTAAGTGCTGATAAAAATGATAGTAATTATTGATTTAATATAATTAAAAATACTGCTTGAAGTTATTTATTAAGTTGAAACCCAAAAGATATTTCTAAGAGTTTTTTGGGTAAATTAATTATTAATTATGAAACTCCAAATAAATTGTTAGATATTTTTATTTATAAAAACAATATAAAATATGAATTTACTTTTAATTGAGAAATTATACAATATTTATTTATGCCAATTATTGCCAATCAGAGTTATAAACATTTTGATATGAATTATTTAGTTTTAAATTTTAATTATAAAGAATTGATTAATATGGATATTCTTAAAAAATCTAACAGTAATTATTTTGTTAATGATGTTAAACAAAATTTTTATTCGTTGGATAATTTATTTCAAGTTTTAGATTATTTTTATTCTAATGTTTTAAGAGTTATATTTGATATTTCGAATTTTAGAGAATGTATTTATTTTACATCTAATAATGGTAATTTAGGTTTTGTGTTTTTTGTAAAAAATGGTTTTTTATTATATCCAAAATCAATGGTTTTTAATATTTTAAGATTTCCTGATACAGATATTTATTATTTAAAACCACAAGTGCAATTGTATAATGCTTATACGATAAATAGTACTAATGATTATTTTTCTTATTATTCAAATTGAGATTATAAGACTAATATTTTACCTTCTAATAATGATAAATGAACTCAATCAATAAAATTATTAGATATGACAGATAGGTCAAAATATCAAGGTTTTAATTTAATTAGATTTAATACAACCAGATTAACAGAAGATAGGTCTATTTCAATTAATGGTTTTAATTTTAGTCTTTATAATGCTACTGATTGAAGTGGTGAACTTAATTATGGAAAAATTTGACAATTACCTTATAAAAAAGGTGCTTGATACCGTTTAGATATTCATATTGAAAATGCGGCAATTTTGATTGTAAATAATTTGCCTGGTATGAAAGAAATTTATAAATTTGTTAATGGGATAGTACATGTGTTTAGTAATGTTTCTGAATTGTTTAATAATATTGGTAATTTGTTTGCTTTTGATATTACATTTAAAATTATGTTAAGTTCTATTTTAGTTTTAGCAATGGTTAACGGACTTTTACGCTATTTTTAATAGTAAAAATAATGTTGTTGGTAAAAAAAGTAAGGTGGTGTGGTGGTTTATCCACGCACCACCTTACTTAAAGGGGTAAAAGTCGCGGAGCGACTTAGGGGCGAAGCCCCTTTCCTTGATAAAACAATAAAAAGGAACAATCTATATGAAAAGAATACTTAGCATAATAGGAGCAATCGGATTAACCCCAACAAGCACAACAACATTAATCAGTTGTAAAAAAGAAAATAATAATAAAAACGAAGAAGATAATATACCTATTACACCAACAACAGAAGAACAACCACCAAAAGATAATTATTGAAAAGAAGTTTTAAGTGTTTTAGGAGAAGGAAATACTAATAAATGATATATAGGTATTTTCAAAAAAAATAATAAATGAAATATTATAAAATGAAATGGTAACAAAGAATTTTATTCATATTATTATGATAAAGTTTATCGTTGAGATGGTAATAATGAACCAGAATTACCAACTATTAACAAAAATACTGGTAAAATTACTAATTGAAAAGAACAAAAAGGAACTTCTTAATAACAGTTCCTTTTTTATATTAATCGCACAAATTTCATAAAAATAATTAATAAAAAGATATTTGTTATTGTACTATACAATGCAGGATTAAATTTTCATACCTCAAATATTTGACTAAAAAAACTATATACTGTTTCAAAAATCTTACCAACACCACTCGCTAATTCATTAACTTGTTTAATTCCTGGAATAGTATTAACAATTCAAATCACCGCATTTTTAATATGAGCACCAAAATCTCATCAACCCTCTGGCGTTACATATTGCACTTGTCATCATTGTTTATCAGGAAACAACCCACCATTATTAATTTCTTGTCAATTATAAATACCAAAATTAAAATCATAATATCGGTACATATCATTCTCTTTTTGTGCTTGCAATTCAAAAACATTATAACCGATTTTTTGTTCTTCAATTTTTTTATAATTTAAACCATATTTATCTTTTAAAGCATCTTCAAAAACATAACCCGAATTTGAATTAATATTATAATTATTAGCAACCGAAAAATCATAATTAAAAACACTACCATAATTATTAATCGTATAAAACCGATTTTTAAATGCTGAATATAATTTAATATCTAATTGCTTATATTTATCAGAAAAATAAAAATATCGTGGGTAAATTTTAAAACCATTATTTACTAACAAACCATATTTTTTATTATAACCTTGAACATAAGTATTATTTTCTAAATCAAAAATCGTACGTAAATAATTAGTATAAAATTTCTGAAAATATTATTAAAATTTTGTAATTTCAACGCAAAAAAGTTAACTAAAACAGTATCATATTGTAAATTATCAATATATCCATTTTCAATAAACGAACTACGATTTTGAAACACTGGCACCAATGCACTTGCAAAAAACGACTGTAAAAACTTAGATAAATCAAACTGACCGCTAAACTGTTGATAATACTTTAAATCTTTACTATTTAATGATGAATAAATTGAACCATTAAAATTAAAAACTTCACCCATTCCCGTTCGCATAAAACTAAAATTAAAACTTAAATCATCATTATTAATATTATTTAACTCTAAACTACCAGAAATAATTAAATTTGCTTCATCAACAGTCAAAATCATCCGATAAATTGCTTTTTTAATATTTTTAACACCCAATTCATCAACCGTTTCAAAATCAAAAATTATCCGCTTTGTTACAACCTTATTCGGATTTTCATAATCCGCACTACCACCTTTCTGAACTCTAATATTTTCCTGCAAAACAGAATATAAAGATAAATCAATAAATTATTTTACGCGAGTTTGTTGATAACTATTTCAGTCAGTAATTTCACCAGTATTTTTGTCAATTGTAGGTGTTTCTGGTTCACCATCACCATCTCAACAATATAAATTAATAATAGAATATCAATTATTATATATAGGATAAATATAAAATGTATCGTTAATAAATTGTTAATAATAGGAGAAGTTGATTTTTCATTTTGATTATTTTTAAATTTAATAATTTCAATTGATTGATTAGTTGTATTTTTTGCAATTATTATATATCACTTTTCATCATATATACTAAATTGATTATTAATATTATTTTTATCAATTAATTTTCAATTATCTTGTTTTAACTTAACTCTTGGATAACGATTTTCTTTATAACGGTCAACATTCTCCACAATTTTTTTAGATACATCAAACATCTTATATTTTACAGCAAAGGCATAAATAAAATCAGTTAAATCATTCAAAAAATTCTCTTTTTTAACATCATAAAATTTTTCAACCATATACCGATTTTTTAAACTATGTCATTGTCGATAATAATTCAAAAATATTTCATTAGGTTTATCATAAACAACTCCGGTTGAATAACTATCTTGTAAAAAATCTAAATACCATTTATCATTAAACAATAAATTTTTTGATGTTTTTAAAGTTGGATTAATAAAATAATTTGTTTCCGATCAATTTTTAAAAAAACTACTGCGTAAAAACATTGTATTAATAAAATCAGTTTCATTAATACCTTTATCAGTAATATTACTAATTATTATAAAATTAATCGTCATCATGTTCCCGCTATTGCTAAAGGAGCACAACAAACCCAAGCCGAAGTTGCGGGAGTAAATATTCAAACAAACGCATCTTATGAACAAATGATATATATTAGAGAAATTAAATTAACTGAATTTATTATTAAGTTAATTAAATATGATAATGCTATTTTAAACAGTAGAACATTCAATATTAAAAATATTGATGAGTTAATTGTTGATGTTAAATTACCAGTAAATGCCACTTTAAACAGACAATTAAAAAATGATGAATTTATTATCAATGCTCCTAATGAAGAGCAAGGGGGACAAGAATAATGTTAAAACCATCAGAAAAGATGTTATTACAATTAAATGATGAACCAATTGACTATTCAATTGATAATATCCCCCTAGATTTTGCCAGTCAATCACAATATAGCGACCCTGACTTAGAACAGTTATTTACTGAAGACCGTGCAAGAACCTTATATATTTATAAAATTAATAATCTCTTGTTAAGACAAAGGAAAAACCAAGCTTAAACTACTCTCAAAATAGCGTTAAAATTGGTTTTATTGATAAAGATGAATATATTAAAATTACTGGTTATGAAATTAGTGACTTTAATTTTAAATTACAAATTCAGCAAAATACGACAATCCAAGACAACAGTACAAGTTATATAATGATTGATGAAAAAGATGTTTTAATTAATGATATTTCAAAACAAGACAAAGAATTTTTAGAAACATTAGACTTAAAAATAATTTCTATTAATGAACCAATTAGTGAAGACAATAAAAAATGAATGTTATATCATTGAAGAATATAAACACCCCTATTCATTAGAGGGGATTGATATTATTAAATCTATGCATTTAATTAAAATAACTGACTTTAAATGAAAAAACCAAAATAGCATTCATTTAGTATTACAAAAATCATTGCTTGAAGACACGGTATTTACTGGAATTGAAATTAAATATCCTAAATCTATGTTATTTGGTAATATTAAATGCTGAGGTAATATCAATGGTGTTTATTCTTATCCCTCATCAAATATTGAAAATGCTAGTTTAGTACCATTATTATCAATGCCAATTGAAACAAACCCTAATTTAAGAGTATTTCAATATTGATTTACCGAAAGTTTTTTACCATGAAGTATTGCTAAAAACTATATTAAAGGTAAAGATATATTAGGTTTATTAGATATTAAAGAATTAAATATTTTTTTATTAAATTATTTAACATATCGTTATAATTATGATAGAAAATTTCAAGGAGCAAAATATGATGAAAAAGGTAATCCTACTAATAAAGCAGCAGAATTACGCCAAAAATTCGAAGGACAAAAACCCGAAGATGTAATTGATGGTTTATTTGAAAACTGAAAATTAGATAATTATAAATCTTTAAATGATAATGCTGTCAAAAGATTTAAACAAATTATTTATATGTTATCAAACTATACATATAGTAAATACGCAATTAATAAAGGTTATAATGATGATGTTAAATTATTTGCTCCTTATTATTTTGAATTAATTTCAACTCCTAATAAAATAGAAGATGGTTATTGAGAATTTAAAGATTGTAAAGTACTATTAAATTCATCATATTTTATTTTTTCTGGTGGACCTACCCCACCTAAAAATTACTGAAAAGAAGTTTATGCAAGTGAAAGACCATTTAATGAAGTTGATAATAGATATTATTTTGTGGTATGGCGTAGTGATAAAAATGATGATTGAAAAATTATTAAATTTAACAATAATGAAAAAATAAAAGATGACATCCAAAAACTTTGGATGTACAAAATAATATTAAACTTTGCTTAACTAACTATGCAGAAATTCCAATTGATATTGATTTATCGATTGATGCAAACGCAATTAATCGTTGAAAAAATGATAATGGTACATATATAAAATCAGTTTATCGTTGAAATAATGACAGTGAACCAAATACACCAATTATTGACCCAAAAACTGGACAAATTACTGATTGAAATTTAAAAAATCAAAATAATATCAATAAAAATGATGAAATTAAAGTAACTGTTAAAAACAAAGATATTTCAGAAAACTCCATTTATCAACTAGAAGCAAACTATTTTAATTGATTATCAATAACAAATGAATTAAAAACAAATAATATCCCTTCCCTTATTCCTGCTGAAATTAAATTATCAGATGGAGAATATGGTAAGTATTTAACTAATTTAATTGTTTCTAATTTAGATAATATTAAAATAACTTTTTATAATTATCAAAAACTATTTAATTTAAATCAAATTGAATTATCTGCTATATGGGGTTATGGAAATTATGATATTACAATTTATACAGAAAAAGAACAAATTAATATTAATAATTTACAATTATTTAATAAAAATAATGAAAAATTATCATTAATTACATTAGAAATATAAAAAGTCATTTTCAATAAATGACTTTTTATTATGTATTAACTTTTACATTGCCATCTTTATCAATATCTAAATTAGGTAATTTTTGTTCTTCATTATTTCAACGATAAACTGATTTTATATATGTACCATTATCATTTTTTCAACGATTAATTGCGTTTGCATCAATCGATAAATCAATATCAATTGGAATTTCTGCATAGATTGTTATAAATAATAATTTAATTGGAAAAATAAAAGGAATAATAACAGATAGAGGTAAAGAATTTAGTGAATGACGAGAAATGGAAATATTTGCTGAAACACAAGTATATTTTTGTGATGCTGGTAAACCTCGTCAAAAACCTTTAATTGAAAATATAAATGGTGAGTTTAGAAAATGATTTCCTCCTGGAACTGATTTTAATAATGTTAGTCAAAAACAAATTGATTGATTAGTTAATAATGTAATAAATGAAAAACTCCGATCGTGTTTAAATTGAATAAGTACTAAAGAAATGTTTTTGCAGAATATATAAACAATAAATATTTAAAAATGTATATTAAATTATAAAATATGTCATTAAAATAATAAGATATAAATTTATTTGTGTAAAATTTAATAAATGCTTTTTTAGTGTGCTTAAATATGGATAAAATAAAAGAAAAATTAAAATATTTTAATTTTTTTTAAATTTATGGTTGATTTTTGTAATTTTTATTATATTACTTAATTAATAAAGATTTGTTACACTTCATTTTACATAATTCATTTTTAAAAAAAATAACCGATTATCTGCCAATTCACGCCATCTTTTTGATTTTTTAATTTTAGGTAATGGTACTATTAGCCTATTGTCTAAAACTCTTTTTGAATCATTTTTTTCAACAAATGTTATATCTTTAAAATCTTTACTAAGGTTATTTAAAAAATCATTTTTCATAAGCCTTAAGAAAATTATAACACCTTTTCAATTGCTGCTAATAAATATGTTTTTAATTTTGTTTGTGTTTCATATGTATTTTGTAAAGTATTTGTAAAATTTTGTGCGGAAATTGGGGCATGATTATCAATTCCACTTTTGTAAACATATTGTAATATTTTTACTATCTTATCAAACAAAGTATCTTTGCTATGATCATCAGTTGTATTATGTAAAAAATCAACTAAATCTTGTTTAACTCATTTTGTTGTTTCAATCCCTGTTCAACTTGGATGGTCAAGAGAAGTTTGGTCAGTATTAATTCAACAATTACTTGTTTGTTTTGTCTCATCTCATATATTATTTTGTGCATCATACCCACATTGTGCTGAATAAATATTTTTTAATGCATCAAAAGTTGAAGTGGCAATTTGTTTTAAAGCACTAGTCACAACATAATTTTCGCCATAAATTTTAGATTGTTCGGTATCAACACCAACTATCTTAGCATTGACTTTATTAACTTTAATTTGATTAATTGTATCTTGAACTTGTGCACCAGCAACCGGAAAAATAATACGAGCGCCACGATCTAATAATTCATCACTAATAATTTTGCCATCACCAGCTTGAAATGATTGTGAAAATCATGATTCATTCTTTTTTAAAACATTTTGTACTTTAACAATTGATTGTAAAGTTGTTATTTCTGGATTAATATTTTGGACTTGGTTTAATATATCATGTTTTATATTATTTCATTTACTATTTACTGAAGAATTAATAATAGTATTAAATAAATCAATTCCAACTAAAAAACCTCACATATAATTTGAAACAGCAACTGGATTATCCATCCCACCATAACTACCAACTTTTAAGTGTCCATTATATTCGTTTTGGTGCGCATTTAAATAAATGCTTGTTGCTAAACTCGCATAAAAGCCAGAAGCTTCAGCTTGATAAATAATTCCAATAATATTTTTTGCTAATGGTGCCTTCTGGTCCATATTAAGATGAATGTTCTGACTACTTCCATCAATATAAATAATATTATCAAGTAAACCCGCTGCTCAACCAATGGTATTACCATGGTTGAAACCAGGTAAAACTAGTGTTTTTGTTCCTGCAATTGAAGATGTAATATAAGCATTTTTATAATCACCAGGCGTTTGACTAACTGATTCAAAGTAACTTGCTCGTCAGTTTGAACTTTTTCAATTTTGTGGTGGAACAATTTGATTTTTTTGTGCAAAAACATATTTACTTGCTCCCTCTCATGCGGATTGATTAAAAGCAAGATCATTTACAGTTCCCCCATCAGTAATAACCCAAATACTATTATCAAAATTATACTTCTTTACACAAGCAAAAACACTGCTCACTGAAGTGCCAATGATACTTATCATCATCAAACTTTGTAAAATTCGTTTCATATTTTTTGCTCCTTTTTTACTTAATTTTTGTAAAAACAAAAAGATCAACCTGGTTTTTCATTAAAATGAGTGGTTAATGTTTAAAAAGCAAAAGCATTAACCTATAGCGTCTTTTTCCAATGGTAAGACGTAGAAACACTAGACCATATTACTAGTATATACAGGTATATCATTTATTTTTATACTTATATCATAACTTCTTTTTTATCAAAAAGCAATTAAAATAAAAAAACAACCCGGGTGAGATTGTTTTTTAGGGTATCCATGAAGTATAAGATAATATAATACAAAGTATGGTCATATTGATAGGGCTAAACTTGTGCTGTTTATTATTAATTTAATAAAAGTACAATTTTTATACTTCCATAGACATTTATTATTATATAGTTCAAAAAATAAAATTCAATAAGATTTAAATAACTTTTTAGATTTTTTTAAATTTGTTGTACTTTATTCTACAATTTACATTTTAGAACAAAATTGAAATAAAATTAAAACAAAACAGCGTAAATAATGAAAAACTAATTTTAGTCTTGTATTTCTTTGCATTTAGTCGTATGATTATTTTGAAATTATTTTAAAGGATTTAGGTAACAATTTTGTAATAAATTAAAGTACTGGGTTGTTTATTAGTGGAATTTTAATCCCCTACTGGTGTTTAGAATTTCCCCCACCATTTACAATAACATACCAAAAAGATTAAAAAGACAAGGACGTGCAAAAAATGAATAAACGAAATAATACACGAAAAGTAATGGTTGGTAATGTTCAAATTGGCGGACAAAATAAAGTTGTTATTCAATCAATGACTAATACAAAAACACACGATGTTGAAGCTACTTTAACGCAAATCAAGCAACTATATCAAGAAGGTTGTGAAATTGTTCGAATTGCTGTTTTAGGAAAAGATGATGCTGCTGTTTTAAAAACAATTGTTGAACGTTCTCCTTGTCCATTAGTTGCAGACATCCATTTTAATTATGAATTTGCTTTAATTGCTGCTGATGCTGGTATTAGTAAAATTAGAATTAACCCAGGAAACATTGGGAATATTGAAAATACAAAAAAAGTTGTCGAAAAATGTCTTGAAAAAAAGATTCCAATCCGAATTGGGGTTAATTCTGGTAGTTTGCCATTAGATCTTGTCAATAAATATGGTTGAACTCCTAAAGCAATGATTGAAAGTGCTCGTCGTCATATTGAAATTTTAGAACATCTTGGTTTTTATGATATTATTTTATCTTTAAAAGCAACCGAACCATTAATGGCAATTGAAGCTTATACCTTAGCTAGTAAAGAATGAAATTATCCTCTTCATCTAGGGATTACTGAAGCTGGTAGTCATCATACCGGAACAATTAAATCATGTAGTGGTTTGTCACCGCTTCTTTTTAATGGTATTGGTGATACGATCCGAATTAGTTTATCAACTGATCCAATAGCGGAGGTGGAAGTTGCTAAACGAATGTTAAATTCATTAGGACTTTATGATAACATTGTTGATGTAATTGCTTGCCCAACATGTGGTCGTTTAGAATATGACCTTTTCCCCGTTGTAAAAGAATTAGAAGAATATACAAAAGATTTAAAAATTCCATTAAAAATTGCCATTTTAGGTTGTGTTGTTAATGGTCCAGGAGAAGCTAAACAAGCTGATTTAGGAATTGCTGGTGGTAAAAATGGTGGAATTATTTTTAAAAAAGGTAAAATTTATAAATCATGTAAACAAGAAGATCTTGTTCCAGAATTAAAACTATTAATTGATGAATATTATCAAGAATGACAACAAAAATAAACGTTAAAAAACTAGGTAATTACCTAGTTTTTTTAATTCGAAATTAAGTGACTATATGGAAACTCATTTAGCAAAAAATCAAACCAACCTGGATTTGGATTAATATAGGGATAAATTCGTTCAAATTGCTCCAATGCACTATCAAAGTCATCATGATTAATGTATCCTTTTGCTACTAAATACATAAAAACAATTGATGCACTACGGTTAATTCCTCAAACACAATGAACATAAATTTTTTTATTTTTAATATTATTATCAATAATCTTTAATGCTTGAATTACAATATTAGGATCTAATTCTTGTAATGTTGGATAATCCTTAAAATTAAAATAAACATGTTTGTCATCAATTCAAAGATATTCTTGATTATCATTTTTAATATTATATTTTTGAATTTGTTTGCGATAAATTTCTTCAGCACAACTAATTACTAACGCAGCATCTTGTGGAACACTATGACGATCACCAAGATACAAATTATCGATAATTTTCTTTGCGGACATTTTTATTCTCCTAAATCTATTTTTATTTTACAATTTTGTTGAAATGGGTCAGTAAAATGTTTTGCCTTAATCATCGCAATTTCATCCTTATAAGGAGCAAATGCATGATTCTTTTCTCCTACATATGGTGTCTCTAAAATCTTAATTATCCCATCTAATTTAGGATGATAAATTATTCTTAAAAGGGTTTCAAATCCCAAGTAACCATAACCAATGTTTTCGTGCCGATCTTTATGGGAATTTAAAGGATTTTTACTATCATTAATATGTAAACATAATAACCGGTTTAAACCAATTAATTGATCAAATTCTATAATAATATCATCTAATGCTTTTGTCAAGCGATAACCAGCATCATGCATATGACAAGTATCTCAACAGATTCCTAATTTATCATTTAATTTAACATTATCAATAATATATTTTAGTTGTGTAAAATTTGTTCCTAATTCGCTTCCTTTACCAGTCATTGTTTCTAAAGCAATTTTTGCTTTTTGATTAGGTGTTAAAACTAAATTTAATCCTTCAATAATGCGATCTAATCCAACTTGTTCTGGTGCACCAACTGAGCTTCCAGGATGTAAAACAATTGTTTTAATTCCAATTTCATCAGCACGAGTAATTTCTTTTTTTAAAAACTCAACAGCTATTTCAAAAGTACTAGGATTAGTTGTGTTTGCTAAATTAATAATATAAGGAGCATGAATAATAATATTATTAATATCAAAATGATGTTCTTTTAATTGTTGATAAAATTCTGGAATAAAAAATTGCTCCGTACTAACGCGAATAGTATTTTGGGGTGGTCCTGTATAAAACATCATTGCATTAGCATTATTATTTAAACTTTCATTTAAAGCACCAAGCAAATAATTTTGCTGCTTGTTCATACTAACATGACTTCCTATAATTAAATTATAATCTTTCATTTTAAGGTCTCCCTTTCTAATTAATTTTATAATATCATATATAAGATAAGAAAAATAACTTATTTATGAAAGGATCAAAATGATTAACAAAAAAAACATTGAAAAAATTAAACTAACAATTAATCAAATTTACCAAAAAATTATTATTAAAAAGAATGATAAAATTGTAGCTTGACAAGGAATTAATCTATTATGCTTGTTAAGTTTAATTTTTAATTTTTTGTTAACAATTTTTAATTTTGTTGCAGCATATAACCTACATTTTACTATGCGCAAAGCTGTCTTCTTACCTCTTGGTATTGTTTTTTTACTAATAACTTTAATAAATTTTATCTTATTAATTTTTGTTAAAAAACATCAGAAAAGATTAATTAATCAACTTAAAATTAATTTAAATAAAACATTATTAATTAATATCTATAATTATATCTTTAAGACCATTTTTAAAACATTAACAATTAGTGATATTAGTTCCCAATGAACAATTACACCGAATAATCTGCCACACTTATCTGATTTTAAAGTAAATGACAATATTATCATTGGCCAATATCGCGGTTATAATTTTAACTTTGGTTCTATTAATCAAGCAACAACTACGGTTGTTGATAATCTTCAACCAAATTTAATTCCGAAACCTTATAACCTTCAATATTATCGTTATTTATTTTTAACAATAACTGTTCCTTCTCTTAATGATCAAAATTTTGAAATTACACGAAAAAATAAATATCAAAAAAATAACTTAATTTTTGATAACTTTTTTTGATATGACCAAACTAATACCGATTTAACATTAACTCTTAAAAACCTTATTCTAGAAAATATGACAACAACAAAAATGATCCCAAATATTAAAGTAACCAACCAAACATGATCATTTCAATTAGCAACTAGTGCAATAAATCATAGTAAAGATAATTATAATAGTTTATTAAATATTAGAATTACTTTAAATGAAAAAGTCATGTTAAAGAATATTTTACTAATGCTAAAACATGACTATGAAATATTACAAAAAGGGTTTGTCTGATTAAATTTAATTGCACAAAAAGATTAATATTTATCTACTTTATAATTAGCAATAAGTTTGTCTAGTTTATGAGCTAAAATTTTAGCTTCTGGATCAGAAACAATAATCGCAGCTTTAATTTTCTTATATTCTAAAACTGAGGTGGAAACAATAATCACTTCATTATTAAGATCATTTCCTTCATAATGATCACGTGCTGGTAAACGAATAATATCATTAGGATAATGAACATATTGTAACCCTGAGACAATAGCATCTGCTTTTGAAGTAATAACCATTAAACTACGATATTTAAATTTCGGGAAGATAATATCAATTGTAATTGCTTGTACTACGACAAATAAATATGAAGCAAATAAGGCAGGACCAAAGAAGTATTTAATTTTATGACTAGTTAAATCACTACCATATAAACCACCATTATCAATTTTAAAACCAAGGCGTTGAATTTGATCAATATGTGCTGCTCAGTCTTTTCCAAAATAAATACTTGTTAATTCACTACGACTTAATAATGTTGTGTGAATTGCTAACATTACAACAATAATAATATAATTAACAATTCGATTATAATTAGCAATTGAAATTTTCTTTTTAGATGAATAATAAGCAAAAACAAAATCAGTTCCAGCTGTTGATGCTCCCCCCTTATAAACTAAGCCATAAGCAATTCCATTTAAAATTGCTGCTACCGCTGCAAAAACAAATAATCAAATCTGGTACATTCCACCATAATTACTAAAAATATTTAAACTATTATAATTAACAATAAAAAATAATTCTTGCGGATTAATAACCGGGATATAAGCAAATGCAAAGTGAAAACCATTTTGCAAACCAATATAAACAATTGTACGAAGAGAAAAACGAAGTCCAACTTTAATGACACCAAAAATAAATAATGGGATATTAAACACAAAATAAAAAACTCAGTACATACTTGTTTGCATTTGTAACTGATCTTGGTTTGGTCAAATTCCAACCGCAATTCCACGGGCAATCCCTCCAATTCCACTTGGAGTAATCCCATTACTTGTTGTTGCTGCAATAAAGTAATCATAACTAGCCATTCCTAAAAAAGCAGCAAAAATAATATAAGCATAATCACGGAATAAACGTGATTTAAAATAATCTTTAAAACGTAAATTAAATTCTTTTCGTGAAATCCGTTCACGACTACGGGTTTTTCTTTCCGTTGTTTTTTCTTTAGGATAAAAATATGATGGTTTGTTTGTAATACTATCAGAGTTAACTCCAGTGTTGTTACTATCTCCTTCTGCTGTTAATCTTTTTTCTTCTTCGTTAACCATTCTTCGTTATTTCATACCCTTTCTTAACCTTAATTATTACTAATAAGTATAACATTATTTAAAAAATAAAAAACAACCAAAAGGTTGTTTTTTAATAAAATTAATTATTCACTTTTTAAACGAATTGTAACTTTGAATGAACCAACTTTGATTGGATCATAATCATTTCTTGTAATATCAACTACAGTATAATCTCGTTGTAACTTTTGGTTTAAAGTTCCAAATTTAACACCTCTGTTTGCTCCTTTGTTTGAAGGAATAAACACTGGAATTTTTCGATAATCTAATGCTGGAATTGTCATATAAACAACAATTTGTTGATATGGTGAGTCAACATCTTTCAATGCTTCATTTAAGTATTTAACAAATTCATTACTTACTAATTGTGTTCCAAAGTTTTTATCTTCCACAAATTCATGTGATTGATTATGGGTAATGTAAAACGAAACTTTTGCATCACAATTTACTAATAAGTATTTTTGTTGTACTGTTGCACCATTATATGTATATGATGATTTATCTTGACATTTTTCAGCAATTGCTGCTGCTATTTCATTTGCAACTGTTTCAATTTTATATAATTTTTCATTATTTAAATCATATTTTGCTGATTTATTTCATAATAATTCATCATCATTGACACGAACTTGTTCTAAAAATAATAATTTACGTAATCACTTTTTAGGAGCATTTTTTCATTCATCTTCCCCTAAAATTACTTTACTTGGTCCTTCTGCTTCTTTTGTTTTTGAACGCATTACTTGAATAATATCTAATGCAACAGGATTTTTTTCTTGTTTATCAACTAACATTAATGAAGGCCCAAACCCTGATAATACTTTATGTGTATTTGGTTTAAATAATTTAATTCATTGGTCATGTTTAATTTCAAATAATTCATTAATTGAATCTAAATCATCTTGTGAAGATTGTGATAAATCAATAATATAATTTGAACTTAATAAGTTAAATAATCTTCTTAATAAATATTTTAATGTATTAACTGTTTCATACATTTTCAATTTATGAATTGGATCATTATCTCATGGTGATAATGCATTATTATAAATAATTTTTAAAGCAATATAATTAATACTTGATTTTTTAGCAACTTGTGCAATTGCCCCTGCTTCAGTATCAATTACATCAATAGTATGCCCATATTTATCAACCATTTCCTTAAATTGTTTTGAGTTATAAATCAGCATATCTGCTGTTCCAGTAACTCCTTCTGTTAACCCTAATTTAAAGTCTTTAACAACTTTAGCGAATTCACCATCGAATTGGAATGATTCAGGTTCATTAACAATTTGTCCATATTTAATATCTTTAAAAACTGTTAAGTCAGCATCACGATAAATAAATTTTGTTGATATTGTTGTGTCTCCTGTGTCATGCTTATCGTTTGTTGACAATGCTAAGTCTACATTTAAAATTGTTTGTAAACCAGGATATTTTTCTAATAAGTAAGTAATTGCCATTGCAGCATTTGCTTTACCATATCCTACTGTTGATATAATGAAAGTTTTTCCATGGTATTTAACATGTTGAATTACACAGTTCTTTCACCAATATTTTTTTACTGTTTTAATACTGTGCTTATCTTTCATCGTGAAATATGCTGTTGAAATTACGCCGATCATTTATTTTCCACCTCTATTTTCATATTTAATTTCTAAAAATTGTTTATTTTTAGTGCATCTTACTATAATTAATATTTGATTATATGCAAAATACAACTATGACTATTCTATCGTATTTTGTCTTAATTATCAATGACAAATATTAATGTTTTTTATTTTTAAAATAAATAAAAATTATTTTTTGTAATTAAATTTAAAATAAAAATTATTTTTATTATAATTAAACATTATACATATAAAATTTCACTACTATATACTATTCTTATTTTATCATAACTGTTATTTAATTACTGTTTTAATTTTTTTTATTTTTTGATAATAATCATTAAGTTTTGAATCTTCATTTATATTTTTATATTCTATTTTTATTCCAAATTGTTTAGTTGCTTTCTTTTGTTCTTCATTTGATGAAATAATCATAATATTTTTATCTTGATTTTGATGTGAAGTATTTGCAATTGAAGTTGAAATACTAGGTCCAATAATACTAATCATTCCATATAATGATAATATTTTTTTCATTTCTTTTTTCCTTTCAATTTGAATAAAAAAGTTGCAAAAATAATGTTGCAACTTTTTTATTAATTATCCTTGTGCTTTTTCTGTTAACTCATTAACTTTCTCTTGTGCCGCTTTTAAGTCACCTTCTAAAGCAGTTTTCTCCTCAGTAACTTTTTCTAAATTAGTTTCAAGCTCTTTTATTTTTTGTTCTAAAGAAAGTTTATTTTGTTCACTATCTGCTAACTTCGCTTTTAACTGAGTAACTTCCATTTCCAAAGTAGAAGCTTTTTCTTGTGATTCTTTTGTTAACTTACTAATCTCTAGTTTTTTTAGTTCTATCTCTGCTTTAAGACTAGTATTGTGACTTGTTGCATCAGCAATTTGTTTTTCTAATCCTTCTTTAACTTGCTGCATCATCTGTAATTGTATTTCAAGAACTTTCTTACTTTGTTCTAAAACAGTTTTATCTTCCTCACTAGCTGCTATTTTCTTTCAAAGTAAATCAATTGTTGAACTTAATTCTTTAATTTGTACTTCAGTATCATAAATTACTGGAATAAAATCTCTTAATTTTGGTTTCCCAACATTAGTAGTTAAATAATTATCCTTTCAATCAAAAATTATCCGCCATAATTTCATTCTCCTAATAATTTACTATTATTTTCTAAATTGTAAGGATACATTGCATATCCTGCTGGAATAGCAGTTGATCCAATTGTTAGTGTACTTAATAAACTTAAAAGTTTTTTCATTTTTTTATACTCCTTACTTTCTTAGGCAACACTAAGATAATTTTATGATATCCTCAAAACAAATAAAATAATTTTCCGTTTTTAAATATTTAATAATATTTTTTTGTAAATTATAATATAAAGTGCAATAAATAGGTACAGATACTCTACTATTTCAGGTAGCATGGATTCTATTTGAACTGGATTGGGTAATGCAATGATGAAAGTTAAAGATGCTATTAATGTGTTATTACAGTTAATAATCTTCAAAATCATTAATTTACAATTTATATTTTTTGTTTTAGCAAAAAAATTATATTGACAATGTCAATACAAAATTGTTTTTTTATTATTTATTCTACAGTTAAAATTTTAACTTTATAAGGTTCTTGAATTCCCTTAATTTCAACTAAATCTCCAGCTTTTTTGCCAATAATAGCTTTTGCAATTGGTGATTCATTTGAAATTGTATTTTCAAAAGGATTAGCTTCAACAGCACCAACAATTTTTAATTCATATTTTTTATTAATCAATAAATTAGTAAATGTTACTGTACTTCCCAATTTAATAATTCCTGTTTTTGATTTAACTTCCTTAATTTCTTTTGCTTTTGTTAATAGTGATTCAATTTCTTTAATTCGTCCTTCAACTTCTGCTTGACGGTTTCGTGCTGCATCATAATCAGCATTTTCTGATAAGTCTCCCTGTGCACGAGCTTCTTTTAACTCTTCAATAACTTCGGGACGAATAACATTAATTAAATTATCTAATTCTTCTTGTAAGTCTTTAATTCCCTCTTTAGTTAACAAAATTTCTTCATTCATGGTGTTCTCTCCGTTCCTCTCTGTTTTTTAATTACAACAATCATTATTATACCTCAAAAAAAGCAATAATAATGGGATTTTTTATTTTTTATCAAGTAATAAAGCCTTAATTTTTGTTGCAATCATATCAATTGCATTGATGCCTAATTGAAGCAGAAAGGGATATCATTGATGATGCATTTGAAATTTTTATAGGGCATGCTTTAAAAGGTGGTCAAGGACAATTTTTTACACCAAGAAATGTAGTAAAAATGATGGTTGAAATATTAGATCCAAATGATGAAGACTTAATAATAGATCCTAGTTTTGGTAGCGGTGGTTTTTTAATTTAATCTTTACGATATCAGCGTGAGGGTATGATTTGAAATAATATTCGCCAGTTAGCAAGTGGAATTATTATTCCAATTTTATTGAAAAAACCCGTTGCTAAAAAAGGATTTAATTTTTTTAATCGTTTCTTTATTATGCGAATGGGAATTTTTCAAGATATAACGGATTATGAAATTTGAAAAACAAAATCAGTAGAACGAACAGCAGAAGGTAAAAGAGTAAAACATAAGTCGGATGTTGGGTTAGGAATTCGGTTTTTTAAAATAATTATTCCCCTTGAATTCGCTAATAAGTATGATAGTCAATGGTTAAAGTTTGTGCGTGATTTAAAGAATGATGAAATTGTTAATAAAAAAAGAATATTATTGGTCAGAAATCACAAAATTAAGAGTTAAAGAACGATTGGAGTTATTTGATATTGATATTTTGAAAAAGAATTTAAAACCTAAAAAAGAGAAAGGAAATAGTAAAGATGATTAATTTATTAGTTGAAAATAATAATAGTAATTGAGACAAGATTTTTAGTTTTGTTTTTGATATATTTTTGTTTATTTTTGATGTAATTTGAAATACAAAATTACCGATGACAAATACGTCAATTGCTTATTTTTTAATCTTTTTTATGGTTATTAAGTTATCGATTTATGCAATTCACGGCACATCAACACAATATAATAATTTATTTTCAACAGTTAATAATGGTGTTTCACAAGTATATTCGTCAACAGTTCGCGGTGTTTCTGATACTAAACAAGGTATGCAAAAACATATTAAAGAGCGTAAACATTTTAAAATTAATCGTAATAAAAAACAATTATCAAGTTTAGCAAAACAAGCAAAAACAAGAGAACAAGGATATAGGAGAGTGCATAAGTAATGATTAAATTAGTTTTATTGGTGGCGGCGATTGCGATATTTGGAACTGGTTTTATTACTGCTATTGTTAATCAATTTACATCAGCAAAAAATATTATTATGGATTTATATAATTCTGATGCTTGGTTGTTTTGATTATTTGGCAGAATGGCAGTTTTGTTTAGTCATCCGTTAATGTTAACAATATCGAGTTTATATATTGTTGGGTTTATTGTTTCAAAAACATTGTATAGTTAGGAGTTGAGTTTATGAAAAAATCGTTATCTTTATTTGCCATATTTATTTTAAGTTTTTTGGGTTTGGTTATTCCATTTATTACTTTAACGGCGTTTAGACCCTTAAATGGGGAGCATTATATGCTTAAACAAGAGAATATTACTGGTAAAGGTATTAATGAAACTGATTTTATTAATACAATGTTTTTTACGCAGTAGTTTTTTTGAAAATTGGTCGGAAACAAATTATTTTATTAATCCAACTTTAAAAACATCAAAAAATTTATTGTTTAATGATAAATGGTATTTGGATTTTTTACAAGATAGTTATTCAACCGGAGTTGTTTATGATGAACCTGATGAAATATTTTTGAATTATTATCGACAATGACATAGTTTAAAAAGTCGATATATGGTTGAAAAATTTTATGATGTTAAAAGGGAGAATTTTTTGAATGATTTAACTGATTTTATTTATGCTTTTGCCGTAAAATATAAAATGTTTCATGTATCGAAAAAAAAATTGTCGACAATGTTGACCGCTATAAAGAAAATCATTATCCAAGAGTTAAATAATAAATGATATTTTTATGTTCGTCAATTTGGTAGTGAATATATATATATATATATATATATATATATATATATGAAAAATTTTATTTTGATGATAATTTTATAAAAAATAAAAATACACACTGACAACATTTAAAAAATGGAACAGATTTTATATGAAAAAATAATTCTGTTTATTGTTTTAATGGAAGCAGTGAACCACAAATACCTATTATCGACAAAAACACTGGTGAAATTACTGATTGAAATAGTTATCAACAAAATCGCGTAAAAGAATTTATTTCTTTATCTTTAACTGCTGTTTTGCGGGAAAACATTAGAATTCAGCAAGGTGGTAGTGCGGATTATGAAAATCCGAATAAGGTTTGTGCAAAGCGGATAATTTTTGATTTTGAAACGGTTGACGAATTGGATGTTAAAAATGTTAAAAAAGCAATTTATCGAATGATTTTGACTGTTGATGAAGCAAATTTAATTATTTCGGGTAGTTTGGAATTAAATAATATTAATAATGATGATTTAAACTTTAATTTTAATTTTATGCGAACGGGAATGGGTGAAGTTTTTAATTTTAATGGTTCAGTTTATTCATCATTAAATAGTAAAGATTTAAAGTATTATCAACAGTTTAGCGGTCAGTTTGATTTATCTAAGTTTTTACAGTCGTTTTTTGCAAGTGCATTGGTGCCAGTGTTTCAAAATCGTAGTTCGTTTATTGAAAATGGATATATTGATAATTTACAGTATGATACTGTTTTAGTTAACTTTTTTGCTTTGAAATTACAAAATTTTAATAATATTTTGTTGAGTAAAAATATTAACGATAAATTACAATTTGATAAATTATTAAATAGTATGTTTAAGATTTCACAGAAATTTTATACTAATTATTTACGTACGATTTTTGATTTAGAAAATAATACTTATGTTCAAGGTTATAATAAAAAATATGGTTTATTAATAAATAATGGTTTTAAAATTTATCCACGATATTTTTATTTTTCTGATAAATATAAGCAATTAGATATTAAATTATATTCAGCATTTAAAAATCGGTTTTATACGATTAATAATTATGGTAGTGTTTTTAATTATGATTTTTCGGTTGCTAATAATTATGATATTAATTCAAATTCGGGTTATGTTTTTGAAGATGCTTTAAAAGATAAATATGGTTTAAATTATAAAAAAATTGAAGAACAAAAAATCGGTTATAATGTTTTTGAATTGCAAGCACAAAAAGAAAATGATATGTACCGATATTATGATTTTAATTTTGGAATTTATAACTGACAAGAGATTAATAATGGTGGTTTGTTCCCCGATAAACAATGATGACAAGTGCAATATGTAACGCCAGAAGGTTGATGAGATTTTGGTGCTCATATTAAAAATGCGGTAATTTGAATTGTCAACACTATTTTTGGTGTTAAACAAGTTAATGAATTAGCGAGTGGTGTTGGTAAGGTTTTTGAAACAGTATATAGTTTTTTTAGTCAAATATTTGAAGTATGAAAATTTAATCCAGCATTGTATAATACAATAACAAATATCTTTTTATTAATTATTTTTATGAAATTTGTGCGATTAATATAAAAAAGGAACTGAATAACAGTTCCTTTTTAACCTTTTCAATCAGTAATTTCACCAGTGTTTTTGTCGATAGTAGGTATTTGTGGTTCACTGCTTCCATTAAAACAATAAACAGAATTATTTTTTCATATAAAATCTGTTCCATTTTTTAAATGTTGTCAGTGTGTATTTTTATTTTTTATAAAATTATCATCAAAATAAAATTTTTCATATATATATTCACTACCAAATTGACGAACATAAAAATATCATTTATTATTTGGTTTTAAAAATTCATTTTTTCTATTATTAAAATTAATTAATTTTCAATTACTATCTTCTGGTGGTTGTTGTGCTTTTGTTGTTGGTGCAATAGGTTTAGTATCTTTTTTATTTTCTTTTTTGCAACTCATTAGTGTTGTTGTGCTTGTTGCGGTTAATCCGATTGCTCCTATTATGCTAAGTATTCTTTTCATATAGATTGTTCCTTTTTATTGTTTTATATATAATTGATTTTATCACATATCAATTATATATCAATTATTCGTATTAAATATTAATTTTATATATTTTTGATGGTAGGTGTAAATTAATGAAATATATTATTAATAATTTTAATTTGTTTGATTTACAAGCAAAATTAAAATATTTTTTAAGTAAAAATTATAAAAATAAATATTATAAAAGAATAAAACAAAAAATATTTTCATATATTAATTTGTGTAATGATTATTATAATGGTAATTTTTTGTTGAAAGATTTAATTAAAAAATATTTTAAAAATAAGTTTTCAACTTTTTATTATTGAGCGAATAAAATTTTAATTGCATATAAAAATAATGATTTTGCTGAATTATTATTAAAGTCGACAATTCCTAATAATATTAATTATCAATATAGTGATGATATTCGCAAAATTATTTGTGATTTATATTTTGAATATTGTAATAAACATGCTGGTGGTGTTTTATCTTTGTTTTATAATTTAAAAAAAAGAATTCATGGAGAAGAATTAAAAAATAAAGCACCAAAAAATTTAAAAACATTTTTTCGTTGACTTAAAAAAGATGAAAGATGATTAAAAATAAAAAATAAAATTAAAGAAATTAAAAAACAACATTCAAGATATGAAGTTAAAGAAATAGGTTTGTTACAGATGGACGCTAAATATTTTGTACCAAGTAAATTTCCAGTTGATAAAAAGTATTATGTTTATGATTTTATTGATGAAAAAACAAGATTAGCATTAGGATATGTTTATGATAAATTAAGTACTGATAATGCTATTGATGCTTTTAAAAAAGCAATTAGTGATTTTAAAAATACATTTGGTATTATAATAACACGGATTAGAACTGATAACGGTTCTGAATTTATTAATAATTATCGTAATAATCAAAAAATTAGTGTTAAAAAGACTAATTTTACTCAATTTTTAACAGATAAAAATATTTTGCATCAAACAACACCAGTTCGCTCTCCACAGTCAAACGGTAAGATTGAAAGATTTCATCAAAATTATACTAAATTATTTGTATTATTATTTGTATTTGAAGAAAAAATATTAAATGTAGTTAGTTTACAGAATAAATTAAATGATTATTATTATTTTTATAATTTTGAAAGAGTACATAAGTCTTTAAATTTTCAGACACCATTTAATTTTTTGAATAGTTTAAGTTTAATTAAATAATTTTAAATTATTAAGTTTTTGTGTTTAAACTAAATAAGTTTATTATATTTTAATTAATTAATTAATTAATTAATAATATGTAAATTAACTCATAAAATATGTTATTAAAATAATAAAATATGTATTTATTAATTAAAATTTAATAAATTATTTTTTAGTGTGTTTAATTTTATATTTTTTATTTATTTATTTTATGATATTTTTTTATTATAAATAAATATTTTTATTATTTTTTTTTTTTTTTCTTGTAATCTTTAAAATGTGTGTGGTATAATATAAATTTATTATTTTTTATTAATTTTGGTAAAAATTTATCATTACTTTCTCTTTTCTTTCTTTTGCAATTTTCTATATCATTTTTTTCATAACTACTAGCAGCAATAACAGTTTGCATTGTATTTTCACTGATAGTTAATACACATAATAAACTTAGTAATTTTTTCATTTTGTATTTCCTTTCTGAAATTGTGATAATTTTGTTATGTTGCTAAATTAATAATTGATAAATTTTTAATATAAAATAATACTATCATTGAAAGCAACCAGAATAAATAAAAATTTGGTAATAACTTTGCAAGGTATTACCAAATTCATAATATTTTTTTCTATAGTTACTTCGCTATTAAATTATTAATGATGATAAGTGATACTAATATTTTTTGGTTTAATTTGTAACGAATAACTTAATTCTTTCATAATTGCTTCATTAATTTCAACTGTTAAATCATTTAGGTTTTCTTTTGCCATTACTTTTCCACTAATATAAATGTGCAATAATGAATTATCAATCATGTGACATTCAACTTTATCTGCAAAATATTGGTGAGTCATATCACGGATTGCATATAAAATAATCTTTTTAATTGTTAATAAACTAACAACAATTGTCCCACGATGATTATTTTCAATTGTTAATTCATTAAAATTATTATTCATCTTCAATCTCTCCTTTTATAAATTGTTAAAATTAAGCTCGTCCGGAATATTTTCCATCACTAGTTGAAACAGTAATAACTTCTCCTTCTTTAATAAACAACGGAACCTGTAATTCTCAGCCAGTTTCTATCACTGCTTTTTTCATTGCACCAGAACTAGTATCACCTTTTACTGCTGCTTCTGCCTCAGTAACTGTTAGATCGACCTTATCTGGTAAAATAATTTCCAATACTTCACCATCATATTTGGTAACAGAAGCCATTACTCCTTCTTTTAAAAAGTTTTTTTCTCAAACTAAATTAGTTGAGGGAATTTCTAATTGCTCATAAGTTTGCTTATCCATAAAAATGACATTCGTACCATCATCATATAAATATTGCATTTCAACCTTATCAATCATTGCTTTTTCAACTTTATCACCACCAGTGAAAGTAATATTTGTTGTTGCATTGCTACGCAAATTTTTAACTTTTGTTTTAACATGTGCTTGCCCACGACCAGATTTTGAATGTTGTGCTTCAATTACTACGTAAATATTACCCTCATATTGAAACGTTAATCCTGGGCGGAAATCGTTTACACTAATCATCTTCTTCTTCCTTTTCTATTGTTCGTAGTTTAATTATATCGTAATTTTAAACAGATAGTTATTAAAATCAATAAAAAGGAGAAAATTTCTTTTAAACAAATTTTCTCCAAATATTTTAATTTTATAAAATTGTAAGGTAACCTAAATATTAATACGATTTTCACCACGATATCGATTTGAGGTTGATAACGTCTTAATAATAACATAATCATTTTTTTTAGTAATTGCAAAATGACGGGGTGAGAAATAAAATTTTGGATTTAAGATAGCAAAATAAACCATCATATTCTCAACTGGTAAGACTTTTAACACTTTCGCTTCATAATTAAATGTAATGGTATCTAATGCAAGTGGTTGGGTTTGATATAATGTTATCGAAATAATATTAGTTTTATCTGCAAAATGGATACTATTCTTATTAGCAATAATTTGTACTCATAATAATGCTGTCTTTGCACCGCCACTTGCTAGTGGTTGTCAAGGTAAATCAGTTCACGATTTTGAAATGCCATCCTTGTCATAATAAATAAATTTTAATTCCGCATTTGGAATTTCACCATGATATTCGTTTGTTTCTAATGCATCATAAACTGCATTTTGAAATATCGTTTCAGTTACTTTTGTGGTTGGTTGTTGTGTTTCAAAAACAGGAATTAAAGCTAATTCACTTTTAAATAAAGATAACGAAATTTTACTACGATCACGCGTTTCCATTCTAACACAACTGACAACAGTCGCAGGAATACTAATAACCATTAAAGCCGTAAAAGATGTTAACAACTTTTTCATATTAATAATCCTCCCTAAAAGCCACATAATCAGTTTGAATAATTGCTAATTGTTGTTGATAACGTTTTTCAATAATTTGTCGTTCTTGTGTCGTTAGTAAGTACGGATTTAAAACCATTCCTCAATGTTTATATTTTGAACTACCATACCCAATTGTAACTTGTGTTCGTGGTGTTACATATGAAATTCGAATTTGATATGATCCATTTGGAACATAAACTGGAATAAACATAAAATTAGTATAAATAGAATTAAATTCAACTTCGGCAAAACCTCGATAACGATCAGCTAAGCGAACGGGATCAGTAATTTCATCACTTGCCGCAACTTGGTTAGTATAATTTTTAAAAACATTATAAAAATTTTCAATTGATGTTGTATTTTTTAAAAGATTTCAATATGGATTATTCAATTGATCCTTAACTGTTTCATAGTCTGGTGCAAGGTTATTCGTTAATTTTAGGTCACTAAAAATCCGTGAAGTTCCAAAATAATATTGTAAATCACCACCTAAGGAAAAGGTATGTAAGTAAGTATATGGATCAGCATAATCTGGTGATCATCCTCCTGCTCGCATATCTCAATCGGCTTTTTTACGACGGGTTTCATATTCTGTAGCATCAACAGTAATATCTGGAATAATTTTAATTACATCATTTTCAGCGTTAAATGAGTCAATCATATTCAATAAAAATTTATTAATTGTTAATGTGTATGCTCCATTCATTAAAAAGCGAAATTCAACTTGTGAAGCACCAATATTTGTTTGTAATCAAGTGCGAATATCATTTAAAATATTATCATCATTTTTTAATAAATCTTTGTTATGATATAAAGCATCACTACCATCTTTTAATAGTTGGCTGGCAGCCATTGCATTACCATCTAAAAAATGGTTTGCATATGCTTCTTCAACATATGATGCATAATCAACATCCCCATTATAAACAAAATAACGTGCAGTATAAACATTTCGTAAAAACTTGGAAGTTTGTGAATCATCTAGGGCTTCGGAATAATATTTAACAAATTTACTACGGTCTAGTTGGGTTGCTAAATATTTTCGAACTTTATCATATTGTAACGCCTTACTTGAATTTAATGCTTGCTTAGCACGAACTGGGTTTGAATTTAAAATATCACTATTCGCATAATTATGAATAATTGTAAATGTTGTTGGATCAGGATTAATAATACTTGATGAGCCACTAAAAATTGGATTAGCAGGATTAGAACCAACATATTTCTTTCAACCATTACTATCTGTTGGTTCAACTATAAAATCATTAACATCACCTGATTCAAATAAAACACGTTCACGCGAAACATCATTATTTGCTAAATAAGTATAATTTAATTTATCAATGTATGTTAATTTGGCATGTAGATAAGCAGGGTTTTTTCGCAATAAAATTTGTGAAGTTGAACTATATTTTTCAACTAAATATGCTCCTGAATATCAAATATTTTTATAATTGGTCCCATAATTATAACCTTGTCGTAACGCCTTTTCTGGTAATGGTGCAAAAGCTAAATAAGTCATTAAAGTATCAAAATATTCTGCTGACTTTGTTAATTTAATGGTAATTTCATCATCAGCCTCATTAATTGTCATTCCTAATTTTTTTCAATTTGGATCATTATAATAATAATCTGGTTTATAATTACCTGCCTGAAAATACTCTCAAATTTCTTGTGCCCCACTAATAAAAGTTCGTCATAATCCTGATGTTGCCGATAAATTCTTTGGAAATAAAGCAAACTTAGCAGTATTAATCATATCACTAGCTTTAACTTGCCGTTGAAAATTACCTTGATAATCAAATCATTTTGCTTGTGGTGAAATTTTATATTTTCATTCACTTTGATCAGCATTAGGAATTCCAACATATTTTGATGTTTTATCTTTTTGCTCAGCAAGATCACCGAAACTACGATTATATTTATCAGTTGCTACTAATGTTCCAAGAACATCAGCTAAAATTTTATTATCATCAACTAACATTGTTGATGCACTTGACCATGATGTTAAGGGGTATTTAAAAATAGAACGAAAAACATTATCGGTAATTAAACGATTTGCTAACAAATCTAAACTAATTCCACATGAAACAACTAATGGTGTTACTGTTGTTATTGCCGTAAAACTAGCAAAAAATGCCAATTTCTTTTTAAACATCGTTACCCCTCCTTTCTGCCAACTGCCATAGCAAGTTTAGCTTTTGCTGCAGCAATTTCACGTGAATTCCCAAATAAATAGTGCCCCGTTTTAATTTCAGTAAACTCTGGTAAATCAAATAAGTAATCTCAATGTTCTTTTTCTGGTTCATAGATAAAATGAACTTTTTCTTTTTCATAATTTGGATTAGGTAACGGAATTGCTGATAATAATGCACGCGTATATGGATGTAATGGATTAGTAAATAACTCTTCAGCCTTTGCTAATTCAACAAGTTGACCATGATAAATAACAGCAATTCGGTCAGCAATAAACCGAACAACCGATAAATCATGGGCAACAAAAATATAAGTTAAATTATATTGTTGTTGAAATTTTTTTAATAAGTTTAAAACTTGGGCTCTAATTGAAACATCTAATGCTGAAATTGGTTCATCAGCAATAATAAATTGTGGTTTCATAATTAATGCCCGAGCAATACCAATTCGTTGTCGTTGTCCTCCTGAAAATTCATGTGAATAACGTGATAAATGTTCTGGTAATAATCCAACCTCTTTTAAAATGTTTAAAATTAAGAAATGTTTAACATCACGATCTTTAATTTGCTCTAACTTTAATGGTTTTTCATTTTTTCCTAAATTATTATTATAATAAGTTAAATATAACTGGCGAGCAGTATCATTTTGATATAATTCAGGAAAATTTGTTAACCCTTCTCCAATAATTTCTTCAACTGAAATTCGATCGTTTAATGACGAAGATGGATCTTGAAAAATCATTTGAATTTTTTTCTTTTGTAAACGATTTTCTCGCCTTGTGGGTAATTTAAACAATTCCGCATTTTTAACAATTTCATCAATTAATGGTAAATCTAATAAATCTAATAAACGATTAGAAGCAATAATGTCCGATTCTGAAGTTTTATACTTCTTACCTACTCATTGATAATATAATTTAATTGTTGTTTGATCACGAAAAACCCCATGTCGTGCTAAATATGATAAATCAGCAAGCATCATTTGTTGCTGTTCTAATGTTGCACTTTTCTTAATCAAAATCATTAATCCTTCTTTTCATTCATTATTTGGTAATGCTGCTAAACTTGTTTTCAAATTAGACGTGGTTGCTAATTCATTTAATGTCTTTGCCATATCTGTTGTTGCAATTTTTATCATTAAAGCACTGGTTTGATATGCTTGATGTAAGGCAATAATTGCTTGTGGATTTGTTTGCGATTCTAATTCCAATTTTTGTAATTCCTGTAAATATGCCTTTTCAAAATCATTTTTAAAAACATTAAAACTTTTATTATAACTTAAAATATATTTTTTTCGTTTTCCCTTCGGAACAAAAAGAATAAAAACTGCCCGTTGATTTTTATGTAAAAAATGAATTTCATTTAACAATTTAGTATGAATTGATAATAAATTTGCTAATTGTTCAAAAGAAGCATCATAATATTTTTGTGCTTGTTCTAATACAAGGTTTTCTTTTAGAGCATTACGATTTTCTTCTAATTTTAAAAGAACTTTATAAATTTGATTCCCTAATAAAATATTTCCTTCAATAATTTCAATATTTCCGCTGACACGACCTTTGATTTCTTCTTCTAGGGCAAGAGATAATGATGGAATTGATTTATGCAAATTATCCATAAAACTAAAAATTCGTTGATAAGCTTTTAACATATCTTTTAATAAAATTAAATTATGTTCATACATTTCTTTTACTAATGTAAAATGATTGTTACTATGATTAAAATTTAGTAAATCAACTTTCTTTAATTCAAGGTCAGTTGTTATTAAATATTGCTTATTTGTATAGGGTATTAATTCTTTCGTATTAACAACATATTTTTTATTTTCAAAATAACGATAATAACTAATTTTTAAATTATTAATATAGTTACTTAAATTTTTATTTAATAACATATTATTATTTCGTAATAATCGCAATTTTTCATTAATATCTAAATTAATTTTATATAATTGTGGTGGTTTTCCCCGAATCAAATGCTTATCCATATAAATGGTTCCATCTTTAATTGGTTGCACACCAGCAATGGCACGGCCAATCGTTGTTTTACCACTTCCCGACTCACCAACAATACTAAAAATTTCTCCACGGTAAATATCAAAACTTGCCCTTTTAACTGCATTTATTTTTTTATTTTGTTGGCGAAATTGAATTAACAAATCGCGAACCATAATAAACTGTTCTTGTTCGTTTTTGTTCATCTTAATCACCTACCTTTGTATCATTTTTAATTTGTTCTAACTGTTGTAATTGCTTTGGTTTTGTTACTTTTGCAGCTCGTGGATCTAATAGTCATGTTTTTGCATAATGTGTTTCACTTACTTTAAACATTGGTGGTTCTAATAAATAATCAATTTTCATCGCATGTTGATTACGAGGAGCAAATGGATCTCCATATACTTTTGCATATAATGATGGTGGTGAACCAGAAATTGAATAAAGGTCTTCCCCTTTTTGACCAAATTGTGGTAAAGAAGATAATAACGCTCAAGTATAAGGGTGTTTTGGATCAAAAAAGATATCATTCACTGTTCCATACTCAATAATCTGACCAGCATACATTACAGCAACCCGATCAGCAATATTTGCAACAACGCCTAAATCATGGGTAATAAAAATAACAGTAAATTTATATTCTTTTTGTAATGATTTAATTAAATCCAGAATTTGTGCTTGAATTGTAACATCTAAGGCTGTCGTTGGTTCATCACAAATTAAAACTTTTGGTTGACAAGCTAAAGCAATTGCAATAACTACCCGTTGGCGCATTCCACCCGAATACATTCCTGGGATATCATGATAACGCTTTTTAGCCTTTGGAATTCCAACTTTTTCTAGTAATTCAATTGCTGTTTTTTTTGCCATTGCTCGTGACATTTTACTATGTTTTCGTAATACTTCTGAAATTTGAAAGCCAACTGATAATAATGGATTTAACGATGTCATTGGATCTTGGAAAATTGTTGCTATTGTTGGACCACGTAATTTACTAATTTGTTTTGCCGCTTTTAATTTATTGATAAATTCAAAATTTTTAATTAAATTTCATTCTTCATATACATTAGCAAAATTATCAGCATCCAATGGTTTTCCACTCGCCATTAACTGATTTAATTTGTTAATCCGATAGCGAATCCCATCGGTATAAGTTTTTTTACTAAAATAAGTTTGAATTTTACTAAATTCTGTTGGCAAAGGAATAATTTTTTGCTCAAAATAATTTTTTAAAAACTGAATATTTTTCCCTAATAATCGTTTTTCACTTCAAGTTAATTTTTTAATTTTGTCAATTTCATTCTTATAACCAACAATTCGATTTTGTAAAAATTCAATCTTTTTTTGTTTTAATTCAGGATTTAACAACATCTCTTGTTGATTTTTATATTCCTTTAATTGTGCATTAAGTTTTACTATTTTATTATTAATTAGGTTTGAATAACTAAAACTAATTTGTTTTTTTAACACTTCAATTTTATTTTGTAAATCAATAATTGCTGTTTGCAAATTAGTTAATTCCAAATTATTAATCATTTTTATTTTTTGTGTTGTTCTAATAATTTGTTTTTTATTATACTTAATAATATTTTTTTGTAAGTTATTATCTAATAAAATTTTATGGAAATCAACTAAATGAACTGGTTTTCGAAAATACGCTAAATCATCCGCTAAAATATTTTTTGAAGGCGAATAAACAATTGAACCATTACTAATTCAGCCATTACTTTCTAACATATTAGTAAATGTTTTCGTCATAACTGACTTACCACTCCCCGACTCACCAACAATTGCTAATGTTTCACCATCATAAATATCAAAAGAAATATTTCGAATAGCAGTTAAAACATTGGCACGAGTTTTAAATTTTATTATTAATTTTTTAATTGAAATAACAATTTCTTTTTCCATAAAGCAATATCTCCTTTTAATACTTTATTTTTATTTATAATGGTTTTTGGGGTCTAATGAGTCAGCAAATACTTTTCCGAATAAGAAAAATAAAACCGATGTTCCAGCAATAAAACAAATAGGAATAATTAATAAATGTGGATAATCTTGTCACTTACTAGATGCTAATACTTCATTTAAAATAAATCCTAATGTTGTATTTTCACGTCCTTGGACAAAACCAAAGTTAAAGTAATTTAATGTTGAATCAATTGCAATAGCCATTGGTACAGCAAAGGATGCTGTTTGAATAATTAATGGTAAAATTCGTGGCATAATATTTTTTGTCACAATTTTTGGCCCAGATGTTCCTAACATTTTTGAAGCAAGATTATATTCGGTATTTCGGACTAAAATAATTTGGACTCGGATAACCTCTGCCAAAGTAATTCAACTAGTAAGTGATACGGCAAAAATAATCACGGGCATTGTTTTACCTAAAGCAAAAATAATAATTAATCATAAAATTAGTGTTGGTACTAAATTTAAAAATCGTGTAATTTCAATAAATAAAATATCAAATTTTTTATAAAATCCTCAAATTGAACCAACAATAACACCAATTAAAATTTGAATTAAGGCAATTATTAATGTAAATAATAAGGTTGTTCGCATTCCAATTCAAATTTTATCTCAATAATTCTCACCATTCATCCCCACCCCAAATAAATAAGTTGCATTTGGAGCTAAAGGTTGTTGATAATTAGGAATTGGTAAATCAGCAGGTAATGGGTTCGCAACTTTACCAATTGGGACAATCGATGTTAATAAGATAATTGCAAGTAATAATAATAAACAAACAATAAAAGTTTTTTTAGTAATTAAAATTTGACCAACTACTTTTCAATAACGATATGATTTCGTTGAAATTCGTTCATTCTCTTCTAGTTGAGGACCAACAATTTCAAATAAACTTGGATCTAAATTATTAATATCATAACTTTGAAAATCAAGTAACTCTTCTTCTGTAACTCTTCGCATCATCTTTTCTCCTCTCTTTATTTTGTTAATTTTACTCGTGGATCTAATATCGCCATCATAATATCGGCTATTAAACTAGTAACAATTCCAGCCGTTGCTGTTAATAGAATATATCCCATGACAACAAAGGAATCCTTGTTTCCAACACCCGAGACAATAAATTTACTCATCCCCGGAATTGCTCAATTTTGTTCAGCAAAGATACTTGCTCCAAAAATTGTTGTTACAAAAGCTGCTGGTAATAAACGAAAAATTCGAATCCCCGCATTACGGAAAATATGAATATAGAAAATATAACGATTAGTCATTCCTTTTGATAGGGCAAACTTAGTATAATCAGCAGTCATTTCATCAATAACATATCGTCTTGTATTAATAACAATTGGTGGTGTTATCATTAAAAAAATTGCAAATACTGGTCAAAATTTAGTATCAAAAGTTCCCGAACTAAATAAACCATGAGCATAAAAAACATTAATTGAAATTAAATAAATCCCTACGACTAAAACAACCGGTGGAATTGCTAAAAAAATAATTGACCCAGCATTAATGGTATTATCAACACCACGTTCTTTATTTTTTGCCGCATTGATTCCTAATGACGCACCAATTAAATAAGCTAATAACACTGCAACTGACCCAAAACCAAATGAATACGGAATTGCTCGTGCAAAGATATCTGACACTAATTCTCCTGGTTGTGCTACTGCTGTTGAAAAAACAACTCCTAAGTAAAATCATGTTGTAACTTTTTCACCAACTAATTCACCAGTTATTGTATCAAAAGCACTATTAATAATTATTGTTTTTTTAATAAAAGGCATAATATTTCGTAAATATGTTCCTAATTGACTTCAAATTGAGCCATATACTCCAAAAATTTTCATTCTTTGCTCCAATAAAGCATTATATTCTGGTGTACCTGGTAAAATATTTAATTTATCAATATCAATGTCTTTAATATAAATATCATCGGGAGTTACTAATCGCAATAAAATAAAAATTACACAAATTGCTAGTAATAAAGTAATAATTGCAAAAAAGATTCTTTTTAATGAATAACCTATTAATGGAAAACGATCAAAAAAATCCCGACGGTGATGATTAAAAATTGCCATTTTATATTTCATTTCAGTAAAAAGTGATGTTCGTTTATTTGCTTGTTGATAATCTAAATCAACATTAACAAACTTATTATCATATTCTTTACTAATATCAAAATTGGTTTTAGAAATATCTTTCTCTTTTTTAATATTTTTCATATATTTTTTCCCTCCCTAGTTCTAACGAAAAATAAAATGTCCCTTTTATCAAATTTTAATAAAATAATGTACTTAAAATAACTTATTCAAAATAATGTACTTGATACAAAATATAATTTTATATTATGTAATTATATTTTACTTTTTGTAAAAATACAATATAATTTAATAATAAATTTAAAAAAATATTAATGTGAGGGAAATAATGGCAAAAAAGAAAAATATTTTTAAAGAATTACATCAATTAAAACGTGAAGAAAAAGAAATTCATGAAAAAGAAGTTAAAGAAATTGTTGAAGAAACATACCATAATCAAACAATAAAATTAGAAACTTATCAAAAACTAAAAAAAATTACTTGATACCATTATTTAATTTCTATTTTAACTAGTACATTTTTACTTGGAATTAGTTTTTTATTAGGAATTTTTGCCTTTAAAGATATCAAAAAAACAGAATGAATTGTTGTTAGCTTCTTTGTTTTAATTTTATTAATCTGATTAATTTTAGGCTTATATAAAAATAAGCAAACCGCAGTTTACTTTAATGATCATCGTCGCCGTTACCAATCCACTTTAACTGACGAAGAAGCAATAATTAAAAAAACACGAAAAATATTATTAATCATTGCTGGAATATTATTAATTTCTTCAGTAATTATCTTTTTTACATTTATTTTTATATAAATTAACCAACCTTAAATTCTAGCATCTGTAAAAATACAAAGTCACTATCATTAATAACTTGTTTAGTGCTAGGTCTAATAAAGAAACTATAAAAATTTATCTCATAAAAGGGAAAAAATGTTTTTAGTCATGGTCTAAATACTTCTACAGCAAAAAACCTTGCTTTTTGATTAAATTAATTTTATATTTTTGATTCCGGTGGTTATTTAGGTATATCTTGAACTTAGAATTTAAATCTCATTTATATTTTTCTTTAAAAAAATTAAAAATGGGTCTAAAAATTGGCGTAAAATCCTTTGTTTCTTCTTTTTGTTCTCAAACACTAGCACTTTTAACTAATGCATAAAACTCATTTTGCCGCATCTTAAAAACCAAACGATAATTATTCTTCCATGTTTCTAATTTATAATAATGTCAAAAAATCTATTACTATTTCCGCAAATTCCTGTAAATCTAAATCAACTTTCTCTTTCCTAACTAAAACCCTAATTTTTGTTTTAAAAAATATTGCACTATTTGGTTTTGGAAATGGTAAATTTTCAATTCTACTTTGGTTTAGAATAAAATTGTATAGAATTCTCCTTATATAATAATAATCACCATGTGTTGACATATTTTTTTATAAAATTTTAAAAAGTTTTCTACTGTCAATTTTTTCTCAGGATACCCCTCTCCCGCTCAAACCAACACAGAGCCACTTTCATATAAGAGACTCGTAATATCAAAGAATTTATTATTCACATTAGTTGTAAGGGTTAAGTGAACATTATCATAAAATTTAATTTCTTCCTTTTTTAGTTTTTCTTTAATAAATGACCAAACTAAGAAATCTGGGTTAATATCGTTAAAAAACAAGTCTTCCGTACAAATAATTTTATAAAAAAGGCATCCTGTACGATGAACCCGTAAAAAGCAACTCTTGTTAGAGTTGTTTTTTATTTGAAAAACAACTTTTGAAAAACAACTTAATAGCAGAGTGGGACATTTATTTAAAATAACTAAGTGTTTTTTTCCACATAGGCGGCCTAGCCCAGCGGTAATCAGTCCGGAAATAATAGACGCAATAAATTGCGATAGTCGTGATAAGTCCAAGGCTAATATCGAACGACAATAAAAATTGAGATAGTGACTTAAATAATTAAATTTGCGATTAGCATTAGGTCCTTCAAGGTGCGAGTGAATTTATTTTAAAAACTGAACGCTTTGACCTGAAATGGTGCGGATGAAGGAAGACATATATATGTCTGGTGTCTAATTTAAAAATATAGTTGCAGATTTTTAATTAGAAGGTAAATATGAAAAAGAAATATTGTCTTAAAAAAGATATTGAGGTTATTGTTTTAAATGTAATAAACAAAAGCAATATATTATTAAACACAATGAAATTACTGATGAACATTGAGCATTAGGTAAAAAGAATTAGGATTAAAAAATCTATGAAATGTCAAAGAATTAATTGTAATAATAAAAATGCTTATTTTGGAAATAATTATATTGAAAAAATTGGTGATAAATTAGAGTGAAATTTAGGTTATAAAAAAGAAATTATATTATGTGAAGAACATTGATTACAAACTTATCAATTAGAAAATTTAATTATAAATAAAAAAAATAGGGGAAATATAAAATGTTAAAAAATGAAATTAATTATAAAAATGCTTGATTAACATTTATTGGTATTAATTGAAAAAAATGTAAAGATAAAAAATATAAATGTTATTGAAAAGATAATTCTATTGAAATATTTACATTATCAGAATTATATTTTAATTTTAAAAATACAAGTAAATTAAATAATTTATTACGAGTAAAAATGATTAAGTAGGATTAAATTATGACTAAAAAATACTTATTAATTATGAAAAGTGATTTTTCAAATGATATTTTAACTAAATCATTTTATACATTAGAAGAAGTAAAAATTACAGCGGGAGAAAACTCTTCTTTTAAAACAACCATTATTGATTTAGAAAATGAAAATATTAAATGAAAAGGATGTGAATAATATATGTGAAAAGATGAAAATGGCAAAGTTTACACAGAAGAAGATTTATTTAATGAAGCATTAGAAGAATGTCATTCAGAAGAAAGTGCTTATGACTATATTGATACTTTAATTGCAAAAAAGAATTTGGAGGAATTATAAAATGAAAACATTACAAGATTTAATTAAAGATTTAACAGGAGTTACTGTTGAACAAAATAAAATAAATAATTATTTAAGCAGAAAATTTTTAGATTTACAAGATGCTGATTTACGAGGTGCTGATTTAAAAAATATTGAAATCACTAAAAAACAATTAGACCAATTAATTGTTATTGAGGATAATGAATAATGAATATAACAGAATGAATTAAATATGAAAAGTTAGAAAAAGAAAATGAAGCACTTAAAAAAGAACTTGCTGAGTTAAAACAACAACAATTATATTATGACAAATTACCTAGTAACGATGTGAAATAATGAGTGATATTGTAAAAAATAGAGTAAATAATATTACATTTCAATTTCCTTTAAAAGGAGATGATTTTAAAAATGAAAGTATTTTATCATATAATGTTCAAAAATTTAAAGAAGAAAATAAACAAGAATTAACTGAGTATATTTTTAGACATATTAATCATTATGCATTAAATGGTTATCAAGATGTGCATTTAAAAGATATTCCAAGTGCTATTACTAAAAATAATTTTGTTTTTAAAGAATGATTAGAACCTGTTCAAAAATTATTAGATGAACATAATAGAATTGGTAAAATAATTACTAATTATAGGAATTATACAGAGTTGAAATTAATAATAATTTGACACAAGTTCGTAAACAAAAACAACAAGAGTTTTTAAAAGAACAAGAATTAAAAAAACAATAATTAATTGAAAAAGCAAATAATTTAACACCTGAGATGGGATTAGATATAGATCAAATACAAGATGAACAAGTTCGTGTTATGGAAAAAGTAGCTAAAATTGATAAATCATTAGAACCAAAACAATTAAAAAAAGTTGGTATTAATTTAATAAAAGAAAAATTATTAATAAAAGATATTGAAATATTAGGTATTGATGATGAATTTTTAGAAAATGCTAATCAATATGAATTAAAGCAATTAATTAAATATTTAATTGTTGATGAAAAGTTAGTTAAAAATACAATTAAAGCACAATTAGATACAAATACTGATAATAAAGTAGTTGTTGTGGTGAAGATCCAAAATGTTAAAATAAAATTATTGGTAATTTAAAAGTAATTTGTTCTTCAAATAAACCATTTCATAATGATGATAATAAATGATATTTTGTTATTGTAAAAGGAGATAACACTGATTGAAATATTATTAAATTCCAAAATAACAATAAAACAAAAAGTATATATAATTCAAATAATTATGAAATTGATTTAGCCAAAGGAAGCAAAAATTATTCAGGTTTAGTTATTTTTATTAAAAAAGATGATAAAAAATTCCCTCATACATGAGGACAAGATAACGGTAAATATTTTAAAAATGTTTATCAATGATTAGGTCAAAATGAACCTACAAATAATGAAATACCAAAAATAGATGAAAATGGTAATATTATTGTTTAAAATTATAAAAATAGGGATAAAAACCTATTTTTGTTTTAAATTAATATTAGCAGAGGAAGTGGTTTTTATTAAAAAGTGAGCACTTAATTTTCTATTGGCTGGAAATGCTAATTTTCCTTTTATAAATAATTCATAATTAACTTTCATTTTTAATTTAACACCCTCATTGTAAAATATAATTTGTGTTTTAAAATGATAACCATCATCATATTGTCTAAATGGATATTGATATTCTTCTAAATTATTAAAGAAAGTATATCCACTTTCATTAATATTTTCAATTTTAATATTAGTTTTTGTTTCTAATCTTTTTGTTCAATTAAATTCTGGATCAATACTATTTGCTTCAAAGGTTATATTTCCATCATTTTCAAATGTAAAACTATCGTAATTATTTTGAACTTGTTTTCATTCAGTTGCTCCAAAAATTCCAAAATCAAATAACATTATATCTTGTAAATAATTTTTTTGGTCTTTTGTGCCACCTTGACCATTGTCTTGAGCGGAAACATCTAATTTACTATCTGCTTTACTAAAATTAATTTGTACTGGATAGAAATTAATACTTGGTGGTGGGTCTGGTAATTTAACAGGTCATTCATGTACCATATCATCATCAATATATTGGTCTAAATAACTAAGTGAATAAAGAGTTAATCAATCTCGAACTGAATTATTATATAAACTTGTAGTTTGTAAACTAACAAAATAACTCATAATTGAATATGGGTCATATATATCAATATCATCATAAAACATATAAATACGACAGGCAGTTTTCCCTAAATTATAAAACCCAACTGCATCAATAATATATCGCCCACTTCCAACAATATCAGTTAATAGATTATTACTTTCCATTGTAGGTAATGATACACTTTCTTCATTAATTAAATAAACACTATCTTCACTATTAAATGCTTGGGGGATCATAACACTACTAATTTTATAATATTTTCCATATTCTTTTTTAGTTTTTTTAGATCAACATGATGCTATTATTTTATCTGTTAATGTAAATGCTCAACTTGTATTACTTGCACTAGCACCAATAATATCATTTACCTCATCTTGAGTATTATATCTAAATGCATCTAAGGGGATATTACCTTGATTTTTTGCTTGTGTACCACCACTTCCAACAATAGGTCAATAACTTTCATCATAAAAAGTATAATTTGCTTTTCCAATAAATAAAGGAATACCATTATTAATATTTGGATATAAATTATTAGTATTTTTATTTATTTCTTTTCAATAAATCGGAATTCCTAAACTTATTGCATTTAAGAATTTACCAACAATCGGAATATCTCTCTGAGTTCATGCAATACTTTCTGTTACATCTATTGGTAAACTAATAATATGATTAACCATAATACTAAATAAATTTAACATATCTTTTAATTGCCCACGATTTTTACTTGGATTAATTTTATTATGTCCAATATCAAAATTATATTTAAAATAACCATTTGCTCTAACATCATAATCACGATTAATAACACCATTATCTTTATAATTTAAAGCAACATCTTTAATTGTTAAATTATTTGGGTTAGTTGCTTGGGTTAATTTTCTATCTGTATTCAAATAAACCTCATAATTCTTTTTAATTTCTTGGTTAGATTGACCTTGTTTTCTTTTTAATCAATTATCATATTGACCATTAATAGCCGGTATACCATTTGTTAATAAATAAGTAGTTAATGGTTTTGATGATTTTGTTAAACTATCAGCAACTGGATTTTTAAATCATCAATAAATAATCTTCTTTGAGGATATACTTTTTCATTTCATTTCCCTAAATTTTCAATAGGGCGACCAAAAATAATTGGTGCAGTAAAACCATTATTACCTAATAATGTTAATTGAATACTTTTAATACCATTATCACCAGTAAATTTCTCATTAATTTCATAATCTTTTGGAATACCTAAATTATCTCATATTATTTTAGGTATTACATAACCCTCACCTGGTGCTGAAAATTGTACGAATTGCTGAATAGTTTGTCCAGTAGTATTAATATAATCTTTAACATAACTAAAAGTAATAACTCAATATACTAATTCATTTAAATCATTATATTTTGGTTGAGCATTTGAAATAAACATTAATAAATTATCATCAACATCTTCTTTATCAGATTGTAAAGGAACTAAATAAAATCTTAAAAAATCTTCTCTTTGAAAATTATAAGTAGTTTCAATCGTAATTGTACGATCAAGATATCAAACATTATATTCACCAAAATATTCTTCACCACCTAATTTAGAAAATTCAACAGTATCATTAATATTAACAATAATAGCAAAATTATCTAATGCTTTATCAATTTTTTGTAAATTCATAACATAAACATTAAAACCATTTTCATTATTAATTTTTTCTCAAATATCATTAACTGGATAATTATTATCAGGATTATCTTTATTAATAAAAACTTGTTTTGTTGCATCTCATAAATAAGTTTTTTCGGTACTAGTAATAATAAATAACTAACTTTATCCGTTAAACTATTTTTAAATTCATTAATAGAATAAGTAAATCAATCTTTATTATTTTGGAAAAAATCATAATTTCAAATATCAGGTATAGCACGAGATCTAATTTTAATAGCATTTTTTCATTGTGCAATAATTCCTTCTTTCCCATTAAATATTTGTGACATTTGTGTAAAGTTTTGTGGTACTCCATTACTTAGGTTGAAAACCTTTATCAGTAATATTTACTAAACCAGTTTTAATAATAAATGGAAAAAAGAAATAATTACTTTTAATATCAATATCTAATTTAGTTAAATCAGATCTAACACTATTATCCATTATTCTTTCATTTAAGTTTTTAAAAATACTATTAATATTAGGTACTTGCATTATTGTATATCTCCTTTAATATCTTCTTCTCTTGTTTGATTATCATCAATATAACTCATTTCTTGATCTAATTGTTCTTTTTGTTCTTTTTTAATTTCTTCATACATCATTCGTGCTTTTTTATTTGTTACTTTTTCTTGTTTATGAATTACTCTAACATGAGTAATAGTTCCATTATTTATTTGTCTATCAATTACCTCAGATTGAGTAATTTCATTAACTATTGATATATCTATAAATTCTAAGGTATAAGGTCTAAAATTATCATTATTCTGACTGTTATCATCTAAACTATCTCATTTTTTATAATGCTTAAATATATAATCAAATAAGCGATATAATTTAGGAAATCGTAAAGATCTTTTTTGTAAAGTAGTATAAATATCTAATTTATTATTCATTAATAACTCTGTTTTATTTGTATAATTATTACCTGAAAAATTATCATATTCATAACCTGCACCATTAAATATCATTTTCATAGAATAATCACTATCAATAGTTATTTCAGTATAATTTTGTTGAGCATGAATTAAACCAACACCAGTAGTACCAGTCATAGCATGTTGTTGAACTGTACTAGTAATTAAAGCATCTGCCTGTAATAATTCTTCATCACCATTACCATTATTACCAAGTGGAGAACTATTTTTTTGTCCTACAAAATGAGTACGATTTATAATTCTTTCAATTCTTTTATAATAAATATTATCTTGTACATCTTTAATTAAATTAAATACAGGTAAACAATCTGGCACAGCATCTGTGGTTGTTTTTGTACCATTAACTAATTTAGGTAAATTTGTAAATTCAACAATAGGCAATATATCTATTCCAGTATCATATTCCATTATAGATACTGGTCTTAATTTACTTTCTAATTCTCCATAAGTTTGTCAAATACCAATTTCTAAATCTTTTGCAGTATAATAAGTTATTTTTGCTTTTCTTGGATAAAATTGTACTTTTTGATATCACATATAATCAGATTGAGCAGGTAATATTCACATTTCTGCATATTGTTCTATTTCTGAATATTTAGCAATACGAACACTTGAACCAATAGGTGCAACATCAATAGTTAAATCATCAGTTTCTGTTTTTAATAAATACATTACTAGTAGCATTAACACCAATTAAAGCACCAATTTTATCATTACCTTGTTCTCTAAATATTTCAAAAGGTAAATAACCAGCAGTAGCAGACTTATCACCTCAAAAGGCATCATTATAAAAACTATAAACATTAGCACTCATAAACCCATTAAGTCATGGAAAATTAGGTCATTTATCATCTTGTGTAATTGTTAAATTACCAATTCAGTCCCATGGAATACCAAACGAAACAAAATTTAAAAACTTTCCAATAGCAGGTATCGTAAAAGGATTAAATACTAATTTTTGTGTATAGTTTAATGGTAATGTAGTAATTTGGCGATTAATAAAATTATTCATATTTAAAATATCTCAAATATTACATAAACCCATTTTATTATATTCAATTTGAACTTGACCAATAGTATTACCAAATTCATCTTTTCTTCTAAAATAAGATGATGCTTGGGTACTAATAATATTATTAATAGTTCCACTATTTACTTTTACTTTATTTGGTGGTGTTATTTTTCAACTTTTAGACCAATAAGGTTTAGAATTTGCCCCCTCTTCACTAATAGTTGTTCCAACAGTTGGATTAGTAGCTGTTGATGTTGTTTTATCTGTTATTATCATTATCATACCTTCATTATTTTTTTCAATTCAAAAATCAGACATTGATTGAATATGTTCTTTTCAATCTTTATAACCAGTAATAATTGTTGGTTGAATCCCCTGAATATCATATCAACTTACTTCTGGTGAAGCATAAGTATTTATTTTATCAGGAGGAGCAGGATACATATTATACATTAATAAATCTCTTGAATTCATTACTTTTTTATTAAATTGACCTTTAATAATTTACCTTGAACAGAAAATGGTTTATTCATTTTTCGTGCTTCATAATAACTTGGAACATTTTGGGTTTGTACTCCAATTAATTTACACTTTGGATTAACTGCTTTGATATAAGTGGCAATCCCTGACAAAATGCCCCCCGCCAATTGGAACAAGAACATAATCAAAATCTTGTAATTCTTCTAAAATTTCAATTGCAATTGTCCCTTGGCCACTAATAACATCAAGGTCATTAAATGCATGACCAAAAACTTTTGGTGCTGTTTGCGGCATCACGATTGTTGCTGGCACTTTTAATAAATTAGCTGCAAAGCTAACCCCCTATGAATGATTCCCAGCACTTGCTGCTACTCCTTTTGCAATTATTTCATGTTTTAGTTCCATCATTTTTGCTAACGACCCACGTAGTTTAAATGAACCGGCACGTTGTAAGTTTTCTAATTTTAGATATACTTCATTGCCCATAATTTGACTTAATTTTGTTGCAAAAATCAATGGTGTTTTAATAATGCGGCTTTCATTTTTTTCTATTGGACCTAATTTAATTATAATAATAAAAAAATACTTTAATGCCCATTAAAATATTTTTAAAGATTACTTTTTTTAATTTTGTTACATAATTACATTTAAAATTTATGCTGGTTAATTAACCTTGTTGCTATTTCTTCAACTGTTTATTTCGTAATTTACGATTAGTAGTCATATTAGGAGGTAGCGTAATATTTAATTTTTGTAATAGAAAATCAAATGAAAATTCAACTTCACTAATTTTAGCAATTTTAATTTGTTTTTTTAATGCATATTGAGTAACATAATATAAATGTAATGGTGAATTTAAAACAAAATTTAACGAATTATTTGCTCGATCATATCAGTTTAATACTCGGTTTGAATTAAAATAACGAATCATTGCTTGGGGATTATTAGTCACTAGATAATAACTATTTTTAATATTAAAGGCAGCTAATTGCCCCGTATAAATTTGCGTTCCATTCATTACCATTGTAAATTCATCAATATAGTCTTTAATTTCATCTAGTAAATGGGATGAAAAAAAGACAGTTTTACCGCGAAGTGTTAATTGTTTTAAGTAAAAAATAATTTTTTTTCGATTATTAATATCTAATCCCGCTTCTGGTTCATCTAAAATTAAAATTTCAGGATCATGAATAATACCTTGAATAATCATTACTCTTTTTTTCATTCCTGATGAAAATGAATTAACATCTTTATCGCGGTGTTCTCAAATTTCTAATGATTTCATTAAATATTCAATGCGGTCACGAAGATATTTCCCTCGTAAACCATTTGTTTTTCCTAAATATTTTAAAAAATTATAAGAACTAATATTTTCAGGAAAAGTAACAAACTCAGGAACATAACCAATCATTTTTTTCATACTAATTTTTGTTGCTTTTTTACCAAAAATTGTAATATCACCATTAAACCCCTTTAAACCACCAATTAAAGATTTAATGAAAACTGTTTTTCCACTTCCAGAAGCACCTAAAATGGCATGTAATTTTCCACGACTAACATTAAAATTAAATGGACCAACAATACTATTTTTAAACTTTTTGCTAAAATTACGCGAAGCAATTGCCACATCGCTAAGTACTAATGCATTATTATTCATGTTTTAACATCTCCTTTCCCCTACTTTAAGTAATATTTTTGCGACGTAAAATTAAATAAGCATTAATTAAAAATAAACCAGATATTCCTAAATAAACATATAACAATAAATTAATATTTAAAAATGGTGGTACATCAAGGTCAACTTTTTTATCTTGTTGTAATGCTATTGGGAAATCTTGATAACTCATTAAATAATTGTTTTGAACACTAAAATCAATATTACTTCGTTGCAATGGTTCAAATCAAAATGGAACATATGATAAAGAACTTGTTCAAATTTGATTTCAATGTTCAATAATATTAATTTTAGAAATTAATTCATAAGTTTGAATTAAATCATCATATTTTTGTCATTCGGTATTTATTTTAATTGGTACACCTTCAAGTAATTTATAATCCATTATTTTTTTTAAAATATTAATTTCAATTTCTCTTAAAACATAAAGTGTTTTAATTTCAAAACCATCTTCAATTCTATCTTCGGCGCCAAAATAATTAAGAATTCAATCTTGAAACTCAGTACCATTATCATATTCTGAATCAACTGGTGATATCCCAGTTCGAGCAAATTCAGAACGAAAAACATTTACTGGATTAAATCCATTTGGCTCAGATAACTTTCGTTCTTCTGTTCCTACTTTACTATCAGATGATGATAAACTATAATAGGATTTATCTAAATCAAAGTAAAATAATGAATTTCCATTTAAATCATTTGTTCTAAGATACAAGTCTCACGATTTTGCACTTCTTCCAATAAAGTTAATAGCATCAAGTAATTCTTGATGAATTTCATTATTTGAATCTAATTCTCCTGGTGATTTGAAAAAGAAATTTGTCGCAAAGTTTACTTTCATTTGAAGATTACTTCCGCCAACTTTATTAATAATTTCAAAAATGGTTTCATCCTTATTATCATATTTATATTTTGTTATTTTATCTCACTTATTAAGTTGGCTAATTGTATAACTAGCTTCTTTTGGTTTTGTTAAACCTAATGATTGATAAAATTCTAATCGTTTAATTCGCAAAGTAGGATCACTTATAATATTTTCATAGTCTCGCGTTTTAAAAACTTTATCTAAATCATCATAATCTCACGAATTATAAAAATATCAAATTTTGCTAGTTAAATTATCATATTTAATTAATTTTTTTTCTAAATTTCTTTTAAAATTAATTGTACTTTTAATAATATTCACAGGATAAGGCTGATTAGTCATATTAGTGTCAACAAATGATAAATCAATTGTATTAGCTAAACTCATAATTAACGAATATGGCATCCCACCAACTAAAAATAAACTACAGAAAATAACAACAATTAATAAAACTACTTGTGAATTTAAAAAAGTTACCGCAAATAAAATACCACTTGATGCAAAAAAAGATAATGCTAAAGAATATAAAAATAATTTCAATAATAAATTTTGATAAACTTGTAAATACTCTGGATCATTATTAATTAAATAACCAATATAACCAATTCCTAAAGCAAATAAAATAATTGTTCCTAAGAAAAAGATAATCAAAATTCAAAGTGAAATTAATTTTAAGAAAAATAAAGTAAATCGAGAATATGGTTTGGAAATTAAAAGTAAATATGTCCCATCTTCAAATTCTCGACCAAAAATTTTAATGATAACTAACAACACAAACAATAATAATAAAATATTATTAAAAATAAACACTCCGTATTGAAAATTTTTTAAAAAATCATAAATATTTGTTGAAGATAAAAAAAGAGTAATTGCAATTGCACCAAATAAAACAAGTGACAATAACACTAAAACTCAAACTGCCATTGAACGGCGGATTTTAAAAATTGAAAATGATATTATTGAATATCATGAATTTGATTTACCTTTTTTAAGCATTTTATTCTCCATCTATTTTCTTAAATTACTCAATTTATGTCTCTTAATTTTATAGCAAGGTATTCATACAATATATATTTTATCATTTTTTAATTTGTTTTACTAGTATAACTAATTTTTAAATTGGCATCGTGTAATCGAAGTACAACAAATCAACTCCTTTCTGAGTTGATTTGTTGTACTTCGATTACACGATGCCAAAAAGAGTTGCATTTTCGAAAAATGATGTTATTATTAAAAATAACAAGAAACAAAAATTACTGCTTGCATTTACAGGATCCAAATTCTTTTCTATTAATTTCACAGCATAATAAAAAGAGTTATAAATCATATAACTCTTCATTAATTTATTAATTAATTTAAATAAAACAATCAAAACCATGATATAAAGTATCTTCTCTTTCTTTAAAAATATCTTTAATATCATATTTTTTTCGATACTCTTCAATTCTTCCCGTTTCAATAGCTTTAATTGCTTCACAAGCTAATTTATGCGAATTACATAATGTCATTTGAGGAACATCACCATTATTTAATGGTTCATAATATAATGCTCCTGTAATCATTTCGTTTAAACCAAAACCAGGATATTCTCCTTTTAAAATTCCTTGATGTAAACGAAAGTCAGAAATAATTGGGAATAAATATTTATTTTTATTATGAATTGCTTGTTCAACTACTAAACCAAATTCCATATGAGTTCCTGAATCTCAACCATCTAATTCTAAAATAACATAATCTGCTTCAGTTAAACCAACATAATCTAATTCAAAAATTGCTTTATTTGTAGGACGTTCTTTTTGATTTGTTTCAAAATCAACTGGATTTCCAATAATAAAGTCTGGAAACATTTCGCGCAACATATCTCCTTCACGTTTTCTTGTGTTTCATTGGGCCTCAGTAAACATACTACCCGCATTGTAAATTAATTTTTTATTATCTCTCATATTATTTTTTTCTCCTTTATTGATTAATTATTGTTTCAAATGTTTTAAATTTTTCCATATCAAGACCTATACTATTAATATCACCAGTGATAAAAGCACCGACAGCAATTAAATCATATCCTAAGTTTTTTGCTTCTTCATAATTTGTTAAATTAATTCCTCCTGAAGCCATATAAACTTTTGTTGGAAAAAATGTTTTAATTGTTTGAATAAAATTTAATTTAAATGCTGTTGCTGGGAAAATTTTAATAATTTCTCATTTAGCATTAACAATATTATTAACTTCTTGTAGTGTCATTGCCCCCGGAATATACAGTAAATTATTTTGATGACAATATTCACTAACTGCTTGGTTAAAAACTGGCCCTACTAAAAATTGAGCTCCGGCTGTTGCTGCTTGCATTGCTTGTTCTAATGTTAAAACTGTTCCTGCTCCAACTAAAATTGTTGGATACTTGTTACGAACAAAATTAATTAATTCTGCAACATTAGGAATTGTGAAAGTTAATTCTAAACATTTAACTTGTAAATTAATTAACTGTTCACAAATTTGTTGAGCAACAACATAATTATGATTTCGAATTACATAAAAAGTTTTATACTCTAATATTTTTTCTAATGTAATCATTATTCTCCTAAATATGCTGTAATTCTATTAATAATAGAAGTTTGATCTAATTGCTTATACTTAATAACAGCATCCGCACTTCCCGATAAACCATAATCATCAACACCTAACATTAAGCCAGTCTTACCAACAAATTTATATCAAACATAATCATTTGAAAATTCAATTGCAATTACTTTTGTTATATTATTTGGTACAATTTTTTCCCGATACGCTTTTGACTGTTGTTCAAATAATTCAACAGAGGGCATTGATACAACACGAATATTTTTCTTAATTGTCTTAGCTGCAACAATTGCTGGTGCTAATTCAGTTCCTGTTGCAATAATAATTGCCTCCAATGGTTTTGTCTCATCTTCAGCAACAACAATATATCCCCCTTTTAACGTTTGTTCTCAACATGTTTCTGCTAATTGATATGGGGTATATTGTCGCGATAAGATTAAAGCTGATGGAGCACTTTTTGCTTCTACGCTTGCTTTCAAACACCCAATTGCTTCTTTAATATCCGCTGGACGAAACACATTTAAATTCGGACAATTTCGTAGCATTGCTAATTGTTCAACTGGTTGATGTGATTTTCCATCAAAACCAACACCGATTGAATCATGTGAAAAAGCAAAAATTACGGGTAAGTTTTGAATACAAGCCATTCGAATACATGGTTTCATATAGTCAGCAAAAATTAAAAATGTTGAATTAAACCCTTTCAAACCTTGGTGTAATTCAACACCAATGCTAATTGTTCCGGCAGCAAATTCACGCACTCCAAAATGAACATTATTATTTTGTGGTGTTGATGTTGTTCATGAACCATTATAACCAATAATTTTGGTTGCAGTTCCCAAATCAGCACTACCTCCAAACATATTATTTAAACACTTTTGTTGATAATATTTAAACACATCACCCATAATAATTCGTGTTCCTGCTTTTTTATCTTTATCAGTTGTTAATAACGCTTCAAAAGCTTTTAAATCAACCGATGGAATTACAAATAATTCTTCATATTCATTTGGAAATGTTGCTTTGTAAGCAGTTATTTTTTTCTTTCATTCTTCATATTTTGTTGCTCCTCGTTTTGCAAAAGTGTCTTGTCAATGTTTTTTAACATCATTATCAACATAAAATTGAGGATGATTAAAATCATAAAATGCTTTTACTTGTTCCATCTCCTCGAGAGTAAATGGTGAAGAATGCATAGGTGAACCTTGTTTTGGATGCCCATAACCAATAATTGTTTTACATTCAATTAATGTTGGTTTATCAGATTTTTGCGCTTGTTCAATTGCTTTTTGAATTGCTGGTAGATTCTCATCTGCGTTTTCAATTCGAATATAATTTCAATTTTGCGCTTCAAAAAAACGTTGATAATCAATTTTTAAAACAGCATCACATTTTGTATCTAATTGGCAATCATTTGAATCATATAACATAATTAATTTATTTAATTTTCATACCCCAGCTAATTGGATTGCTTCAATTGCTCCGCCTTCTTGCAAATCACCATCGCTACATAAAACATAAGTATAATGGTCAATGATTTTATAATCTGGTTTATTAAATTTAGCTGCTAAATGTTTTTCAGCTAATGCCATTCCAACTCCATAGCCAACTCCTTGTCCTAGGGGACCAGAAGAATTATCCACTCCAGGAGTAACACCATATTCTGGATGAGCTGGCGTTTTTGAATTAATATGACGATAATTTTTTAAATCATCAATTGTTAAATTATAACCAGCTAAATGTAAAATCGCATATTGTAAGGTTGAAGCATGTCCTGGAGATAATACAAAACGATCACGATTAATTCAATCAGGTACTGCCGGATTAGAAATTAAATTATTTAAATAAATTGCTTGCATCAGTGGTGCTGCACTTAATACAATCCCTGGGTGGCCAGTTTTATTATAAATAATAGGATCTAGTCCTAAAATTCTTAAATTACTTAAACTTTTTGTTTCTATATTATTATTTGTGCTTTTCATTTTAATTTCCTCCTTATTAAATTAAAATATTAATAATAATTATTTTTTTAAATTAAACAAGGAACTTTATTATCAAGAGGTAATAAATGTTGCATAATAATGCTTATTTTTTCTGAAAAATCATCATTGTCAGCATCAATAACAATAAATTGATAATCATTTTTTAATTCATGATATAAAATTTCATATTGTTCATTTAACTTTTCCCAGTAATAATATGGGGTTTCTAATTCTAATTGACGCCCACGTTGTTTAATTCGTTCAACCGCTTTTTCAGTTGAAACTTTTAAATAAAAAATGACATCAAAACCTAACTTTTTCTTCAAAATTGGAACAATAACATTTTGAAAAAAACGATTATAAACTTTAAAATCAATTTCATTCATAATTTTTAATAAGTGGGAAACTCGCACAAAAACAGGGTCTTCTAAAATTGTGCGGTCAAAAACAGTATCCTCTAAATTATCAATGTTAAAAAATTGCTCAATTCTTGTTGTTAACATATAAATTTGCATTTTAAAGGCAAATCCTTCCATATCTTGGTAAAAATCTTTAAAATATGGATTTTCTTCTAATGGTTCTTTAAACAAATTATAGTTTAATTGTTTACATAATTCTTCACTAACTTTTGTTTTTCCTGCTCCAACGGTTCCAAAGACTGCAATTTTCATTTTATTGCTCCTTTCGTTTTTAACCCATTAATTGAACAGCAGTATCTAATGCTAATTCAACCATTGTCATAAAATTATTTTGGCGTTCCAATGCTGTAGTAACTTCTTTAGTTACAAGATGGTCAGAAACTGTTAATAATGTTGCTGCATGTTTTTGCGTAACAATTGCATTAGTAAACAAAGCATATGATTCCATTTCAACAACATCTAACTTATGAATATGAGTAAAGTCTAATGAATCATCATAACGATAAAAAACATCTGCTGCATGAGCAATTCCCGTGTGAGTTTTAATTCCTTTTGCTTGTGCTACATTTTCAATTTCATTAAATAATTTTTCACTTGCAGCAATTAAATTATTATCAATATTAGCTGCAATTTTTGCATAATTACTTTCGCCAAATGCTTCACGAACATTAAAGATATCATAAACTTTAATATTTGGATTATAACTTCCAGCTGAACCAATTCTAATAATATAATCAACATCATAAAACTTAAATAATTCGTATGAATAAATTCCAATACTTGGACAACCCATTCCACTTCCAGCAATTGTTACCTCAATGTTTTTATATTTGCCAGTATACATTAACATATTTCGAACTTCATTTACTAATTTTAAATTTGTTAAATATTTCTCAGCAACGGTTTTTGCCCGTAATGGGTCTCCCGGCATTAAAACAACTTTTGCAATTTCTTCTTTTTTGGCATTAATATGTGGTGTCATTTTTTTATTCCTCTCTTTTCCGCTTAATTTAATTACCAATAAATACCTATCAATGCTATTTTTATTTAAAAAGTAAGGATATTTAAACAAAACGAAAAAGAATATTGTTGCATATCCACATAAATGATGTTTAATTTCTACGATTATTTTAATTAATAGTTTAAGACAATAGCAAAAATAAAACCATTTTAAATCAAATGCTATTAAACTCTTAATTATTAATTAATTTTATTATTTATTATCTTTTAAATAATACCTTTTGATAGGATTACTGCTTTAAATTAACAACTAAAAAACACTTTTTGACGTCTTTCAAATTATTATTTAATAGTTTTCACTAATAAATAATTAATCATCTAACCCCAGAGATAATAACTATAAGTGCAACATTGATATTTTACCAATGTTTTTTTAGAACGGTCTACTGGCTTAGTTTCACTTTACTCACTATTCCTTCTCAAGAAATATTTTCTCAATGGAATGATGTTAGCTTTCATCCACTTTACAGTTGCTGGGACAGCCTAGGATTCACACCTAATTCCCGTAACATCCAAAATTGCTTTTTAAAGTTGTTAAAATAATAATATAAAGTTTACTTTTAAAATGCAAGTTAAAATTAACAAATTATTTGTGGAAACCACATACATTTAAGACCATTTCTATCGTTAGATTAAGTATACCGATTTTTTATTAATTTTCAAATAAATTAAATCTAAAAAATGACAAAGTACATTCAAATGCATTAATAGCATCCAATTTATTTCATCCAGGACGTTTGTCTCTAATATTCGTTTTTTTTCTTCCAGAAGATAACAAGCGTTCTATCGTAAAATGTCGATCAACTATTTTTCATCCTTTTTCACCCGTAACAAAAATCCGACTAATACTATTTTCAAGACTTTTTTCATCTCAATTATGATTAATAATTAATTTTTCTCGAACAAAATCGCCTACTGTTCGTGCATCATGCCCAATTCTATATTTTAAATCTTCTTTTAATTTATGGTATTTTAAAGATCAATCATTAAATTTATTTGCCATACTAGAAACCTTTTTAGTCATATCCTTAAATTCAGTAGTTGAAATTGATTGTTCTTCTAAAATATAAATTTCAGTTGGAACATCATTTTTGTTTATTTCTACCCCAACTAAAATTTGTACAGCATCGTCTTTTCCTTGAATACTATCTGCATAATCAGACCCAACAGCTATAAAACTAAATCAATATTTATTAATATCTTTTCATCAAAATTCAGTTGGATCAAAAAACTTTGCTCCTTCTATTAGTTCTTTTCGATAAATATATTTTTCCAAAGCAAATTGATGTTCTTTTCCTAAAAATAAAAAATCGTATGTTTGTGGATTATTTTCCTTTAATCAGTTACCTAAATCAAACGTACGTTTATTTAAGTTTTTATCATTAACTTTTGTAGTAACTCGAATAACGGTTATACCTATTCCATTCATATAATTTGGATCATTATAACAAGAAATATAATTGTCTTCTAATTTTTTTTCAATTTATTTAGTAAGCGGAAAAATCGATTGTACAAATGTTTGATAAATTATATGATCAGCATCATGATTATTAAATCCAAATAATACCATTTGTTCTTTTCTTAAATTTAATTCAATTTCATCATCTTTATAACAAAGCTCTGGAATAATTTCTTTTGATGTTTTAATATTTTGCCCCCGGGAAATTTGAATTATCATATTAAATAAACGATACATATATTCTTCAATATCTAAGATAACTGTATCTAAAGGTATGACTTCATCAAGTCCAAAAAACCACACTCCCCCTACTGGCGCATCTTGCCCTTCTCATGTAGAACCATTATCAAATCCAACAATTTTAATAATTCTACCATTGGGTCATTTGTATTCAAATCGATTGTCGTTATTGGTTACCTTAATTATTTTTTCTTTGATAGCTTCTTTAATTGTGACTCCAAACTTTTCTAAGTCATTAATAACCCTGGTTATTTTTTTATCAAAGTTGTCGCGTGCTGAATTATATTGGTACCGTACTAAGATGGAACTCCAATCTGTAAAATTGCAAGTAAAGAATAATGCTAATAAACAAAATAAATATGATTTTTCAAATCCTTTAGCTCCAGTTAAAATTTTAAATACTGCGGTTCAAAAAAATGGTTTACAAAATTTTTTAATAAAAGCTTTTGATAAAATATCAATATTAAAATTACAATTATTTTCTGATCAATTCAATTCTATAGAGTACTCCATTATAATTCCTCCTGTCAGTAATTGATGCACTATTTTTTACTATTTGTCAAGAAAATTCGGGCGAGCAAACCAAACAAAAAAACACACCTTGCGGCGCATTCTAAAATAATGGAGACCTCTACAATTATGCAAATATTCATTAATTCATTAACATTCATTAATTCATATATCCATCATTCTCCACTATTTTTAAATGGGAGTCAAGGGGTGTCTTTTTTTGTTTGGTTTTGCAAGTCCTCCGGCATATAAAAAAACGCTTATAATATAAGCGTTTTAATTCCCTTCGAAGCATCATCTTTATCAAATAAATTAATTTGAAATTTAGTAATTAAACCAGTCTCATCAATAAGTTCAAATTGTCATAAGCCATATCCGTTTAAAGAGCTAACTGACAATTCTTTAATAATTTCAGGGTTTTCTAATTTAAAATTTCCACTATTTACAAGCTCATCTTTATAACTATTAAAATTTAATTCTCCTATACCATAATCATTTCATAATTTTTCTTTGTCTTTATCATCATTAGTAATTATTCGAACAAAATATTTTGAATATTCTCCATTAGCTAATTACTGATCAGCAGGTAACGTTGATGGTAATGCACTCGTTTCTAAAGATTTATTTAATTCCGGGAAATTATATTTTGATTAAAAACAAAATTATCTTCAGTAAAATATCCATAATTTGATTTTAATTTTACTTTTATATCTGTATAGTAAACTTAATCTTGAGGTTGATCATGTGCATTAGTAACTTCAAAATTGCAAATCATAATGATTTTTATGATGTGAAATACGACAATTAGTGGGTTTACAATTAACTCAATCAAATGATGTTGTTATTTCATTCCAAGTTTTATTAATATACAAACTTTTATATTCTGTCATTTTATCTATACTCCTTAATTATTTTTGCGTAAACCTAATGCTCAATGTTCATCTTTAATATCATTTGCCGTTACTGGATAAGCTCGTATCATTAATTCTTGTAATTTATTAATAATTTTTTTATTTAATTTTTTCATCAAATATTTTCCTTTCTGTAAAAAAACATAATATTCCTTTATAGATAATTTATTTTAGTATTTAATTACTTCGCTGCCCGCTTCACTTCGGGAGTGAGCGGGGGCGGATAGGATATTTTGATAGAGTTTACCCCCCACGGAAATAAACAAAAAAACAGTTTAACCAGTTATTAATTACGCTTCATCCATCCCTAGACAACTTTATCTAAAGAAAATAACCTTTTGGAGCTCCTCCCTCTTGTTTTTTTAGTGTCCGATATTGTTTTTTTCGGTTTAACAACACTCTTTTTATGAAAACAAGCCAAAAAACACATGCACTGACATTTCGCGGGCGACTAACCCCGCCGAGAATTAAAGAAATAAATATGGTTAAATCCAATCGCTTTCACACTTTCTTTAAGGCTTCGTGTCATAGATGAGTTATCCATCTTTAAGCATCAAAATATTAAGTTTTAGTATTGCATTATTCATCAGATAGTACCTTTATTAAAAAAATAATATTATTAGCTGTTAAACCAAAAAAATATAATAAATCACAGAAAGGAAATTATAAAAATTAACTAATTGATGGAGAAAATAGTTTAATTTTTAATTTTAAAGATACTATCTGATGAATAATGCAATTAAAAAAATCGCTCTGATAAGCGATTACTTTAATTTGTATTTAATTACTTTATTTATATTTTTTATAAAACCTCAACTTTTTTCTTACTACCATAAAAATTGTAAATAATATTTATGGACCTTATTAAGTATTTTTACTCCTTTCAATCCCAATATAAAATCAAAAAATAGTAAGCAATCTATCCCAACAAAAAAATAATAGATAACATAATAAAACAAATAATAAGCAATCAATAACAAATAGTTATTTATTTGCAATATTATTAAATAAATAATTTAGGTTTAGTTTTAAATTTTGTTATATTCCTTATTAGTAGTAATCAGCAACACAATAACATTTATAAACTATTAAATGAATAATGTGACAATTATTATTCACATACTAACCTTAATTATTAAAATAAACGGACCAGATTTATTATTTACATACCTGCTAGCATTAATGCTAGCAATTTTTATTGTTAATTTAAAAAAGCAAGGTTTTCTTGCTTTTTTAAATTAAACTTATTTTTTAGTAAATTCTAAGGTAAATAATGTTGATGTTCATCCAGTATAATAAACCGCATTATTTTTTCCAAATAATAAATCAAAGTTTCAAACTGCTCGCCGACGAAGTGAAAAAGTATCTTTAGTTTCATTTAAACTCACTTCTTGAACACGTTTTTCCCAATTACCAGTTGTAAAAATATCAATTCCTGGTAAATTTTTTGCTTGATTTGCTTCTTTAAAATCATTAATTAATATTTTTAAAACATCTTTGTATTTTCGGGTTTTTAAATTTAAAATTTTAGTAAAAGCTTCTTTGCTAAGATGGAATACTCCTGAATGCTCATTTGATTCTAATTTAAAATGATTATAAAAAGCAACTACTAACCGTCCATATTCCATTAACTTATTTGTTAAACCTTCCTCTGTAATTTCAACTTGAACTTTTAATGCTTGCCCATCATTCATTACTGCTCCAGATAATGGAAACCCTGCCACTTGAATTTTTGCTAAATTCACATGAAAATCAGCTAATCATAAGTTCTGACCTCCAGTATTAAAAACATTAACTAATGAACGATAAAACTTAACAAAATTTTCTGGAGTAATTTTATTAGGTTGATATCCTTTTCCGGTTCAAACATATGAAGCTGTATTTTCTCGAACAACATTAACACCATTAGTAGTATTATTAATTGCACTTGTTAGTAAACTCAATAAAGTTATTGAAGAATTATATTTAATATTATTTACAAACTTTTGCAATTCGCTATCACTTTTAATTTTACTTTGTAACTTTTCTAAAATAATATTATCTAAATTAGCAAAACCAGCTGTATAGTTTACATCAAAATTTTGATAAATTGTAGCAAATTCAGGTGTTTTATCAATTTGAAAAATTCCTTCTTGATTGAAAAAATTAACAATTACTCTTGAAATTTTTTGAACCATCCCATTTAAAACAACTTTCATTTTTTCTGGATTATCAGTAATAACATATTGGATTACATAATCTGAAGTTGTTGTTAAAAGTTTAAACTTAGCTTCAAATTGAAAATGGAAATCTAGCCTAACTGCTTTTACTGTTTCTAATCCTGGTCGATCTAAAATTGATTGCAATTGAACCATATCAATAAAATTTAATTCATAACTTAAACTATCATTTAATAAATTAATTGGTTTACTATCAGGATAATAATTTGAATAGTCATTATAAATTTCATTATTAATATTATTAAACACAGCAAGAAAGCCATTTTTTAATGTTGCTAAAGCATATATCGCATCTTTATCCATTTGGTCTAATTTTCTACTTTCATTTTTCTTGTCAACCATTGTATATAGTTTATCAAATTTATTTTGATATTCAGTACTATTAATTTTATTTTTATTTTGTGCATAAACTGAAAAATTGTTGATAGCACGTTGTGAAATTTTATTTAAAATTTCCATATCTTTTCCAATACCATTTTCAGTATCATCAAGTTTAAGCGGCTTTTTACAACCTATAATTGGACTATATCCTGTCGTTGAAAAAAAAGTCATTCCTAATAAAATCATTAGTTTTTTCATTATTTAAAATCCCTTCGTTATATCTAATTTTATACTTTCTAATTATAACTTAAAAAAATTAAAACTTAAATATTATAATTACAGTTTCTGGTACGAACTGATGTTAAAATTTCTTTTTTAATTCATATTTTTAAAATCATCTACAATCTTCACTTTATCATAATTATTTTATATTAACAATATTTTCAAACTAATTTTCTTTTTATATCTTTATTTATATCTTTATTATTATAAAAAAGCAATAAAATTGACTTTTTGAAAATATTTTCAATGAAAACAAAATGTGTAACTAAAAGGAGATTTTAATTACACATTTTAAATATAAACTAATGAAAACTATAAAATATATGTTTCTCTGTTTGCTTAAAATTAAGTTAATTTATTAATATTAATTTTAATCACCCCCATTATAACAAAAAAACTGGTTTGGTGAAAAAAAGTAAATTATTTTACTGCTAAATCAATAAGTTTCAAATAAACAAAATGATTTTAAGTCTTATTTATCATTACCACTTTTTTATTACTACTGTAACAACACAAAATACTATAATAATCCACCAACTTATATTTAATTAAAACATAATTTTCCTAACTTCCAACAAGAACAAAAATATTATTGTGTTCCAGCATCAGTTAAATCTATTAATTATTAGTTACATAAATAATAATGATTTATTATCGCAAGATGAATTAGCTAATGAAATGAAAACAAATGATGGAACTTTGATGGAGAATGCTATTCCAATATTAAATAAACATATTAATTTGCAACTACATCCAAATTTTTTAGAATATAAAAACTATGTCTTAGAACAAAATTTTGGTAAAAAAGATGAGCAAAAACTATGATTACAAAATCTAGTTAAACTTAGTCTTAAAAATGATATGCCAGTAATACTTGGCATTAAAGGCAGTCCGCCTTGATGACCAAATAGTCAAGTAAAACATGTTGTTATTATAATAGCAATATTGATTGATGATAATCCGGATGAAACCATTTACTATGTTAGTGATACTTTTGATAGCACTACTAATAAAACTTTTACAGGCCATAATTTAATAAATATGTTTACAATAGCATCTGCTAATCTTGGCGCCATTGCAACTCCTCTATAATTTAATAAGTTTTATGTTAAATTTTTTATGATAACATTAAAACTAGGCAAAATATGATAATTATTGTTCTTTTAAAAATGTTTTAATTTTTTCTTGTAAAGTTGTTCGCCGTTTTTGTGGTAAATTATTAACACCATATAAAAATGCTGATGGTTCACCAATTAAATATAATTTAGTTTTAGGACGAGTAATTGCTGTATAAATTAGATTTCGTTTTAACATCATTCAAAAACTTTTTGTTATTACAAAAATAATATTATCATATTCACTGCCCTGCAATTTATGAACACTACAAGCATAAGCCAAAGTAATATCATAATAAAGTTCTTTACTATATGCAATTACATTATCGTATTTTACTAAAATTACATCATTTAAATTTTTATCTTTTTTAATATCAACAATAATGCCAACATCGCCATTATAAATTTCTAATTCAGGTCGATTTTTAAGTTGCATAACTTTATCATTAACTCGGAAAAAACGATGCCCAATCTTAATTTCTTTTTGACCACTTGCATGATTCATTCGATTTTGCAAATAAGTATTTAATGCATTAATTCCAACTGGACCATTATACATTGGGGCAATTACTTGAATAGCATTATAATCTGCTCCATATTCATCACTAAGTTTTTGATATAAATTACCAACAATTGTTAATAATGTTTGTGAATCAGTTTCATTAATAAAAGTAAAATCTTTTTTGTCAAATAAATTATTACCTTCAAAATGTTCTTGTTCAATTGCATAAGATAGTTCTAAAATGTCATTTCCAGCTTCTTGACGATAAACTTCTTCTAATTTAATAACATTAAAAACATCACTTTGAATAATATCTCGTAACAAATCACCACAAGCAACTGACGGTAATTGATTTGGGTCACCAATTAAAATTAATTTACGCAAATTAACACTAGCTTTTGCAATTTGTGATAATAACAAACTATCAACCATACTAAATTCATCTAAAATTAAAATATCATTTTCCAAAGGATTATTTTCATTATAAAAAAATTGATTAGTCAAAGCATCATATTTTAATAATTTATGAATTGTTAAAGCTTTTTGCCCAGTTTTTTCTCGTAATCGTTTGGCTGCTTTTCCGGTTGGTGCTGCTAATACAATTTTTGATTGTTGGTAAACTTTTTTTAAAAGACTAACAATACCATCAACAACTGTTGTTTTACCCGTACCAGGTCCTCCAATAATAACTAAAAAATTAGAATGCACAGCAGCCTTAATTGCTTTTGTTTGATTAATATTATAAGTAATTTGTTTTTTATTCGTTAACTTTTCTAACTCTTCTGTTAATTTTTGATCATCATATTGATCAATTGTATTCAAACCAACTAACATTGCAGCAATATTAATTTCACTATGATATATTTCTGCAACATAAATTTTATCATCCTTAAAAATTAATAATTTAATTTCTTTACTATATTTTAATCCGACTAACAACTGTTCTTTTGTTAAAAAAGGAAAATTCTTTTGTAATATTTTTGTTAATTCATTTAACGTTAAATAAGTATCACCATTATTATTACAAAATTCTTTTGCTAAATATCAGGCATAATAACCTATTCGAATGTTAGTAAAAGGCTCTTGTTCAAATGCTAAATAAATCTTATCAATTGTTTTAAAAGCAATATTATCTTTTAATAGTAATGAATAAGGATCTTTTTTTAATAAAGCATAAATCTGATCAACATTATATTTTGTTTTTAATAAAGATAAAACTTGTAATGATAATCCTTTTTGATTAAATTGATGATTTAATTCATCATCACGGCTCATTGACTTAAATACCTTTGCAATAATATTAGTTTGCTTAACACTAATACCCGGAATTTCATGTAAGACTGATAAATTTTCTTTAATCTTGGTAATCACATCGGTTTGATAATAATCAATAATTATTTGTGCTGCTTTTTCACCAATTGTGGGAAATAAACTACTAGTTAAATATTTTAAAACCTCATCATTACTCCGTGGGGAAAGTTTATGAATTTCCTTAACTTCAAAATTTTCACCATAGCGTTCATTATAGACAAAGTCCCCTTGTAATTCATATAATTGTTCTGGCTGTAAAGTTGATAAAAATCCTTTAATAAAAATAAAATGTGTTTTATCATTTTCTAATTGAAATTTGCAAATCCGATAACCATTATTGGACTCAAAAACAATTAATTTTAAATAACCCCGTATTTTTTCAGCCATTTTAGTGATCCTTTCTTATAAATATCATAATTTTTGATTATCTAAATAAACATCATTAATAACTCCGCCCCCAAGGCAAACTTCATCATCATAAAAAACAGCAGCTTGTCCTGGCGTAATCTCTTTTACTTTTGTTGCAAATTGCACAAGACATTTATTATCACTTAAAACTGTTACTTTAACAGGAATATCTTTTTGACGATAACGAAATTTAGCTGTACAATTAAATTCTTTTTCATGTAAAGTATTAATTAAATTAACATCAGTAATAATACAACTCGTTGAATATAGTCATTTTTCTTCACTACTTTTTGCAACATATAAAATATTGTTTTCTACATTTTTACCAGCCACAAAATATGGTTCACTCATCCCACCTAAATTTAAACCACGACGTTGACCAATTGTATAATACATCACCCCATTATGATGACCAACAACTTCTTTTGTTTCAATATCAACAATATTACCATTTTGATTTGGAATATAATTTTGTAAAAAGTTTTTAAAATCACGTTCTCCAATAAAACAAATTCCTGTTGAATCTTTTTTATTAGCTGTGCTTAAATTTTGTGCACTTGCAATTTCTCTAACTTCTTTTTTTGTTAAATTTCCTAATGGAAAAAATGTTTTTGATAATTGCCCTTGGTTCAATTGACTTAAAAAATAAGTTTGATCTTTATCCCGGTCAATTCCACGTAATAATTGATATTCTTGTAATTTTTCATTAAATCGTACTTGAGCATAATGTCCCATAGCAATAAAATCAGCATGATAGTTATTAATTGCATAGTTTAAAAAATAGTCAAATTTAATATACTTATTACATAAAATATCTGGATTAGGAGTTCGCCCTTTTTGATATTCATTAATAAAATGTTTAAACACATATTCTCAATATTCTTTAATAAAATCAACACGGTGCAATGGTACTTGTAATGTTTTACTAACATTAACAGCATCATTATAATCAAGTTCTTGTGGACAAATCACATTATTAATTGCTTTATTTCCTAAAATATCATTATTTAATTGACTGTCTCAATTACGCATAAAAATACCTTCTAAATCATAGCCTGCTTTTTGTAATAAATATAAACTAACTGAAGAATCAACTCCTCCAGATAATCCGACAACAACTTTTTTCATTGCACATCACTTCCTTTTTTATAAATAATAATTAATTAGTACTATTATTTTAACATTGAAAATTAAAAATCCCAAGATAAGAAATTGTTTTCCTATTGTTTAAATAATTTACTATATAAATTTTAAGACCTTTCTTTTTTTCTTTTTAAAACTGCTGCTAACATTAAAATATTTGCCAACAATAAAAAACTATAACTAATAATTTGCATAATATTACTGGACCAATTAAAAATATTGTTCATAAAAAAATAACTATATAATGCAATCCCAATCACACTACATAAGAAAAGTAAACTTAATGGTAAAAAACAATAAAGCTGAATTTTAAAATTTGATACCAAACAAAATGGAAGAACAACAATAATTGCATAAATCCCAATTAAAATTAACATAAATATTCGATTCACGAAAAAATAATGATGATTAACAGTAATAAAATTAATTTTACCAAAATTAACTACAAAAAAATTATATAAATCTAAAGCTGAATTATTAATTCAATTATTTAAAACTAAAAATGCACTACATAATACTATTAATCCAATAATCGTCATAAGCCGTGCAATTAAAACAATTGGATCACGTCATTTAAGAATGTTGTTTTTCTTAATTTTAGTAATTCGTTGACGCCCATTTGGTAATTGCTTAATTTGATAATTATTATTAAACATTGTTGTTGCTTGAACAATAGACTTTGAGTCCTTATTTGTCAAAGGAAAAACATTAGGATTAAGGTTTTTTGCTTTTCTTCTTCCAATTTGTTTTATTTTAATTTTACTGCCTTGTTTTATCAAATCTTCTTTGACATTAGAATTAAATAACTTAGAATAAAAATTATCTATTTGATAAGTTCCCTCTGATTCTTCAAGTTCAATTGCTCGAGAAGTTTCATCTTGAAGTTTTACTTTTTCTGATAAAACTTGTGAAACTTTTTTTGTTTCCAAATTCTTTTCTTCTTGATGATAATATTTATTGGTTGTTTGTTCCACTCCTAAATTTGGTCATTTTGTTATATCCCATTCCATCGTATCAATTTCATCATAAAATTGATTTCCCTTGTCAGGACGAACAATTAAATATACTCCTTTTCCTGTTTTTTTATTTTCATTTTGTTTATTATCAAACTTTTTATTATAAGTTTCTTCTTCAATATTTTTTTCTTGGATTGGAGGCATATTATGTGTTATTTTTTGCGAAACATTTATTTTTTGACCTGGTATTTTATTATAACTTTGAGTAAAAAAAACATCTTTTTGTGGTGATGATTTTGGTAAAGAAAGTTTAGGAAAACGATTTGTTAGAACTGACTTTGATTTTATAGTTTGTTTATTATCAATATTAGTTAATGACTTCTTTAATTTTTCTTGATCTTTTTGCATTATTTTTTGAGCAACAGCACGAGCTTGTGATTTAACTTTTGTATGATCAATTTTAACTTCAACAGTTTCATTGTTAAATTGAGCATCATTATTTTTCTTATTAAAATTTAATAAATCAATGTTTTTTGTAATAGTAGGTGGCTCATATAAATGTTCTTCATTATCCAATTGAATTTTTTCATCAAAAGTTGATTTAATTTTATTTAATCGGTGATGAAAACTTGTTTTTTCTTGTTGTAACTTTTCAGTTTGATTATGTAAAATTTTTAATGCATTTGGATTATCTAAATTTAAAATCATTTTCCGTGGTTGTACAAATGAATTTAAAGCAATATTTTGATTAACATTTTGGGTTTTAGTAAAAAAATAATTATTCTTAAAAAAATGACTATTTTCTTGTAGAAAAAAAGTTGCATCATTATTTAAAGTAAACTCTTGCTGTTCAATGCTTTGATCATTATGCGCACTTTGCTTAATTGGTTTAATTTTTAAAATTTTAATATCATTACTCTTCATTATCAACACCCATTTCAAGAAAGCTCAAAACTAATACATATTAATTATATCCTAAAACAGTTAAAAAAAAAGGAAATATTGGGTCTTTTTCGTAATAACAAAGAAACAATAAAAAGCAATTAAAATTTTAATTGCTTTTTATATTTATAAAATTATTTATTACATTTCCTTAGGAACTGCGTTCATAATCTATTTGATTAGACTCTAATTCTTCTACTGCATCAAAAAATTCATCATTATCATCGGTTCTATCATTATCAATCATTTGTTCACTATTTGAATTTGAAGGTGAAGCTGTATTAACTTCAATAAGAATTTCTTTAAATCTATCAGCAAGAGCTTGATTTGAAGCTGAAATATGTGACATCATTTTTAAGATGTCAAAATTATCTAAAACAATTTCAATTTGTCTAAAGTCAGGTTCTAAATACTCATATATATTATCTCTTTTTGCAATCTTCTTCATTTCTTCAAGTTTACGCTTTGCTTCTCTTTCAACTTGTTTGTAATATATTTGAGCATTAATAACAATATTTTGTTGAACATTAATTTTTTTTCTTTCTTCTTTTGTTCTTATATTAAGTCATTTATTATAATTAGTTCAATAGTAATTTTTTTTCAATAACCAATTTTTTGCACTATTTAATTTTTCGCTAATTTTATCAGCAGTAAAATTTCATGCTGATTTAGTTTTTTTACGCACATTATTAGTTCATGCTATTACTTTATATGCTAAATATATTTTTCCTAAATTTTCAAACATTTTTCCTAAATAACCCATAATATTAATATGCCCCTTTCACAACTAAAAAGAATAAAAATGATATTTTATTACTTTTTCATTTTATATTTTTAATTTATGTTTTTTCTACTCTTTATAATATTATTTATAATATATATCATTTAATGTAATTATTTTTTTAAATGAAATAATTTATAATAATTTATTAATAAAAACAGTTAATTAAAGTCATTTATTTTAAGAAATATTAACCATTTCATAAAATCATTTACAATATTAACTTTACCATATTAATTTTAAATTAACAAACCGCTAAGTTAAAAATCTGATTATTTAATTAATATTAACTAAACATTTTGATAAATAAAAAAGACTAAAGCATTAGTCTTATAATTAGTCATAAATTTTAATTTTAAATTTCTTTTGATAATCGTAAATCAAAATTAAACTTCTTATTTATTTTATAGAAACTAAATTTAAAATCAACTGCAACCAAAATTTGGCTAAGGTAAAAAATGATTATTTTGAATAATTGTCGTTAATTTTTCTCACTTACCATTTTGATTTTTAAACATTAATTGACCAGTCCCACTTATCATCTCAACTTCACTATTTCTAATTATATATTCATTTATTTTTAGATGATATAAAATATCCTTCCCCCTCATATTCATAATTACTGAACCAAAGAAAACAGAAAAGGTAGAAAAACTACTAACTACTTTCGGATTAATCCCTTTCCAAGTTGTTGGTGATAAAAGATTATGGGCAATAACATCAATTGCTTTGTCATTACTTTGTGAAAAAATATCTAACATACTTGCTAATAATAATGATTGTTCTAAATTAAGACTAACATAACTTTTTAAATTTCACATGCTTAGTTCAGCTTGCTCACCAATTAAATTTTGATTTACAAAATCATCAGAGTAAAGATAAAAAAAGAAATTTTTAAATTACCAACAATTTTTAAAATATATTTATTATTATTTGAACTAAGTTTAGTTTTATAACCACTTAAGAAATGAAATATTAAACTATCAAAATTAGTTTTCGTATGATGATAAAATCAACAATCTGTGTCAGTTCCATATTCTTTCCCAATTATGGTTTTAAAAATGAATATAATACTGGATTTGTGCAACCTGATATTGCTAAAAAATTAGAAAATAAAGAAAAGCATATTAAATATAATTTAAAAAAAATACAAGATCCTAATTGTTCTAATATTCAATATCAAATTCGTAAAAGAGAACTTGAATTTTTACAGGGTGAATTTATTAGTAGTTTTGATATACCATCATATTTTAAAGAATGAATGCGAATTATTAAAAAACCAAATTTTATAATTTATTTATCAAAACAACAATTAAAAGATTATTTAATTGAAATAGAAAATTATAACTTAAAGTTTGAATTAATAATTTACAAAAAAACAAATGATGCACCTACTAATGCTGCATATCGTAAAGATAAAGAATTATGTTTATATATTTACAAAAAACCAATTTCTTATAGTAATGTTTGAAATCAAGATATGAAAACTATTTATCAAATTACTAATAGCAATAATCAATTTATAGGAAATATAAAACACCCTACTATTAAAGATATTAATTTAATTAAATTACAAATAAATAAGCATAGTAAAGTTGGAGATATTGTATTAGATTGTTTTTTAGGAAGTGGTACAACCGCATATGCTTGTGAACAATTAAATCGGCGTTGAATTGGAATAGAAATTAATGAAAAATATTATAAATTAGCCAAACAAAGATTAAATAACATTTAAACTACATTATTTTTTTTAAAGGAGATTATTTATGAAAAGAAAATTAATTCGTAATATAAATGTTTACTTAAATGAAAAACAAGAAAAAGTTTGAAATGAATTACCTGAATTATATACCAATTCACAACGAATAGAACATCTTATTAATTTTTATATAAAACACAATAACAATAAAGGAAAAAACGATAATGAATAAATATATTTTATGTTATCGTTCTGAAAAAGGTAATCGCCCTTGTAAAAATCCTCTTGGTGAATATATAACTGGTACTGATATTGAAGATGTAAATATAAATTCAACATGAGACTGAGAATATTTAATCAATAAATATGGTGAAAAGAATTTAATTATCTTAAAAAAAAATAAAAAATAACCTTAATTGGTTATTTTTTTAAATGTTATTTATTTCATCTTTTTTTTAAGACAATATTGATTTCAACTTTTAACTTGTTCTATTGTTTGTTTACAATTATGACAAATATTAACATTATGTTTTTTAAGATATTTACGAAAATATTAATCAACCAAATAATATTAAATATAAAATATAACTTGGTATTTTATAAACTTGTTCTAAACATTTACCAATCGGTAATTTAATTACTGGTATTTTAGGTATTTTTGTTGTTAATCAAGCAGTACTATGTAATATTGGATAAGAAATAATAATCCCAGCATATCCAAAAAAACCACCATCAGTTATATCATGTTGACCAAACATAAACTCTTTAATTGGTTCTAAATTTGGTATTCAATTAAAATGTAATCTAGTAAAAAATAAACCATATAAACTTAAAAAAGGTGTATGATATAAAATTGATAAAGCATTATATCGCATAATATATGATTTTTTAATATGAAATGGATATTTATCATATTTTAAAAACTTACGATTTTTTCATGCTTTAAAACTTTGACTTGGATTTCTTTGTTCAAAACCTAATCTTTGTCAATAAGTACCATTTTCATTTTTAATAATAATATTTTCTTTATCTATCATATTTACACCTCTTGTCGTAAAACCCGAACACTATTTATTTTTACATTATTACCAGTATTACCATCAGTTAAATAAACTCGACCAGTAGCATTATATAGTGAAATACTATAATGGGTTTTATCCATATCATCAATAAAAGCGATTGATTGGCGTTTAGATAAAGTTTTATTTGCTTTTTTTTCTGTAAAATAAGGCGGATCAAGTCGTAAGTTACCTTCAGATGTACTCCGATTAGTTGGTGACATTCTAACTTGATAACGATATTCTTCTGAAAATTCAGGAATATCAATATAAGTTGAACTATCAGGTTTAAATGATGATATAGGTACTGGTTCTCATTTTATTTTTTTACCTATATAAAATATTCATTTTATTACTTGTTCAAAAGTATCTTTAAAACTTTTATTAAACGATAATTTATTATTTTCAATACCAAATTCATCTGATAATAATAATTCTAAACTATTATAATCTTTTTGATGTAACGGGGCATTAACTGTTATTGAACTACCACTTTGTGCTTTTTTAACAATATATTTTCCATCTTCTTTATCAATATAATCTTTATTTAAATCACTATCTTTAATAACATCAGATGGTATATCACCACCTTGTTTTGCTTTTTATACATTATTTTCATAATAAATCGTATCATTATCAAAAGGCACTGATAATTCATTATTAGAATTATATATAATACTTTTATTATCAATTTTAACGGAAATATTTTTTATATAATTATCAATATAATTTGCTAATAATTCCCTTGATATTTCAATTTGTCATATTCCACTTTTTTCAGTACTAGATCATGGAATAATTGATAAAGTGTTAGATGTAAACATACTATTTTTTCATACATATTTAGCATCTGCTTCACTTAACATAATTGGTCGATCTTTATGATTAGTATCAGGCTTAAGTCAAACACAAAATTCTGCTTTACCATTTTATGAAAAACAAGAATTTACTTCTTTTCAAGAACTATTAACTTTTTTAAACCAAAATATTAAAGCTTCCTGAGAATACATTGTTAAAAATTTTTGTAATACTTATAAAGAACAACTAAAAAAACTAATATTATTATTCTATAATATTCTTGCAAATATTTTTAACAAAAATAATGTAAATGATATTTTAAGACAAATTAAAGTTGAAAATTTAAATAATGTTTGAAGATATGCTAATTCATGTAATAGACAAGTTGTTCTTAATTCGACCACTTTAAAATGTGACTATGCAAACACAGCAATTTATGAATGAACAAGTGGGTTTAAAACATCAAATAGTATTTTTAAAACTTTATTTCATGAAATTAGTCATATTATTCACTTTTATTCTCTTTCTAGGAATATTAATCCTATTGAACATCTAAAAGAATTTTTAGTAAAAAAAAAAATAATAATTCACACAATTTGGATAGAGAAAAAAAATCAATTATTTCATCTTAGCGAATATTCTTTTAAAAGTTCTTTTGAATTTTTTGCCGAAGGATTTTCATACTGATTTTTAACAAATGATACATTAAAAACCAAAGCATGAGAATTTTGACATGAGTTTTTAACTTTTTATTTGCCAAGTTTAAGATAATTTTATTTTTATTTAAAACTAAATTAAGTGACTTAACAATTTTATTTTAAATTAAAAAACACTGATAAACATCAGTGCAAGTTATTTAATTAACGTGAAACTTGATCTAATAATTTTTGTCATTTTTGTGACTCTTTTTCTCATGATTCTTTTGATAAAATCATTTTTCGATCACGCATTGCTTTTTTAACACGTGAAATATTTGTCAAACGAGCTTGTTTTTTAGCACGTTCTTCATATAAAGCATTATTTTTAGCAATTTCTTCTTTCCGTTTTTGTTCTAATAAAGCAATTTTTTCTTGTTCAATCTTATCAACATCTTTAAGTTTTGATGCTGCTTTAAGTTCTTTTTCCTTTGCTAATTTAATTTTTTCTTCTCATTTTTTTGCTGCAATAGCACATGCTTCATTATTTTTTTTAATTCATTCTTCATGCATTAGTTTTTCTTTTGCTGCTTTTATATCAGTTTTAGTAGTTAACTCTTTTCCTTCCTCAATAATTTGATTTATTAAATCAACTACTGGTAATTCTTCTTGCATAACAATTTTCTTTTTTATTGCCATAAATAAACTCCTCATCTTTTTATGTTTCGTTTCCTATATAAGAATATTTATTGATATTTCTAAATAGACTATTGTCATTATATCAAAAAAAATAAAAAATTTAAAATATTCCTTTTGTGTATTCCATATATTTTGTAGAAACCACATACATTTTGTATTTTTGGTTTTTACAGTTTTGGAAAGTAAATTTTTTTAATATTTTTAATTGAGGAGTTGAAATTATGCAAACAAAGCAATATTTTATTTTGCGGTCCCTAGTGAAAAAGTATGGTAAAGATAATGTTATTAATACTGTTAATAAGATTGCAAAAGATATTGAAATTAAAAAGTAAAAGAATAAATTATTCCGCGTAATTTATTAGCGGATAATTTATTCAGTAGTGTTTTTAATGGAGCGAAGCGACAACGAGCGGAGCGAGTTTGCAAATTTCAATTTTTTAGTTTTTAGAAAGGAGATGTATTATGCCAACTTGATTAACGACAATATTTAGTGTTGTTATTGTATTAGCAATTTTTCTTTATTTTGGTTTATTAATTTATCAAAAAATTAAACAAATTCGAGGAAAGAAAAAAGATAAAAAAGAAATTGAAAGAAAGGAGAGTAATAAATAATGTTAGGTATGTATTTAACAACAGCGTTTAATTTTTTAACAGTAACTACACCTACACCTAAAACTATGTCTGAGGGTATGACTGGGATTTGAACGGGTTTAACTAGTGCATTATGAAAAGTTAAAGAAGGTATAACAAATATTTTACCTGAGATAATGGTTTTCTTAGGTGAAGCGTGAATTATTTTAATTCCATTTGCTATATTTTGTATTATTAAAATCTTAAACTTTTTCCGTGTTATGGTTAAAGGATTTTAGTATTTATTATAATCGATTATATCTTAGTTAAGGCACACTAAATAGATGGTATCACATTTGTAAAAAATGAATTTATTAAATAGAAAAATGAAATTATTATATTTACTATTAAAGTTCTTAATAGTTATTTTCAGTGTGCCAATTTTTATTATTTTTATATTTAACAATGTTTATTAACAGTGTTTATTAAACATTAAATAAACAATATATTAGCATTATATATAACATTGTTAATAATCAGTGTTTATTACAATTAAAAAACATTATATAAACATTATTTATAACATTGTTTATTAAACAAATATTTAGTTAGGAGATTATATTATGGATATGAAATTTAAAACAACTAAGGAATATAAAAAATTAAAAAAAGAATTTATTTTTTTTAATTTGTGTTTTGGTTTTTGTTATTTTTTAATTTTCATTTGTTCTGGTTTTTCTATTGTTGTTATAATTTGGTCTTTAAATGTAGGAGATATTATTTATATTTTAATTTCCTTTTTCTGTTTAATAGCTTCTGTTTCCTTTTTATTATTATTGATTATAGGTCATATAATACAAGTTAAGGAATTTAAAGTTACAGTATTTAAGAAGCAATTATTACCGTTAGAAAATATAGTTGGAAAATTAGGAGAAGGTAAAATGCTAAGAAGTGGAGATGATAAAATTGAGTAATTTTGTTAAGAAAAATCAGAATATAGAAAATTACTTTATTGATAAGGAATTTATCCCTTTTACAACAGAAAAAGCAAGTTTTATTAATTTACCTAATCATAATCGTCATATTGGTTTTTGATTGAGTAATAAGTTTATTTATCCTAGTGAAAAACATTCAGAGCAAGTAGCAATCGGTTTGATTTATGATAATTCTTACCCTATTGTAAAATATGATGAAAATTTAAAGCGAAATATTTGAAAATATTTAACTGGAACCGAATTAATCAATTTATATAATCAATATAAACAAAATTATTTTACTAAAATGAAAAAAGCGTTATTTTTAAGTGAACCTAAAAAAGTAAAAGCAAATAATAATAATAATAATAATTTAACAAATTGAAGTGTTGAAAAAGAAGAACAATTAATTAATGATTTAGAAAGTTTAAATTAAATGAGTTTATATGATTATTGAGTTCAATTTGTTAGTTATATTATTGGTTCAAATGCCCCTGAGTTTTTATATGTTATATCGTTTGTGTTATTTATTGTTTTGTTTTTTGGAATGTTTTTTAAACTTATTCAAAAAATGTGGAGTTTTTAAAGATGCAAAATGATTGACAAGAATTCAAAGAGTTTTTTATTTATATTTTTTTGTTTATAGATAAAACGAATGTTGAAAGTATTACAATGTGGAATTTAACGCAAAATGAATATTTAACTTTGATGGTTGGTGTTTGAATTGTGATTTTGTTTTTAACTTGGTTTTTCTTGTGAATGGTTTTTAAAATAGTTGGGTATTTTAAATAATGAAAAAGTTTATATTTTTCTTTAAAAACTATTGTTATATTAGTGGTTCAATGCTTTTGTTTAGTTTAATTGATTTATTACTTTGAATAATTTCTTTGTATTGTGTTGGTTTAGTATTTTGAATATTATTTGCTTTGCAGTGTGTTTATTTTGTGTGATGATTGTGAAAAAATATTTTTTATCAGTTAAATGCTTTTCGGTTAGTGAATTTTGTTTGAGATAATCCGTTATCGGTAATTATTGGTAAGTTAGGAACTGGTAAAACATTACTTTTAACTTATTTGTCGCAAACTATGAAATTATTGACAGATGAAATTTATAGTAATTATCCGTTAGAAGATGATAAAGTTAAAGTTTTAACATTTAAAAATTTAGATTTTACCGATCGAACAAAACCGGTTCCCCTAGATGATAGTGTTATTTTATTTGATGAAAGTTATTTGTATATTGATGGAACTAGTCCTCACGATGAGAAAAAAGTTCATAGTGGTAAAATACCGTGAATTGTTTTAGCGAGACATTTTGGACATCGTGCGTTGTTTACTGCTCAGCGTGAGGGTATGATTTGAAATAATATTCGCCAGTTAGCAAGTGGGATTATTATTCCAATTTCATTGAAAAAACCCGTTGCTAAAAAAGGATTTAATTTTTTTAATCGTTTCTTTATTATGCGAATGGGAATTTTTCAAGATATAACGGATTATGAAATTTGAAAAACAAAATCAGTAGAACGAACAGCAGAAGGTAAAAGAGTAAAACATAAGTCGGATGTTGGGTTAGGAATTCGGTTTTTTAAAATAATTATTCCCCTTGAATTTGCGAATAAATATGATAGTCAATGATTAAAATTTGTGCGTGATTTAAAAAATGATGAAATTGTTAATAAAAAAGAATATTATTGGTCGGAAATCACAAAATTAAGTGTTAAAGAACGATTGGAGTTATTTGATATTGATATTTTGAAAAAGAATTTAAAACCTAAAAAAGAGAAAGGAAATAGTAAAGATGATTAATTTATTAGTTGAAAATAATAATAGTAATTGAGACAAGATTTTTAGTTTTGTTTTTGATATATTTTTGTTTATTTTTGATGTAATTTGAAATACAAAATTACCGATGACAGTTGGTACAAAGCGGATAATTTTTGATTTTGAGACGGTTGATGAGTTGGATGTTAAAAATATTAAAAAAGCAATTTATCGAATGATTTTGACTGTTGATGAAGCAAATTTAATTATTTCTGGTAGTTTAGAGTTAAATAATATTAATAATGATGATTTAAGTTTTAATTTTAGTTTTATGCGAACGGGAATGGGTGAAGTTTTTAATTTTAATGGTTCAATTTATTCATCATTAAATAGTAAAGATTTAAAATATTATCAACAGTTTAGCGGTCAGTTTGATTTATCTAAGTTTTTACAGTCGTTTTTTGCAAGTGCGTTGGTGCCAGTGTTTCAAAATCGTAGTTCGTTTATTAAAAATGGATATATTGATAATTTACAGTATGATACTGTTTTAGTTAATTTTTTTGCTTTGAAATTACAAAATTTTAATAATATTTTGTTGAGTGAAAATATTAACGATAAATTACAATTTGATAAATTATTAAATAGTATGTTTAAGATTTCACAGAAATTTTATACTAATTATTTACGTACGATTTTTGATTTAGAGAATAATACTTATGTTCAAGGTTATAATAAAAAATATGGTTTATTAGTAAATAATGGTTTTAAAATTTACCCACGATATTTTTATTTTTCAGATAAATATAAACAGTTAGATATTAAATTATATTCAGCATTTAAAAATCGGTTTTATACGATTAATAATTATGGTAGTGTTTTTAATTATGATTTTTCGGTTGCTAATAATTATAATATTAAGTCAAATTCGGGTTATGTTTTTGGCGGTGATTTACAAAATAAATATGGTTTGCAATATAAAAAAATTGAAGAACAAAAAATCGGTTATAATGTTTTTGAATTGCAAGCACAAAAAGAGAATGATATGTACCGATATTATGATTTTAATTTTGGAATTTATAACTGACAAGAGATTAATAATGGTGGTTTGTTCCCCGATAAACAATGATGACAAGTGCAATATGTAACGCCAGAGGGTTGATGAGATTTTGGTGCTCATATTAAAAATGCGGTGATTTGAATTGTCAATACTATTCCTGGTGTTAAACAAGTTAATGAATTAGCGAGTGGTGTTGGTAAGGTTTTTGAAACAGTATATAGTTTTTTTAGTCAAATATTTGAGGTATGAAAATTTAATCCAGCATTGTATAGTACAATAACAAATATCTTTTTATTAATTATTTTTATGAAATTTGTGCGATTAATATAAAAAAGGAACTGTTATTCAGTTCCTTTTTGTTCTTTTCAATCAGTAATTTCACCGGTGTTTTTATCAATGGTTGGTGTTTCGGGTTCACCATCACCATCTCAATAATAAATTATTGCTTTTGAACTTCATGCTGCGGTATTATTAATATATTTTGCATCTTTTTTAATTATGTTTCATTGTTGGATTAGATATGGATAAATTACAATATATTTCCTATCATCTTCTTTTACATATTTATTTTTATCAGTAGAAGCAATTATTTTGGGTGGTACTAAAACATCATTAACCCTAGGAATTAATTTTCAATTACTATCTTTTGGTGGTTGTTGTGGATTATATGATGGTTTTGGTTTATTATCTCCTTTCCCGTTTTCATTATTATTTGGTTTTTGACAACTAATTAATGATGTTGTACTTGTTGCGGTTAATCCGATTGCTCCTATTATGCTAAGTCATTTTTTCATATAGATTGCTCCTTTTTATTGTTTTATCAAGGAAAGGGGCTTCGCCCCTAAGTCGCTCCGCGACTTTTACCCCTTTAAGTAAGGTGGTGTGGTGGTTTATCCACGCACCACCTTACTTTTTTTACCAACAACATTATTTTTACTATTAAAAATAGCGTAAAAGTCCGTTAACCATTGCTAAAACTAAAATAGAACTTAACATAATTTTAAATGTAATATCAAAAGCAAACAAATTACCAATATTATTAAACAATTCAGAAACATTACTAAACACATGTACTATCCCATTAACAAATTTATAAATTTCTTTCATACCAGGCAAATTATTTACAATCCAAATTGCCGCATTTTCAATATGAATATCTAAACGGTATCAAGCACCTTTTTTATAAGGTAATTGTCAAATTTTTCCATCATTAAGTTCACCATTTCAATCAGTAGCATTATAAAGACTAAAATTAAAACCATTAATTGAAATAGATCTATTTTCTATTAATGTAGTTGTACTAAATCTAATTAAATTAAAACCTTGATATTTTGACCTATCTGTCATATCTAATAATTTTATTGATTGAGTATATTTATCATTATTAGAAGGTAAAATATTAGTCTTATAATCTCAATTTGAATAATAAGAAAAATAATCATTAGTACTATTTATCGTATAGGCATTATATAATTGCACTCGTGGTTTTAAATAATAAATATCTGTATCAGGAAATCTTAAAATATTAAAAACCATTGATTTTGGATATAATAAAAAACCATTTTTTACAAAAAACACAAAACCTAAATTACCATTATTAGATGTAAAATAAATAAATTCTCTAAAATTAGAAATATCAAATATAACTCTTAAAACATTAGAATAAAAATAATCTAAAACTTGAAATAAATTATCCAACGAATAAAAATTTTGTTTAACATCATTAACAAAATAATTACTGTTAGATTTTTTAAGAATATCCATATTAAGCAATTCTTTATAATTAAAATTTAAAACTAAATAATTCATATCAAAATGTTTATAACTCTGATTGGCAATAATTGGCATAAATAAATATTGTATAATTTCTCAATTAAAAGTAAATTCATATTTTATATTGTTTTTATAAATAAAAATATCTAACAATTTATTTGGCGTTTTATAATCTATTATTAATCTACCCAAAGAACCCACCTCAGAAATATCTTTTGGGTTTCAACTTAATAAATAACTTCAACCAGTATTTTTAATTTTATTAAATCAAAAATTACTATCATTTTTATCAGCACTTACATTTGGAATAAAAGGAGTTTCAACACCAAAACTAAATGCATAATTACTAGGGTCTAAACCTTGCATAAAATAATCTTGTCGCAACATTAAAGTAGACTGAAAATCATATTCATTTGCTTTTGCATAAGTTAAATCACTAAAATTATCATTATTTCTTGTTTCTACTTTACAAACATTACTAATATAATTTATAGTTGTAGCACTACAAAAAAGAAATATTCAACCAAATATTAAATAAAAAATAATAAATATATCTAATAATCGTTTTCGCATTGTTTTGACCCCCTAAACAATAAAAATAATTCTAATACCCATAATAATAATTCCAAACGCCATATATAACTGGAAAATAGGATGTGTCGCAATAATAAATAACTGTGCTACTAATTTATAAAAATCATTAGCAGACTCCAAATAATTTTTAACAGTAGAAAAACCTAAATCTGTTGCCACAACAATATTAGCAATAAAACCAAATCCAACAGTTAAACCAATAACAAAGAAAAATATTAACTTTAACATTATTTATCACTATCCTTATTATTACTTTTAGAATTATTACTTATATTTTTAACTCCATTAGATATTTGCTTACTTGCTTGTAAAGAAGAACGAGAAACTGAACTTAAACCACGAGAACTATTAACCAATAACATAATGACATTTATAACACCACCAATTACTCAAATTACAAATAAAGGAATATTTGTACCTGGCAATTTTAAAGTTCACATTCAATCCATTATTTTCATAAAAATATCAACCACAACATTAATAGCACCATTTCATACATCATTAGCAAGTAAATTAATCATTTTCTAACTCTCCCAAATTCTTTAATAAATGTTCCATCCCCATCTCTCGTAATTCATTAATCGTAATATCTTTTTTAACAATACTAGGTCAATTTTGTTTAATATAACTTGGTACTTTATCATTTTTTAAATCACGCACAAATTTTAAATATTTACTATCATATTGCATTGCAATAGATAAAGGAATTGTTATCTTAACAAAATTAATACCAATATCTTTATTAGATTTTTTACGAACTCTTTTTCCATTTGCTGTTCGTTTAACCGTTTCAGTTTTTCATATTAAATAATCACCTAAATCATCAAAAAAACCTATTTTCATTTTAAAATAAGGAAAAAATATACTAGGTGGAATACATTGCATAGGAACAATAATCATATTAGCAATTTCTCTATATTCCACTCAATTCTGATTAATTCGTTGTCCAGAAAAAATAATATTATTATCAAACTGACGACATAACAAAAAATATGGAATTAATCCGCTAAACTTTTTATTGTTTTCTTCCGGTTTCGCACCATTCATATACAAAAATATTTCATCAAATAAAATTAAACTATCATTTGGTGGTATCTTATAATTTTTATTTTTAAAATCTAAATGGTTTAAACCTAAAACTCCAATTTTTTCATCATCAATAAAATAATTAGAATAAACATTATCAAATTTAGCAATTTGCGATAAATAAGTCATTAATAAAGTTTTACCAGTACCCAAAGCACCGTTAATAATTGATATTGGACTACTTTTAACAATTTTAATTAATTTCCGTGTTTGAAAAAGATTACTAAAAAAAGACCAAAAGAAAATAATATCAAAAATTACTAAAAAAATAAAAAAGATAATATCTATAACTGATGTAGAACTAAAATATATAAACTGTAAATTAAAACAAACAATAAAAAAATAAAACAAAATATTTGCCATAAATCAATTTACATATCAATAAGAAACCTTAATATTTTTTTGTCTTCTAAATAAATTAAAATAATTTTTAAACATATATCTACACCACCAATCTAATTGTTTTATATAAAATAAATATTGATAACCAAATTAGAAAAAAAACAACTAATCAAACACCTATCATAATTACTGAATAAGTAATATTATCAATAAAACTACCAACAAAGTTATCAATTTCAGTTTTCGGAATAAAATAAAAAATTTGTAAAAGACCTTGATATACTCGTTGCAAAAAAATATTTCAGTCCATTATTTTATCCACCTAAAAATACAACTTAAAATTAAAAATAACATCCCAAAAACAAGTATTAAAAATACAACAAATATAACAATATCTAAAATAGCGGGATGATTAACTCCGAAAATAATTGTCATAAATTCATAATATAAATCTCATACACTTTGCATTTTTCTTATTCCTTTCCTAAATGTTAATTACTAAAATCAAGATTAGAGTTTATTATTAAATATTAATATCCATGAATTAACTTTCTGATTGTTTGAATTCCTAAAACCACAAACATTAAAACTAACGGAGTAATTAATAACATATGTGATCCTAAAAAAGCAATAAATCAGTTAGTAAAAGCAATCGCTCAATTAGCAAGAATAGCAGCAAAATCCGCTATTTGCTTAATAACATCAGCATCGCCCGTTAATAAATTTAAATTCATTAATAACAGCTCACTTAAAATACTTTCTATTAATAATAAAACCTTCGCATACTCTAACCTTGATTTTAGTAATTAACACTAAAAACTAAAATCAATTTTTATACTTGCGAAGGTATTTGATTGATATTAACTTATTCAACAGACTTATCTGCTTTTTTAATTTTTCGTTTTCCCCATTCTTTAAATTCTACTTTTTTAGAACAATGCGGACAAATTAAATACTTATTTTTAAATCTAAATATTGTATTAACTGTTAAAAATAACAATAACATAAACATTGTAATTACTAAAATAATTGTTGCAAAAACGGTCATTAATTATCACCACCTTTTTTTAATTTTTGCTTTCTATATTTAACATATAATTTTTGACTTGCTCCACTAATAATTTAAAATGTTGTTCTTCCATAACACCAATATCAATAACATTATGGTTAAGATATAACTTAATTGCTTTTCTTAACATAAATAATGGTATTTTAGTAGGTAAACATTGATGTATAACATTAACTAAATACTCTAATCTCTGTTTATATAACTTAGTTTGCTTTTTCATTAAAAAACTCCAACATAAACAAAAAACAATATAAACCAAACAACTAATAACAAACAAGAAATTATAAAAATAATTCAGTCTCAATTAATATTTAATTTATATTTATTCTTTGCCATTATCTAACCTAGAATAATATTGATTAATTAAAACAACATTTTTATTAACACAATTTCAACAATAACGAGACCCATTTTCTCAAACAATATCATTAATACAAACCATACATAACTGTTGTTGCATATTAACTATTGCTTTCTGTTATTGATGAATTATTAGAATATTTATTAATAAAATCTTGCTCGTTATAATTTTCTGTATATGGTTCAACAATATTAATTTTTCCATCCCATTTAAGCGAAACATAAAATAAATTACCATCAATTAAATAAGGTTTTAATTTTAAATAATTTTCATCAGTTATTTTAAATCATTTTGATTTTGACAAATCTTTCGTACCTTTAAAAGTACCATTTTCTAATTTAATAACTGGTGTAAATGTATAACTATCTCATTTACTTTCATTACCTTTGTCATCTTTAATAATTTTACCCGTTGCAATTTCTATCAACTGTACTAGAAATCTATTCATAAGATTTCTCCTTTCTTTTAAAAAACTATATAGTTTCTTAAAAGATTTCTTAAAAAATTGAAACTTAAAATAACTATTATAATTAAATCAAAAACAACCACGTTAATTTTTTAATTATTAAAAAGGAGTTTTATTATGCTTAAAATTGCTATTTGAATACTAGAGTTTTTATAGTGTTTTTTATTTGAATAAGTTTATAAATAAGCATAAAAAAACATTTAATTATATCTAAGTTTCGGTTGAGGAAACCTTTTAAGATTTGAAACTCAAACATAATAAAATGTTTAAGTTAAATTAATAATACAATAAAAATTAAAATTGTCAAATTTTCAGCACAAAAAATAAATATATTTTAAAATATACATCCCCATCTTGTTTTTTTTTTTTTTTTTTGTTTTAATTAATTTGTGGTAATTGTTGGTTGAGGCGATTACCACATTTTTTAATGAGTTTTTAACTCATTTTTTTTATTTTTAACACCTTAAATTTGTATTTTTATTAACAGTAAAATTATTATTTTTAACTAAATTTCTAAATATTTTTCTATCAGCAGAAACATATTTTTTATATTCTCTAAACTTATCTAAACCATAATAACTATCACAACTAAAACCAATTTTATAACCGTTTTCATCACCAAAAGCAAAATAATTCAAGTTATCTTTAACTGAATAAATTAAATCTTGTTCAGATAATTCAACAACACCGACTTTAACCTTTGGATTTTTACAATTTTTACTAAATTGATATGCTTTGATGTTTAAATCATAATGATTTTGTGACTTATCATTATTAGCAGTTTTTACAATATATTTAGCAAGATATTTAACTACATCTTCATTAGAACCAGCACGAACTTTAATATTTTTATTAATACCATATTTTCAATACTGTAAAACAATACTATTAGGTATTTTTTGATTTAATATGATATGAAAATGGACTGCTCCACGTTTTTGATACTCATAAGTATACATATATTTTAAAATTCCTTTATGATGTTTAGAACGAATAGGATTGTTTCATCAACGATTTATATTATTAAAAAATAACTTTAAATCATTTTTACATTTTTTAACATCTTTCTCATTAACGGCATAAGTTAAAGTTAGAAAACTTAAATTTTTACAATTTCAAAAATTTTCATATGCTTTGCGAATACAATTTCCTTGCGAGCGAATACGACTATTCCATAATTTTTTATCATTTTTTCCAGTATTTTTAACTCCCATTTTATTACGAAGATTATTATTAACTAATTCTAATGGTAAAACAATATTTTTAACATAATTACCATAAAATACTTTTTTTAAATAATATTCTTTTTTAACATAATTTAAAGCATTCATAATTAAATTATGACCTTTATTTGTTAAATTATCTTGAATAAAAACATTATTCATTTTTATAAACTCCTTCCAAATAAAAAAACACTAAATTATATTTTAAAAGTTTCGGTTGAGGAAACTATAAATAGTTTGAAACTTTCAATATAATTAAGTGTTTATATTTGAAAGTTATTTTTATTGTAATATATTATTTTTAATTTTGCAATATTTATTTTAATGATGTGCAGTTGTGTTAGTTAATATATAATTGATTTTATCACATATCAATTATATATCAATTATTCGTATTAAATATTAATTTTATATATTTTTGATGGTAGGTGTAAATTAATGAAATATATTATTAATAATTTTAATTTGTTTGATTTACAAGCAAAATTAAAGAATTTTTTAAGTAAAAATTATAAAAATAAATATTATAAAAGAATAAAACAAAAAATATTTTCATATATTAATTTGTGTAATGATTATTATAATGGTAATTTTTTTTTGAAAGATTTAATTAAAAAATATTTTAAAAATAAGTTTTCAACTTTTTATTATTGAGCGAATAAAATTTTAATTGCATATAAAAATAATGATTTTGCTGAATTATTATTAAAGTCAACAATTCCTAATAATATTAATTATCAATATAGTGATGATATTCGCAAAATTATTTGTGATTTATATTTTGAATATTGTAATAAACATGCTGGTGGTGTTTTATCTTTGTTTTATAATTTAAAAAAAGAAATTCATGGAGAAGAATTAAAAAATAAAGCACCAAAAAATTTAAAAACATTTTTTCGTTGACTTAAAAAAGATGAAAGATGATTAAAAATAAAAAATAAAATTAAAGAAATTAAAAAACAACATCCAAGATATGAAGTTAAAGAAATAGGTTTGTTACAGATGGACGCTAAATATTTTGTACCAAGTAAATTTCCAGTTGATAAAAAGTATTATGTTTATGATTTTATTGATGAAAAAACAAGATTAGCATTAGGATATGTTTATGATAAATTAAGTACTGATAATGCTATTGATGCTGTTAAAAAAGCAATTAGTGATTTTAAAAATATATTTGATATTATAATAACACGGATTAGAACTGATAACGGTTCTGAATTTATTAATAATTATCGTAATAATCAAAAAATTAGTGTTAAAAAGACTAATTTTACTCAATTTTTAACAGATAAAAATATTTTGCATCAAACAACACCAGTTCGCTCTCCACAGTCAAACGGTAAGATTGAAAGATTTCATCAAAATTATACTAAATTATTTGTATTTGAAGAAAAAATATTAAATGCAGTTAGTTTACAGAATAAATTAAATGATTATTATTATTTTTATAATTTTGAAAGAGTGCATAAGTCTTTAAATTTTCAGACACCATTTAATTTTTTGAATAGTTTAAGTTTAATTAAATAATTTTAAATTATTAAGTTTTTGTGTTTAAACTAAATAAGTTTATTATATTTTAATTAATTAATAATATGTAAATTAACTCATAAAATATGTCATTAAAATAATAAAATACGTATTTATTAATTAAAATTTAATAAATTATTTTTTAGTGTGTTTAATTTTATATTTTTTATTTATTTATTTTATGATATTTTTTTATTATAAATAAATATTTTTATTATTTTTGTTATTTTCTTGTAATCTTTAAAATGTGTGTGGTATACTACAGTATTCCATATATTTTGATTCAAAGGCAAAAAATGGTAGAATTAAAAAGTGGTAAAAAAGGAATAATATCATGCTAACATTTAACAATAAAAAATTAGATCAATTAGTTGCAAACTTTATTCATTATATGGTTGACCCTAAACATGACAATGGTAAACATCTAATTGAAAGTGATTATAAGAATTTCTTTCATCATATTGATTCACGTAATTCAAAAAGTAATTTAAATGTTGTTATTAGTTCACATCTCATAACAGCTGAACAATTTGCAAAAGCTATTGAAATTATTGAACAATATCATCAAACTAAAACACCTTTTACTTGATGTACTATTACCAACGATAATAATAAATTTGAAAAAACATTTTTTGAAAAAACTGGCCTTCAACATTTTTAAACAGCCATTGGAATGCTAATTGACTTAACAACTTTTAAAATTGCTAATCGTCCAAATGATAATGAACAATTTCAAGAAATAACAACAGAAACAAATGTTCTTAATGTTGTTGAAATCATTAAAAAAGCCTTTGATTTATCATTAATTGATTTAGCAAAATATCAATTAATTTGAGAATTAAATGAAGAACAAAAAATTATTTATTTTACAACTTTAATGAAAAATCAAGTCCCTGTTTCAACAAGAAACTTATATTTTGAGTCAGAATTAGCAATTATTGACGACATTGCTACTCATCCTGAACATCAAAAACAAGGTTATGCTAAGGAAATGTTAATTCATTTATTAAACCAAGCAAAAAAAGCAAATTACCACTATGCTGGTTTAGTTGCAACACCAGATGGTTTACATTTATATAAGAAACTGGGATTTGAATCACAACAACTATATTTTAATGTTTACACAATGCATTATTCAAAATAATAATTCATTTTTTTCTTATCCTATTTATGATTTATGATCTGAATATATTGAACAAAGCTTAACTTTAATATTGCTATATCGTTCAATATTTGTTGGTTCATATTTTAATGTAAAATGCATAAACATACGGTAGTTTCCTTAAAAATATTTAACTCAAAAATCATTAATTAAATCTCAATCACTTCAAATTTGATTAACTAACATCAAAAGAAATACCTCTGTTTCAATTGATGAATCAATCGTCATAGAATCCAATAGTTTAGTTTTTACATCATGGATAAATTTATTCTTTTTATCATTTTCGTTGGTAAAGCTAATATTATTAGCAGTTCCTCATAAATTTTTAATTTCTTTTCATAAGTTAGGTTTAGTTTTAATAATAATATCAAATTTTTCTTCATTCGGTAGGACATCAGTTATAATTTGATAAACTTTTATTTCATTCTGAAATGCAATAACTGGCTGCTTTGTTTGTATTATCATTGTTGAATTGTACAGATGGACGCTAAATATTTTGTACCAAGTAAATTTCCAGTTGATAAAAAGTATTATGTTTATGATTTTATTGATGAAAAAACAAGATTAGTATTAGGATATATTTATGATAAATTAAGTACTGATAATGCTATTGATGCTGTTAAAAAAGCAATTAGTGATTTTAAAAATATATTTGGTATTAGAATAATACGGAATAGAACTGATAACGGTTCTGAATTTATTAATAGTTATCGGAATAATCAAAAAATTAGTGTTAAAAAAACTAATTTTACTTAATTTTATCAAACAACACCGGTTCGTTCTCCACAGTCAAACGGTAAGATTGAAAGATTTCATCAAAATTATACTAAATTATTTGTATTTTAAGAAAAAATATTAAATGTTGTTAGTTTACAGAATAAATTAAATGATTATTATTATTTTTATAATTTTGAAAGAGTTCATAAGTCTTTAAATTTTCAGATACCATTTAACTTTTTGAATAGTTTAATTAAATAATTTTAAATTATTAAGTTTTTGTATTTAAACTAATTTTTAGTTTGTTTAATTTTATATTTTTTATTTATTTATTTTATGATATTTTTATAATTATAAATAAATATTTTTATTATTTTTGTTATTTTCTTGTAATCTTTAAAATTTCTGTGGTATACTAAAATATTTCATAAAAATCAGTAAATACAGGATAATTTTTAATGGCTGAAATAATATTATCTTGATTAGAATTACTATTTCCTGAATTATCAATTAAATCTTGGGCTAATGAAATATCATTAACTTTATTTTCTGAGTAATTTTTATCTTTTGATGTAATAACATCATTATCTTTACAAGCAACAGCGCTACTTGTTCCTGAACTAACTAAAGTTACTGCACTTAAGATATTTAAAACTTTTTTCATATATGTTGTTTTCCTTTCTTAATAATTTATAGTGGTTGTGAGATGTTTTTCATTATAACATATTTGTAAAATACTAAGAAAGTAAAAATATTTTAAAAAAAGGTCAAAACCTTTTTTCAACCTGGCACTGACCTATTTTCACCTTGCGGCTATCGTCGGCGTAATAGTGCTTAACTTCCGTGTTCGGGATGGGAACGGGTGTGTCCACTATGCCATAAGCACCAGATTATATCTGAGGGAAATTATCCGCTCAAAACTAGATAATAAACTGTCTAAAATTTGTAAATAAGCTCTCGCTTTTTTGAAGTCCTCGACCTATTAGTATTGGTTAGCTGAACACGTCGCCGTGCTTACACATCCAACCTATCAACCTTGTCGTCTTCAAGGGGTCTTACTCCATAAAGGATGGGAAATCTCATCTTAAAGTATGCTTCTCGCTTAGATGCCTTCAGCGATTATCATTTCCACACATAGCTAACCAGCTGTGCCACTGGCGTGACAACTGGAGCACCAGAGGTGTGTCCATCCCGGTCCTCTCGTACTAGGGACAGATCTCTTCAAATTTCCTACGCCCACAACAGATAGGGACCAAACTGTCTCACGACGTTCTGAACCCAGCTCGCGTACCGCTTTAATGGGCGAACAGCCCAACCCTTGGAACCAACTTCAGCTCCAGGATGCGATGAGCCGACATCGAGGTGCCAAACCTCCCCGTCGATGTGAACTCTTGGGGGAGATCAGCCTGTTATCCCCAGGGTAACTTTTATCCGTTGAGCGACGGCCCTTCCACACGGGACCGCCGGATCACTAAGCCCAGCTTTCGCTCCTGTTCGACTTGTAAGTCTCACAGTCAAGCACCCTTCTACCTTTGCGCTCTATGTATGATTTCCGACCATACTGAGGGTACCTTTGGGCGCCTCCGTTACATTTTAGGAGGCGACCGCCCCAGTCAAACTACCCACCTGACACTGTCTCTGATCTGGCTTACAGATCTAGGTTAGGATTCCGACATAACAAGGGTGGTATTCCAAGGATGACTCCACAACAACTGGCGTTACTGCTTCAAAGTCTCCCACCTATCCTATACATGCTATATCAAAACCCAATATCAAGCTATAGTAAAGCTCCATGGGGTCTTTCCGTCTAGTTGCGGGTAACCTGCATCTTCACAGGTACTAAAATTTCACCGAGTCTGCAGCCGAGACAGCGAAGGGATCATTACGCCTTTCGTGCGGGTCAGAACTTACCTGACAAGGAATTTCGCTACCTTAGGACCGTTATAGTTACGGCCGCCGTTCACTGGGGCTTCGGTTCAAAGCTTCGCTAATGCTAACTAATCCCCTTAACCTTCCAGCACTGGGCAGGCGTCACCCCCTATACGTCGTCTTACGACTTTGCAGAGAGCTGTGTTTTTGCTAAACAGTTGCCCCTTCCTCTTCACTGCGGCTCATATTACTATGAGCACCCCTTCTCGCTAACTTACGGGGTTATTTTGCAGAGTTCCTTAGCTACAGTTATCTCGCTTGCCTTAGGATTCTCTCCTTGACCACGTGTGTTCGTTCTAGGTACAGGCACCATATAAATAGTACTAGAAGCTTTTCTTGGAAGCATGGAGTCATATACTTCGCTACTAGGCGAACCGTTCGCTCCTCATCACACTTCAAGGTTATGCAAGGCGGATTTGCCAACCTTACCCTCTTTGTGCTTAACCCGGAATCCAATAACCGGGATATACTATCCTTCTCCGTCACTCCATCGCTCTATATGGTGGTACAGGAATATCAACCTGTTGTCCATCGACTACGCCTTTCGGCCTCGCCTTAGGTCCTGACTAACCCTGGGTGGACGAACCTTGCCCAGGAAACCTTGGTCAAACGGCATGAGGGATTCTCACCCTCAAACGTTACTCATGCCGGCATTCTCACTTCTAACCAGTCCAGCAGTCCTCACGGTCTACCTTCATCCCTGTTAGAACGCTCCCCTACCGCCCTGTATATTGTATATAAATACAAAACCCATAGCTTCGGTATTATGCTTAGCCCCGGTACATTTTCGGCGCAAAGTTACTCGACTAGTGAGCTGTTACGCACTCTTTAAAGGGTGGCTGCTTCTAAGCCAACCTCCTAGCTGTCTAAGCGACTTCACATCCTTACACACTTAGCATAAATTTTGGGACCTTAGCTGATGATCTGGGCTGTTTCCCTTACGTGCATGGACCTTATCACCCATGTACTGACTGCCGAGTATACAAAATTGGCATTCGGAGTTTAATTGCATTCAGTACCCCTAGGTGGGGCCATCATACATTTAGTGCTCTACCTCCAACTTGCTAACCTCGACGCTAGCCCTAAAGCTATATCGGGGAGAACCAGCTATCTCCAGGTTCGATTGGAATTTCACCCCTAGCCACAAGTCATCCGCGGTCTTTTCAACGAACGTCGGTTCGGTCCTCCATTAAGTTTTACCTCAACTTCAACCTGCTCATGGCTAGATCACCTGGTTTCGGGTCTATGACAACATACTAAACGCCCTATTAAGGCTCGCTTTCACTACGGCTCCGTATTTTCTACTTAACCTTGCATGCTATCATAACTCGCCGGCTCATTCTACAAAAGGCACGCCGTCACCCATTAACGGGCTCCGACTTCTTGTAGGCATATGGTTTCAGGTACTCTTTCACTCCCCTCCCGGGGTGCTTTTCACCTTTCCCTCACGGTACTGGTTCACTATCGGTGAATAGGTAGTATTTAGCCTTACGCGGTGGTCCGCGTTGATTCCGACAAGATTTCACGTGTCTCGCCGTACTCAGGATACCATTTCGAGTCTTGTCTATTTCATATACGGGGCTATCACCCTCTGTGGCATGGTTTCCCAACCATTTCTACTATAAACAAGTTTTGTAACTCTACTATTATGGTCCTACAACCCCAGATAAATCTGGTTTGGGCTGTTCCCCGTTCGCTCGCCGCTACTAAGAGAATCGCTTTCGCTTTCTTTTCCTCTAGGTACTAAGATGTTTCAATTCCCTAGGTATACCTTCACTATAACTATTTATTCATTATAGGATTATGAGAGATTAATCTCACCGGGTTTCCCCATTCGGACATGTCCGGATCAAAGCTTACTTCCAGCTCCCCGAACCTTATCGCAGGTAGTCACGTCCTTCATCGTCTCCTATTCCCAAGGCATTCACCATACGCCCTTTGTAACTTCAAAGTTTTATAAATTATTTGACCTGATTTTAAATCAGTTTTTGAGAATCATTTACAAATATAACTGTGAAATTTTAGTTATTTTTTAAAAATAACAGAAATTTTGAATTATTGTTATTTTAATTACTTGATTAAAATAACTAGATGTCTATTATCCAGTTTTCAAAGAACAATTCTAATAACATTTACTTGTTATTGTCAGAGAAACTAATCTCTGAAAACTAAACATAACGGTCATTAAAACTAGTTAATTACTATAAAGTATTAACTCCATAGAAAGGAGGTGATCCATCCGCACGTTCTCGTACGGATACCTTGTTACGACTTCACCCTAATCATCAATCCTACCTTGGGCGGCTTCCTCCTTGCGGTTAGAATACCGACTTCTGGTATTATCAACTCTCATGGTGTGACGGGCGGTGTGTACAAGACCCGAGAACGTATTCACCGCGACATTGCTGATTCGCGATTACTAGCGATTCCGACTTCATGAGGGCGAGTTGCAGCCCTCAATCCGAACTGAGATCGGCTTTTTCAGATTAGCTCCCTCTTACGAGATTGCAACTGTTTGTACCGACCATTGTAGCACGTGTGTAGCCCAAGACATAAGGGGCATGATGATTTGACGTCATCCCCACCTTCCTCTAGCTTACACTAGCAGTACCGTTAGAGTATCTCAACTTAATGGAGTAACTAACGGAAAGGGTTGCGCTCGTTACTGGACTTAACCAAACACCTCACGGCACGAGCTGACGACAACCATGCACCACCTGTCTCAATGTTAACCTCCACTGTATTTCTACAGCTTTGCACTGGATGTCAAGCCTTGGTAAGGTTCTTCGCGTTGCTTCGAATTAAACCACATGCTCCACCGCTTGTGCGGGTCCCCGTCAATTCCTTTGAGTTTCACTCTTGCGAGCATACTACTCAGGCGGAGTACTTAATGCGTTAGCTGCAGCACCGAACTTAGTCCGACACTTAGTACTCATCGTTTACGGCGTAGACTACTAGGGTATCTAATCCTATTTGCTCCCTACGCTTTCGTGCCTAAACGTCAGTGATAGGCCAGTCGACCGCCTTCGCCACTGGTGTTCCTCCATATATCTACGCATTTCACCGCTACACATGGAATTCCATCGACCTCTCCTACACTCTAGCTTAACAGTTTTCAAGGCGAACTGGAGTTAAGCTCCAGGATTTGACCCCAAACTTGTTAAACCGTCTGCGCACGCTTTACGCCCAATAAATCCGGATAACGCTTGCCACCTATGTATTACCGCGACTGCTGGCACATAGTTAGTCGTGGCTTTCTGGTAAGGTACCGTCAAATAAGTATCATTTCCTATACTTACTGTTCTTCCCTTACAACAGACCTTTACAATCCGAAGACCGTCTTCAGTCACGCGGCATTGCTCCATCAGGCTTTCGCCCATTGTGAAAAATTCCCTACTGCTGCCTCCCGTAGGAGTTCGGGCCGTGTCTCAGTCCCGATGTGGCCGATCAACCTCTCAGTTCGGCTACGTATCATTGTCTTGGTAGGCCATTACCCCACCAACTAACTAATACGCCGCATCCTCATCCATTAGTGATCCAAACGGACCTTTTAACATTCTCTGATTCCAGAAAATGTCGTATGCGGTATTAGCAGTCGTTTCCAACTGTTATCCCCGCTAATGGGTAGATTAGATACGTGTTACTCACCCGTTCGCCACTGGGTGCAAGCACCCCGTTCGACTTGCATGTATTAGGCATGCCGCCAGCGTTCATCCTGAGCCAGGATCAAACTCTCATTAAAAATATCGTTTTTGTTCCTAGCTTTAATGACGGATATTCATTGATTAAATGATTATCTTTTGTTGTTATGTTTAGTTTTCAAAGATCGTTCTTGTGTCAGCAAAACACGTTTAAGACCATACAAAATTATGCGTTTATTGTCAATAAATTTTGACTCTTTTTTTCATATTTTTAGTATTGTTTTTGATGATGTAAGTAAGTATTTTATTTACAATTAAGTAATAAATTACTACCAACTGACACCTTTATAAGTATATAAAATCCTCATTTTTTTGCAAGTGTTTTTAGCAAAAATATTAATTTTTTTTATAAAAAAATAATTACTTAAAAAGACCTTATTTTAACCTCTTTTTCTTGAAATTATTGTTTTCCTTGCTATTAAATTTTAATTTATTTATATAAAAAGCCACTTCAAAAGAAATGGCTAATTGGTATTAAGTTAATAATATTAAGTAATGTTAGTTAAAACTGCTTAAATATGTAACACGGTCAGCAATTATATCGTTATAATAATTTTCCTCGTCAAAATTATTGGAACGAAATGATTGAATTCGCTCTTTAAAAGCAATAATTGCTTTATCACGTAAACTAATATTTTGCATTTTGTAATCGAAGTGCAACAAATCAACTTTGAAAGGAGTTGATTTTTTAATGGAAAGAAAACATTATTTTATTTTGCGGTCCTTAGTAATTAAGTATGGAAAAGATATTGTTATTAATACTGTAAATAAAATAGTAATTAATAATGTAAAAGAAAATGAATAAATTATCCGCGTAATTTATTAGCGGTAATTTATTCAATATAGTTTATTTTGAGCGTAGCGAACACGCAGAGCGTGACGCGATATTTAAAAATTTTGAAAGGAGATATATTATGCCAACTTGATTAACGACAATATTTAGTGTTGTTATTATATTAGGGATTTTTGCTTGAATTGGTTTATCAATTTATCAAAAAATTAAACAAATTCGAGGAAAGAAAAAAGAAAAAAAAGAAATTGAAAGAAAGGAGAGTAATAAATAATGTTAGGTATGTATTTAACAACAGCGTTTAATTTTTTAACAGCACCTACACCTAAAACTATGACTGAGGGTATGACTGGTATTTGAACTGGTTTATCTAGTGCATAATGAAAAGTTAAAGAATGTATAACAAATATTTTACCTGAGATAATGGTTTTTTAGGTGATGCGTGAATTATTTTAATTCCGTTTGCAGTTTTTTTGATTATTAAAGTATTAAACTTTTTCCGTGTTATGGTTAAAGGATTTTAATATTTATTATTTATCATGTATTTTAACTGTGGCACACTAGTTTTTATATGTAATTTGATTAAATAATATCAACTTAAAACTTATGATTTTATATTTTAATAACTATTGTTAAAAATTAAATAGTATTTTTCAGTGTACCAATTTTTATTATTTTATTTAACAATGTTTATTAACAGTGTTTATTAAGCATTAAATAAACAATATATTAGCATTATCTATAACATTGTTAATAATCATTTTTTATTACAATTAAAAAAAATTATATAAACATTAAATATAACAATGTTTATTAAACAAATATTTAGTTAGGAGATGATAAAATTGAGTAATTTTGTTAAGAAAAATCAGAATGTAGAAAATTATTTTATTAGTAAGGAATTTATCCCTTTTACAACAGATAAAGCAAGTTTTATTAATTTACCCAATCATAATCGTCATATTGGGTTTTGATTGAGTAATAAGTTTATTTATCCGAGTGAAAAACATTCGGATCAAGTAGGAATTGGTTTGATTTATGATAATTCTTATCCTATTATATAAAGTATGATGAAAATTTAAAGGGAAATATTTGAAAATATTTAACTGGAACAGCCTTAATCAATTTATATAATCAATATAAACAAAATTATTTTACTAAAATGAAAAAAGCTTTATTTTTAAGTGAACCTCAAAAAGTAAAAATAAATAATAATAATAATAATAATAATTTAATAAATTTAAGTTTTGAAAAAGAACAAGAATTAATTAATGATTTAGAAAGTTTAAATTAAATGATTTTATATGATTATTGAGTTCAATTTGTTATTTATATTATTGGTGCAAATGCCCCTGATTTTTTATATGTTATATCGTTTGTGTTATTTATCGTTTTGTTTTTTGGAATGTTTTTTAAACTTATTCAAAAAATGTGGAGTTTTTAAAAATGCAAAATGATTGAATTTAAATATTCATTTTGAGTTAAATTTCAAGTTGTAATAGTTTCAACATTTGTTTTATCTATAAACAAAAAGACATGAATAAAAAACTCTTTTAATTAACTTTAATGGTTGGTATTTGAATTGTTATTTTGTTCTTAACTTGATTTTTCTTGTGAATGGTTTTTAAGATAGTTGAGTATTTTAAATAATGAAAAAGTTTATTTTTTTTTTTTTTTTTAATAACTATTGTTATATTAGTGGTTCAATGCTTTTGTTTTGTTTGGTTAATTTATTATTTTGGATAATTTCTTTGTATTGTGTTGGTTTAGTATTTTGAATATTATTTGCTTTGCAATGTGTATATTTTGTGTGATGATTGTGAAAAAATATTTTTTATCAGTTAAACGCTTTTCTGTTAGTAAATTTTGTTTGAGATATGAAATTATTGACAGATAAAATTTATAGTAATTATCCGTTAGAAGATGATAAAGTTAAAGTTTTAACATTTAAAAATTTAGATTTTACCTATCGAACAAAACCAGCCCCACCCGATGATAGTGTTATTTTATTTGATGAAAGTTATTTGTATATTGATGGAACTAGTCCTCACGATGAGAAAAAAGTTCATAGTGGTAAAATACCGTGAATTGTTTTAGCGAGACATTTTGGACATCGTGCGTTGTTTACTGTTCAGCGTGAGGGTATGATTTGAAACAATATTCGCCAGTTAGCAAGTGGAATTATTATTCCAATTTCATTGAAAAAACCTGTTGCTAAGAAAGGATTTCATTTTTTAATTGCTCTAAAAACATTAGTTTCTTTATCATTTGGTAATATTCCTAAATTTTGTTTTATAATTACCTTTTCTAGTGGAATTTGTGGTTCAAGATGTGAACAATTACTAGGTCCTGGTTCAGATGAACTATCAGTTTGTTTTTGTAAAATTGAATTTAGTTCTTGTGGCTCATTAATTCCTGCTTTTTTATTAACAATAGATTCTATTTAATTACTTTCATCAAGTCTTTGTTCATTCTCATCTGATGTATTTGTTGTAACTGAATTAGCTGCCAAATTATTACAAAATTCAGAAAACTGTGTTGGAGAAAACTGCTCAGATGAAATTAATGATATTTCATCATCAGAAACATCATTATTGTTTTCATCTTGGTCCTCTTGTAATACATCATAATTGATAGTTGTTTATCTTTTTATAATGTTTTTCTCTAACAAATTCTTTGTTTGCAAAAAAGTCATATTATTATTTCTAAAATTCATAAATCTAATCATCCACAAAGTTTTTTCATCTTTTATGTTCAATTCCTTTCTTGATGTTGCCATTTTAAATTAAAATAGATATTTTAATAAACATAATAATTTCATATTTCCTCAATATTTTGTTTAAAAATTAATTTCATATCTATAATTGTACTAGATTTTTTAATCTAAATTTAAAAATATATTATTATTAAATTAATAGGTTTATTTCACTTGCATTTACAACTTACAATCATAAAAAACATTTTGAGCTTAAAATATTTATTAAAAAAATAAAATTTAACTATTTTATTGAACAAAAAAAATAATAAAAAAAATATTCTGGGAACATTATTAGGTATTTTAGGTTCGTTAGGATTTATAAGCAGCGGAGCAACTAGTGCAGCTGCAACAGTTATTCCAACTGGAAAATATATTATTCAAGCTAATGCATCATCGATGATTGATCTTGATACGAGAGAAGTATCAGGAATTCTTAATGATAATTCAACATGAATTGTAACAATTGATAAAGCAATTTATGCTGGTGAAAAATTAACTAGTGATGTAATTGCTGATGCAATAATTACTTTAGAAGAAGCAGCAAGTTCAACAGCTGAAATTTTATTAAGTAATGAAGCAATGACAGTAGCAGCTGAAGCGTTATCAGTACCAACCGCGATAGAGGGTGGAATTCTTGCTGGGTCATTAGGAACAGCTGCTGAAACTTTAGAAATCTCATTATCAATTGGAGCAGCTATTTATGGTGGTTATTATGCTTACTCACACTGAAATGATATTAAACATTTTACTAGTGAATCATTAAAAACAGTAGAAAGCTATATGACATAGGCCAATAATTACTTTAAAAAAGTATGACAATTTGTAGATAAAATGTTATAAAATAAGGTTTTTCTAAATATTTAATTAAAAAAGTGCTATTAAGATTAACTTAATAGCACTTTTTAACTAATTGTCTCTTCGAAAATAGTTTGAATATTATTTAATAAGTTTCCTTTAATATATGTTAATTCATTATCTAATAAATGACAACTAGTTTTAACATCATATCATAGGACATGGTCATTAATTGTTGTTTTTTTAAAGTTAATTTTATTAATATTTTCTTTTAATAATTCTAATAGTTTATCACTTTCCAAATGATCAATAATTAAATTAATTGCTTGTTGATTTGAAGTAAATTTATATCCTTCAAAAAAGTTAATAAAATTCATTGCATATTCTTCTTTTCATTTTGGGTTTGTTGAAAAAATATAATCTTTAAATTCAAATAAATGCATTTTTTGATTAAATGATCAATAAAAAGCTTTAATTTGACTAATAACTTCTGGAATAATTTGTAATTTTTTTTCATTAACATTAAAAATTGAACTTAAAAATTGCATAAATAAATTAAGAATAATTTTTTCAGCAGCTGTTTTAACTTCTTTATGATATTTATCAAGGTTCTTTTGAATTAAAGGAACATCATAAAATAAATTATAATCAATTAAAAAGGCATACTTAATCCGGTTTCGTAAATAATTATCATACAAAGCTTGATAAATTTTTTTATTCACAATTACATTACTATAATAATTTGTAATTAATTTATCATTAATTGGTAAAGCTAATAAATAATCAATAAAAAACTTATTCAACCCTTGGTACTGAAACGGCATAATTTGATGATATGATAAAAAATATTTTCGATATTGACTAATACTCATTTTTCGTCAAATTGCTTCAGAACTAGTTGGATTAGAAAAATCAAATGTTAACTTTTCTGATTTAACAGTTGTTCATTCCGAAGGTTCTTCGTCAATTGGTTCAGGGTCATCTTTTAAAATAATATTTCGTTTTGTTGGGTCAATATAATTATCGTCATCATTTGTCATAATATGTTGTTTGTTAAATTTAAAATATTTTTCTTCATTAGAAGAATTATTAACTATTAAATCAGGAATATCATGTAAAGCAATTACAGGTTTTTTCTTTTCATTTTTAATTGGATATAATAACTGAATAAAATTGAGATACCGGTCTGGGAAAGATAGACTACTAAAATCAATTGTTTTGCGTTGTGATGTTGCTTTTGCTGTTGGTTCAAATTTTTCTTTTTGTTCAAAATTAGAACTTAACTTCGCAATTGACTTTGTTGAAGGCGACACAGATGGTTCAACTATGTCTTCTTTTTCTTGTTCTTGTCGACTAAATGATTCTAATGTTTCATTACCAACATAATGATATCCGCGGAGAAAAATAACCCGGTTATCTTTTAATAATGTAATAAATTGATTTGCCTGGTCAGAAGTTACGGTTGGAAAATAAGTATGAATTAAATTTAATAATTCTGCTTTAATAATCCTATTACCATTTTTTGGTAAATATGTTTTAAATAAATATATTTCTAAATCCTTAAGATTTTTCATTTTTTTAATTTTAGTTAAATCAAATTTCATAAGGCCTCCTATTTACCAATAATTTTTTGGACAATCCTATTAATAATATCTGCTTGGTAATTTTTAAATAACCAATTACTATGTAAAATTGCTTCAATTTTTCATCCGCGGTCAACCAAATACTTTTGACGATAAAAATCATATTCTTTTTGTTCAACCCCAATTGGATATGTTAAATCATCACAAATAATGCCTAATACATAATGGTCCTTTTTCTGATCATATACTGTAACATCAATTTGATAAGTTCCTTGCACTGTATATGTTGCAATTTGATAACGTTCATAACCACTTAAGGCTGCTGTTAAAGCAGTGGCAACTTCTGTTGTAAATTGTCGGTTAATTTTAGAAATTTGCTGTTCTTGGTCATAGCTTTTTGCTGTTGTTAACTTTGCTAATACTTTGTCTTCTTGATCTTTACCACGGTTTAATTGTTCAACATATTCCAAATAATATTTAAAGTACCGCGGACCAGGATGTTTTGAATCTTCTGAAATTAATGCTGATGGAAATGACTTAACAATATAAATTTTTTCTTTAGCCCGCGTAATTGCTACATTTAAGCGATTCTCACCACCTGTTTGCGATAAAGGACCAAAAAATTGTGCAAATTTATTATTTTCATCTCGGGCAAAACCAATTGAAAAAATAATAATATCACGTTCATCACCTTGAATATTTTCAAGATTTTTAACAAATAATCCTTCATTACGGCCATTATGCATTCGATGTAATTCTTGTTCTAATGCTGGTGTTTTTTCAAATTCCTCAGTTAAATATTCTCAAATTAAGTTTTTTTGCACTTCATTAAAAGTAACAACCCCTATTGTTTCTTGTTGTTTTCGAGTTGTAATAATTTCTTTTAGTAACATAACAATTCGTTTTGCTTCAGGAATATTCCCGCGGTTTTTTCATACCCCATCGGGAACATCAATTAATTTTAATGGAAAATCTTTTTTTGTCTTATTTGAAATCATAATTAAATTATTATCATAGAAAGCAGCATTTGAAAAATTAATTAATTCACTATACTTTGACCGGTAATGGAATCGTAAAATACTAGAATTATATTGCTTACTAGCAAAATCAAGTAAACTCTTATCAGTTAAGGTTGTTTCAAGGGCTAATAATTCTTCGTTTTGTTCTAATCCATCATAATCAAACCGGGATGAAAAGAAATTTGTTGGTCCTAATTGTTTTTTATCCCCAGCAACTAAAATTCGTTCTGCCCGATAAATAATTGGAATTGCGCGCTCAACAAAAATTTGTGATGCTTCATCAAAAATTAATTGGTCAAATTCTTGATGATTTAATGGTAATAATTGCGAGGCAATATCTGGAGTTACCATAATAACAGGAAATAAAATTTTAATTAATTCATAATTATTTTTAAAAAAATAAGTAATTGACCGTTTTGTTTTCTTTCGACATTCGTCAATAATTTTAGGCAATGTTTCAATATAATTTGCTTTAATAACATCCCGAATTTGTTGATGGTATAAATAAGTTAAATATTCCGTTGTATTAACCATTGATTGATTGCTTAATTTAGTTAGTTCTTCTCGTCAATTTAAAGTTCCAACTTTTAATAACTCAGCATGTTCTGATTGAAAACAATGAACAAAATAATGTTGATAAATTAATGGCATATCTGCTTCAGTTTTAACAACAGTTCCTAAGTAAGCATATAAGTCATAATTTTTGTCTTCCCGACGAAGACGATCATTTTGGTCAATCAATTCTAAACGATTAACAAAATAATCAATATTTTTAAATTCCTTTGTTAATGCATCAATTAAAGCTGCTTCCTCAATTTTAAATAAATTAAATTTATTTTCATCAACACTATTAATCGTATAACTAACAATATTATTTTTTAATACATTAAATATTAAAGCTAAAAATTTATGTGGTTTTAAACCTTCTGCTTTTTTTAACATTTTTTTAAATTCTTTTGCTCGAAAACGATGATAAATTTCTGCAAAATGCGGAAAATCATTAAACAATGCTAAAAATTTTTGAACTATCATTATATTTTGATACATTCGATAACAATGACGATAATAATCTTCATATTCTAATTCAAAATAATAAAATTGACTTAATAATTCAAAATCTAATGATAATGGATGGTCCTTAACATTATTTAAAAATTGTAAATAATCTTGATAAGTATTTTGGAGCGCAAAAATTTTATATTTCTTAATATTATCAAATAACTGATCCATTTTAGTTAGATACATTGCACTTTCTACTTCTGGATATAATTGATTAATATTATTAATACTATCTAAAATTTTTTGATAAAAACTCTCTTTTTCTTCTAAGTTAGTAATCATTAAACAATAATTTTGAATTTTTTTCATATTATTATAAACAACTTTAATTGCATCTTGTTTTTCCGCACAAAATAGAACACGTTCCCCACGACATAAATTATTAACAATTAAATTACTAATTGTTTGAGATTTTCCTGTTCCAGGTGGTCCTTGAATAATTGTATTTTTTTCTAATGCTTTCTTAATGGCCACTTTTTGGGAAATATCATAATTGTTAATTGCCATTACTGTTCTTTCATTTAATTCTTCTTGATATCGCAGTTGGTTTTCTGCTCAATCCTCCTCAATATTATATTCATTTTGAAACATTTGACTAACAAAATGATCAGAAACTTTCTCTAAATCACAATAATCACGATATAACGTTGTTGATGAAATATTATACATTCCAAGATAACAATCAAAAACTAATCCTAAATTATTAACTTGATAATTATTAATTAAATATTTATCAAAGTTATCAACAATATTAGAAGATAATTGCTCATTTTGTTTGTAGTAATTTAAATTGTATAAATAATTTATTTTATCTTCATTTTTAATCTTAAATCCTAATGTTTTTAAATCAGTAATTGCTTTTTGAAAAATATCATCTGTTAAAGTTAGGGAATCAAAACTAAATTCTGCAACATTATAATTACTATCTTTAATTTGACTTAAGCGAATTGCTGAATTTAATAAAATTTCATCATGTTTTGTTGCTAAAACAATTTTAGTTTTTGTGCGACTAAGTTCATTAAGTGGTCACAATAATAATGGCGCACGAAAAACTTTTTGTGATTGTGTTAGTCCTTCAATGTATGGTCAACCAATATATAATGGATTAATGTTTCGTTCAAAGTAATATAATTTAGCATCTTGTAAAATTCGTGTAAATTTATTAAAAATTTTTGTTGTTTCTTCACTAATAATTTTTTCTAATTTTAATAAGCTTTCCTCACTAACTTTTTTTCCATCTTTCTTAACAAACAATGTAAAAATAAATTCAAGAATTTTTGAATAATGCAAAATGGGGTACTTATTAAATGCATGTTGCTTTAAGTGTGAAACAAATTCTGCATCATTTTTACTTTTATTAATAATTCCTCCAACGTAACCACAAATTTCCCTAATTGTTTCTCCAGATAATTTAGTAATAATAAGATTTTCTTTCTTATTAATATTTTTTCAAACTTTTTCTGGGTCTTGGTTTGATAAAAATAATAAGTCTAAGAAATTAATAATATTTTTACTTTTTGTGTTAATTTTGGTTAAAAAAATGTCTCCCACTGATTTATCATTTAATAGTCGTTTTTTATACTCACTTAAAATCGTTAGAATATTTTTTTTCATAGTCTTTCTCTTCCTATTAATATTAATTAATATTAGCACATTTGTTAAAAGTTGTAAATTATTGTAGAAAGGCAAATGTATTAAAAATAAAATTTTATGAAATAAATTTAGTTAAAAACTACAATAATTTTCAAAAATAGTATATGATTGAAGTAGTGTATGACTAATTTATTTAGTAGATAACATTACATTGATGAGGATAATAGTATGAACGCTATTAATCAATTATTAAATACATTAGAAAATTATGGCAGTATTACGGGAACTAATATTGTTAAAATTCAAACATTACAAAAAAATTACACCATTAAAGATAATTGTTATTTAGTTCAAAAGAAACAAAATTCAAATGAATATGTCTTTTTTGCTAACGCGAAAATATTACCTTGATGAAATTATGAATATGATAATGATCAAAACTTAAAAATTATGAAAAATAACAAGGAAATTATTGAAACAATTCCTAAAGAAAGATATTTATCATTCAAAAATGATAAAGATGCAATAACTAGTAGTCAAATAGTAATTCCGTTGCCGTTAGCAAAACCATTATCAGTACATGAACTAATTGATGATTATGCTTCAGAACGTATTATTCGAACTTTTATTACTGCTTCAGTTCCATTAGAAATTGCTGAAAAAATTACAATAAAAAATACTGAAGCAATTAAAACTAACAGTGAAAATGAACAAATTTGAAGTTTTTCACAAAATATTAATGAAGCAAAATAAAATGATATTAGAATTAATGCTAATATCATTTTATTGTCATTGTTTTTAAACAATCTATTTGTTATTGAACTTTATTTATCTAATTCAGATTCTTGTTCGTGTTGATTTGTTTGTTGTTGATCCAAATTGTTTAATTGCTCATTAATTGATTTTAATTGTGCTTTATTTAAATCTGTTAAATTTGGTTTTCGAGCAATTGGTGGTTTTCCTTGCCCATTAATGCCATTTACTTGTGGTTCTTTTGAATCTACTTTTCGTAAATTATTTTTCATTTTCATAATCTCTTGTTGAAAAAGACTTGGTGGCGCTGGTGGCGCTTCTTTTGGTCTTTGCATTTTATTTTGCATTCCATCAACTTTTGCTCGTGGTTCCACACGATAACTTTCTGTGCTCCCTGGGATTGGTGGCGCTGGACGATGTGGTTTTAATGGTTGCAAATTTTCATAAATTGGTTCAATATCTTTTGTGATAATTTCTTTTAAAACTTCCCGATATTGGTTATCTTTAATATGATTTCCAATTGTTTCACTCATTGCATTAGCAAATTCTGATGAAACTTGGGCTGCTTCTTTACTACTAAAACCAAGTTTTTTTAAAAATGAATTAAATGACTTTTTAACTGATTTATAAGCTGATTTTAATTTATTTTTTGCTTTTGAAGTAATTCCCATTTTATTTACTTCCTTTTTTTAGTTTTTAATTGGTTATGTTTTATAAACAATTAAAGTAATTTATTTTAAAAATATTATTAATATTTTTAAAACCATATACGATATTAAAAATAACATATTTAATTAAATTTAGCAAGGATTATTTTTAAATAAGCAAATAATAATTTAATAAAAATAAAATGATATAAGATTTAATTCTCATATCATTTTTAATATTGACAATTAATCATAAGATAAAATTATTTGATTTCCAACTGGTAACCACATTGCGCCACCAATTCAAGTTCCAAAACTACGACCATATTGATATAACAATAATTGTAAATATCATGTTCAGTCTTCCCCTATATAATATGTGAAACCAACTTTTTGCTTAATTTCAATCCCAGTGATACTACTTACTTTCTCATATTTATTAAAAAGATAGAAATTAGCATATTCTTTGACATCCTTTAACGTTGTCGCATGCTTATATTGAAAATTATAACGGGGGTTAACCTTATTATGCATTAAAAAGTTGTCAAAATTTTTACCATAATATCTTGTATTGCCTCAACTAGCTGAAGTGGGTTTTGTATATGGTGTAGAAACCACACACATTTTGTATTTTTGGTTTTTACAGTTTTGGAAAGTAAATTTTTTTATTTTTTTTAATTGAGGAGTTGAAATTATGTAAACAAAGCAATATTTTATTTTGCGGTCCCTAGTGAAAAAGTATGGTAAAGATAATGTTATTAATACTATTAATAAGATTGCAAAAGATATTGAAATTAAAAAGTAAAAGAATAAATTATTCCGCGTAATTTATTAGCGGATAATTTATTCAGTAGTGTTTTTAATGGAGCGAAGCGACAACGAGCGGAGCGAGTTTGCAAATTTCAATTTTTTAGTTTTTAGAAAGGAGATGTATTATGCCAACTTGATTAACGACAATATTTAGTGTTGTTATTATATTAGGGATTTTTGCTTGAATTGGTTTATCAATTTATCAAAAAATTAAACAAATTCGAGGAAAGAAAAAAGAAAAAAAAGAAATTGAAAGAAAGGAGAGTAATAAATAATGTTAGGTATGTATTTAACAACAGCGTTTAATTTTTTAACAGCACCTACACCTAAAACTATGACTGAGGGTATGACTGGGATTTGAACGGGTTTGACTAGTGCATTATGAAAAGTTAAAGAAGGTATAACAAATATTTTACCTGAGATAATGGTTTTCTTAGGTGAAGCGTGAATTATATTAATTCCATTTGCTATATTTTGTATTATTAAAATCTTAAACTTTTTCCGTGTTATGGTTAAAGGATTTTAATATTTATTATAATCGATTATATCTTAGTTAAGGCACACTAGGAAGTTTTAGTGAAATAATTGTTTTAATTGGTGATACCATTCATGATAATCAAAAAATAGATGGTATCACATTTGTAAAAAATGAATTTATTAAATAGAAAAATGAACTTATTATATTTACTATTAAAGTTCTTAATAGTTATTTTCAGTGTGCCAATTTTTATTATTTTTATATTTAACAATGTTTATTAACATTGTTTATTAAACATTAAATAAACAATATATTAGCATTATGTATAACATTGTTAATAATCAGTGTTTATTGCAATAAATAAACATTATATAAACATTATTTATAACATTGTTTATTAAACAAATATTTAGTTAGGAGATGATAAAATTGAGTAATTTTGTTAAGAAAAATCAGAATGTAGAAAATTATTTTATTAGTAAGGAATTTATCCCTTTTACAACAGATAAAGCAAGTTTTATTAATTTACCTAATCATAATCGTCATATTGGTTTTTGGTTGAGTAATAAGTTTATTTATTCGAGTGAAAAATATTCGGAACAAGTAGCAATCGGTTTGATTTATGATAATTCTTACCCTATTGTAAAATATGATGAAAATTTAAAGCGAAATATTTGAAAATATTTAACTGGAACAGAATTAATCAATTTATATAATCAATATAAACAAAATTATTTTACTAAAATGAAAAAAGCTTTATTTTTAAGTGAACCTAAAAAAGTAAAAGCAAATAATAACAATAATAATTTAACAAATTGAAGTATTGAAAAAGAACAAGAATTAATTAATGATTTGAAAGACTTAAATTAAATGAGTTTATATGATTATTGAGTTCAATTTGTTAGTTATATTATTGGTGCAAATGCCCCTGAGTTTTTATATGTTATATCCTTTGTGTTATTTGTTGTTTTATTTTTTGGAATGTTTTTTAAACTTATTCAAAAAATATGGAGTTTTTAAAAATGCAAAATGATTGAATTAAATTAAAAGAGTTTTTTATTCATATATTTTTGTTTATAGATAAAACGAATGTTGAAAGTATTACAATGTGGAATTTAACGCAAAATGAATATTTAACTTTGATGGTTGGTGTTTGAGTTGTGATTTTGTTTTTAACTTGGTTTTTCTTGTGAATGGTTTTTAAAATAGTTAGTTATTTTAAATAATTAAATTTTGTTATTATTATGGTTTTCTCTCCCCACAAAATTTTAAAATTTTTTTTGAATATAATATATATTTTCATTACGAATGCAGTAATTATTAATATAAATAATGTTGTAAAAAAATATTTCTTTTTGATTTGTGTGGAGAGAAAACCATAATAATACTAGTTTAATTATAAATAACTATTGGAGGTAAAATGAAAAAATTTATATTTTTCTTTAAAAACTATTGTTATATTAGTGGTTCAATGCTTTTGTTTAGTTTAATTGATTTATTACTTTGGATAATTTCTTTGTATTGTGTTGGTTTAGTATTTTGAATATTATTTGCTTTGCAGTGTGTTTATTTTGTGTGATGATTGTGAAAAAATATTTTTTATCAGTTAAATGCTTTTCGGTTAGTGAATTTTGTTTGAGATAATCCGTTATCGGTAATTATTGGTAAGTTAGGAACTGGTAAAACATTACTTTTAACTTATTTGTCGCAAACTATGAAATTATTGACAGATGAAATTTATAGTAATTATCCGTTAGAAGATGATAAAGTTAAAGTTTTAACATTTAAAAATTTAGATTTTACCGATCGAACAAAACCAGTCCCACCCGATGATAGTGTTATTTTATTTGATGAAAGTTATTTGTATATTGATGGAACTAGTCCTCACGATGAGAAAAAAGTTCATAGTGGTAAAATACCGTGAATTGTTTTAGCGAGACATTTTGGACATCGTGCGTTGTTTACTGCTCAGCGTGAGGGTATGATTTGAAATAATATTCGCCAGTTAGCAAGTGGGATTATTATTCCAATTTCATTGAGAAAACCCGTTGCTAAAAAAGGATTTAATTTTTTTAATCGTTTCTTTATTATGCGAATTGGGATTTTTCAAGATATAACGGATTATGAAATTTGAAAAACAAAATCAGTAGAGCGAACAGTAGAAGGTAAAAGAGCAAAACATAAGTCGGATGTTGGGTTAGGAATTCGGTTTTTTAAAATAATGATTCCCCTTGAATTCGCTAATAAGTATGATAGTGAATGGTTAAAGTTTGTGCGTGATTTAAAGAATGATGAAATTGTTAATGAAAAATTTTATTATTGATCGGAAACTACAAAATTAAGTGTTAAAGAACGATTGGAGTTATTTGATATTGATATTTTGAAAAAGAATTTAAAACCTAAAAAAGAGAAAGGAAATAGTAAAGATGATTAATTTATTAGTTGAAAATAATAATAGTAATTGAGACAAGATTTTTAGTTTTGTTTTTGATATATTTTTGTTTATTTTTGATGTAATTTGAAATACAAAATTACCGATGACAAATACGTCAATTGCTTATTTTTTAATCTTTTTTATGGTTATTAAGTTATCTATTTATGCAATTCACGGGACATCAGCACAATATAATAATTTAGGTTCGACAGTTAATAATGGTGTTTCGCAAGTATATTCGTCAACTGTACGAAAAGGTATTAATGTTGGTAAAAATGTTTATCAAAATAGTAATAAGCAGCAAGTTAAACGAGAAATTAAGCGTCAAAATGTTAGACAACAAGCAAAATTTAAAAGAGGTGTTAAGTAATGATTAAATTAGTTTTATTGGTAGCGGCAATCGCGATATTTGGTACTGGTTTTATTACAGTTATTATTAATCAATTTACATCAGCAAAAAATATTATTATGGATTTATATAATTCTGATACTTGGTTGATTTGATTATTTGGTAGAATGGCAGTTTTGTTTAGTCATCCGTTAATGTTAACAATATCGAGTTTATATATTGTTGGGTTTATTGTTTCAAAAACATTGTATAGTTAGGAGTTAAGTTTATGAAAAAATCGTTATCTTTATTTGCCATATTTATTTTAACTTTTTGTAAAGGTATTAATGAAACTGATTTTATTAATACAATGTTTTTACGCAGTAGTTTTTTTGAAAATTGGTCGGAAACAAATTATTTTATTAATCCAACTTTAAAAACATCAAAAAATTTATTGTTTAATGATAAATGGTATTTAGATTTTTTACAAGATAGTTATTCCACGGGAGTTGTTTATGATAAACCTAATGAAATATTTTTGAATTATTATCGACAATGACATAGTTTAAAAAATCAGTTTATGGTTGAAAAATTTTATGATGTTAAAAAAGAGAATTTTTTGAATGATTTAACTGATTTTATTTATGCCTTTGCTGTAAAATATAAGATGTTTGATGTATCGAAAAAAATTATGGAGAATGTTGATCGTTATAAAGAAAATCATTATCCAAGAGTTAAGTTAAACCAAGATAATTGAAAATTAGTCGATAATAAAGATGAAGAAAAAAATCGTAATAAAATTTATATTGGAATTTGAGAAAATGGATCAAATTATAAAATTATTAATTGAAAAGCAAATCCAGCACAACCTAAATGACCCTTATATCATTTTGAAATTGTTTATCGTTGAGATGGTGTGGGTGAACCGCAAATTCCAACTATTAATCCTAATACTGGTGAAATTATTGACTGAAATAGTTATCAACAAACTCGCGTAAAAGAATTTATTAGTTTATCTTTATATTCTGTTTTGCAAGAAAATATTAGAGTTCAGCAAGGTGGTAGTGCGGATTATAAAAATCCGAATAAGGTTGAAACAAAGCGGATAATTTTTGATTTTGAGACGGTTGATGAGTTTGATGTTAAAAATATTAAAAAAGCAATTTATCGGATGATTTTGACTGTTGATGAAGCAAATTTAATTATTTCTGGTAGTTTAGAGTTAAATAATATTAATAATGATGATTTAAGTTTTAATTTTAGTTTTATCCGAACGGGAATGGGTGAAGTTTTTAATTTTAATGGTTCAATTTATTCATCATTAAATAGTAAAGATTTAAAGTATTATCAACAGTTTAGCGGTCAGTTTTATTTATCTAAGTTTTTACAGTCTTTTTTTGCAAGTGCTTTGGTGCCAGTGTTTCAAAATCGTAGTTCGTTTATTGAAAATGGATATATTGATAATTTACAATATGATACTGTTTTAGTTAACTTTTTTGCGTTGAAATTACAAAATTTTAATAATATTTTGTTGAGTGAAAATATTAACGATAAATTACAATTTGATAAATTATTAAATAGTATGTTTAAGATTTCACAAAAATTTTATACTAATTATTTACGTACGATTTTTGATTTAGAGAATAACACTTATGTTCAAGGTTATAATAAAAAATATGGTTTGTTAGTAAATAATGGTTTTAAAATTTACCCACGATATTTTTATTTTTCGGATAAATATAAGCAATTAGATATTAAATTATATTCAGCATTTAAAAATCGGTTTTATACGATTAATAATTATGGTAGTGTTTTTAATTATGATTTTTCGGTTGCTAATAATTATGATATTAAGTTAAATTCGGGTTATGTTTTTGGCGGTAATTTACAAAATAAATATGGTTTGCAATATAAAAAAATTGAAGAACAAAAAATCGGTTATAATGTTTTTGAATTGCAAGCACAAAAAGAGAATGATATGTACCGATATTATGATTTTAATTTTGGGATTTATAATTGACAAGAAATTAATAATGGTGGGTTTGTTCCCCGATAAACAATGATTTCAAGTGCAATATATAACTCCTAAAGGTTGATGAGATTTTGGTGCTCATATTAAAAATGCGGTGATTTGAATTGTCAACACTATTCCTGGTGTTAAACAAGTTAATGAATTAGCGAGTGGTGTTGGTAAGGTTTTTGAAACAGTATATAGTTTTTTTAGTCAAATATTTGAGGTATGAAAATTTAATCCAGCATTGTATAGTACAATAACAAATATCTTTTTATTAATTATCTTTATGAAATTTGTGCGATTAATATAAAAAAGGAACTGTTATTAAGTTCCTTTTTGTTCTTTTCAATCAGTAATTTCACCAGTATTAGGATTAATAGTTGGAATTTGCGGTTCACCCACACCATCTCAACGATAAACAATTTCAAAATGATATAAGGGTCATTTAGGTTGTGCTGGATTTGCTTTTCAATTAATAATTTTATAATTTGATCCATTTTCTCAAATTCCAATATAAATTTTATTACGATTTTTTTCTTCATCTTTATTATCGACTAATTTTCAATTACTATCTTTTGGTGGTTGTTGTACTGGCGTTGGTGTTGTCGGTTTATTTTCTTCATTATTATTTGGTTTTTCAGATTTTTCACAACCGATTAATGTTGTTGTGCTTGTTGCGGTTAATCCGATTGCTCCTATTATGCTAAGTATTCTTTTCATATAGATTACTCCTTTTTATTTTTTTATATATAATTGATTTTATCTTATATCAATTATATATCAATTATTCGTATTAAATATTAATTTTATATATTTTTGATGGTAGGTGTAAATTAATGAAATATATTATTAATAATTTTAATTTGTTTGATTTACAAGCAAAATTAAAAAATTTTTTAAGTAAAAATTATAAAAATAAATATTATAAAAGAATAAAACAAAAAATATTTTCATATATTAATTTGTGTAATGATTATTATAATGGTAATTTTTTGTTGAAAGATTTAATTAAAAAATATTTTAAAAATAAGTTTTCAACTTTTTATTATTGAGCGAATAAAATTTTAATTGCATATAAAAATAATGATTTTGCTGAATTATTATTAAAGTCAACAATTCCTAATAATATTAATTATCAATATAGTGATGATATTCGCAAAATTATTTGTGATTTATATTTTGAATATTGTAATAAACATGCTGGTGGTGTTTTATCTTTGTTTTATAATTTAAAAAAAGGAATTCATGGAGAAGAATTAAAAAATAAAGCACCAAAAAATTTAAAAACATTTTTTCGTTGACTTAAAAAAGATGAAAGATGATTAAAAATAAAAAATAAAATTAAAGAAATTAAAAAACAACATCTAAGATATGAAGTTAAAGAAATAGGTTTGTTACAGATGGACGCTAAATATTTTGTACCAAGTAAATTTCCAGTTGATAAAAAGTATTATGTTTATGATTTTATTGATGAAAAAACAAGATTAGCATTAGGATATGTTTATGATAAATTAAGTATTGATAATGCTATTGCTGCTGTTAAAAAAGTAATTAGTGATTTTAAAAATATATTTGGTATTAAAATAACACTAATTAGAACTGATAACGGTTCTGAATTTATTAATAATTATCGGAATAATCAAAAAATTAGTGTTAAAAAGACTAATTTTACTCAATTTTTAACAGATAAAAATATTTTGCATCAAACAACACCAGTTCGCTCTCCACAGTCAAACGGTAAGATTGAAAGATTTCATCAAAATTATACTAAATTATTTGTATTTGAAGAAAAAATATTAAATGCAGTTAGGTTACAGAATAAATTAAATGATTATTATTATTTTTATAATTTTGAAAGAGTACATAAGTCTTTAAATTTTCAGACACCATTTAATTTTTTGAATAGTTTAAGTTTAATTAAATAATTTTAAATTATTAAGTTTTTGTGTTTAAACTAAATAAGTTTATCATATTTTAATTAATTAATAATATGTAAATTAACTCATAAAATATGTTATTAAAATAATAAAATATGTATTTATTAATTAAAATTTAATAAATTATTTTTTAGTGTGTTTAATTTTATATTTTTTATTTATTTATTTTATGATATTTTTTTATTATAAATAAATATTTTTATTATTTTTGTTATTTTCTTGTAATCTTTAAAATTTGTGTGGTATACTACAATTAATTTTAAAATATAATTAATTTTTTTAAATGATGATTAATAGTACAAAAAAATAATTTAATTAACTTATAATTCCGAAAAGAAACATAATAATTTTGACTTTTAACATTTTCTCCTTCATCATTTAAAATAAAAATTATTTTCGCACGAATATAACTTTTAAAAAAAATACTATCACTTTTTATTCCTGTGTTAAATTTTTTTGATAATTTTTCATTTGAACTCGAAAAGATATCATTCCTAAAGTAATAATTGCAATAAGCGATGAAATTGCAATAAAAGCTTCTCAATAATTTGCTAAAAATTTTCAAATATTTTCAAAAATAACCATTAATTTTCCTCACTTCTTAAATAATTAAGATAATAAGTTAATACTATTTTTATCTTATCATACTTCCTAAAAAAATAATGGTACTCTAATTTTATTTTTTAAGATTATTTTTTAATTCTTTAAGTTTTAAATACTTTTTCATGTTAATTAAAAAAATAAGTAGTAAACTATAAATACTACTTATTTCATCGTTTTGATTTATTAATTCATTTTGTGATTTTAAAAAAATCTAAAACTTTACTGCAAAAAGAAGAAAAACCTTTTTTAGTTGAATAATTTGTTTGATAATAATTTGGTAAATTAATATTTTCTTTTTTTTGATTTACTTCTAAGTCATGTAAAAATTTTTTTTTACTAAACTTTCGTTCGGATTTTTCTTTTTGTGAATTTTTACTTAAAGGCTTATTAACTTCTAATTTCTGCTTAAAAATTTCAGTTTCATCCGTTTGTTCTTGTATTTGACTTAAAAAATTTGGTTTTTTACTTGGATCAATACTATTTGTATCAGAAGAACCGCGTCTACGATTAGCGATTATCGTATGATCTTTTGTTATATCATTAGAAATATTTTCTTCAATTGCTTTCTTTTTACTAATATTTCCACTCTTACGAGAAATAGTTTGCTGTTTTAGTTTTCCAGCAAGACTTGTTTCAGAACTTGATGTTTCTTTTCGCTCTAATTTTGGTTCTTGCATCACATATATCTCTTTTACTGGATCATAAAGAATAATTGCTGGTTGTTTTTCATTATTATTTTCATCAAACAAATCAATTACCGGACGATTATCGTTTTCTTTTTTAATACCTATATTATTTTGCTTTGCTAAATATTGCGGTGAAAAACGATCAATTGGTAACACTTTTTCACTTTTAAGATTAGCAGTATGTAAATTATATTGTTTTGTTAATTCTTTATTTGTTGTATTAACTGTTTTAAAAATATTATCATATTTTGCCATACTAAAGTTATAAATTCCACCACGTTTAGCTTGTTCACGGCGAACTTTTGCTGCTTGCATTTCTTTATCACGACGAACATAATATTCAGCAATCATTTTATTTGCTGGTTCAACCTTACCTGTATTACTATGACAAATTAACTTTTCTAATGTGTAAGAATTTATTTTTTTATTTAATAATTGATTTTCTTTTTGATTTAAGTTTTTATCTTTTGTTTTTTCAATAGCCATATTTTCTCCTTATAGTCCTGTTTATTATATCAAATTTTATAAGTATTAACTTATAATAATTTCAAAAATCCATTATTTAATTTAGCAAACATTAGTAAATATTGTTCATTAACTTCATCTTTTGAAATATAAGATACCTATTATTATATTGAATAATAATAACAAAAAAGCACCCTAGTGCCTTTAACAACTTAATTGCTAAATATAATATTTCCTAAAAATTATTTGTAATACAATTATTCCTTTATAACTTTCTTATTTTAATTTTACCAAGTTTTCGTAAGTGTTGTTTTAACCCATGATGTCATCAAAAATGACAAGCGTCAGTTATCACAATAATTGTGACAGGAATCATTGCCATTGATAAACAAGAAGGAATAAAATATCAATTATTTAAATTATAAACTTCTAAATCATTTAAGTTTAGTACTTTATTATTAATTCAAGGAATAAACAAAATAACAATATTTAATAAAAGTGCTCCTATTGCGGCATAAATTAATGGTCGATTAATAATTGGAGTAAAACGTTGCTTTATTTTTCAATTTGTTAAAGTAATAGTATTAACAAACATACTTGGCGCACAAGTTAAAGCAATAAAAATTCCTGTTCGACCAAAATCAGAAATTTGCAATTTCATTTCAATTGTAATATTAGGATCACTACTTCGTAAAAAATCAAAAACTGTTTGATAACCATAAGCTTCGTATGCTTGATTTGGAACAAAACTCATTCCAAAATAATAAGCGCCAACACAAACACTTGTTGTTAAAATTGTAATGCGAATCATTGGTCCTCAAATATTTCGAAATAAGGGATTCTTCCCTTGCACCGGTTTAATTGTCATTAATGTATCATCATTATCAGCCATTCCAATACAAATTGCTAAAATTGATTCAATAACTAAATTCATTCATAAAATATCAGTTGCTTCAACTGGTGAAACATGGTTAATTAAGGATAAAATAAAAATTGATAAAACATTTGCTAAATTAACTCCAATCACAAACGTAATTGCTCGGCGAATTTTTTGATAAACATTACGGCCTTCATTAACCCCTTTAATAATTGTTTCAAAATTATCATCCGTTAAAATAACATCAGCTGCTTGTTTTGCAACATCTGTTCCAGTAATTCCCATTGCTACCCCAATATCAGCTTTTACTAAACTTGGAGCATCATTAACCCCATCTCCTGTCATTGACACAAGATAATCTTTCTGCTGTAAAATATTAACAATCCGAACTTTATGTTCAGGATTAACTCGTGCAAATACTTTAATATTATCAACAATTTGAATTAATTGCTTATCTGTCATTGCATTTAACTTCTCTGAAGAAATTACTTCATATTCTGAATAAGCTAAGTCTAATTCTTTGGCAATTGCTAGAGCAGTTGTTGCATGATCACCAGTAATCATAACAACTTTAATTCCAGCAGCATGTGCTTTTTTTAATGCTTCAATAGCAGATTGACGAACAGGGTCAATCATACCAACAGCTCCTAAAAAAATTAATTTTTTTTCTAACGCCTCGGGGTCTTGTTCATCATCAAAATTAGTATTATAAGCAAAAGCTAATACCCGTAATGCTTGCCCTGATAAATCATCTGCTAACTTTAACAACAATTCTTTATCTTTTTTTGTTAATGTTAAAATTTCATTCTGAATCATAATGCGATCACAACGTTCTAATAAACTATCCAATGCACCTTTTGTAAAAGTTGTACTAACCCCTTCAATCACATTTAAAGTTGACATTAATTTCCGTTCAGAATCAAAAGGAACTTCATCAATTCGTTCTCATTTATCACGTGAATCTTGCTCATCATAAGCAAATAATTCAGCATAATCAACTAATGCTAATTCTGTTGGATCACCAATCCGTTCTTTATCTTCAGTAACACTATCATTACATAAAACTAATGCTTTTAAAAATAAATCTTGGTGCTGATCCAGACTACTATTAACGTATTCGTCAGAATTAATTACAGCATTATTCATCATTACTTTTTTAACTGTCATTTTATTTTGTGTTAAAGTTCCTGTTTTATCAGTACAAATAACATTGACACTTCCTAATGTTTCCATACTAGCAAGTTTTTTGACAATCACATTTTGTTTTGCCATTCGTTTGGTTGAAAATGATAAAGTAATCGAAACAACTGCTGCTAATGATTCTGGAATCACCCCAATTGTTAAAGTAATTGCTACCATTAAATAATTAGTTCATCCACTTTTATTACCATTAAAATATAATGCTAAAAAAATAACAATAGCAATAATAAAACTTAAGCCTGCAATTCAATACGAAAACTTTGTTAGTTTTTTTTCTAAATTTGTAGCAGTTTCTTCTGTTTCATTAATTGTTGTTGCAATTTTTCCAATTTCTGTTTGTTGACCAACCTTAATAACTACACCAACTGCTCGCCCAGCTGTAATAAAAGTTGACATGAAAGCAATATTTTTCATTTCTGCCAAAATTGTTGTTGGCTCAATTGGGTAAGCTGTTTTATGAACAGGAACACTTTCCCCCGTTAAAATTGCTTCATCAATAAATACATCAGATTGTTCAATAATGCGTAGTTCCGCTGGAACATATTTTCCTGCTTCTAAAATAACAATATCACCAACTGTTAATTCATTGGCTGGAATTTCTTGCTGAGAATCATTTCGAATTACGACCGCTTTTGGTTTTGAAAAAGATTTTAAAGCGGCCATTGATTTCAGAGCTTTTACTGTTTGGATTGTTTCTAAAATTGCATCAAGGATAACAATTGCTGCAATTACTGAAAAATCAATAAAATATTCGCCCTGAATTTGTCAATTATTTCCAATCATTGGCGCAATTACTGAAATTACAGCTGCTGCAATTAAAATTAATTGGATTGGTTCAATTAAGGCTTTGCCAAAAATAACATATCATGGGGTTACTTTACTTTTTGGTAATTCATTTTTTCCATATTTTTTTTTCCGAGCAATTACTTCTTCTGAAGTTAAACCCGTTTCAAAATTAGTTTTTAAATTAGTTTCTAAGTTGCTATTATTCTGGGATATGTATTCTTCCATCACTAATGACCTTTCTATTTTACTGTTTTATTAATTATTATACCTTAAAAATTTTATTTTAAAAAAGTTATTTTTACTTCTTAATCATGAATTTTTTTGTAAATAAAATTATTTATTTTTATTTAAGATGTAAATAAAAAATTAAAATCAGAAATAATATTTCTGATTTTAATTTTACTTAAATTATAAATTTTTATGGCGCTTAACAAGATTCGTTTGGTTAACGCCAAACATTGAATAATAAGCATTTCGTCATTTTACAACACCTTGCCCCATTCGATTGTAATTGTTTGAAGCATTACGTAATAAATTAATCCTTTGCTTCGTTAATTCTAATAAATTACCTTGACTAAAAGAAGGTCGCTTTTGATAAATATTTGTTATCTCTTGTTGTTTTTTATTTTTTAATGTCCTTTGCTGAGAATGTTTTTTTGTATCTTTTTTAATTTTTTTAAACTAAGTGCTTGTTTTCGTTGATGGGTTTGACCTATTGGGCGTGCATTATAATTTGCTTTAATCTTAATATTAAATTGTTGGCGCATTAAATTTAAAATTGTTTCTTTTTGAGCAAAAGTTAATTCTGTTTTTGCTTTTAAAATTCGCTCAATTGAAAGAAAATTCAATTTTAGTGAATTTAAAAATTTAAAAGTTTTTAACGCTTTTGGACCTAAATTTAATTTGTTCAACATTACCCGTCATTCCTTTTATTGGATATATTATACATTTTTTTCTATTGAATTAAAAATATTTTTTCATAAAATAGGTTAAAACTTATTGTTGTGAATAAATATGAACATTTTTCTTCATTGCAATATAATGATGCTTTTGAAAAAAAGCAACAGCTGGTAAAAATCATCCACAGTAATGTCTAAAAAAACCGTTTGTTTGTGCTTCTAATTCTAACTGTTTCAGCAATTTTTTGCCAAAATATCACCCTTGATATTCAGGGTCAACATATAAATCAGTGATTTGATTTTGTTGGGAATGATAAGCACCATAACCTAAAATTTTATTTTCAAAACTAATTACATATCCTATTTCGGTTTCTAATTTTTTATAAAAATTATTATTTTGAAAATACTGTAAAATAGCTTCTTGTTCTAAAAGATTATAATCATCAAGACTAATTTTATTAATGATTTTTTGTTTTAACTGATTAATTTGGTCTTGATCAATAATTGTAGCTTTTCGAATCATTCGTGCTTCCTTCCTTTCACATTTTTCCTTTGCTATTTTAAAATAATCAAAAAAACACCGATATGAAAGTATTATTATCTACTTTACCTTAATCATAACATAAAACCTGTTAATCCAAACAGATGTTAACTCTAATCTTTGATAAAAATAATTTTAAAAAAATAACTCATTAAAATGAGTTATTTTTTTTCTTTATGTAAAGTATGTTGGTTACATTTTGAACAATATTTTTTCACTTCTAATTTGTCCTGTTGTTTCTTTTTGTCACGTTTTGCAATGTAGTTTTCTTCCTTACATTGTTCACAACGTAAAATTATTCCTTCACGCATTTGTTTACTCCTTTTTTCTGCTTAAATCTTATTCTTCCCGAATTTTACAACAAGAATATCATAGCAAAATAATTTAAATTTGCCAATTACTTTTGTTGCTTTCCTCATTTTTTTTAATTATCTCAACGAAAAATTCGAACAATTAACCATATTAAGAGACCAGTTAAAACAACTGAACACAACATAACAACACAGCCAATACTTAAGCCCTTGATTGATAAAATTGCTTCTTTATAGTGCGCACCAAATAAAGCCGGAATAAAAGCTACAAATAAGAATGAACCTCCGACAAATAAAATTGTTAAAATGGTAGTTAATATTGATTGCATTGTTCGTGAATTAATTAAGATAACAGCAATAATCATTAAAGCAATTGCAAAAGCAGTAATAAAAATTGAAATAATAAAAAACAAAAGAACAATTAAATTATACGCAACAGCAAAATTAATCTTTAACACCGCATTAATAATGAAACTAGTAATTAAAACTAGGACATCAGCAATTAGTACTAAGGTAAAACAATAAGCGTAAACAATTAAAACAAAACCTAATGGTTTAATTTCTAATAATCCAATGCGTTTATAGACAACTGACATTTTTAAATCAATTAAAAAACCCATTAACATATATACAGCAACACTTGCCCCCGTTGCAATAAAAGTAACTCCAATTGATAGTGCCATAACATTCGGTCCTTGGCGGTAGTTAACAAAAATTGCTTGGCAAAGAATTGCAATTGGAATTAGTACAACGGAAAGAATTAAAACCATTTTTTGGCGTCGCAAATAACTTAGAAAAAAACGATATAGGGCTGATAAATTAACTTTTTCATTAACTAATCAACTATTTTTTATTTTTATCGATGTATTTTGTTCAGTTTTTGGCTCATTTGTCATGTTCGATTGCTCCTGTTCTATAGCCCTTTTTATAAGCGCCAATTTGATATTCTTTAAATTGATCTTTGACAAAAGCTTCAACACTGCCATATTCGGCAACAACATCAACTACTTTTGTTACTTTTGTAATTTCTCCTGCAACCATAAAAATTAAAGTATCACAAAACTTCTCAATTTCTTCCATATTATGCGAAATTAATAATAATGCTTTATTTTCATTTGCTAAAAAAATACTTAAAATCTCATATATTTTATCTTTAATTTCTAAATCTAAGCCTGTTGCTAATTCATCAAGAATAATCAAATCTGGGCCAACAATTAATGCTAATAAAATATTAATCTTTTGTTGTTGTCCGCCAGATAATTTTGAAATATCCTTGTTCATAATTTTTTCAATTTGTAAATTTAATAAAAGTTGATAAATGTTTTCTGGTGGAATTAATAAATTATAAGCTTTTAAATACAAATTTAAAATATCATAACCAGTAATGCCACGAGGATATTTAGATTCTTGCAATTGCATCCCAATCCGAATTCCAACTTGTTTTTCACTGCTGCCATTGGAAACACGACGTAATTGGGCTAAAATCTCACATAGAGTTGTTTTCCCTGTTCCATTTGGTCCAACAACTCCAATTCGATCTCCTTTTTGTACAGTTAAACTGACATTTTTTAAGACATGTTGTTTTCGATAAAATTTATTAATATTAGTACATTTAACTAAAAAGTCTGTTCCCAAATTAGTCATTTTTTATTTACTCCTCGTGTTTTTATCTTTCATTACTAAGATTATATATTAAAAATCAGCCAATTTTGACTGATTTTTAATTTATTTTTTACTTTTATCTAAAATATCATGAATAGTTAATTGTAATTCTTTTGTTTCATCATTTGCTAAATCTTTTTTAAAGTTAGCTTTCGTTACTCTTTTATTTTTTATTTGTTTAAAATCAGCTTTTTGCATTGTTTGCTCATGATTATTTGAAGAAACATTTCTTAAGCCAACCTTAATTGTTCCAGCTGGAGCTTGTTCAATTGCTTTTAATCATTCTGTTCGTGATTTTGCTTTAATAATAGGTTTATCTTTTTCGCTATTATTAAACTCAAAATTAATTTGTTGTTGTCTATTTTTAAGCAGAGTTCCCACTGTTGTGACCACTTTTCCAAAAGATGGTTTTTCTTCGCCAAAAGACCGAACTGTCGGTTTTATATTTTTTTGTTGATTATTTTGTTGTGCCTGTGCTTTTACTAAAGCTACTTTAGCTTGCTCACGTGGTTTCTTTTCAATTAACATATCTGCTGTTGTTTTCACTTTTCCAAAAGTTTTGCGAACAAATAATGGCGATGGTTCTTGTTCAGGTGCAGATACGATTGTGCTAGTTTCCACATTTGTTGAGGTTTGTTCTAATTGTCGTTTACTTTGTTGTTCTTTTCGAACTTTCTTTTTTGTCTCTTTTATATTTTTATTTTTCTGGCGCATTTTTTCTCCGCGTGGTTTACCCAAAATGTTTTTGTTAATTTTTTTCTTACTATTTGCATGGTGGTCAAACGTTGTTATTGGTTCTGCTGTCGCAATAACTTGCTCAACTTGATAAATTTCTTCTGGTGGAATCATTAATGCTAATTTAACATTGGGATCACTTTCTTCATCGTTAGTATTTTCTGAGGTGATTGTTTCCTGATTATAACTTTTTTCATTTGGTTCTGTCTTATTAACAGCAGCATTATTCGTTGGTTTTGCTACTTCAATTAGGGGTTTGAGATTGTTTACATTATAATGTTTATTATGATGAAGCGGATGCTTTTTTGCAGCTGCACTACTACTTTCTAATCCTTTTTTTGATGGGATTAGTTTTAAATCATAATAATGGGGAATAACAATATCAACAATATTTTCAAAGCCTAATTTATGATTAGCAGTAACTAATTTATGAATAGGCATTTTATCAGTATTAAATATCTCAATTTCATCATTTTGATTTAACATATGTAAAATATCTTTCCCTTTTGTTAAAAACGTTCAGCGGACAAGTTCATTAATATCTTTATTTAACTTATATAATCGTGTTCCTTTTACTGGCCGTGTTGATGTAGGAATTTCTGTTAAATCAATTTTTTTCCCAGTATGAAGATTAGTAATTAATACTAAATTATCATATTCACAATAACCCGCATTAATAACTACATCATCACGTAGATTAATTGATTTTACCCCTGCTGTTCGTAACCCTAATGTGGGAATTTGCTTTTTAGGATATTTAACAATAAAACCGTTTGCTGTTGTTATGACAACATATGGATGATGATTAACTAATTGGCTAGCAACAACTTCATCATCATTTTTTAAATTAATAGCTTTAAGAGCCTTGCTAATTCGTGTTGCTTCAAAATCTTTAACAGCTGTCTTTTTAATCATTCCATTTTTAGTTGCCAACATAATGTATTGTTCTTTTTTATTAAAATCATTTAATAAGAAAGCACTAATAATTTTTTCTTCTCCTGGTAACTCAGAAATAGTATTAACATGTTCACCAATATCACGTAACCGAACAGTTTTAATTTTATAAACTGGAATAATAACATAATTTCCTTTTGAAGTAATTAATAAAATTTTATCAGAAGTATTAGCTTGAAAATTAGCAATTCATAAATCCCCTGGTTTTCGTTTAAATTCTTCAGTTGCTAACCGTGCTAATTGATTATTTTCTAACGCTTTTAAATACCCATCTCGTGAAATTCAAATGTTCAAATCTTTTTCAATAATTGTTTCTGTTTTTTGAATTTCAATTGCTTCAATTTCATTCTCAATCACACTACGACGACGTGAAACAAACTTTTTCTTAATTAATTCTAATTGGTGAATAATAACACTATTTAATTTATTAATATCACGTAAAATTGCTTTTAATTCAGCAATTGTTGCAATTAATTCTTTTTGTTCTGCTTTTAATTGTAAAATATCTGTTGAAGTTAACCGGTATAATCTTAACTGGACAATTGCTTCGGCTTGAATTTGAGTAAAACCGAATTTTTTCCCTAAATTATGAATTGCATCACTGCGATCTTTTGAATGGCGAATAACTGCAATTACTTCATCTAAAATACTAATTGTTTTGATTAACCCAGCAACAATTTCTGAGCGTTTTTGTGCACGTGCTAATTCAAAACGAGAACGATGTGTAACAACTGCTTGTTGATGTTCAACATAGTGGGTTAAGATTTCCTTTAATCCTAATTGTCGTGGTTGTTTATTTGCAATAGCAACCATATTAAAATTATATGAAATTTGTAAATTAGTATTTTTTAATAAAAATTTCCGTACGGTTTCAACATTAGCTTGTTTACCTAATTCAATCACAATTCGTAACCCTTCGCGGTCTGTTTCATCACGAACTTCCTTAATATTTAATCCTGGTTCATTATATTTAATATCATCAATCTTTTTAACTAAGTCTTGTTTAATAACTTCATATGGAATTTCAGTAATTACTAAAGCATTGTTTTCAAATTCAATTTTGCTACGAACAATAATTTTGCCTTTTCCTGTTTGATATGCCTCTAAAATTCCACTTTTTCCCTGAATAATTCCCCCCGTTGGGAAATCAGGTCCTTTAACATATTTTACTAAATCCTTAACCGTACTGTCTGGTTTTTCAATAAAATGAATTGTTGCATTAATAATTTCATGTAAATTATGTGGTGGAATATTTGTTGCATATCCAGCAGCAATTCCAGTTGAACCATTAACTAATAAATTTGGAAATAAAGCTGGTAATACAACAGGTTCTTGTTCTGAATCATCAAAATTAGGAGCAAAAGCAACTGTTTTTTTATCAAGATCTTGTAATAAAAATGAGGAAATTTCACTTAAACGAGTTTCAGTATAACGCATTGCAGCCGCTGGGTCCCCATCAATTGAACCATTGTTTCCATGCATATCAATTAATGGATAACGGACCTTTCAATCTTGCGATAACCTTACCATTGCATCATAAACTGATGTATCACCATGCGGATGATATTTACCAATTACTTCTCCGACAATCCGTGCCGATTTTTTATAACTCGTATTAAAAGTTAATCGTAATTCATTCATTGCAAATAAAATACGGCGTTGCACTGGTTTTAAACCATCACGAACATCAGGCAAGGCTCGATCTTGAATAATATATTTGGCATAACGACCAAAGCGTTCTGACATAATATCATTTAAACTATAAACTAATTCATTTTCTTTTTCGTTATTACTCATTTTTAAATTCCTCTCTGTAAATCAACTTTCATCATTTCATTCTTGATTATAAACTTTTTATAATCAATTTGATAAAATAACTTTTGCCCTAATTTTGTTAATATTCAATAATCCTTATTTTTATCATAAGTAAAGAGTTGCTGTTGATGAGTTAATAATAAGAATGTCCGGAAATATGCTAAGATTCGGTCATTAAGATTATTACAAATTTCCATTAACTGTAACAACTCTGCTAAAATATTTGTTTTGATTATAAATTCTTGTTGATAATAAATTGTTGTTGCTGATTTAATCATATATTTACCCATTTTAGATAACCAATCAATTTCACATTGATAAAATAAGGTTCCTTCAATTAATAATAATTTATAAATTGTTAAATTTAATGTATTTAATTGTTGATTAATTTTTAGTTGTAAATTGTTAGGTTTAATTAATGTTCTTTTTTTAATATTAATTCCCATATTAATTTTTTGCCAAGCAAATAAAATTATTAATATATTATAATTATAATAGTCTAATTCAAATGCAACAATTTTATCGTTAAAAAAATGAATGCCTTCTTTTGTTAACAAGTACAAGTTACTACTTGGTTCTAATTGATAAAGCGGTGTTACTTGTTGCATAATTTTTTTTCAAAAAACTTCTTTTTCCTTAGTTTGTTGCGCTGCTAATAGTAAACTTTCATAACATCAATTTAATGCTATTTCATCTGCTATCGCAAGTTCAATCGTTGTTGCAATTGTATTTTCACTATCTTCACTGCCATTACTTGTTCAAACTTCTAATGTCAATCTTGTTTTTGTTTTTTTTATTTTAATAAGTCATAACTGAAAATTTTGATATTGACTAATAGTTAGATTGGTTTGATTTAGGGTATTAATTAATTTTTTGATTGCTTGTAACATTGTTGTCCTACTTAATTAATGATTGCTTGAAAATCATCTTCTAAAGTAAATTTAACATTTTCATCAATTCAATCTTTTCGTTTTTTAGAATCATCTCCCATTAAGGTGACAATCCGTCTTTCAGCCATAACAGCATCATCAATTGTTACTAAAATTAGCTGACGAGTTTGGGGATCCATTGTTGTTTCTCATAATTGTTCTGCGTTCATTTCCCCTAGCCCTTTATAACGCTGTAATTCAAATTTACCATGAAATTGACTTAATTTATTTTTTAATTCTGTTTCATCTCATGCGTATTCAATATGTTTATTTTTGGTGCTAGTAATTTTAAATAAAGGTGGTAAAGCAAGATAAACCCGATGATTTTCAATTAATGGTCGCATATAACGATAAAAAAATGTTAGCAATAAAGTTTGAATATGCGCACCATCCGTATCCGCATCAGTCATAATAATTACTTTGCCATAATTGGCATCATTAATATCAAAGCCATTTCCGACTCCAGTCCCAATGGCATTAATCATTACATTAATTTCTTCATTATTCATTAAATCTTGAATTTTTGCTTTTTCAGCATTAATCACTTTCCCGCGTAACGGTAAAATTGCTTGAAAACGACGATCACGCCCTAACTTGGCACTTCCCCCCGCCGAATCTCCTTCAACTAAAAAAATCTCATTATTAAATTTATTTCGATTTTGAGCTGGGGTTAATTTTCCGGTTAATAAGCGATCACTATTACCACGTTTTTTGCTATTACGAGCTGCTTCGCGTGCTTTCCGAGCCTCTTCACGAACATTACGAGCTAATAATGCTTTTTCAATAATAGTATAAGCATTTGCCTTATTTTCTGTTAATCAAAATCCAAATTGCTTTGCTACAATTGTTTCAACAACAAGTCGTGCTTCATAAGTTCCTAATTTTCCTTTCGTTTGACCTTCATACTGAATTAAATTTTCAGGAATTTTTACTGAAACGATGGCTGTTAATCCTTCCCGTGTATCAACCGAATCAAGATTCTTATCTTTTTCTTTTAATAAACCTTCTTTGCGAGCATAATCATTAATTACTTTTGTTAATCCTGTTCGGAATCCAGCAACATGACTGCCACCTTCACTTGTTTTAACATTATTGGCAAAACTAAGTAAATTTTCATTAAATTCAGTTGAATATTGTAACGCTATTTCAACTTCAATTTGTTTTTCTATCCCTTTTAACATAATAATTGGAGTAATACTTTTTTTACCTTCATTCATATAAGTGATGAATTCTTCCAAACCATTATTAAATAAATATGATACTTTTTTATCAGTGCGTTGGTCAGTCAATGTCAACTTAACCCCACTATTTAAAAATGCTGATTCACGAATTCGTTCTGAAATTGTGGAAAAAGAAAAATCAATTACTTTAAAAATCTTATGATCAGGTAAAAAAGTAACTGTTGTTCCTGTTTTTGTTGTTGTACCAATTTTTGTTAACGGTTCTTTAACTTGCCCACCATTCGCAAATTTAATACTTCAAACTTTGTGGTCACGATAAATTGTGACATCAAAAGTTGACGATAAAGCATTAACAACAGAAGAACCAACACCATGTAATCCTCCTGATGTTTTATAACCATCACCACCAAATTTTCCCCCAGCATGTAAAACTGAAAAAATTACTTCTGGCGTTGATTTACCAGATGAATGAATTCCGGTTGGAACACCACGACCATTATCTGCCACCATAATCGCATTATTTTTATAAATAATAATATCAATTTCATTACAATAACCAGCTAATGCCTCATCAATTGAATTATCAATAATTTCTCAAACTAAATGATGTAATCCACGAACATCAGTTGAACCAATATACATTCCTGGACGTTTTCGAACCGCATCTAGTCCTTCTAAAATCTGAATTGATGATTCATCATACTTTAATGTTTTATCTTCAATACTCATATTTTCTATCATTCCTTTTAAATATAATTTTCACTATTAATATCTTATATTATAATGCTTTTATTTACAATTATTTACTAAATTATTTCTAATTGCTATATAATTGCTATATAATAGTAAAAGAGAGGTGAAGCAATGACATTATATGGATATTTAGGGGCAGCTATTACGGCAATAATTGGTTACTTAATTGGTTCTTTTAGTTGATCAATCTTTATTAGTAAAAAAATTTATAAAATTGATGTGCGAGATTATCATTCTAAAAATGCCGGAGCCACAAACACTAGTCGTGTTTTAGGAAAAAAATGAGGTTTTGCCATTATGTTTTTAGATATGCTAAAAGTTACTATTACAATGTTTATTGCCTTTGGTATTAGTTGTATTAATATTAATGGGGTTAATTTTGGTTCAACTAGTTATTATATTCCAACTTTTTTTGTTTTAATTGGTCATTCTTATCCAATTTATTATAAATTTAAAGGAGGTAAAACAGTTTCATCTTTTTTAGGGTTATTATGAATGACTAACCCATATTATTTTTTAATTGCTACAGTTGTTTGATGAAGCACAATTTTTATTTGAAAACGAGTTTCTGTTTCTTCAATTTTAGCAGCATTTTTTACAGGAGCATTATGTTGAATCCCACAATTAAGTGGAATTGATGTTATTAACTTTAATGGTGATTTACTTCAATATTCTCATCTTGTTTGAGTGAATTACTTACATTATGTTAATTATGACAATTACTATGATAGTTTAGCTTTAATTAATATTATTATTACTTTAAGTGCTATTTTCTTAATCTTAAAGCATCATCAAAATATTGTTTTTTTATTAAAAGGAACAGAAAAACCTTATGATTTTAAAGGGAAATCTGATTTAGAAAATGGTAATCTTCCAAAATATAATCAAATCAAAAAACATTAATGAATTATCCATAGTTTTAATTACTTAATAATTCTAATTGAAAAATGCTTTCATTATAAAAAAAATGAAAGCATTTTTCAATTTTAAAATTTTTATTTATTAACAAAAAAATAACTAACCTTAAACTCTATTACTTAAACTCTATTATTTGTAAAAATGAAAATTCATCATTAACACTGTTACATTCACTCTCATTTAGTAAAGGAAAGAAACTATATCCAAAATTATTAAATCCAAAAATTAATTTATAAATTAGGTTAGTTTTATTACCAAATTTTGGTCAAAACAATTCTATAACAAAAGATTTCTCCTTTTTAATTAAATTAATTTTATATCGTATCTTGCCATAGTTGTAGATGTAATATTGAAAATTATTTTTTCTTGAACCTAATGTATTTTGAAAAAATATAAAAATATGTTCAAAAAATATAGACAAATCTGTTATTTCTGATTTTTGGTCTCAATTAAAACCACTAATATTTTTAAGTAGAGAATCAAATTCCGCTTGTTGAATATTAAAAACAAGTCTCCTATTCTCCTTATAAGTTTCTAATTCATAATATTTTAAAAAATCTATTATCCCTTCTACAAACTCTTGTAACTGTTGAACAAACTCATCTTTTGCGATTATAACTTTAGATTATAACTTTAATTGGTGTTTTTAATGTTACTGCTTTTCAATCATAAAATTTCTGTCAATGAACAACCTATATATGTTTGCTTTCAGATAATAATCATTATTGTGATTCTCAAGATTAGTTCTTTTTTTATAAAATTTTAAAAATTTTTCTGGTGTTAATTTCATTGGGTTATATCCCTCGCCAGCTCATGCTCATATTGCCGTTGACCTATCAAATGCAGTACGCTTGCGTAATGAAACAAATCTATCGTAATTAAACAAAACGAAAGAAGAAAATAGAATTCCTTCTTCTCTTAGCTTTTGTCTAATACATTTTGAAACTAACTGACTTCCTAAGTCGTCCCTCTGCAACATAATAATATTTTGTTCCAGATTAACAATAATTTTATACTCTTGTTTTTTAAACAATTCATCAATAAAAATAAGAAAATAATCTAAAAGGCTTTCTTGAATATTACTTAAGACATCTAAATTATTAGAAATAACTACTTCATTATCAATTATACCATTATTATATAATTTTTTAAACTTTACTTCATAGGGAATCGTAACCTTAAGCATGATTCCTAATATTGCTTGTGGAGTACGTTTTATTAACTTTGTTATCTTATCAAAATTAATATCATATAACCTAAACAAAATATTATTATCATCTAACAACAACAATGGCATTGTATCACCATAATAATTGGAATATTTATTGCGTAACATCTGATTTAAATTAGCAAACTCTACTTGAAAACCAGTCAATAACTGCTCTACAAAAAGATAGTTCTTAATTTTTCTTCTCGTGTTAAACTTAAACTATTTTCCGTTTTTTCTACTGCTGTCACTAAATCTGTAAAAAATGGTATTTGATCCGGATAATCATTAATATCAACTGTTGCATTTGTATCCCACCACGCTTTGAAAGTTTGCTTTGCTTCGTCTTTAATCTGATTTCAAATTTCAAGATCTTTATTAGTATTTACTTCTTCATCATAAATGATATGCTTTGGTCTTGTTTTACAAATAGTCACCCCAAACGCACTACCACTGCCTAACACAAAAGCACTAAAAATGGTTAATAACCGTTTCATCAATATGCCACCTTCTTCCAATAATATACTTATTACTTATTATTATATTGAATAAAAAAAAGCACAGAAGTACTTTTAACAACTTAATTGATGAGTAAAATATTTATTAAAAATTTTTTGCTTGTTGATAACGTTTTGTAACTTTTACCATACTAAAATGATATAAGCCTCCAAAAGCAGCAATAATCCCTGAAATTAAAATAATAGCAATTATAAATCAAACAATACCAGGTAGACCTTGTACTTTTGGATTTGTAATTTGTAAAAAGAAATATTGATATGCAATCTTTAGATGCATTCCACTATATTCACATAATATTCCTTTAATAACTCCATAAACACCATATAAAATTGGATAAATAAAATATCACCCTAATTTTTGTCGATAAAATTGTTTTGTTGAAACTAATGGTGACTGCTTAGCAAAGATAACAATATAAATAATTGTTAATACTGGTACAATAGCATGCAGAATAATTTGCTCTGTTCACTGTAGAGGCCCTCACATTAAATCTTTATTTTTTAAGATTGCTGGTAATAATACGAAATTGTAAATTAAACAAGTAACGGTAATATACACAACAACTGATAATGAGAAATATGTTTTTAATGGTTTAATAATTCCTTCTTGCCGATGGCAAATAATTGCAATTACAAATCAAATTAATACTAAAAAATTTGATTGTGTTGTAAAAAATGAAATTCATCATATTGTGTAACCAGCATAATTTCAATGACTAATTGCGCCTGTTTGATCATAAACAGCTCATAAATATGTTACTTGGTTATTACTGTCCGTCACAATCATTTTGTCTAAATGCAGTAAATTAGTTAAATAATTAGTTAGTAATCCAAATAAAGCAACTAATGCAATAATTATTTTGAATCAAAACCGTCAGTCACGACAATAATATTTGATAAAGTTTTGCATTTAATCCCTCTTTCTATTTGATAACATTGTTTAAATCATATCTTAATTTTTAATTTTTTATTCTTGATTATTAAATAATTCTGCTGAAATTAATTCACAAATTAAAATTCCTGCCTGTGATAAATTTTGTTTAAATTGTATTGTTGAACTTTTCTTATTTGCTTGTAAATAATCTGTAACAATTTTAATACTAACAATTGGAATCTGATAATTTAAAGCAACTTGAAAAAAAGTACAACCTTCCATATCAACCACATCAATCTTATTTTTAAATTTAGTTTTAATATGCTCAAAATATTCTATTTTATCAATAAAAATATCACTACTGCCTAAAACTGCTGTTTGAATGTGTGGCATTTTTGTTGTAATTGTAGCTATTAATTTTTTATCACTATAATAACTAGGTAATTCGCCAGGGATTTGCCCCATTGCATAACCAAACTCTTGGGCATCAGCAAAAGTATAGTAAGCTTCCGTAATTGCTAAAACTGATAATGGTTTAAAATTTGGTTTTAAAGTCCCAACTGTTCCAAGATTATAAACTGTTTTAATTGCATAATCTTTAAGTAAGGTTGTTAAAGTCATAGCAGCATTAACTAAACCAATTTTGCTAATTGCGAATAATCAATTATCTTTTTGATATACTTCAATCTGGGTATATTTATCAACTATTTTTGGTTTTAAAACATTTAAAGTTGCTGCAAATTCCTCTTTCATTGCACTAATAATTAAATTCATAACGTTATTTATCCTCTTTTCACTGCTGATAAGTCAATTGTATATTTTTTCCTAAATGCTCAAGGTCTTGCTTCGCGACTGCTCGTTCAAATTGAACTATTAATAATTCTTGAAATGCCTTTACTAAATCTTTTTGGGCTAATATTCGATAATAATCAACTTTTAAATAATTTCGTTCATTACTAATTTTATCGGCAACAAAAATTAGCATTTCAAATAAAGTCATTTCTGGTCGACCAACAGTATGCCATTTAATTGCTGATAAAATATCTTCATCATTAAATAATAAATCATATTTTAAATGGCAATAACCAGTATAAGAATGCCAAGTAGCAATTGGCTCTGATAAAAACGTTGGTAAATATTTTGTTAGATATGCTTTTTGTTTTTGTTCTAATCATTGTTTTGTAATATCATGATAAGTCCCAGCAATTAAAGCTTTTTGCGGATTTAACTTATGAACTAATGCTAATTCCCGCGCTTTTTGGCCAACATTTAAACAATGTTGATAGCGTTCCTTATCCATATTTTGGCCTAGTCGTTCTGGCAAATATAATAAATTATTATTAATATAATTCGTAATATTTGGCAATTGTAATGCAATGTTTTTTCCTTCTCGTAACATTGTTGATGATAAATGTAAATTATTATGAAATGGAAGTAACATTGCTTGATATTGTTTTAAAATTGTTTGATCAATTGGTTCATTTCGTTGGAAAACAATAAAAGTTTGCATTCTTGCTAATTCATTAATATTGTTTCATTTATTTAATGATGCTAGTTGATCAGAACCAATCATAAAATAAAACTGATGATGAGGAAATTGTTGTTGCAATTTTAAAACAGTTTCATATGTTGTACTAGGCTTTGCATTTTCTAATTCAATTAAATTAATTTTAACATCCACTAAATCAGCGATTGCTAAATTAATAATTGCGACACGATCCGTAGGGGGAGATAATTTTCGTGTTTTAAAAGGATTCTGATTTGTTGGAATAATTCAAATTTCATCAATATCTGTTTTTGTTTTAACAAGATTAATCATTGCTAAATGGTCAGTATGAAATGGGTCAAAACTACCACCAAATAATGCTATCTTCATTTATTCTTCCTCCCAATCCAAAAATAACAGCAAATTCAAACAAAATAAAAATTATTCATCTTTATTTTTAATTCCTAATTCAACTAAAACATCTTCGACAGTATCACGCACAACTTCTTGAAATTGTTTAATAGATAATGTAATGGTAAAATTTTCTTTTTCACTTAAATAATTAGCAATTTTTTTGGTAAGTTTTGTTTAAAAGTATTAATTTCATTTTTATTACCAGTAATTGTAACTTTATTTTTTTTTTACCCCTTTTGGGAGATTCTCTTCTAATGGTTCACCATTATGGTCTAACTCTAACTTATCATCATCACGATGAGAAATTTTAATGCGATCCATAATATATGCCATTCGATCATTAAAATTCCGTTCTTTAATTTGATTTAGCATTTGTTGAAATTCATTTGGTTGAACTTTTGAACTATCACGTAATTTTTTTAATTGTTCTAAACGTTCTAAAAAATTTTCATGTTCATTAACATTATATTCTTCTTTGTATTTATTAATTTGATGACGTGCATTTTGAACAAGGCTATGAATATTATTAACATTCTCTTGGTTCGATGGTTTGATGTGTTGTTCAGTATTTCTAATTTCAGAATTTTCTGATTTATTTAACATCACTTGTGTTGATTGTGGGACTTTAAAGTCAATTGTTTCATCACTAAAATTAACCCCACTAAATGCTTCAATTTCATCATCAAAAGCACTAGCTGTTTCTAAATTTACTATTTTTTGTTCAGTTTTTTTTCGTCTTCATCATTTAAACATATCTTTGCCTCTAATTCCATATACATTATTATATAATAAATTATTAAAATTTCTTGAAGTTTTTTCCAACAATGTTAAGATAATATTGTAATTGACAGAGGTAACTTATAAAACATAAGTTTGAGAAATACTCTTGGAACCTGATCTAGTTAACACTAGCGTAGGGAGTTCAAATTCGTTATTTATTTAATTTAATAAATTTAATTTGATGCTCACTTTCACAGAAGTTAATTACAAAATTATTTGTGTAAGGAGATTTTTTATATGGTTACACCCCCATCTTTTAAGGTTAAGTTAAACCAACAAAACATTATTTTATGATACAATAAAGCAACAATTTTTATTGTCATAAGTTTATACCTTGGTATTTTAATAACGGTTAGTATTTTACCACTATCAAGATTAAGTAAACTATTTCATTTAAATAATGACCAATATTTTAAAAATATATGAGTTTTTTGTTTAATGACTTGTGGACTTGGTTTAATATTTAGTATCATATCTGCAATAAGTGTTTGATTAACAAATTATGAAGAATATATTAATTATAAGTTTCAGTTTATTATTTTAAATATTATTAGTTTGAATATTCTTAATTTAATTAGTAATATTATAATTTATAGTTATGAAATAAAGGTTAGTGATTTATTATTTACTAATACTATGAAACGAAAACGATTTTTAATTAATTTAGGAATTTGAAAATGAAAAACATTTGATATTGTTATTATTGCGATGTTTGTAGCAGTAACCTTAGCTTTAGCATATTTAGAAACATTATTGCCTAACTTACCATATGGTGGTGGAATTGGTTTAAAATATCTTCCACTTATCGTTATTGCTTTTTTACACTCAGCAATCGCTGGTCTTATAACTGGGAGTATTAGTGCCCTGATGTCATTGCTATTTATTGCTTCAAATTTTATTGTTTCACCATGATCATATTTATTAGATTATTTTGTTCCAATTATTATTCCAACAATTGCAGGTTTTATGCGTTTTAAAGTTAATAATGACAAAAAATATATTACTTATGTTAATTATATTATTATTTGTTTTAGTATTATTACTCTTATTTACTTGTCACAAGTATTAGTTGGTGTTTTAATTTGAACAACTTTATTCCCTGATTCAGTTTGACCAGGTTATAGTAATTGATTATATGCCATTGTTTATAACTTTATTCATAGTTTTCTTTTTACATATCCAATTATTCAAATTGTTGTTCCTTTTATTTTACGTAGTTTAGCTCCCATTTTTTGACAACGTTATTTAAAATATGATAGTTAAATAAACAAGAGAACAATAAAAAAAAATGCAATTATCATTTTTATGATGATTGCATTTTTTTATTAATAGCATTAAAAATGTTTTCTACATTAAAACCAAAATATTCTAATACATCTTTAAATGGTCCTGATTGTCCAAAAGTGTTAATTCCAAAATTTAAACCATTAGAAGTATAACGTTCTCAACCAAAGGTTGCTCCTAATTCAATTGACGCAATTAAAGCTGTTGGTTCTAACAATTTTTGTTTATAAGCAGCAGCATCTTGCTGCTCAAATAATTCTCAACAAGGCATTGATACTACTTTTACTTTAATTTTTTTATCATGTTCTAATTTGTTTGCAACAGCAATCGCCATGCTAACTTCACTACCAGTTGCTAACAATACAACATCATTATTATCTTCTTGTCCATAAACTTGATAAGCTCCTTTTTTCACTGCCTCAACATTTGAATGTTCTAATTCTGGTAAATCTTGTCGTGTAATTAAAATAACACTTGGAGTATGTTTTGACTGTAAAGCGATATGATAAGCTCCTAATGTTTCATTAAAATCAGCTGGACGAAAAACATTTAAGTTTGGCTGACTACGTAACATTGCTAATTGTTCAATTGCTTGGTGCGTTGGACCATCTTCACCAACAGCAATTGAATCATGCGATAAAATATAAATAGCTGGAATTTCCATTAATGAACTTAAACGAATAGCTGGCTTCATATAATCAGCAAAAACAAAAAAACCACTTGCAAAAGGAATTAATCCACGGTGTAAACAAATTCCATTATTAATGGCTGCCATTGCAAATTCACGCACTCCATAAGCTAAATTACGGCCTAATCGATTTTCATGACTATAAACACCATCAGTTCCCTTTGCTTTTGTACTACCACTTAAATCAGCACTACCACCAATTAAAGCTGGAATAATATTAGAAAGACGGTCAAGGATTGCCCCACTACTAATTCGTGTTGCTTGTGGCTTAATTGGTTTTAAATCACGAAAATCTTGTGGATTAAAATTAAAATTACCATAAAGGGCATCATCAAGTTCTTTAGCTAAAGTAGAATTTTCTTTGCAAAGACCTTGATACATTTCTAATCATTCCTGATATTTTTTAATTCCTCGTTGTTTAACATTGATTTCAAAATCCTTATAAACTTCACTAGAAACTTCAAATGGTTTATAATCTCATTTTAACATTTTACGAACTGTTTCAATATCACTTCCTAACGGCGCCCCATGTACTGCTGGTGTACCTTGTTTTGTTGCCCCATCACCAATTATTGTTTTTACTTCGATTAATGTTGGTTTATCACTTTTTTTTGCTTTTATAATAGCTTGATCAATTGCTTCAATATCATTACCATCTTTGACAAAAAGATAATTTCAATTTGCTGCTTTAAAACGATCAGCAATGTTTTCACTTTGTGCAACATTAACCATATTATCTAATTGAACATCATTAGAATCAAATAATACAATTAATTTATTTAGTTTTCAATGTCCTGCTAAAGATATTGCTTCTTGTGTAACTCCTTCTTGTAAATCACCATCACCACATAAAACATAAGTATAATGATCATAAAGATTATATTTATTGTTATTGTATCTTGCTGCTAAATGCGTTTCTGCTAACGCTAAACCAACTGCTTCTGCAAGTCCTTGGCCAAGAGGACCCGTTGTCACATCCACTCCGGGCGTTAAATGTGATTCCGGATGACCAGGCGTAATTGAATTAACTTGACGAAAATTTCGTAAATCATCAATATTAAGATCAAATCCTGATAAATGCAATAACGAATATAATAAAGCACTACCATGTCCTGCTGCTAAAACAAAACGATCACGATTTGTTCATTTATCCACTTGTGGGTTAACAACTAAGTGTCTTGTGAATAAAGTATATGCCATTGGAGCAGCACCAAGAACAATTCCTGGATGGCCTGAATTTGCTTTATTAATTGCTTCAATTCCCAACATTTTGATTGTATCAATTGATTTTTTCATTTTATTTATCTCCTTTTTATACACTAATAAATTAATACTCATAATATCATTGTACAACGAATTAAAAGAAAGAACTTAATAATTTGAAAAATATTCCATTAATTCTTACTTTTTTTGGATTATTCATTTATAATTAATGAAGTTGAAATGAAAAAATTAATAGAAAAAGAGTGGTACCTTGAATGGTTAAATATTTATTTAAAAGTCGTGATAACGTCCTCTAATTTTTTAAAAAAGTAAGTTAAAAAAAGAAAAGTTTTTTTAAACCCTACACTAAAAAGCAATAATATTATAAATACCATAAAGCAAAGGATGTGATAATAAAAATGACAAATAAATTACGAAATTGAAAAATAATAATAATTATTCAGGGAATCTTGATGGGAGCACTATTTTCATTTATTCCATTTGCAATTTTTGATAAATTTGGTTTAACAAAAATTTGATTCTTCTTATTAGTTCCCACTTCAATGTTCTTTTTTACCCCATTATGGGCTAAAGTTAAAAAGAAAAAGAGTAATACCTTTATCCTTCAAATTAATAGTTTTTTTGTTTTTATTTTTCTCTCGTTATTAATGACTGTTAATTTTTTTGATAATAATTTAATTATTTATTTTTATCCCTTACTGCTTTTTTGTACAGGAATGTTTGTTGCTGGAATGGTTCCCTTTTCAATCGAAATTATCCGTAGTTATACCCGTGAACATCAGTTAAAAACAAACCCTAGTCTTTATTTTATTTTAGGAAGTGTTGTTACAATTATAATTCCTTTTTTAATACAATACTTTTTAACAGAATTAACAGCTAAAATTTCCTTACAAGGATATTTTAGTCTATTGGCATTAATTAACTTTAGTTTAATTTTTTTCAACCATGATATTCAAACAGAAGAAATTACTTTTAAAATTAATCCTAATAGTTGAAAAGTACTTCAAAAAAACAAACAATTTTGAAGTTATTTATATTCATCAAGTTTTTTATACAGTATTAATGAAGTATTTGGTTACATTCTTCCTATTTTAATTTTTAATAACACCGCAATTATGATTATATTGATAGGTAGTTTATATGTTATTCGAAAAATAAGTTATTTATTTGGATATTTACTAAAAATAAACAATAATAATATTAAACACCAAATTATTTGTAATACAATTATTGCTATAATTGCGATTGCATTATTATTAGGATTAACAATTGCATTCTTCCCCTTTCAAACCCAATTATCGCATATTTTATATTTAACAATTGGTTTAGGTGGAAGTCAAATCTTAATAGGATGTTGTCTTGGGCATTTAAGTCGTATTCAAAAAAATAATATAATTAATTTAGTTGGAACTGAGCATTTTACCTTAGGTCTAATGATTGAACATGTCTTCGGGCATGCTATCTTTAGTTTATTGTTAGGCATTATTATTATTCCAGTAATAATTACTTTTTCTACAAATATATTAACTTATATAATTATTTATAGTATTATCATTGGAATGTTATTTTTAAGTTTTATTTTTATTTTTAATAAACTACCAGTAAAAAGAATAGGGTCTTAGGTTTTAATATATAAATTATAAGAAATAAGAAAAGATATCTTATATAAGATATCTTTTTAATGTTAAGGAAAAAGAAATTTATTAAAAAATACTCTTGTTTTTTTCTTAAAAAAAGTTATAAATGAAATAAGCAGTTGCATTATGTAAAAATTCAAAAAAGAAATGAAAAATAAGTATTAAAATATGAAAAAAATTGTAGTATACCACACACATTTTAAAGATTACAAGAAAATAAAAAAAATATTTATTTATAATTATAAAAATATCATAAAATAAATAAATAAAAAATATAAAATTAAACAAACTAAAAATTAGTTTAAATACAAAAACTTAATAATTTAAAATTATTTAATTAAACTATTCAAAAAGTTAAATGGTGTCTGAAAATTTAAAGACTTATGCACTCTTTCAAAATTATAAAAATAATAATAATCATTTAATTTGTTCTGTAAACTAAATGCATTTAATATTTTTGCTTCAAATACAAATAATTTAGTATAATTTTAATGATATCTTTCAATCTTACCGTTTGACTGTGGAGAGCGAACCGGTGTTGTTTGATGCAAAATATTTTTATCTGTTAAAAATTGAGTAAAATTAGTTTTTTTAACACTAATTTTTTGATTATTCCGATAACTATTAATAAATTCAGAACCGTTATCAGTTCTAATCCGTATTATTCTAATACCAAATATATTTTTAATATCACTAATTGCTTTTTTAACAGCATCAATAGCATTATCAGTACTTAATTTATCATAAATATATCCTAATACTAATCTTGTTTTTTCATCAATAAAATCATAAACATAATACTTTTTATCAACTGGAAATTTACTTGGTACAAAATATTTAGCATCCATCTGTAATAAACCTATTTCTTCAACTTTATATCTTGATTGAAAATTAATAACTAATAAATATATCACCCAGTACCTCGTGGAATGTATTTATTAGTTATTAATTTTCAATTATCTTGTTTCAACTTAACTCTTGGATAACGATTATCTTTATAACGGTCAACATTCTCCACATTTTTTTAGATACATAATACATCTTATATTTTACTGCAAAAGCATAAATAAAATCAGTTAAATCATCCAAAAAATTCTCCTTTTTAACATTATAAAATTTATCAACCATATATCGACTTTTTAAACTATGTCATCGTTAATAATAATGCAAAAATACTTCATTAGGTTTATCATAAACAACTCCCGTAGAATAACTATCTTGTAAAAAATCCAAATACCATTTATCATTAAACGATAATTTTTTTGATGTTTTTAAAGTTGGATTAATAAAATAATTTGTTTCCGATCAATTTTCAAAAAAACTACTACGTAAAAACATTGTATTAATAAAATCAGTTTCATTAAGACCTTTATCAGTACTATTTATAATGCTCTCCATTTAACGGTCTAAAATAAAGACGGTAAATTACAATATGGAACAACTTTAGAAAATAATTTAATATTAAGGCGATTTAATTCTGTACGAATAATATTTCAAACAGCATCAGGCACATTTGCTACATCATTAAAATCACTATTGTGTCTATCAACCATACTATAATTTTGTTTAGCAAAAAAGAATATCAATAAAGTAACAAAATAATCTTTAAGATCTGCTTGCATATGTTTTACAGCTACTAAGTCATTACTTACAACAATTAAACCACTAATTGAATCACGAACTTACAACTCTTTAAATTTAACTTTATACATAATATTAAATTTAACTGTTAGTGCTAATACATTTTTAGAAGAAAGTGGTATAAATTTTGCTAAGTTATCAAAATTAATATTTGTTAAGTTAAAAGAACTATCATTTTCAGATAATACCAATGGTTTTGAGGTATGATAATAATTTGAATATTTGATTGCTAATGAATGATTAAAATTATTAAATTCATTAATAAACTCAGTAAACAATCGCGCCAGAAAACGCCACTCTTGAACTTCTTCGCCAAGTAAAGTTAATTCTTTTTTTTCTTTTAATATTGAAACTAATGCATTAAATGATGTTTCTTGTCCACGAACAGCATTAATATCAATCGTTGTATGTTCTTCTCATCAACTATTAAAATGTTGTTTTGCTTACCTTTTTATATCATTGATATGGTCAAGGTCTCTATTAATATCCTAGTTTATTTTTATTATCTTCTTTTATCCGTGGCCTACAACTAACCACCCCAAACACACTACCACTGCCTAACACAAAAGCACTAAAAATGGTTAATAACCGTTTCATCAATATGCCACCTTCTTCTAATAAGATACTTATTACTTATTATTATATTGAATAAAAAAAGCACATTCATACCCTTAACAAATTATTTGCAAGATAAATTCTATCTTGCAAATAAAAGAGATTAAGAAATCATATTATTAAAATGTAATGCTATTTTCATATAAAAAATGTTTCTCCTAACATTATAATTTAGTAATAAACAATAACAATTATTATTTATCTTTTGGTTAAGAAAAACATTATCAATTATTTTTAAAACAATATTTAATTTCGGTTAAACCAACGACCAAGTAATGCATCACCGTTTCGTTTACGACGACGAGCAATTAATCATGGAATTGAAATTACTAGTGTTAAAATAATTAATAAAATAATAAAAATTACTAATGAACAAACAAAATACTTTTCAATTACTCTATTTATGTGAGACTATTGGAATTACACGGTCAAATTATTATCGTTATTTACAAGCAAAAACTTCATTAATAAAAGCCGATGAAGGAATTATTACCCTTATTCAAAATGAAAAACTCAATAACAAATTTCTTAATTCCCATGGAATAAGAAGATGAAAAATTTATCTATTTAAGAAATTCAATCTCGTTATTAACAAAAAACGTCTTCAACGAATCTTTAAGGAACATAGAATTATCCCTTTCTACTGAAAAAATCGTTCCCGTCATATTAAAAAATCATTAAGTCAAACAAACAAAAATAATTTACTAAAATGTAAATTTAACCAATTGAAACCAAATCAAGTATTAAGGACTGATGTAGCTGTCATTAAAAATAATCATACTGAAAAATCCAATTTAATTTCATTCATTGATTTAGCAACAAGAAAAGTAATTGCTTATACAATGTCAGATTCAATGACAACTTCAGTATTAATAAAAACTTTATTAAAATCAATAGCAACAGTTTCAAATAAAAAAGATCTGAAGAAATTAATAATTCATTCAGATCAAGACTCAATTTATACTGCTACAGAATACATTGAATTCTGTAGAAAATATAAATTTAAAATAAGTTACTCAGCAATAAATACTCCAGCTGATAATGCTGTGCAAGAAAGTTTCCAAGCTAGATTAAAGTGTGAAACCTTCTATAACAATTATAATACGCAAAATAAAATAAAATACATAATTATTATTAAAAAATATATTGAATTTTATAATACAACTACGGTATCATTAAATAAATAAAATTTTGTCCTATTTAATGGGCACACTCCCTAATAAAAATTATTTTCTCATAAGAGATTTAATTGTTCCATCTACTGTTGATTTTAAAGTTAATTCATAAATTATAGTATCATTTTGCTGATGAGGAAAAACTAATATAATTTCATATTCAATTCTATTATCTATAATTCGATCACCAACTTGATAAATAGATTTTATTTCAAGGGAATTATTTTGTTCATTATCGGTATAATCATAATTATTTAGATTAAAACCAACCTTCTCACGAAATGTTTGATTTTCTATTATTGTTGGGTCATCAAATTTTAGCGAAAAAGTATTAATTTCTTCATTATTTTGTTCTTTATCTTCAATTTTATCTTGTTCTAATTCAGTTTGAATTTTTTTTCGATCAAAAATTGCACTTAATGAAAGTTTCTTTTCATTTTTTGATTCAGATAACATTTCTGTTGACAAAAATTGTTGCGTTGGAAAATTATTAACAAAATTTTCATCACGTTTTGGCATAATATACTCTGTAGGATTAACTAAACTCTTTGGGCGTTCAATACCACTAGTTATTTGTTCTAATTCATCTTGATTAATAATGTTTGAATTTTGATGCCGTGATGTTTGCTTTGCTTGAATAAGTTTTAAATCTTGGCTTTGATAATCAACTGGATTATCGTTCATTTTAGTCAAAGTTGGAGCAACTGGTTTTGGCGTAATTATTCCAGTAATTTTTTTTAATGTCTTAACATCTTTATGCAATTTAATTAAATATTCTTGAATTTGATTCATATTTGTTTTTAAATCACCTAAGAGTTGCCCATCATTATTACCTGATGAACTTTCTGATTTTAATGTTGGTATTTTTTGTTTTAATAAAAACACTAAAATACTAATAAAAAAACCTAAAACACAAACTGGAATCATTACTACTAAGAAAAAATAACCAATTTGATATAAAAGAATAACATTTGCGGCAAAAACTTCGCCAGCAGCATTTTTAATTTGCATTGTAAAAATAAAATTAAAACCATATTGTATGATAAAAAACACGTATGGAAAATTTTGAACACCTTTTTCAACACCAAAACCACTAGTACCAACTAATCCTAATTGATGATTATTCGAAAGAATATAATAAATTTCTTTACCGGCAATAATAATTAGTAACAATGATAAGAATAGAAACAAAAGCATGAAAATAAAAAATATAAGAATAAAAATTTGTGTTTTTGTTAATTTTGTTTTCATTAGCTTAAATTAAAATTAATTCACGTTTTGCTTCTGTTAAAAGATGAAATCCATTTTCGGTGACTAAAATATCATCTTCAATTCGAACACCACCTAAATCAGGAATATAAATTCCTGGCTCAACAGTAATAACCATTCCTGGTTCTAATAAGACATCGCAAAATGGTGATACGCGAGGAAATTCATGGATTTCAATCCCAACCCCATGCCCTGTTGAATGTGTAAAATATTCGCCATAACCTTTACTTATGATATAATCACGACAAATTTTATCAATCATTGCTGTTGTAACGCCCGGTTTAATTGCATGAATTCCTAAACTTTGTGCTTCATAAACAACATCATAAATTTCTAACATTTTATATGATGGTGTTCCTAACCCAATTGTTCGTGTTGTATCAGAACAATAACCATCATAAATACAACCAAAATCAATTGTAATTAATTCATTATTCGCAATTTTTTTAGCAGTTGCACGTCCATGTGGCAATGCTCCTCGTCATCCAGAAGCGACAATTGTATCAAAACTAGGTTTATCAGCACCAGCTTCAACAAAACTATTAATAATAATTTGTTCAACTTGGCGTTCTGTCATTCCAACTTTAATTTTGTTAATAACATTATTAATTGCAATATCACCAATTGCACATGCTTGCTTTAAAGCTTCAATCTCAGAATTTGTTTTAATTGCTCGTAATTTTGAGAAATCAACTGGTTTTAAAGTAACGGATGATAAATTTGGTGTTAAATTTTGATAAGTCAAATATGTTAAGTAATCACTTTCAAAAGCTAAAGTTTTGACCTTGTTTTTAACCAAATCACTTTGCAACATTCCAAAAAAGCCACCAGGATGATTGGTTGTCATTTCAATAACATTTGTAACATTTTTTGCTTCCTTCTTACCAGCAGTAATATATCGCCCATCTAAATACAAGATTGATTCAGTTTTTGTGAATAACAAATAACCTTCGGAAGAAGCAAATTCAGATAATCAAAAACGGTTAACGGTTGAATGAAATAAAATCCCATCAACTTGATATTTTTCTAAATAGTGCTCTAATTTTGCTTTTTTATCTAATTTTACTTTAACATATTCCATTAACATTATTCTCCTTTTCTTCTCTATAAATTTAACTCTTATTTTTTCATAATACAAGGATATTTCTTAATTAATTAAGTTTCTTAAAATTTCTTCAAGATTATTTATCTCTTTTTTAATTAAACCATTTTCATAACCATAATGTGAAATTGTTGCATTATGATTAATTAATAAATCAATAATCTTCGCATATAAACCAGTTTCTTTGATAACTTCTTCAAAAATAATAATTTGTTGATATTTTTCCATGTTAATTTGTTTTATCATTTCTCTATCAACTGGATTAATAAAGCGAGCATTAATAACATTAATTTTTTTTGTTTCTAATTTTGTGATAACTGTTTTTGCTTTAATTACATTATTCCCATATGTGATTAATAAAATTCGCGCTTTAGGATTTTTAATAACATATTCTCACTGTCCAACTGAGAATGCTACTGACAAAACTTGCTGCGTAATTCCCCCTTTTGGATAACGAATAAAAAAAGGATCTTTTTTATTAATTAAAGCTAACTTTAATAACTGATCAAACTCACCACTAGTTGCTGGTTGACTAATAATTGGTAAATCACCCATACTATTTAAAAACCCAATATCATAAATTCCATGGTGACTATCCCCATCTGCAAGTGCTAAACTAGCTCGGTCAATTAAAAAAACAACTGGCAAATGATTACGAACAACATCATGTAAAACTTGATCATAAGTTCGTTGTAAAAAACTAGCATACATATTCACAATTACTTTTTGATGATCTAAAGCAAAACCAGCAGCTAAGGTCACAGCGTGTTCCTCTGCTAAACCAACATCCAAACAATATTGCGGATTTTGAAGCATAAATTCTTCTAAATGAACTGAAGCTTGCATTGCAGCAGAAATAAAATAAAATTTTTCTGATGCTGTTTGAAATACTTTTTCCAACGTTTTTGCAACATAATAACTTCATTCATTATGTTTATTATCAGTTAAACTATAAGAATGATATTTCTCTTCTTCTGCTTGGGTTAACCCATAACCATAACCTTTTTTTGTTTTAAGGTGCAGAACAACACTTGCATTTCGTTTTTTTGCTTGACGAAGACTTTTTGCTAATTTACGAAAATTATGGCCATCCACTGTCCCAATATAATCTAAATTAAAACCAGCAAATAACCATGGAATTGCAAAACTACGAATAATTTTTTCAACTAATAGGTGGCCTAATCATAATAATGTTAATGGGGGAATATAACGTAAAACTTTTGCAACTTTACTAGCACTACGATATAGTCATCCAGTTCGAACTTTACTAACTGTTGTATGTAAAATATTAACATTTTTAGAAATACTCATTCCATTATCATTTAAAATAACAATAATTTTATTGGAAATTGTTCCTAAATAAGTTAAAGCTTCTAAAGTTAAACCATTAGTAAATGCTGCATCCCCGATCACACAAATAATATTATTATATTTTTGATTATAACTATAAGCAATTGCTGTAGATAAACCAGTTCCCGCATGGCCATTAGAAAGATGATCATATTTACTTTCGTTAATATGTTGAAAAGCCGCTAAGCCATCAGGTAAGCGAATCGTTGAAAAATGTGCTTTACGATCAGTTAAAATTTTATAAGCATAAGTTTGATGACCAGTATCAAAAATAATCAAATCATTATTGTCAATGTCAAAAGTTTTTAATAAACTAATTGTTAATTCAACTGCCCCTAAATTACTAGCTAAATGTCCCCCATTTTTGGTAACTGTTTCAATAATAATACGACGAACATCCGCTGCTAATTCAATTAAAGCTTTTGTTTTTAAATTTTTTAAATCAGTATGATGCTGATAATCTTGTAATTTCATCTTTTAACCCCACTTAATACTTTTGTAAAAAATAATTAATTTGTTGAACAAAATTATTGAAATATAATGGTGTAATTTTTCCAATCAAATAATGACAGTAAGCTGTTACATCTAATTTTATTTTATAAATTTCAACATTACTACTATCCTTTAATAACTTTCTCATTACTGTTAAATTAATTAAAAAAACAAGATAATAACCATAATTAAAATATAATTCATGATTTGGAAGGTTAACAAAAGGTTGATAAAAAACATTAGCAATAAAATTATAAAGTAAATTAAAATTATAATACATCTTAATTTTTGAATTTATAATGTCATTATTTGCAAAAATTATTTCCTCATAATTATCATCTAGGTAATTAACAAAAATTTTGCTTTTTAATTCCTTAATTACTTTTAAAATTTGTTCTTGTTCACGTTTTACACCGGTATGACGAATATATTGCATATGATAATAAATTAAAACTAATTTAATTAAAATAATACTATCAAAATATTCTTGCTCATCTAAATTATTTAATCGTAATAAATAAACAAAATTTTTAATTAAAATATCTTTTTCATCAAAAGTTTTAAAATCTTTTAAAATCACCCGACTTAATTTTAACTCATGCAATTTTTTTCAAATTTTAATATTATTTTTTTTAACTCAGCCACTACGTTCAAAAATTTGCCCTGCCATAATAAATTATTCTTCATCAACTTTAAAATCAGTTGGGTTATTATCCTTAACAATTTTAGTGACTTTATCTTTAATATCTTGTAATTTAGTTTCCGCTAATTTTGTTAATTTAATGCCCGTTTCAAAAGCATCAATTGCTTGATCTAATGGCAATTGATTATTTTCTAAATAATTAACAATTTGCTTTAATTGTTCTAAAATTTGTTCAAATGATTTATTATTTGTCATTTTTTTCACCATCCTTATTAATTGCTTGTACAATTGATTGAATAATTCCATCTTGCACACGTGTCATTATTATATCATTATTCTGAACATCATTGGTTGCTGATATCACATTTTTATTTTCATTGTAAGTAATACTATAACCACGAGTTAATGTTTTTAAAGGACTTAATAAGTCTAATTTACTTATTAAATTATTTTTATTATGTTCAATTGTTAAAATTTGTTGTTGAATTGTTCATACTAATTTTTGATAATAATTTTGAATCATATTTTTATTTGCTATAAAGAATGTTTCTTGTAAAACATTAAACTGCTTTAATAATAATTGATAAGAATGCTCAGATTGTGTATATAATGCTTGGGGGTTTGTTAAAACATAACTATTTTTTAATTCGCTTAGTTTATCTTGCATCTTATCAACTTTGCCTTTAATAAGATTAATTAAATGACGGCTTTGTTGTTGCAAATAATTAACTAATTCTTTCTTATCAGGTGTTGCTAATTCAGCCGCCGCCGTTGGTGTCGGTGCTTGTAAATCACTAACAAAATCAGCTAAAGTAAAATCAATTTCATGACCAACAGCTGAAATAACTGGGATAGTTGCTTGATAAATTGCTTCAACAACTTCAAGTTCATTAAAAGCTCATAAATCTTCAATGCTGCCCCCACCACGACCAACAATTAATGTATCAAGCTGCGGAGTAAATGCCTGTGCTGCCTTAATTTTTGCTCGAATATCATGTTTTGCGTCACTTCCTTGCACTAAACTTGGAAATAAATAAATGTTTGCTTGGGGAAAACGGCGATGAATTGTAGTAATAATATCACGAATCGCAGCACCAGTTGGAGCTGTTATTACACCAATATTATTTGGAAAACGTGGAATTGGTTTTTTTAAAGATTGATCAAACCAACCTTTTTTACTTAATTCTTGTTTTAAGGCTTCATATTTTAAAAACAAAGTACCAACACCTTGTAAAGATAAAGTAACTACTTGTAAACTATATGTTCCTTGCGGCTCATATACTTTAATAGAACCTGTTGCAATAATTTTTAAACCTTCTTTTAATTTAAATTGTAAGTTTTTTGCATTAAACGAAAACATAATTGCCCGAATTTGGGCTTTTTCATCTTTGATTGTAAAATAAACATGTCCTGAAGAGTGATTTGTAATATTAGAAATTTCTCCTTGTAGAGAAATATTAATTAAATTTGGTTCTTGTTCAATTATTGTTTTTAAAAAATAATTAATTTCACTAACTGTATAAATATTTTTACTCATTTTCCCCTCCATTATTAATATCTTCCAATTAATAATATCATTGAAACAATAAAATAATTAAAAAAGAAATGTTATTAAAGTAACAACATTTCTTTTTTTCAAAAGCAATTAAAGTGTTAATTTTTCTTTTACATCTTTTTGATAAATAAAATAATATAAAAATGGTAAGAAAATTCCTCCACTTAAGAAATTCCCAATTAAAGTTGGTAATTGAACATTATAAGCAAATTTTCCAAAATCTGCTCAACCACCACTTGTTCAAAATTTTAAAAATGGTTGTAAAAATCATAAATATGAATTAGCAACTACATGCGAAAATCCAGAAATTGCAAAAGCCATAATAATTAAATTTACAACAAAGAATTTAGCAACGGCTGTTTTAGTTGTATGTGCAGCATAAATCGAACCAGCAACTAAAAAGTTACATAAAATGGCACTCCCAAAGTTTTCTCATCATTTGTGTTCTAATTTTCCATTAATTAAGATTACCGCATTATTATAAAAATCAGTTTCAGAACCAGGCATATGATTTAAAAAACCAGCTCAAGTTGTTAAACAAGCCATCACTAAACAACCTAGGAAATTACCACTTAAAACAATAAATAAATTACTAACAAATCTTCCAACATTTAATTGTTTTTTAAAAACAACAATTAATGCTAAAGAATTTGATGTAAACATTTCTCCCCCAAGAAAAACAATCATTGTAATTGCAACAGTAAAGACAAGACCAAATACTAAACTTTTTAAACCAATTGGGATATTATATCAATTTCCCTTTATTGCCGTAATTGCAGCAATATAACCAAATCCAATAAATAAACCAGCGGCTAAACCCATTAAAAAGGTTTTATAAAATGGACTATTTCCTTTTTTTAACGCATACTTATAAATATTTACAAAACTATCCTCATTGCTATAACTATCGGAATTATCTACTTTTTCTTCTTTTTTAATTTCGTCCCTCATTTTTTCTCCTCTTTTTCACATTTTATTTCTCTATAAATAATACTTTATTATTCTATCATAAAAAATAAAAACCTAAATATAATCTAAACTTAAAATAATTAATAACCAGTATTTTTAAATAGGCATCCTGTACGATGAACCCGTAAAAAAGAAACTCTTGTTAGAGTTGTTTTTTATTTGAAAAACAACTTTTGAAAAACAACTTAATAGCAGAGTGGGACAGTTATTTAAAATAACTAAGTGTTTTTTCCACATAGGCGGTCTAGCCCAGCGGTAATCAGCCCAGAAATAATAGACGCTTTAACAAGCGATAGTCGTACAAAACGATGAGTTAAATTATATAATGCTTGTCCAGCATTAGGTAAATAAGCAACTTGTTCAGCAGTTGCTGTTGCATATTGCATAATACTTGCATATTCATTATATAAAGGTCCACACAATAAAGCATTAACCATATCAACATACGCTTTTTGATCTGTTGTATTACCTTCTAATGTAAAAGGTACTTGTGGCACATTAATTGTTGCCATAATTTTCACTCCTTATTATCTAAGGTTTTTAAGTGTGAAATCAGTTAATTTTTTAATTTCATCAGTTGTATATGCACCTTTTTCTTTAATAGTTTAAATTTCATCATTTTTATTTTCAATAGATTTTTCAATCATATCTTTAATAAAATTAGTTGGTGAAAATGATTGTTGTTCTTGCACAAACAAATCAGTTTTTAATTCTTTTAAAGTTTGCATTCTTTCAGTTAAAGAATTACCACTAACTTTATCTAAATTAGTTTTAATATCTTCAATTTTAGTAGATGGAATATCTTTAAATGCTTTTAATTCATCTAATTCATTAGCAGCTTTTAAATATTCTTCTTTTGAAATAGTATCTGTTCTTTTTTGCAAACTTTCTCTAATTTGTTTCGCTTCATTATTAAATTCATTTAATATATTATCTGCTATTTCAGCACTTAAACCTTGTTCTATTAATTGTTCTTTTGTAATTGCCATTTTTATAAACCTCTTTTTTTTTTTTTTTTTATTCTTGTCCGATTAACAAGTCAGCATAAACTCTTTTTAAGGCGGAAAGCTTAAACCGGAAATACGCTTTTTAAACAAAAGATTAAACCATTAACTTTATTTTACACTATTATTTTAAAAATACAATACTTTTTATATACAAATACTAAACAAATAACATAAAAGTGTTATAATAAAGTTGAAAAGAGGTAATAAAATGACATTTTTAGATTTTTTAAATGAAATTAATATGAAAAGTAATTTAGTTATTTGTTTTAATAATAAACAGTATAAATTTAGTAAAAAAGAATATTTTAAAAGAGATAAATTTAATAATATTAATTTTTTATTATATATACCGGATTTAGATAAATGTAAAATTGCTGATATTGAATTTCTAACCAAAGAATGAAATAACAATTTAAAAATTACATTAGTATAAAAAATCTAGCATTTTTGCTAGACTTTTTTTACTTAATTTCATAATTCTCATAAATTTTTATACATTCTTCTTTTGAAATAATTTTGTTTTCCATTAAAATTGAAATGAGGTAAAATAAATGACATTTTTAGTATTTCTATATGGAACAGTACTCAAATTGGACAAGAGGACATCCTGCTAAGATGTTAGGTCGGGTAACCGATGTGAGAGTTCGAGTCTCTCCTGTTCCGCCATTTAACTAGACTTTTTTTACTTAATTTCATAATTATCCAAATAAATAATAAATATACTAAACTTAATATATTTAATTGCTAATATGCCCCTTAAAACACGCAATAAAGGTATTTAAAAACAAATATATTTATGTATAATATAAATTAATCCTCAGCTTAGACTGTTGGAGGCTCGCTTGCTGAAATGCAGGCGTACATATTGGGGCTGTATAGCCCTTTTACTTTATTAATTAATAGAGTTAGTCCGTATTTTAAAAGTAATAGGCTCAGTGGATTAGTCCAGCTTACTTTATATGGATATCCAAATAAATGTCGGAGAGTGTAGTTCAGAGGCTATCAGGTCTGACATAGATGAGCCGTATGGACTTGTCCGCTATCGGTAAGAGCGTAATTTCGTCTCCTCATCTAAAAAAGAGATTTAATATCTCTTTTTTTATTTAATTGGCATCGTGTACGATGAAGCGGCAAAAAAGCAACTCTTGTTAGAGTTGTTTTTTTATTTGAAATAAAACAACTCCTAAAAGGAGGTAATGATAATTAAACAACAAAAAATATGTGATGTTAATGATTGTTATAAATTATCATCATTCATCACCGAAGAATTTGTATCAAATAAAGTTTTATGAACTTGTGAAAAACATAGAAATTTATTGAATAAAGTAAAAGATAAAACACAAAAGCAATTTTATCAAAAACTAGAAAATTCAAAAATTATCTTTGATTGAGAAACTGGTTTTTTAAAACTTTGATTTTATAAAACTTAATGCAGAGTGGGACTGTTATTTTATAAATAACTAAGTGCTTCCATAAGAACATGAGTATTAACTCATTCCCACAAGCCGTCCGAGGCAAGTACTGAAATAGTGTATGAGGAAAGAGGTAAATCGGCGTTGGTTATTATTTTTAATAACTTGCGATAGTGGTGATGTGTCCAAGGCTAACATCAAACCACAATAAAAATAGAGATGGTGACACAAACAATTAAATTTGCGATTAGCATTAGGTCCTTCAAATTGATGCGAGTAAATTTAATTTCAAAAACTGAGCGTTGCCTCCTTGAAAAAGGAACGGAGAAGGAAGACATATATATGTCTGGCGTCTTAACTATACAAACAACTACAAATTGTAGAACATTGTAGTTAATATACCAACAATTACCAAAATTAATAATAAGGAGGTAAAGATGAAAAAGAATAGTTGTCTTAAAAAAAGATATTGAGGTTATTGCTTTAAATGTGATAAACAAAATAAATATATTCTTACACACAATGAAATTACTGATGAACATTGAGCATTAAATAAAAAGAATTAGGAGAGATTACTATATGAAATGTCAAAGAATTAATTGTAATAATAAAAATGCTTATTGTGGAAATAGTTATATTGAAAAAATTGGTGATAAATTAGAGTGAAATTTAGGTTATAAAAAAGAAATTATATTATGTGAAGAACATTGATTACAAAATTATCAATTAGAAAATTTAATTATAAATAAAAAGAATTTGGAGGGATTAAATTATGGAAAAAAGATATTTATTAATAACAAATAGTTCATTTACTGGAATAGATACTGAATTATTTTATACATTAGAAGAAGCACAATATACTGCTAAAAATAAAAGTTGTTCTCAAACAACCATTATTGATTTAGAAGATAAAAATATTAAATGACAAGGAGATAAATAATATGAAAGAAATTAGAAATTTACAATTATCAGAATTTCAAAAAGAAATTATTAATAAATTAGATGATGAGTACTGCTATAAAATTTCATCACAAGAACAAAATAAAGATACCGCTATTAATATTATTGATAATGATGGTAATTTCTTGTTAGAAATATCAAGTAGCGACGACTATGTATCAATAAATGAATTAATAAAAAATAGGGAAAAAAGCATTGAAAATCTTAATGGATATCTTAAAAAAAGTTTAAATATGTGTAAACCATATACTGAAAGCATTGAAAATCATAAAAAAACTATTAAATTATTAGAACTTATATTAAAGGAGAATAAATAATATGTGAAAAGATGAAGATGGCAAAGTTTACACAAAAGAAGATTTATTTAATGAAGCATTAGAAGAATGTCATTCAGAAGAAAGTGCTTATGACTATATTGATACTTTAATTGCAGAAAAGAATTTGGAGGAATTATAAAATGAAAACATTACAAGATTTAATTAAAGATTTAACAGGAATTGATGTTGAAAAAAATAAAATCAGTAAATATTTAGAAAGTGAAAAATTAGATTTACGATGTGTTAATTTACGTTGGGCTGATTTACAAGGTGCTAATTTAGAGGGTGCTGATTTAATAGAGGCTGATTTAACAGGTGCTGATTTATATCGTGCTGATTTACATTGGGCTGATTTAAAAGGTGTTAAAATCACCAAGCAACAATTAGAACAATTAACTGTTATTGAGGAGGAAGAATAATGGCAAAATATTGTAAAAAATGTCAATGCCCTGTTAATCAAATTAACTCTGATTATTGTTTATTTTGTGATAATGATGTACTTAAAGAAGAACTTACAGAATTAAATAAAGATTTAAATTGAAGTTTAAAAACTGAAGAAGTACTTAATAAAATGTTTGAAGACAAAATCGAAGAAAATGAAGCACTTGAAGCAGAAAATGATGAATTAAAACAACAAATATTATATAAAGAAGATTTTTATTTACTTTGTGAAGAAGATAAACTTACATATGATTGAGAAAGTTTACAAACTGATGAAATAACAATTGAAATGCACTTAAAATATTGTGAAAGTAATAATCATAGATATTGCCTAATTAAAGATATTAATAATTTACCAAGTAAGGAGGGTGAATAATGAATGATATTGTAAAAAATAGAGTAAATAGTATTACATTTCAATTTCCTTTAAAAGGAGATGATTTTAAAAATGAAAGTATTTTAGCATATAATGTTCAAAAATTTAAAGAAGAAAATAAACAAGAATTAACTGAGTATATTTTTAGACATATTAATCATTATGCATTAAATGGTTATCAAGATCTACATTTAAAAGATATTCCAAGTGCTATTACTAAAAATAATTTTGTTTTTAAAGAATGATTAGAACCTATTCAAAAATTATTAGATGAACATAATAGAATTGGTAAAATAATTACTAATTATAGGAATTATATTGAAAGATACAGAGTTGAAATTAATAATAATTTAACACAAGCTCGTAAACAAAAACAACAAGAGTTTTTAAAAGAACAAGAATTAAAAAAACAAGAATTACTTGAAAAAGCAAATAGTTTAACACCAGATATGGGTCTTGATATAGACCAAATTCAAGATGAACAAGTTCGTGTTATGGAAAAAGTAGTTGAAATTGATAAATCATTAGAACCAAAAGAATTAAAAAAAGTTGGTATTAATTTAATAAAAGAAAAATTATTAATTAAAGATATTGAAGTAATTGGAATTGATAATAATTTTTTAGAAAATGCTAATCAATATGAATTAAAACAATTAATTAAATATTTAATTATTGATGAAAAGTTAGTTAAAAATACAATTAAAGCACAATGAGATACAAATACTGATAATAAAGTAGTTGGTATTAAAGGAATAAATATAAAAATTAAAGGAGTGAAATAAAATGACAAATGAATTACAACAATATATTAAAGGTGCAATTATTAAATATGAATTAAAAGTTAATGATAAATATGTAAAAGAAAATATATTAGCACTTGAAGAATTAAAAATGAAAAATGGTAATAGTTATTTACAATTAGTTAATACTGCTGATAATGCTAAAATAACAGCATTAGGAATTATTAAATTAAGTAATAAAGGATTAATTTTTGGTAAAGATTTTAATATTATTCCATTTAAAAATAAATTAACTACTGTTATTGATAGTAAAGTTTATTGTAAAAGAATTGAAGAAGCAGGGTATAGTCCAAGAAAAGCAATTATATTTAAAGGTGAAAAATTTGAATGAGATAGTTTAAATTCATGTCCTAAAATACATGAAATTAATTTTAATGCAAATACTAGTGATTATAATGAAATTATTGGTGCTTATGCTTTTGCAAAAGATAAAAATGGAAATTATCAAGGTATTTTATTAAGAAAAGCAGATATTGATCGTTTAAGAAATAGTAGTCCTAGTGGTAATAGTGAATATTCACCTTGAAATAAATGACCAAAAGAAATGGTTGAAGCAAAATTATATCGTAAATTAGCATTAGAAATTGGGATTGATATATCTGATATTGATTTAGATGAAAAAGAAATTAAAGAAGATGGTAATTTTGAATATATTTCATTTAAAGATATTGATGTCGCCAAAAATAAAGGGCAAATTAGCGATGAACCCTTATCAAATAATATAAATAACCCATCTTATCCAGAAATAGCAGACACTAACGATAATGTCGTTAAAGAAGAAGATATCTCAAATGTAGTACCAGCAGTTAATAATGATGAGGAGTGAGCAACTTGATAAAAATAGGTATTGACCCATCAGGTACTGGTACTACTGGTATTGTTATTTATGAAGATAATAAATTAGTTAAACAGCATGAATTTAAAAATAAAGATTGAAAAGAACATTTTGAGTTTATAGATGGATTTATACTTGAATATTTATATTCAGATTATTATGTAAAAAATAAAGGTAAAATTTTATCAGACATACGAAATATTGAAGATTGCTTATATACAAATGCTAATGGTTCAAAAGACCGTGATGATTTATTAAGATTACTGGGTGCGATTGAAAATACTTTATTTACTTTTAATTTTATATCACCAAAATATACTAAATCAGTTGTTAAAAATATGGAAAATTTAAGTAAATATAATAATAGTTGTTTATGAAAATATGATAAAGATCCTAATTTAACTTATCAATATGGTAAAGGTTGATTTTATAATAATGAAAAAATAAGTAATCATCTCCGAGATGCAATTATTATTGCTAATTATGAGAGGTAATATTATGAAAACAAAAAATCATCAAATTGTAATTAGAAATATTAATGTTTACTTAAATAAAGAACAAGAAAAAATATGAAATGAATTACCTGAATTATATACACATAGCCAACGAGTACAGCATTTTATCAATTACTATATTGTAAATAATAAAGGAAATAATAAAAATGAATAATTATATTTTATGTTATCGTTCTGAAAAAGGTAATCGCCCTTGTAAAAATCCTCTTGGTGAATATATAACTGGTATTGATGTTGAAGATATAAATATTAAATCTACTGAATACTGAGAATATTATAAAAGTACTTATGGTGAAAAGAATTTAATTATCTTAAAAACAAATAAAAAATAACCTTAATTGGTTATTTTTTTAAATGCTATTTGTAAGTTTTTCAATCGCTTCTTTTTTAGCATATTCTTTATCATTAATTTTAACTTGTTTTTTGACATTTTTAATTTGTCCAGTTTTAATTGCTAATTCTGTTGCACTTTCAGCACCGCGTAAATGCTTTTCGTGAGCAATTACAGCAGTTCGTAATTCTCTAATTTCTGCTTTATATTTTTTAATTTTTTTAGCAGATAAACCAAGAACGCCAAGACTACCAGTTCCAACTGAACCCGCTAATACAAGCAAAACAATCATTAATGTATCTGTTGAAATATTCATTTTTTTATTTCCTTTCTATCCTTACTAAAACAGTGGCCATCTATTCTTTCAGAACAAAATAATTTATAAAATAGACTATATAACCACCCAAAAATATCTACCACCCCTATATAGTCTATTTATTTCATCTTTTTTTAAGACAATATTGATTTCAACTTTCAACTTGTTCTATTGTTTGTTTACAATTATGACAAATATTAACATTATGTTTTTTAAGATATTTACGAAATATTAATCAACCAAATAATATTAAATATAAGATATAACTTGGTATTTTATAAACTTGCTCTAAACATTTACCAATCGGTAATTTAATTGCTGGTATTTTAGGTATTTTTGTTGTTAATCAAGCAGTACCATGTAATATTGGGTATGATATAACAATCCCAGCATATCCAAAAAAACCACCATCAGTTATATTGTGCTGACCAAACATAAACTCTTTAACTTGTTCTAATGTGGGTATTCAATTAAAGTGTAAGCTAGTAAAAAATAAACCATATAAACTTAAAAATGGAGTATGATATAAAATTGACAGTGCATTATATCGCATAATATATGCTTTTTTAATATGAAATGGATATTTATCATATTTTAAAAACTTACGATTTTTTCATGCTTTAAAACTTTGACTTGGATTTCTTTGTTCAAAACCTAATCTTTGTCAATAAGTACCATTTTCATTTTTAATAATAATATTTTCTTTATCTATCATATTTACACCTCTTGTCGAAAAATACGAACACTATTAATTGGTATATTAGAACCCTCTGAACCATTAGTTAAATAAACCCGACCACTAGCACTATATAAAGCAATACTATAAGGAGTTTTATCGAAATCATCAATAAAACAAGTTGCTTGATGTTTAGATAAAGTTTTATTTTCTTTTGTTTCTGTAAAATAAGGTGGTTCAAGTCATAACATACCTTCAGCACCTTTACGATTAGTTGGTGATAATCAAACTTGATAACGATATTCTTCTGAAAATTCAGGAATATCAATATACTTAGCACTATCAGGTGTATAAGATATACTTACTTTTTCTCATTTTATTTTTTTACCTATATCAAATATTCATTTTATTACTTGTTCAAAAGTATCTTTAAAACTTTGATTTAAAGATAATTTATTATTTTTAACACCAAATTCATCTGATAATAATAATTCTAAACTACTATCATCTTTTTGATGTAATGGGGCATTAACTGTTATTGAACTACCACTTTGTGCTTTTTTAACAATATATTTTCCATCTTCTTTATCAATATAATCTTTATTTAAATCACTATCTTTAATAACATCAGATGGTATATCACCGCCTTGTTTTGCTTTTCATACATTATTTTCATAATAAATCGTATCATTATCAAAAGGCACTATTAATTTAATATACTCATTATAATCAATCTTACTAAAATCATTAATAGTAGGATAAGTTATATTAATTGAATTATCTGTTTGAAATCGTTCTTTTAATCAAAATAATAATGTTTCATAAAATGTTTTTTTAGTAATATATTTATATTCTTCTTCTCATGGATGAGCATAATTTCCTAAATTATAATTATATGGTCTTATATTTGTTTTACTAGATATAATATCAATTATTTCACCTGCTAATTTTAAAGCATTTTTAACATCACGAGTAATATTTTCATTTGCTTCAGGGTCATTAGTTTGTGAATAAGCAACACCACCTTGTGAAAATGATGCACTACCAGTTAAATCATTTACTCCTTTTGGTAAATATCAATTTATAACTGCTAATAAACAACCAGATTGAATATAACTTAATCATTTATCATATTCAATTACACCTGTATTATCTTTTTTTACTCATGGAAATAAATCTTTTTTATTAATCTTATCGGAAATTGTTCCACCTGATAATCTATCCATTCATAAACTAGTTTTTAAAATAGCATTATAAATTAAATTATCATTATAAGCAGATTGTTTTCTATCATTAATTGGTTGTCAAAGTTTACTTTCTTTAACATCTTCAACTGTTATAAATAACAAATTATTTAAATTATTTTCCATATAAAACACCCCTTAATTGATTACGATATTTATCTTTTAAATTAGATGGTTTATAACTATTAACTTTTCTTTTATTTTTATTAATTGTTTTAATAGATTTATTAACCTGATAAAATTTACTATTAACTGGTGTTTTATATAAATTCTTAATATTTTTAATATCATTTCGGCGTTCACGATATCATTTTTTATTATTAATTTCGCCAGCAAAATTAAAATTAAAATGCCCAATCTTTAAATTATTAATAAACTTTTTAATTTGCTGTAATTTTTGAACTGTTGGTAATGTTAATTTAATATTTCCTTTTGGATATTTTTCTTTTAATGCTTGTGGTAATCGTTTTTTAATATAATTTCTTAAATGACTAGGTAATCATTTTCTTAATCAATAACGCCAAAATAAAGTCCCAGCATTAGATACAGCATTACTTAATAATTTTCAAATTTCCACTGGAACACTAGGATAAACATATGGACCATAAAACTTAGGGTTTTTTGCTGTTTTTGTATATATTAAAATAGTTAAATTACCCGTTAAAGTTAATTTATTTGTAATATTAAACATACCACTATCAAGTCAACTACTATTTAAAGGTTGTCAATTAGTATTTAGATAATTTTCATTTTTAAATTGTTCTCTATTTTTAATATTATTTTCTTTTTCTAATTGATTTAATATTTGTTGAATTTCTTTTTTATAACCTTTTTTAATTAAATTTAAGTAAGTAAATGGGTCTAACCACTGATAAATATCTTCAACTTTATTAGTAATTTTTTTATATTTACCAGTAGTATAATTAATTGGTTTTAATACTGTTTGTTTAATTTGATTAACTTTATTAATTAAATTAACAAATTTATTTATTAATGTTTTATTTTCTAAATTAGAAACTAATAAGGTTAATATTCTTAAAATTAATAAATTCATAATTAAGTTTTTTTAGTAGCAGCAGGAACTGTAATTTCCATTCCTGTTGTTTCACCAGTTAATCAATTTGTACCAATTAAAATATATGGTACCGAAACATTATTGCTAAAATTACCCTCATCTCTATCATTAAATATTGAATCATCATAATCTAAAATATTAACAATATAATCTGAAGTTGTTAAACCAGCATTAAGTTTTTGAATTGCTTTAATAAGACCAGTATTCATTTCAGTAATTACATCTGCTTTTTTAGTTAAATCAGGAACATCACTATATCAAGGTGTTTTTAAAGTTCCAATATTATCTTTATTAAATTGTTTAATACTTATTTGATTTACTTTTTGTACTTTATAATACTGAACTTGTGAAACACCAGTTGCTTTATTTTTACCAGCAATATAAATATCAACATAAATATCTGTTGTAGTAATATCATAACTTGATGGTGAATCTTGATAATATAACGGTCTTCAATCATAATCATCTGCTGTTAAACTTGCATCAACCGCTTTAACTGCTTTTAAAACTTTATCATTTAAAAGTGGTCTTAAATCTTCACTTGCTACTTTTTGCGGTACAATAATTCCTTTAATTATTTCATCATCTGTTAAACTATCAACATTTTTAATTTTATCGTGGATATCTACGGCACTACTTACTTTGAATAAATTAAAGAAACTGTTCCACTATATTTATTTGGATTTCCAGTTGCTAATGTGCCAGTAGATGTAATATTAGAGAATGTTGCATCTCCATTTTGATAATTAGTATTTTTTGCTTTAATAGCAGTTTCTAATTCTGCTGTTGTTGGGGTATTACCCGCCATTGTAATTTGACCTAAATTAGGTGTTGTAATAACTGTTGATAAAGCAGGTTTACCAATAGTATAGTCAGTCGGAACTCGGTAAGTTATATTTAAATTATTAATTGCTTGTGTAATTTCTGTTTGGGTTGGTTGTCTTTCTAAAATAATTTTACATGTTTTTGGATATAAAATTGTTGGTGTTGCATATTGAACTTTACCAATTCATTTAGGGTTAGCAGTATCATTATCTAAAACTTGTTGAATAGTATCCATATTAAGTATCCATATTAATTGGATATGCTCAAACTTGTTTATTAATAATTAAACCATTTACATTAGTAAAATCATAAACTTTATCACGATTAACTTGTCCTTTTGTATATATTTTTTCTAAATGAAAACTTTTTGATACTGGAATACCCATAGCTGTATTTTCATATAATTCACCATTAACCATTGCTTTTAATTGTGCTTGTGAACCAATTACTTTTAAATAAGCAGGTGTTAATCCTAAATAAGCTCTTCGTCCTAAAACCATAAACATTTTATCTGTTGGTAAACCAAAATATAAATTACTAATTTGATTTGTTAATTCAATTAAAGTTTCATTTAATGTAAAAAATGCACGATTAGCATCAGCAGCATTATCTGCTGTATAACTACGAAATGGAATTACTTCATATTTTCCATCTGCTAAACAATAATCATAAATACCTTGTATTAATTCACATTCTAAATTAACAAATTTATTTTGAACAACACTAGAAATAGCATCAGCAATAATTCCACTTTTAATATTTGCTTCTATCATATTTAAATCAAATGCTTCATTCATTAATTTTAAATTAAATCTTTTATCAATAGGAACTGGAATTCTTGTTAATCCCATTGTTTGAGTTGTTCCACCATTTGGTAATGAATAATCATTTTGTCATACCACACGATGAGTTAAATTATATAATGCTTGTCCAGCATTAGGTAAATAAGCAACTTGTTCAGCAGTTGCTGTTGCATATTGCATAATACTTGCATATTCATTATATAAAGGTCCACGCAATAAAGCATTAACCATATCAACATAGGCTTTTTGATCTGTTGTATTACCTTGTAATGTAAAAGGTACTTGTGGCACATTAATTGTTGCCATAATTTTCACTCCTTATTATCTAAGGTTTTTAAGTGTGAAATCAGTTAATTTTTTAATTTCATCAGGTGTATATGCACCCTTTTCTTTAATAGTTTCAATTTCATCATTTTTATTTTCAGTTGATTTTTCAATCATATCTTTAATAAAATTAGTTGGTGAAACTGATGGTTGTTCTTGCACAAACAAATCAGGTTTTAATTCTTTTAAAGTTTGCATTCTTTCAGTTAAAGAATTACCACTAACTTTATCTAAATTAGTTTTAATATCTTCAATTTTAGTAGATGGAACATCTTTAAAAGCTTTTAATTCATCTAATTCATTAGCAACTTTTAAATACTCTTCTTTTGAAATAGTATCTGTTCTTTTTTGCAAACTTTCTCTAATTTGTTTCGCTTCATTATTAAATTCATTTAATATATTATCTGCTATTTCAGCACTTAAACCTTGTTCGATTAATTGTTCTTTTGTAATTGCCATTTTTATAAACCTCTCTTTTTTTATTCTTGTCCGATTAACAAGTCAGCATAAACTCTTTTTAAGGCGGAAAGATTAAACCGGAAATACGCTTTTTTTAACAAAAGATTAAACCATTAACTTTATTTTACACTATTATTTTACCAATACAATACTTTTTATATACAAATACTAAATAAATAACATAAAAGTGTTATAATAAAGTTGAAAATAGGTAATAAAATGACATTTTTAGTATTTCTATATGTAACAGTACTCAAATTGGACAAGAGGACATCCTGCTAAGATGTTAGGTCGGGTAACCGATGTGAGAGTTCGAGTCTCTCCTGTTCCGCCATTTAACTAGACTTTTTTTACTTAATTTCATAATTCTTCAAATAAATTAAACTTAATATATTTCATTGCTAATATACCCCTTAAAACAAGTAATAACAATAAAAAAGAGATATTAAATCTCTTTTTTTATTTTTTATTATATAATTTAACTATTAAATAAAAAAGGAGACATACAATGAAAAGATTATTAAGTATAATAGGTGCAATTACATTAATTGGAACAAGTACAACAAGTTTAGTTGCTTGCGATAAAATAAACAATAAACAAATATCCGATGAATTAAAAAAAACTTAAAGAAAAAAATAAAATAGATACAAAAAACCAAGAAATTAAAGACAACTTAGAATGAATAGCACCACAAGAAAAACCATTTAAACATAAAGAAGAAAATAAATACGATTTAAAATGATTTTTTATTATTTGAAGAAAAAATGAAAAAGAAAAATGAAATTTATCTAAATTTAAATTTAAAAATAATCAATTTCAAAATGAAATTTATCATTTAAACGATCGGCAAGATTATTGACTTAAAGTTGATTACAATAGTAATTATGACTATACTTTTGAGATCAAACAACAAGGAAAAAAACAAGATTTTATAGTTGATATGTCTGACGAGACTTTATATCTTGTTCATTATTCACGAGATGCGGAATGAGGAACAAAAAAAGAATGGGAAATAAAGTGAGAGGATGATAATGGAATAAATCTTAATGGAAAATATTATCCTAGATATTTTAAATCAGTTTATTGTTGAAATTTGAATTCTGATAATTCTTATTTAGTTATTAATAAAGAATATCCTGATTTAATTATTGATGATTATGGTAATATAAAAGTAAAAGGAGAATAGAAATGAAAAGATTAATAAGTATAATAGGTGCAATTACATTAATCGGAACAAGTACAACAAGTTTAGTTGCTTGTAATACAAAATACACAGAAAAAAATAGTGATTTTAAAGAATGAAAATCAATAACTGTAAGACAAGATTTTTTTATTAAAGATTATGATAAAAAAACATATTTATTAATTTTTAATAATGTTTTAAGCCCAAATAATAGTTGAAAGGGTTGTATTATTGATAAAAATACAAGTGATTTAAATAAATTAATGTTAGAACCTGAGTGAAAAGTTTACTTATGACAAGATGAAACAAAAACTCCATATATTCCCAATATAAATAGTACAAACGGTGAAATAATTGATAAATAAAAAGTGCAAAAATAGCACTTTTTTTAATTTGGTTTAATTGTAATTTTATTTAATTGTAATTTTAACTGGATTATTACTTTTATTAGTAAAATTTAGTTTATTAACACTATTTGAAAAAGTTAAATTAGTATTATGTCCTCAATTAGGATAACCAACAATTCCCATAAACCTTGGTCATATAACTTTTGTTAATCTAATCTTTAATTTCATATCATTTGTATAATATGCTTGTAAGTATACATTTTGAACTTTATTAATGGGTTTTAAATTTGTATCTGATATTTGCATTAAAAATAATATTATTTGGTCTTGAATATATGAATAGTGAATTAAGACACTGATTTCCTAAGGGAAATGATTTTAATAATGTTAGTCAACAAAAAATAAATTGAGTAGTTAATGTTATAAATGAAAAATTAAGGCCTATTTTGAATTGAAGAACAGCAAAAGATTTATTTTTAGAGAATTTTATATAAATTTATTTGTGTAAAATTTAATAAATGCTTTTTTAGTGTAATTAAATATGGTTAAATTAAGCTATATTTATAAAATATTTTATTTTTTTAAAAAAGAGTTGCGTTTCCAAAGAATGGTGTTATTAAATGATGTTATTATTAAAAATAATAAGAGGAAAAAATTACTGCTTGCATTTACAGGATTAAATAAGAAACTTTTTAATGTCATTTATCTGACAATAATTTTTTTATAATACACCATATCAAAAAAGACTCGAAATTTTTAATATATAAAAATTCGGTAAGACAAAAAAGTAAATCACATAAATCCTTCTTATTTTCTTACAAATATTTTTTTATTACCATAAGGCAAATGTTTTACAATTTCATTATAAAAAAATTGATATAATTTACCTGTTAAGGGAATGAATGATAAATTTTAAAACTTAGAAAGGGTAAAAAACTATGTTATTTTTAACAAATATAACAAAATCACAAGAAATTTGAAACAAAATTATTTCAATTGGAATGCCATCAACAATTGCTGTTATCGTAATTATTTTATTATGTTTAATTATTAAATATCTTAAAATTAAACGAATTATTTATACAATTATTTTATTAGTAATTATTGCTTTAATTTGTATTGCAATTTGATATTTTAAAGATGATATCTTAGGAATTGTTTCAGAATATATTAAAATTGAAAACATAAAAACATTATAAAGTTAATAAAATAAAAATAAATTTATAAAAAGACTGATTGAAATCAGTCTTTTTATAATGTTTCTTTAATTAAATTCCTAAGTCAGGATAACTTGGTGCTTTTGGTTGTTTGTCTTCATCATTATTTACTACAACAGCTTCCGTTGTTAACAACAAAGCACTAACACTACCAGCATGTTGTAAAGCATAACGTGTTACTTTAACTGGATCAACAATTCCTGCCTCAATCATATTTTCTCATGTATTTGTTGCAGCATTATAACCAAAATTGTCATTTTGTTCTTTTAATTTATTAACAATAATTGAACCATCAACACCAGCGTTAGCAGCAATTTGACGAACTGGTTCTTCAATTGCTCGTAACACAATATTTAATCCTAATTTTTCTTCATCATTTAATTTTAAATTTCCTAATTTTTTTCCAACTTGTACTAATGCCGTTCCACCACCAGCAACAATACCTTCTTCAACAGCAGCTTTAGTTGAATTTAAGGCATCTTCAATTCGTAATTTTTTCTCTTTCATTTCTGTTTCAGTTGGTGCACCAACTTTAATGATTCCAACACCATTCGCAAGTTTAGCTAATCTTTTTTTCAATTTATCTTGCTCAAATGTTGATTTTTCATTTTTAATTTGATTACGAATAAATTCTTTACGATCTTCAATTTCTGCACTTGTTGCTTTTCCTTCAATAATTGTTGTAGTATCTTTTGAAACAATTACTTTTTTTGCCGTTCCTAAATCATCTAAAGTTAAAGTTTTGAAATCCATTCTTAAATCACCATTAACAAATTTACCTTTTACTAGCATAGCAATATCTTCCAATAAATCTTTACGGTTATTCCCAAATTCTGGCGCTTTAACAACACAAATATTGAAAGCACCACGCATTTTGTTTAGTAATAATGTCGGTAAAACATCACCATCAACATCATCAGCAATAATTAATAGTGGACGTCCTTCTTCAACAATTTTTTCTAAAATTGGTAGAATTTCTTTTATATTACTAATTTTTTTATCAGTAATTAAAATATATGGATTTTCAAATTCTGTTAACATTTTTTCACTATCAGTTACCATGTATTGTGATAAATATCCCTTATCAAATTGTAATCCTTTAGTAACACTTGTTTCAGTATTGATTGTTTTTGATTCTTCAATCGTAATAACCCCATCATTACCAACTTTAGTCATAATTTCAGCAATTAAGGCACCAATTTCAGGATCTTTTGAACTAACACTCGCAACTTGAGCAATTTCTTCTTTTGACTTAATTTCTTTTGCTGATTGTTTTAATAAATCCACAATTGCTTTAACTGTTTTTTCAATTCCATTACGAATAGCTACAGCATTTGCACCAGCAGTAATATTTTTTAATCCTTCTTTAACAATTGCTTGAGTTAAAACAATTGCCGTTGTTGTTCCATCACCAGCAACATCATTTGTTTTATTAGCAACTTCAGCAACTAACTTAGCTCCCATATTTTCAAAATGATTGCTTAATTCAATTTCCTTTGAAATTGTAACACCATCATTCGTAATTAATGGTGAACCATAAGTTTTTTCTAATAAAACATATTTTCCTTTTGGTCCTAAAGTCACTTTTACTGCATCAGTTAATTTATTAATTCCATTAAGTAATTTCATTCTTGCTTCTTCAGCAAATTTAATTGATTTTGACATATTTCTATTCCCCCTTTAATTTTATTATTCAATTACGCCTAAAATATCTTCATTAGAAATTAAGACTAATTTTTTATTATTAAATTCAATTTCAGTTCCGGCATATTCGCGATAAAGAACTTTATTATTTATTTTTCCTTCAAAGGTCCCATCTTTACTAACTTCAGTACTAATTGCAATTATTTTTCCAATATGGCTTTTGCTTTTTTCATCTTCTGGTAAATAAATTCCATTAATAAATGTTTCTTTTTTTTCTTCTTTTTCTAAGACAATATTTTTTCCTAGTGGTTTAATCATATAACATTCCTCCTTATTAACATGACTATTAGCAAATGGCATATGTAACTGCCAATAATATATTTAACAAATTTTATTAAAAAATGCAAGTATTTTTATAGTAATATAAATCAACTTTTTACTAATTTTATTTTAATAAACCATTTCATCTTCATCATATCTAATATTAGTTGAAAGATACTAAGATAAGATTCTTTTTTCATGTTTTCCATGATAAGTTTCTCAAACAATAATGTTTGGTAATATTTTTGCAACAATTCGTATACAATGTTTTTTGTCACTATCATTTCAAATCGCATTAATTTTATTTCAATTATTTCAGATTAAATTAGCGAATGATGACATATATTCTAATCTTCTAATTCTTCCATCAATGGAAACATTTCTTACTTCAGAAAATATCTCTGCAATAAAAAAAATAATAAACTCTTTTTTGTTTGTACAATAGTACGATAAATAATGATTTGAGTTCATAATATTGGTCGAAATGAAGCATATAAAATTTTAGTATCTGTAAAAATACTTTCTAATGACGCTTCAATTTCATCTTGATTATCATTGAAACTTCTTTTAACCCTAGTTTCTTGTTTAACATTATTTGCTACATTTCCTTGGTTGTCTTGACTCATAAAATGGACATTTATTAATAACGAACCGATATTTATCAACCGTATTAAATGATTTTTCTTGTGGTGCTATTCATTCTAAATTGTTTTTAATATTTTCATCAGCTGTATCTATTTTATTCTTTTCTTTTAGTTCTTTAAGTTCTTCAGGTGTGTATTCTTGTGCTGTATTACAAGCAACTAAACTTGTTGTACTTGTTCCTAGTAAAGTGATCGTACCTAAAAGACTTAATATCTTTTTCATAATAAATAATTCCTTTCATTAAATCCTTTTACAACCACAATTATATATATGGAATCATGTAAATACAAGTAGCAAAACCTAACTTTTGGGAATAAATGTAATACTAATAGGATTAATACTTTTATTTCTAATACCTAATACATTTGGATTAGATACATTTAATATTATATTTTTATCATTACCAAAATAAATCCATCCAAATCCTGAAGATAATTCTGCAAATACTTTTTTTGAAAATCTAATTTTTAATTTTTCATCATTAGAATATATCTTCCTAATGACTCAGGATTAGATGAATTAATAATAAATTTTCTTTTAGCACCACGAACAGCAAATGATAACTCAGTAATATCATCTTGTGTTAATTGGTCTGCTTCTTCTCTTCATTCAATAGCAAATTCATAATTATTTAAATCAGCAAAAGCCTTTAATTTTTCTCTTTTAGTTTGTGAATGCAAACCTTTACAAATAATATAAGTACCATTATCTAATGTAAAAGAATTTTCAGATAAATTAACTTTATAATTAATATTCATATCATTAAGAGTATTTTGAATATTTTTAAATACTCCATTTCTAATATCTTTATTCATTTTCATAACAGCAATAATAAATATTGGCTTACCCACCAATAATGATATAGCACAGCATTTGCCAACTACATTATCTTTTATCATAAAAGTTTTAGCACTATAACGACTTCCTATTTCATTATATTCATCAGCAGGATTATATATTTCTTTTCACGGTGCATTAGGGACATGTTGTTGATAAAATCATCTTGGAATTTCATCTAAATGTAAAAAATGTTTAAGCATCTTTAATCACCTCATTTATTTTATGTAAATCAACATTATCAAAATTAATAACAATATTAGCATTATTTATATTTGTATCTTTAACATATTTCTCAACATATATTTTCTTCCCCCCGCCATATTTGTCATTTAATAAAACCAATTCCAATTCTATTTCTAATTGATTTATTGTATTTTTAATAAAATAAGCGGTTTTTGTATCAACTTCATCTTGTCAATTATCAAATGGTAGTTTTAAGTAGTATAAATATGCTCTTTTATTGCTTAATTTGGTGCCTTTTTGTTCCAAAAATGTTGTAGTTTTGTTACTAATTGTTCTAAAAGTTACCATTTTTTACTCCTTTTTGCATATTAAAATTGCCATTATTTAAACAATATGGTTAAATAAAAGAGTATAAAAACCTATAAAACTGTATCAATATATCAAAGAACTTAATATAATATTTTGTTCTTTTTTTATTATCTATATTTTACATCAAAATAAAAAAAAGTAAATTACTTTACTTTTTATTTTAGTATACAAGCATATATAGATAAATTGGAGCTTGTTACAAAGTAGTTATATAATTAATAATATATTTGTCAATAATTTTAATTGAAAAAAATATGAAAATTTATCTTTTTTATAAATTTAATGTATAACTATTTTTATAAAATAATTGGAGGAAATATAGAGTAATGAAAGATTATACACATGTAAAATATGATGAACGAAAATTTTTTAAGGATTTATTTTTATCTGATAGTTGCAAAAAATAAAAATGGCACACTTAATTTATCTGAAATAGCAAGAGAAACAGGAAGAGATATTAATACTGTTAAAAGAGAAATTAATAGATTTACAAATATAGAAGAATATAATGCCCGTGAGGCACATGATGATTATTATAAAAAAAGACAGAAGCATATTAAAAAAATACCTACATTTACAGAAGAACAACAAGAATTTTTAAATTTAAGATTTAATATTTTCGGTGATTCACCAGCAGAAATTATTCAACGATTTTTAATAAAGTTTGGAATCAAATTTCCTGCTTGTCTTAAAACTTTTTATAAATAAATTTTTTTAGGTATTTTGGGTTTGTTAAATAAAAATTTATTAAATGGTGGTAGAAAAAATAGAACAAAGAAAAGACCTGATAATCGTGGAAAATTAGATGAAAGATTTAAATCAATATGAGATATTGAAAATAAAGAATCTGATGTTGGTTGATTTGAAATGGATACTGTTGTTGGAAAAGAACATTTATCTAGTTGTTTAGTTTTAGTAGAACAATCAAGTAAAAAATACTTTGCTATGAAATTAGAAAATCATACTGCTAATGAAGTTTTAGAAAAACTTGAAGAATTAGTTAGAATTAATGGGTTAGTTGGAAAAATTAAAGGAATAATAACAGATCGCGGAAAAGAATTTAGTAAATTTGAAAAGATGGAAAAGATTACTGGTTCTAATATTTATTATTGTGACCCAGGTTCACCTAAACAAAAACCATTAATTGAAAGAATTAACCGTGAATTTAGAAAACGCTTTCCTAAGGGAACTGATTTTAATAATGTTAGTCAGAAAAGAATTGATTGAGTAGTTAATGTTATAAATGATAAACTCCGACCGTGTTTAAATTGAATAAGTGCAAAAGAAATGTTTTTACAAAATATTAAATAAATTTATTAATTAAAATTTAATAAATGCTTTTTTAGTGTGTTTAAATATGGTTAAATTAAGTTATATTTATAAAATATTTTATTTTTTTAAAAAAAGAGTTGCATTTTTTAAAAATGATGTTATCATCAAAATAACAAGAGATAAATTTGGAACTTAGATTTACATAATACATTTTAAAAAAGGATATAAATATCCATTTTTATTTGTATGAACTAATTCTTATATTTTAGAAATTAAACTTGATCTAAGACTGAATTAATGTAACTAAAATCAGTATCTTCGCCATATAATTTTAAAATTTCTAAACTTTCATTAATGACAATTGCCTTTGCTAATTGTTGATAACAAATTTCATAAACTCCATATACTAAAACAGCCTTATGATAATTACTTAAGCGATCAAAATTTCATCCTGGTTTTAAATGTTGATTAATTTTCGCAATAATATCTGATAGATTTGCTAATATTTCCTCAACTTGAATTGTTTCCGTAGAAGTTGTTACCATTTGTGAGAAATCATATGCTTCTTGTTTTGTTGTTAAAACATCATGTTGTAAAACAAAGTGACGATATAACAAATTAATAATATTAATGCGTTCTTGGCGTTTTGACACGTGACATACTCCTTTAAATATAATGATATAAACAAAATAAACTACTTTTTTGTAACCTATAATTATGGCGATGACTATGCTCGCTTAACAAATGATGTAACATTAAAATTGTTTCATCGGCAAAAAGATCAATCGTTAAATCATCGTTTTTTTCAATATGTTTTATTATATCACTTCAATGCATTTCTTGCTGATTAATTATTTGAATATTATTATAATGCACCAAGTCAGTAACAATAAATGGTTCTTTACTATTAATCACAACCAAATTAATTATAGCAGTGCGTAAAAATTGTTTTGCATCAAGTAATTTAACCATCCGATTAATCATAAATTGTTGTGTTACAATTGGCGAAGTAATTAAACCTTTCCTTTGTTCTCACATTGGGGTTGTTAATGTTGTTGTTACTGGTTCATATAATGTTTTGATTTTTAAAAAATAAAGATTTTTTCGCGTTAAAATTAAGCGTGGAAAATAATATGTAATACGGCTAAAATCATCATAAAAAGCAACATTTTTAAAATATCACATATAATTAACAGTCCGAACATATCGTTCAATAATCTTATCAAAGCCATGATATTGTTCAGAATATAACTCTTGTTTTCAATTCAACGGTGGTAAACCAAGCTCCTGTCGAATTTTAACTAAATAACGTAGTTTTTTAAATGTTAACATCTTATTTTCCCCTTCTTTAAATTAAGTAAAAAAGAAACCTATGGTTTCTTACGATGCCAAAAATGATTAGTTCGTTTTTGATGCGCATATCGATATTGAATTTCATCTTATTCTGTTAATTTTTCAACTAATTTTTCATTATATCGCCGTGCTAAAGATTCTTGATAATCAAAGATTTTTTCTTGTACCCGAACATGAATCCCATCTACTAGTAATGGGGCTTTAATTTCTGCCAACTTTAAAAATCTAATTTCTTTTGCATGTAAATACAGTAATTTCCCATGTAATTTAGCATTTCTTAATAAAATATATTTTTTTATTACATGCTTCTGTAACATTATCTTCATTATAAACATTATAACTAAGAAAATGATTTTTATCTTGTGCATTACATGCAAAAAACATTTCATTGGGGTCCATCCGATCAATGCAAATTATTTTTCCATTACGTAAAAAGTAAATATGCCCTGTTTTTATATCTCTTATCATTTCTCGTTACCTCCCATCTCCTTAAGGTTTATAAATATTTGGTTAATACTTAACGAGGTGATAATTAATAATTAATACACTATTTTCTACTACGTGCGTCTTGCATTAGTTTTGCTTGCACTCGTAATGATTCAATTAAAAGTTGCAGATTTTCTTTAACTTCATTGCGAATTCTTAATAACCATCGGAATTCCTTTTGACGTTTAATAAAATCTTCAAGGTTTCCTTTTGTATCTTTATATTTAAGCACTTGTTTATTTAGCAATTTAATTTCAGCATATTGCTTTTGGTTTAATAGCATAACATGCTTACGTAATAGGGAAATTGATTTACTACGGTTTTTTAAAATTGCATCGTTTAATTCTTCATCATTAGTTTTAATTGATCGTGATAAGTTAATAGCTCGATTAAAATCAGCTAATTCTTGAGAAATTTGACGATTATATCCTTGTTCATATTGACGTCGAACTTCAAATAAATATTCCGTCATTTTTTGATCATAAACTAATCGTTCTTCAATATTTGGCCGTTTTGTTTCATCATAACGATGATTATAATTTGTTTTTTTGTAAAGATCTTCATCAAACAATAATTCTTGTTCATCAGTTATTACTTCGTTTGTTTGATTATTAATCGCTTTCTTTGTTCTTGCAGTTTCTCGATCTTTTTTTCTTTGTTTATAATTTAGTTTTGCAGCAAAAGTTGTTTTTAATTGTTCTAATTGCGTTTGCTCTGCATCAGTCAATTTTTGAAAACGACTTTTATTTTCTAATCGTAAAATTAATCGTTCTTCAATTGATAATGGATCTTCTGCTGTCCGAATTATTTTAACTGGCTTTGGTTTTGGCGGAGTAATATCTTTTTCAGCAAATTCATTTAAACTAATTTCAACTGGTGATTGTTTAATTAAACGAACAAGAATTTCTTCATCTCCTTTTTCAATTTCAATTTTATCATTTGGATCAACAACAAAATCAACAATTGATAAACCATTCCGTTTAATTTGAGAAATTTGTTGTGCCAAGATTGGTCGGAAATCACGACGAATTGTTGTTACTTCTTCTGTTTCTTTTCGACGAATAATTGTTTTAGGTTCGTCTTCAAACGAGTTTGATAATTCTAATTTATTTTTAACCTGATTAGCATCAAAATGATTTCAGGTTGAGAAAGTAGAAAACTGGTCATTAATGTGCTCACTATCTTTTGATGGTGGTTTCATTAAATTTTCTGTTTTAGAATTGGCATTTTTAACAGACATTTTCTTCGGCATACTCGTTTGCTCGGTAGTAATTGTTATTTCTTCTGATAATGACATTACTGGTGAAAATTGTGGTAAGAAAGGCTTTGATTTTGACCCTGCTTTCTTACTAACTGCTTTTTTTGCTTTATGATTCTTTAATCTTTGCAAAACAGGAATTTCTTTTTCAACCCGATAACTATAATCAATAAATTTACTTTTAGTTCTTTGCTCTTCTCAAGTATTTCTTTTTTTATCTTTTAAACGAATAACACCTGTTTTTTTAGTTCCAACAACTTCGTTAATATATTTTTGTTTTAACGCTTGGTATTCGGCACTATTTTCATATAATTGTCCCAATAAAACCTTGATTGTTGCTGGCGTTAATTTTTTATCCATTAGTTCTGTTGTATCTCGATCAGAATCAATAATGTTTCCATAATTGACACGAGAAGTTACGACAGATTCTGAGTCTTTTTCTTTTGCCATTTTCTATTCCTCTTTTATCTATTTTCTCGTTTTTTGATACTTACATATATTATATAAAATTTTAAACCTTGCTTTTTTTAATAAATTATTCACAATGTTTTATATTTTTTTTAACTTAAAGATTATCAGCGTGATTTTGGGCCTTTTTTGTGAAAATAACGCTGTCTCTTACTTTTTATTGATTTTTCAGTTGATAGCAGCGAAGATTCTTGTTCTTGTGGTTGATGATACATATTATATTCATCTAACAATGCACGACCAATTTCTCGCATAAAAATAGTGCCATAATTATCTTCTGCTGTTGAAATTTTATTAATGTCATTTCTATTTTTAAATACTGGCTTTGCTTGTGATTCTAATTTAGTAACTTCACTATTTAATATTTTTTTATTTATCTTTGGTAATTTAACTGGTTTTGATAATGTAACCAAATATTCTTCTCGTTTTTTTAATTCATTTAATCTAATTTGTTGTAAATCACGAAGCGATAACTCTTGTTGACGTTGTACTTGTTGTATTTGAATTTTATTATTATTTGCTAATGCTTGTAATAATTGTTTTTGAACAATAGCATCTGCCTCTTGCGCTCATAATTCTTTCTCTCGCGCTCATTGTAAAGCCACATGAGGTCTTTTCTGAGGATCAATGCCACTTGATGTCACAACTTCATCAAAATATTTACGAATTAATTCGGCTGTTGTGATTTTTTTATTTTCCATTGTTAATTCTTCACCACTTTATTGTTACTACTTATTTTTTCACTCTTTTCATTATTAGAGTTTTCAACTAAAAAGCCATCAATAACCTTTTTTCCTTCAGCACGATATTTTTCAATTAAAATCTGTGGTAATGGTTTAGGTTTTACTTTTTTATTATTAAGTTTTTTTTGATAACGCCGTTCTTTACGCATATTTTTTTGAATTAATTTTTCTTTTAATAAGCGTTGATGAAGTTGTTCTAACTGACGCCGATGAATTTCACGAATTTCACGAGGATGATATCCTGCATAAGTGTATTGATTTTCCGTTAAATCAACTGTTAAATCAGGTTTTTTTGTAGAATCAGCATAATCAATTTGATAATCTTTTAATTCTTTCCTTGTATATAAAGTCAAATCTGTGTCTTTTCTTTTAGTAGGAATAAATGTTTGATTATTTACTTCTGCTATTAAATTAGATTGTTTTTTTGTTATTTTTAAATTAGAAATTTTATCATTATTTTTTTCATAATCATTACCATATTTTAACTTTTTTAAATTAGGACGTTTTTTAGGATCAATAATTGAAATATAATCATTTTTATTTTTTTGTGTTTGTTCAATTAATATTTGATTATTGCTAGCCCCTATTGTTTTAGTAGGTACACTATTTTGACTAGTTCCATTCAAGAATGGTTGCTTTTGCTTACTACTAATTGCATTTGTGAAAGTTAAATTTGGCACAATTGCTTCATTTTTTTCTACTGATAATTTTGACTTAATTTTCTTTGATGGTTTTATCATTAATGGATTAATTTGTCTAGTAATATCAGGTTCTAAATAAAGATCAGTTTTAAAAATTGGTTTTCGTTTTGGTTCTTCTTTTATAAAATTACGAATATATTTACCACCAATTTGTTTCTTAGTTTTTCCTAAACTACGGGATAATGATTCTTTGACCATTTGATCACGTTTTTTAATAACATGTTCCGGATTAATCACAATTGGTGTCTCATTTTTATCTTTTTTATGTGTGATTTGCTGCATATGTTGTTTTCACTCTGAAGGATGTGAATTCCGACGTGACAACAATTCTAATTGATTTTTACTTAAATTCATTTGATCTTTAATTTCATCTAATGACCGTGGTTTAAGATCCCGATTTGATAAAGAATAATCTTCTTCTGGATGATAACCTTCTCGCGTTCGATTTGAATATGGATTAAAATCATGTTTAGTATTATCTCGTCGTGATAACAATTGTAATTGATTTTGATTTAATCCTCAATTATTTGCATGTTCTTTCAATTGTTCATTAAATCCTTTTAATGATTCAATTGTTTCCTCGTTTTGACTGTCATTTTTTGAACCTTGTGTTTGACTTTGAAATCGTCCATAATGTTCATTGCGTTGTCGGATTAATCTTTGCTGATTTGGATTTAACTTACTAATAATATTTTCAGTTTCTTCTGATGAAGGAAATACTTTATCAGAATTTATATTCTCATCTAAGGTTAGTTCATTCTTAACAACTTGTTCGGTTGGCAAACTTGCTAAAACAGATTCATTATTATTTAAAAAAGCTTGACGTGGTTGTTTTATCTCTGATTCAATTGCTTCTTGTGATGCTTGATAACGACGAACAACTCGCGATGGAAATAAGTCTTCAACTCGCGATAATTTTCGTTTTGACAATAATCTTAACTGACTAGGATTTAGTCCCATTGTTTTCTTGCTACTCGTTGCATTTTTTGCCAATTCTTTTTTAAATAATGATGATTTTTTACTTGAGGTTTTTTTAAATTGTGCATTTTCTCCTAATAATAATTTAACAAATTTTTCATATTCTTTTTCATAACGTTGATTTCAATCAATTGCACTATTTGAATTCAAATTTTGATATTCTTCCATTAACTTTAAATATGGTTCTGACTTTTTCCAAGACTTAGTTAACATTTTAATAAGCATTGTTTCATTAACATTTATTTTTAAATTATTATTAACTTCTTGTAATTGTTTTGTTTCATTCAATTTCTTACTAGCCATCATTTTACCTCAAATTTTTAAATTATAACCGTCAATAAATTCTTTCTCTAAAATTATATCATTTTTTTCTTACTTTTGATATCAATACTTTTATAATTAAACATTTAAAAAATAAAAGAGAATGACTCTTTTATTTCTGTTGTAAATATGCTTCTAAAATTAATTGCGCTGCTAAACTATCTTTTTTTTGTTTTCGTTTTTGGCGCGAAAGATTTGCTTCTAACATTATTTGATGAGCTTGACGTGTTGTTAACCGTTCATCAACTAAGTGAATTGTTATCGTTGCTTCTAATAATGGTTTTAAAATATCAACAAAATCATTAACCATTAAAGCACGAGGTCCAATTGTATTATTCATATTTTTTGGATAACCAATAATAATATCACTAAATTGGTTTGTTGTAATTAACTCCTCTAAATATTGCGCTGCTTGTGCAAAATCATTTTCTGGAAAGCGATAAACACCATACCCAGTCGCAATCAGTCCCCGACTTGTTGCTAAGCCTAGTGTTTTACTACCAACATCAACTCCCAAATAATACTTAGCCATGATGTTTTAAAAATTCTAGCGGGTCAGCAAATAATTTAACAAGTAAAGTTTTGTCTTTATTGTTAAAACCACTTTGAGCAACACTATTATTGCCGCCACCTTTACCACCTAATAATGGATTTAATTGTTGAATAATTTTTCCAGCTTGATAACGATCGTGTAAATCATCACTAACACCAACAATTAATGTGGCTTGTTTTTCATCACTAACATCAACGAAAAAAATTAGTAAGTTTTGATATCGAACTTTATAATCATCAATTAACACTTTTAAAGCATTAATATCAACTTTTGCTGTAAATTGATGAGTTAAAACATTAATTCCATTTTTAGTTTGTGGTAACAAGGTATTATATTGTTTGACAAATTGTTGAATTAAAATATTATCATATTGTTTTTGTCAATGTTTAAAATCTTCTTTAAATTGTGCTACTAACTCTTTTAACTGTTTTCAGTTTGTTTTTGAAACAGTTAAATTACTAATTTGTTCTCAAGTTTGCTCTAAACGTTGGTCAAGTAATGCTTTCTTACCTTGATTATACTTATCAAAATAATTAATTGCTTCAGTTTTTTCTTTTAAAAATTGTTCATTTAGATAACTAGTAATTGTTTTATTTGAGGTAATAGCATGAATTCGAAATGTTCCAACTCCTTTTGATTCCAAACCAGTTAATAGTAAATCTTCAACATCTTGTGAATTAGTCACATGGGTTCCTCCACAAAGTTCACAAGAATAAGTACCAAATTTAACAATTCGAACCTCAGCATCATATTTTTCTGTAAAAAAAGCTAAAGCATGATGCACATCTAATGCTGTTTGCATATCAGTATAAATAACTTCACAAGGAATTGCAGCCTTAATTGCTTTTGTAACAGAAGCTTCTACATCTGTAATTTCCGCTGGTGTAATTGCTTGATTATGTGTAATGTCAATTCGTAAACGTTCATCATCGTTATAAGAACCAGTTTGCATAACATGGTTTCCTAACACTTCTCGTAAAGCAGCATGAATTAAATGTGTTCCTGAATGATTTTTCCGCGTATAAAAACGACGATCACTGTCAATTGACGCATTGACCAAATCTCCAATCTTAAGTGTACCTTCAACTTTAACAAAATGTAAATGCTGTTTATTTGGCCCTTGTTGTACATCAAGAACATAAGCTGTCGTATTGTCTTTTAAAATTAATCCGTGATCAGCAGCTTGTCCCCCTTTTTCAGCATAAAATGGTGTCTCTTTTAAAATGATATATCCTGTTGTATTAGTTAATTTTGTGACTGGTTTATCATCAGCAAACATAAAGACAATTTCTGTATTATTAACTTGTTCATGTTCATAACCAACAAATTGACTAGCAACATCTAACTTGGTAAAAAGTTCGCTTTGTAAATGAATTGCTTTAATATCTTTTCGATTAGTACGTGAAATTGTTTTCGCATTTTCTAATAATTCATCAAAACCAACACGATCAACACTAATCCCTGCTTCGTGTGCTTCTTCTTCAATTAATTCAATTGGAAAACCATAACTTTCAAATAAACGAAAGGCATATTCTTTTGAAATCGTACCATATTTTGTTTTAACTTCATTAAAAAGTTTGTTTCCTTGTTCTAATGTTCTTAAAAATTTATTTTCTTCATCTAACACAGCTTGTTCAACAATTGGTTGTTTTTCAACTAGATAAGAATAATATTCTTGCATAATGTTAACTACTGTTCCCACTATTTTAAATAAAAATGGTTCTGTTAAATCAATTTTTTTCCCATATAAACTAGCACGACGAATTAAACGCCGAATAACATAACCGCGATCTTTATTCCCCGGAAAAGCACCATCAGCAATTGCAAAAGTAACTGACCGAATATGATCAGCAATTACTTTAAATGCAGTATTAATTTTTAATTGTTCTGAATCATTGTTAAACAATGCTGTTTCATCATAATGATATTTTCCATTTACTAATTTTTCAACCGCTTTAATAATTGGCATAAACAAATCATTTTCAAAATTAGTTGGTGTTTCTTGAATAATTGAAGTAATTCGTTCTAATCCAGCACCAGTATCAATATTTTTTCGTGGTAAGTCAGTATATGTCCCATCACCATTATTATTATATTGTGAAAAAACAATATTTCAAACTTCCAAATAACGATCATTTTCTAAATCATCTTGCAATAACTTTAATCCTAATTGCTCAGGGTCATATTTTTCCCCACGGTCATAAAAAATTTCGGTATTAGGTCCGCATGGTCCCGTCCCAATTTCTCAAAAATTAGTATCCTTATCACCTTTAATAATTCGTTCATCACTTAAACCAATTACATTGCGTCAAATTTCATAAGTTTCTTGATCATCTTTATAAATTGTGACATATAATTTGGCAGGATCAAACCCAATTCATTTTTTATCAGTTAAAAATTCTCAAGCATACATAATTGCTTCTTTTTTAAAGTAATCACCAATTGAAAAATTACCAAGCATTTCAAACAAAGTATGATGACGTGCTGTATAACCAACATTTTCAATATCATTAGTTCGAATTGATTTTTGTGAATTTGTCAAGCGTGGTGATGGTGGTGTTTTTCGCCCATCAAAATATGGCTTTAACGTCGCCACACCAGAGTTAATTCATAATAATGACGGATCATCAACAGGAATCAATGATACTGAAGGTAATTCATAATGATCCTTACTGCAAAAAAAATCTAACCACATTCTTCGAATTGCATTTGCTGTAAATTTTGTCATTTTAATATTCCCTTCTCTTTCATAATTAATTAATAGGATTATAGCATACCAAACGAAAAAAACTTTTTTATTTCAAAGAAGTTCTTACTAAAAGCCTATTTTCGATATCCTCGAACCAATAAATAAAACGAAACTAATAAAATATTAACAAAGAAGAAAGTTGTAATTACTATCACAACGGCTGGATATTGAAAATATTGGCGAAATATTGTTCACATTAAGGTTTGTCAAAGTAAACCAATTACTAATCATGTTAGCATTTGAACAAACATTAATAAATTATATGAAAATTCTTGTAAACGTGCTAAACAAAACAACATAAAATAAAGGGGAATAAAACTAATGATCATTAACCCTATTGCAACTACTAAAAGAATTCAGTTAGCTCTAACATACCCCGTTGTTGACGTGAAGGAAGGGAAAATCATAATTACAATAAAACCAATCATTAATAAAATCATTCCAATGTTGCTTCCTAAGCGTTGACGAAGTTCCCGACGAGAAGAAATATTAATGTATCCTAATCATTGCATAAAATGAGTTACAAATCCACCACGGTGTCCTGCTGATGATGGTAATAATAATTCAATTGCAATGCGAATTGATAATCCAATCACAACATTAGCAACAGCAAGGGGCATCACAAAAATAATTAATACTGCTCCTGCTTGCATAATTGTTGGTGCTTGCGCAAAAAGCGTTCCTAAGCCATATTGATTAATTATTAAACCTAATATTGAAAACACATTTGGTTGATATTGTACATTGTTTATTCAAGTTGCCAATCCTTGACCATTAGTTAAATTATATCAATAAATTTTTTCACGCAGTACAAAAGAAAAACCATCAGCAATGGCGATGAAAAATAATCCTAAAAATAAGGATAGATATAAAGTAAAGCCACCAATTCTTGTAATTCATTTACCAACTAATAAACGAACATTTCATTTTCAATGTGTTGCTGTTATATTTGTTAGTAAGACAATAACAAAAATTGCTGTTCCAACTGCAATTAATGTAAAAATAGGAACAAAAATATATAAATCAATTACTCAAAATTTAAAAAGAGCAAATCCATTTAAACTAAAAACTGCTTGAAAAGAACCATATGATAATAAAAAATTTAAAATATTATAAGCACTATCTCCCTGTAAAGTTTCTAATGGATTAGGGTTTAATCCTTTAACGCTTAATGAATTAATAATTTCTTGTTTTAAGGCTGTTACTTGTTGATTTAATGTTGGAACAACTGCTCCAGCTATAATAATTACAATTCCTGCTAAAAATCATATAGTACTAAATTTTAGTCAAGACTTTAATGCCATAGTCTCCTCCATGTTTCTAAATAATTATAGGTATATTATACCAAGAAAACAAGGAAGATGATATTTTTTATTTATTCTGAAGTGATTAACAAATTACATCATAACTCGTTCTAATACTTTAATATCTGGAATGGCTAATAATGATGACCGAATTTGTTGCAAGCGGTCAGCATTACTAACCTTAATAATTGTTTTAATTGTTAAATTCATTAAATCACCAGAAACATTAGCACTCATCATTTGAACCGATGCATTTAAATGACTTAATACTTTTGTCACATCAACTAGTAAGGCAGGTCGATCAATTGCTTCAATTCGAATTGCACAATCATATTGTTTATTTTTACAAACTGCTTCATTTCAACTAACTTTAACTTGGCGGTCTTGCTTATCACCGCTTTGAATATTACGACAAGTTTTTAAATGAACTTTAATCCCTTCAGCTTTAGAAACATAACCAGTGATGTCTTCATATGGAATTGGCAAACAACATTGTGAAATAACAACTTTAATACTTGAAATACCTTGGACAATGATATCATCTTTTAATTGCGCTTTTTTATATTGTTTATCTTGTAATTTTTTTAAAATTTTTTCATTTTGACTTGTTTCGTGATCTAAATAAACTAAATTAATTGCTTCTTCTAAAGTATATTCATCATTAGCAACATCTAACAAAAAATCTTCAATATTATTAAAATTAATTGCATGTAATCGTTCTAATTGTGTTTCTGAATCAACTAATTTTCATTTTAAATCTTTTTTTGCAATATATTCTTCAATTTGTGCCTTTGTTTGTTTAATTTTCTCTAAATTAACTGATTTTGCATCACTAGTTACTTCAACTAATTCTTTTTTCAAATACTTCTTAATTTTTTGTAGCGCCGATGATGTTTTTGCGACAACTAATCATGAATGATTTGGTTTTTGGGTTGCTGCTGTTTTAATATCAACCACATCTCCTGATTTTAAAACAGTTGAAATTGGTGAAAATAAACCATTAATTTTTGCTCCAATTGTTTTTTCTCCAATTTCAGAATGAATTTTATAAGCAAAGTCCAGAACAGTTGAACCAAATGGTAATGTTACAACCTTCCCATTTGGTGTTAAAACATAAATTAACGAAGAAAAAATATCATTTTGAATAATTTGTTCCATTAAATGATCTGGTTTATAAACTTCTTGTTGAATTTCATCTCGTTCTTGTACTGAAATATTTTCTAAATCTAAAATCCGTTTAAAAATATCTAATCGTTCATCAATATCTTTTTGTTTTTTTGCAATATCATAATTTTCCCCTTCTTTATAACGTCAATGCGCTGCTACCCCTTGTTCTGCTAATTCATCCATTTCTTCAGTTCGAATTTGAATTTCAAAAATAAGACCATCATCAGCCGCAATTGTAGTATGCAAAGATTGATATAAATTATGTTTTGGCGTAGCAATATAATCTTTAAAGCGATTATTTAATGGCGTATAATGCTGATGGACAAAACCTAACACCTTATAACAATCATCAACACTATTTGTAATAATACGAACAGCTAAAATATCATGAATATCATCAAAATTTTTACCAAACTGATTCATTTTACGATAAATTGAATAAATTGATTTACTACGTCCATATACTTTTACAGGCATCTTTTTCTCAGTAATTAAAATTTGTTTTAATTCTTCAATTTTTTGATTAATAGTATTTTCTCGCTCTTTATTACTTGATTCTAATAATGAAACAATTTTATTGTATTGCACAGGGTTAACAATTTTAAAACTAATATCTTCAATTTCTTGTTTAACAGCTTTCATTCCTAAGCGATGAGCAATTGCTGAATAAATTTCTAAACTTTCTCGTGCAATAATTTGTTGACGTTCTGGTTTTAAATAACCAATTGTTTTTAAATTATGTAAACGATCAGCTAACTTGACAATAATTACGCGAATATCTTTCGCCATTGATAAATATAACTTTCGTAAATATTGTGCCTTAATTTGTGTACGATTTTCTTTTGCAAAATAACTAACTTTGGTTACCCCTTCAACTAAATTAGCGATTTCAATCCCAAATAATTCTTGTAATTCTTCAAAGGTAGCAGGAGTATCCTCTAAAACATCATGTAATAACCCAGCAATTAAAGTTTTTGGCCCCATTCGCCATTGTGCCAAAAAAAAGGTTGTTCATAATGGATGGATAATATACGCTGCTCCGCTATTGCGAACTTGCCCATGGTGTTTTTCTTCAGCATACTGATATGCTTTCTGAATTTCCTTTAATGTTGCTTCATCTTTAATATACAACTTAATTTGGGCTAAGACTTCTTCGTATTTAATATCTCAATCCATTATAAACAACCCCTTTTTCTTATAATAATTATAATTATATCGCGTTTAGCATTAATATTCAATCAGGGTTTTAATTGGATATGAATCTAAATCTTTTTTACCATTCAAATATGTTAAATCAATCACAAAAGCTAAACCAGCAATTTTTGCTTGTTCTTGCTTAACTAATTGACACATTGCACGTGCTGTTCCTCCCGATGCTAAAACATCATCAACAATCAACACACGATCATTTGGTTGTAAATCTCCGGCATGAATCTCTAATTGATTTGCCGCATATTCGTAGCTATATTTTACATCAATAACTGCGCGGGATAATTTTCCCGCTTTTCGTACAGGAATAAACCTTAAATTGGTAGCAAAACTAACAGCTGGGCCAAACAAAAAACCACGTGCTTCAGGAGCAATAATTACTGTTGCTTTTTGAGCAACAGCATACGCTGCTAATTGCTTAATTACTGTTTTAAAAGCCAAAGCGTTATTTAATAAAGGAGTAATATCACGAAAAATAACCCCCGGTTCTGGAAAATTAGGAATATCAACAATAAACTTTTTTAGATCCATTTTTAAAAATTCCTTTCTTGGTTAATTAATCATTAATTCCAACAACAATTTGTTCATCAACTTCAACACGTTGTGAATCTAAGTAATTTTTAACACGGATTTTATTTAACGCACGATATTTTTCTAATGCTACTCAAATTGGGATTGCAACAAATAATGTCGCAAACATCCCAATAATTAAACCAATTAAAATAACAACATTAAAACCAAATCATGTTCCTGAAAAAGCCACTAAAGTAATTAATAAAATTGCAAACATAATTACTAATGTTAAACAGTGCTGTAGCATTTGTTTAATTATAATATTAGCAACTTTTTGTAAAAAGTTATGTTCATAATTATAGATACGAAACTCTTTTTGAATTTCTCGGATGATTTTATGGTTTTTACTTTTAATATCTTTTGCCACCAATTCTACCCGGTGCAATTGGTCACGATATTGTTTTTTCAATTCTTTTAATTTTAAATCTGGATTTTTAACTGCTAATTTTTTTAATTCCTCTTGATAATAAACTTTATGAGCACGACGTAAACGTTTAATTTGAGCACGATGTTCTGACATATAGGCAAAGAATGTTTCATACTCACGAATATTAATTGCTTTTTTATTTTGTTTTGCACGCACCATTACCATTGTTCCAAAAGCAATTCCAAACCCAAAAATCGTTAAGAACGCAATTGACATTTCAAAGGTAATTAACAACTGCGTAATAATTGCAATTGCAATATTAACAATTAACGTAAAGATTGTGGCTAACACCATTCCAACAAATTGTGCTCAATCTAAACGGAATAATGTATAAACAAAAATACATGCTAAACCAATTGCCAGGCTAATTGCCGCAATTTTTAAGATATAACCTTCCATAACTGGATCAGTTTGTTGTAAGGCTAATGATGTATCACTAGGGCTAGCACCATAAAATGAAGCAATGCTTGATAACAATTCACGTTCAAAAGTACCCTTAGTAATATTTGTACTAACAACTAAAATACGGTTACTATTACCAGTATATTGTCGTTTAATCACATAAATATTAAAAATAAAATTATGACGTGTTATTTGCCGATACTCTTCAATTTGCGTATTTAACTTGGCAATTGCAACTTCATCTGGAACTTGTTTAGACACATCTGTTCCTCACAAGTCTTCATTAACTGTAATATTAATTCCTGGTTTAATTGTATTAGCAACATTTGCTTTTCCAGCAAAACCAATTGCTAAGGCAATTATTAATAAAATGATTCCAACAATTGGGGTTCATTTTGTAATATTATAAAAGGTTCATTTGCCATGTTTTAATTGTTTACGCTTTTTATTTTCTACAGGGGTTGAAGCAGATAATTCTGTTTCAGCATTAGCAGGCATGTTTGCTTCAACATCAGATGGAAACTCAGTTGTTGAAGAATCCACTATTTTAACATCAGTAGCTAGTTTTCTTGATTGTTTCTTAAACAATCAAGCTCATAATGAAAATCGTGAAACATCTAACCAACGATATTTTTCTTGTCAATGTAACTTAATGACAATTCAATACATTAACCGCGCTACGGCAAAAACCATAATAATTGCAATAATTAAACCAACTAATAAAATTGTGGCAAATGATTTAATATTATTAGTTCCTATTCAAAATAGAGACAGTCCCAATATTACTAAAACAACTAAAGCATCGATAAAAACAGCAATTGTTTGTTTATTAGCAATTTTCATTGCTGGTTCAAATGGGATGTTATTTTCATACCGCTCACGTTTATACCGTGAAAAGAACAACAAGTTTCCTTCTAATGATAATCCAAAAGCAATAATTAAGGCGGCAATACTTTCTGGTGAAATTTCAACCTTTAATAAAGATGAGAAATATAAGGTTGAAATAATTGTAAAAAATAAAGTTAAGACGGCAATTAATCCAAATAAACGATAATAAACTAATAATACAATAAAAATAACCAAAAATAGAACACATAAAATAATCATTGAAATTTTAAACACATTTGTTGAAACAACCGGTAGGATTTCGCGATAACCGCGAATAGTAAATTCTAGTCCACTTAGTCCCCCATTAACCAAGTTACTAATTTGACGAGCTTCTGTCTCGGTTGATGTTGTAATTTGATTTGAATTTTCGGCTGCACCAGTTCCAATTTTAATTGAATTTCAATTAATAATATATTTTTTATATGCTTCGGTCAAAACACTATTATATTCAATAATTGTTTGTAAATATGGTCGCAATGGATCAATATATGCATTTGTTGTAGCACTTTTATCATTTGGATCAATTAATAAACGATTTGTCGGTACTGTTGTAAAACGAAAACGACTATCTTCCATTCATGTTCTAATTTGTGAAATTGGATAACGTAATGCTAAATCTAACAAATTTCCATGCTGAATTCGAGCAGTCCCTGTATCATAATATTCTACATCAAAAATATGATAAATATTTGTTCAATCTGTTGAATAAACCTTACTACGAATATCAACACTAAACAAAGTTGCAATTGCTTGTATATTATCAATATCATGGCGTAAATCATCAATCATTTGACCAATATCAGTTCAAATATATAATGGCTGTGCTTGTCCGCCTCCTTCTGCTGGTTTTAAACTATTAATAATGCTATCTCATTTTTGTTGATTTTTAATTTTTAAGGTAATAATTGGTCGACGTGCTTGGTCAACTCCCGTTGTTGAATCAGAGATAACATCACTTAATGGTGTTCGTTCTTTTGTTACATTATTATCACTAATTAATAAATCTTTTCCCTTATTATCAGTTAAGTAAATTGCTCCTAATCGTTGAATTATTTTACTTAAGTCATTATAAGATTTAAACCTATCTTTTCCAACAATAACTTCAACCGAATTACGTCCTAATGTTTGTAAATATAAATTTTGGTTTGATAAAGGATCTAATTTATTTCTTAATAATTCTAAACCTTTTTTGCTATCTCCATTTGGAGTATCCGGTGAATAATTAGGGTCTCTTTTGTCAAAAACATCAATTTGAACTTGATATCCTCCTGAATAAGCAATTCCTGTTTGAAATGAATAACGAAAACTATCCGCTGAAAAAAGCGCACCAACAATCATAGCAATAACTAAAACAATTAACGTTCCGATTCGGATAATTAATCGACTTATTGCTCTTTTATCTTTTGGCTCTTTAATTATTTTAACTTGTTCTTTCTTTCCCACGCTTGACACCACTATTCTACTTTTCAACTTTTCTTTATATATTGTACACTATTTCTTATCTAATCCTATGATTTAATAAACATATCTTTAAAATCATCTAACGATAAATCTGGATCAGTAATTTTTTGATTATTCATAAATTCAATTATCCGGTTAAGTTTAATATTAAAAATATAATAAGCAGCATCACTAACATCAATAATTTTTTTATCAACTAAAATTATTTTTAATAAATAATTAATAACATCCTGTTCAGTAATATTTCGATTTAATAACTTTAAATCTACTGTTTTTAAACTAATCATTTTTAAAACATAATTAGCAATTTGTTGTTGTTCTTTTTGATGATTTTGCATTATATTTACACCTTACCTTAGTTCCAATTATTATTATAACTAAGTTATTTAAAAAATTAAGCAATTTATGTTAATTTTTTTAAAAATTCAATTGCTTTTGATGTTAATACCCGTCCCCGTGGGGTTTTTAACAAATAGCCCTTTTTTAATAAAAATGGTTCTAAATTATTGGTAATTGTTAAAAGCGGTTCATTTAAAATTTGGCCTAATGTTCCTAAACCAACTGGTTTTTGTTGGAAAAGATGATAAATATGTTTTAAATAATTAACTTCATTTCATTCTAACCCATCTTGAAATACTTTTAAATTAGTTAAAATTTCTTTTAAAAAGTCAAGATCAATTGAACAAGAATTAACAACCAAATAGTCATATACTAGATAAAATAACCGCAAAGTGGTGCGGGGATTATTACGACTATAACTTGTTATTAATTGTAATTCATTAGCTGGTAAAACTAATCCAAATTGTAAAAATAAATTATTTAAAATTTATTGAATTTCAAAATTACTATATTCTTCAAAATAAAAAACAGTTGTAAAACGATTCAATAATGGTTGTGGAATTTGATATAACAAAGTTGTTGCTGCTAAAAATATAAAAGGTGGCAATGATAATGTTACATTTTTAGTATTATAATCTTTTCCTAAAATTAAGTTTAAGCAATTGTCTTCTAGAACCGGATATAATGTTTCGCTTACTTCTTGACTAATAGCATGAATTTCATCAATAAAAACTAAATAAAAAGATTTAATTTGCATTAAACAAGTAATAAGGTCACTTGATTTTTGTAAATTTGGTCCATGTAAAAGATGTAATTTTTGTTTTAATAAATTGGCAATTAAATATTCTAAACTTGTTTTTCCCATACAACTACCGCCAATAAAAAGCATATGTTTTAAAAGCAACTGTTGTTTTTGACTAGCTGATATCATAATTTTTAAATTTGTTTTAATACTTTCTTGACCAATATATGTTTCAAAATTATCAGGACGAAAATTAAGTAACTGCATTTTTGCTGATTGCTGTTAAAACTATTTTTAAATATTGGTCAAGTTGCTTTGGTGGTTGTTTAATTGCATTAATTGTTTGATAAATAGTTTTTAAAGAATAACCTAATGTTTTTAAACAATTAATAACTTTATTTTGTAAATTATTATATTTTTTCGTGAAATAAATTTTTTGTAATGCATTAAATAAAATTCGACCACTATGAACTTTTAATCCTCGTAATTGCTCAATTTGATGTAAATTATTTTGTTGAACTAAAGTTAATAAATCTTCCACACTAATTTGTTGTAATAATTTAACAGCAGTTTTAACTCCAATTGTTGGAATTGTTAATAAATCACAAAAATTTTTTTGTTGCTAAATCTAAAAAACAAAATCATTGAAAATAATCTTTTACTACTAAAAAAGTATATAATTTAATCTGCATTGTTTTCTTAAACTCAAATAATTTATTTGTAACTAAATTAATTTAATAACCATAATTATTATGTTCTAAATAAATTAAATTTGCATTAATTTCCTGAACTGTTCCATAAATTGAAGCATACATCTCTCCTATCTTCCTCCTATCTTAGATTAACTTGTAAATTACAAGAAATCCTTTTTAAAAATAAAAAAAATCATAGATAATAATGAGTTTAAAAATTAATTTTTATAATTTTCATTTTACTTTCAAAGAAAATGAAGCTGTTCCTTTATAAAGATTTGATTTATCCGCTAAAATAACTAATTGCACATCAGATGTTGCACCAGGTGTTTTATTAACACTACCATCAATTCTTAGAAATAAATTTTCATCTTTTTGCGCCGTTTGTAACAACGCTAATGATTTTGTTGATAACTTATTTGAAATTTCTGAATTTGCTATCATAGCTGATAAAATATCTTTAGGTATATCACTTGAAATATCAATAGAAGTATTTGCTAAATTTGTACCCAAATTAATAATATTAATTCGTTTTGACTTAGCTTGGATTGCAATATTAGTAATACCATAAAAATTAGTTGCCTTATCTGCATTAATAATAATTGTAACTGCATAGGCTGTTTTATCTTCGTGAAAACGTTCACTACTAAAAGTTAAAGTAGTAGCTGGATCTTTAATTGCTTCTAACAGTTGTGGCTCTAATTTCCCATCATTTTTGGAACCAATTTCTAAGGTTAATAAAGCACCGTATAAATCCATCCAATTATTTGAATCTTCAATTTCAATAACTTGTTTACTTAAATCACCACCTAATAAAGTAATATTAGTTCGTTCACTGACACCTCCACCACTATTTTCATTATTTGCAGTGTTTGCAAAGTGTTGTCATAATTGTCATCCACCAATGCCAAAACCAACAAGTGATATTACTAAAATAAAAATTAAACTTCAAATTTTTAATTGCATTTTTTGATTAATAGTATGTAAAATTTTACGCATTGATGTCATGGAATCGGGTTCCATTTTTTGCCAAAGCAATAGCTTTACCTTCAATTGATGGTGATGTTATCACTAATTCAGTTGGCAAATCAATAGGTTTTTCTTTAATATCATTATCATCTTTATTTTTATCATTATTTGTCATTTCAATTTTACTTGCCGCCTCTAATTCTAATTTAGTTGTTGCTTCAGGAATTGGTTTTAATGTTTCAACTTTTTTTCTTGAACTACAAGAACTTTTTCAATCGGTGGCTTAGGTTTAATTGGCAACGAACGAGGATGAGTTGGAATTTTATCAATTGTTTCTTTTGATAATTGAATTGTTTGGTTAACAACAGGAACTTTTGGATTGCCTGAGACATCTAAAAAATTATTTTTTCAAAAAAAGGTATACTTATTATCCTTACAATTAATTAATGAAATTGGCATTATTCCTGCATCATTTTTAAGAGTAAATGTTGGATTAATTTTACAAACAAAAAGAAGTAAATTATTAACATATTTTGTTCGGTCACTACGAATTGCTAAAATAATTTTTTTAAAGGTTTTTTACAAGTATCACACATTTCATCATATATAGCGCGCATATCATTTTGCATTGTTTATACTTCCTTTAGTCCAATCATATTCTATTATGTTGTAAATCACTTATTATTATATCACTCACATTTTCAAATATTCTTTATTTGTTATCTTAGAAAAAGCAAAGAATAGGATAACATCCTTTTTGTAAATTGCCATTATTTTAAAACCTATAAAAAGGTAATGATTAGACTATAAATAATTAGTTTAAATATTTAAATAACTTGAAACTCTATTAATTATTTGTAAAAAAGAATATTTATTATTATCAACGTTAATATCTTTTCACATTACATTAATAAAAAAACTATAGTAAAAGTTAAATTCATTATTCATAAAGGTGAAGTAACTTAAACTAATATCATTATATGAATAGACTCAACCTTTATGTAATAATTTTATAGTCAAAGATTTTTCATTCTTTGTATAATTAACTTTATACTTTAGATTGTTGCTCACAACATCGGCACCTTTAAGCGTACCTTGTAAATCTGATGTTCTCTTATTAAAAAAATTAAAAATGGGAGTAAAAATTGCACCAATGTATCCTATTTCTAAGTTTTTCTTTAAAACACTAGCACTGTTAAGTACCTTATCAAAAACCGCTTGGTTCACCTTAAAAACAAGACGATAATTCTCATAATATGTTTCTAACTTAAAACAATGTCAAAACTCCATTACCACTTTTGCAAACTCCTCAAGCTGATAATCAAAGACATCTTTTACAACTACAATCTTCAATTGTTCTTCTAATTTTATATACATAGACTTTTTAAATGGTAAATTCTCAATCACAGCATTTTTAAAAGTCAAGGTATCAAAAGTAAATAAAATATAATAATTTTCATCCTATTTTATGTTATTTGAAATATATGTTTTTTTATAAAAGTTTAAAAATTTTTCTGGCGCCAATTTATCAGCGTCATATACCTCACCCGCTCACGCCAACACAGAATGTTCTTTTAAAAACGCATCTCTTGGAAAAGGTAACACTTTTAAAGGAACCGTTACCATGTCACTAAAAAAACAAAATATTTTTATTCTTTAAAACTTTTTGAATAATGGGCAAAATAACCTGCTTCTCCGTTATGTTATTATGATATCTATTTCATACAATTTTATAATTTTCTTTTTGAAAGGTATTATGAACAAAATTAGTAAAATACTTTTCAATGTTATCTTGTATATTGTCTAAAGCAACCAAATCATTAGTTATAACTACTAGAGCTTCAATATTAGCCCTCGCTTGCAATCCTTTAAATTTTACTTCATAAGCAATATTAACTCGCACTGTAATTCCCAATATTGCTTGCGAAATAGCTTCTAATAAGTCTACTATATTATCAAAATTAATATGATACAAAGTAAATGAAATATCATTATCCGCTAACAACGGCATCGTATCCACATAATAATTTGAATAGCGATCTCGTAAACTTTGATTTAAATTAACAAACTCTGCTTTAAAACCAGTAAGCAACTGTGTTAAAAAACGATATTTACTAATTGTTTCACCTGTTAAAGTTAAGTGATCATCCCTTGTTTTTAACTCTCCTACTAACTCTGTAAAAAATGGTATTTAATCCGAGTAATCATTAATATCAATTGTTGTCTTTGTATCCCACCATGCTGTCAACGTTTGGCGTACTTTGACTTTGATCTGATTTAAAATTTCAAGATCTTTATTATCATTTACTTCTTTATCATCAATATTGTGTTTTGGCCGTGTTCTACAACTAGCCACCGCAAACACACTACCACTACACGGAAAAAGTTTAAGATTTTAATAATACAAAATATAGCAAATGGAATTAATATAATTTACGCTTCACCTAAGAAAACCATTATCTCAGGTAAAATATTTGTTATACCTTTTTTAACTTTTCATAATGCACTAGTCAAACCAGTTCAAATCCCAGTCATACCCTCAGTCATAGTTTTAGGTGTAGGTGTAGTTGATGTTAAAAAATTAAACGCTGTTGTTAAATACATACCTAACATTATTTATTACTCTCCTTTCTTTCAATTTATTTTTTTTCTTTTTTCTTTCCTCGAATTTGTTTAATTTTTTGATAAATTGATAAAGCAATTCAAGCAAAAATCCCTAATATATATAACAACACTAAATATTGTCGTTAATCAAGTAGGCATATTACATCTCCTCTCTAAAAATATTGCGGCACGCTTCGCGTGTTCGCTACGCTCAAAATAAACTATATTGAATAAATTACCGCTAATAAATTACGCGGATAATTTATTCATTTTCTTTTACATTATCTTTTACATTATTAATTACTATTTTATTTACAGTATTAATAACAATATCTTTTCCATATTTAGTTACTAGGGACCGCAAAATAAAATAATGTTTTCTTTCCATTAAAAAATCAACTCCTTTCAAAGTTGATTTGTTGAACTTCGATTACACGATGCCCTATGTAAAAATATTTTTAAAAATTATTATACTTTTTTTTGTTATTTCCTTTATTTTTATAACTCAAGAATATTTCGTAATTCTGCTTCTGAGAATTTTGTAAAATTAGCATTTTCTGAATTATTATTTAAAACAGCATCAATTACAGCTTGTTTATTATCTTGAATTGTTAAAATTTTTTCTTCAATAGTTCCTTTTGCAATTAACTTAATTACTTGAACAGTATTCTGCTGTCCAAAACGATGAGCACGATCTGTTGCTTGATTTTCTACGGAAGGATTTCATCATGGATCAAAATGGATAACAAAATCCGCTGCTGTTAAATTTAAACCAATCCCACCAGCTTTTAAAGAAATTAAAAAAACATTAACTGTTGTATCCTCATTAAACTTTTGTGTCATTAGCACACGACTTTCCGAACGAGTTTTCCCATCTAAATAAAAGTATTGTAAACCGATTTCTTCAACAATTGCTTTAATTCGTTTTAAAACAGTAGTAAATTGTGAAAAAATTAATATTTTATGACCACTACCAGCAAGATCACCAAAAATATCACGTAATGCATCTAATTTAGCACTTTCATTTTGATATTTTTTATCCAAAATACTTGGGTCACAACAAATTTGCCGTAACTTAGTTAAGGTAGAAAAAATTTTTAAACGATTTTGATTATATTGTCCAGCTGTTAAAATTTTATTAATTTCTTCTCGAGCAGCATTAGCGTATGCAGCATAAATTTTCTTTTGTCGTGCTGTCATTTCCACTAAAATTTTATTTTCAATTTTTGGTGGTAATTCACTCATTACCCCTTGTTTTAAACGTCGCAAAATAAATGGTGCAATTTTTTGTAATAATTCTTTTTTAACTGCTTCGTTTTGTTCACAAACAATTGGAATTTCATATCGCTTTTGAAATTGTTGCTGTTGTAATAAAAAGCCAGGTAAAATAAAATTAAAAATTGACCATAATTCAGTTAAATTATTTTCAATTGGCGTTCCTGTTAAGGCAAACCGAATCCCTGTCTTTAAAGTATTCACCACTTTTGCATTAATTGATTGTGGGTTTTTAATATGTTGTGCTTCATCTAAAAAACAATATTGAAAGAAAATTTGTTGATAATAATGAATATCACGGCGTAATAATGGATAAGAGGTAATAACCACTTGCCCTTGGTTAATTTTGGTAAATAACATTTCCCGTGTTTTTCGTTCCCCAGCAATAACTAATGTTTGTAACATTGGTGCAAACCGATCAATTTCCTTTTTTCAATTATAGATTAATGCTGCTGGAACAATAATTAAAACCGGTTCCATTTCTCGATTTAATTCATATTCATTTAAAATAAAGCTAATTGTTTGTAATGTTTTTCCTAATCCCATTTCATCTGCTAAAATACCACCAAACCCTAACGAAGCTAAGGTTTTTAATCAAAAATAACCTTTTTTTTGAAAATCACACATCATAGATGCTAATGATGCTGGAACACTAAATTCATTTTCTTCTAAATGCTTAATTTTTGTAATTAAATTCTCAAAATCAACATTAAAACAGCAATTAAACTCAGCTCATAAAGTTAAATTATTATACACTGTTAAAGCATGATATTTTGGAACTTGTAATTTTCCTTGCATAAATTGTTCTTGTTTAAAATTAAATTGATTAATTAAAGTTGCAAATTTTTGTAATGTTTGTTCTTGCAAATCAATAATGCTACCATTTGTTATTTGATAATATTTCTGGTTACGATTAATTGCATTTAAAATTTCTCCTAAATCTGAATAATCAAGTTTTGAAAGTTTAAAATCAAATTCTAACCAGTCATTTTTTTGATTAACATTAATTGTAGTACTTGTTACTTTAAAATCAATTAAACGTACATTTTTAAAATTATCAGTATAAAAAATTTGTGAAAGCGTTTCTAATGTTAAAATATCTTTTGATAATAATTTTAAAACATGTTCCAATTCATTTAAGACAAAATAATTCCCTTTTTGAACAAAACCAATTTGTTTACAAAATGTTAAATATTCTTGTTCATGATAAACATTTCGTAAAACAATTTTATTGTCATTATTGGATTTATTTAGTAAATCAAATGTTATTTTTCCATAGCGAAAAAGAGGTCGTAACATAATTTCTTTGTTCTTAAAATCAAAATAGCTTTCAATAACTAATGGTGTTTTTTCTAATGAATTTAAAATTATAGGGTCAATTTGAACTGCATTATCTGGATAATCTAATAAGGAAACAATTTCTTTAATAACATCATTAGTTTGCTGTGGATTAAAGATAATTTTGTTGTGTTTTGTTAATGCCATTGTTTGATAAATTGGTCCTAATAAAAAAGTATCTTTATCATTTAATAAAAAAATTTGTTTAGTATCAAAGAGACTTTGTTGCGTTGCTGTTAAAATAATTGGATTTTCTTTTTTATTAATAATTTGAATAACATTATCTTCTTGTTGAATAGATAAGGCTGGTTGATATTGATCAACACTAATTTTAACATCAGAATATTCTTCCCCATCAATTATTAGTTTAATTGTTTTCCCTTTAATGTGTTTTAAAAATCGTTCTGTTTGAAATGCTGAAAACCCAAAACTTTTTGTAATTGATACCCCATAAAAATCCATTTTTTGTGTTTGTAAAAAACTACTAACATTAATAAATTCTTGTTGTAAAAACATAATTACTTTTTCAGCAAATGGTGCAAAAGTACTTTTATTAGGATAAAAAGTAAATTTTTGTGAAATTTCATAACCTTTTAAATAATCTGGATCAAGGGCAGGTTTGGTTAAAAAACTCAAAAAATGATAAATATTTTTAATATCAAACAACTGCTTACCTTCATATCCTAACTTTAGTTGTACTGCTGGTGGTTGTTGCAAAGTAGAATCAATAATTAAACTACATTGGCAAGTAATAATTCGTTCTTTTAAACTATCATTTTGTTTATTTTTATTAATAAATGTTGTTAATAGTTTATTACTCGCTGTAAAAAATAACCGTCAAGTAACCAAATTATTGTTTGATTCATAAAATACAAAAAGTAAAACCGCAATAATATGCTGACAAATTTGATGTTGAAAATTATAGTCAATACAACTACAATTTTGCCGTGTTAAAAAAGTTAAATTATTGATTAAAGTAAAAACAACATTAACATCATAATAATCCCCACTATGTTTTGACGCTACTTGGCAATAAAGCATTAATTCTTTTTCATCGCTTGAACTTTTCTGTTCATCAATTTTTAATAATGTTATTTTTTTTGTTTCGTATAACTGTTCGGCATTATTAAATATTGCTAATCTCGCTAAACTCCGAATGTATTCAAGATTAAAACTTTCCATTTTACTATAGGCTCCTTTAATAAAATAATACTTATTATTTAATTATAATACATTTTTGTTTAACTGGTGAAATGGATTAATCTTTTTTACTTACAATTATAAAAATACATTTTAATATCATCTATTCTTCTTCAAGTTGAACAAAAAATTTTGCAGTAAGATAATTGTCTGTTAACATTGTGTCATACTTGCCAAAGCCAACAAAAGAATATAATTTTAATCCTAAATTCGGTAATTTTAAATTAATTTTATTTTGTAAAAATAAGTATTTGGTTATTGCACTATTTTGCATATCTAGCACTAATTTATTAGCCATTGTCATCACTTCTGGAATTGACCAATAAAATATCTTTTGATCAGGTAAATATTTGGTTAATTTTCCATAACCAGTACCATCTTCATCCGCCAAAATAACTTGTTTTGTTTGATCAAATGTTAGATATCCTGCTTGAAAAGCAATAATTCGTAATTCACCTCGTGATAATAAAAAATTAGTTCGACCAATTACGGATAATACTTGTTTTACAGTATAAGTTGTCCCGGGTAATAATGGTGTTGCTGCACTAGAATACATTTTTAATGTTTCATTTTCTAATTTATATTGTAAAAGTAACAATAATTCAGCGACAATTACTTGATGCTGGTCAATAAAATAAGTTACTAAATCAGGAATCGTTAAATAATTTGGAAATAATTGCGTAAAAACATTCATACTTGTTACTTCATATAATAATGATGTTATTAATAAATTATCATATTCAAGGTTAATTGCATTAGCAGTAATAGTTTGACTTAAACGTAAAATAAAATAATTAATAATTGGATAACTATCTAAAAATAAAAATTGTTTTAAAATATTTTTATTACGATTAGTATTATTTTCATTTTGATGATAATGCCTAATATTTCGGCCAATTTTAACATAAAAATCGTTAACATAATTATAAAATTGGTATAAGGATAAATCATAATCAGTTAGTAAATGTTTTAATCCTGCCTCTTGATATTTTTGATAATATTCACGAATATGGTTTTTAATTCGAGCCCGATTATCATATCATTTTCGTAAGTTATTTAAAATAATTTTTTGTGAGCGTTGTTCTAAGGTAATTGTACAATTATAAGGCAGTCCTTCATTAGCTAACAGTCCCTTTATTGATGTTAATTTCGGATCATATAAGTTTTTAATCCCAACAGCAATATCATATTTGCTATCAATATTACTAATTAAATCATAAACTTCTAAGCGACTTTTTAATTCTGTTTTACGAAGCCCTCGCCCAAGCTGTTGTAAATAAACTGTTTTTGAATTTGTTGGTCGTAATAAAATAATAATATTAATTTCTGATACATCAATTCCTTCATTAAACATATTAACAACACATAAATAATTAATTCGCCCTGTTTTAAATTCATGTAAAATCCGCGCGCGGTAGTCACGATTTTCAGATGTTAAGTAATCTGCTCGTAAATGGTTTGTTCGTAAAAATGTTGCTACCAATTTAGCATGTTCAATTGTAACACAAAAAATTAAGGCAACTGGTTTTGCATATAAGCCAATATATTTATCAATCATTTTTAATAATAACTCATTTCGAGCATTTGTATTTAACTTTTTAAAAAGTTCATTATCAGCGTTTAAATCAACGCCAGTTAAATCAACCGTATTATCATCAATACAATAATAATCAAATGGACATAATAAACGTTGATTAACTGCATCTCATAGTCGTAATTCTTCGGCATATTCATCAAGAAAATATTTTTTAATGGACTTACCATCTTCTCGTTCTGGTGTTGCTGTTAATCCAAGTACTTGTTGTGGTTTAAAATAATTAAAAACTTGGTCAAAGGTTGTAGCAGCAATATGGTGTGCTTCATCAAAAATAACCACATCAAAATAATTTGCCGCAAACTGTGGTAACCGACTTGCCATGGTTTGAATAGTTGCAAAGATATGCGTTTGATTCTGTATTACTTTACCCTCATACATTACTTCTCCAAAAGTTTGATCCATCAAAACATTGCGAAAAGTTTGTAAGGCTTGGTCTAAAATTTCTTTCTGATGAGCCAAAAACAACAACTTCAAGGGTTGATGATTATTTTCTTGTAATTGGTGTAAATAATCAAACGCAGCAACAACAGTTTTCCCCGTTCCCGTTGCCATAATTACTAAATGTGATTGTTTACCACAACGACGACGATACTGTAATTTTGCCACAATTGCTTTTTGAAAATCATATAAGTATTTTCGAATGGTTAAAATTTCAGTTGCAGTATGATTAAACATTGTTGCAATTCGCATTGATTTATTTTGACTAATACGTTCTAATAAATGATTACGTGCTATTTCATCATTAAAATCAACTAAAACTTCATTTCATAAATGCTCAAATTCATCAATTATTTCCGTAACTAAATTAGGATTATTTTTTGTTGTTAACTTAATATTTCATTCTCGCCCAGTAACCATTCCTTTATAAGTTAAATTTGAAGAACCAAGAATTACGGTTGAAATACCATGGAATCGTTTAAAAAGGGAAGCTTTAATATGAATTCGTTCACTTCGTTTTTCTAAATTATCTTCAACTTTAACTTGGATATTATCATAAGTTGTTATTAAACGGGTCAATTCTAATAAATTATTGTATTCTGATAAATCATCAAAAGTTGTTGTAATAATTCGAATTGGAATTTTTTGCATTCAGCAATGTTTAATTGATGCTTCAATTTTATTAATAATTGCCTTTGAAATAAAAGGAAAAACAAAGCATACTTCATCAGCAGTACACATTTCATTATTTAATTCAACTAATAATTTTTGCTGATTTTGATTTGTAAAAAACTTTTCTCCCATTTATTATCATCTCTCTTCTGGTAATTATTAAATAAAATAAGTAATTATAAAATTATTTACTAGACAATCATAATGTCAAATTGATTTAACCATGTAAAACATTCTTTTAATCAAATAATATCAGTTTTAATTTTTGCAAGAATATCTTGAATAATATTATCAAATTTTCCGGAAAATTCTACTGTTGTTAATGCCATTGTTTTATCATTTTAACTTTTAACTAAATAAGATTGAAATAAGAACGTTAAAACCCCCTCAGCAACATCAACTGCTGGAATGGTTGGCACTTTTCCTGCTAAAATAAATAAATTCTTTCGAACTTGTGGTGTTAAAATTGTTTTAATTGATCGTTCAGATGTACCACCAACTAAAAATTTTTCTTCAAATAAATTATATTGTAAATTAATATAATTTAATGGATTAAAAATTTAGTTGTTATCCCGCGTGGTTTCATTGTAAATTGTCCTGTTAATTTATGATACGGTTGAATTGTGAAAATTGGGATACGATAAAATTCTTCTTTATAAACCTTATTGTTAATTTTAGTAGTAAGGTTATGTGTAATTGTTCCAAAGGAAATATTTCCACTAGCATGAGTTAAATTAAACACAAAATCAATTTTAGTGTTATTATTAAAATTAATTAAACGTGTTGGTAATGGTTCAAATATTTTAGTAATTCCTAATAATTTTAATTCAGAAGTAAAATATTCTCCTAATGCTAAATTATAAATTGTCACTAAATCAATTTTATCCATAATCTGATCTGATAATTTTAATAATCGTGTCCATTTAACAATATAGTAGCAAACTGTAATAATCAGCGCAAGGCCAATTAAAAACATTAAAATAGGAATTCATATTAAAGTTATTTTAATATTTTTTACTAAAAATAAAATAATAATAAAAATTCCCATAATACTAAAAAAGGGTCCTAAAAACATCATTCAACGAATAATTAATTGGAATCGTTTCTTTGGTGGTTGAAAGGAAATATTATTATGGTAATATTCTTGCAATTGATCATTAATAATTTTTCGACTTACTATTTTTCAATCATTATTTCTTAACTTTTCAATCATTTTAGTTTCCCATTTTAGTTTCCTCTTCTATTGCAATAATTTTTAGTATGAAATCTCTAGTATGAAATCTCTTTTGATAGTAAAGTTATTTTAAAAGTAAACCTGTTAGTAATTAATTGACTATTTTCATTAGCCATTACCGTAAATTCAATCATTTCTCCTGGCGTTTGGTGATCAGAACTTTTATCATGATCATTAGTAATTTTAAAATCAGCAACTGTTACATTAATTGAAAATTTTGTATCAATTGCTTTTCTTACTTCCTTGATTAAATTAGCATCTCGATTTAATTCCTGATAATCAGCATCCGGATTGGCAATCAAAGCAATTTTTACTATCGTAACTGAACTTATATTTAATTTTTGCAGCTCAACAGTAAAAGTAACTCTTCCCTTAATTAAATTACTACTTTCTGCTGCTTTAACAATAAAACTTACTTTTTGACTTGGCTCTTGTTTTTTATCACCCTCTTGATTATTTGTAACAATAAAATCATTTGTTGTAATTGTAATTTGTAATTTATTATTAATGGTGCCAATAATAGCATCTAATATTTCTGGATTTTGGTTCAACGCTTGATATGTTAACTTTGGATTTGGCACAATTAACATTTTGTTAATTTCCACACTAGAAATATCTTTGCGGGCTAATAAAATACTACTAAAAGTAAATGAACCTTGAATTAAACTACTACTTGTTGTCGCAGTGACTGTAAAAGTAATAATCGTATTAGGAACTTGTTTATTTTGTGGAACTTGGTCATTTGTTAAAACAAAGTCATTATTCGAAGCAGTAATTGACAAGCGTTGATTAATAGCATCTCGAACTGCATCTAAAATTTCTATCTCATTGTTTAAAGTTGCATATGTTTCCTCTTCATGTGCTGCTAATTTTAAATCATTAACAATTACTGTTTTAATATCCTGCTTATTGACATCAGTTACTTTAATATTAACTTTATAAGTACCACCTAAAATAAAACCTTCTTGAACTAAATTTTGTTGGTCAAATTGAATTGTTTTATCAGGAGGTGCTAGTTTAATAATAATATTAATAATTTTATCACGAGTAACAGTTGTTGTCTTGTCGTTATTAATATTTTTATTATTATATCAAATTTCATATTTAGCAATTTTAACTGCTGTTGGGTCTTCCTTTAGATTATATCGTGTTTGCATAAAAGTATGAAGATTATTAAGAATGTCAGGTCCTGTCTGGTTAGTATTAATTTGAAATGTTTGTAAAATATTTTTTTCATATTGTTGTGGCGGATTACAAGAAATTAAATTAAAACTAGGTGATATTATAGTTCCTAAACTAGTTAATATCAATAATATTTTTTTCATTAAAAATCTAACTCCTTTTATTTTTTGTACATTATTCTAAATTAATTATAAACAAAAAAAAGAATTAAAAAAGTTTTCAATTAAAAATTGAAAACTTTTTCATTATATATATTATTCATAATTATCTGATAACCACAAATCAAAACGAGATTCATCACTAGTTTTATAAGCAATTTTGTCATTAGTTTTTGTTTTAACTTTAAATTTAACATTTGTAAAACTTAATTTAAAGTCAACAGCATTTAAAATTTGTGTTAAGTTAGGAGTATTATTTTCATCAATAATTGGCCTAAAATTTTCTCAATTACCATCTTGCCCAGGAGTTTTAAATTGTAATTTAACTGTTCCGGCACTCATTGTAACATCATTACTTTTTAACTCAGTATTACTTATTCCAAAATCACGTAAAATATTAGAACCAGCATAATTCATTAATTGTGGACCTAAGAAAAACTCAATTTTAGGAAGAAAAAAAGTGACAATTGTACTAATCCCTTGTCATGTATTTGGCTGAACAAGATTTGTGTTAACAGCATCAATTCCTTTTTCACCTTTTGCAGCAAAAATATCTAAAATACTTCCAATTAATAAAGTTGGTTTTAAACTAAGTAAACTTTTTACTTTACTTTGGTTAATTTCACCTCCAAAAAGTGGTACATCTAATGATAATCGATATTTACTATCCGTTTCTTTGTAATCACTTCGATAACCAGTTAAAGTATGAAATATTAAACTGTCTAAATTTGTATTAGTATTTTGATAAAAATACCCTGTTTCACCAAAAGCAACTTTAATATTTTCTTTTAAATTGGTATTAACTGGTGAGAATAAATATTGGATTAATGGCAGAACTGTATTATGTGTTGATTCAATTTTTTCTTTTCCTTCTTTAACAAATCATTGTAATAAAGCAATTAAATCAGGTGCCATATTATGTAAAAGGTCTTTAACTGTTCCTTTTCCAACAAGAGTTTGATTAAAAGAAATATCTTTATTAAGATAACCACTAATATCAAATTGTAAAGTCTTAAGATTTTCAGCAATAATATTTAATAGTGTGTCAAATTTTTCAAGAAAATCTGGTTCATTAATTTTAGTTAAATCAATCTCCATAATTTCTTTCTCTGGTAAAGGCAATAATCCAATAAAAGTATATAAATCAGCAAAAGTTATATTTACTCCTTTTACTAATGGCGGCAATGGTAAATTAATATTTTGTAATTTACTACTCATATTGTCAATTTTATTGACAGTATTTTTTAAAAGAATTAACTCATTTGTAACTCATTGAATTTTAACATTGAATTCTTCTTTATCTTTTTTTAAAATACTAACACCAGCAGTTCCATTAACAACATCTAAACCTTTTTTAGACTCTTGTTGTTGTAAAATAGTTGACATATTAGCTTGTGCTATTTTTTCATCTGAATGATTATTATCAATAATCTTTGGTTGCACAAATGTTTCATCATTTTTAACAGCTAATTTATAACTGCCTAAATTAAGATGACTACTTAACATTGTTGCAAACTCCTCACTTGTTGCATTTGATGATGAAGCAAAAAATGGTGTTTCAACATATTGTGACAATTCGCGCTTAAGATTTTCAAGATTTGCATCTTCTTTTTTACTAGTACATGCTGTCATTAAAGCAGCATTTGACCCTACTAATGAAATAGCTCCTAAAAAGACTAGTAACTTTTTCATTTTCTTTCCTCCTTATTGTAGTTCAGTTTTAAATAAAACAAAATATAAACTAATATTTATTTAAATTATAGTTAAAAAACCGTATTGTTATTTAAATATAACAAAATAACATATCTACCTCAAGTAAAATTTTAAACTCTTTTTTATTTGAACAAAGGATTAAGAAAATTTATCAGAATGACTTTTAAGAGTTGCTAAAAAATTTATACAAAATTAATGTGCTCATTTGAGGTATATTAATTTTACTCTTTTACAATTTATTATGCAAACATTTAATATAAGTAAATTAATCACGAATTACTAATTCATTTTGAAGTTTCATTACTTTTTCTGCTCCTAAAACTCGATCAGCAATTGCTAAAGCAAAATTCATTGTTGAACCAACTGAAGCCCCAGTAATAATATGACCATCAGTAATAGCAGCCATTTCATCATTATAAATTGCCTTTTCCATCCCTTCGATACATCCCGGATAACTAGTGGCTTCTTTATTGTCTAAAATTCCTAAATGTCCTAAAATTTGGGGTGCTGCACAAACTGCAGAAATTGTTTTTTGATCATTATTGGCTTTTAATAATCAATCTTTTAACATCTCATTTTTTGCAAGATTATCAACACCAATGCGACCACCTGGTAAAATGAAACCATCATAATCTTCATATTTAATATCTTCAATTAATTTATCAGCCTTAATCGTAACATCATGGGATGAAACAACTTCTAATTCTTTAGTAATACTAATTAATTCTAGCTTAATGCCTCCTCGTCGTAAAACATCAGTTGTAATAATTGCTTCGCCTTCTTCAAAACCTGTTGCTAAAAACAATGCAAATTTCATAAATAACACCTCTTTTCTCTTGGCAATTATAATATAATTTTATATAATTGTTAAGGGGAAAGGTGTTATAAATGGGATTTTTCTCAAAAGTAGTTTATAAATTTCATCGGACAAAACATAAACTAAATAAAAAATATTATTTATTAAAAAATTGTAAAGCATTAACTGTTAATAGTATTCCACAAGACATTAATATTCATGTGATTAAAACTTTTCGGGAAAAATTCACGAGTTTAATTCAACCAAATGATATCACAATGAAAGATGGATATTTATTACGGAAAGTAAGTGGTTTTAATAGTTTTGGAATTTTTTATCAACTTGATGTTATTTTTTGCAATAAAAATTTTGAAGTTATTCAAACAATTCAAAATTTTGGACCACAAAAAATGAGTCATTATTTTCCACAATGTTATTTTGTCTATTGTCTTGCTCCTGGAATGATTAATTTTTTAAATATTAAACCAAACGATATTTTACGAATTATTTAATTTATCATTAATATTTTTAAAACTAAGTTATAATATAAATAATGTTATGGTTAAGGAGGAAAAACAATGGCAAAAATGAAATATGCAACAATTAAAATTAATGTGACATTCCAAAAAGTAATGATTTGAATTTCTGGGTTATGATTATTTATCTTAGCAATCTTAAATTCTTTTCCAAACGTTAATGTTAACACAAAACTTTTTGTTCACAATAATACTGGTGATAATGGTGCAATTATTTTGATTACAGCTTTCTTATTTATCTGTGTTGCAACCTTTATTCGTCATAAAATTGCTAAATTAGTTGCCGGAATTATTTTTATTACTATTGCAATTATTGGAATGATTGGTGCAATTATTACTTCAACAAAAGAAGTTTCAACATGAGTAATTGTTGTTGGTGAATTAATTGCTCTAATTGGTGCTTTGATATGATTATTAGAAGGAATTGGAGCAATTCGTGTTAATAAAACAAACACAGCAAGTACACCAAGTAATAACAAGTAATTATTATAAAAAATGTTTAACTAAATTTAGTTAAACATTTTTCATTTATGAACATTATTCAAGATCAAGTTCTTCCTCTTCTGCAACAATCACTTCACTATAAAATTTTCCTAATGATTGATTTTTATTGTGACGGTCTTCTTGTTTGCCTTTAATTTTTCGTAATTGTTCTTCAACTTTATATAAACTTTGATCAACTGCCTTATAAAAATCACTATTGCGAACTTCTGATTTTAAAAAATTATTTCGCCCTCTAATATCAATTGCAGTATGAATTACAATATTGTTTTCTTTCGTAAATTCAATGTCAACATGAACAAGATTATTTTCATTAACTTGTTGATATTTTAATAACTTATTAAAAGTATCAACTAAATGTTGGTTCATTGCATCGGTAATAATAATATTTTTACTACGAATTTTGTATTCCATAAATATTCGCCTCACTTCTATATCATCATTATAACAAAACAAAAGATAATTTTATGTTAAAACAAAAAAGAACAAAAGGTAAAATTAATAAAATTTTTAACCTTTATCATCTAATAAGAAAAAATCAATATACTCATTTGTTACTTCTTCTAATATTATTTTTTTAATTAAAACTTTGCTAGCATTAATTTTACTAATTTTTTCATTATATTGTTTAACTAATTCAACTAATGGTGCATTAACTTCTTTTAACAATTCTTGTAATTCTAGCATTTCTTTAGTTGAATAATTTTTTTGTTCTTTAATTGTTAAATATACACTTTGTGCATTTATTTCAACTGGATTAATAATTTTATTTAGTAGTAATATTTAAATTTAAAAAAACTAAATTATCTACATTAGTTAATTCCAATTTATCATTTAAATATAAGTTTACTTAAAATAAATATTATAATTGTTCAAAGACATAATGTAATAATTGAATATATAACTTTGCAAATTGTAAAACTTAACTTCAAAAAAATGTTTTTTCTTTGAAATTACTAAAATATAAAGACATTAATTCTAATTAAAAAAGTTTTACAATACTAATTGCAAAACAATTTTAATTTTTACTAACAGAAATTAACGAACTAAAAATATTGGGTGGTTTTTTAGGTAATCGTCGTTTATGTTCAGAACTTTGATGTAATTGTTTAATTCGTTGTGCAATAGATGCTGGAACCGATTTTCCTTGTAAATAATAATCTAATTGTTGATAGGTAAATCCTAATTCTTTTTCGTCAGTTTGATTAGTCCATAATCCCGCTGTTGGTGGACGTGAAATAATTTGTGATGGCACACCTAATAGTTGTGCTGCTTGCTGAACTTCAGATTTTAGTAAGTGAATAATAGGAACTAAATCAGCAGCACCATCACCATATTTAGTAAAATATCCAACATGTCATTCATCAGCATTATCTGTACCCAAAACCATATAATTATGGCTTTGTGCTAAAGCATATAGGGTCGTCATTCGTAACCGTGGTTTAATATTAGCGAATGCTAATTGATGTGATGGTAAAGCTAATGTTGCAATTAAATTATTATATGTTGCTGTTAAATCAACAAGATGATAATTTAATTGATGATTATTAATTAATAATTGTGCACATTCTTGATCAAAATAATCAGAATGACAGGGAATGATAACTGCTAAATGATGATTAGGAAAAGCTTGTTTTGCTAATAAACTAACAACAGCTGAATCAATTCCACCAGATAAACCAACAATAACCCCTTCGCATTTGGATTTTGTTACTTCTGCTTTAATTCATTTTACTAAATAACTCAAATACTGTTTTAATTCTTTCATCATTATCCATCCCATTCTAATTCGTAATCAAAAATGCGAACAATATCTCCTGCTTTTGCTCCTTTTGCTAGTAATATTTCAAAAAGTTTTAAATCTTGTAATTTTTTATTAAATAATAATAGATTATCATAAGTTGTAATTGGTGTTTTATGATAAGCTTGATAAACTGCTGCCCCCGCTACTTTTCAAACACCATTGCCAAGATTAACAACTTCCACCTCTTGTTCAATTGGTGTGGTATACTTATATACTTTATATTCTTCTTCCGTTGATGTTATTTCATCTAATTGCCATAATGCTTTATTATCCTTAATTTTTGTCAAAGCTGCCCCAATTTGATTTATTAACAATGATAAATTTTGATTCATTAAACCACTAACTTCAATAATTTCTGCAGTTGGAATTTGCGTCTTAAATTTAATTAAATTTTTTGCTGCAATCTCAAGATCCATTTTATTTGCTACAATAATTTCTGGTCGTAATTCTAATTTATAATTATATTTTTTTAATTCTGTTTTAACATTTAAATAATTTTGGTAAACATCTTCTGTTCCATAATTCCCTGACATATCTAAGACATGGACAATCAATTTACAACGTTCAATATGGCGTAAAAAATCATGTCCTAGTCCCTTACCTGCTGCTGCGCCAGCAATTAACCCCGGTAAATCTGCAACAACAAAACTATGGTGTTTTTGATCTTGAACCACTCCTAATTGCGGGGTTAAGGTAGTAAATGGATAATCAGCTATTTGTGGTTTAGCTTTTGAAATTTTTGCTAATAAAGTTGATTTACCAGCATTCGGTAAACCAACTAGACCAACATCAGCTAAAACTTTTAATTCACAACGAATCTCTAATGTCTCCCCTAAATCACCAGCTTCAAAGATAGTCGGTGCTTTATTTTTAGAATTTGCAAAGCGAGCATTACCACGGCCACCCTGACCACCTTTTGCTAAGACAACTTCTTGCTGATGAGTAGTAATATCACCAATAATTTCATTTGTTTGATTATTATAAATTAATGTACCTAACGGAACTTTAATATACTTATTAATAGCATTTTTACCATGCATATTTTTAATGCTTCCATTTTGACCATCGGTTGCTTTAATTTCTCTCTGATATTTTAAATCAAGTAATGTATTCATCCCTTCATCGCCAACAAAAATAATGCTACCACCATTACCACCATCGCCACCCGAAGGACCACCTTTTGGCACATATAATTCACGATGAAAAGCAACGGCACCATCACCGCCTTTTCCTGAAAATAATTTAATTGTTGCAACATCAATAAATTTCATTACGTATCCTTTTCTCGTTATGTTAATTTTGTGCCATTAAAAATAATCACCATTGTCATTACATTATAAATAATTTTTATCTACTAACAATGTTATCTTTGTTTTTCCTAGCTTAATACTTATAATTGTTTTAAAACTACTTTGTGAATTAAAAGTAACCCTTTTTATTTTTTGTTTCAATAACTTATTATAAAATTAGAAGATACTTTTAGTATATTAAAATATTTCTTGCAATAATTCTCCTTATATTAAAAAATTTATTAATTAAGTTATATAAATTTATCTTGATAAGTAAAGAAGCCTACTTTAATTTTTTTCTTTAATTATTAAATCGTTTTTATATTTGGGCATACTATATTATAACAAAATTTAAATATTTTAGTAGTTATTTAATCTTTAAAAAAGAAAAAAACAATTTTAATTGTTTTTTAGAAAATGTTATTAAAAATAAATTATGATTTTAAATAATTACTATTTTTAAATTCAACCATAATTTGTTGACAAAGATCATCAAACTGTGAATAAGAAAATGAATATCAATGAACATTTGTTAATTGATTTTTAAATCATGTTATTTGTTTTTTAGCATAAATTTTATTAGCTTGAACCATTGTTGCTAATGTTGCATCATATGAAAGCTCGCCTTTTAAATAACGAATAATCTCTGGACAGCCAATAATTTTCATACTTTGTTTTGCTGAATCATAATTGCAATATTTATATGCTGCTTCAACTTCAGCAAATAAACCCCGCTCTGTTAATCATAATACCCGTTCAGATAAATATTGATGCAGTTCTGTTTTATCTGGTAATAACCCAATAATATATGGTTCAATATATCATTCATTACGGTGATGATCATTAACTGATTTTAATGTTCCGGTTTGGAAATAGTATTCTAATGCTCGCCAAACACGTTTTCGATTATTAGGATGAACTTTATTACTCTCTTGCGGATCAATTGCTGCTAATTTTTCTCACAAAGCATAATTAGAAATATGTTCATATTCTTTTGTCTTTAATAAATCACGACCCTGGTCAGAAAATTGATAATTTTTTAATAGTGCATTAATATACAACCCACTACCACCAACTACAATTGGAAGCTTATTTTTAGTTCATAATTGAGCTAATATTTTTCGCCCTTCTTGTTGATACATCTTAATGGAATAATTCTCCTTTAAATCAATTGTTGATAATAAATGGTGTGGAATACCAACTTGTTCAGATGGTGTTATTTTATTTGTTGCAAGATTTAACCCATTAAAAATTTGAGTAGAATCAGCATTAATACATTCCCCATTAAAACGCTGAGCCATCTTAATTGATAAATCAGTTTTACCACTTCCTGTTGGACCAACAATTAAAATAACTTTTTTCTGCACCATCAAAACCTCACTAATCTCTTTATAAATTTTATCGGATAATTCATTTTTTTCAAATTAAAAAACTAACATTCAACTGTTAGCCTTTACTTTATTTTAAAAATAACTCTGAACCGCTTTAAGTGATTGGGTGTAGAGTTACTGATTTATATAGCGGTTAATAACCCCAAACACACCTTAACGTTATAATAAACGTAGAAAACTGTCCTTGCGGACAATTATATTTTATCATATTTTATTTCTTTTTAGAAAAAATGGTAAACCGCATTTATTCAATTCCTAATAAATTAGAAATTACAAAACTTCCGATTAAATAACTAGAAACTGTTCCATAGATATTTGCAACAACTAATTTAACTCCAATTTTTTGTTCAATTGGTAAAATTGGTAAGTTTTCAAAAATATTTTCGTTACTATTAACAACAGGATGGCCATCAACAAAATATTTGGTTCATTTTTCAGGATCTCAGACCGTAAAAGTTAAAGTGATTCCTGCAATATCATGACTAATAATATTTTGAATGCTTTCTTTATCGTTTTTGTTGCTATATTCTTTTCAAATATTTTTTAATTGAACATTATAATGTGTCTGCACTTTTTGCAAGTAAGTGTTAAGTAAAACATAATAAAAAATTCCTTGATCAAATTTTGTGTTTTCATTATAATTTGCGCTAGTAGGATTTAAAGTCCATGAATGAGAATCTTTAAATCAATCTTTTACATTTTCACTACGCAGTTGGTCAACATATAATCAACGTTTTTTGTCATATAAATCTGATTTTTCTGAAATTTGATTATCATAATAAGATACTAAAGTTTCTAAATCAGTTACTGTTTTATTTTTACTTGTTTGATCTAAATATCAATTATATTTCTCAACAACCGTTGGTCACGGCTGACTTCTTAAATCTCGAGATGACAGTAAACTTTTTTTCATATATTCTAAACTATCTTTTGCTAAATTTTCTTCACTATGAATTTTTTTTAATTGCGACATAGTTAGTTGCATTTGTTTTAAAATATCTTTGTTTTCAATATTAATATTCATAATATTTTCTTTTGGGAAAAAAGTTGGTTTTACTCATGTATCAAGATTATAATCAAATAATGTGTTAACATTACTATTTTCATCCAAAACAAGACTATTAATATTTTTCTTAGTATTTTCTGAAATTTGATTATTTGAAATATAAGGTAAATCAGGGATTGGATTACATCCAATTGTGTATGTTACCGGAGCAGCTAAGATGCTAATTGCATCAAAGACACTGAACAATTTTTTCATTCCTATTTATCTCCTTTACCAAGAATTTCACATTTGGTATTGTGTAATTACAAATAATTAATAATATATCATTTTTATAAAAAACAAGATTAAATTATCTTTTTTCTCAAATTGGGTGAACTTCGTGAACTTTCATCATTGTTGTTTTAATAATTTTATCACTTTTAATATTCATTGGTTTTTGAAACTCTTTTTTATTGTCTGTTTTGGTAACACCTTGGACTACTGCTTTTCAATCATTTAATGTTTCTCGTCGAGCTTTTGCATTTTTTCAATGCATTGCTAAACAATTATTAACTTCTAATTTACCGCCTTTTTCTATTGGCATTAATGGTTCAATCACTCACCCAAATTCTGTTTCTTGATTTAATTCTCCCATTTTAATAAAAGCTCCTGCAATATCACGACGATAAAGTAAATTATTACGACCACCACCACGAGCAGTATTATCTCAAATTGCACGAATTTCTGGTTCTGATAATTTTGAAAGATATTGTTTCTTCATAAGGTAATCCCCTTTTTAAATTAGTATTTTTTAACTAACAGGATTAATTATACACTATTTTATGTTATTTTCAATCTCTTAACAATCAGAACGATATCCTCTTTGTCAAAAATAAAAAAAGATAATAAAATAAATATTATCTTTTTTTAAATCAAATATTTTTACAATAAAAATTTCTTTTAAATTATTTTGATATAAAATAATCTTATTTTTCTATTCCGATGTCATCTGTATCTTTAACTTGCCCTACTAATTTATTTACGGCGTCTTCTTTTTCGTGTAATAACAGATTATTAGCATCATCAAGTAATTCTTTGTATTTATTTCCTTAGTCTTTATTAACAAAAGGAACATTATCGTAAATTGGTATTTCTTGCGAACATGCTAATGTTGGTGCTACTGATTCATTAACACTTTTTTTATTTTCTGAATTTTGTCAAAAACTAGGTGTTTGATAAGGTAAGTCTATTTGTTCAAAGTATCTACTATTTATGCATTATATTTATTAACTCATTTACATCATTAGAAATCTTACTTGATATTTTATTAGTTTCAATTTTATTAAAACCAAGTTTTTTAAAAAATTTATTAATGCTTTTTTTAATTGATTTATAATTTTTTTTAATGCTCTTTTAATTTCTGCAGTAATTTCCATTCTGTTTTTCTTTCTTATTCAATTAAGGCAATTTATTTTAAACCATAATACTTATTTTTTAAAATTATATACGGTTTTTATTCTATAACATTTAATTTAAATTAGCAATAGATTTTAAATTTATCATACTAGTTAAAAATCAAATTATTGCTTTATATAAAATAATAATAAATAAAAAACAACTTATAAAAAGTTGATTTATTGTCTTTATTTTTTTAAAAAAAATAAGCAAACTTAAATTCGATTAAAACTAAAATTAGATTTATCAAATTTTTGTTTTTTTTGTTTTCATTTTTTATTACCTTGGGTATTAAATTTCTTTTTTGCATTAGATTGGTTCTTTTTATTATCTAAATATGAATACTCATATTTAAAACTATTATTTTTTTGATTAAAAGTTGCTTTTTTATTACTAGAACTAATGTTTTTTGTTCCTTGTGGTTTTTGTTTTAAATCATATGTTGTAATATCTAATAACTCAATTTTTTTCTTTTGATATGCACCTAAATGTTGAATTTCTCTTAAATCATTACGTTTTGAAACAATTGATATTGCTACACCAGTAGCACCAGCACGTGCTGTTCTTCCAATCCGATGAATATAACTTTCTCGTTCTATTGGAATATCGTAATTAATAACATAATCAATATTATCAATATCAATTCCTCGTGCCGCAACATCAGTGGCAACCATAACTTGTACTTTACCATCCCGAAATAAACGCATTGCCTGCGCTCGTTCATAACGACTTTTATCACCATTAATGACACAACAAGGAATAGCATTAGTTGTTAACATTTCAGCAATTTTATTAGTAAAAACTTTTGTATTTGAAAAAATAATACTTCGTTTTGGTTGCAAATGTTTATATAATGCTATTAAAACATCTTCCTTATGATAAGACAATGCATTTACATATTGCTGTCTAATATTATTTTGTTCAATAACATTTTTTGTAACAACAATTTCAACAGGATTATTTTGATAGTTATTAGCAATTTCTAATACTTGTTTTGACATTGTTGCTGAAAATAATAATGTTTGATATTGTTTAGGAGTATTTTGAAATACTTTATCAAGATCATTTTTAAATCCCATTTTTAACATTTCATCAGCTTCATCTAAAACAATTGTTTTAATTTTATCTAATCGTAATGTTTTACGATTAATATGATCAGCAATTCGTCCCGGAGTTCCCACAATAATATTACTTTTTCGTAAAGCATAAATTTGACGTTGGATATGTGAACCACCACAAATTAAGGTTGCATTTACACCTTCCAAGTAAGTTGCTAATTTTCGAACCTGGTCAATTATTTGGGTCGCTAATTCATGGGTTGGGCATAAAATAATCGCTTGTGTTTGTTTTAAGTGCGTATTTAAGTTTTGTAAAATTGGCAAAATAAAAGCTACAGTTTTACCAGTTCCGGTATGACTTTTACCAATAATATCTTGATTATTAAGAGCCACTGGAATAGCTTTTTCTTGAATTTCAGTTAGGTTAGTATAACCCATTTTAACAATCATTCGCTGTAATGCTGGGTATAAATTTAATGTATTAAAATTCATTTAGTCTCCTTTAAAATTTAGTATAAATAGTTTAGTTGTTTTTTTAACATTACAGCTGTTGAATTTACATATTAATATTATTTTATATAACAGAATAAATTAAAGTTTAACAACTTATTAATTATATCTTAAAAAATTAATAAAATAAAGCATTTTTCCTAGAAATTAAAAGGAATTTTATTATAATTTTAGAATCACAAGCAAAATTAAAAGTAATGAATCCCATTGAATACAGAAAATCATTCCTATAACTTACTTTCTATATGTCTATTTTTTAGGTAGTATTCATTATTCTTAGGTTTTTAATAAAATTAAGTAATTAGAAACAAATTAAGTTTAACTTATGACTTAAATGGTAACAAAATTTATAAAAAATTCAACTTTTTAAAAAAATAATTTTTAATTAAATAAATAATTTTATAAAATGAACTATGTAAAATGAAGTGCAACAAATCTTTATTAATTAAATAATATAATAAAAATTACAAAAATCAACCATAAATTTAAAAAAAATAAAAATATTTTAATTTTTATTTTATTGACCGCGTAAAATATTCGGTTGGTATAAAATTTCCAAAAACTAAGAAAAAGATAGATATAAAATTCTATCTTTTTTAATTAGGTTAAAATTGTCGTTAACCTTGCTTAGTTTAAGAAAATAACAGCAAAACCAACCGAATAAAACTCTCCTACTTGGAATGTCGTAAAACCAAGCAAGCGAGGATAAACAATATAGGGGTGGCCGTACCGCTACGACATAATGGAGGCAATTCTTTTAGGCAATATAAAAGAGTTATTGTGGTTTGGGGATAAATCTTTAATCTGCAATGGTTAAAGGGTAAGTGTTCCACAATAAAAAAATTTAGAAATCTTACTATTTATAAGGAGGATTTGAAAGTGTCTTTAAAAGAACTCTGTTGAAAAGAGTTAAAAATTAAATTAACAAATAAGAGAGGATTAATTAATAAATGTCAGTGTTATATCAATGAGTACTTTACAAAATTAACCAAAAACAAAAAAGGCGGTTGATATTGTAAAAAGTATGCTCGGCATTGTTTAGCGAGACTAGAATTTATTAATAAACAAAAAATAAGTTATAATCTTTGATTTTTGACTTTACAATGCAAAAATAATCACCAAATTATTAAAAAAATAATTTTTAAGAAAAATAAATGATGAATTATTAATATCAAAAATTAGAAAGGAGAAATTATATGTTTGAAAATAATATCAAAAATACAATTAGCGATTTAATTAACGAGATTAAAACAACAACAGAAAACAATTTAAGCAATTTAGAACAAATTATGGAAGCTTTAATTGATAAAGTTAATAATATTGAAAATATTTTAAATCAAATACGATAAAAAAAATTAAACCAACTATTTATTAAAATTAGTTGGTTTTTTATTTTTGATAAATAAAAAAGAAAGGAGATAAAAATAATGAGGAAAAGTTGTCCTAAATGTAGATCAAAAATAGATGGTGATAATAAACATTTATGATGTACAAATGTTTATTGTATTTTTGCAAAAAACCCATATATTTTTAAAAAGAAAAATTAGATAAATATGTTTGTTTGTGACTCTTATTTTATTTTTTTTATTTAAGTTTTTAGATGATCGCTTAGTTATTTAAAATGTTGTGAAATATTAGGAAATTTGGAGAAAATTTAATATGTTTGATAAAAAGCAATATAAAAAATGAAACATATTATCAAAATATTTAAGTTGAGATGAAATATTTAGATATTTTAAAAGAGTTTATGATTATAAAAATGAAGAACAATTAAATCAAACACTTAATAATTATTTAAACAATTTACCAATTAAGGATATTGAAGAATATGAAAGAGAGATTTTAAATAATGACAATAACAAAATCAATTAAATTTAACAAACTACAAGAAGAAAACGAAAAACTAAAAAAGGAACTTATTGAAAAAAACAAAGAAATTGAAGAACTAAAATATAAACAATTATTTGAAGAAGATTTTGATAATATTTATATTCAAAGTAATATCCATAATTTTAGCGAACTTGAATGAAACTATTTTCAAAAATATAATTTTTTTTGTAAATAATGAGAGATTAATTAGGATGTTTGTTTTAAAAGACAGTTTAAAATATGAATTATTAGAAAGCAAAGGTGAAGAATAAAATATGTATTTAGTTACAAAAGATTCAGATAATATAAAAGATCATTATAAAATAACGGATTTAATTTCAAAAAATACCGATCATAAAGAAAAAGAAAACTTTTGATATAAATTTGGTTTAGAACAATATTGAACAGAATATTGTTTATCAAGTGGAACAATAGATAATATAAAAGATATTGATGAATATTTAACCAAAAAGTTTAAAGAATTTCAAGAAAAATCGTGAAATGAAATTATAGAAAATTATGTTGAAGATAAATTTGGTTATACAGTGATAAATTATTTATCTGATATTAAATGACAAAAAGAGTAAGACAAAAATATAGAACCAGTTCGTTAAGAAGTGATTTTTTGGTTTAATTAATTATTTATTTTTAAAATACTATTAGATATTAATTTTAGGAAAAATAAAATTAAAAGCAAAAAAAGTGAGGTAGGTGTTAAATGTGATAAAAAAAATTTATTTAAACCAAAATTTAATTTCACAAGAAATAAAAAATAAAACGCATATTTTAATAAACAAACAAAAAGATTGTGTTGTTTTAGATAAAAATTGTTTAGGTTTATCAAATTATAAAAATTATTTTTGTTTAAAAATTGATGAAAATAAAAATTATGCGGTTCATAGTAGTATCAATAATAAAAATGGTAATATTGTGGGAAAAAATTTAATTTTATCTTTTGAAAAATTAAAACAAGAAAACAAAAAACAGTTTAATTCGCAAAACAACATTGATGCTAATAATGATTTACTAAATAAATATGATAATCATTATAAAAATAATAAAATACAACAACAAAAATTAACATCAGAAGAATTAAAACAATTACTAGAAGATTTAGAAAATATTGATAACCCCAATTATTGAGATAATGGTTTTTATTTAGGATACAACAAATATGAAAAAATTACTTAGTTTTTTAGCAATATTTTCGTTATCGTGTACAAACACAGTGAATTTGATTAGTTGTGGTAATATTGCAAATAACAAACCACACTTACCACCAGCAAAACCAAAAGAGCCAATAGTCAAAGATGTTTTTTACTATGAAAAATTAAAACAAGAAATTACAGCAGAAATCAAAGAATATGATGAAGTAATTAAAGAAATTGAAAATAGTAAAAATGATTATGAAAACGAAACAGATTATCATATAGAATTAAACCAATCACAAGCAGAAAAATTTATTAAAATTTCTGAACTAAATAATTGCGAATATCAAATTTTACTATGTCAAAAAGAAAATGAGTTTACAGACGAACAAAAAACAACAAGCAATTAAGTTGTTAAAAAAACAAATAAACAACTTAAATAGTACTTTAAATTTATTAAGCGAAAATAAAAATAGTGATTTTGACCAGAAAGATTTAGAAAAAATAAATACAAAAATTAAAAATATAAAAACAATTTTAGACGAAATTAAAAACAATTAAGGAAGGAATGATTTATGTATAGATAACAAAAAACAAAATAAAAGCAAATATAAAGATGAAAATACATCAATAGATTAAATTAAAAAAACATAAATAATGAAAATAACACAAAACAAGATATTAATTATCTTGTTTTTTTAGAAAGAGGTGCAGAAATGATTAATTGCCCATTTTGTAAATATATTCATAATATTTATAATGAAAACAATATTAATATATTATTTTTTTGTTCTTATAGGTATCCCAATCCATGAATCATTTTAGATAAAAGAAAAATTAGAAGAATGATTGTTTATTATGCTTAAAGTAATTGAATTATTTGCTGGGATTGGGAGTCAAAGAAAAGCATTAGAAAAGATTGGAATTAACCACAAAGTAATTGCTTTTTGTGATAATGATAAATACGCTGAAAAATCATATCGAGCGATTTTTAATGATTATGACACACCAAATTTAGGTGACATTACTAAATTAGAAACTTTACCGTATGCTGATTTAATAACTTGATCATTCCCATGCCAAGACATATCAAATGCCAATAATAACGGGCAAGGATTAAATGGCAAGCGAAGTGGTTTAGCTTACAAAGTTGTTGATTTAATAGGCACAATGGCAATAAAACCGCAATATCTTTTAATGGAAAATGTACCAAATTTATTAAGTAAAAAGTTTTTTGTTGGATTTCAAAATCTACAAAATCAACTTAATAAATTAGGATATCATAACCAATATTTTACAATGAATGCCAAAGATTATGGAATTCCCCAAAATAGAAAACGATTATTTATGATTTCAACATTAAAGCAAGATTTTAAATTTCAATATCCCCAACCTTGTAATTTAAAATTTTTAGTAAAAGATATTTTAGAAAACAATGTAAATGAAAAATATTTTATTAGACAAGAATCAATGAAAAAAGCAATTGAAAACAATAAACTTAAAATCATTCAACAATGTTCTTATACAATTACAACAAAACAAATGCGATGAGGAAACGCAGGAATTATTGCAATTCCCAATGATATAAAAAAACTTAATGATGGAAAATTAATGATTAATCTGAGAAATTATAATCAAATTAATATTTTTAATGATATAACAAAAAATAATCTTATTCCAACCATTACAACAGGACACGGGAGACCACCACAAATTGCATTACCAATTAAGGATTATGGTAATTTTATTGTTTTACCACGAGCAAAAGATGGCTTGCTAATTAATGGATCATATAATCGGTTTTGAAAAACAGAAAATAATTATATGGGAACAATCGCAGCAAGTAATGTCAATAAAATTATGATTGATAATAAAAGACAACAACAAGATAGTAGTAAAATACTATCTTTTTTAATTGATGAAAAAGAATACTTTTTACGAGTGTTAACCCCTTGTGAATGTTGATTATTAATGGGATTTAGTAATAAAGACTTTGATAAAGCAAGCAAAGTTGTTTCAGAAACCCAACTTTATAAACAAGCTGGTAATAGCATTGTTGTTGATGTGTTAGAAAAAATATTTACAGCAATGTTTGAAATAGAAAAGAAAAATTAAAGATGCAAAATAAGAGAAAAGTTTGGTGAAAATGACTTTTATATCCTTTAACAATTATTATTGGAATTTTGTTGCTAGTAATTTCCCCTATTTTGTTTTTAATTGCCCTTGGAATTGATTGTGATTTTATGATTGGTAATTTATTATTGCATTTATTTTACTTACCTTTCGAAAGGAAAGAAAAAAATGACTAAGAAAAACAATATTAAAAATTACTTTAATAATCAACAGCAATATTATCAAAAAAAGAAAAATATTTATTATCAAAAAAGAAACAAATTAAGTAAAAGCAAATTTTTAAAATAACAAAGGAGGATGAAAATATGAAATCAAACAACACAGCAGATTTTAGTGGAATAATGGATGTTGTTATATTATGAAGTAATGTTGTTTTGCGAGTAATAATGGGTTTGGCAGTTGTTTTTGCAATTTGAAAATTAATTATTATTTTAATTTCAATAATGCGAAATGCTGATAATCCCGAAGCGAGAGGAAATGATTTAAGTGCTTTAAAATGACCGATTATAGCAATTATTATAATTTTAGTTGTAATTGCTGTTATGAATGTTATTTTACAAGTTATCAAAACATATAACCCTAGTATTGGAACATAGTTGATAAAAAATGAAAGGAAGTGAAAAATTATGATACTTAATGCACTGTATAAACTAATATGATCAATTTTTGTACAAGGCCCATTGCAATTAATTGCATCATTTAACACCGTTCTAAATTATTTAACGGGAGGAGTGGTTGGTGATTTAATGTTTGGATCAAAACAAGAATTTAGTTTTCAAAATATCCCAATGTCATTCTGATATTTTGTCATTACGGCTTTGTGCTTATTTTCCTTAATATTTACAATTACTATGATTAAAATTTTGTTTCAAGATGCCACCGAAACAAAAACAAAATTTATTGTTGCTTTACAAAATGGTAGTAAAGCGTTTGTTTTTATCTTTTTAATTCCAATCTTTTTCTTTTTGGCTAATTTTGCAATTGCTAACATTGCCAAAATGATTACATCGGGATTTGGTGGTGAAAACGGAAATATTGCAAACTATCTATACAATATCGGAAATACCAATTGAGATGGTGGTGGTGATAATATACCAAGGCAATTATTCCTATCCTGACAATATTGGTGATTTTAATATGATTGCCGAAGTTTTTGGAGTGTGATTTATGTTGTTTGCAATGTTTATGATTGGAATTGCTTTGGTACAAAAAATAATCAAATTGTTTTTCTTATTTATTATTTCGCCATGAGTAATGGTTATTATGACAATTGACAATGGTAAAGGAGCATTTATTTGAAAAGATATGGTAATTGCAAAATTTCTAGCATCAACCGCCACTTTAACAGGATATTTTATTTTTATGACAACAATTCAAACAATTTTAAGCACTAATTTAGCAGGATTAGGTATTGAGGGAATTGGAAAATCATTGTTTGTTATTCTGTTTATGTGCGGTGGTGGCTTGGCAGTAATGACGTTTTCGGATGTTGTTGCCAACTTAATTGGTGAAGCAGCTGGTGTTAGGGAGGGAATGAGTTCAATGAAATCAACTGTTGCTGGTGGAATGATGGCAATGGGAGCTGCTAAAATGGCAGGAAAAGCATTCGGATTTGCCAAAAGCAAAAGAGCCAAACGAGCAATGACAATGGGTGGTGGTACTAGACAAAGAAAAAGTGTTAAGGATATTTGCTAACAGTAATTATGGATTGAGTTATGATGACGAGTTATTGGCAGAGGGATTTGCATATTGGTTATTAACAAAACAAAGTATGCAAGCAAAAATATGAGCATTTTGAAACGAATACTTTACAAGTTATTTACCACAAATAAGAAATAAAAAAGAAAGGAAGTGTAAATGATGTTAAATACAATAATTGGTATGATAGGAACAATTGCCATAATCGCCTTGTTTGGTTGTTTATGGAAGTTTCTTGGTATTAAATTGCAAAAAATGAAAAAACAAATTGAGTTAACGAAATACAAAAAAACTTGTCGAATAATATTATATGTTAGTATAAGTTGTTTCGTGTTATTTTTGTTGGTATTTGGATTGTGGTTTGGATTAATATATCCAACTTTGAAATAAAATGAAAAAATATTTAAAAGCAATTTATAAAATATTTTTAAAGCAGAAAGGAGGTTATATCCTGTGAAAAAGATTATATTATCATGTTTATTAACATCGTTGATTGGTGTAAGTGAACCATTTATTGTCAAATCATCCATCAATGATAATTTTTTGTTTATAAAACAAGAACAAGTTATCAGTAAAAATGCAAAGAAAAGTTTTAATCCAACAGCACCAAGTTTTACAAAAAATATTAATTGAAATGATGATATTGATGTCGAAACGGGTGGAACTTGGGGTGGTGATTATACACAGAAAGTAGAATCATCATATTATTATGTTAATATATTGGATTATGCTAGTAGTTGAAATGATTTTAAAAATAAATACAAACAGATTAAAATTGATTTTGAGGGTTATGTTGCTCACAATCAGGCGGCTACGGCAAATTATAATGCTTATCACTATATCAATCTAAATGAAATAAGTGGCATAGCAAAAACAGAACAAATTTTTAATCACTATCAAGGTTATACCCAAAATGAAGAATGAGGATGAGCAAATGTAAGATATCAATTAGAAAATAATGATTGCATTAAAATTGATTTTTTGGTTTATGCACGAGCGAAAAACGGATGAAATTCAAGTAATACCTGAGCAAAAACATGATTAAAAGTTAATGAACTAATTTTTAATACAAGTTTTAGTTTTAATGATATGAAAAGTAATTTAACAAGAGAACTAAATAAAGAATTTAGTTATTATTCTAATATTGATAATAATCCACAAAGTTCACATAATTGAAACCAAATTAAAACACAAGTAGATAACAAAATCAAAAAAGCACTAAATGATAATAATGATACCCAAGGATGAATTGAATTTTTAAACCCAAATTATCAGTTAGAAAAAAGCAATAATGGTTATTTTATAAAAATAATAATTAACATTGATAATTATCAAAGTGGCAAGTATGAAACATGAGAATTTAAAACACCACTAAATTTTGATAGTGATTATAATATTGTTAATGCTAAAAATAGAATCGAAAATGAATTAAAACAAACAATTATTTATCAAAGTGATACATCAACCAATATTTTAGATGAAAGTAATTGAAATGCAATTAAAACTATCTTAGATAATAAAATATTTAGTGTTTTAGGAAAAAAAGGAAACATAATGGAATGAAAAAAACTTATCAATCCTAATTATGCCTTAATAACAGAAAGTAATAATTATTATCTTAAAACAAGTTTTAATATTTTTAATTATTTAACAGAACAATGAGAAAATTGAGTTTTTAAAACAAAACTCAATTTTTCATTAAGTGCAAAATATTGAAAAAGTAAATTACAAGAACGAATTTTAATAACACCAGGAAAAATTAGTGATGAAAATGGTGTTGCAATGATTAATGATATTGAAGAAGTTATTAATAACGGTGAAGGAAAAGAAAATAAATACAATTAATTTAAACGCTGTTAATGGTTTATACACATATACTTTTGATGATAAAGAAAAAGTTAATAAATATGAAATTGAAATTATCCACCGACCAAACCCTAAAATTGAGGGAGATGTTGGTGGTAATTTTAAGTTAACAATTTTAATTGAAACAATTACTCCATCATTACAATTAAAATTAATGGGGTGAGGGCCAAAAAATATTGATTATGAAAAATTAACAAGTGAATTTATCAAAGACCCAAGTAATGAAAATAAAACAATTAAAAACCCCAATTATGATCAAGAAATAAATAGACAAACAGGAACAAAAAAACAATTAATATGGGTTCGTCATCAATCTAACACCCCGTTTCCGTTAGATCCACTTGATAGAGATGGAAATTTAATAAAAAGTAGTAGTATTAATGATTATGATATTGGTTATTTAGCAGAAGCCAGTACAGTTGGAGCAGGATTTGAAAACTTTTACAATAATGACAACATTGAAAAAGTTATTCGTTATTTATCAAATGAAAATTTAGAGACTAAATTTGAAAATGGTTACGAATTAGAAAAAAACAAAACGGGAGATGTTAATACTAGTGCTGGGTGATTTCATTTTATTATTCAACAAAAACGCTTTAATGATTTAAACGGAAATACACAAACACCATTTTATCAACACAAATTTATTTATGTTGATAAAAATAAAAGTTCAAATTATGGATATTTTTTAAATTCAGTTAATAACCAAAATGCTAGTGATTTTTGAAATACAACACAAGGAAAACATTTAAAAAATTATATGATTAACTATAAAAAGTGAAATTCAGATAATGATTTATCAAAATTAACTTATGAAGCAGTTTTATCATATTGACGAGATTATGTTTCAGATATTCGTAATCATTTAGCGGTTAATGAAAGCATCAATAATTTTAAAGCATTAAATGATTTAAATATTAGTGCTTTGAAAATGAATACCAAAGATATGAAAACTATTAGAAATAAAATTGAAAACTTTGTTTGAAAAGAAATAAACAAACTTAGTTTATTAGCAACAATAAATAAAGATTATATTATTCAAATATATAAAAATAGTCAATGACAGAAATTAAATGATGATGATTTAAACCAATTAATAACTAATCAGCAAGAACAAACAAAAGAAATAATGCTAAAAATCAAAGCACTAAATACATCAATGTTTTTAATTGGTGAAACAAACCAATTTAAAGTTATTAATAACTTAAATTATGATGAAAATAAAGTAATTGATTTAAGTAAAATTAAATATCAAAATCAAGAATATAATTTTAAAGATAAAACAAAAGATGATATTTTAAATAATTATATTATGGAATATATTAAGCAAGGTTTTAAAATTAATAAATTAGATGAAATCTTGAAACAAGATATTGATTATCAAATATCATTACAAGGATTAAATGGCCAAAACATTAATATTAATGATAATGAATTACAGGAATTTATGAAAAAGATTCAAGAAAATAAATATAGTGAGTTAAAAATTAATATTTATGCTTTGGATAATAGTTTAAAAGCAGTTGGGAATGTTTCATATAAATTAATAAACAACCCAATAACAGAAAATGCTCCCAACAAACCAAATAAAATTCCCCCAACAGAGGGAATAATACCTAACACTCCTAATAATCCAAATGGAAATAACAAAAATAATGGGAATGAAGAGAATAATAATCCAAATAAACCAGAAAAACCAAACAAACAACCAGATCCTAACAAACCTAATAAAAATAATGAAAGTGGTTGAAAAAAGTTTTTTAAAAAACCAGTTAATTTATTTTTTATGACTTTGATTAGTTGTGTGATAGTTGGTGGTTTTATAACTTGGATTATCATTAAAAATCAATTAAATAAAAAAATTGGGGGCAAAAAGTTGAAAAAAATAAAAGCGATAATGAAGGAAAAAAACAGATAAAATATTAGTTTATTACCCCTTTATTTAATATCCTTATTACGCATTTTAATGGGCAAATTAGCAATGAAAGTTATTTTATAATAAAAAAATATAATTTATTTCTTAAAAAAAGGCATTTAAAATGCCGTTTTTTATTTTAAAGAAAGAGGTGCAAAATATGAAAAATGTAATACCAAAAAAACTAAAAGACGCCAAATATCGATTTTGACGCAATATAACAATAACAGATGTTTTGATAATTGCTGTTTGAGTTGGATTAACAATTATGTTTATATTTGGTTTTCAATGAAAACTATGAATAAAATTATTATCATCATCAATCATGATTTTAATTAGCTTACCACTAATTATTACAAATAAAAAGACTAATTTAAAAGGATGACAATGCTTATATTATAAAATAAATTTCCTATTTAGTTATAAGAAATATAGTAAAAACAAAACTAGTTTACTGGTGCCATATAATAAAGTTATTGATGATAATTATATTGCAACACACGGAATTTTAAAGGGTACTTTAAAAAAGACTTTAATTGGTGCAATTAAAACAAAGGGATTCGATATCACTTTATTAAGTAGCGAAGAGCAAATATTAAGATTGCGAGATTTGCAAGATGTTTTTAAATTTGCTAATTTTCCAATAACTTTTTTAAAGTTAGAATTACCATTAAATTTTGATGACAACATTAAATATTTACAAAAACAAATTAATAAAACACAAATTCGTTATAAAAACAATGAAATTATTTTTAATCAATTTGTAAAAATTACAAAACAAATTAAAAATAATATTGCTTTTTTAAAAAAAGAACTAATTAAAATAAACGATGAAATTAAAACTGAAAAATGTTTTTTTATTTTTGTATATGGAAATAATCAAAAAGATTTAAATGAAAAAATATTATTTTTAGAAGATAAATTATATAAAGGAAAAATTAATTGTAATACTTTATCTAATTACGAAATAACAAAAATCTTAAAATTAATTTGAAATCCGTATGAAAAACCATTAAATAAAACATATTTTAATAAAAATAAAGATAATTTAGCAAAATTATTGCAATTTAACTACCTAAATATTAAAAAAAATTATTTTATAGCAAATGATTTATATTATTCAATTAATACTATTCAGGACTACCCTTTATTTATTAATGATTTATGAGGGGCATGTTTATTTTCAAATGAGCAAACTATTATTTGAAATATAAATCCTTTAAATTATGATGAAACAAAAAAAGCAATCAACAGTGCCATTCAAACAACCCAAACAAGACAAGTAATGACAAAATCATATGTTAATACAAATGAAAATAACTATGAATTAGAAACATACTATCATTTAATTGATGAGATTAATGGTGGTGGCGAATTATTAAAAAATGTTAATATTTTATTTTTAAATTATGGAACAAATAAAAAAACATTACTACAATCACAAACACGATTAACAAAAGCATTAAAAGAAATGGATATTAAACTTAATCCATTGTGATATCAACAATTTAATGGTTTAAAAGGTTTTATACCCTATAATAATAAGGTCATAATAAAAAAATATGGCAGAGAAATGCCAACAAGTACCTTAGCAGCATCATTTCCATTTATTGATAGTGGCTTATATGATAAACAAGGAATGTACTTAGGAACAAATAATATTGGAAATGTTGTATTGTGAGATCAATTTAAAATTACAAGTAAAAGAACAAACCATAATATGTTTATTCTTGGTTCATCAGGAATGGGAAAAACATATTTGTTAAAAAAAATAATAAATTATCATATTCAGATGGGGCGGAAAGTGATTGTTATTGACCCTGAAAGAGAATACCAAGAATTATGCAAATATTATGATGGAAATTGAATTGATGCAGGAGATGCTTCGATAGGAAAAATAAACCCCCTACAAATTTTAGATAATAACTTTATTGATGAATTAGAAAATACCAATTCATCGCCCCTATCCAATCATTTACGATTTTTAGAACAATGATTCAAAACGCTTTATCCTGATTTTAATGGAAGAGAAATTAATTTATTAACAAAATATTTAAAATTATTATATCATCAATTTAATATTACAAATAATAGTAACATTAATAAAATTAATAATAATGATTTTCCAATTATGAATGATTTTTATTATTTATTAGAAAAAGAATATAAGAACAATAAAAATCAACTTTTAAAAGAATTTATGGATTTAATAGCAACTGATTTTTTAAATGATGGAAAATATCAAGCACTTTGAAATGGTTACACAACGATAAAATTCAATAACAACTTTATTGTTTATGATGTTTATAATTTGTTTGATTTAGATGACAAAAAAACAAACGCAGCACAATTAATTTTAATGCTAAATATTATTAAAAAAGAAGTGAAAGAAAATCGTTTTAAAAATGATAATGAAATTGTGATAATTGTTGATGAGGCTCATTTAGCAATTGACAAAGATAATCCAGTTGCTTTAAATTTTATGTATCAAGTGACAAAGCGAATTCGGAAATATAATGGTGCGTTGGTCGTGGCAACACAAAACATCGCTGATTTTGTAGAAAATGAAACCGTTTTAAAGAAAACCACAGCAATTATTAATAATAGTCAATATTCTTTTATTATGGGGTTAAAACCTAACGATTTAGAAAAAGTTATTAATTTATATAAAAGTTATGGCGGATTAACATCAGCAGAACAAGATTATATTGCTCGTAGCGTAAAAGGACAAGGGTTATTTTTTGTTTCTGGATTTGAAAGATATCGTATTGAAATTCAAGCAAACAAAAAAGAAAAAGCAGGGTTTGGAAAAAAAGATAATTAAAAAAACAAGTAAATTTACTTGTTTTTTTTAATTTTTATGAAGAATTTTATTAAATTTTTGCTTTTTTAGCAAAAAATAAAAAAGGAGGATAAAAATGTTAAAAACAAATTTAGGAAAATTAATAAATGGTGACGCATTAACTTTTATTAAAAGTTTAGAAAATGATAGCGTTGATTTAATTTTAACTGATCCACCCTATTTATATAATTTACCAAAAAGAAAAAACGAGCAAATAAATAAAAATAATATATCAAAAAGTATAAATAAATATATTAATGCTATCTATGATAATAATTTGCATAATTCATTTGATATAAATACTTATTTAGATGAGTTTTATCGAATTTCAAAAACTAAATTTATGTTAATTTGAATGAATAGATGACAAATTAAAGATTATTTAGATTGAGTTTATAAAAATAATATGAATTTTGATTTTTATTTTTGAGAAAAAACAAACCCAATGCCAACTAACAATTTTATTTTGCAAGATAAAGAATATTGTATGATTATTTACTCTAAAAAACACCAAATTCCAAATTATCAAAATAACTATGAAAATAAAAAAACAATATTTAAGAATTCAGTAGGATCAGCTTATAAAATAACACAACATCCAACAGAAAAACCACTAAATATATTTTACAATTTAATTCAAAAATATAGCAAACAAAATGATTTAATTTTTGATCCTTTTATGGGAAGTGGTACAACTGCGTATGCTTGTGAACAGTTAAATCGAAGATGACTAGGGTGTGAAATAAATAATAATTATTTTGCAATGATACAAAAACGATTAAAGAAAATACAACTTAAATTAAATTTTTAAAAAATGAATAATTTTCAATTAATTAAAAATATAAATTATGTGGCAGTTTTAATTGCAATGATGGTTGTATTATCGCAAACTATGCGAATCCAAATTATTCCAAGAACATCAATTCCATTATTTTTAATCCCCATTTTTATAAGCGGATTTATTTTAAATTGATATTGGTGTTTCTTAATTGGAATTATGGGGCATTTTCTATCAGATTTAACATTATGAGGTTTTACTGTGGGATCATTATGTTGAAATATTGGGACAGGTTTATTAGCAGTTTTAATTAAACTAATTAATTGAATAAAAATAAATCATAGTATTAAAATTATTCTTATTTTATTATCAAACATAATTATTTATCTTCCGATTGATTTTATGCTTTTTTGATTAAATATTGATGTTTTAAATATAGAACAAATAATTATCGGAATATTAATTACGAACACAATATGTTTACCAATTTTTTATTTTATAACATTAAAAATTAAAAAAAGATTAAAAATAATTTTATAGAGAAAGGAACTATCAAAATGAAAAAAACAGAAAAATATATAAGTTATCAAGTTATGACAAATAATTTAATTTTAACAAAACCTTATTATGATATTAAAGGTAATAAATGAATTGAGTTAAGGATAAAAAAATTATTGTATCCTTATGCAAGTATTAATATAAATAGCAAATATTTTAAATTACAATATAACAATGATTATTGTTTTATTACAATTTTTAAAAATCAAAACTTTTATATTAAAAATAAAGTTGGAAAAATTGAGGGTGAGATTAATTGAGAAAAAATCCACCCTTTTTTATTAGAAATGGATAAGCAAGTTTTAATTAAAAAAGCAGAACAAAAACAAATATACCAAGAAAATTTAAAATATTTTAATAGTAATAAATTTCCAAAAAAAGATGATTAATTAGACAAAATAAAAATGAAATTTTTGAAATATTTTGGCAAAGCCAAAATGTATGATGAGTAGTAATTTTGGCTTTTTAAATTTAATAAATTTTAAAGGATAAAAATTTCCAAAAAAGGAGGATAAAAAGATGGAAAAAGAATATAAATTTAAGTCATCACCACCGATTACAACTTTTAAAAAATATAAAAGTGGTACAGTTGACAAATTAATACGACATAATTTTAGAATTAAAGTACCTGAAAATGTCAACCCTGAGTTTACAAAATATAATTTTTATTATGTTGGTGATAAAAAAGAAAAAATTATAAATGATAAAGGTTTTAAGTTAGTAAATAATAAAAGATTTGAATTATTAAAAAATATAGAAGAAGATTGAAATAAACAACAACAAAAATATAGTGAAGCACAAAAATCAACTTTTAAAGAGTTTTGTAATAAACATAATACTTATATAGAAATTGTTTTGCCAGCAACAAGACAAGAATGATTTGAAAAAATGGGAATATGTCAATTTACAGATATTCAAGTATGAGATAAAAAAAACGGATACGCGTAAAATGGGACAATTAATTCCTGAAAGTATAAATTATCATAAATTAAATGAATGAGCTAATATTGAAATAAATTTTATGAAACAATGAATGAAAAATAATCTTAAAACAGATATGGGATATTTGTATTCAGCAGTTCACATGGATGAAACAACACCCCATATTCATTTTGGTTTTATTCCAATTAGTAAAGTTTTTTCAAAAAAACTTAATGGAGAAAGATACATAATTAGTAATAATCGTATTTTTGGGGGTAAAAAACAACTACAAAAATTCAATAATTATCATGCTAATTATTTAACAAAAGCAGGTTATGAAATAGAACCTGGTGAAATTGGTAGTAAAGGTAGTTATAATGCAATGAATTTTCGACAAGTTAAAGAATTTGAACGAAATAATCTGGAAAATGAAATCAATAATATATTTAATGAATACAATTTTGTAAAAAACAATATTAAAGAATTTAACAAAATTAAAAGTATTAATGATGATTATGATAGTTTAATTTATGAAATTAAACAATATTTAAAATATGAAAATAATTTTACAGATTATGAAATAAACCAATTAACTAAATATTTAGATTTAGCAGAAAAAATGAAATATTACAAAATTATAACTACTGTTGCTAACCCAAAAATAGTAGATTTTAAAAATATGAGTTTAATTGAACAAGAATTTAATAAAATGGTTTTTAAAATCAATCCGATTATGCAAAAAGAATATGATTTGGTAAGCAGTCTAGAAAGAGAATTATAAAAATATGTGAAATAAAATTAAAAAGAAAAAAATAAGTTTATTGATTGGTTTATGTTTTGTTCCAATTATTTTTATTTTTTGTTTAACATTATTTGGAATGGGTTATTCAATTTTTACTAATTGAAAAGAAATGACAATATTTATCAATGAAATTAAGCAATTTCAAATATTATCCTGATGAAATTATATAATTAAAAGTGAATATGGATTACTAATAACAGTTGGATTAAGTTTAGCGTTTTATTGCTGATTTTTTTATTTTGTTTTATTTAGTAAAGTGAAAAATAAAGAAACGGCAATCAAATCAACCGATAAAATAGATTTTGGGGATAGTAAATGATTAAGTATAAAAGAAATTGATAATATTAGTGATAAAGTTAATATCAAAGATAATTATAAAAATACTGGTTTTGTTTTTAAATGTAATAAAAACAAAAAAGATTTATTTTTTAACTTAAAAAAATAATATTCATAGTGTTATTGTTGGTTCAACAGCAAGCGGAAAAAAAACAAGGAATAGTATTACCAACAATTTATTTAAACGGAAAATCAACCGTAAAACCAACTATGATCATAACCGACCCCAAGGGAGAATTATATAATTTAACTAGTGGATTTTTAGCAGAAAATGGTTATAAAATAAAAGTTATTGATTTTCGTAATTTAGAGAAAGGAAATAATTGAAATCCATTAAAATTAATTTATGATGACTTTATTAAAATGATCATAACAGATAATGAAAAAGATAAAATAAAATGAAAAATAAAGTATCAAGATAAAATTAGATCACTTAGTCGTATGTTAATTGACAAAAATATTGAAGATGAATTTTGAAATAATTCAGCAAGTATGATTATTCAAGGAATTATTTTGGCAATATTAGAAGATTATGAATATAAAATAAATAAATTTAGTAAAAAATCAGAAATAGAAGAAATGTTAAACCAAGAATTATTTTTCAACAAATTTAATATGGCTTCTGTTGCTGCCATTGCTAGTCTTAAAAAAGATCTAGTTGAATGACTTAATAATCGAAAAAATACCAGCATTGCCAAAATAACAGCAAACCAAGCTTTGGTTGATAGTAAAGAAAATCGAACACTAGATAGTATTTTAATGACTGTTGCAAAAAGTTTAGAAATATTTAATAACGATTTTATTCGTAATTTAACATCCCAAAATGATATTAATTACAATGATTTTATCAAATATCCAACAGTTCTGTACATCATATTTAGTGACGAAAATGATAATTACTATAAATTAATAGCAATATTAATTAGTCAAATTTATCAATTTTTAACAAATAAAGCAAGTGAAACAATCGAACAAAAATTAGGAAAACCAGTATATTTTATATTAGATGAATTTGCTAATTTAACAAAAATAAACAACATTGAAAAATGAGTTAGTATTTCGCGTAGTAGAAACATCTTTTTTGAATTTATTTTACAAGATATTAACCAATTAAAATTAAATTATGGTGTTATAGTAGCAAAAATTATTTTAAATAACTGTGGGATGCATATTTTCTTACATACTAATGATTTAGAAACAATAAAATATTATAGTGAATTATTTGGAACAAAAACAATCGAACAAATTAGTATTAATGAAAATAAAAACAATATTAGTGTTTCAAAAAATTTAAAAAGTCATCCTTTAATGTTAACTAGTGAGTTAGCAAATTTAAAACAAGGGCAAGGAATTGTTAAAATAGCCATTATCAGGAGGATTGCCTTTCCGAAACATTGACATTCACATATTTAATTGACCAGTTAAAATATTTTATTCTTGTTTAATGTATTGAATACCATTGTCACTATGGATTATTACATTTTTGACTTTATTTCTTTAATTTTGTAGGTTATGTGCAAGAAGTCTAATAAATTTTTATTTAAATAAATATAATTTAAAGCAACTTTAAAATCTAATTTATGTAATCTGATTAATCCATTAACTAGTCCACAGATTAGTAAACCTAAAAATATTATAATTGGCAATAAAACTAAAATTGGCAATAAAACTAAATATACTATTAAAAATTGATTTATTTTTTTGAAATCAACTTCTCATATTATTAATTCCTTTCGCATAAGTATCCTATCCGAAAGTTAATAAAAAGCACATATTTTATTGTTCTCTAAAATTAAATTCTTTATTATGAAATTCTAAATATTTAATCATTTCCCTACCTGAAATATTGATTACTTTAGTTTCATTTACTAAATTAAAATAAGAAATTTGACCTACTATGCTTCTTGATATTTTTAAAATACCATTGGAATTAAAAGTAATTAAAAATTTATCAAACAATCCATCATGATTTGGACATAATAAAAAACCATTATTTGGATCAGAAATTTCTGTAATTTTTTGTAATTTATCTAAGGACTTATCATTAATTATTTTATTTACTGGTTTAATATGTGATGCCACCATTAACTCCAATATATTTATTCTACAATTAATAATCTCACATTCAATACCACGATTAGAAATCAACATTTCTCTGAATAGTCTTCTATATTTGTTATATTTTTTATTATTTTCATCAGTTAAATCTGATAATGGTATATTACTTAATTCTGAATTAATCATTGCTATATATTCTTTTTTTAAAATATCATTAAAAAATCATTCAAGTTTTTCTCAATAAACTATATATACATTCTTTTTATTATTATATTTATAAATTTTATTATTGATAACATCTAATATTTCTTCTAATTTAACTCATCGTGATGAAGAATTATATGTTTCTTTTTTAATAACATTTGATAAGTATATTTGTTTAGGGTCAACTATTAAATATACTTTTTTTGAGAAATCTGGATTACCATTATCGTCTAAAGGCACATAAATATTTATTACTAAAACTCTTTCGTAATTATTTATTATTTTTTTAAAAGCTGTTGTATGATAAGGTATTGCTATTTTTTTGCTTGTACTATTATAACTAATGTCTTTTCCTCCCCCATCAGGAAATTCTATAAAAATATTGTAATAAAGATTCTTATAATAAATTTTAAACAAATTTTTCTTACCATTACTAATTTCTTCAACATTTGTAATTTTTAAATCTTTCAATAAATATTCAATAAATATAGACTTATCTTTAATATTATCTAATGGATGTGGTTTTTCTAATTCAGTAATATTTCCTGAAACTATATGTTTATAACTATATGGATATTTTTTCATATACTAATAATTATTTAACAAATATTCTTGAATAAACGATACTATTGAAATATTAACTGAATTGCCAAATTGTTTATAGGAATAAAAATCATTATAATTATCTTCAATTTCACTATAAATTTTATAATTTTTAGGAAAACTTTGAAGATTTGCCGTTTCTCTAGGGGTTAAATAACGTCATGCATTATTAAATTCATCATAAATTATTGGTATTTGTACCATTGCAACTAGTGTTGGAAATTTAATAGGTCGCTTACATCTTATTCCTGATTGTCTTAACTGAATAAACGAGTCTTTTAAGTTTATAATATCTTTGCCTGCTTGTCATTCAAATTTTTGTTCACGTTTTTTTCAATTTTTTACATTATATTTTATCAATCATTTGTCTATAAATTTTTTATTTGTTTTATATATTTCTCTCATATCTAAAATATATTTTTTTCTTCATTCGCTTAATCCATCTAAATTATAATTTTTTCCAAATTCATAAGTTCAGATTACAGGAAGTGTTCTATCTTTAGGTTTTTTAACATTTTTTAAAAATTCATCTCATGCATCAAAAACAGTTAAAAGATATTTATCCTTATTATTTTCTTTACTTAAAAAATATTTTTTATCTACTTTTTTTTCTAAAAATTCATTTAATATATATATTCTAACTTCATCTGCTTTTAAATTATTTAAGGGATTATTATTTTTTAATTTAGTAAAATCAAAAACAATATATTCATCTTTGATATTTGTTTTTTCTTTTAAAATCCCCGGAATAAATACACGTTGTCTTTCTTGAGGAATTCCAAATTCATGAGGAGATAATATAAGAGGTTCTTTTGGTATTATATAACCTAAATCATCTTTTAAAGTTTTAATTATTATTTCTCAAGTTTTTCCATTATCATGATTTACTAAATGTTTTACATTTTCTAATAAAATGTATTTAGGTCTTTTGTTTTTTAAAATTTTTACAATATCAAAAAACAATGTTCCTCTAATTTCATCTAAAAATCCTTTTTTCTTTCCAGCATTAGAAAATGTTTGACATGGAAAACCAGCAAATAAAAAATCATGTTCTGGTACTTGACTAGCAGTTTCATCTAAATCATGAATATTAACGATTTTTTCTTTGTCAATTAAAAAATTATTTGAATATGTTTTTATAGCTTCTTGATCAATTTCACTAACAAATACACATTCAATATCATAGTTATTTTTTTCAGCAACTAATTGTAGTGCTTTGTGAAAACCACCAATACCTGCAAATAAATCAATAAATTTAATTTTTTTCATGAGATACTCCTATCATTTAACATTATTTCTATACATAAATGGTACCATAAATACTTTAATTTTTACTCTATAAATTTGCTTATACTCTATAAACAGGATAAGAACAGACCCCACATTCATAAAAAGCATAGATAAAATTTAGCTTTTTATTGGGGTCATATCCGTTCTTGAAAGGGTTAATTTTATCCCCTTTTGATATCAAAAGTTCGTATTTTCATACGCTTTTGCTAGAGATAAAATTAACCCTTTCTCAGCAACTCGGAAAACCGAGTTCTGTTACACTATATAAAATAATAAATCAGAAAAATAAAAATAGTAATTATTTTACTACTTTTGCACCTTTTCTTTTTTTACTTTCTTTAATTTTGTAGAAAACTCTTGATGAAATAAAAAAATCATCAATATGATAACTTAAAATAAATTTATATAAACTTTTAATATTATTATTTAACTTTTTTATACATTAAAATATAATACCGTTGATTGTTGGTTTGGTGTTAAACCTTTATGCTGGTATTTTCATTTTCAGAGATTTAAATAATTTTGAATGTTAGTGAACCCTAAACCATGATAATGAATTAAGGTTTCTTTAAGACTTGCTTGTAATTTACTAATTTTATTTAATTTTTGATAACTAGCATCAGGATTTGTACTAGTTTTAGTTGCTAATAAAATAGAATTTGTTTGTTTTGCTACTAATAAAAATAGTGGTTGCATATCAGAAATAATAATTGAATTTTCTTTGATTAATTGTTTATTCATATTGTTAATAATTAATTGTTTTTGTAATCGTTTGGTATTTGTTGATTTAACATAAATATTATTATTACTATCAATTGCCATTTGAATACAGCATTTGGTATTAGTTGAAAATGGATCAAGATTCGTTTTTCGCTTATCAAATTTATCTTTAAAATTACCTTTATGGATTTCTTTAATAAAAGTTTCATCAATTTGGATTTGACCATTTAATTTTTTAAATTTTAATTGGGTGTTTTCTAATTGTTTTGATTGCATTAATTTTTGTCGATTATATCAAGCAGTTTTTGGTGATGTTTTAATAAAACGAGAAATTATTTTGCTAGATTGCCCTAATAATGAAATTTGAATTAATAAATTTCATTGTTCATAATTTAAATGACTTCAATAAGTAAAATGATGACGAAAAGCATCAAAACTAGCACGGCATTTTTTACATAAATATTTTTGTTTTCCTTCGGGATTATGACCATTTTTAACACAATGAAAAGATTTGCAATTAGAACATGTAATGCCTTTATCTCTAAATTTTTGATCAATTTCATTTAAACGTTTTTGTTTTTTGATTATCTCTGCTTCTTTTTTGGCTTTTTCATAAAATTCTAAAAATTGATCATTTGTTAAACTGTTTTTTAATTCTGTAATTATTTTTCTATTAAGTATTTACCTCTTTATATTAAAAATGCACCTAATTTTAGATATATTCTATAAATATCAAGAGTTTTCTACAAAATTAAAGTTATTTTTTATATTGTAAATTATTACTTTTATGTTATAGTTAAATTAATTAAAAAAGATAAATTTATCTTTTTCTTAGGAATTTTATTTTAATAGGTAAATATTTATTAGAATAAGGTATCACCAACCGAATAATTTACTCCCTCTATTTTATTTTATCCATATTTAAACAAACTAAAAAATAATTTATTAATTTTAATTAATAAATACATATTTTATTATTTTAATAACATATTTTATAATTTAATATACGTTTTTAAATATTTATTGTTTATATATTCTGCAAAAACATTTTTTTAGCACTTATTCAAATTGAAACACGGTCGGAGTTTATCATTTATAACATTAACTACTCAATTTATTCTTTTCTGACTAACATTATTAAAATCAGTTCCCTTAGGAAATCAATATCTTAATTCACTATTCATATATTCAATTAAAGGTTTTTGTTGTGGTAAACCAGCATCACAAAAATACACTTGTATTTCAGCAAATATTTCCATTTCTCGTCATTTGCTAAATTCTTTCCCTCTATCTGTTATTATTCCTTTAATTTTTCCAATTAAATTATTATTTATAACAATTTCTTTAAACTTTTCAAAAACTTCATTAGCAGTATGATTTTTCTAATTTTATTGCAAAATATTTTTTACTTGATTGTTCTACTAAAACTAAACAACTAGATTGATGGTTTTTTTCAACAACAGTATCCATTTCAAATCATCCAACATTAACTCTTGGATAACGATTTTCTTTATAACGATCAACATTATCGACAATTTTTTTAGATACATCATACATCTTATATTTTACGGCAAAAGCATAAATAAAATCAGTTAAATCATCCAAAAAATTCTCCTTTTTAACATCATAAAATTTATCAACCATATATCAACTTTTTAAACTATGTCATTGTTGATAATAATTTAAAAATGTTCCACCAGGTTTATCATAAACAACTCCCGTAGAATAACTATCTTGTAAAAAATCCAAATACCATTTATCATTAAACGATAATTTTTTTGATGTTTTTAAAGTTGGATTAATAAAATAATTTGTTTCCGACCAATTTTCAAAAAAACTACTGCGTAAAAACATCGTATTAATAAAATCAGTTTCATTAATACCTTTATTAGTACTATTCTCTTGTTTAAGAGTATAATGCTGCTCATTTAAGGGTTTAAACGCCGTTAAAGTAATAAATGGAACAACCAAACCTAAAAAACTTAAAATAAATATGGCAAATAAAGATAACGATTTTTTCATAAACTCAACTCCTAACTATAAAATGTTTTTGAAACAATAAACCCAACAATATATAAACTCGATATTGTTAACATTAACGGATGACTAAACAAAACTGCCATTCTGCCAAATAATCAAATCAACCAAGTATCAGAATTATATAAATCCATAATAATATTTTTTGATGATTTAAATTGATTAATAATAACAGTAATAAAACCAGTTCCAAATATCGCGATTGCCGCAACCAATAAAACTAATTTAATCATTACTTTTTATCTCCTTTAAATTTAGTACTTCTAATATTTTTTGCTTGTTGTCTAATATTTTGTCGTTTAAGTTCTTTTTTAACTTGTTGCTTATTACTATTCTGACAAACATTTTTACCAATATTAATACCTTTTCGTACAGTTGACGAATATACTTGCGAAACACCATTATTAACTATTGAACCTAAATTATTATATTGTGTTGATGTGCCATGAATTGCATAAATAGATAACTTAATAACCATAAAAAAGACTAAAAAATAAGCAATAGATGTATTTGTCATCGGTAATTTTGTATTTCAAATTACATCAAAAATAAACAAAAATATATCAAAAACAAAACTAAAAATCTTGTCTCAATTACTATTATTATTTTCAACTAATAAATTAATCATCTTTACTATTTCCTTTCTCTTTTTTAGGTTTTAAATTCTTTTTCAAAATATCAATATCAAATAACTCCAATCGTTCTTTAACGCTTAATTTTGTGATTTCTAACCAATAATATTCTTTTTTATCAATAATTTCATCATTTTTTAAATCACGCACAAACTTTAACCATTGACTATCGTACTTATTGGCAAATTCAAGCGGAATAATTATTTTAAAAAACCGAATTCCTAACCCAACATCTGACTTATGTTTTGCTCTTTTACCTTCTGCTGTTCGTTCTACTGATTTTGTTTTTCAAATTTCATAATCCGTTATATCTTGAAAAATACCAATTCGCATAATAAAGAAACGATTAAAAAAAATTAAACCCTTTCTTAATAACTGGTTTTTTCAATGAAATTGGAATAATAATCCCACTTGCTAACTGGCGAATATTATTTCAAATCATACCCTCACGCTGAGCAGTAAACAACGCACGATTACCAAAATGTCTCGCTAAAACAATTCACGGTATTTTACTACTATGAACTTTTTTCTCATCGTGAGGACTAGTTCCATCAATATACAAATAACTTTCATCAAATAAAATAACACTATCATCGGGTGGGACTGGTTTTGTTCGATCGGTAAAATCTAAATTTTTAAATGTTAAAACTTTAACTTTATCATCTTCTAACGGATAATTACTATAAATTTCATATGTCAATAATTTCATAGTTTGCGACAAATAAGTTAAAAGTAATGTTTTACCGGTCCCTAACTTTCCAATAATAACTGATAACGGATTATCTCAAACAAAATTTACTAACCGAAAAGAATTTAAATGATAAAAAATATTTTTTCACAATCATCACACAAAATATACACATTGCAAAGCAAACAACAATCAAAATACTAAACCAACACAATACAAAGAAATTATACAAAGTAATAAATCAATTAAACTAAACAAAAACATTGAACCACTAATATAACAATAGTTTTTAAAGAAAAATATAAATTTTTTCATTATTTAAAATACCCAACTATTTTAAAAACCATTCATAATAAAAACCAAGTTAAAAACAAAATCACAATTCAAACACCAACCATTAAAGTTAAATATTGATTTTGAGTTAAATTTCAAGTTGTAATAGTTTCAACATTTGTTTTATCTATAAACAAAAAGAAATGAATAAAAAACTCTTTTAATTTAATTCAATCATTTTGCATATTTAAAAACTCCACATTTTTTGAATAAGTTTAAAAAACATCCCAAAAAACAAAACGATAAATAACACAAACGATATAACATATAAAAACTCAGGGGCATTTGCACCAATAATATAAATAACAAATTGAACTCAATAATCATATAAACTCATTTAATTTAAATTTTTCAAATCATTAATTAATTCTTGTTTTTTTCAAAACTTCAATTTATTAAATTATTATTTTTATTATTTGTTTTTGCTTTTTTAGGTTCACTTGAAAATAAAGCTTCTTTCATTTTAGTAAAATAATTTTGTTTATATTGATTATATAAATTTATTAATTCGGTTCCAGTTAAATATTTTCAAATATTCCGCTTTAAATTTTCATCATATTTTACAATAGGATAAGAATATAAACAATGTTATAAATAATGTTTATATAATGTTTATTTATTGCAATAAACACTGATTATTAACAATGTTATAAATAATGCTAATATATTGTTTATTTAATGTTTAATAAACACTGTTAATAAACATTTTTAAATATATAAAATAATAAAAATTGGCACACTGAAAATAACTATTAAGAACTTTAATAATAAATATAATAAGTTCATTTTTCTATTTAATAAATTCATTTTTTTACATCAAATCACATATAAAAAATAGTGTGCCACAGTCAAAATACATGATAAATAATAAATATTAAAATCCTTTAACCATAACACGGAAAAAGTTTAAGATTTTAATAATACAAAATATAGCAAATGGAATTAATATAATTCACGCTTCGCCTAAGAAAACCATTATCTCAGGTAAAATATTTGTTATACCTTCTTTAACTTTTCATAATGCACTAGTCAAACCAGTTCAAATCCCAGTCATACCCTCAGTCATAGTTTTAGGTGTAGGTGCTGTTAAAAAATTAAACGCTGTTGTTAAATACATACCTAACATTATTTTTTATCCTCCTTTCTTTCAATTTCTTTTTTTTCTTTTTTCTTTCCTCGAATTTGTTTAATTTTTTGATAAATTGATAAAACAATTCAAGCAAAAATCCCTAATATAATAACAACAATAAATATTGTCGTTAATCAAGTTGGCATAATATATCTCCTTTCAAAATTTTTAAATATCGCGTCACGCTCTGCGTGTTCGCTACGCTCAAAATAAACAATATTGAATAAATTACCGCTAATAAATTACGCGGATAATTTATTCATTTTCTTTTACATTATTAATTACTATTTTATTTACAGTATTAATAACAATATCTTTTCCATACTTAATTACTAAGGACCGCAAAATAAAATAATGTTTTCTTTCCATTAAAAAATCAACTCCTTTATGAGTTGATTTGTTGCACTTCGATTACACGATGCCATTACTTTATTTATATTTTTTATAAAACCTAAGCTTTTTTCTTACTATTATTTTTTAACATATTCATAAATTGCTTTTTTTATTTATTTTTAGATAAAAATCTTAAAATGGTCATCAAGTTTTTAAAAACTGAACCGTTGAAGATGCAGTATTCTTTGTTGTATCAATCGCTGAATTAGCAAAACTTTTCGCTTTATCAGGATTATTGTAAGAATAGTAAACTGCGCCAATTGTTGCTGAACCTAATACTATTCCTATTGATCCTGGCGCAAGTCCACCAAATAAAGCAAATAATAAACCATTAGTAAATTGACCTATTACTTTCCCTAATATTCGTGGTGCTTTTTTTAGCCCTTTATAAGCTAAAACTGCTTCTTTTTTAATTACTGTCTTAATATTTTTACCGTGAGTTTTTAGAAAAATTTTAAAATTCTTACCATCTTTTTTTGCAAAGGTTTTAACAGCAGCCCCTGTTGTTTTCATCCCTTGCAATCCACTATTAACAACTTTTTTTACTTTATTAGTTTTTTTTGTAAAGAAGTTTTTAATCCCATGGTTTCTTTTTACAATATCTTTAATACCAGTTTGCGATATTTTTTCAACTTTATCTAGCCCTGTTTCAATAGCTTTAGGCAGGATAATTTTTTTACCAAGACTTTTAGCATCTGCTTTAAATTCTTTATATGCTTTTTTAGTAAAATTCTGAAATTTTTTCAACATTTTAAAACCAGAATTAGTTTTAACTTTAGATGGTTTCTTATCTGAATTTAATAACGAGTAAACATTTGATGGTACTAATTCTGAATTTGATATATCCTCAATAATATCTTTCATAATAAATTCTTGTGATACAGTTTGATTTGAAGGATTTAAAGCAGGAGTTGCCATTAATGCCCCACTTAAGCCACTGCTGCTAAGTCCTAATGCCCCAAAAATAACTATTAGTTTTTTCATATTTAATTATCCTTTCTTATATAAAATTATCGTGTTTTAAAAATTGTTATGTTAAAAAGATAGTCAACTTTTTAAATAATCTGTTGTTGTTGAAATATAATGTTTAGCATTATTAACAGCTTTATTTGAAAAAGCTTTAATATCATCTCAATGTGTGTAAGTATAATATCCACCATATATTACTAATGCAATGGCTGTTGCTAACCCTAATGCTGTTGCCAATGTTCCTAATGAACCAGTTAAAAGACCACTTTCAATTGTTTCTCCAACGGTAATACTGTCATAACTCGCTTCTGCAAAAGCACTTTGAATTGTTTCTGCAATAATATCTTCTCTATCATTTTCACCCATTATTGCATTAAAAATTTCTTGCAAATCATCCATTGAAATTATTGATGATTCTTGATTAAGATCTTCTAATATTTTGCTTGAATTAGTAAGTGAACTATCCATATTATCAAGTTCATTTTTCATATTTTCAGTTTGATCACGGAATGAATCATTTCATAAATTATCACTATTTGATTTTATAATACTTACTTCAACGGTAGTTTGATTTATACTTGTATTAAATGTATTAATTGCAGGTATTGCACTACTAATAGCTCCTAATGTTCCTAAAATAATTGGTGTAACCTTCATTTGTTTTCTATCCTTTCTTAAAAATTAAATTAATCAATATAAAATAAGGACTTAAATATTATTTCTTTCTTATCTGAAGTTATATATATATATATATATATATATATATAAAAGGAATGGATAATTAATATTTTTTCTATTTTTCAAAGGAAGTTTTTAAATTTATTATTATTTTTAAAAGTTAGAAATATTATTTAAGTCCAATAGGGAGTAATACTTTTTTTAGTAAATTTAATTTTATTTCATTACTAAATTTATAATTTTATTTTGTGATAACTTAGTAATAAAACTAAGATGGTTTTAATACCGCAATTGCTAAAAATTTACTTGTACCAATTGAATTAGCAACAAAAATGATTAAGAGATAATAGAATTATACAAAGGTTAGAAACTTAAATGACTTTTTTTTGTTTTAGTATTTAAATCAACTTTTAATAATTTCTAAAATATCATATTTTCTTAATTAACATTTTGATTAGTGCTAACTAGTTATTATATTATTTCGTTTACTTTAAAATTATTGTTTATAGTTTTGTAAAAATAGATAATATAAAAGGAATTACTAACTATTAATAATTAATTAGATTTAAGAAATAATGCTTTCATAGTTTTATCTTCTTTCTTAAATATTTAAAAATAATATTTTTTAAATCAGGGAGTAAAATTATGTGTTATATATTCAGAATAAGAAAATTTGAAAACACGAAAATAATAAACTTCTAATTATCGTTTAACTTCTAGTTAATTGCCTGATTCTTTTAACTATATTATTTAATAAACAAAATTTATAATATTATTTTGATAATTGATATATCCATCTTTTTGATAAAATTTTGGTAAATAAATTTTTATAACAATACAACTGCTTACTCTATTTATAACTTTTTTTAAGAAAAAAAACAAGGATATTTTTAAAAAAAAAAAAAAAATTACTAAAGCATAATATGATAAACACTGCATTATTACTTTTAATTAATATAATTTTTTTAAAACAAATTTACAAAATCTAGATTAATTTAAAAAATACTTTAATTCTTCTTCCAAGATAATTATTATCTTTTTTACTAGAATCGGGCACTATAACAGCATAATCTTTCTTAATATCTTGAAACTTAATTCAATCAATATTTAGCATAAGGTTTTTTCTTTTAATACTTTACGTAATGTTGTTTCATTATTGTCTGTTAATATTCCCAAATTCGGGGTCTTAATTATTGAATGCAAAATAAAATTATTTGTTTTAAAAGTTACACTTGCATCGTTTTCAATTTTAGAACTGTAATTTGATAGCACTACATTGGCTTTGTTTTTTTTGAACATTAGTAAAAATAATCCGAATTGGTGCTTTAATACAAAGGTTTATTAAAACTTTGATTTAAAGTCGGATTTTTATAATATAGCGCATTACGAATATCATTTATTGAATTAGATGGAATCTTACCTAAATTAGGCTCTTTAATTAAATCTTTCATTGAATATTTATTATTTTTTTCAATAGTATTAGTATGATCATAAGTTATTGTTTTATTGGGTAAAATAATAGTAATAAAAAAAGAAATAAGCATTATTTTTATTAAAATATATACAAATAATATTATTTCAACTAAAATAATTATTTTTTTCACTAAATATCTTCCTTCCATAAATCATAAATTTTCCCTTTCATTGATTTAAAAAATTACTTTATAATTTTACCTAAATAAACTAGTTTTTACATATTATTTATGCATATTTATAAATAAAAAACAATAAAGTTTACTTTATTGTTCTTAACCTATCATAATTAATATCTTATGATGGTGGATAGACATAGTCTTCTGGTTTAAACGAAATTCGATATTTATCAATTGGTCAAGGTGTATAATAAATATTATTCGTTGTTTGGTTAACACCAAAACGAAATTTAAGTTCATTATATCATCCATAATGTCAAGTAAATGCACGATCATTACCAATGTCAACACTAAATTTGTTATGAGCTGTAACTCAGAACTTTCCAATATCAGGTAAAACTTTGATTTCAGGTTGTTCCTTAAATTCTCTTAAATAATTGTTTCAAATTGTTTTAAGCGATAAATCAGGATTTTTTGCAAATTGATTATTTAATGTTTCTCATTTTTTAATTGGTAAGAAAATAACCCCTTCAGTATGAACACGAATATCTCATGTAATTTGGAAATATTTATAAAACGCAGCAATAATTCGTCCAAAGTTCTCAATCTTTTTGATCATTCCTGCTCGTGTTATTCCTACATTAATATAAATTGGTTTATTGTCATTTACTGAAATACCTGATAACGGTAATCCAGCAACTAAAATTTTTGCTAAATTAATTTTAAACTGTCCTAACTGTAATTTTTCACCAGTTGAAGCAGTTAAAATATTCAATTTTTCACCATAAAATTCTAAGAAATTTTCAGGTGTTAATTTTTTTGGAGCATACCCAGTATTAACCCAGGCATATTTTTCATCATCTGGCAAGACTGGTGTCACACCGTTTGTATCTGGATTAATAATTGAACTTAATAAAATTAAGATTTTTTCATCACTAGCATAAGTGATATTTTCTCCAAGTTCTCCCAACGTATCATCTTCTTTTAATCCTTTTTCTAATTCTTTTTGGACAATTGTATCTAACATACTGTGATCATAAGCATAATTTAAATCAAAATTATCATAAATACTTTTGAAAGTTTCATTTTTATCAACAATAATATCACCGGACATCTTCTCATTAAAAAATTTAATAATTGACTTTGATATTTGTTCTACTACTGCTTTTAAAATTTTTTGCATTTTATCAATATCATTGGTAATAGTGTATTGAATTAAAAATGGTACAACTGTTTCTAATTTTTTAAATTTGATGTTAACATTAAATTTAAAATCTAAACGAACAGCTTTTAAACCTTCCGGATTAATATATGCTAGTTTACCTAATTTTTCAACATCAATAAAATTTAAAATAAAGTTCACACTATCTGGTTCAATATTCAGCGGAAAACTATTTGTATAATAGTTTGAATATTTATTAGCAATTTCTCGATTAATATTATTAAAAACTGCCATAAAACCAGTTTTAAGAGTTGCTAAAACTGGTGCAACCTTACCATCTTCTTCCTCTAATATTTCCTTTTGGTGATCATTTCTTACCATTGAAAATAAGTTTTCAAAATCAATATTTGGGTAAGAATTAGTATCAATTAAAGTTTTTTCTGCTGTGTATTTTTGAATAGCATTTGATGCTGCTTTTGTTATATCATTTAAAATTTTTAAATCTCCATTATAATCAATTTCATTTTCATTATTATGGTGATTATTGTTTGAATCATTTTTACAACTAATAACAGAACCAACACTAACCAAACTAAAATTTGCAACTCCCAACATTGCTAATAGCTTTTTCATAGTCTTTAAATCCATCCTTTTAAAAAATAACTATATCCCAAATATCTTATATATATTTTAATATCCTATATATTCGAAATATCTTTTATGTTATTAAAAAAAAAAAAAAAAATCAAGGGGGTTAACAATTATTTTAAAATATATTTTTTAATCCGAAAGAATTTATAATTTATGGCATAAATTAATCCATATATAAAATTTTAATCTTTAGTTTGAATTAAATATGTATAATTTAATGTAGATTTTTGCGGAATAATACGAAATAAACGTTTCAAAGAACGATTTTTTCAACCAATAATTAAATAATTTTTTCTTTTTATTCTTAATGCTTTTGGTAAAGATTTTTTAATAAATCGTTCTAATGACATTAAACCTGGCAAGGTTTTATTATTTTTAAAATCAGAATTTTTAAAAAACGCAGTTTGTGTGGCTCCAGGACAAATAGTAACTACACGAACTGGTGATTTTGTTTTCTTTAATTCAGTATTAATAGCAACAGATAAACTTAAAATATATGCTTTTGTTGCATAATAAGTTGCCATTCCAGGCCCAGGGAAAAAAGCAGATAAGGAAGAAATATTAATAATTCGTCCTTTTTTCTGCTCAATAAAATATTGCGTAAAAAGTTTTGTTAAAATATGGACTGCTTGAATATTTAGATTAATCATTTTTAATTCATCTGCTAAAGGAATTGTTATAAAAAGACCTTTTTTCCCAAAACCAGCATTATTAATAAATAAAACAATATGATACTGTTTTATTTTTTCAAATAAAGCATAACAATTTTCAGGAACAGACAAATCATATGATAAAGCAACAATTGTTTGTTCAGGAAATTGTTGTTGTAATTCTTTTGCTCATTCTGTATGGCGAGATACTCCAATAATATGATAACCTTGCTTCAACAATCACTGACAATAACCATATCCAATTCCTGATGATGCTCCTGTTACTACAACAAATTCTTTTTCCATAATATATCATCCTTTTCATTACATTAATTCTAACATTAAGTAAAATAATCTTTTTTTAAATGTAAATTAAATGCACAATAACAAATTTATTAACTAATATAATAGTAATTGTTGCAATTAAATAAATTATTAATTTATTTTATTATTTATTTTATTATAGTTCATATTAAACTTTAAAAAAGGTTAAAAACCTTAAACCTTATTTTCTAATTCCTAATGTTTTAATGATTGCTTTATATTCATTAAAATCAGTTTTGGTTAAATATGCAAGCAAGTGTTTTCTTTGTGCTACTTTTTGCAATAAGCTTCTTCTTGATACAATATCTTTTCGATGTACTTTTAAGTGTTCGGTTAAATTATTAATATCTTCTGTTAAGATTGCAATTTGAACTTTTGTTGAACCAGTATCTTTGGCATTTTGACCAAACTTTGTAACTAATTCTGCTTTTTTTTCTTTTGAAACCATTACTATTTTCTCCCTTCATTTAGTGGCTTATTATGTTAAAACAAAGAATTTAAGAAAGGGTTATCTTAAATCAACGAAATAACAACCTTATTAATATTATGCTTTTTTAGCAAAAAAAGCAAGGGTATTAACTAAATCTTGTTCTAAAAGCGTAACTAATTCTTCTAAATTATTAATTTTAATATTTTCTCGAAGATATTTTTTAAAATAAACAATGATTTCCTGACCATATAAATCCAAATTAACATTTATCAAATATGTTTCAACAACTTCTTTCCCTTCAAATAACCGATAAGATGTCATTGAAGGATAAAGTTTACCTTGTGCTAATGTTTCTGTCACATAAACACCATAGGGTAAAATTACTTTTTGTGGCAAATAAATATTTGCCGTTGGAAAATTAATTGTTCGTCCTAATTGTTTTCCTGGTTTTACTTTTCCACGTAAATTATAATCTTCATACAATAATTTATTTGCTGATGCTAAATCATATTTTAATAAAAAATTTCGAATTGTTGTTGAAGAAAACAAATTATCTTGGCGAGTAATTAAATAAACATTTTCTTGACCAAAAAAAGCAATAATATCATTAAAATCCCCTTCACGATTTTTTCCAAACCGAAAATCAGAGCCAATGACAATTTTTGTAACATTAAATTGTTTTTTTAAAATTGTTAAAAATTGTTGTGCAGATAAATTTATAATTGCAGTACTAAGCCGCACTTCTAAATAATAATTAAATCCTAATTTTTCAACAATTTGTTGTTTTGAATGATTATCTACTATTTTTGTATTTGTTTGTTGTAAAAAATCACTGACACTTTGTGACATAGTAAAAAATAATGTTGCAAGGTTATACTGTTTTTTAATCTCCATTAAACGTGTAATTAATTTTAAATGGCCTTGATGAAACCCATCAAACAAACCTAAACAAGCAACTTTTGGTTTCTTATAACTTGGATTATTTCATACTAAAGTTTTCATTAATAATGATTATCCTTCTCTCTGTCATCTTGGTTTTTAGGTTCAATATGTCCTCATAGTCCACGTTGACAGGCATAAACATGTTTTCCAATATGTTTATAAATTGCTAAAACATTTTTATTTTTATCAATAATAAAAATAATTGGGTCAGTATGATTAATAATAACAATAGGTTTTCCTTGCCGAATTTCTTCATCATGATGATAAAGTAATAATTGTTGATTATTAATAAATAAAGCATCATACATCGATATTAACTCATTAAAATTTACTGCTTCAGGGTTAATTGCTTTAGATAGCATAAAATTTCCTGATTGAGTACGGCATAAAGCTGTAACAGTAGCAATAGTATTTAATTTTGCCGCAATATCAGTCACTAAACTTCTAATATATGTTCCTTTAGTACATAACACACTAAATTTAATTGTATGATTATGTGCATCATATTTTTTTAATTTAATTGCCTTAATTGTAACAGTTCGTGGTTTAATTTTTACTTCTTTATCTTGACGTGCATACTCGTAAAGTTTTTTACCATTAACTTTAATAGAAGAATATTTTGGTGGATATTGTTCATACATAAATCCATTAAATTCATTAAAGATTTTTTTTAATATTTTCTTTTGAATCTTAAATGGTGCTGTTTCATTAAGCACATTCCCAGTAATATCACCAGTATCTGTCTCAACAAATAATCGCATTTCAACATCATACGCTTTATCTGCTGTTAACAAATATTCACTCATTTTCGTAGCATTATTCACTAAAACAACTAACAATCCTGTTGCTAATGGGTCTAATGTTCCTGCGTGACCAATTTTATTAATCTGCAATTTTTGTTTAATTTCTTGAATAACCTGATTACTTGTTTTTCCTGTTGGTTTATTGATTAAAAAAATACCGTCATGCATAATAACCACCCCACTTCCTGAAATATTATATCACTTTTTAATATATTCCTAACACTGATTAAAAAAGTACCTTATTTTTATCGTATTTTTTACAAAATTAATTGATTATTAGAAAAATATAGTTTATGATATTTATGTATGAAAAATAAATATTGTTACATTTATATCTTTCTTAAATTATTCTAGCCTTTTATTTTGTGCTAAAATTTGTATTTTGTGGCAATATTTAAATCTAAAATAATCTTAAAGTTTGTTTTTCATACGTTTTTAAAAATTAATTGAAGTTTCTTATAGGCTGTTCATTTTTCTTCAATTAATTTTTTTTATTTGTATAAAACAAAAAAAATTACTTTTAAAATCTTGCAATTTCAAAAATGTATGTTATTATTAAGAATGTCTTAAGTAGACAAATAAGTAAATCAAAATAAAAAAATTGGACATGTTATGTAATCTTTATTTTTTAATAAAATAAAGCAACGAACACAGATAAATGTATTAAATACCTAAATGGCCTTTAAAATTAATAAAATATCTCAAAAAAATATAAAAAATAGGACTTTAGTCCTATTTTTTATATTAATTTATTATCTTGTAAAATGGCAACTAATCCTTTAAAAAGTAAATCTTTATCATAATGGTAAGTAACTAATTTTTTAATGTAAACAGCATTACCTCCTGTTAAAATTACTTGTGGTTTTATTGCTTCAGTTGCAAGTTGGTTAACAAAAGCAGTAATTGCTAATAAATGACCATTGACTAATCCAATATTGATTGCTTGTTTAGTATTTTTTCCTAAAGTCGCATTGTCATAAGAAAAATCAAATTTTTGTAATAATTGTGCCCGCTCAAATAAAGCTTCTGCTGCTGTTTCTAAACCTGGCATAATAATTGTTCCTAAGAGAATTCCTTGTTTTAGTAATGAAATTGTTGTTGCTGTTCCCATATTAACTAAAATAACATCTTGTTTAGGAAATAAAACTAATGTTGCATATGAACCAACAATTAAATCAGCACCAAGATTGCGAAGATTAGGAATGTCTGTTTTTAATCGCTCAGTAAACAAATTTTTTTTAACTTGATAAAAAGGAATTTTTAAATCTGCAGCTAATTGATAAAATAAATCATCTCACATTGGCCGAACAGAAGATAAAGCTAATAATGTAAGATCTGTTAAAACTAATTTTATTGTACTTAAACCAGTTATTATTTTTTGCCGAAAATTCTTTTCAGCAACTAATTCGCGACTAGACATTGTTAAAAAAACAATAATCTTTTTTTGAGAATTAAGAATTGCAAATTTAATTGCTGTATTACCAATATCAACTAATAATTTCATTACTGTGTTCGTTCCTTTATTAATTCACTAATTGCTGCTAAAATTTCTTTTGCAATAATAATTTTGTTTTGACTACGAATTTGTTGATGCCCTTTTTTTGTTAATAAAATGATTTCATTTTGATCAGTACCCATAACATTAATTTGATTGATAATAATTAAATCTAAATTTTTGTCAATTAACTTTTGACGAGCATAATATAAATCAAAATTATTTTGAGCACTAAAACCAACTAAAATTTGGTGCTGTTTTAACTTAAATAATTTAAATAATACATCAACATTAGGAAGTAATGATACAGCAAGTTGAGGATTTTTTTGCTTGCTAATTTTTCCTTTAATTTTTCCTTTAATAGGAAACGCAACTTGATAATCATTTAAAGCAGCGCACGCAATAATAATGTCTTGTTCTTTATACGTTTTTAACATTGCTGTTAACATTTCATTGTTTGTGTTTGCTTTAACATGTTCATAATAAATTGGAAAATAACAATCACCAACAATTGTTGTTAAAGAACAGTTTGTTCATGTTAATACAGTATGCAATGCATTTCCCATTTTTCCGCTCGAATTATTTGTCAAATAACGAATATCATCTAAATATGTTTTTGTTCGCCCAAAATTAAGCATAACTTTTTTATCTTTTCACAAGTTTTTTCAAACTAAAAATTGCTTTATTTCCTTTAAAACATCTTCTCATTCTCAGGCACGACCAATCCCAACCATATTGCAAGCAAGCATCCCTAAACGAGGTTCATAAATTTGATTCCCATCTGCTATTAATTGTGCTAAATTCCGTAAATTAGTTCGTGATAAATACATCTTACTATTCATTGCGGGAAAAATCATTTTATAACTTTGCGTAGCACTATATACTAAACTCGCTAACGTATTTGTAAAACCATGAGCAATTTGAGCAATAAAGTTTTGTGTTGCTGGGTAAACAACAAATAAATCAGCTTGCTCAGCAATTGTAATATGTTCTGATAAGTCTTTTTTATCATAATATTATTTCATAAAAATTTCGGTTTTTGCTGTTGTTGGCCAATCCTTTAAAAATTTTAAAGCATCTTGTGTTAAAAGCAATTCAACATCATTTTCTTTCTTCAATGCTTCATATAAATGAAGACCCTTATGAGCAGCAATGCTTCCCGTAATAACTAAAATAATTTTTGCCATCTTAACAACTCACTCATTGTTATAATTATATAATTAAAAATCGATATATTTATGTTAATATATCGATTTTTAATTATTACCTTGTTGTTTTCTTTGCAAAAAACAGCCTGCATTCTTCGTTGCGATTCGGCAATAATTCCTTCTACTAATTCTTGTCATTGTTGTTGCTCTAAATAACGGCAATAAAAGTTACTAATTAATATTTAATCGTTCACCATAACGTTCTTGGGCAAAATATTTTACCTTTTTTAATATTGAGATATAGGCATATTGTAAATCTAATGGTTTTTGATAAATTTTTTGATAAACCTGTGCATATTCTTTAATTAACTCGGTTGCCTTATATTCTAAGGCTTTTGTTCGTTCAATAATTATTCGTTTTAAAATTTCATCTTTTTGTGTTGAATTATATTTTGAACTTTTCATAACATAATACAATTTTATTTCTAATGCTAAGACAGGGATTATTATGTGATATAATTTTTTCATTATTCACAATCATTGATAATTCACGAATAACATTATCATAAAATTGGCTACAATTGTTCCCTACTAAAGTTGACACTTTTTCACCCCACATAATAAATAGTTTTTAAATCATTATAAATAGTTTCAATCAAGTACCTTTCTCATAATAACATTATACCATATATTTATTATTTTTAATTAAAAACTTAACTAGTAAAAGTTCTAATTCATAGTTTTTATCCTTTAATTATCATTACCAATAACATAATCATCATTTTTTAAGTTATCAACAGAAGTCATAATAGCTTGCAATCGCATATAATAATTTGATGATGAAATAATTGGATATTTTTTATCAAAATAAACCTTAATATATGTCAATTTTTTACGATAAGTTGTTAATCATTTATGTGCAATTAAATTTAGTTCCTCCATAATCTCTCGTTGATTAACACTTATGGCATCTTTTCGTTTTGCCGGATCCAGTTTTTTAAATAGACCTGTTGCTTTTTGTTTAAAATTAATTGCGTAATCAATAAAACCAACTACCCCTGAAATTTTAACTGGTGTAACATAAATTCCTAAATCATGATTACGACAGTAATCATACTGAATTAGCGAAAAATTAGTATTTTTAAACTCTGATTGAACATAATTTAAATCATTAAATTCTTTAATATTATAAATTTTAAAATCCACATAATAATCATATGGTGTTAAAAAGCAATTATTGGTATATCAACTATAGCGTGAAATTGATTCAAAAATTTCTTCTTCAATAAATTCAAATTCACGAAAATAATATGTTTCTGTTTTTCAAAACCGTTCTAAAATATAAAAAATTAATTCTTCACCATCAATTTTATTTAAAAATCATTTTTTTTGAAAATTAATATTACGATACTTCATTAAATCTTGTTTTTCAATCCGCTTACTCATATCAATTTTTTGTAAATAATTATCATATCTTTTTGTAAAATATTCATAAAACCATCGTAAAGTTAAGGTATATAAAATATAATAATATGGAAAATAATCTTTCAAAACATACTTAATCATTTTTATTAATGTTCGTAATAAATTATTAGAAATCTTATTAGCTTTATTAAAAGCGTGGACAACTTGAATAACATTATCATTTTTTTCAATTCCATTTCGTCAAAAAATATATGTTAATTCTCCCTCTGAATTTTTTTTATAACAAAAAGGAATAATTCTTACAATAAAATTAATTTCATCGTTAACTTGATATTCTAAATAACCATCATTTTGACTATCCTTGATAACTGTTCTTTTACTAATATTTTTGCGCATTTCATTTAAAACAACTTGAAACATTTGTTCACGTAAGCCTGTTTTATTTTTAGGATGATACTTAAGAATGGCTAATTCTAACTCTAACTTGTCATATTTTGTTAATGTTTTAAAACCATACTCACCAAGAGCAATTGTTTGATAACCTAATTTTTGAAAACTATTTTTATAAATTCTAAAAATTTCCTGCATTTTTTTTCGAATATTAGTTGCTAAATTAAGTTGTTTACTAACAATACTATTTAATTCTAAAAACTTTGCTTTTTTCTGCATTAAGTTCGCCCCTATTTTCTACTTAAAAATATTATAACAAAAATTATTTAATATTTATAATCTCATCATTCACAACATCAATGCTAACAGCATTAGGAACTTTATTTAAACCCGGCATCGTAATAATATCTGCTAAATAAGCAATAAAATATTCTGCTCCTGAATTAATTTTTAAGTCACGAATAATAATTTGATCATCATAAGGATTTTTATTGCCAAAAATTGTTTGATGATTTTTAGCCATACAAACTGGTCAATGTTGATATTTTGTATTTTGTTGATAAAAATCAATCTTTGTTTGTGCCAAGGGACTAAAAACAATTTTTGTTGTTTGATAAATTTTTGTACAAATTATTTTAATTTTTTCAGTAAGCGATGTTGTTGATGGATTAAATAATAATTGATATTGTTGTGGTTTTTCAATTTCTTTAAGAATAGTTTTAACCAAAGTTGGATTATCTTTAATTCCGAAATGATATGTATTATTAATTCCAAATGGAATTTTTTGTTCTTTTAACCATTCAGTCACGACAGCAATTTCTTCAGGAGTGTCAGTTGCAAATTGATTTAAACAAACAACAAAATTTAAATGGTAATTTTGAATAATTTTAATATGATGTTGTAAATGCTCTAATCCTTTTTTCAAACTACCTAGATCAGCTGTTACTAATGTTGTTTCAATAGCACCACCATGTAATTTTAATGCTCTAATTGTTGCTACTAACACGGTACAATCTGGTGTATATTCCTCGTTTAAATTAATAATATCATTAAATTTTTGAAACCCTAAGTCACTCCCAAATCCAACTTCACTAACAACATAATCACTTAATTTTAATGCTAAATTTGTTGCAATTAAAGAATTTGTCCCATGGGAAATATTTGCAAATGGCCCACAATGGATTAATAATGGTGTACCATATTTTGTTTGTGCTAAATTTGGCAATAAAGCATTTTTTAATAAGGCTAATAATGAACCCGTAATTTTTAATTCGTGTAGGTAAACTGGTTCATTATAAAAATTATAAGCAACTATTGCTTGGTCTAAACGACGACGTAAATCATCAAAATCTTTACTTAAACCTAAAATTGCCATAATTTCGCTAGCAGCAGTAATTTGGAAATGTTCTGAACGATGTAATTTATCATTAATTTTTATTTCAATATTTCGTAAAACACGATCATTAACATCCAAACAACGTTGTCAAATAATTTGTTTAGGATCAATTTGCAGTGGATTTCCTCAATAAAGAAGGTTATCAATCATAGCACTGACCATATTATTTGCTGTTGTAATTGCATGAAAATCACCAGTATAATGTAAATTAATTTCATTTTCTGGTTCCATAATGCATTCGCCGCCACCGGTTGCTGAACCTTTTAATCCAAACACTGGTCCTAAAGATGGTTCTCGTAATGCTAAAGTTGTTTGATATCCTAAATGATTCAACATATCAGCAATGCCAATTGAACAAGTTGTTTTTCCCTCTCCTCCTTTGGTTGGATTAATTGCTGTCACTAAAATAAACTTTGCTTTTTTAGGTAAATTAATAAAATTAAAGGCTTTTACTTTTGCCATATAATCACCATATTTAATTAAGTCATCATCTTTTAAATTAATTTTTGTTGCAATTGTGATAATTTTTACCATTTTCTTTTACTCCTTTTAATTAATAATGTCCTATTTTTAGGGAGTGTCAATAATTTTTAAACACGATGCTATTTTAAAAATGCTAAGATTTTGTATTTAATTATTTAACTCTTTCAGATACAATAATTTATATACAGGTATTTTAGCATAGAAAAGAGCGAAAATTTAATGGATAAAACAAAAATAATTAATGGGAAAATGGTTAGTGAATTAATCAAAGTAAAAATAACTAAACAAATTTTAAAAATTAAGGCAAAAAAGCAACGTGTACCTGCATTAACAATTATTCAAATTGGTAATAATAAAGCTAGTACTACTTATATTAAAAATAAAAAAATTGCTTGTGAAAAAGTTGGTGTTACTTGTAATGTATTAAATTATCCAGATAGTATTGCCGAATCAGCTTTAATAAAAATTATTAATGACTTAAATAATAATTCTAACATTGATGCAATTCTTGTTCAACTTCCATTACCAAGGCATATCAATAGTGAAAAAATTATTAACACAATAACAACTAAAAAAGATGTTGATGGGTTTACTCCAGAAATATTAGGCAATTTAATGCTTGGACATTATAACTTATTGCCAGGGACGCCCAAAGGAATTATAGCCCTTTTAAAACACTACCAAATTCAATTAGCAGGACAGCATGTTGTAATTATTGGCCGTAGTAACATTGTTGGTAAACCCCTTGCTAATCTTTTAATAAATGCCTCAGCAACTGTAACAGTTTGCCATTCACAAACAAAAAATTTATCTGTTTTTACAAAACAAGCTGATATTTTAATTTCTGCCGTGGGGAAAGCTAAATTTGTTACAGCAGAGATGATTAAAGAAAATGCTATTGTGGTTGATGTTGGAATTAATCGTGATGAAAATAATAACTTATGTGGTGATGTTGACTTTAATAATGTTTTATCAAAAGTAAAAATGATTACCCCTGTTCCTGGCGGAGTTGGGCCAATAACAATTGCCGCATTATTAGAAAACATCTTATATCTTTATCAATTAAATCAAGAAACATGCTTTGTACTTTGATAAGGTTTCTTATTTTAAATTTTGCAAGATTGCTTCAATATTATTCGCATTATCTAATGAATGATCAAAAACAAATTCTAAATCCGGACAACGATAAATTTCTAATTTATGCGCTAATTTACTTCGAATTTTATTTTTATAATTCTGAACAACATTGTGAAGTTCTGCCTCTGATTTATTTAATAATGATGAATAATAAACCTTTGCATGACTCAAATCATTTGATAATTTTACAGCATGAATTGATATAGTATTTAAAATTTCATCACGAATTTCTCGTTGCATAATAATTGTTAAATCACGGGTAATCAAAGATTGCATTCTTTCAACTTTAATTTTATTTGCCATTATCTCACCTTTTTCTAACTTACTAGCATTATAACAAAGCATTTTATAAAAAGGAATAATTTTATTAATAAACAAAATTATTTTTAAAAAGAACTAAAAAAAGGATTAGATGTCATTAAAAAAACAATTTTTATGTGATTTGATGTAAAATATACCAAGGAGGGACTATGAAACGTTGAAATTATCGGATTTGATACAAAGATTATCTCTGATATTATAAAGTAATAATTGCCAGTTTAGCTTTTGGATTTTTAACTTATGGATTTTACATGGATATTTTTAAAGAATTTTGATATGTAAAAGGAACAAAACTTACTAGTTTGCAAAATTATGACATCTTATTAAGTTTTTATTCTGTTCAAGTTAATATCATAACTATTACTTGGTTAATATTAGCAATTTTTAATCATCATCGTGAACAAAAAAGTTGATTTTTTTCAACTAATGCTAAATTAAGTATTTTAAACTGAAATTTATTAATGTTTTTTATTTTTTGAATTGGAATTATTATTGATTATAAAAACAGAGAAGTAACAATTTATGAATATAGTAAAGCACAAATTAGTTGTACTGTTGTTACTCATTTTATTATGCCAATTCTCTTTTTTGGTTATACCTTCTTGTCATTTGGTGATCATCGTCTTAGTTGAAAAAAAGACTTTTTACAAAAAGATTGATGAATTAGTTTAAGTTATCCATTTTTTTATTTAATGTATGTTATTGTGCGGGCAGCAGCTTGAAAACGAGATGGCAATATTACTTGAGCATATCCTTATTTATTTTTAGACATTGATAATCCAATTATTTCAGGATTATCAAGAGTACAAGCAGCATGTTTTATTGCTTTTATTTTTATTATTGTTTTTACTATTTTTCACATTAGTTTGCATAGTCTTAACAATGGTATGTACCGTGTTTTTAATAAAAATCAAAATAAAAAAAGAAAATAGTGATAAATAAAGTTGTTTATCACTATTTTCTTTTTGCAGTTGTAATAAAATTTATTATTGCTATTAAATATTCCGTTGAATTATGATATATTCCGCGAACATGATAACAATCAAAAACAATTCGACGACTAATTTTTTGTTTTTCATACTTACGCTTATTCTGGTAAGCTACCAGCCCCATTATATATGGTGTTGCATTATCTTTCTTATTCAAGATATATAACACTGGTAATTTTGCTAATGCTTCCAAATTCTCACCAGGATTAATTTGTTCTGGATCATACCCGCGTGTTTCAATCGCATAACGACGAATTGCATAATAATGTTCATAATAATTAACTTTTGTCTTTAACATATAATAACGATATAAAACATTTAAATTACTAATTGTTGAATCTAAAACAGCACTATTAATTAATTTATTTTTATCAAATGCAAATTTTAAATATTCCATAATAACAAAAGTTCCCATTGACCAACCATGGAAATTAAGTTCCTTTAATTTTGGATCAATTTTAGTTTGTAAAAAATCAACTACTGATGCTAAATCATATTTCTCATAGTAACCCATTGTTGTCATTTTAGTAGTTGATTCGCCATGATTTCGTTGGTCAAATACAAGAATATTATAACCTAATCGAAGATAAATTAAACCAAAAAAAATTGCACGGAATTTATGTGAATTTAATCCGTGAACAACAATAACTCATTTTTTATTGTTGTCATTTTTTACTCATGAACGAATTGAAACTCCTTTTAACATCACATCTTCATAACCAGGAATATCATATTCCTGAATATCTCATTTTTGTGCTAATTCATCAGAAGTTAATGCCATTGTTTCAAGATGCAAACGCTTGGTTAAATCCATAATATACTTTTTACAATATGCTTCTAAATCATTATCAGTTTTTTTTCATCAAGTATGATGAGTTAATAAAAACCGTTTGTCATGAAAAGCATAAAAGATTTTAATATAAATAACATTATTATGCATATATTCTTGTAATTGATCATCAGGAACAAGACGATAACTATGGTCAGTAACAAAATCTTGTTGAAAATCTTCCTCATCTTTATGTTTCTTGACCATCCTACTGTAAATCCTCCTTCGTGAAGCCATATGGTAGTAAATCTTTAATTGTTAAAACATATGATTCACCTTTTTGATTATAAATTTCAATTGGAATTCGATGATCAACTAATTCTCATAAAAATTGCCGGCATATTCCACAAGGAGAACCTGCTTGTTTACTGTCAGTATATAAGTAAAATTTTATAATATCTGTTTTACGATAACCTAACGCATAAACCTGAGCTAAAGCTGTCCGTTCTGCGCAAATCGTAGCAGCATATGCTGCATTTTCAACATTAACACCAATAACTTCTGTACCATCTTTTAACAAACAAATTGCACTAACACGAAAATTTGAATATGGTGCATAAGCTTTTTTACTTAATAATTTTAACTTTTCAAAATAATTTGGCATTTCATTAACTCCCCTTTTTAACTAATTTGTAAATATAACTTAATAACATCCACCAACGGTGGTAACATTATTAATAATCCAATTGCAATTGCCAAAATAGAATTAATTAATGTTGCCGCGGCACAAATATCTTTAATTTTTTTTGCTTTAATATTATATTCAAATGATAATAAATCAACAAAATTTTCAACCATTGTATTAATTAACTCAAAACCAATGACAATTCCAATGGTTAATAATAAAATTGCTCATTGAACACATCCAAACTGGTTAGGAACCATTTTTTGCAATCAAATTCCCAGACCAATAACAACCAATGACACAATAAAATGAATAATTAAACTTGATTCTTCTTTAATTGCTGTATAAATTCCACGAAAAGCATTTGAAAATTTATTCCGTAATTTAAAAAATATTTTTTTCTTGACTCGTGACTCTTTTGCCATTATGTATCCCTTTCTTCTTTCTGTTTTTATTTTATTGGAATTCGGTTAATTTGTAAATCATTTAATACTTTTCGTTGTAAATTAAACATTTTTTCTTCATCAGTCGAAGTTTGATGATCATAACCTAAAATATGTAAAATACCATGAGTAAATAAAAAAGCAAATTCACGACGAAGAGAATGGTTATATTCAGCAGCTTGAGCAAGAGCTTTTTCATAGCAAATAAAAATATCCCCTAAAATGCGCAGTCCGGTTAATTGAAATAAATCAATCTTATTTTCTTCTTCTAAAGCAAAGGTAATAACATCAGCAACATAATCTTTGTTACGATATTTTCGATTAAGTTCTAATTGTTCTTGTGCATCAACAATAATTAATGATAATTCTAATGGCTCAGTTATTGCTAATAAAGTTTTAATTTTTTTGAAAATTGCATTAAAATCATCTTGATATGGTTTAATATCAAACTTTGTTTCATTATAAATCACAAAATCATCTTTCATTACCTCACCAGACCCTTCTCTTTTTTTATTATAACAAATTAAATCATTATCTTCAGTAAATAATCTAATGTTGTTTGCGAACCAATTTCTATTTTCGCTGATAAATATCAAACATTAATCATAAATTCTGGCTGTTTTAAAATAAGATAATAATCATTTTCTCTTTTAACTTACGTTATAATTATTTGCCATTTTTTCTCTACAAAATATTTTATTTTTACTTGTTGTCCTGGTTTAATAACTCAAGGTGCCTGATGGGGAACAAAAATATAGGTTAATTAATCGTCATTAGTTTGGCATCCTGTACGATGAACCCGTAAAAAAGCAACTCTTGTTAGAGTTGTTTTTTATTTGAAAAACAACTTTTGAAAAACAACTTAATAGCAGAGTGGGGCAGTTATTTAAAATAACTAAGTGTTTTTTTCCACATAGGCGGTCTAGCCCAGCGGTAATCAGCCCGGAAATAATAGACGCAATAAATTGCGATAGTCGTGATAAGTCCAGAGTTAATATCAAACGACAATAAAAATAAAGATAGTGACTTTACAATTAAATCTGCGAAAGATTTACTTCTTAGAAGTAGCAAGGGTTAAAAACCACAAAGCCAGCACTGGGCTATTCAAGGTGCGAGTGAATTTATTTTAAAAACTGAACGCTTTGACCTGAAATGGTGCGGATGAAGAGAGACATATGTTCTGGCGTCAAACAAATAAAAATAGTTGTATATTTACAAAATACAAAATATAGAACAATAAATTTAGGAGGTAAATATGAAAAATTTAAATAAAACTTGTCTTAAAAAAAGATATTGAGGATATTGTTTTAAATGTAATCAAGAAAATAAATTAAATGAATTAATGGGTAAAAGTTACCTGGTTTCACAAGATGAAATTGCTGATGAACATTGAGGATTAAATACAAAGAAAAATTAGGGGGAATTAAATTATGAATAAAAAATACTTATTAATAATTAAAAACAAATATAGCATTGATACTTTATCGTTTTATACATTTGAAGAAGCAAAAATAACTGCTAAAAATAAAAAGTATTATCCAACAGTAATTATTGATTTAGAAAATGAAAATATTAAATGACAAGGAGAATAAATAATATGTGAAAAGATGAAAATGGAAATATTTATACCGAAGAAGATTTATTTGAAGAAGCATTAGAAGAATGTTATTCAGAAGAAAGTGATTATGACTATATTGAAAAATTAATTATGGAAAAGAATTTGGAGGAAATTTAAAATGAATAATAATGATAATATTGTAAAAGATATAGTTCAAAATATTTCTTTATTCGAAAAACAATTAATTTGTATTTGAATCAAGAACAAGAAAAAATATGAAATAATTTACCACAAAACTATACTTTTTCAGAAAAAGTAGAATACTTTATTAATTTTTATATAAAACACAATAAAGGCGGTGATAAACCAGCACAAATATAATGTATGTACTGTAGAAAGGTTAAAGATATTTTAGAAAGGAGACAAGAAATTTATAATTTAAAACAAATAATTACTGAAAAAAATAAAGAAATTGCATTATTAAAAATTAGAATTATAAATGATAATGAAAGTAATTGTGAAGTGTTTGAAAAAGGACATAAATTACAAAAAGAAAATGAAAAATTAAAAAATGATTTTAAACATTATTTATTAGATTTAGATATAGAAAATAAAAAATAGCTTAATGCTATTTTTTTAAATGCTATTTGTAAGTTTTTCAATCCTTGGTCACCTAAAATTTGCGTATCAGAAATTAATTTAGTTAAAATATCACCCATTTTTTATCATGATAATAACTCATATCTAAATTAACTAATTTATTTAAAACTTTAATTCGAATATCAATTTCAATTTTTTGTGAAATTGACCCACCAACTAAACTTTGTAAATATAAAAACATTCCCGAAACAATAAAAGTTCCGGCAAAACCAATTGCTCAGTATAGTAATGTTCCTCATGGCATCGCAGGATCATTAATACTTGAGCACTTTGACATTCCCGTTGTCAATTCCATCATAACAATATTTGTTAATTTAGGTAAGGTAACTGTAATTCCACAAGTAATAATAAATAAGATTAAACATCATCAACGAAATCAAAATTGTTTATAATAAATTGAATAATAATTTAAAAAATCACATTGGGGTGGCTTTTGGCTTTTTAATTGGCAACGGTTCTTTTTTTGTATTATTACCAGTTAAATTTAACCCATCATTTTTTTCTCTCATAATAAACTCTTTTTTGTATTTTGTTAAGTATTTAACAAAATAATTATACAAATTCTAAAAAATATTACAAGTTATTTTATTAATATTTGTTAAATATTTAACATTTTATTTAAGATGTAGACCCTTCTTTTTTTAGCAACTCAACTATCCTTCCTAAATCAGCTAGTAAAGTTTCATATCGTGGTTTTGATAAAATTTGCATAATGCGTTGATCTAATTGATTTACTAAATTAAAAACAATTGGTTTTAATTTTCATCACTTTTCAGTTAAGGTTAAATAAATAATTTTTTTATTATTTTCTGGGCGATTTTTTACAACATAACCCTTTTGTACTAATTTTTTTGAAACAATCGTAATATTTGCCCGTGATTGATTAACAACTTGTGCTAATTCATTCATTGTATAGTCAGGAAGCCGTTCAATTAAAATTAATAACCAAATATTAGAAATTTGAAAATCATAATAACCTTGTTTTTGTAGTTCATTTTCAATTTGCTGTGTAAATGCTTTGTTAATAAAACCTAAATAACGAAAAAGTAATCCACCACATATTTCATTTTCTACTTGCATTTTTTCCAGAATAATCCTCCTCCTTCTCATTTATTTTTCTATATTTCTTATCTTTTTTTATCTTAACATAGAATAAATTAATGTTAAGTATTTAACAAAGATAAATAAAAATGTATTTAAAATAAATACACTTTTTTGTTTTTAACGTTCTAAATCATGAATTGGATTATTATTAGTTAAAAATTCAATTTCAAAAATAATATTTTTGGAAGTTAATTTGCCTTTTTTATCATCATTTACGCGAAAAGCATAATTTTGATAAACAAATTCTTTAATTTTATTTTCTGATTTTGTTAAATCATATCCTTTTTCCTTAACAAATCATTGATATAATGTTTTACCTGTACTTTCATTCTGCTAAATGCAAATATTTTTGAAATACTTTTTTAATCGAAGTACTACCATGAATTCAAAGCATATGGTGACCAATTTCTTTTACCTGCCCAGTTTCATCATCTTCATCATAAATTTCACCAACTAATTCTTCTAAAATATCTTCCAGTGTAACGATTCCAAGAAAATTATTACTATCTTCATTGGTAATAACAACTGCCATATGAACTTGCTCTTGTTGAAATAATTCTAAAGCATCATCTAATTTTAAATAACGAGAAAAAAATTGGTTCAGAAACTAAACTTTTGATATCAACTTATTGATGATCAATAACGGCAATAAAAACATCTTTAATGTTTAAAATTCCAATTACTTTTTCAGTTTCTGGAACTAAAACAGGAATACGCGTAAAACGTTCTTGCTTATAAAACCGTTGTAATTCTCGTCATGAAATATTACTATAAATTGTTTTAACTTTTTCCTTTGCTGTCATAATTGAACCAATTGTTTTTTCATCAAAAGTTATTTCTGATTCAATTAGTTCTTTCTCATTTTTTTCTAAAACACCTTCTGATTCAATTGTTGAAATTAATTCTAACAATTCATTTTCTGTTGTTAAAACACCATTTTTTTGTTTATGAAAGGTTAACAACCAAGTAAAAGGATAAAACAAAATTTTTCAGATTTATAAAATATAAGCTGAAAAAATTGAAAACTTTTCAGAAAAAACTTTAGCAATTGTTTTTGGTAATAATTCACCAAAAATTAAAACAGTTAAACCAATACCCCTGTTGCTACTCATGTTGCTGTTTCAGCATTGATAATCAAAGACGCAAAAAATAAAGTTCCAATTGTTGCTAAAGCCGTATTAACTAAAGTATTTGCAATTAAAATAGTTGCTAAAGTACGATCATAATCTTTGACCAATTTATAAACTTGTTTTGCTCAACGAATTGTTTTATTTGTTGATCTTTTTTTCCGTTTACTAACATTCTTTTTTGCCATTTGTTTTAAACGAATAACATTAATTGAGGTAATAGCTGTTTCTGAATCCGAAAAAAAACTTGAAAAAATTAATAAAATAATCATTATTGGAAGGAACACAGCCAATGCGGTGGTCATATCCATCATCATTTACTCTCCTTTAAAATCTATATTATTTTCTATCATTATATACTTTTATCTCATAATTATCTACTAAATAACACCATAAAAATATTTAGATTTAACTTTAAAAATATAAAAAATAATGTATAGTTATAGATAGACAATTATATAAAATAATTCTTGGGGAGGAATAGAAATGAAAAAACTGCTAAGTACAATGGCGGCAATGACACTCGCAACAACAACAGCAAAAGCAACAATAGCTTGTTCAGATCAAAATATGGCATATTACAATCAATTCGTCAATGGTATAAACAATAAAGAAAGTTTTATTTTTATGGTTTCAGCAAAGAATTGCATTAATTGTCAAAATACAACAGATACAACAATTCCAGATTTATATAATAAAAATGGTTATGGTAATGATAAATATGACAAGTATTTAGCAGGTAATTTTGGTGCCCAATATGCTTTAAAAACATATCCGATTAGTGCTGATGAACAAGAAAAAATTAAAAACACTCGCTTAATTATTACTGATAACATTAAAGATTATAATAATATTTGAAAAGAAAAATGAGAAAAAAAAATTGCTGATTGAATTGTAACACAAGAGCGAAATGCTCATAAAATTAATCGTGAAATTGACAAAACAATTACTGCTGATTCATTAGGATTAATTGGAACGCCAACTTACGTCTATATTAAAAATGGAAATTATGTTGGGTTCGAAACGGGTGAAGTTGGAAACTTACAAACGGAGGCCAATTCTGACTTATGAATGAATCGTTTTATTAAACATATGGTCTTAGAAGATTGAGATATTGATCATAATAAATCATAATAAAAAATACTCAGACAACTTGCTGGGTATTTTTTTAATTAATCATTGTTAAAATTGCATTAAAAATAATAAATAAATAATTATAAATAATTTGGTGGGTATACATTTTGCACCGATCATTAATAATAATCGATGTTTTTGTTGTTAAATTAGTTTCTATAATCGGTGAATTTTATTTTAAAATAAATTTAATATTATCTAACGGTAAAGTTTTATCAGTATGTTTTAAAACATTAAATAAATAAGTTTGATCTGTATCAATAATAATTCAAATTACAAGATCATCATCTCTTAATCGTTCTAAAAATTTTTTAGCAATAAATTCATGTGTTGTTACACTTACATCAAAACCAATTCCTAACAATTGATGATAAAAATTAATTAATAAATCTAAATGTGTATGTTCACCAATCAAATAATTTTTTTTTTTTTTTAGCATTGTTTTTAATTCTAAAATTGATGATAAATTTTCATTTAATAATTTTGTCATCATTGCACTATGGTTTGATACTAAATCATTAACAGTATTTTTTGATGGATTAAGACGATAAAAATTATTAATTTTTTTTAAATTATCTAATTCATAGCGAAAAAAAAAAAAAAAATATAAAATTCTTTTCATCCTGTAAAACCTAAACTTTTACAAAACTTTGTCACCGATGAAACACTTGTATGTGATGTTTCTGCAACAGCATTAATAATAAAATTTTCATTTGATACTTTAGCAAAATTTAAAATAGTTTGTGCAAAAATACCATTAACAGTATCATCATTATGATTAATAATTTCCTATAACTTCTCAAGAATATTAGTTTTTAATTTCATATTACCCACCTATTCATTCCATGGTTTAATCCCTTCAGATTTCAATTAGATTTTAATAAAATTTAGATAACAATGGAATGAAAAAAAAATGAGAGTTTAATGAAAATATTTTCCTAATCTACCTCATCGGTACGGTCTTTTACTACTTTCTCAATTTTTGCTAGCACAGTAAATAATTCTTCAAATTCAAACTTTTCAATTTGGTTACATACATGTTGGACATTATTTAAATCTATTTTAACCTCCTTTCAAGCAAAAAATTACCATCCTAAGTTAACTTTTCCTTTCAAATAAAAAACTTTGTTTAACAACAAAGTTTTATATTACTTTAACATTAAAATCATATTGTTTCATAACTTCTGTTTTGTCCGTTACTAAATATGAAACATCTTTAACGTCATAAAATTTAAAAAACCCAACTTTATCAAATTTTGTACTATCAGCTAATAAAATTTTAACTTGAACCCGTGCTAAGGCTGCTAATTCAACCCGCGCTTCTTCTTCATTACTTTTGAAAACAGCGCCAGTTTTATCAATTGTATTTGCTGAAAAAATAACTTTTGAAAATTGAATTAATGATAAACTTTCCTCACAAAACGAACCATAAAAAGCTTGTGATTTTTCTCGTAATTTGCCTCCAAATAAGACATTATATTGAACATTAGGATTATCTTTTGCCAATTGTAAAATTCGAAATGAATTAGTGACAATTTTTATTGGTTTATCAATTAAAGTAACAAAAATTTCACAAGTTGATCCTGCTCCGACAAAAATAACATCATTTTTTTCTAACAAATTTGTTAACTTTTTTCCGATAATCATTTTTTTATCAAAATTAATACTACTTGTTCGAACATTAATATTACATGTTTTATTATGAACTCCTAAAAAATTAATACCACCATAATACATTGTAATAATTCCTTCATTTTCAAGTTCTTTTAAATCACGGCGCGCAGTTGTTGGTGAAATATTATATTTTCGAACATATTCAAGAACATGATTCATTTCGTGAAAAAGTTTTTGACACAAATATGCTAATAATAAATCTTTTCGTTGGACTCGATGGATAATTCTCTACTCCTTTCATTGTTTAATTCTGTACTTAATTATTATACCGAAAAAAAGTTATTTACCAAAATGTTCCAAAAATTTTCTTAAATTTTCAATAAGTTTTTTATTATGCAATAATTGATATAATTCAGCATCACTTGCTTTTTGAATTGCACCAATACTTTCAAAATGGTGATTTAATAATTTAATTCGTTGTTTTCCAAACCCCGGGATTGTTTCTAGAATACTTGTTGTCAAAGCTTTTGTTTGCCGGCGGCGAAAACTAGTAATTGCAAAATTATGAACATCATCTTGCATTCTTGTTAAAAATAAAAATAAACGGCTACTTTTATCCAAATATACTTTATCTTTTTTTAAATTAAGTAAATGGTCAGTTTTATGATGATCATTTTTAACTAAACCAATCACGGGAATTGATAAATCTAATTTTGCTAGTTCTTTTAAACAAGCATTAACTTGTTGAATCCCACCATCCATAATAATTAAATTGGGAAGGGCTTGTTCTTCTTGAATAATCTTTTGATAACGACGAGCAACAACCGCCGCAATACGGTGCGTATCATCTTGATATGGAATTTCTAAATTATACTTACGATAATCATTTCGTGATGGACGACTATTTTTATAAACAATAACCCCACCAGTCACAAACTCATTATTAATATTAGCAATATCAATCATTTCAATTAAATATGGTAATTCTGATAAACCTAAAAGCATTTGTAACTCTTTTAAAACTTCAGCATTATTTAATTCTCGTTGGGCAGTTGTCTGGTATTGGACATAAGATTCATAACTATTTTCAGTCGCTAACTTCATAATTGTTTTTTCAATTGGTGTTTTAGGATGAAAAACACGATTATCAAATAACAAGTTTAATTCTGGTAATGCAATTGCCTCGTTAACAATTATTTTTGTGGGTAAAATATTTTTTTGATAAATATTTTGCAAGTATAAGCGGTATAATTCTTGGTAATCTTCAGCAAAATCAAGATGATAATATTCATAATCTTTATAGCTTAATTTTCCAGCACGATAAAATAAAGTTGTTAACACTAAATGCTCAGTAGCTTGATATAAGCTAATCACATCTAAATCATCATTTTGATTTAACATTTCAACTGTTTGTGATGATAAAGTTCAATCTAAGTTTCGAATTAAAACTTTTAATTTATGTGCTTCTTCAAATTGTAAGTTATCTGCGGCTTGAAACATTCTTTTCTCTATTAGTTTTTTTGTTTTAGTAAAATTACCTTTAAAAAAATTATGAACTTTTTTAATCATTTTTGTATAATACTCTGAAGGAACTGATTTAAAACAAGCACCTGAGCATTGATTAATATGATAATAAAGGCAAGGTTTTCCAAGATTTCCTTTACAACGACGTAAAGGATATAATCGTTCTAAGACTTTAATAATTTCCCGCGCATGACTCCCTTCTGGGAATGGTCCATAATAGCGAGCATATTTTTGATGAACATTACGAACATACAAATATTGAGGGTCTTTTTCTTTTGTAATTACAATATAAGGATAATGTTTATCATCATTTAACAAAATATTGTATTTTGGTTTGTACTGCTTAATTAAATTATGTTCTAAAATTAGTGCCTCTTTTTCAGTTTTCGTAATAATTGTTTCTAAACGAACTATTTCTTGAACTAAGCGGGTTGTTTTAAAATTATACACTTTGTTAAAATAAGAACTAACACGACTTCGTAAGTTTTTTGCCTTTCCAACATATAATACTTGATGATAATTATTGTAAAATAAATAGCATCCTGGTTTAGTTGGTAAAATCTCAACTTGCTCTTTTAACGATAATTTTTCTGACATTTTTCATTCTTCCCCTTATTTTTGTTAATATTTTATGCTTAATTAAAACAATTAGCAACTCATCATAAAAAATCCAAGATAAGAAAACGGACTTAATATTAAAATAAAAAACTACTTTTCAGAAAAGTAGTTTTGTTAATTTTTTAACGCTTGTTTTGATTTTTCTACTAACACTTTAAATTCACTTGGATTATGAATTGCTAATTCTGATAACATCTTACGATTTACTTCAATGTTAGTTTTATTTAAACCATTCATAAATTGTGAATACGACATATCATGTTCACGTACTGCAGCATTAATTCTTTGGATTCATAATGAACGAAAATCTCTTTTACGTTGCTTACGATCACGAAAAGCATACGCTCATGATTTCATTACTTGTTCTTTTGCTTTTTTGTAATGAGTTGATTTTGTTCCAAAATATCCTTTTGCCTCTTTAATAATTTTTTTACGACGTTTCCTTGTTGTTGGTCCGCCTTTAACTCTTGCCATTTGTTAATACTCCCTTCTCTTTCTTTATCCTTGTAATAGTTGTTTTAATCGTCTCTGATCAGTTTGGTCCATTAAACCAGCTTTACGTAAATGACGTTTTTGTTTTGTTGTTTTATTTTGGGCTAAATGTGAAGTATATGCATGCGCAATCTTTCATTTTCCTGTTCCTGTTATTTTAACTCTTTTTGCTAAAGATTTTTTCGTTTTCATTTTTGGCATAAATTTTCCTCCTTGTCTTTTCTTTTAAAAGTTAATTTAATTAATTATTTTTTTGGTACAACATACATATCTAAAAACAAGCCATTTAACTGGGGTTCTTTTTCAATCTTTGCCAAATCTTCAATATAACCAAAAAATTTATCTAATGTTTCTTTACCATATTCAGGTCTTGCAACTTCTCGACCACGAAACTTTAAAGAAATTTTAACACGGTTTCCATCAGTTAGAAATTCACGCACTTTTTTTGCCTTAAATTCCAAATCATGTTCACCAATTCCTGTTCGTAAACGCATCTCTTTATTTTCAGTTACATGTTGATTTTTCTTATTTTCTTTGTCTTTTTTCTTTTGTTCGTATTTATATTTTCCATAATCAACCAATTTTGCTACCGGTGGATTTGAAGCAGCTGATACTAACAATAAATCTAAACCTTTTTCTTCAGCAAAACGAACTGCTTCATTTCGCCCTAAAGGACCAACTTTATTACCATCATCTAAAATAATTAAAACTTCACGTGGTCTAATATCATAATTTACTTGCTCGATATTTTTATTGTTTTTATTGGGTTGATTCATCCAATACCTCCATTTTAATTAATTAAAAAAACGCTCAAAAGTAGCGCTTTCATTAACAAGAATTATCTTCTTAAATGATTAAAATATAATCATTAAAAACTTTAATTTTATCTTGTAAAACCTATTAACCACACTAAAGGGCATAGGTGAGCATTAACTACTTTAACATTTTTCAATATTAATTATATGATGTTTTTTTAATTTAGTCAATAATATTAATAAGATATTTTAAATTAATTTACTAATCCAAATCATTGTATTCTTCTACTCTAATTGTTGCTGAAACTCTTTTAAAATTTGTTGTTCTGCTTTTGACAACAAACCATTAGTTGTTACTAAACTATCAAAATTAGTTAATGTATATAAAGGAACTTGTAAACTTTCAAAAGCAATAGTAGCTTTTTTTAATTGATAACTAAAAAATGCTAATACCGCAACAACTTCCAAACCAGCCGCTTGTAAAGTTTTCACAACTTCAATAACTGACCCACCTGTAGAAATTAAATCTTCAATGACCACAACCTTTTGCCCCCTTTCATAGACTCCTTCAATTTGATTTTGTTTTCCGTGACCTTTCTTACTACTACGAACATACCCAAATGGTAATTGTAATAAATGGCCTAATAGAGCAGCATGGGGAATTCCTGCTGTTGCTGTTCCAAAAATATTATCAATTTTATCTTGTCCGAAATTAGTATTAATAAGTTCAGCAAACCTTTTGTGGAAACCATATACATTTAAGACAAGTTCTATCGTTAGATTAAGTATACCGCTTTTTTATTAATTTTTAAATCAACTAAATTAAATATAAAAAATGACAAAGTAAATTCAAATGCATTAATAGCATCCAATTTTTTTCAGCCACGACGTTCGTCTCTAATATTCGTTTTTTCGTAATTAAGACATTTATATAATTTGTAGAATAAAAGATGAAGTAGGAAAAAAGCAACTCTTGTTAAAGGGTTGTTTTTTTATTTGAAAAACAATCTAACAATTTAATAGATATTTTGGTGGTCTAACCCAACAGTAATCAGTCTGGAAATAATAGACGCTTTAATAAGCGATAGTGGTGATAAGTGCGGGGTCAACATCAAACCACAATAAAAATAGAGATGGTCACTTTATAAATAAATTTGCGATTAGCATTAGGTTCTTCAAGGTGCGAGTGAATTTATTTTAAAAACTGAACGCTTTGACCTGAAATGGTGCGGATGAAGAAATGTAATTATATGGCGTCTTAACTATACAAACAACTACAAATTGTAGAACATTGTAGTTAATATAACAACAATTACCAAAATTAATAATAAGGAGGTAAAGATGAAAAAGTTAAATAAAAAAACTATCAACAAAATAAATGAATTAATGCTTAGAAGTTATCTAGTTTCAAAAGATGAAATTACTGATGAACATTGAGCATTAAATACTAAAAAGAATTAGGAGGAGTTAAATTATGGAAAAAAGATATTTATTAATATCAAAATCAGAAATTATATTTGGAATAGATACTGAATTATTTTATACCTTAGAAGAAGCAGAGAATACTGCTAAAAATAAAAAGTATTTTGAAACAACTATTATTGATTTAAAAAATATTAAATGAAAAGGAAATAAATAATTATGAAAGAAATTAGAAATTTACAATTATCAGAATTTCAAAAAGAAATTATTAATAAATTAGATGATGAATATTGTTATAAAATTTCCTATGGATTTGGAAGTTATGATGAATATGATGCAATTAAGATTTTTAATAAAGAAATGTAACACTTATTCACAATAGATGGAAAAGATAATACTGTATCAATAAATAATTACATAGAAAAATTAAAAAAGAAACTGGAATTCTTGGAACTTATATTAAAGGAGGATAAATAATATGTGAAAAGATGAAGATGGCAAAGTTTACGCAGGAGAAGATTTATTTAATGAAGCATTAGAAGAATGTCATTCAGAAGAAAGTGCTTATGACTATATTGAAAAATTAATTATGGAAAAGAATTTGGAGGAATTATAAAATGAAAAAATTACAAGATTTAATTAAAGATTTAACAGGAGTTACTGTTGAACAAGAAAAAATCAATGAATATTTAGAATATGAAGCATTAGATTTACAAGGTGCTTATTTACGAAGTGCTAATTTACAAGGTACTGATTTACAAGGCGTTAATTTACAAGGTACTGATTTATCTTTTGTTGATTTACGAGGTACTGATTTACAATATGCTAAGTTACAAGATGCTGATTTACAAGGTGCTTATTTACGAGGCGCTAAATTACAAGATGCTAATTTATATCGCGCTGATTTACAAGGTGCTAATTTACAAGGTACTAGAATTACAAAAAAACAATTAGAACAATTAACTGTTATTGAAGAGGAATTATAAAATGAAAACATTACAAGATTTAATTAAAGATTTAACAGATATTATTGTTGAAGAACAAAAAATAAATGATTATTTAGAAAATGAACCATTAGATTTAGAATATACTGATTTATCTTGTGCTAAATTAAAAGATGCTGATTTACATTGGGCTGATTTAAAAGGTGTTAATTTACGAGGTGCTGATTTAGAAGATGCTGATTTATATAATGCTAATTTAAAAGGTGTTAAAATCACCAAGCAACAATTAGACCAATTAACTGTTATTGAGGGGGATGAATAATGAATATAACAGAATTAATTGATGCACTTAATAGCAAAATTCAAGCAATTAAATGAGAAAATGAAGCACTTAATAGCAAAATACGAACACTTAAAGCAGAAAATGAAGCACTTAAAAAAGAACTTGCTGAATTAAAACAAAAACAATTATTTAAAGAAGATTTTGGTGTTTTAACTGAAATGTATTATGTAAATGGTTCAATGCAACGTTGGGGTAATGATTATGATTATTGTTTAAAGGATAATTCTAAATATTACAAATTGCCTAGTAAGGATGTGAAATAATGAAAAATATAGTTCAAAATGTTTCTTTTCCTTTTGCAATTAAAGGTAATGATTTTAAAGAATTAAGTTTAAAAGCATTAAATATTAAAAAATGAATTGATGAAAATGGACAAGAATTAGCAGAATTTATATACAGACAACAAGCTTGATTAATAAATGGAGAATATAAATCACAATCACTAAAAGATTTAAAATTAGTAGTTTCAAAAATTGATTATGTTTTTAGAGAACTATTAGAATTAATAAAAAATTTTAAAGATCCATTAAATTCTATTAGAAACGTTATTTTAAATTTAGAAAAAAATATTAAGAATAATCAAGATTATTTAAAAAATAGTGTCATTGATATTCAATTTCAAAAACAAAATGAAATTGTTGAAAATCATAAAAAAGAACAATTTTTAGAAATTAAAAGTGTAGCAAAACAAGAACAAGAATTAAAAATTATTACTAGTAATTTTCGTAAAGAAAAATTATTAATAAAAGATATTGAAATATTAGGTATTAATGATGATTTTTTAGAAAATGCTAATCAATATGAATTAAAGCAATTAATTAAATATTTAATTATTGATGAAAAGTTAGTTAAAAATACAATTAAAGCACAATGAGATACAAATACTGATAATAAAGTAGTTGGTATTAAAGGAATAAATATTCAAATTAAAGGAGTGAAATAAAATGACAAATATTGTTGAATTTTTAAAAACAGATAAGGTAAATGAATGAATAAAAAGTAAATTTTCTAATGAAAATGAAATTGCAAGATTTAAAAGTAATATTGTAGCAATCTCAAATAGCAATGATTTATTACAAAAAGCAGACCCAAGAACTATTATGACTGCTTGTTATCAAGGTGTTTTATTAAATTTACCAATGGAAAAACAATTTGGTTATGCTTATGTCGTTCCATATAATACTAAAATAACAAGAATTATTAATGGTCGTGAAATCCAAGAATGAGTTAATCAAGCACAATTTCAAATGGGATATAAAGGTTATATTCAATTAGCACAAAGAAGCGGTCAATATTTAGATATGTCAGTATCAGGTGTTAGAGTTGGTGAATTAGTAACTTATGACCGTTTAAAAGGAACTAGTTTTAATTGAGTACAAAATGAAGATGAACGAGAAAAATTGCAAATTATAGGCTATGTAGCATATTTTAAAATGGTTAATGGGTTTGAAAAAACTTTATATATGACAAAAGAACAAATGAAAAATCATTTTATGAAGTATTCTAAAACTTATGCTAAAAATAAATCATTTTATATTTCTACTTTTGATGAAATGGCATTAAAAACAGTATTAACATCATTATTAAGAAAATGAGGTATTATGTCTGTAGAATTACAGCAAGCATATAAATCAGATCAATCAGTTATAACTACTAATGATGAAAATATTTATATTGATAATGATACTACTGTCGCCAAAAATAAAGGACAGATGAGCGATGAACCCTTATTAAATAATATAAATACCCCATCTTATACAGAAATAGCGGACACTAACGATAATGTAGTTAAAGAAGAAGATATCTCAAATGTAGTACCAGCAGTTAATAATAATGAGAAGGATTTATACGCTTGATAAAAATAGGTATTGACCCATCAGGAACTGGTACTACTGGTATTGTTTGTTATATAAATAACAAATTGTAGATAAAACAGAAATAATAAGCAAAGAATGAACAATACATGTATTAAAAATCTTGGAATATATAGGAGAACAACAAGAATGTAAAATATATATTGAAAATTGTTTACCAACAAATGCTAATGGTTCAAAAGATAGAGATGATTTATTAAGAGTATTAGGTGCTATTGAAATTGAAAATAAATTTAATCTTATTGGAGGACTTAGTTTTTCATTCTGTCCTTATTTTATATCACCAAAATATACTAAATCAGTTGTTAAAAATATGGAAAATTTAAGTAAATATAATGATAGTTGTTTATGAAAATATGATAAAGATACTAATTTAACTTATCAATATGGTAAAGGTTGATTTTATAATAATGAAAAAAATAAGTAATCATCTCCGCGATGCAATTATTATTGCTAATTATGAAAACTAATTTAGGTGAATTATATTTAGGTGATAGTTTAGAAATATTAAAAACAATATCTGATAAAAGTATTGATTTAATATTAACTGATCCACCTTACCTTTACCCTGATATTGCTAAAAAATTAGAAAATAAAGAAAAGCATATTAAATATAATTTAAAAAAAATACAAGATCCTAATTGTTCTAATATTCAATATCAAATTCGTAAAAGAGAACTTGAATTTTTACAGGGTGAATTTATTAGTAGTTTTGATATACCATCATATTTTAAAGAATGAATGCGAATTATTAAAAAACCAAATTTTATAATTTATTTATTAAAACAACAATTAAAAGATTATTTAATTGAAATAGAAAATTATAACTTAAAGTTTGAATTAATAATTTACAAAAAACAAATGATGCATCTACTAATGCTGCATATCGTAAAGATAAAGAATTATGTTTATATATTTACAAAAAACCAATTTCTTATAGTAATGTTTGAAATCAAGATATGAAAACTATTTATCAAATTACTAATAGCAATAATCAATTTATAGGAAATATAAAACACCCTACTATTAAAGATATTAATTTAATTAAATTACAAATAAATAAGCATAGTAAAAATGGTGTAAAAAAACTTAAACCAGGTATAGTAGATGATAAAATTCCAAAAAATTTATTTGCTGATCTATTTTTAAATTGAGTAGCTTTTTTTCAAGTGATTTAGAAATACTAAATGTTTTAATTAAAGTAGGAATAGATATTAGTAATTGAAAAAATCTAATATTTTAATTAACTATATTTGCAATTTTAGGTGATAACAAATTCAATATAGCAAATTCTTATTGTCTATATCCTCATCCCAATTCTCAATTATCTAAATAATAAGAATTTTGGTGTTCGCTTGTAGCAAATTGTTTAACTTCCAATAAAGTTGTAAACACTCTAACAGGTCTATAACTTGAAATTTTACCTGTTTTTTTAGAAACATAATCTTTTTTATAAATTTCTAAAATTCCTTCTCCGCTTAACCCAATAGGTTCAAATTTGAATCCTAATAAAAATGAATCTGGTCTACATGGTATTAATAATTCAAAAATAATTTTTTTACTGTTATTAACAACTAATTTATTAATAGATAATGATATTTTTTCAGATATAGTATGTAATTGTTTCTTAATAGTATCAATTAATTTATTAACTAATTTTTCTAATCAATAAAATGGATTAATTTTTTTAACTGAATTAATTATTTTTCTTTTCATCTTAATAAAATTTTCAATTAAACTTTTTTGAAATTTATAACTCAATCGATACTGATTAATTTTTAAAATTGTTTCATTACCAATTTTTGTTTTAGCTAAATCTGATAAAATCACAACTGCATCAATATCATTTAGATTTGAAAATTCATCTAATGAAATATTACTTATTTTTTTAAATATTAATCATATTTTTTGCATCTAAATTATTATATTTAGGAATTAAATTTTTATCTATTTTAAATAATATTTTTTCAATTTCTAATAAACTATTTAATTCTTCTACAGTAAATTATTTTAATTCCTTTTTCATTTCACCTTGAACAACTGCTGCAATACTTTACAAAATTTCATTTTCTGTTACTTCTTTTCCAAATCTTAAAACTACTTTATTTTTAGTAATGATATCAGTCATTGCTAATTTTTGTTGTGCTTGTCAAAAATTTTTAATTTCAAAATTTAAACCCATTTTTTGAAATATTTTTTCTTGATTGGCGAAATTTAATAATTTCTGTTGCCTCATTCCTCTACCTAATTTTCCAAATTCATTAACAGAAAAAAACAAATTTAATAATGTATTTTTCAAATTAACATTTTTATTTAATAATGTCATTAAATTCCATTACTAAAAAATTTGATAATGAGGAAATAGCTATTCTTGTTGTAGAAATTGTTAATTGTGTTGCATTTAATCCTTGCGCAACTGCAGCTCCTAAACCACCAGTTAACACTCCTAAAGAAATAGCAACAAACTGAAATCTTAACATTTTCAAAAATATTCAAAATCAATTTTCATTTTGTATATTTGGTTGATATAATATTCTTTTTTTATATGTAACTAATTGAACATCAATTATTTTTCTAGCCATTTTCGGGATTTTATTGAATTAATTCCAAAATTTTATCTTTTGCTTCATAAATCTTATCAATCGTATCGGCTTTGATTAATTCTTCAAGTGCTTTAGTAAAGTTTTGATCATCTTTGTAATTAGCTGGTAATGAAGTAATAATTAATGATTTTGCTAAGTTTTTTGCTTGATCCAATTGTTCATGCGAAATAGAAGATTTTTCAGATTCTGTTTCTGTTTCTGTTTTGTAACCAAATACAAATTTATTTTGAACAATAGCACATTCATAAAATTCATTATCAACAATAAATTTTTGCCCAACAAATGGAACATGTGTATACTCACCAGCTTGCAATTGTAAATCAACAGCTAATACCCACGCAAATGCTTGCGGTAAAACAGGTAAAAATTGAAATCCTAGTTTTCCAATTGATGCTTCAATAAAATTAAATCCTAATGCACTTTTAATAGTCGCAGAAGTTCCTTCAATTGAAGTTTGAGTAAATTGAATTTTAGCATTAACCATAGCAGCTACAACTACATGATCAATAAAAATAATCATATCTTCTAAATGAGCATAGTTATCTTCTACTAATACTTCTAAACGTTTTAATTCATCAACAAAATTTTCTTTTGTAATTTTAACAGGATTTGGTACTAAATCTTTAACTCCGGATGCAATTTTTGATAAAACATATTTATCCAAAATTTTAGCTTTTTGAGAATCAGTTATTTTTAATTTATTCTCGGCTCAATTATCAGCTAATTTATCAACTTTGCTGATACGATTATAAACAGTAAAATTTTGAGTTAATTGTACTTTTTTTAAATCTTCCGTTACATACTTTTCATCAAATCCTTTAACTGTATCTCAATAAGTTTGTGTTTGAGATTCGTTCATAATAGGTAAAAATACTTCTGCTTTAAATGCACCACCATCTTGTTGCAATTGATTTGGAAATAAAGCAGCAATTTTAGAAGCACCATACAAATTTGTTAATCTTCAATTATTTTGAAAAAAAGTTTGTATTGTTTTAAATGTAACTGCCATGACTAACCTCCAATAATTGTTTTGCTTTGTGGATCAAATCCCATTTATACATTTTGTGTTTCATTATTAGAACTATTTTGTTCAGATTCATTGGTTTCTATAACTAGTCCTGTTCCTGAATTTCTTTTTACTTGTTCTTTTAAAATAGCCAATTCTTTCTATAAATAATCAATTCTTTCTTTTTTTCTGTCTCTTCTAAAACAGCTCTTGCTGCAGCTTCTTCTTCAGCCTTTTTAGTTTCCTCTTCACTTTGTGTTGTTTTATATTCTTCAATGGCATTATTAATTACTTCATCTAAATTAAAGTCTTCAATGACATAAGTGCCATCCTAATTTTTAATTGGTTCACCATTTTCATCTAATTTTAAAATCTTTAACATGTTAAATTTCCTCCTGTCAGTAATTGATGCACTATTTTTTGTTAAAAGTCAAATATTATTTTTTTCGATATTTTTCTTTTAAAATTCCAACACGATTAATTTCCTGAATATTTTTTACAATCAAAATATTATTTTTATTCATTCTATTAAAATCGTTTGTTATTATACTCTTAATATGAAAAACATCATCAATATTAAATCGATTAAGTTTTTTCATTTCAACAGGATCATAACTTTTAATAAAACCATAACTTGAACCTCATCTAACTTGTAATGTTAAAGTTGGAATTTTAATACCATTATAATCCTCATCTTTTATTCTCTTATTATATACAGTAACAATACCATCAAAAATTGCTACTAATACTTTATTTTCAATATGTCTAACTCCCATATTTTATTTCCTCCCAATTTCATAATTCACATTTCAACCCTCTTTCTTTTTCTAATAAATGTGCTTCCAAGATTATTTTTGCATGTATTGCATGTTCATTTTTTTGACCAAATTCCTCTAATAATTTTTTTACTTTAATTTTATCTTTATCATTTGGCTTATGCAATCTAATTTTTGTATCATAGATATATCTAAGAATTACTATTAATTCTCTGGTAGCTTTAACTTCTTTCATTTTTTCAGGACCTTAATGCAAATTTTCAATTACAATGACTTCGATTAAAATAAAATTATTAACTTCTTGAAATTTTTTAATTTCACTTTGTATTTTTAATGCAGATTCAACTGGATTATCAGATTTCAATTGTATATGTTTACGTATAGGTGATTTGGTTTTATATGTTTTTAAAAATATACCAGTAGGCTGGATCAATGCCAATTGATATTCGACTTCTTTTGTCATCAGTAAATAATTTATTCATTTTACCCTTCATTTCCATTTGTTACTCTTTTTGTAATTTCTTTTGTCATTTCTTTTGTAATTTTTATGTTTATCAAAAATATTGAATATTTTTTAAATAAAAAAAATAACTTTACGTAGAAAAAGTCTACTATGATATAATAATCTTGTACAAATAGTCTTTATTAAATTCCCCCTCCTTTATAACGCTGATAAATCTTTCAATAATTGTTCTAAATCAACTTCATCAGGTGGATCGGTGTTACTAATAGGGGTTTCTTGTTTCTTACTTTCCAGGACATTGTCCTGGTTTTTTTCTTGTTCTTTTTCTTTAACAATTTTTGCTTTTAAATTATTTCAATGTTCAAGTTTTTTATTTTTTTCTTCAATTGATTTATAAAAAATTTTAATTAAGTTATTTTCATAAGCTACTCAAATTTCATGATCATATAATTCTAAATCAATTAAATCATGAAATAACATATAGCCTTTATATTTTTTATTTGACTATTTTTTTACATTATCTTTTATAGATCTAGTTCAATGACTCAATTGCGGAATTATACCAATTAAAAATCATTCTTCTTTAAATTTATCTTTAAAACAAAACAAGAAGCTAAAATAAATGAACGTTCAGGTGTATTAATTATATAACTAATTACTTCATTGCCACATTTTTTATACGGTTGAATTGATGTTTTATGTATTCGATAGTTTGAAATATTTTTCCTTTTATTATTTTGTTTATGCGGTTCATAAAAACTGCCATCTTCTTTTTTAGAAAATTCAGCACGAAAATCGAACCCGGGTTCGATTTTCGTGTTCGAGCATGACATCCTGCTTCACAGTTCAAAATTTCACGCATAAACTTTCTCCTTTCTGTTATTAAATAAATAAATTTTTCAATAATTATGTTGTACTTTTTTTAAATTTAATATGTGGAATATCTGATGCTCATCGCACAGAATATTGATGTATTTTTTTAATTTCTTTTAGTTGTTTTATTTTTTTTGTAGAAACCACATACATTTTGTATTTTTGGTTTTTAAAGTTTTGGAAAGTAAATTTTTTTAATATTTTTAATTGAGGAGTTGAAATTATGCAAACAAAGCAATATTTTATTTTGCGGTCCCTAGTGAAAAAGTATGGTAAAGATAATGTTATTAATACTGTTAATAAGATTGCAAAAGATATTGAAATTAAAAAGTAAAAGAATAAATTATTCCGAGTAATTTATTAGCGGATAATTTATTCAGTAGTGTTTTTAATGGAGAGAAGCGACAACGAGCGGAGCAAGTTTGCAAATTTCAATTTTTTAGTTTTTAGAAAGGAGATGTATTATGCCAACTTGATTAACGACAATATTTAGTGTTGTTATTATATTAGGGATTTTTGCTTGAATTGGTTTATCAATTTATCAAAAAATTAAACAAATTCGAGGAAAGAAAAAAGATAAAAAAGAAATTGAAAGAAAGGAGAGTAATAAATAATGTTAGGTATGTATTTAACAACAGCGTTTAATTTTTTAACAGCACCTACACCTAAAACTATGACTGAGGGTATGACTGGGATTTGAACTGGTTTGACTAGTGCATTATGAAAAGTTAAAGAAGGTATAACAAATATTTTACCTGAGATAATGGTTTTCTTAGGTGAAGCGTGAATTATATTAATTCCATTTGCTATATTTTGTATTATTAAAATCTTAAACTTTTTCCGTGTTATGGTTAAAGGATTTTAATATTTATTATAATCGATTATATCTTAGTTAAGGCACACTAGGAAGTTTTAGTGAAATAATTGTTTTAATTGGTGATACCATTCATGATAATCAAAAAATAGATGGTATCACATTTGTAAAAAATGAATTTATTAAATAGAAAAATGAACTTATTATATTTACTATTAAAGTTCTTAATAGTTATTTTCAGTGTGCCAATTTTTATTATTTTTATATTTAACAATGTTTATTAACAATGTTTATTAACAATGTTTATTAAACATTAAATAAACAATATATTAGCATTATATATAACATTGTTAATAATCAGTGTTTATTACAATTAAAAAACATTATATAAACATTATTTATAACATTGTTTATTAAACAAATATTTAGTTAGGAGACTATATTATGGATATGAAATTTAAAACAACTAAGGAATATAAAAAATTAAAAAAAGAATTTATTATTATGAATTTTGTTTTTGTTTCTATTTATTTTGCTATATTAATTATTTCTGGTCTTTGTATTGTTTTTATAATTTGGTCTTTAAATGTAGGAGATATTATAGGTATTTCAGGTTGTTTAATGCTTTTTGTTGTACTTTTACCATTTGTAATTATGGATCATATATCAGAAGTTAAGGAATTTAAAGTTACAGTATTTAAGAAGCAATTATTACCGTTAGAAAATATAGTTGGAAAATTAGGAGAAGGTAAAATACTAAGAAGTGGAGATGATAAAATTGAGTAATTTTGTTAAGAAAAATCAGAATATAGAAAATTATTTTATTATTAGTAAGGAATTTATCCCTTTTACAACAGATAAAGCAAGTTTTATTAATTTACCCAATCATAATCGTCATATTGGTTTTTGATTGAATAATAAGTTTATTTATCCGAGTGAAAAACATTCGGAACAAGTAGCAATCGGTTTGATTTATGATAATTCTTATCCTATTGTAAAATATGATGAAAATTTAAAGCAAAATATTTGAAAATATTTAACTGGAACAGAATTAATCAATTTATATAATCAATATAAACAAAATTATTTTACTAAAATGAAAAAAGCGTTATTTTTAAGTGAACCTAAAAAAGTAAAAGCAAATAATAACAATAATAATTTAACAAATTGAAGTGTTGAAAAAGAAGAACAATTAATTAATGATTTAGAAAGTTTAAATTAAATGAGTTTATATGATTATTGAGTTCAATTTGTTAGTTATATTATTGGTTCAAATGCCCCTGAGTTTTTATATGTTATATCGTTTGTGTTATTTATTGTTTTGTTTTTTGGAATGTTTTTTAAACTTATTCAAAAAATGTGGAGTTTTTAAAAATGCAAAATGATTGACAAGAATTCAAAGAGTTTTTTATTTATATCTTTTTGTTTATAGATAAGGCGAATGTTGAAAGTATTACAATGTGGAATTTAACGCAAAATGAATATTTAACTTTGATGGTTGGTGTTTGAATTGTGATTTTGTTTTTAACTTGGTTTTTCTTGTGAATGGTTTTTAAAATAGTTGGGTATTTTAAATAATGAAAAAGTTTATATTTTTCTTTAAAAACTATTGTTATATTAGTGGTTCAATGTTTTTGTTTAGTTTAATTGATTTATTACTTTGGATAATTTCTTTTTATTGTGTTGGTTTAGTATTTTGAATATTATTTGCTTTGCAATGTGTATATTTTGTGTGATGATTGTGAAAAAATATTTTTTATCAGTTAAATGCTTTTCGGTTAGTAAATTTTGTTTGAGATAATCCGTTATCGGTAATTATTGGTAAGTTAGGAACTGGTAAAACATTACTTTTAACTTATTTGTCGCAAAATATGAAATTATTGACAGATGAAATTTATAGTAATTATCCGTTAGAAGATGATAAAGTTAAAGTTTTAACATTTAAAAATTTAGATTTTACCGATCGAACAAAACTAGTCCCACCCGATGATAGTGTTATTTTATTTGATGAAAGTTATTTATATATTGACGGAACTAGTCCTCACGATGAGAAAAAAGTTCATAGTGGTAAAATACCGTGAATTGTTTTAGCGAGACATTTTGGACATCGTGCGTTGTTTACTGCTCAGCGTGAAGGTATGATTTGAAATAATATTCGCCAGTTAGCAAGTGGGATTATTATTCCAATTTCATTGAAAAAACCCATTGCTAAAAAAGGATTTAATTTTTTTAATCGTTTCTTTATTATGCGAATTGGTATTTTTCAAGATATAACGGATTATGAAATTTGAAAAACAAAATCAGTAGAACGAAGAGCAGAAGGTAAAAGAGTAAAACATAAGTCGGATGTTGATCTAATAATTTTTTAATTTTATTTTGTAGTTCATATATTTGGTTATAAATCATTGTATAAGTATTATCACTTATTCTTGAATCATTTAATCATCTATTAAAATAATCAAATTTTTTATCTAATAATTTTTTAATTGTTTCCATTTTGGGCCTCTTTTAATTCTTCATAAACCATTTTTAATGTCTCATGTGCAATTTTGTTAGGTCATTTTTTGAAATCATCACCACAGATTTGTTTTACTTGTTTTATTTGTTTAACAATATTATTAATTTTTTCCATATATTAAATACTCTTTTGCTTAAAATACCTTTTTAACGATAAAAAACCACCTTAGTGGTCTTAAATGTATATGGTACCTTACAAAAAAAAAAAAAAAAATATTATAATCTTAAGATTAAAATTCTGATTGTGTCATTGAATTAATGCCCCCACCACCTAAAATTATTTCACGTGCATAAACAGGAATTACTTTCCGTTTTGGAAAACATTTTCGTAATACCATAATTGCTTTTTGATCATAAACTGGATCACCAAAAATTGGACAAATCAGCGCTTTGTTAACAAAATGAAAATTAAGATAACTAGCAGGAAGACGAAAACCTGGCATTCGATGTTTAAAACGTAAACTACATTCACGGTCAGTTGCTTCACGTTGGGTTAAAAATAATGGAAGTGGTTGATAAATTTTAGTAATTTTTAGTTTTCGCCCTTTGGCATCAGTTGTTGATTCTAACAATGATAAAGCTTCGATACTTCGTTCATATTGTGGATCATCTTTATTATCTGTTCATGCTAATAAAACATGTCCGGGTTCAACAATTTGAAGTAAATTGTTAATATGACCACATGCCTCATCATTATATAGTCCCCTTGTAATTCAAATAATTTTTTTAACATTTAAATATTGCTTTAAATATTGTTCAATTTCAAGTTTTGTTAAAGTAGGGTTTCGATTTGGGTTTAATAAACATTCTTCGGTTGTATATAATGTTCCTTCGCCATCAACATGAATACTCCCACTTTCTAGCACTAACGGACAAGCATAATAATCAACACCGCTAGTATTTGCCATTGTAATAGCCACGTTATTATCCACATTATAGTCTCAGTTAAAGTGTTTTGGTTTTAACATTAAACTATTTTGCATTCCTAAGCCATTAAATTCAAAACTAACTGCACGGCGTTCTCCCTTTTCATTTATTAAATAAAGTGCTCCTATATCACGTGCCCAACTATCATAATAATTTGTTTTTACTAAGTTAATATTACTATTTCCTAGCATTTTTTTAACTCGTAAATAATTCTGTTCATTAACAATCATTTGGACTGGTTCATAATTACTAATAATTTTAGCAACTAATGCAAAAAATTTTTGCGCGGGAAAAGCATTTTTCTGTCAATTATCTTTCATATATGGTCATATCATTCAAGTTTGTAAATGATTACTTGCTTCTGCTGGCAAATAAAACCCATCTTCTTGCGGAGTTGTTGTTAATAATTTACTCATTTTATAATTCCTCCGTTCTAAATAGCACCGACTATTTTATTAATAAAGAAAAATATAATTAAAAAATATTATTTGTTTTAAATAACAAATAATATATAAATGTTTATTATTATTAAAAATCATTTTTAAACAAAAATTTTCAATATAGATATTTTTTTAATACATTTGATTTAAAATATTAATTTCAAAAGAAACTGGTGAAGATGACATAATTTGACTAATACTTGCGATACAACGTGTAATCATTTTTCCCTGAGGTTTTAATTTACAAAGAACCTTAATTTTGTTTGTTAAAGCAAAATTTAAATTTAAACAAAGATTAAAAACTTCTGTTGCGGCAGTTGAATTAATAATTTTAAGTTTAAATGAATCTCATTCTTTTTCTAAATGTCTTTGATGATAATTAACCCGTAATTTATCAACTTGGATTTCATTTTGATATAAAATAATATCTGTCATTTCTGATTGTTTAATATAATTTGAACCTAAATCAGAAAAACATAATTGTAAATAATCAATTTCAAAAAGATTAACTGCCATTTCTTCACCAATTTTCCTCATATTTTATTATAACCTTATCATAAATACAATAAACTAGCAAATATCTTGTGTTAAAAATAAAGTTAAAATTATGTTATCAAATAGAGGGTAATTGTTTTTATTAAAATTAATTAATACAACAAAATACTTATTTTTGATTAATTGTAAATTTATAACAATTAAAGTAGTAATCCTTTTTAGTTAAACGACCTAACATCATAATCCTAGTTTTGTTTTATAATATTTATTACGAAAATTAAACATAAATATTAGCAAATACTTATCCATTAAAAAGTTTTTTCCACTTTTAGTTTATCATAATTTTAGGGGTTAAAAAAAGGAAATATAATTTTCCTGAAAAAAATATTTTTTTAAACTTTATTAACAATTTGTTCATTAATTAAAATAATAAACTTATCAAAAGTAGTAGTAATTTGGTCTTCTTGTCCATAAATTCGATAAGTAATCATTTTTTTATCCCGTTCTTGGTCACCAATCACAATTTGATATGGAATTTTAGCAACTTGTGCTTCTCGAATTTTATAACTTAAACGCTCATCACGATCATCAATAATTGTACGTAATTTTAACTTTTTAAATTGCTGATGCAATTCATTAACATATTCCAAATGATACTCATTATTAACTGGGATTATGACAATTTGTTTTGGAGCTAATCAAAATGGTAAAACCCCTTTTGTTTGTTCTAATAAAATTGCAATAAAACGCTCATAAGTTCCAATTAAACCACGATGTAACATTACTGGTCTTGCTTTTGCTCCTGTTGCATCAATATAACTTAAATTTGATTTTTTTGGTAATAAAAAATCAAATTGTAGAGTTGAAACAGTAATTTCATTGTTTAATGCTGTCTTAATTTGAATGTCTAACTTTGGTCCATAAAACGCTGCTTCGCCAATCATTGGCACATATGGAATTTTTAAATCATCTAATGCTTCTTGTAGCATTTGTTCAGCATGATTTCACATTTGATCATCATCATAATATTTTTCCTTATTTGTTGGATCACGTAATGACAATGAATAATAATCAACAGTAATTTTTAAATCTGTTAAAACTTCATTAATTAATTTAAAACAACGTTTAAATTCTTCTTTTAACTGGTCATGACGTAAAAAGATGTGTGAATCAGTTAATTGCATCATTCGTACTCGCTCGAGTCCTGTTAAGCTTCCCGATGTCTCATAACGATGTAAAATGGCATGCTCAGCAATCCGTAATGGTAATTCACGATAACTACGTTGTTTATAATTATAGACAGCAATATGGTGCGGACATGCCATTGGCCGTAAAACACTAATTTCATTATCTTGTGCCATTGGTGCAAACATATTTTCTTGATAATGATCCCAATGACCAGAAATTTTATACATTTCACTAGTTCCAATAACTGGTGTATCAACCTCAATAAAATCATATTCTCATTCTTTTTCTCGGATATATTCTTGTAGTACTTTTTTTAATGCCATTCCATTTGGTAACCAAATTGGTAAACCGGGTCCAACTAATTTATCAAAAGTAAAGATTTCTAAATCCTTTCCAATTTTACGATGATCGCGTTGTTTACGCTCTTCATATGCTAATAATATTTGTTCAAATAATTCACGCGAAAAATGTGAACTTCCAGTTAATCGTTGCAACATTTTATTTTTAGCATCATCTTGTCAATACGCTCCTGATAAACTTCAAAGTTTTAATACTTTAATATGTTTTAAAGTTGTAACTGGATAAGTATTTGGCAAATATAATTCATTGCCAAGTAAGTATCCGGCTTGTTCTGACCCTGTTTCTAGACAAAAAGTTAATAAATAATGATTATCCATATATCATTTTTTTGCATCGGTCAGAGTCCCTAAAACAGGTTTAATAGCAAGATTATTATTAATTAATTTTGTTACTTCCTGTTCTAAAGCACTAAGATCGGTTTCTTTTAAATGTGGTTCAACATCAAAGTCAATTAAAAAGGTATCATCTTGTACCACAATTTTTGCAATTTTAGCGGTTGGATGTAAATTAGTAATTGCTTTTGCTACTATTAATGCTGTTGTATTATGCAAAATTGATAAGGCTCGTGGTGATTTATCAGTAATAATTTCTAATTGCCCATCAGTTGTTACTAAATAGTCTAAACTATGAATTTGACCAGCAAAAACCCCACCAAAGGCAGCTTTCCCTAGACTTGATGCAATACTGCTGGCAATAGCATGAATTGTTTGTGGACTTTTAAATTCACGAACTTGCCCATCTGGTAATGTAATTTTAATCATTTGTAATCTTCCTTTCCTAAAAATAAAATTCGCTCCCAATATTATTAAAACAATAATACTAGGAGCGAGTTCTTCGCGGTACCATCCTAATTAAATTAGGATTTAACCTAATTTATCTTTCGCACTTAATAACGAAAAGTACTTAAACGTAAACTAACCGTTGTTACTAGTAATCTAATCTTTCTTTTATTAAGCTTCCATCATCCTTAACTTTCTGAGAAAAGAGGAAGATTAGACCATGGGTAACTAGTTTAATTATTTAATTGTAATTTCTTTAATTTCTTCGTTGCGCGCAAATAAAATTGTTGAACCAATTTTTGCTCCTCATTTTTTTGCAACTTCACAAATTGCTTTTTCATCTGTTTTAAATGCTTCATAATTATCAACTTTATTCATAAAAATTGAATGCCATGATCCAAAGGCAGTATACAATTCTGGAAGTGGACTAACTCCTAAAATTACTACATTCGGGCGGAATTTTGAAATTGTTTTTAATAATTCTCCGGTGTTTGAAACAACAACAGCATATTCATATTTTCCATCTTTACATTTATTTGCTAATTTTTTAGCAATATCAGCGCGTGGTCCTGTTGTTGAATTCATAGCATCTTCTAATTGCTTTTCATAATATAATTTTGAATAAAATTCATGCTCTGCTCGTTTATTAATCATTGCCATCGTATGAACAGTAATAAATGGATAGTCACCATTTGCTGATTCACCTGATAACATTGTTGCATCAGATCCTAATTCTGTTGCAAAATAAACATCAGTAACTTCTGCTCGTGTTGGCGATGGATTTTCTGTCATTGTTTCTAACATTTGTGTTGCAACAATAACAATTTTTCCTGCTTCACGACATTTACGAATAATAATTTTTTCTCAATATGGAACATCATAATAAGGAATTTCTAAACCTAAATCTCCCCGCGCAACCATAATTCCATCCGATGCGGCAATAATTTCATCAATATTATTAATTCCAATTTGTGATTCAATTTTAGCAATAATTTGAACATGTTCAGCTTTACACTCTTTTAATAATTTTCGAATTTCTTTGATATTACCAGCTGTGTTAACAAATGATGCTGCAATATAATCAATTCCTTGTTCAACTCCAAATTTAATATCATTAATATCTTTTTCAGCTAAAAATGGTAATGTAAAGTCGACCCCCGGTAAATTAATTCGTTTATTTGTTTTAACAATATGATGGTTGAAAGCTTTTGTTTCAATAATTCCTGGCTTAACACCAGTAACATTTAACTGTAATTTCCCATCATCAACTAATACTACGTCACCAACTTTTAAGTCTTGTGACATATCATATGAAACAGTAATTTCCGTTCCAGTTCCTTCACGGCTTTGATATTCCTTTGGTAATGAATAAATTGTAACTGTTGCACCAGCAACAATTTCTTGCTTCCCATCTTTCATTATTCCAACACGAATTTCTGGACCTTTCGTATCTAATAATACTGAAATTGGTTTACCAATTTTAGCACTAACTTCTCGTGCTCACACAATTCGTGCTCCTTGTTCATCATGATCTCCATGTGAAAAGTTTAAGCGAATTGTGGTCATTCCTGCTTTAAACAGTTCTTCAAGGGCTCCCGCTGAATGGGTGCTTGGTCCAATTGTTGTAATAATTTTTGTTCTTTTCATTTTCTCGTTAATATTAAAGTTATCCATTCTCTTGATAATCTCCTTCTAAAAATATTTTACCACCTTATTTTATCGTAAAATTATGATTTTTGATAAATATTCTGATTTAATTCATCAAATTTAGCTCAAATTTCTTTCCGTGATGGTCGTGGAATACTTAATGATTCCACAATTGGACGAGCAATAATTTGATCACCGTGATTGCCAATTGCTAAACCACCTGCTCCCGCAATAATTTGTTCAACAGCAAATTGTGCCATTTGAAAAGCACGATAACGCTCCATTGCCGTTGGATTACCACCTCGTTGAGTATGTCCTAAAACTGTTGCACGGGTAATATAACCACTTTTACTTTCAACTAATTTTGCTAATTTATGCACATCGGGATAAATCATTTCACTAACAACAATAATAACACTTCGTTTTTGTGCTTGATATAATGTTGCAACCCGCTCAGCAATTTCTGTCTCAGATAAAGCAGCTTCGTTAATTGAAATAATATCTGCTCCACCAGCAATTCCAGCATATAAAGCAATATCACCACATGCATGACCCATTACTTCCACAATTGAACAACGATTATGTGATTGCATTGTATCACGCAAGCGATCAATTGCTTCAACAACAATATTAATGGCAGTATCAAAACCAATCGTATAATCTGATGAAGTGATATCATTATCAATTGTTCCTGGTAAAGCAATACAATTAATTCCCATCTCTGTTAACCGTTGTGCTCCTTGATAACTGCCATCACCGCCAATAACTACTAATGCTGCAATTCCTTGTTTTTTTAAATTAGTAACAGCTTTTTCTCGTACCTTTGGGTCTTTAAATTCCGGTAAGCGTGCACTTCCAATCACAGTCCCTCCTAAACGCATAATACTATCCGCAAAATTATTATCAACAACTTCCATTCAATTATTAATTAATCCTAAATAACCATCACGAATAATATATGTTTCTAATCCTTTAGCATGTGCTGTTTTAATAACCCCAGCAATCGCCGCATTCATTCCTTGCGAATCACCACCAGATGTTAAAATTCCAATTTTTTTAAGCATGCTTTTTCTCCTTCTCTTTTGTTTCTTTAATCTTGTTTATATTAATTTTAGTTGATATTCTACGATTGTAAAGATTTTTTTAACTAAAAAGCATAAAAAAACACTTTGTAAGTGTTTTTTTATTTTGTTCCAAATAAGAAAAAGTAATTCTTATTGAGCTGTTGTAGCTGTTACTTTTGCATTGAATTTAAATTGACCAGTAATTTTTGCTGAACTATCATTTGCTTTAACTGTTACTTCAACAGTTTTTGGTGCTGAATAGTCTCCCACTTCACCATTATTTGTAATTGCAAATTCACTTGCTTCTACATCTGATACTTTTGCTTTTATAGCATTTAAAACAGCTTGTGCAAGATCTGCATCTTTATTAACTGCTTCTAATTCATTTTTTGTAACGGCTTGTGGATTGCCTACTTTAATTCCTACAGTTTTTTCAGGCACTGTTACATCTGAAATATCTGCTTTTGCTTTTGGTAAAGTTACTTTAATATATCCTGATTTACCAATAACAACGGTTTTATCTTTTGCTGGAGTAATTTGAACATATACATCAACGTTACCTGCTTTTAAATTAACAGTATCTAATGCTTTACCTTGGTTGTCTGCATAAACTTCATATACAAAGTCAGTTGCTTGTGCTGTTTTTACAACACCTTGTACTGCTTTTAAAACATTAGGATTTAATCCGTTTTTAATTTCTTCTTTTGTAACTTTTGCTGCATCTATTGCATCTACAGTTTCAGGTGCTGCAATTGTTGTAACTCTTGATAAGTTGTTACTTTCAGTTTTGTTACATGCGATTACTGATGTTGTCCCTACAGCTGATACACCAAAAACTGCTAAAATCGATAAAAGTCTCTTCATTTCTTATATTTCCTTTCTCTATTAAGTAGTGTTTTTATAAAAGCAAATGTAATTAAAATTACATTGAATATATAAGAGAAAAATAACATTAATAATAATAATTAATTGCTTCTAACGCTACTTTATACAATTTATATCTTTCTTTTTCTTTCCCTTATAGAAGTAATTATACAATAAATATTTTTAAAGACAATAAATATTTCTAAAAAAAAAAAAAAGATTTTTCAAATAAATTGTTTAATCTTTTTCTGTATTTTTAGCTTCTTTTGATTCAGAAACCGGTTCTTCGCTTACTTGTTGTTCACTAACTTTTAATTCTGGTTTGGTCTGTTCTGGAACAAATGGCATAATTTCTTGATTTAATAAATTAACATTATTAATCATAAATTGCCCTGCTTGACTTGCTAATCAAAAACGACATTTCTTTTTACTACGGGTTCCTTCGGTATGATAAATTACTAATTGATTTGTTTTATCATTGCATTCAACACGAGTAATTTTTCGAATTAAAATTCGCTCCCCTAAAAAAGCAACTTCCTTTTCATCAATTCCAACAGCAATTAGTTGTAAAAATAAGAAAATATAAACTCCTACCCCAACTGTCAAGCCAAAAGCTAACACAATCATAATAATTAATGGTGCAGTTGTTGAGAAATCAATAACAAACTGGAATAAAAATCCAAGAATAACAACTGGTAAATTAATTCCTAACACTGTAAATAAAATAATTAAAATTTTTTTATTAATAAAACTTGCTTTAAATTCTCGTTTTGTAAAACTAATTAAATAACCAATAATTGATAAACTAACTGCAACAAATAAAAATGCTGCCATCGAGATTGCAATTATTGTTCCTTTTTCAGTATTTTCCATTTTTAGGCTTTCCTTTCTATCACAATGATTCTTATTTGCGAACTTGTGCCATTACTTCTGAAGCAAAATCAATTTCTTCTTTTTCAATTCCTTCGCCAACTTCATAACGAATCATATCAACAATATGAACATTATTTGCTTTTATAACATCACTAATTTTTTGATCAGGATTAACAACAAAAACTTGGTCTAAAAATGATATTTCTGCTAATTGTTTATTTAAACGCCCTTCAACCATTTTTTCTAAAATATTATCTGGTTTTTCAGCATTTTTTGGATCATTTTTTGTTTCAGCCGTTAAAATTGCTTTTTCACTATTTAAAAAATCCGTTGAAATATCATCACGTGAAATAAATTGTGGACGCATTGCACAAACATGCATTGCTAATTGTTTTCCAATTGTTTCATCAATTTTACCACTAAAAGTTAAAACAGTTACAATGCGATTATTAGAATGTAAATAAAATCCCATTGATTGATCTGCTTTTAAATGAATTATTTTAAAACGACGTAAGGTAATCTTTTCACCAATTGTTGCAATAGCATGAACAATAACAGTTTCTAATGATTCACCATTAACTGATATTTTTAATGCATCTTCCACAGTTTTCGGTTCATTATTAATTAAAGTTTCTCCTACGGTTGCCATTAAATCTAAAAATTGCTTATTTTTTGCAACAAAATCGGTTTCTGAATTAACTTCGAAAATAACTGTTTTATCACCTTTAGTTACTAAACCAACTAATCCTTCAGCAGCAACTCGATCAGATTTTTTGGCCGCTTTGGTAATTCCTTTTTCACGCAACCATGTAATTGCTTCTTCAATCTTTCCATCAGTAGCTTCTAATGCTTTTTTACAATCTAGCATTCCGGCTCCTGTTCTATCTCTTAATTCTTTTACTAATTGTGCAGTAACTGCCATTCTAATTCTCCTTTCAAATTTAAGGGTGCTTGTATTGAAACTAACCAGTTAATACAATTTAATTTTTTATGTTATTTTTTTACTATTTTATTATCAACAATTGTTAAATGTTTACTTAATTCACTAACCATTTCAGCTTTTTTTTCTTTTGGTAAGGTAAATCCTTCACTAAGAATTTCTAATTCATCAACTTTTAATTTTGATAATGTTTTTTCTAAATCATTATCAACTACATTAATTGTATCGAAATTAAAACTTGGTGGTGGAACTGGAACTGGTTCTTCTTTAACTGCGACAGGTTCTGCTACAGCATGTACCTCTTCTTTTCTTGAAGGTTGTACTTTATGTGCCGAATATGTTTCTTTTCCACGTTCATTTCTTCCACTCATTCTTCGATTATCATATTGCCCACCACGTGAATTACGATTGTCATAACCATCACGGCGCGTAAATTCATTTGGTTTAAATTGAGGTTCTGGCATTTTAATTCCCATTGCATCACCATATAAATCAGCAATATGATGGGTAATAATTGCAATTGAGCGTGAAGTATCATCATTTGCTGGAATAATATAGTCAATTGGGTCAGGGTCAACATTTGTATCACAAATAGCAATCACTGGAATTCGTAATTTGCGTGCTTCCCGAACGGCAATATGTTCCTCTTTTGGATCAACCACAAATAATGCTTGTGGTAATTCTTTCATTCCTTTAATTCCACCTAAGAATTTTTCTAATTTATCTTTTTCTTTTTTAATTAACATTTGTTCTTTTTTTGGTAATAATTTTAATTCCCCATTTTTTTCTTGGCGTTCAATATTTCATAATCTTTTAACACGTAAATGAATTGTTTTTAAGTTTGTTAATGTTCCACCTAATCAACGTTGATTAACATAAAAACATTCGCAACGTTCCGCTGCATCCTTAACAATCCACTTGGCTTGTTTTTTTGTTCCAACAAATAAGATTTTTCCCTTACGTGCAGCAATACTTGCCATTAATTTTTTAACATCTTCTAATCTTCATAATGTTTGTTGTAGATCAATAATGTGAATCTTATTCTTTTCACCATAAATGTATGGTTTCATTTTTGGATTTCATCGTTTTGTTTGATGCCCAAATTGAGCACCAGCTTCTCATAACATTTCTCTTGTTAATTCTTTTGCCATATTTCTATTTAATTCTCCTTTTCGTTAAAACATCCATTTATTTCTAACATTTACCACTATCTTATTAAAACAAATAGCACTGGGCAAATGAATCCATAAATGTGTATTGTATATCATTAATTTTATTAAATACAAGCAATAAAATTATAACATATTTTGTTTTAAACAAACAAATAAAAATGTTATTTATCAAAGATAAATAACATTTTTAGCTGTTCATTTGAATTCTGTTCATTTTTCTATTATTGTGTTTTAATTAAAAATTGTTTGTTTTTCAAGGTTTCATAATTTTTAATAAATTAAAAATAAGTAAATCAAAAACAATTATTTTTAATTCAACATTTTTAATGTCCAATGGTTCGGATTAATTTCTTCCTTTGAAAAATTAATTAATGGTAAATTCGGATTAAGTTGTTGCAATGTTAAAATTTTAATTAAATCTAAATTTTCATTTTGATGAATCTCATCTCTTGAGCGAGTTAACATTTGCTGCAAATATAATACCAAAATAAATAAGGCAAATAAATCGACAATTAATGTTGTAATAGAATAAATTTGTTGGAACAATTGACGCAATTTAATATTTTCTTCCAATATTATTGGAATTGATAATTTTGAAGTATTATTAATAATATTGAAAAGAATTAAAATAATAGCAAAACGAATAACATTGCTTTTTTCATCTTGACGGGTTAAAAGACCACATAATTGTAAACTAGCAATAAAAATAGTTATTACTAAAATAGTTAAAATAATAAATAATTCTTTATCATAACGAAGATTTACATCATTAAAATTATTAAGAATAACTGGTCCAATAATAACAAATGGTGAAGCATAAACAATATATAACAAAAGTGAAACTAAACGCCGACTATTAAAAATCATAGCTAGGGTAATCGTTAATTGTACATATGAATATCCTGTTAATAATATTCGATAATAACTTGGATCAATTGAATAATCTGGTACTAACACTAAATTTCAAATTAATTTACTAAAGAAAAAAGTACTAATTCCCCCAATAATTGAAACAAAATTTAGTGAACTACGTGAAGCACTAATTTTTTTACTTTTATAATGTAAAAAAGTTCATGATAAAAGAATTGTAAATAAAAAAAAGGCAGCAAAAATAAACATTCATAAAAAGAACTTAAAGACACCATCACTGACATATCTATTTTCAAGAATTCATTGACGAATAAAAGGGGTGCTACAAAAGTCTTTAAATAAAATATCATCAAATGAATAATTCATTAATGTTTTCTCCCCCTTTTTGTAAATTTCTCCACTATCATTATACTCTAATTTTGCAGAAAAAAAGAAAAATAATTATTAAAAAGTTGAAAAAATGGCAAAGCCAACGCTATACTCTCGATCATGACTAATTGAAACATGAACAAGTTCATTTTGTTCTAATGAAAGTCCTTCAACATGAAGGTTATTATCATCTTTTAAACAAATTGTTACTTGATTTAAAATTAACTTACTTTCTAATGCTTTAACTAAAGCTTCTTTTGCCGCTCATCGTCCTGCTAAAAATTGTCTTTGAGCATTTTTATCAAAAAAAGTTGCATATTGTTTTATTTCAGCTGGACTTAATACTTTTTGAATGAATGCTGTCGATAATTTAATTCGTTTATTTTGAATAATATCAATACCAACATTTTTAATCATAATTTTTTCCTCCGTTTGATAACTTACTAATATTTTAACAAAAAAAGGTTGAAAAACGATATAATAATTTTATAAAAGAAAATAATGGGGGGCATCATATGAATAATATCAGTTTTAAAAAAGTTGATTCCACAATTATTAAAGCAATTATTACTACTTATCAAAATTATGCAATTCATAATACAGATTCCAATAAAACTAATGTTTTTAATAAAAATGGGATTATTATTACAATTTATAAAACAAATAGTGTTTTGTTTCAAGGCTATCAAGCTGAAAAAGAAGCAAAACGTTTTTTTCCAACCTTAATGAGTAATTTACAAAATAAAAATGTTTCTATTCCAATGACATATTTTCAAAAAGATGTGATTGGTAACGATGAAGTTGGTGTTGGCGATATTTTTGGCCCTCTAGTTGTTACTGCTTCTTATCTTCCGCTTGCAACTTTTAATGAATTAGCAAAGTTACCAATTAAGGATAGTAAAAAGATGACAAAACAGCAGATTTTAAGTTTAGCCCCAATAATTAAAAAAATAGTCAAAAGTGTTACTATTATTATTAATAATGAACTTTATAACAAATGATATGCTAAATATCAAAACGCTCATATTATTAAAACCTTAGCGCATAATCAAGCTTTAGTCCAATTATTAGCAAAACATCAGTTGAATAATAAAACAATTTTTATTGACCAATTTGTTAACCAAACAAAATATTTTGAATATTTACAAAAAAATAAAACAAGTACAATTATCAAAGATAACCTTGTTTTTATTACTAAAGGAGAAGAAAAATCATTAGCCATTGCTTGTAGCGCGATTTTAAGTCGTGCCGCATTTCTAATTAAAATTAATGAACTTGCAACAAAATATCATTTATCGTTTCCCTTAGGGTCTAGTGAAGATGTTAAAGCGCTAGCACGTAAATATAAAGAACTGCTTCCAGCAACTACTTACACTCAATTTTTAAAAGAACATTTTAATTTAACAAAAAAATAATCTTTCTAGAAGGATTATTTTTCATCTTCATCAAAAGCAATTATTTTATTAGGAATTATTTTTGCTTTATATTTTAATGGTTGCTGATGTGTTGCTAAATAAGCATCCAAATCTGCTTTCGAATATTTATGATTATTTAAACATAATGTTGCAATTACAATATCAAACACAGGGCCAAGAATTCAAATTCAATTAAAACATACTAAAGCAATTGAACAAAAACCAACCACAATTCGAGCTCAATAAAGATTTTTTAATCCTAAGATGGCAAAAACTAAGGTAATAATACTAAAAATGCTAATAATAATACTAAAAGCCAATACAAGTTCTTTTTGATAAGGAAAATTTAAGATTTTTGACCACATATCACGATAAACATAATATAAAACGGAAAAAATAATATTAAAAATAGCAACTACAATCGCTAGAATCATAGCAACTTTACCTTTTTGATCTAATTGGCGATGTTTTTTAATATTTATCATAATTTTAATTTGATCAACTTTGGTAATATTATTTTCTTTAATTTGCTTACGAAAATAAAATAAGTTATTAATTCAGATATAAAAATATTGAAATGAAGTACATAAGGTAAAAATTAACACTGAGCCAACAGCTAATAAGGCAAAACCATTTGTTACATAAAAATTTAAGAAAAAATAAGGAAATAGAGTATTGTCTGGTTGGTGGTCAATATGTCGAATATAACCACGAATTAAAATACAAATTAAATATAGGGTCGGATATAAACAAATTAATCAATAATTAGTTTTATGATGGATTTCAAATTTGTAAAATGTATCACCAGCGGTAACAATATAACTTAAAATCATTGCAATCGGAATAATGGTATGCAAAATAAATGTTGAAATTCATTCATAAACACTCATATTTGTTACTATATCACCTTGCACTGCTAATCCTAATCAAAATACTAGCATTGTCATTGTAATATAAACTGTTACCATTAAGCGAATAATAAAATCTGGTTTTGTATTTTTAAATTTTTTTTGAAATAAATAAAAAATAAAATAAACAAAAACTAGATAATTTGTTTGTGTTGTAAAATATGAATAATAATGGCTTAAGCGCTCTAAAAAACTTGGTAACTGCCCATAAATGCCACTTTTTGTTTTTAACGCTAAAATAAAATCACAAACTAAAAAAGCAAAAATTAACATAATACCAATAATACGATAAATTAATAATTTCCGATCTGTAAAAAAATGCTTCATCTTAAAAACCTTTCTTTCTCTAATAATTTATAAAAATAAGTTAATAAAGGTTTTTTATTTTATTTGATAATTTATAGTTTTATTTGTAAATCTAATTATTTTTCCTCTTGTCGTTCGACTATAACATTAATAACTGGTAAGCAGCGATAATGCACTTGTGCTTGGTCAAACATCCGCTTTGCTGCTTGATTATCATCGCTGCCTTCGTATTTGTCATCATCATAAATAATTTCTTTAATTCCAGCTTGAATAATGATTTTTGTACATTCTGCACAAGGAAATAAGGTTGTATAAATTCGACAATTTTCTAAATTTGTTCGTGCACTTAAAATGGCATTTAATTCAGCATGAGCAACATAAGGATATTTTGTTTCTAAATATTCCCCTTCCCGTGCTCATGGAAAATCATCATCATTTAAACCACGGGGTAAACCGTTATAACCTGTCGCAATAATTTGCCCAATTTGGTTAACAACACAACTCCCAACTTGTGTATGTGGATCTTTGCTTCGCATTGCACAAACATGCGCAACACTTAAGAAGAAATCATCTCATGATAAATAATCATTACGTTTTTTTCCTGTTACTGTTTTCATAAATTAAAGATTCCTCCTTTAAAATTAGAAAAGAGATCACTAAAACTAGACTGACTTTGTAACAAAAAGATTGGTCAATTTGCTTTTGGATAAAAATAATAATTATTTAACATTTCCTCAATTGCACTCTTTTCCATCAAACCTGCACGTCAATAACTTAATAATGCCTCAATAACAGCACGATTATAGGGTGGAACATAACATATTCATAATAATGCAATTGTACTAACCATAATCATTGTTACAATAATAAAAACTGGATATAATATTGTTCAATTAACACGATGTAAACGGTTAAATTCTAAACCATAACCAAGCGCACTACCAACAAAAAAACCAACAAAATTAATTAAATAAAATGAATAACCTAAAAAGATTGGCATTATTAGCAACCACAGCATAATAATTAAAGTTCGTTGGTTGGCAATTAACGCCCCTAAATCTTCTTTACCATAGTTATAACTAAACAAACTTCCCCATAAAATTGCTAATAAAATAGTTGATCCGCCAAAAATTCAATTTGGTAATACGGCTGCTAAAAATACTCCGGCTAAGGGGATCCCAACTACTAAAATGACTGATAATTTTCAACGCCCTAACAAAGCTTCTGCATAACGAGCAACACTAAAAATCATAAATAAATTTAAAACTACTAACAATGGGTTACTGGAAAATAAAACATATGTTCATAATCGTCATCATTGATTATTTCAAATTAATAAATCACGAGTAACACCACCATAAACTAATTGCGTTGCTCCTTCACTTAAGCCTTGAGTATTAAAAATTTTCTCACCAAAAAAGATTCCAACAATTGGAATAATTAATAATAAAGCAATTAAAACTCATGTAACACCAAGGTTATTGACACTTAATTTATCACTTAGTTGCTTTAAATTTTTTGTTAATTTACTATTAGGGTCTTTAATCCCATCTAAAATTTCCTCAGTTGTCATACCTGCCATTGAAGTATCATTTTCATTATTTTCTTGCAACATTGTAATGTTCGGATAATAAGTACTTAAAAGGTCAAGATAATTATTTTTGTCAACAAATAATGTTACATCGCCACTATCATCTTTATAAATCTGCGAACGATTTTCAATTAAAATAATTGATAAAATAGTAAGTTTTGCGAGTTGAAATTTTTTATTTAAAAAAGTCTTTAACGTTTCCACAACCTCATCATTAATGATGAAATCATTAAATTCACCACTAAAATTATCAATAATTTTAATAATTTGAAATTCTTTACTATCAACTTTATATAAATAAACATTATTATTATTATTATTGCGTGGTTTACTTTTATAAACATTGTATTTTTCTTGTTTTAAAAAATAATCAACTAGAGATAATTTATCTTTATCAAAACTCATTGTTTTTTATCCTTTCGCGCGTAATATTGCTAATCTTTGTTCAAACTCTTGTGGTAAGGCTGCTGTAATGGTCAGATTTTCTTTAGTAACTGGATGAATAAATCTTAATTGATACGCATGCAGATATTGTCCAAAACTTTCTTTTTTATCAGCGACTGTGCCATATAACGGATCACCAACAATAGGATGGTTAATGTATTTTAGATGGGCTCGAATTTGATGAGTTCGACCGCTTTCTAATTCACACTCTATATAAGTATAATCATTAAAGCGTTCAATTACAAGAATATTAGTTACTGCTTTTTTAGAATTTTTTGCTGTAACTGTCATTTTCTTGCGATTATTAGGGTCACGACCAATTGGCGCATCAATTTTAGCGCGATTTTCAATAATTTGACCATGAACAAGCGCTAAATAGCGGCGTTGTAATTGCTTTGTTTGAATTTGTTGTTGTAGTTGATGATGAACAACATCATTTTTAGCAATAATTAAAGTTCCTGTCGTTTGGCGATCAATGCGATGGACAATTCCCGGGCGTTGCTCACCACTGGCAGTTGACCATTGCACTCCTCGTGCTAATAAAGCATTAACTAAAGTATCATTCTGGTGTCCTGGTGCTGGATGAACAACTAAATTATTTGGTTTATCAATCACCATTAAATAACTATCTTCATACAAAATTGTTAATGGGATTGGCATTGGTGTTAATTCACTTGCTTTAGGATTTGGAAATTCAATGCGAACATGGTCTCCAATTTGACTAACATAATTTGCCGGCACAACTTGTCCATTAACTTGAACTTTCTCTTGCTTAATTAATGCTTGGATTTTAGTTCGCGAAAAATGAGTGGGATTTTTTTTAAAATAATCAGTTAAAATTTTATCAATTCGAGCTGATGAAGAAACAGTAAAGGTAATCTTAATCATTTGGTTCAAAATGCTCTTCGAGTTTGCTTCGTGCTCGCTCACGATAAAACTGAATAATTTCAATAATAATAGCAAAAATTAAGACAATAACACCAAATGTTACTCAAGTATCAGCTAAATTAAACACACTATAAGGGGGAAATAAAATTCATGCTAGAAAATCAACAACCCCACCATGGTTTCACATACGGTCAATTAAATTACCAAACCCACCAGTTGTAATCATCATTAAACCAACAGCAGCAGTTTTATTATTAATATATAAAAAAATACTAAATGCAAGCAAAGTAATAAAAACTGCACCAATAATAACAAGCGGAAGATTATCAGCATTTGTTCCAAAAGCAATTCCTTTATTAACCATAAATTTAAAATTAATAAATCCATCCAAAAATTTAACTTCGGGAGCTGCTGGGTCATGGTACAATAAATGAAAAGCTAATTGCTTCGTAATAATATCTAACATTAATAACGAAATAAAAATTGGTAGACAAACTTGGAATTTATATTTTCAAATATAATCTCGATTTTTAAAATGGTCTTTAAAATCATATCAAAATTGTTTTGTTCGTTCTTTCATTTGCTTTTGACTCCTTTTTCGTTTTATATATTATCGCACATTTTTTACCCATAAAACATTAAAACAGCGATCACAAATTTCATTATTTTGGACATTTAAATGATTATAAATCATTCAACAACGTTGGCATTTTAAACCAGCTTTTTCTTGAACTTTTAAAAAACTAGTTTCATATTCTGTTAAGTTCTGATGGTCAGTAGTAAAAATAATTTCACTAACAATAAAAATTTGATATAAATCCTTAATTGCTGCTAAACTTGCATAGGCTGGTTTTAAAGCAATCGTTACTTGACATTCTAATGATTTTTTAATTTCTTTTTGTTCACGACGACGTTCTAATTCTTTATTAACATCATCTCGTAATTTCAACACTTGATCTCATTTTGCAATTAATTTATCATTAATAGCCATTGTTAAAACAAAATTTTCTTCTAAATGAACCGAGCTTTGTTGGTCAGGATATGTAATAAAGCGATGACTTTCTTCAACTGTATGCGGAATAATTGGTTTTAAAACATCAACTAAAATCCGATATAAATAATATAATGTTGTTTGTACCGCACGACGACGTGGTGATTTCATTTCCTCAATATATAAAATATCTTTTGTAAAATCTAAATAAAATTTTGATAATGTTATGGTAACAAAATTATTAATTAAAGTATAAACATTATTAAAATTAAATTCTTCATAACTTTTATTTACTTTTTGTTGAAATTCCTGCGCTAAATGTAACACATAATAATCAACCTCTCCTAATTTTGATTGTAAATCAGTTGCTGGATTAAAATCATTTAAATTTGCTAATAAAAACCGTAATGTATTACGAATTTTTCGATAAGCTTCCGCAATTTGTTTTAAAATTTCTGACCCAATTTTAACATCATCACGATAATCAACCGAAGCTACTCACATTCGTAAAATATCAGCCCCATACTGGTCAGTAATTGCTAATGGTGAGATAACATTTCCCAATGATTTACTCATTTTGCGGCCTTTTTCATCATTAGCAAAACCATGTGATAAAACAACTTTGTAAGGAACATGACCTGTCGCCACAACCGAAGTAATTAATGATGAATTAAATCATCCTCGAAATTGGTCAATTCCTTCCAAATAAACATTAACGGGATGGGGTAAATGATATTCTTTTGTTACTGCTAAATTACTAACACCACTATCAAATCAAACATCCATAATATCTTCCTCTTTTCGTCAATTGCGATTTTGATAAGCTGGCGGCAACAATTGATCAGCACTTCATTCAAATCAAATGTCAGTTGTTTTTGCTTTGGCAAATAAATTAATTACATGTTCAATTAATTCTGTTGTAAATTGTGGTTGATTATTTTCATCGTAAAAGGCAATAATTGGTACACCCCATAATCTTTGACGAGAAATACATCAATCCTGACGATTTTCAATCATTGTTTCCATTTTTTTTGCTGCTCATTGTGGATTTCATTGTACTTGTCTAATTTGTTTTAATAATTCTGGTTTAATTTTTTCAATTGAAACAAATCATTGTGCTGTTGCACGATAAATAACTGGTTTTTTTGTTCGTCAATCAATTGGATAACGATGTTTTGTAAATTTTAATTTTAACAAAGCGCCATTTTGTTCTAATCGTTGACCAATCATTTTATTTGCATCTTCATAATAAACACCAACTAAACTATCATCTGCTACTTCTGGAGTATATTTTCCAGTATCATCTAATGGTGCAAAGATTGGAACATTGTTCGTACGGGCAATCAAATAATCATCTTCACCAAATCCCGATGCGATATGGACAATTCCTGTCCCAGCTTCAACAGTAACATGGTGGCCAAGAACAACAGAACTATCGCAATCATATAAAGGATGTTTTGTAATAATTCCAACTAATTTAGCACCAACTACTTCTTGTACAATTTTAACTTTTTTCCAATTTAATAATGTTTGTAACTCGTCAAATAAAGCCTTAGCAAATAAGTATTTTTCACCTTCAACAAGAACTTCAACATAAACAACATCTTTTCCAACCGCTAACAATTGATTCATTGGAATTGTTCATGGTGTTGTTGTTCAAATTAAAAATTTTGTTCCTGGTTTAATCACCTTATTTCCTGTTGTTACTGTAAAAGTTACATAAATTGATGGTGATGTTAAATCAGCATATTCAATTTCTGCCTCCGCTAAAGCTGATTCACTTGAAGGTGATCAATAAATTGGCTTTAATTGCCGATAAACTAATTTTTTTTGAACCATTGTTTGAAATAATCGTAATTGTTCTAATTCATATGGCAAATCTAATGTTACATATTTTTGCTGAAAATCACTAAACAAACCTAACCGACTAAATTGCGTAATTTGTTTTTCAATTTGGTCTAAAGCATATTGACGACAAATTTGGCGAAAGGCAACTGGTGGAGTTGTTTTCCGATCAACCCCGCTTTTAACAGCAGCGGTTTCAATTGGCAAACCATGCGTATCTCACCCACAAATTCATGGACTATAAAATCCTTTTTGATTATAATAACGAACAATAAAATCTTTTAAAATTTTGTTTAACGCATGACCAACATGTAAATCTCCATTTGCATAAGGAGGACCATCATGTAAAATAAATGGTTGGTTGTTAGCATTATGTTGATAGCGCACTGAAACAACATTTGTTTTAAGTCACTCTAACTGAATTTGCGGTTCTTTTCCTGCCAAGTTAGCTTTCATCTCAAATAAGGTATTGGGAGTTAATAATGTATCTTTATAATTCATCAGTGTTTTTTCCTTTCTGTCATAAAAAAAGTAAGACTATAAGAGCGCAAATGCACGGTACCATCTTACTTTATAAATATTGTAATAATATTTACCTTTTTTTCTTTATTTTAAATTGTAAAAACAAGAGATAATTATTTGTCTTTTTTGATTAGCTCACATCATCCTAATCTTGCTGTAATAAAACGAGCAAATAACCGTGGTTTGTTTTCTTATAAATAAATATTACACTATTTATTTAATTTTGTTAATAATTTCTTTTTTAATCAATTCTGTAATTCGTTCACCATCATTAATGGAAAAGGCATAAATGCGCTTATTTCGTTCTAAAAAATCATCAATTACTTTTAACACATTCTGGGGATTATGCCGATTATGATCAATGTAATCAAGTAATACTGCAATTTCTTCTTTAAAAGCATAAGAAAAATCAACTGCTTTCATAATAATCCGTCCTGCATTATGACTTGCAACTTCAAATGCTTCGCGTGATTTTTCAATATTATACCGTGAAATATGCTCTAAATGTTGTAATTCTTGTAAACGCAACATTAATTGGCGATTATCGTATGTTAATTTTTCTATAATTTCATTTTGTTCATAAATAATTGTCCGTAAATCTTTTTCTTGTTCTGCCATATTTTCCCCTACTTTATTCAAACTTTGCAATTGTAATTCGATAATGTTGATTTTTTGATGGTAAAATTGCATTAATTTTAAAACGACCATACCGTTTTATTGATATTATAATATCACAAGCAACTTGAAAAGTCTTATTATTTACCACTGAAAAATTAACATAAACATAATTTTGTTCAACATATTTTTGTGCTTGTTAGCGTGAAACATTGCAAAGGGCACTTACCACAGCATCTAAGCGTAAAATTTTTACTGTTTTTGTAAAAACAGTAAATTGATATTCAATAACAACAGAGGCAGGGTTAATAGTCCAAGTTAATAAGTTCTTTTGAATAATTAATGGATCATTAATAAACACTGGCATAATTTTATTTAAAACACTTAAATATAAATAATTTTCTGTGATATATAAATCACCAATCACTCGCATTTCTAATTGTAATTGGTTTAAAATAAAAACCAAGCACCTGATGATGTTGAAAAAAATGCGGTGTTGGTTGTTTCGCATGTAAAATAACCGTATTATCGTGCTTAGCATTAAAACTAACTGTTGCTCGAAAACCATTTGTTAATGGTTTATGAATAAAATAATTAGTAATGTTTTCTTGTGACAAGATTGCTTGCAAAATTTCAATTTGACGTAAATCAAGAAAATCTGTGTTAACAAATTGCCCACGGTGGACTTGTTCACATCATCCTTTAATTTTACTAATTAATTCATAATCTTGCTGATAATGTTGCAATAATTGTGTCTTATTAAGCATCTTTTTGAATTGTAAATTGATAAGTTCTATGTTCATTTTTTTGAACATCACCATTAAAAGCATACATCACACCACTAATAAAATCTAATAGCCGTACTCGTTCTCCTTTTGGTAAATTCTCTAAATGAACAATTAATTGCCCTTTTGTCAATAATAAATCAGCCATTTTGGGAGCATCATTATAACTATCAGCAATAAAACCAGTTGTAAGTACACTTGTGTTACTACTAACTTCAGAAGAAGACTGTACTTCGCTTTTACGCTTAAAATCCACCTTTTGAAAGGGTGTTTCTGGGGCAAGAACAGGTTTTGTTAATGGTTGATCACTATGGACAATTGGTGCGGTTGGGCTATCATTAAAATCAATTCGTGGTTGAGATTCGTAAATACTTCGTTGTTTTTTCTTAAAAATACTCATTATTATCAACTACGACGAACAAATGGTGGTAAATCATCATCATCATCATGTTCAACGACTTGATTATTATTAACATGTTCTCGTCACGCATTAATCCGACGGTTTGCATTCGCTGTTTCACCTTCAGCATTTTCAGATAAATTAGTGAAATAACTTGGCCGTTTACGAGCAACATCTTGATCATTGTCATCACTAACCTCAGCATCCCGTGTTGGGCGTGGTGCTGGTGCTTCGTATTCTTCCATTGAAGCACGATAACCATTATCTGGATTAGTAAAATTTTGTTCTTCATCGAACCCAGTTGCGATGACAGTTACAATCATTTCATCATCTAAATGCTCATTAACTGCTGTTCCAAAAATAATATTAACTTCGCCACCAATTGCTTGTTTAACAATATCAACAGCATCATTAGCATCATTTAAGGTTAAGGTATTACCACCAGTAACATTAATAATAGCATCACGAGCACCACGAATTGATGCTTCTAATAACGGAGAAATAATTGCTTTATTAGCAGCTTCAATTGCTTTATCTTTACCTGAACCAATCCCAATTCCAAATAAAGCATTCCCTTTATTTTTCATCACGGTCTTAATATCTGCAAAGTCTAAATTAATTAAGGATGGTACTGCAATTAAATCAGTAATGGTTTGAACTCCTTGGCGTAAAATATTATCTGCTTCTTTGAATGAATCTTTTAATGGGACACCACCAATTACTTCTAATAAGCGATCATTTGAAATAATAATTAATGAATCAACATGTTTACGTAGTTCTTCGGTTCCTTGAATAGCATAACTATTGCGCGCACGTCCTTCAAATGAAAATGGCGTTGTAATAATTCCAACGGTTAAAGCACCCTGTTCTCTGGCAAGTTTGGCAATAATAGGAGAAGCCCCAGTTCCAGTTCCACCACCCATTCCAGCGGCGACAAAAACCATATCTGCCCCTTTTAAAGCGTCTTTAATTTCCTCTGCTGATTCAATTGCTGCTTGACGACCAACATCAGGATTAGCACCTGCTCCTAGTCCTTTTGATGTTTCTTTACCTAATACAATTTTATTTTTTGATTTTGAAACACTAATAATCTGGGCATCAGTATTAGCAACAATAAATTCAACCCCTTGTACGCCTGCTTCAATCATCCGATTGACAGCATTATTACCAGCACCACCAATACCGATAACTTTTATTGACGCGACTTGTTCATAATTATCAAAATTGTCCATAACCTTAATTCCTCCATTTTTTATATATTATACTATTTATTTAATATTTTGGTAGTATTTTTGGTTGATATTGTTGCGAACCGTTTAAATGCTGGTTACTTAGTGGCATAACCCCTTGTGCCAGATTAGCATTGCCACCTGGTTGATGATGCTCACCATATTTGTCATTTCGTGGTACTTTTTTATCACCATTATTATTTAAATAACGAATATAACGATGATCAACCGATTGAATATTTGTTGCACTAACTTTATTTGCTAAATGTTGATAATAAATATTTCCCAATAAGCCAGTACATCATGTTTCTTTTGCTCCTAATGTTGAAGCAATATAAACTGTAACATTTTTATCTTTATTTAACGCCAACAAATTTTCTTTAAACCCACTAATTCGTAAAATTTTACCAACAACAACAACTGGATAGTTATAGCGCCCTAAGCTATTAGCTAACTTTTCACTCAATGTTTCCATTTCTTCTGTTAAAACATGATTAACAATTCGTTTTAAATCATAATGGGTAAAATTTAATTGTGTTTGTTGCTGTTGATCATATTTGCTATAAATAATTAAATTATCTTTACTATTATTATTTAAATTAATAATTTTATATAAATATTTTAGTGCTTGCTTATTATCACAACTTAAGACATTACGTAATCGCGTAATTATTTTTTTAATCCCACCCGGAATAATAATTTGTTCACATAAAGTTTCACGAACAAAAACATAAGCGATAATATTATCATAATCTCAATTAATAATTGTAATTCCATTTTGTAAATCAACTGGTGATGAAATATTTCACGCAAGACTAAACCCTTCTGGAAGGATACCCATAACTTCAATTTTGGCATATTTAAGTGTCGCAAAAATACTTTGAATAATCTGTTTTTTTGTTACATAAACAATTGCCTTAATACTTAATTTGTGAGCCGCCTGCCCTATTGGTGGCGCTGATAATGCTTTTTGTTCATTAAGAATGTAACGATATGGTCTAATAAAAAAAGCAGTTTCATCATCTAATAAAGGAACTTCTTTTGATAATGTAATTAATGAATCAATATCATTCTTCGTAATTAGACGATCATGTGTTAAATTTAACATTTTGGTTGAAGTTTTAATTGTCATATTATTTGCTGGAATACTAATTGCCACCCGTTCAATTACAATTCCTAATTGTCGATTTGCATCTTTAATTAAATTAACTAATTCTTTAGCCACATTTTTTTCATCAATAATGATACCATTATCACAAAAATGATATTCAAGATGCCTTTTATAAAGCACTTTAATTTGTGATTCAGTATAAACACCAACCATAAAACTAAAACTATAATTTTTAATTTCTAACACAGCATATACTTCTTTTAACTTATAATCCACTTCGTTCACCTCCTTTTCAAATTTTAGAATATTATTTCACCCGTTCTAATATTCTTAATTTAGCACTTGTACTTCGATGGTTGTTTGTTTGTTCAGTTACCGAAGGTACAATTGCTTTCTTAGTAATAATCTGATAATCACTTTCAAAATGTGATATTACTGGTAGCTGTTGATTTATTTCATAATTAGGATCTTTTGTTAAACTTTGAAAATATTTTTTAACAATACGATCTTCTAATGAATGAAACGAAATTACAACTAACCGACCATGCACCGCTAATAAAGTTGTTGCTTGTCGTAATGATTCTTGTAAAAAAAATAACTCTTGATTTACTTCAATTCGTAATGCTTGAAAAACTCGTTTTGCTGGATGTTTTGCCTTTTTTAAAATCTTTTGTGGCAAACTTTTTTTAATAATTTCAACAAGATGGAAAGTAGTAACAATTTCTTTTTCATTACGAGCAATAACAATGGTTTTTGCAATTACTTTTGCAAATGGTTCTTCACCATAATCTTGAAAAAGTTTTACTAAAGCTTCTTGCGAATAAGTATTAACAATGGTTTTTGCTGTTAATCCTTGATGTTGATTCATCCGCATGTCCAATGGACTATCATATCGATAACTAAAACCACGGTTATCATCATCTAATTGTGGAGATGATACTCCGAGGTCATATAAAATCCCATTAACCGCTTTAACATGTCGTAGTTGTAATTCAGCAACTAAATTAACAAAATTATTTTTAATAATTTCATAATTACGATATTTACTCTTCTGCAAAATTTCTTCAGAAGCAAAAATTGCTGCTTCATCTTGCTCAAAGCAATATAACTTTCCATTTGGAAGATGCTTTAAAATTTCAAGACTATGTCCCGCTCGCCCTAAGGTACAATCAACATAAATTCCATTGTTTTGAACATTTAAACCGGCAATTGCTTCTTGTAATAAGACTGTCTGATGTTTAAATTTCATACGTTAAATTTTTTCCTCAAAACTTTTTGCTGCTTCTTCGATTCCTGGTGCTTGTTCAATGTATACTTCTCAAACTTTCGGATCTCATAATTCTAAGTGGTCATTGTTTCCAATAATAACAACATCTTTTGTAAAATTTGCTTTATTTTGCAAAATGGACGAAATTTTAATTCGTCCAGCATTATCGAAAGTAGTTTCATCAGACATTGACATAATTTTTCGTGTCAAAGCCCTTCCTTCGGCTGTGGCTTGTCCAGTTGAAGCAACTTTTTCTGTTCACTTTAACCATTCAACTTCATTGCGAACATCAATACAACCATCAAAACCAAGAGAAATAAAGACTTTATCATCTTTAAACTGTTCTCTCATTTTAGAAGGAATTGTTAATCGTCCTTTATCATCTAATGTATGATTGTAAGTTCCTAATAATGCCATTTTGCCCCATTCTCCCCCACTTTCATACATATTGTATTATAATTTTTCCCATATTGCAACACTTTTCCCCAAAAATTTTTTACAAAAAAATAGTCCTACTACTGGACCAATAATATAAAAGCTTTTTTAAACAAGATAAATTATAAATACAACATTAGTTAAAAAAAAGAATCTCTTGATCCTTTCCTATAATTAGTTATAACCTAATCAACTCTAATAACTTCTTTATCCTTATAATATCCACATTCACGACAAACTCTATGTGGTTTAATTAATGCTCCACAATTTTTACATGCTATCAAAGTTGCTCCAACTAATTTAAAATGTGTTCGGCGTTTTCTTTTTGCCTGTTTGGATTTTTTTCGAAATGGTACCGCCATTATTTCTCCTCCTTTGTTGTTTTAACTAATTTTTCGTGTAATTGTTCTCATCGTGAATCCGCTTGAGCTGCTTTATACGCTGCAAATTCTTCCTCAGAAAAAACTTGCCAAGTTGAATTACCACTAATTATTTTATCACTTTTTTTAGATAAATTAATAGGAATATTCATAATTATTTCATCTCACGCATATTTTATTATATCAAAATTTTGCTCATTTAAGTAATTAATATCACTTTTTTTATAAAATTTAAAACTATACTCATCATTTCATTCTAAATTAATTGGAACAGCAAAATGTTCTAATGTCTGAGCATCCTCAACAACAACTTCGCCAATAATTGTTGCAACAATATTAATTGCATTAAGATTTGAATGATAAGTAATTATTCCCTTAATATTAACATCTTTGATTCCTCTAATATTAACCGAATAATCTAGTAATTCTGGGCTAATATTTAATTGTATATCGACAATAACTTGCGGTTGTTTAATAAAATCTGTTTCTGTATAAATCATTTTGTTCCCTCATTATTTTGTTGACTTTTGTTGCCAAATTTGAATAATCTTACCCTAATAAATCTTTTGTTAAATTATTCATTAATATAATATAATATAATTATACATTTATTTTTATAAAATATAAATGTGCTGTAAAAAATGAGGAGCAAAAATGAAAATTATAACATACGAAAAAGAAAACCAATTAACTGATTTGCAAATTCAATTAATTGAAAAATTAAATAATGACATTCAGAGTGTTCTAGAGTTAACTATTAACGAATTAGCAGATAGTCTTTTCATCAATACTTCTACCTTAAGTCGTTTAATTAAAAAATTGGGGTTTGAAAATTATAGTAAATTTAAAGTATGAGTTGCTGGAAAGTATAATAATATCAAGGAATTTGATATCCAAAAAAATGAGACAACTCTCCATAATATTATTGATAATATTTATAAACTGCATACTTATGCATTAGATGAAACTTATCGAAATTTAAAAGTTAATCAATTAGAAAAATTCATTGATACAATTCATACGAGTGAACGAATTGTTATCTGGGGAATTAGTCGCCATACTTTAGTTTGCGAAAATTTAAATTTACACTTAAATGTTTTAAAATATAACTCAACTTATCTTGTTAATTATTATGCCACAATTCAATTAATTGAAACTCTTAGTGAAAATGATTTATTAATTTTAATTTCAAAAAGCTTACAAGATGCTGAATATCATTTCCTAATTGAAATTGCAACAAAACGAAATGTTAAAATTATTTTATTAACAATTAATAAAGAATATAAAGGACCACCCAATTTACAAAAACTAACCTTAGAGAATACTGAAATTCTAAATTTTTATGTTGATAATCCCCGTTATGTTTCACGGTTGATGCTAATTAATATTATTTTTGGAATGTTAATTGCAAAATATCATCCTACTCATAATGAAGAATATCAAGATTATTATGCAGCCATTGATGAATGACACGAATATATTAAAAAAATAAAATAACTAGTGAACATCTGTTTCAAAAGATGTTCTTTTTATATAAAAAATAAAGCAAGTTCTAATTAAAAGGATTAAGATTTAGTGTTCATAAATTACCTTAATCCTCAAATACATAAATTTTTTTTCTAGCGAATTTGTAATTGTAATTTCTTCAAATTCATTTTAATTTGTTCAAATTGTTGGTTAATATCTGTTTCAGTTAGCTGTTTTGCCATATCATTAAATGTAAAACTAATTGTTAAAGCAACATGATTAGGCATTTCTTTATGATCAAAATACTGGTCAATCACTTCTATTGCAACAACATTTTTAACTCCTGTTAAAATCTTTTTCTTAATTTGTTCGTAGGTTACTGTTACTGGTACTCAAATTGAAATGTCACGACTACTTGTACTAAATTTAGAAGGCGGTGTGAAAAATGTTTGTTTCTTATGCGGATAATTAAACATTACTTCAAAATTAATTTCGCCAAAATAAGTTGCACTTTTTAAATCAACTTCTTTTTGATAACTATGATTAATCACACCAATAATTGCTAATAATTGTTTTCCTAAAAAAACATGACTAGTTTGATAAGGATGGTAAATTTTATTTTTTGGTGCTGATTGATATGATAATTCATCAATATCAATTTGTTCACTTTGCAAATAAGCTTCCAATAAACTTTTAATATAATAATACGAATTAGAAAGACTATCGCCTGTTATTTTATTTTGAATAATTTCTGCTTGACTTACAAATGCCCCATGATAATAACTTTTCTCATTTACATAAATTTTTTCAACAGTAAATAACTTAACATTTTTTTGATTTCGAGCATTATTGTATTTAACACTGTTTAATAAACTATTTGTTAAACTTAACCGCATTACAGCATGTTCTTCCGATAATGGCGATAGTAATTGATATGGTTTTTGATAATTAAAAAAGTTAAAATGAGTAATTTCTTCTTGTTTAACTAGCGCATATGTTTTTGCCTGATAAAAACCATTATTTAAAAAGAAAGTTTCAAAATTTTTAATTGTTTTTTCAGAAGGACGTTTAGCCTTAACTAAATTTGGTAAGACTGGTGGTTGAGCAACAATGTTATTATAACCAAATAACCGGGTAATTTCTTCAATCAAATCAGCTTTCTGAAAAATATCGGTACGAGTTGCTGGTGGTGTCACAAATAATTGTTCACCTTCTGTTTTAAATTGGAAAGCTAATGGTTCTAATAAAGCTTTAATTTCTAATAAGGTAAAAGAATAACCGATAAATTGATTAATCTCAAGTAAAGTAATGTTAATTGACTCAACTGTTTTCTTATATTCTTTAATAAAGTTTAAAACTGATAACTCGGCTAAAAAACCATTAATTTTTAATAAATACAAATAACGTGATAATCCTAATCCAACAGTAGCATAACTAAGGGGTTTGATATAACGTTGTAAATTAATGTTACTAATACCAACTTTTCGTTGTTGTTGACGCATTATAATATGATTTAAATGGAGTGCTAACACTGTTATCTCCGTTGTTGTAGCACTAATAGCATAAGTCGGATTAACGCGGACACCAATTAATTCTAAAAATTCATTCCCATCAAGAACTACTAAATCACCTTTTTTAATATTAAAAGTTTTATTTTCATAATCATCAGTAATTTTTAAAGGGTTTTTAATTTTATTAAAATCATAAAGTAATAATGGTTGCCCTGTTTCAAGGGTTGCTTTAATTGCTAAATCGCCAAATGGATCTGCTACATTTGATTGATATTCATTAATTTTTAACCAAATTCGATCTGATAATTTTAGCGGAGTTTTTTCCGGCGTTAATTTAATATTAACACTAATTGCTGATTCAACTGCTGATGTTGCAATTTCTACTTTTAATGGATTTTGATATTCTTTTAAATTTTCTGTTGATTCTAATTCTAACGGAAATAATTCACGTTTAAAATAGTGGGCTAATTCACGGGCTAATTCATAAGCACTTAAGCAATCACTGCGGTTTAATGTTAAATCAATCTCAAACAAATAATCAGTTAAACCAATTTTAGTTAAAACATCTTCAGCACCAATCATATCATATGAACCTTCTTTTTCATTAAAAGTTAAAATAATTTCATCTTGTTCGGCTGGCGTTAAATATTTTTCAGCAATTCCTAATTCACTTAGTGAACACATCATTCCTTCCGAAGCATATCCTTTAATTTCACGTTTTGCAATTTTTGCACCATCGGCTAACACTGCCCCTGGACGAGCAACGACAACATATCCATTTTCCGCTGGGTTACTAGCTCCGCAAACAATTGGATCAACTAATTCTTGTCCTATATCAACTAGACAAAACTTTAAATGCGTATCAGGAATTTCATTAACAACTTGAATTCGACCACAAACAATATTACTATTACGATCAAAATTATGCGTACGTTCTACTTCAAACCCTAAACTATTTAAAGCAGCAACAATATCAGCATTACTAATATCAGTAAAATCAATATATTTATTTAATCATCTTCTTGTAATAATCATTTTAAACCTCCTAATCAAATTTCTTAAATTGTTCTAAAAAGCGGATGTCATTTGTATAAAAACGACGAATATCATCAATCCCATATTTTAACATCGCAATTCGTTCAATCCCAATGCCAAAGGCAAAGCCAGTTAATGCTGGATCTTGTCCACATGCTTGATAAACAAGCGGATTAATCATCCCAGAGCCCATAATCTCAATTCAACCAGTTTGCTTGCAAATTGAACAACCTTTACCTTGACAATTAACACAAGTAACATCAACTTCAACAGATGGTTCTGTAAATGGAAAAAAACTTGGCCGTAAACGGATTTGTGTTGCTTCACCAAACATCCGTTGACAAAAGTATTGAATTGTTCATTTTAAATTAGCAAAAGTGATATTTGGGGCAACTAAAAACCCATCAACTTGCATAAATTGATGTGAATGTGTAGAATCATCATCATCACGGCGATAAGTATTTCCAGTTGAAATCATTGCAATTATTTCATTTTTACTTTTCATCTGTGAAATTGCACGGGCTGTCATATTGGTACAGTGTGTTCGTAATAATGTGTTTTTAGACAAATAAAATGTATCTTGCATATCACGAGCTGGATGTCCTAATGGTAAATTTAAGCGTTGAAAATTATATTCATCATCATCAACTTCAGTTCCAAACACAATATCATATCCTAATTCTTGAAATAATTGCGAAATTTCATCAATAACTTGGTTTAATGGATGCTTTGTTGCTAATACTAAATTATATCCTGGTAATGATAAATCAATTTTTTCTTGTTCAATTGTCGCAATTAATAAAGCATTTTCTAATTCGGTTTTTTTAACTTGACATAATTCAGTTAATTCTCCTTTAATTTGATTTGCTTTTTGACCAATTGTTAAACGTTCTTGATGTGTTAAATCTTTCATTTTTTTCAATAAATCATTCAACATTGATTTTTTCCCTAAATATTTTAATTGAACGGCATTAACTTCCGCCACTGTTTGTGCTGCTTTAATGTTTTTTGTTGCTTGGGTAAATAATAAGTCTAATTCTTTTTCCATTGTTTAATCCTTTCTTGCTGAAGTCTAATTAAGTTAGAAAAATCCTTGTCTATATTAAAAAAATATAAACAAGGAGCAATTTCTTACGGTACCATCCTTTTTTTACTAATAAATAGTCTTAATTAAAGTTAACGAATCATTTATATTAAATAATCCGGCTGGGATTAGCAGCTCTCATTAGGTGAATTCCTTAATATCTCACCAGTTATTTGCACCAATCATAACCTCTCTGACGATAAGCATATTAATTACTATTCCTAAATCAACGATTTAATCTGAAATTTTATAATTTTATTATAACCTATTTTACTCAGTTAATTCATTTAGTTTTTGTTTTTTTACTAAATACATAGATAATAGTCATGATAGAACTAAAATAATAGTAATAATAGTTCCAACTTTTAATGGTGTTTGTCAATTTAATGGTAAATTAATAACAAATTTAAACTGTTCTAAAATAATGTTAACAGCAAAGTACCAAATTAGTAAGGAAATAACATATGCCAGGAAGAATGTAAATAAAACACCAAGAACATAATTACCAATTACAATAAAGTTTACTTGCCGTGGTTTATATCCTAAGGCTCGCATTGTTAAAATAACTGAGCTAGCTTCATCAATTACAGAAGAAGTAATAACTGCTAAAATAATGAAAATAATAATTCCATTTAATATTTGTAAAATTAACAATGAATCATTTAACATCCCCAAGCCTGCCGATGCTAATAATTTTTGCAAGGTAATTAATTCAACATTATTTGGACCCGTAAAGATACTAATATCACTACCATCACTAGTTATTGTTGTCATAATTTTTCCTAAATTATCCGTAATATCATGGTTAAAAATATTAATTGTTAAGTTTTGCAATGTAATCTTATAATCTTGTTTCCCCATTAGCAATTCTTTTGGGTTGATCTTATCATAAATCATTTTTTCCTTAGAAATAACTCCATCATAAAAATCATTTGGGACTGGTTTTTCGTTAAAATCATAAAATAAAAACCGAATAGTATTAGCATTAATAAAAACATTGCTTCGTATTGTATCATTTTTATTAATTCCCTTTACAGCAATTGATATATTATACGTAGATCTTACATTTTTAACAGTAAATTCAAAAGTATCATTAATTTTTAAATTATTTAATTTAGCTATTTTTTCTGAAATAATTGCAGGAATTTGTGTTCTTGTTAATGGTGCTGCAAACAATTCGTTAATAACCTTTTTGTTAACACCTTCCATTTGATAAAAATTTGTCCAAGTATTTGGTTCAATCCCTTTTAAATTAAGATCACTAATTACTGCTGTTTCACGATTACTTGGAGTTACAGCTAAATTAAGAACTGGCAATTCTGTTTGAGGATTATAATACAATGTATTAAAACTAACAACTGTCTTAATATGTGTCTGGTCAATCAGATTACTTAAATTAACAATATTTTTTCCTCAATCTGGTAAATTTCCTCCTGTTATATTTGTTATATCTTTAACAACTTGAATTAAATCAGTTAAATAAACTGACTGATAAATTGGTTGATAAAGAAAGAGTTTTTGTCATAATTCCATATCCATCGGATTATGATGAATCGCTGTTGCTAATTCACTAAATTTTGCTAATGAAACAGCTTGGGTTTGTTCAACATTACTTGTTGGTAACACTCGAAAATGATTATTATTTATTAATTTTAATTTTTCTTCTCCTGTTGGAGTTCGATGACTTGTTGCCATTGTTAATAAACTTGGAAATTGGAAGCGATGGTCAACATCTTTTTGATAAACATTACTAAACGAATAAACAATTTGTCGAAAAATATCAGATGCATTAAATTGAATGATAAAGAGTAATGAAGAAATAAAGAAAATAAACATTACAATCATTCATTTTCAAAATCCTTTTAAAGTAAATGCTAATTGAATTCGAAACAAGAAACTTGTTTTACTAAAAATTTTTTTAATCCCAATTATTAAACCATAAAAATGCATTTTTCCAGCACCATTAATTAATAATAAACTTGGTTTGTTTAAATAACTCATTGTAAATAAAAATGATAAAGTAGTAAAAAAGATGGGGATAACTAAAAACAAAATTAGCATAAATCATCAGGAAACATAAATTAATTTAAATGGAATTAATAATCCTGTTGTATATAATGTATTAACATATAACTGAATAGGAATACTAACACAATATCCTAATATAATACCAAATAGCATCGTGACAAAAAACTTTGTTGAAAAAATTCATGATAATTCCGTTGTTTGATAACCAAAAGCTTTAAAAATTCCAATTTGACGACGATTTTTATTCATCTCTTTTTTCATTGTATAATTAATAAAAATAAAACCTAAAAATAACAACACCGAACCAATTGCACTATACAAAATAATTTGAATATTAATATTTTGCGTTTGCATTGCAATATCACTATTTTCATATGGAATTAAAGTTGCTGTTGGATTAATATAACCCTGTGCTAAATTTTCTTTTAAAGTTAAAATTGCATTTGTTGAATTTAATTTAATTAAAATTTTTTGACTTGGATTTAAAATAATATTCCCTAACTCACCACGAACATTTGCATCCTGCAATTGAGTTTGGAAATGCTCAGTTGTAAATAATACACCGTATTTCCGAATATCATTGCTACTATTAATTTTTAAATTTGTCCGCTTAATAAAATTATCTAAATTATTTCCAATTCCAACAATTTTTAAATTAAAATTTGGGTTGTTCCGAATGACTGGAAAAATATCTCCAATTTTTAAATGATTTTGCTCTGCAAATAAACTACTAACAACCGCTTCATTATCTACTGTTGGCAACTGTCCTTTGTATAATTTCAATTGGTTAAAATTAACGGCGGCTGTCTGTTCTAGATTTTGTACTACCGCAGGAGTAATCTTTAAAGTATAATTTGAACCGCTTTCTTGTTTAAAAGAAATAGTTTCAAAAACACCAACAGAATATTCTGGAAAATTTTTTTGTCGTAATAACCGTGTTACCATTTCTTTTGGTTGGTTTCAATTAAATTTTTTAAAATAAAGATAGCCAATCGGATTAACACCATCAATATTTTGCTTCATTCCTCGATATTGCGCAACTTCCGCTAATTTAGTAATAATTTGACTTGTTGAACAAATTTGCTGTAATTCTGGACTTGCAAGAGTACCACACACACTTTTTGTTGTTTTTCACCAACTACTGTTTTCATTTAAAATTGCTTGGGGAACTCCTGTAACATTAATTTCTTGCTTATTTTTATCAATAAACTTATTATGTAAATAATAATCTTCCATAAAATTAGGTTTATAATCTTCAACACTAAAACTATAATCTCATTGTTCAGATGTATATACTAAATCATTATATTTTATTTTATATTGTAAAGCACCTGATAAAATTCCGGCAATTGTTGCAATAATAATGATAATAAAAAGAATTAAACCTCCGGCTTCAATTCAATTTTTAAAATATGATTTTAAATAACTTTTTAAAATTTGGCGCATTATTATTCTCCATCTTTCATTTTAATAAATTATAACAAATTCAAAAGTTACCGAAATAACCAAAATAACTATTTTTTAAAATTAAGCGAATCGTCACTTCCAATAAGCTCTGCTAAAACAAAACCAATTTGATCAATAATGTCTGTTGGTAACACTGGTTTTTTGTATTGTGAAATTTCATCACCAGCTAACCCGTGTAAATACGTTCCAACAATTGCTGCTTCAAACAATTCATAACCTTGACCAACTAAACTAGCAATTAAACCAGTTAGCGTATAACCCATACCAGCCATACCAGCAACAGCGATATATGGATTACCGGTACCGTTAATATACACGCGATTACCATCCGTAATAATTGATTGATATCCTTTTAAAACAAAAATAATTTTATACTTATTAGCAAATTCTTTTGCAATATTAATTTAATTACTTAAAATTTCTGGCACACTTTTATTAATTAAACGTGATAATTCCAATGCATGGGGTGTTAAAATTGATCGCCCACGTAATTTCCGTAATAATGGGACATCTAGAACATTAATTCCATCATCATCAACAACAATTGATCCTTTATAATTATCTAAAATATAATTTAAAGTATTATATGTCCGTTCTGTTTTTCCTTTTCCCATTCCATAGACAACTACATTAACTTTGTTTGTTAATAAATCTAAAATTCGGATTCGATCAGAAGCATCACAAAACGTAATTTATGGAGCAGTATTATTGGTTTTTCCCAATAATTCTGGGGATAATGCTCAAATTACTAGGCCAATTCCAGCATTTAATGCCATATTAGCAACTAAAGTCCCAGCATTTAAATATTCTAAACTTGAAGCAAAAATAAGTAAATTTCCATAAATGCCTTTGTGTGAAATTAGTGAGCGGGAATGTAATTGGACACTATCCGTATAAAATAAGTTGTTATCAATTAATTTCGCGCAAATACAATTGATTTCTTGCTGATGAAACCCCATTAGCCTTAATTGCAATTGTTGGAATTGTTGCACTATCATTTTCAATTCCACTTGGAATATCAGATGCTAAAACATATTTTTGACTTTCATTAACTTTTTTAATAATTTCAGCAATGGCAGGTGGCATTTTTCCATGATAACCAATACCAAAAATGCAATCAATAAATAATATCAGTTCATAAAATTACTGCATCAATATTATCATCAAGAAAGGTCATTGTTACATTTCGCAACTTTTTAACTAATGAATAATAATATGCCACTTCTTGGGTTTTAGCAGTATCAAAGGTTTTTTATCAGTGCAAATATGAATATGGATCTTTTTTGTTCCATCATAATCACTAATTAATTTTGCTAAACAAAAACCATCCCCACCATTATTACCAATGTTAGCTAAAATTAAAAAACTATGAACTGCTAAATTCAAATGATGAAATAAACCCTCGGCTGCTTTCGCCATTAATTTAACTGCTGAAATATCAAATTGATTAAAAATAAAATTTTCAAGATTTTTAGTGTCTTTTTGATTACTAATATAAAGCATATTTCTTAACTCCTTACTTATTTATTTTAAATTAAAAAGGAAACCATATTAGATTCCTGGTTTTTTTAAAATTTCAACTTTTTCACGATAATTTGGCATATATTTTTCAACACGATATCAAAACGCCTTAGAATGATTATGATGAACTAAATGTGATAATTCATGAATAATTACATATTCCAATACTGTTGGATCAAAATGAATTAACTTTGTATTTAAAACAATTTTTTCCGTTTGTGGATAACACACACCTCATTTACGAACCATTGCTTTAATTGTTAAATTTTTATAAGATAAATTCATTATTTTTGCTCATTTATTTAATAACTGTTCAAATTTATAACTAAATTTTGGTTTTAAAAAATGGTGTAACTTTTTAACATTTTCATCATAACTACCAGCATCTTTTAATAAAAAATATTGTCGATTAATAATTTTTGTATGAATATTTTCATTGGTTAATTGCAACGGATATTTTTCATTAAAAACATAAACATAACCTGTTCCGTTTGGATTAATGACAATCTTTTGATAATTATCGTGAACATTAATTACCGTAATAATTTTTTTAATATTTTTATAAATTAGAGTTTCAATTTCCCAATCATGGGCATAACTAGGGGCCGATACTTTAATTTTGCCATTATTAACATTCAACACAATATTCTTCTGTTCTTTAATAATTAAATCATATTTAATTAAGTTGCCCTGATATGGTATCACTTTTTCCAATGCCATGCTATTACTCCCCCTATCATAAATATGGATTAATTAATGATTATCATCTATTTTATCATCATTTTCATTTTCATTCTCAAAATTATGGTGTAAATCCGATGATTGTAAAGAATTATTAGTTGCTGGTTTTTTTGTAATATCTTCACGGTATTTTTTTCCTGCTGTTCAAATTTTATCAATATCACCTAAAAAAACTTTACCATCATAAAAACTATCAACACGGGCATTGGAATTAATGCGTTGCTTACCACTTGGTTTTGAAACCGAACCAATTCGTTCTGCTAATTCTGTTTTATCTAATGACATATGTTGTTTTGATTTTGGAATAATAATTGAATCATAGGCATTGAAATTTCCTTTTGAAGACGAAGTTTCCGCACTAAAAATAGGAGCTGAATAATCACGATGTTTAATAATATCACCTTTTTTCACAAAGTCACCTTCTTGTTCAATAAGTAATCCTGCTGGTGATTCATCAACAATTCCTTCACCCTCTTTAATTGTGCGTAAATATTGGCCTTCTGCACCAACACGAATTGTTGGTTTTGAATTATCAGAATTATTATCTTCTTCCTCTGGAACAAGATGTCCTTCACCTTGCTCATGTAAAAGAGCATTCCGAGCCATTTTTGCTTTCAATAATGCTATTTTTGCTTTTAAATCATTTGTTGTTGAAACTGATTTGTTGTTAAGAGGAGTTTTTGTTTCTTCAATATGAGTAAGTTCAGCTTGATTAACCATTTCTTTTTGTGGTGTTAACCCACGAGCACCAATTTTACCAGTTTCAAAATTAATTGCTGTTAAACGATTTTTTTGATCTTGTGTTAATGATTTTGCTTTTCGTGTTGTATGATAATAAGCTATTGCAAAGCAACTACCAAAGAAGGTTAAGACTGGTCCAATAAATAGCAAAATAAAACCTGAATTAATTGGTAAATTTAACTTAAAAATATTTAAACCAGTTTTAGCACTTATTGGTTGACCAGCAAGTACAACAGCCATTGTTAATAAAATGCAAGATATTAATCCAATAACAAAAGCGCCACTTATGCCAAAAATTTTATAACCATTATTTTTTGATAAATAATTTGGAATTAAATACAGCAATACTAAAAAACTAGAACTTCCAATTAAAATCCCCCCAAATAATTCTGGGTTTGCCATAACATTATTATATACTGTCATATTTGAAAACTGTAAAACTAAAAGAGCAATATCGTGTAATAGCATATATGAAGCATTATAAAAAAACATTTGATTATTAATTTTATTTGCTAGCATAATTAATATTCCGAACAGTAACGCACTAAAAATTCCGCCAATTGTTAAGAAAGTTAATGACACTCTACGTAATTTCTCCATTTTTTTCACCTATCTTTTAACCATAAAAAAACCATACATATATTATTTAGGTATATACGATAATTATACCCTATTTCTATCAAAACCAATAATAAAATGTAAAAATCGTTTGTTATTTATCATTTTAATTAAAACAAAATCCAACAGAAAAAACAATTTAAAATTTTAAAAATAAAAAAGATACTAGTTTTAATTTAAAACTAGTATCACTTCACATAATTGTAACACAACTTTCACTCAGGGTAATGTTTATTATTTTGATAATTATATTTGTTCAGAAATAATTAAATAATTCAGGGTATATATATTATGTTTATTAAAAATTGATTTGCTACTTAGTTTAAAGGATAAAAAAAAGAATGGATATATTTTTATCACAAATCATTTTACAGACTAGTTTGTTTTTTATAAAATAGACAAGGTAATTATTTTTAATTATTATTCTGAAACAATTGAAAGTTAATAGTTTTGTTAATTGATATTTGATATTTTAATACATTAAAAAAATATCTATATCCTTTCGCTTAACATCCCAACCACCCTACCAGAATTCCAGAAGATTGATAAATTTAAAAGTAAAATGAATTAGTTACTAATTGCTAACTAACCATTAAATAAATGTTAAACTTTATAATCTTGCATCAAAATAACGTATATCCAATTACATTATATAATATATTATTTTATTTTCAACAAGATAATTTACTTTAAAAATTAAAAACTAGTTTTATTTAAAACTAGTTTTATCCTAACACTTTTTTCAATTGTAATTACTTCTTTTTATTTTTTTATTGTAATGTTGCAATAATTTGATAAAACGGCTGTTTTGTTAAAATTGATGCCATTTTATCAGACGATGCTAAAATTTTTGAACCTGGTTTTGCTCGAAAAACAAGTTCTTTTTTATCTGGAATATATGGTTTGTCAACTAAAAATTCATCATATCATAAGTCTTTATACTGCTCGGCAAAATCTTTTCCCAACAGTTCTTTAACAACAGCATAACGAATGTCATTTAAATTATTTCCAGTATATGTTTCAGTTAGGCTAACTTTAATTTGTGCCATATTTTTTGGTTTTTCATTATTATAATTTAAATATTTACGGTGATCTAAAATAACATGAAATTTAAAAGTAACATTCGAATCATTGAAAATATTAGGGACACTACCACTTAAGTAAAAAGTACCGTTGAATTGATCATCAATGGTAATATCTAAGATACCGCCTCGCATAAAGGCTTGCATAATAGCTTGACTATAAAAAGCACAAAAACGATTACGATCACCAGTAAATTCCATTAGGGCTGCTGCCATAATTAATTTATTTCCGGTTGGATCTTTTTTTCAATTATTATATATAGAACTATTTAAATAGACATTTCCTAGGTTAACAACTGGATACACTTGGTCAAAAGTAACAGCTTCTGAAATAATTTCTAATTCACCATTAAAATTACTGCCTTCTTTTGCAATCATTTTATAATTATTACCTTCCATAATAATTTGGACATCATCACTCGTAAAATTTGTTCCATTTAAGACATTAATCACTGCTAAAACACGAGCAGGATCAGCAGGTTTACCAACTGATTCTTCTGAATATGGTAATGAAGTGAACGTAATAATTTTTGTTAAATCATTTGTTGTTCAATCCAAATTAATTTTTTTTGTTAAAAATGGTTGATTCGTAACATCTGGCATTGAACGAATTATTGCTGTTTTCATCCCCGGGGCAAGATCAACATCAAAATTATCTGCATTATAATTTAACTTTTGAATAGTTGCTTTAATACTAGCAACATTTGGGATAACATGATAATTGGTTTTTTGTGTAATATCAACAACATTAGTACAACTAACAACTGAAGCAATAGAAACCGAAGTAAATGTTAGGGATGCTAAAATAATCATTAATTTTTTCATACCTAAAAGCTCCTCTATTCTAAAAATAAATTATTTAAAAATATTATTATAAACAAAGCAAGGGTGGACAATTCTCCTTTTTGAATTGAATTAATAATTTTGTTTTTCGTAATTGCGCTTTTAAAAATGTGCGACAAATGAGTAATTTAATAATTACTACAATCTTCATTTGCTGCAAAAATCTAATCAGCGCAGCAAATGGATCAATTGTAAAGTTATTTATAAATAATTCATTATAAATTTCCGTGTTAGTTCAAATAACAAAAAAAGTAATTTTTTTAAGATAAAATCCATAAATAATAACTAGTGCAATTGTTAATAATAATGATAAACTAATAATAAGATAAAAAATATAAAATAAATTTAATAAAATTAAATACGTAATTCGTGCCAAATGTTGATTTTGAACTAAATTAATATAACGTTGAAAATTATAAGCTAATGTTATTGTTAATAAAATTAAATTTAATAATCATGTTAAAAGAACAAATCAATTTGTTTTAATCAATAATTTATAATGGTCAAATGATCATTGATATAAGCGGAAATTAATTAAAATTTGCATTAAAATCCCTACGACAAAAACAGAAACAAAGGAAATTAATAATACATAGGCTAAATTAAAAAGAACATTATCGAAAACAAAATTATTTACTGGATAAATAATTCCAATTCCTCAAAAGAAAAAAATATAAAATAATAATGCTAATAAAAAGAAGCTAAGAAACTTATGATAAAAATTATTATGTTTTAGATTCATTGTTATCACCTTTTATTATAATTAATACCTTTAAATAATTATATCACTTTTTATTAATAAAAAATTTGGTAACAATAGCAATTAATCATCTAACTTTAAAACAGCCATAAAAGCTTCTTGGGGGACTTCAACTGAGCCAATTGCTTTCATTCGTTTTTTTCCTTCTTTTTGTTTTTCCAATAATTTCTTTTTCCTAGTAATATCACCACCATAACATTTTGCTAAGACATTTTTACGCATTGCTTTAATATCTTCTCGTGCAATAATTTTATGATTAATGGCTGCCTGAATTGGAACTTCAAAATTTTGCCGAGGGATAATTTCTTTTAATTTTGCACATAAGGCTTTACCACGACCATAAGCAAAATCACGATGAACAATAATTGATAAAGCATCAATAATTTCATTGTTTAATAAAATATCCATTTTAACTAATTTATTAGGACGATAACCAATAAAATCATAATCTAACGAAGCATAACCTTTACTAATTGATTTTAACCGATCAAAAAAATCAAACACAATTTCATTTAATGGCATTTCATAAGTTAAAATTCGCCGCGTATTATCAATATACTCTAAATTAGCATATTTTCCACGTTTATTTTGACATAATTCCATTAATGAACCAATATATTGCTCAGGAGTCATAATCGTTGCTTTGATAAATGGTTCTTCAATGCGATCAATTTTTTGCACAGCTGGTAATTCTCTTGGATTATTAATACTAATCATTTCCTTATTTGTTAAATAAACATGATAAATTACCGATGGAGCAGTTGCAATTAATTCTAAATTATATTCTCGTTCTAACCGTTCTTGAATAACATCCATATGTAATAATCCTAAAAAGCCACAACGAAAACCAAAACCTAATGCTTGTGATGTTTCTGGTTCATAAACAAGGGAAGCATCGGATAACTGAATTTTTTCTAAAGCTTCTTTTAAATCTTTATATTTAGCGGAATCAATTGGATATAATCCACAAAATACCATTGGGTTCATTTTTTTATATCCTGGTAATGGCTGTTGAGCTGGATTAGCAACGGTTGTAATCGTATCACCAACCCGAACATCACGGACCATTTTAATACTTGCTGCTAATCAACCTACTTCACCAGCAACTAATTGGTTTTTTTTAACTTCTTTTGGTGTTTTAACTCCTAATTCAGTAACTTCATAAACAGCACCAGTATTCATTAATTTTATTTTTTCACCAACGCGAACAATTCCTTGTTTAACTCTAATTGAGACCATTACACCACGGTATTTATCATAATATGAGTCAAAAATTAATGCTTGCAATGGATTATTATCATCGCCTTCTAACGGCGCAGGGATATCTTTAACAATTGCTTCTAAGACCTGTTCAATATTTAACCCTGTCTTAGCACTAATTAATGGTGCATTTGTTGTTGGAATTCCAATTAAATTTTCAATTTCTTCTTTGACACGGTCTGGATCAGCAGATGGTAAATCAATTTTATTAATAACAGGAATAATTGCTAAATTATTATCAATTGCTAAATAAACATTTGCTAATGTTTGGGCTTCAATTCCTTGTGCTGCATCAACAACTAAAATTGCTCCTTCACAAGCTGCTAAACTACGTGAAACTTCATAGGTAAAATCAACATGCCCTGGTGTATCAATTAAATGAAAAATATACTCTTGTTGATCTTGAACACGATATTTTAACTGAACAGAATTTAATTTAATTGTTATTCCTCGTTCACGTTCTAAATCCATTGAATCCAATAATTGTTCTTGCATTTCTCGTTTTTCAACTGTCCCTGTTAATTCTAAAATCCGGTCTGCTAAGGTTGACTTACCATGGTCAATATGAGCAATAATTGAAAAATTACGAATTAATTTTTTATCCATTTAAAATTAAAACCCTTTCTATAAACAGTTACATCTCTGATATTATTATACATAATTTTAGCAAAATAACCTGAAATAGCAGGTTTTAATAATAAATAATTATAGTCACATTGAATTTTTAAAATAAATACAATATAATATATTATACAATTTAAAAAATGAAACTCTGAAACAATTATTTTTAAAAAAAGATAAAATTATTAGTGTTTGTTAATATAACGGAATGGGGAATACTTGTGAGTACTAACTTTACAGAATATTACAATCAGTTAATGGCTGAAGTAACTTTAATTACGAATGTTGAAAAAATTTCTGATACAAAAAAAGATTGGTTGTATACATTATTAAAAAATTTAAAAACTTTTAATACAAAACAAATTAAGCTGCAACAACATGAAGGGTTAATTTACCAAATTATGCGTGTTATTAATCATAGTAAGGAATTTATTCATAACCGTATTAGTAATGCCCTTAATGAATATAGGAAATTATATCGACAACATTTTAAAGTTAATTTAAACATGCGACAAAAAAATTTACGAACTTTTGAATATTGTGAAAAACAACTACAAAGTAATTATGGCAACAAACTTAAAATTTTACGAGAATCAATCATTAATTATTATTACTTAAATTATTTAAAAGATAAAATTGAAGAAACATTAAAAATTATTAGTTTGTCCGCACGAACATTATAAAAAGAGTAATTATGTACTAATTACTCTTTTTATAATGTCAAAATTGTTCATCATCTCAAATTTTATTTGTACTATGCTCATTAATCTGAACAAAAACAATTGCTAACGTAATTCCCATTATTGTTGCAACAGCAATTTGAATTGCATCAGCAATTAATTCAACAATTGCAACATCAGGCCCAAATAAGAAATAACTATACAAAACATATAATAATAACATTAAAGAACTAACAAAAATAGCACCATAGCGACTTAAAATGCGAGCACCAAAATAAGTAATTAAAAACATTAAAATTCTAATTAAAATTGAAATAGGAATAAAAATAAAACCGCCGGTAACAAGATCAATAATTGTTACATACAAAATACCACTAATTAATAACATTGGTCCTTTGATTAACTTTATTAAACCTAAAAATAACCCATCTGCTAACTGAATAATCCCTTTACCAACACCAAAATTGAACTGAATAAATTGTGAAATATAAGCAATAACTACTAACAAAGCAGTAATTAATCCTGTTGTTGCTAAATATTTTAGTGATTTTAAACGATACATTTTAAATAAAAATATTTCCAACCATAATTTCTGACGAGGCATTATGATAGTAATTTTTAGCATCAGTTACTTTTTTTCCCTCGCGTTGTAAACGCGTAATTAGCAAATAACCATCTTCAACTTTAACTTTAATCCCTAATTTTGAAATATCAATAATTGTCCCATTTACAAAATCAGCGTCTTTTTCCGCTAATGGCTCTAAAGTAATCATTGCTTGGTGCAATTTATAATAAATATTATTAACAGTTGTATAAGCAATTGGTCATGCATATAATCCACGAATTTGGTCAACAATTTTTTGTTTTGGTAAAAACCAATTTACTTTTTCTTCATCACGTGTAATATTATAAGCAAATGTTGCTTGACTATCATCCTGTGGTGTTCCTTTAATTTTACCAGTAATAATATCTAATAAATATTTTTCAATCATTGTGCCTGCTAAAACCATTAACCGGTCATGCAAAGATGAGGCTGTTTCGGTGGCACTAATTGGAATTGCTGTTTGAACATACATTTCTCCTGCATCCATTTTTTTAATCATTTTTATTAGTGTAATCCCCGTTTCTCGCTCACCATAAATAATAGCCTTATGAATAGGTGCCCCACCACGTAATTTTGGTAATAATGAAGCATGAACATTAATACAATTAATACGTGCTAATTTTAAAATTCGCTCTGGAATAAATTGCCCATAAGCACACGTTACAATAACATCTGGTTGGAAAGTTCCTAACTCTGTATAAAGATCATTAATTTTTTCTGGTTGAAAAACAGGAATCTGATTTGTTAAGGCAAATTCTTTGACTGGAGAAAATTGAACAAGTTGCTGACGTCCAATTTTACGATCAGGTTTGGTAACAATTCCAATTATTTCAATTGTTGGCGCTAACTTTTGTAAAGCTTTTAAAACAGCTGTTGCAAAGATTGGCGTTCCCATAAAAATTACTCTATATTTCTGCATCTTTTTTTCCTCCCTTAATTGGTGTTAAAGATCCCATTAAACGAACAATATGTTGATAAATAACAACCATTGCTAATGTATCCCGATTACAATATTTTAACATTTCTCCTCGAAATGATTTTTGTCAAATGGTGATTGGAATATTATTCTCCACCCGACGACGAAAGATTTCACTGGCCATATCACCTTTTTGTACCTTTAATGCTTGATAAGTAAATTGATTATCAAATGCTGGTTGTGTTTTTTTAATTGAAACTGAACCATAAAATTCTTTTTTATAAATCATAAAGTCCTGAAAAAAATCCATTAAATCAATTGTTTTATTTCGAATAATCCTTAATTTTTTTTGTCAATCTTGATAAGTTGTCATAAGTTCCTCATTAAGACTTTGATTAATTAAGATTGTTAAATAACTAATTAATTCGGCTAAAACCTTACATTCAAAACTCTTATAATAAGCAACATAAACCCCTCCGCCATGTCTAAATAAATCAGTAACTAAATGTTTAATTAGTGCTAAACGTGGATCACCTTCACCATCTGCTAAAAAGGCATAATGTTCCATTGTCGTTTCATCTTGATAATCAAAGTGATTATCTTTAATAAGATGGACTGAATATTGAAACGGAATTTGCTGATAAGAATATGAATAATCAAAGCGAGGAACTGCCGCTTTCATTGTTTCAAAATCATACATATATATTGGATACTGATACTGTTCTAAAATTTGATTAATAATAGCAACCTTCTTTGGATTAACAACTGGGGCATTATCTTGAACAGCAAGAATTTGGCGTTGTTGTTTTTCTGAAAATAAAATTGGCTTTTTTTGTCGCGTTGATTGTTTAAAGGTAAATGGTAACACAATATCTTTTAACAAATCAATGTGTTCTTGATATTTTAATAACGTCTTTTTTTCCATCCCACGGGTTAACTCAAAGACACTATGATGCGGTGGTAAATAACTAGTAACATGTTGGCAATAACCATAACGATCGCCTTTTCCATTGAAACATTGTTCCTTGCTAAATAAAGGAAAAATTGTTTCAACTGGTTGCATAAAATAATGTTTAATTAAAGCTAAATCATCAGTAATGATGCGATTCTTTTCAACACGTTTGGCAAATTGTCCAGTAATCATTTGCTGACAAAATTCTAATAAACTAATAGCCGGTAAGGTTTTGGTTGGCAATTTATAATAATCTTGAAACATAAACAACTGGTCATCATCAATATCACCAATCCGTTGATACTCCGAATTTAACAACATTAACGAAACCCGACTAATTGTTAAGCCTGCCCCAGTTAAAACATAATACTGATAGACAACATCATAACCATATTCATCCTTAACATCCTTGTCAACATACATTTGTGCTTCTTTATCATATTTCCGACCAGTTGAAGCTTTAACCTCAATTAAATGATAAGTACCATCTGGAAGTTTCTTTAAAATATCACACTTTGTAATACAATTATTATAAACAAAAGATGGTTCAAAATAAACATCATAGTTTGGATTTGCTAACGCTTCAGTTGTCTTTGCAAAAGCAATTTTCTTGCTGTAATGTTCTAAATTAAAATAGGTATAATCACGCATAAAATATTCACGCGCGCGTTGGCCAACTTCATTCCCATCAGCAATTGTTTCACCGGGATAAAAATCAATTTGAACATCTGCCATCGTTGTTTGAATCTCGTCTGGTAAAGTTCGAAAATCATTACTATCCGTGTCCTCAGCTGCTGGTCAATAAGTTTCTAACGCTAAATCATACAAATGTGTTTGAAATAAACCTTTTCCCTTCTCATTTTCATAATCATCAATAAAAATAGCTTCATCAATTTTGGCACTGTTAATATTATCTTGCAAGTTAAAAAAGACCGAAATTTTTTGAGCTGTCACTCATTCTTGCACTGTTTTTAAATTACTTCGTGAAGCTAATGTTCAAGCAATTTTAAAACATTTTTTAAATCGTTTAAAATCTTCTTTTTTTAAAGTGATTTCTAAATCCATTATTGCACTTCACTTTCGTTATTTCGGATTTGCTTTTTAAAGACAAAGAAAATAAGATAGAACTTATTTTCTAGGGACAAATTTCTCTGGTTTTGGTTTTGGGCGTTCATCAACAGAAAGTTGTCCAGCTTTTCGCAATTTCCGTTCTTCTTCACGCTTTTTAAGCATTTCAGCACGATGTGCTTCATATTCTTTTCTTGCCGTAATTTTTGCTGCTTTTTTTTCTTCTTTTGTTAACTTAACTTTTTTTTCACTAATTTCAATTCGATGTTTTGTTTCTTCTAAATCAATTTCTTGGTTAACAATTCAAGTTGTTTCATATTGTTTTTTACTGTTTTTTTTTGAAATACCTTCAATTTCAAAAGCTTTTTGTTCTAAAAAAGCATTTGTTTTTGCTTCATAAATATCAACAATAACATCAAAAATATCGCGATATTTAAATTCTTTTCCTTTACGAGCAATAACTTTTTCATATTCTAATCTTAAGTTTTTACGATTATCAGTATCTTTAATATATTGTTTAATTTTATCTTTAACTTGTTTTTTTCGTTTTTCTCGTTCAATGCGTTGTGCTTTTCGTCCCATAATTGAAGAAACAATTGCAAAAATAATAACTGCGACTACAATTACGACTAAAATCACATTCATTGTCATACTACCACCCAAAAAATTTGACATTATTATCTAAACCCCTTTTTGCTTTACTATTATTATGCACTATTAGCGATAATTTTTCAATTGTTTCTAATTTCCCAAGTTGTTTTCCTGCTTTTCACGCTGAACTAAGCAAGGAAAACATTATGATAAACATCTTGCACATCATCAATGTCATCTAACATATTTAACATTTTTTCAAATTGTTCAGCGTCATCACCATGTAAAGTAATCCGGTCATGGGGAAGCATTGTAATTTCTGCCATTTGAAATGTTGTAATCCCGGCTTGATCTAATGCCCTTTTAACACTATTAAATGCTGTTCCTGGCGCATAAACAACAATTTGTCCATCTTCAGCAACAACATCATTAATATAACAATCTGCTAGTAATAATAATTCTAATACTTCTTCAACCGTTTTACCTGTAAAAGCAAACACTGCTAAATTATCAAATAAATGCACGACAGCCCCATTAACTCCTAGTTTACCACCTGTTTTAGTAAAACAATTGCGTACTTCTGCCACAGCGCGGTTAACATTATTTGTCAATGTATCAACAATAATTGCACTGCCTCCTGGTCCATACCCTTCATAACGAATTGCTTGGTAATTTTCATTATCGTTTCCACTTGCTTTTTTAATCGCACGTTCAATAACATCACGTGGAACCTGTTTTACTTTTGCTTTATCAATTGCATTCCGTAATGCTAAATTAGCATTGGGATCAACACTTCCTTCGCGTGCTGATAAATAAATTTCTCGAGCAACACGATTATATAATACTGCTTTTTTTGCAGCTGTTGCTGCCATTGACTGCTTGCGAACTTCAAATGCTCTTCCCATTTTTTCTCTCCTTTACCACCTAATTTTTTCTTATATATTATACCGTAAAATTAAATAAAGTTAGTGATGATAAACCATTAAGTATCCATTTTCTGCACCATAATATTGAGCAATTGTTCGAATAATCTTAAACCCATGCTTTAAATATAATTGTTTAGCAACCAAATTATGTTCATTTACTTCTAAAAAAATTTGTTGATATGAAAAATGTGTTAGAATATATTTTAATATTTGTTGACCATAACCTTGATGGTGATGACGCTTTTTAACTGTTAAACGTATTAATTCAAAATCATCCCCACTATGCATTAAAATAAAATAACCATAGATATTATTTTTGACAATTAATTTATAAACAAGATAATTTTTGTTATTAATCATTTGAATTAAATTACGATATTTATAATAATTATGTGGATAATTTTCTTGTTCTAATAAAAATAATAATAAAGCATCACTATTATTAACTGTTTTTAAAATAACCATTTAACTTCAATCCTTTTTTAAATACTGTGGCTCTAAATCAAAAATATCTTCAACTAATATAAAATGCTTTTTTAGAACAAGATAATTTTGAACAAAATCAATTTCTTGTAAATCATAACGAAACTCATAACCTGGAAATTGCTTTGTAATTTCAATACAAGTTTCATAATCAAGAACTTGCCTTGGAATCACCTCTACACCATTACTAATTACCGCAAAATACCGTTTTCCACTCCGCGCATCAAGCATTGAAACAACATTATCTAGCCCCGCCTGATAAAGTAATGTATTAATTGTATAAACATTAATCGCCGGATTAATTACTTTAACTGTTTTCACAATTGTCATTGGAATCCGAACACCAGTATAACTACCTGGACCAGCTGTTAAATAAAAATTATTAATGTCTTTTAATTTTAATTGATGCTGACCTAATAACTGGGTAATTGTTGGTAATGTTTCTTCAGTATGACGACGAGCATGGTTTTGGTGAACTTGAGCAATGATTTTTTGTTCTTTTTCTAAAATTAAAATTAAAAAATCAGTACTAGTATCAATAAATAGATTTAACATCTTATCCCTCTTTTCCTAGTGCGCTTTGTAAATGTTTATTGTTGGTTTTAATCGTAAAAATTCGTTCATCCTCATTAATTATCTTAATGGTAATTTTAATTACCTCGTACTTTGAACTTAACTGGTTACTAATTCCCGCTGGTCACTCAATAATATTAATACTATCAGAAAAATGTTCAAAATACATTTCTCACTCTTCTTCTTGTTCTAAACCTAACAATCGATAGCAATCAATATGATTAATAATAACTTGCTGATTTGTCGTATACTGTTGCATAATTAAAAACGTTGGTGAAGTAACGGGCGTAATTACCCCTAACGCTTTTAATAAATATTTTGTAAAAGTTGTTTTCCCAGCGGCTAACGGTCCATCTAATAATAAGCATAAATTAGGATTTAAAAACGGAGCAATTTTTTCAGCTAAAAGTTTTGTTGCTATCTCATTTTTAACAATTATTTTCATCAATATCCCACTCTCTTTTACTAATTATATCTAGGAATTAATTATTGTGCTATACTTTTAGAAAAATATGTAATAATTAAAGTGCAGAAAAATTAGAAAGGTTATTATAAATAAATGAAAGATATTTTAATTATTGGGGCTGGGCCGGTTGGGTTATATGCTTGGAGTTGTGCTGGCATGTTAGGATTAAGTGGCTATATAATTGAAGGAAATGATAGTCCTGGTGGACAACCATGAGAATTATATCCAGAAAAACCATTATATGATATGCCCGGATTTGGCGAAATCAAAACTAAAACATTTATTGAGAATTTAATTAACCAAGCAAAAAAAAATACGGGGCAAATAACATACATTGGTAAAACTAACATTAGTAATATCCTTACAACAACTGATGGTTTTACTATTACTTTAACAACTAATCAAACATTTACAGTTAAAACAATTTTAATTACAAGTGGAAATGGTGTTTTTACCCCCATTCGCCTAGAACATCTTGACCCTCACCAAGAATATGAAAACTTATGATACGCTGTTAAAAACCCAACTCTTTTAACAAACAAGAAAATTGTTATTCTTGGTGGTGGTGATAGTGCTGTTGATTGGGCAAATCATTTGATTGAAAATAACATTAGTAAAGATGTTACAATTATTCATCGTCGAACATTATACCGAGCTAAAGAAAACAATGTCCAAAAATTACAACAAAATAAGGTGACAGAATTAAAACCTTATCATGTTAAAACAGTTGAGCCAATTGATAATAAAATTACCGCTTTAACATTAGAACATGAAACAACACATAAACTATTAACTATTACAGCTGATTATTTTATTGTTCAATATGGAGCAAAAGTTGCACCAACAATGTTGCAACAATTAACTTTAACAACAACTCCAATGCGAAAAATTATTATTGCACCAACTGGGCAAACAAATCATCCTCATATCTTTGCGTCTGGAAATAGTGCTTATTATGAAGGAAAATATTATAATATGGTAACTGGATTTGGTGAAGCTATTAATGCGCTTTATAATATTACAAAAATTATTTATGGTCAAAAATACCATCCTGGTTATTTAAGTGATATTAAAAAATAAGTTAGTAAGTAATAACTTATTTTTTTAGCCTGTTAACTTATAAATTTCTTTATTAGGTTCATCCTTCTCTATTTTTTTCGTATTTTTACGTAAAGTTTCTTCTCGTTCTCACATTTTTTGATATGGCATTTCTGATTCCGTTAAGGTAATAAAATCATCTTCATATTTTTTACGACGTAGAATTCGCATTTTATCTTGGCGTTTAGTTCAAATTTTATAAACAAGTGGTAACCGTAAGAAGATACCACGAACAGAACCGGGTGCTCAAAAGATTGAATTAGCAAAAATAACAAACAAGGAAGCAAATATTAAACCAAAGAAGAAATTCAATAATTTTTGTCATCCCCAAACTGGCTGTAAATCAATATTATAAATTTGATTAGGATTATGTGTTTTTGATAAAAATAAATAATTAACTAAAATAGCAATAATCATTGGAACTAACAAAATCATTCAATTTCGAAAAACACCTTTAAAGTTACTATTATAAGTTAAAAATATTCAATTATAACATCACAAGTATAAAAACCGCAAAAAACTAACTAAGCAAGTAATAATTAAAATACTATATAATGCAGCTGCTAAATTATTAAAGCCAAAACGTCATAGTAAAGCACTAAAAAAACAAAAGACAATGTTAAGACAGCCAATAATAAAAGTCGGAATTGCGGTTTGTTTATAATTTGCTTTAGCATATACCAAAACATTTGCAGGTTCAGCTAAGACAATAAAAACAGAGCTTAAAGCAACTAATAAGGAAAAGGTTGGCTGATAAAAGATGCTTTTAAAAATTTCACGTTCCTGTGATGTTCATGGATTTAATGTTGAATCACTAGTTCGAATTTGTTCAATAATTTGTGGCGCATACAATGTTGTCACAAAATATGGTGATAAAATAAATTGGTTAACAAACAAGAACCCAGCTATCATAAAAGCGTATGTTTCAAATTTCATATAACTCTGTCAATCAACCCGACCATTTTTTGCTGTTCATGCGGCAAAAAACTCACGGAAGGAATTAATTAAAATCATCATAATGCTACGAACTCCAACCGTAATTGTCATATATAACGATAAGGTTGATGATATTCGTAACCCTAATAACAGCGCCGTAATAATAACATCACCATTAATTAACAATGTTTCGCCAATATTTTTAAACACAACAATATTACTTGATTTAACTAGTTGCATGTTATCACGTTGGCGAGCAATATGAACTCAAGGATAATGTAACTTAATAAATAAATAAACTAAACTTCCTTTCATAACAGAATAAAGTAAGAAAATTAAAAAGACAAAAACAGGATCCACTGCAATTGAAATTAAGTAGAAAACAATTGAATATGAGATTAAATCACAAATCATTAAAATTAAACGGCGTAAATGATTATTTTGATCAGCTTGCATTAAGTTTTCATATGCTGCCGTTCAAAATAATGCAATTAAGTTTTTTGACCCAATAATAAATACAATTAAAATCATTTTTCATAATGGATAAATAATTGTTTCATCATTTTGTAAAATACTAAAATTCTTTTCAAATAAATAAATATAAGCACTATACCCAACAGCAATGGCAATTAATAAAATAATACCAATGTACCCTGATATTTTATATTGATGCTTTGCTGTATTAACCATTTCATTTGCTTTAATTCAATCTTTTTGTAACAATGGTTTTACTAAAAAAATAACAGTAATGGCTCCTAATCCACCTTCCACTGTTCCTAAAAAAGCAACAATTGCAACGCTATTCTTTACAAACCCATTAAACTGCGAACCATAACTACGAATTAATAAATACATTAGCGTAAATTGAAAACATGTTCCAATTAACGAAGTAAAAGCCCCGATTAAAATACTAAAAATTCCTCTTCTTGTTGACAATTACTTCACCTCGTTCCTAATATTTTTATTTTATAATATTTTCTGGAATTTTAATAATCTTTTCATTTAAATAACTTAAATGGTCTGGCAATTGATGAAAGATTAAGGTTGTTGAATATAAAGCAATCATATACTTCTTTGTTTCTTGTTTTGCTCCATATTTAACATCATTAATAATGGGGTGATGTAAATAACTTAATGAAGCCCGAATTTGATGCTTACGGCCAGTTATTAATGTTGCTTCCAATCACGTTGCATTTGATATCTGAGCTTGAATTTTAAAATGTGTTTTAACTACTTTAGCATGTGGTTTCTCTGTTTTAGTAAAAACCATTTTTTGTTTATCTTCATCTTTATATAAATAACCACTAAGGGTAAAATCAGTTTCTTGAATAATTCCTTCACACTTTGCTAAATATTTTTTTTCAATAAATTCTTTTTGGTTAATTTTAGCTAATAACAAATCTAATGTAATTTTATTTTTCGCATATAGCACTAATCCTCGTGTTAATTTATCTAATCGATGAACATGGGAAATGACAAATGACTGTTCATCCTGCGGATGATATTCATCTTTTTGGATTAAATAATGTTGCACCATAGCATCTAATGAAGTATGAAACTTTGAGTGCATTTCTAATCAATGTGGTTTATCAACAACAAGAATGTTATCATCTTCATAAACAACTTGTAATGATAATGGTGCAACATTATTATAAGTTGCTGTCTGGTTTCGTTCTGTTACAACTAAATTTTTATCAAAAATAATAATTTGGTCTCCTAATTGAAGTTTATAATTTCGTTCTTTTATTACTTTGTTATTTACTTTAATTTTTTTATTACGAAATAACTTATAAATAACTGATAACGGAGTTGTTTGAAACATTTTTTTAATAAAATTAAAAATTGTTTGATTAACATCATTTGCTTTAACTGTTAAATTAACAACTGTTTTTGGTTCCATACTTCCCCCGTTTTCCTAGTATTAATTATATAATGAAAGTTAACCATTATCCGAAGAAAAAACATTCTAAGCTATTATTTTAGAATGTTTATCATTTTTTGTTTTCTGTTTTTCTTCAATTTTTAAGATATTTGCTTTAATTTCTGCAATTTCAGCCACATCTGTAATTTGATTAAATAAATGATATAACATATAATTTTTTTCTTTTTCTTTCAAAAGATGTTTATCGAAGAAAGCGACTGTCTCATCAATTGTTTTCATTAACTCATAAGCTTGTTCACGAGTAATGCTATTATTTGATAATGGTTTTTTCACCAATTTTGGTAATTGTGTTACAAAAGCATAGTCTTCCAATGCTTTTTCTTTTTCAGTATAATAGAAAATTCGAAAAGCACTCACTTTTGCTCCAATTGTTTTAATAGCATTACGAACACCAGTAACTTTTGTTGACAACATATTTTTGATAAAGACTGCAATAATAACAGTAATTGTCCCAATTGGAATAATAATTGAAACAATCAAGTTTAAATCAACACCAAATTTTGTTGCAAACATTGCTTTAATTAAAGTATAACCATTTTGAATTAGTAAAACAGTAATAAAGAAACTAAAGTTAGTTGCTTTTCATCATTTATGTGGAACTAAAACTTCTGTTTGACGGTTCAACAGGTATCAGAAGAAATATGACACTAAGACTAATAAAATGCCATATATTAAAGTAATTAAGGTTGTTAAAAAGTTAAAAAAACTAAAAATTATTGTTAAATTTGTTAAAAAGTTTAAATACATTCACGGATTAAAAATAACATAATCATTTGGAAAAGTTGTTGATAATCTATAACGAACTTCAAAGCGATGACGTTGTGCTATTTTAATAAAAATGACAATATAATAGCATAACGCAATCAAGGCAATCATCCCCGTAATAAATAAATATGAATAAGCCATATTAATATTTGTTGCACGTTGATTTCATGCTGCACTTCAATCGGTTACATTATTGTTTTCTCCAAAAAAATTAAAGGATAACAATGAAAAATCAATTAATGGATATGTAATACTCATTAAATTCTTATATGTTTCTTGCACTTGTTCAGCTGATTTTTTCCCAGCTGCAATTTCTGCTAAAGTTTTTGAAACATAGTTTTCACTATTAATCCGATCACGTTCATTAATAAATAAAATTAAAAATGTAATAATTACGGCAGTATAAATAATCCAAAAAAGCATTGAAACTAAATACTGCCAACCAACTAATGCTGTTAGTTTATTGGTTTTTATCATTAGCATCACCTATTTTCTATTTTTTTTAAATAAAATGAAGTATGTAAAATGAAGTGCAACAAATCTTTATTAATTAAATAATATGAATCCTGTAAATGCAAGCAGTAATTTTTGCCTCTTTTTTTTTAATAATAACATCATTTTTCGAAAATGCAACTCTTTTTAAAAAAAAATAAAATATTTTATAAATATAACTTAATTTAACCATATTTAATCACACTAAAAAAGCATTTATTAAATTTTACACAAATAAATTTATATAAAATTCTCTAAAAATAAATCTTTTGCTGTTCTTCAATTCAAAATATGCCTTAATTTTTCATTTATAACATTAACTACTCAATTTATTTTTTGTTGACTAACATTATTAAAATCAGTTCCTTTAGGAAATCAGTGTATAGCAGATTTATGGTCTTTTCCAACAACAGTATCCATTTCGAATCAACCAATATCAGATTTTTTATTTTCAATTTTTTAATGTTTGCACTACACCAGCGGGCATAATATATTTTGTATAATGTTTATATTTATATGGTACTGGTGGTAATACATATTGTGGGTAATTAAATGTTGGTATTTCATAGTCATGTGGTAATAAGAAACTAGTTTTATAATTAGTTGTCATATCACGTAAATAATTATTTAAAACACTTTTTGTTTTACCTCTAAAACTTCATACTGATAAACGTAAATAATCTTCTTCATTATTTGTATATGGATTATCAGCATAAAATATAATTTCAAAATTACCTTTATATAATGCTTGTATTGAAAACATATCAATTATATAACTACAATTTGTACCATCAGGTGTTTGTAAGAATTCGCAATCATTATCTAACTCACTTTGACTAACTGGTGTTTGTGCATCTACTGCTTTTGTTTGTTCATTAATTAAATAAACTCTGTTAGTTTTAGGATTTAATTGTTTTAAATTATATGTTGAATAAGTTATTTTTTTAGTTGGTTTACCATCTTTAGTTAAAACAGTACCTTTGCATTTATTAGTTAATAAAGTTGTAAAACTAAAACTAGTAGCATTAGCACCAATTAAAGCACCAATTTTATCATTACCTTGTTCTCTAAATATTTCAAATGGTAAATAACCTTTACCAGCAGACTTATCACCTCAAAAGGCATCATTATAAAAACTATGCAGTATACCACACACATTTTAAAGATTACAAGAAAATAACAAAAATAATAAAAATATTTATTTATAATTATAAAAATATCATAAAATAAATAAATAAAAAATATAAAATTAAACACACTAAAAAATAATTTATTAAATTTTAATTAATAAATACATATTTTATTATTTTAATGACATATTTTATGAGTTAATTTACATATTATTAATTAATTAAAATATAATAAACTTATTTAGTTTAAACACAAAAACTTAATAATTTAAAATTATTTAATTAAACTTAAACTATTCAAAAAATTAAATGGTGTCTGAAAATTTAAAGACTTATGTACTCTTTCAAAATTATAAAAATAATAATAATCATTTAATTTATTCTGTAAACTAACTGCATTTAATATTTTTTCTTCAAATACAAATAATTTAGTATAATTTTGATGAAATCTTTCAATCTTACCGTTTGACTGTGGAGAACGAACCGGTGTTGTCTGATGAAAAATATTTTTATCTGTTAAAAATTGAGTAAAATTAGTTTCTTTAACAGTATTTTTTTGATTATTCCGATAATTATTAATAAATTCAGAACCGTTATCAGTTCTAATTCGTGTTATTTTAACACCAAATATATTTTTAAAATCACTAATTGCTTTTTTAACAGCAGCAATAGCATTATCAATACTTAATTTATCATAAACATATCCTAATGCTAATCTTGTTTTTTCATCAATAAAATCATAAACATAATACTTTTTATCAACTGGAAATTTACTTGGTACAAAATATTTAGCGTCCATCTGTAACAAACCTATTTCTTTAACTTCATATCTTGGATGTTGTTTTTTAATTTCTTTAATTTTATTTTTTATTTTTAATCATCTTTCATCTTTTTTAAGTCAACGAAAAAATGTTTTTAAATTTTTTGATGCTTTATTTTTTAATTCTTCTCCATGAATTCCTTTTTTTAAATTATAAAACAAAGATAAAACACCACCAGCATGTTTATTACAATATTCAAAATATAAATCACAAATATTTTTGCGAATATGATTACTGTATTGATAATTAATATTATGTGGTAACTTTGATTTTAATAATAATTCAGCAAAATCATTATTTTTATATGCAATTAAAATTTTATTCGCTCAATAATAAAAAGTTGAAAATTTATTTTTAAAATATTTTTTAATTAAATCTTTCAATAAAAATTTACCACTATTAACATAATAATCATTACACAAATTAATATATGAAAATATTTTTTGTTTTATTCTTTTATAATATTTATTTTTATAATTTTTACTCAAAAAACTCTTTAATTTTGCTTGTAAATCAAACAAATTAAAATTATTAATAATATATTTCATTATTTTACACCTACCATCAAAAATATATAAAATTAATATTTAATACGAATAATTGATATATAATTGATATAAGATAAAATCAATTATATGCATTTTGTAATCGAAGTGCAACAAATCAGCTTTGAAAGGAGTTGATTTTTTATTGAAAAGAAACATTATTTTATTTTGCGGTCCTTAGTAATTAAGTATAGAAAAGATATTGTTATTAATACTGTAAATAAGATAGTAATTAATAATGTAAAAGAAAATGAATAAATTATCCGCGTAATTTATTAGCGGTAATTTATTCAATATAGTTTATTTTGAGCGTAGCGAACACGCAGAGCGTGACGCGATATTTAAAAATTTTGAAATGAGATATATTATGCCAACTTGATTAACGACAATATTTATAGTGTAAAAATATCAATTTAATTATATTTAAGGTATTATTATGGTTTTCTCTCTGTATAAAAATATTTATAAATTTGTTAATTTATTAAAAATTCGAATAATAAATTTAAAAGTTACTATTAAAATTATTATTAGTGAAATAATTGTTTTAATTGTTAATACCATTCATGATAATCAAAAAATAGATGGCATCACATTTGTAAAAAATGAATTTATTAAACTATTTAAAATAATTTATATATAGAGAGAGAGAGAGCCATAATAATATCAACTTAATTATAAACTTATGATTTTATATTTTAATAACTATTGTTAAAAATTAAATAGTATTTTTCAGTGTACCAATTTTTATTATTTTTATATTTAACAATGTTTATTAACATTGTTTATTAAACATTAAATAAACAATATATTAGCATTATTTATAACATTGTTAATAATCAGTGTTTATTACAATTAAAAAACATTATATAGACATTATTTATAACATTGTTTATTAAATAAATATTTAGTTAGGAGATTATATTATGGATATGAAATTTAAAACAACTAAGGAATATAAAAAAAATAAAGAAAAATTTTATGTGCTTTTATAGTTATTATTTTTGTGATTATTATGTATATAAAATATATTTTTGAAATTAAGGTAGAATTTGATGTTGAAAAAGAAAAATTAAATCAATATTGACAAATTGAAGGAGTTGATAAAATTGAGTGATTTTGTTAAGAAAAATCAGAATATAGAAAATTATTTTATTAGTAAGGAATTTATCCCTTTTACAACAGAAAAAGCAAGTTTTATTAATTTACCCATTCATAATCGCCATATTGGTTTTTGATTGAGTAATAAGTTTATTTATCCGAGTGAAAAACATTTGGAACAAGTAGGAATCGGTTTGATTTATGATAATTCTTATCCTATTGTAAAGTATGATGAAAATTTAAAACGCCATATTTGAAAGTATTTAACTGGAACAAAATTAATCAATTTATATAATCAATATAAACAAAATTATTTTACTAAAATTTCCTAGTGTGCCTTAACTAAGATATATAATCGATTATAATAAATATTAAAATCCTTTAACCATAACACGGAAAAAGTTTAAGATTTTAATAATACAAAATATAGCAAATGGAATTAATATAATTCACGCTTCACCTAAGAAAACCATTATCTCAGGTAAAATATTTGTTATACCTTCTTTAACTTTTCATAATGCACTAGATAAACCAGTTCAAATACCAGTCATACCCTCAGTCATAGTTTTAGGTGTAGGTGCTGTTAAAAAATTAAACGCTGTTGTTAAATACATACCTAACATTATTTATTACTCTCCTTTCTTTCAATTTCTTTTTTTTCTTTTTTCTTTCCTCGAATTTGTTTAATTTTTTGATAAATTGATAAACCAATTCAAGCAAAAATCTTTAATATAATAACAACACTAAATATTGTCGTTAATCAAGTTGGGCATAATACATCTCCTTTCTAAAAACTAAAAAATTGAAATTTGCAAACTCGCTCCGCTCGTTGTCGCTTCGCTCCATTAAAAACACTACTGAATAAATTATCCGCTAATAAATTACGCGGAATAATTTATTCTTTTACTTTTTAATTTCAATATCTTTTGCAATCTTATTAACAGTATTAATAACATTATCTTTACCATACTTTTTCACTAGGGACCGCAAAATAAAATATTGCTTTGTTTGCATAATTTCAACTCCTCAATTAAAAATATTAAAAAAAATTTACTTTCCAAAACTGTAAAAACCAAAAATACAAAATGTATGTGGTTTCTACATCTTTTTATTAATTATTTTTATGAAATTTGTGCGATTAATATAAAAAAGGAACTGTTATTAAGTTCCTTTTTGTTCTTTTCAATCAGTAATTTTACCGGTATTTTTGTCAATGGTAGGTATTTGTGGTTCACCATTACCATCTCAACGATAAAGACCTTTAATTAATCCTTTTTGTAAATAAGAATTCTTTATAAGATATTTACTAAAAATAAAACCATTTGATTCAATAATTCCATAAGCATTATTACTATTATTAATAAATTTTATTTCTTTTAATTTACTTTCTTTTTCATTTTTTAAAATAAAAAAATACCAATTATCATCAATATTATTATCAAAATAATTGTAATCAGTAATTATTTTTCAATTACTACCTTCTGGTGGTTGTTGTGGATTATATTGTGGTTCTGGTTTATTATCTCCTCCACCGTTTTCATTATTATTTTCTTTTTTACAACTGATTAATGTTGTTGTGCTTGTTGGGGTTAATCCGATTGCTCCTATTATGCTAAGTCATTTTTTCATATAGATTGCTCCTTTTTATTTTTTTATATATAATTGGTCTTATAACATATTAATTATATATCAATTATTAGTATTAAATATTAAAAATTTTATAAGTTAATGAAAGGTATATAAATGTTATGTATAGTCATTTAAGTTTTATGGATAAAGTTAAATTAGAACAATCATTATTATCAAAAATTTTTTTAAAAAAGAATGGTGAACAGAATATTTCTGCAATTGCTAAATGTTTGAATAGACATCGTAGTACTATTTTACGAGAAATTAAGCGTTTTAAAACTACTGATGAATATAGTTGCTTATAAGTCAAATAAAATGTATTATGAGAAAAGAAAAAAGAATAATAAAAGATGTAAATTTACGGAAGAGCAGATTAATTTTATGAAAATTAGACTTAATAAATATCGTGATTCTCCGAGAGAATTTATTTATCGTTATTTTTTAAAATTTGGTGTTAAATTTCCGGTTTGTGTTAAAACATTTTATAAATGAATTCGTTTAGGTTTTTATGGTTTTTTAAAACAGAATTTGCGACATCGTGGTAAAAAATATAAAAGAAAAGGAAAATCTGATAATCGTGGTAAATTAACTGATTTTAAGTCAATTTGAGATATTGAAAATAAAGTTTTTAATGTTGGAGGATTTGAAATGGATATAGTAGTTGGTAAAAGCCATCAGTCTGCTGTTTTAGTTTTAGTAGAACAATCAAGTAAAAAATATTTTGCAATAAAATTAGAAAATCATACTGCTAGGTAAGTTGAGAAAAAGTTTAAAGATATTATTATAAATAATAATTTAATTGGAAAAATAAAAGGAATAATAACAGATAGAGGTAAAGAATTTAGTGAATGACGAGAAATGGAAATATTTGCTGAAACACAAGTATATTTTTGTGATGCTGGTAAACCTCGTCAAAAACCTTTAATTGAAAATATAAATGGTGAGTTTAGAAAATGATTTCCTCCTGGAAATGATTTTAATAATGTTAGTCAAAAACGAATTGATTGAGTAGTTAATAATGTAATAAATGATAAAATCCGACCGTGTTTAAATTGAATAAGTGCTAAAGAAATTTTTTTGCATAATATATAAACAATAAATATTTAAAAATGTACATTAACTCATAAAATATGTCATTAAAATAATAAAATATGTATTTATTAATTAAAATTAATAAATTATTTTTTAGTGTGTTTAAATATGGATAAAATAAAAGAAAAATTAAAATATTTTTAATTTTTTTAAATTTATGGTTGATTTTTGTAATTTTTATTATATTATTTAATTAATAAAGATTTGTTGCACTTAATTTTACATAATTCAAGATATTTTTCACGTAAAAAATTATTTTGAGAATTTCAATAATGTCGTATATAAGTTGTTGGATCAATTTTTCCTAGTTTACTAAGCATTATCTTTCATTCTTCCTTAATATCATCTATTTTTGAATTAGAAATTCTAAATTAAATGATTTTTTAATAAGTCAGCTGTTTCTAAATCTTTCCCACGAGCATTTAAAGTTTCAAAAATAATAAAATCTCCATTAATATCATCAGTTTTTACAGCTAATATGTTAAATTGTTCAATAAAAAGTTTGTATATTTTATTAAGATAATTAGATTTAGAAGTTTCTGACATAGTATCATTTAATTTTTCATTTAACTTTTTTATAAAAAAAAATCACGAGAAAATATAATTCTTTTTTGTGAATTTGACAATTTTTCCTTTGGAATTATTGGATTTTTGAATTGTATTACATCTTTAAAAAAAATTCTATCACTTTCACCTAAATATAATGTTTGTTCTTCGCGTGTTTCAGTAATTCTACCTATATATTTACTTGTAATATAATTGGCAGTCTCTTTTAAATCTTCTAAATTAATACTTTCAAAAAATTTCCTAAAAACTGATAGTAAAATAATAGTTGTTGTCATACGTTGCTGTCCATCAATAATAAAACTCTTTTTTTCATTAATACTATTATTAACAACTATTTGCCCAAAAAATGGGACTCCATTTCTCCATTAATCATTTATTCTAAATCTATTCAAAAATCAGTAAGTTCTTCTTTATCTCATAAATATTCTCTTTAATATTTAGGTATTCACTAAGTATCATCAAAAATAAAAGAACTTATTTTCTTAATTTCAGAACTCTTGATTGACATATTTTTCACCTATTTTTAAATTTCCCGTTTAATATAATATGAATTAAAATAAATAGCATTTCATATTTTCCACATGGCATAGTTTTTGTATAATAATTATAACATTCTAAAATATAATGTTAATAGATATTTAAAAAGTTCATGGAAGGGTGTTATTTTATAACACCCTTCCATGAACCTAAATAATAATATATTTGTTATCCATTAATGATTCCACATTTCATGATAATTCTTGTGAGTAATTCGTGGTAAAATCGTTTCTCTTCGACCAATAAAAAGATAATCAAAATAAAGAATTGCTTTCCAAAATATTGGCATAATAATAACAAATCAAATAAGAGTAAAGACTGGGACTCAGAAGAAATTAGTTCCTTTGGCCACTGGAATAATTCCTCTGTAAATAAAATCAATTAAACCATTAACAAACGATACTCAAATGTGCACATCAAACATCGACATAAATAAACCATTAAGACCAGCAAGTGGCGTATAAACACAAAAATATAACATTGGTGAAACAAAGAAAGTAAATAAATTAATAATAACATTATTCCCTGTTAAAATGGTAACCACCACAATTGCTGTCATTAAAATTGCTGTTGGCATACGGTTTTCTTTTTTACTAGTTAAAATAATGGCCGTACTAATTGCTAACGAACCACCAAAAACAAACGCATAATTTGGTGGTAATTTTAGTTGTAATAAATGACCAAAATTACTAGATAAAAACCAATTATAAGTTTGCGTAGAATAACCATTTGCTTGTGGTAACCGGTCAATTGGTAGTAAGTTAAGTCAATCTAAAATTGTTAAATGACGTTCTTCAAATGTTGGTTGGTTAATAAAATCCCACACTTTTTGAATTGTAGCATTATTCCAAGTATCATCAAAAATATTGTGTATTAAACCATAATGCACGGCAATATTTTTGAATAAATTTTCAAACTCTGTTTGACTTAATAATTCAACATTTGGGTTAATAAATAAATTAGTAACAAGATCTTTAAAACCAAATGGAATTAATAATGTATTTAATAGTTCATAAACAAAAGCAGCTCCTAAAAAATGGTTTGCATTTTGTTGTCACATTCATTGATAAATATGGTTTAAAACAATTGCAATTACAATTCATAGTAATAAGAAAAATAACGCTAAGAACATATTTGCTAAAACAACAAGTAAGGTAACAAATGAAAAACCATTTAATAAACCAAATGGTTTTGCCAAGCGTAAATCAATACACTTAATGTAAATGTATGATGAAATAATTCCTACTGTTATTCCCCCTAAAATTGACGTATTTAAAGTAACAAGGCCAAAACTTGAGCCTAAAAACATTGCTAAATTTTCACCTTGGTAAAAGAAGAGAATGCTTGTTACATAAATTTTTCCTTCTGGGGTTATTTTATATTGAATTAATGAATATTGCATCACAATGAAAAATAAAAAGCCAGTAACAGCAATTGCTACAGCTTTTACATTGTTGGTAATACTAATCACTGTTACTAAACAAAAGATAATTGATAAATTGTTAAAGACTGCTTTTCCAATCTTAATACAAACATCACCAATCGTTAGGGCAACAAGATTACTAGTATATTCTTGTAAAATCATGCCAATTCCATAAATTAAAACAATTAATAATAATGGAATAATTATTAAAGTAATAATTTTAATAAAATATTCATAAATATTTCTAATTTTAATTTTATTACTATTATTACAATAGCCTTTTCCGTTTTTTCTAATTTGATACAACTTATCAATTTTCAAAATTATTGTCCTTTCTTTACAAACAAATTAATTTTTTATTCATGGTAAAACTGGATTTTGCCAGTTTCTGAACTAAAAAATGGATAAGGCTTAATATATTGTTGTGAAATATTGATATTATATACAACACCAAAATTAATAATCTTCTTGTCTTCTTTTACTTGGCCAAGAACTGATAAACGAATAAAATCAGTAATATATTTTGATTCAATTGTCTTAATTATAAATTGACCATTTTGTTCTTGTAATTTAAAATCAGCAGTGTTAAAAGTATATTTTGACAAATCTTCTATTTTTTGGTCTCCTTTTAAATTAGTTTTCATACTTAATTTAGTAAATTTAAATTTTGGATATTTTTGAACAAATTCTGCTCAAGTCTTAGCATAGTTTCCATATTCAAAAACTAAAGCTTTTTGTTTATTGACAAAACCAGAGGCAAGTTTTTGCGCAGGAAAAGTATCTGTTCCTGTCATACTTGCAATACTATATTCTACTGCCTCTTGTGCAAATTCATGCGTTTGAACTGTTGAAGTTCCTTTATTAATATTTGGCATGCCTGCAACTGAAGTCGTTGTCGCTGCAATCATTCCTAAAGTAAATCTTTTCATATTTAAAAACTCCTTTTTGTATATATATTAAATTGATATTGTTGATAATTGATACATGGTTGATATAAAAATAGGAAATCCTATGAGATAATGATACCACATTTTTTAAAAAATGCATTTTGTAATCGAAGTGCAACAAATCAACTTTGAAAGGAGTTGATTTTTTATTGAAAAGAAACATTATTTTATTTTGCGGTCCCTAGTAACTAAATATGAAAAAGATATTGTTATTAATACTGTAAATAAAATAGTAATTAATAATGTAAAAGAAAATGAATAAATTATCCGCGTAATTTATTAGCGGTAATTTATTCAATATAGTTTATTTTGAGCGTAGCGAACACGCGAAGCGTGCCGCAATATTTTTAGAGAGGAGATGATGTAATATGCCAACTTGATTAACGAGAATATTTAGTGTTGTTATTATATTAGAGATTTTTGTTTGAATTGGTTTATCAATTTATCAAAAAATTAAACAAATTCGAGGAAAGAAAAAAGAAAAAAAAAATTGAAAGAAAGGAGAGTAATAAATAATGTTAGGTATGTATTTAACAACAGCGGTTAATTTTTTAACAGCAACTACACCTACACCTAAAACTATGACTGAGTGTATGACTGGGATTTGAACTGGTTTATATAGTGCATTATGAAAAGTTAAAGAAGGTATAACAAATATTTTACCTGAGATAATGGTTTTCTTAGGTGAAGCGTGAATTATATTAATTCCATTTGCTATATTTTGTATTATTAAAATCTTAAACTTTTTCCGTGTCATGGTTAAAGGATTTTAATATTTATTATAATCGATTATATATCTTAGCTAAGGCACACTAGTTTTTATATGTGATTTGATTAAATAATTTTGTTGTTTATTTTTGCACTATACACTGTCTACAAATTTATTTTTAAATAAATTTAATTATTTTGGTTATTTTTAGTAGGATTTAATAGAAATAAGAATATTTCTATTAAAGGTAATAATAATAATAATAATAATAGTTTTGAACTAAAAATTTTTATAATATTTTTTATAAATATACCTACTTTCTTTTAAAAACTTGTAGGCAGTATATAGTGTAAAAATATCAACTTAATTATATTTAAGGTATTATTATGGTTTTCTCTCTGTATAAAAATATTTATAAATTTGTTAATTTATTAATAATTCAAATAATAAATTTAAAAGTTATTATTAAAATTATTATTAGTGAAATAATTGTTTTAATTGGTGATACCATTCATGATAATCAAAAAATAGATGGTATCACATTTGTAAAAAATGAATTTATTATTTCTTCGATATTTTATTTCTTCTTTATATTTAAAATAATTTATACAGAGATAAAACCATAATAATATCAACTTAATTATAAACTTATGATTTTATATTTTAATAACTATTGTTAAAAATTAAATAGTATTTTTCAGTGTGCCAATTTTTATTATTTTTATATTTAACAATGTTTATTAACAGTGTTTATTAACATTGTTTATTAAACAAATATTTAGTTAGGAGATGATAAAATTGAGTAATTTTGTTAAGAAAAATCAGAATGTAGAAAATTATTTTATTAGTAAGGGATTTATACCTTTTACAACAGATAAAGCAAGTTTTATTAATTTACCTAATCATAATCGTCATATTGGTTTTTGATTGAATAATAAGTTTATTTATCCGAGTGAAAAACATTCGGAACAAGTAGCAATCGGTTTAATTTATGATAATTCTTATCCTATTGTAAAATATGATGAAAATTTAAAGCGAAATATTTGAAAATATTTAACTGGAACAGAATTAATCAATTTATATAATCAATATAAACAAAATTACTTTACTAAAATGAAAGAAGCGTTATTTTCAAGTGAACCTAAAAAAGTAAAAGCAAATAATAACAATAATAATTTAACAAATTGAAGTGTTGAAAAAGTAAAACAATTAATTAATGACTTAGAAAGTTTAAATTAAATGAGTTTATATGATTATTGAGTTCAATTTGTTAGTTATATTATTGGTGCAAATGCCCCTGAGTTTTTATATGTTATATCGTTTGTGTTATTTATTGTTTTGTTTTTTGGAATGTTTTTTAAACTTATTCAAAAAATGTGGAGTTTTTAAATATGCAAAATGATTGAATTAAATTAAAAGAGTTTTTTATTCATATATTTTTGTTTATAGATAAAACGAATGTTGAAAGTATTACAATGTGGAATTTAACGCAAAAATGAATATTTAACTTTGATGGTTGGTATTTGAATTGTTATTTTGTTTTTAACTTGGTTTTTCTTGTGAATGGTTTTTAAAATAGTTAGTTATTTTAAATAATTAAATTTTGTTATTATTATGGTTTTCTATCCCCACAAAATTTTAAAATTTTTTTTGAATATAATATATATTTTCATTACGAATGCAGTAATTATTAATATAAATAATGTTGTAAAAAAATATTTCTTTTTGATTTGTGTGGAGAGAAAACCATAATAATACTAGTTTAATTATAAATAACTATTGGAGGTAAAATGAAAAAATTTATATTTTTCTTTAAAAACTATTGTTATATTAGTGGTTCAATGCTTTTGTTTAGTTTAATTGATTTATTACTTTGGATAATTTCTTTGTATTGTGTTGGTTTAGTATTTTGAATATTATTTGCTTTGCAGTGTGTTTATTTTGTGTGATGATTGTGAAAAAATATTTTTTATCAGTTAAATGCTTTTCGGTTAGTGAATTTTGTTTGAGATAATCCGTTATCGGTAATTATTGGTAAGTTAGGAACTGGTAAAACATTACTTTTAACTTATTTATCGCAAACTATGAAATTATTGACAGATGAAATTTATAGTAATTATCCGTTAGAAGGTGATAAAGTTAAAGTTTTAACATTTAAAAATTTAGATTTTACCGATCAAACAAAACCAGCCCCACCCGATGATAGTGTTATTTTATTTGATGAAAGTTATTTGTATATTGATGGAACTAGTCCACATGATGAGAAAAAAGTTCATAGTGATAAAATACCGTGAATTGTTTTAGCGAGACATTTTGGTAATCGTGCGTTGTTTACTGCTCAGCGTGAAGGTATGATTTGAAACAATATTCGCCAGTTAGCAAGTGGGATTATTATTCCAATTTCATTGAAAAAACCCATTGCTAAAAAAGGATTTAATTTTTTTAATCGTTTCTTTATTATGCGAATTGGGATTTTCCAAAATATAACGGATTATGAAATTTGAAAAACAAAATCAGTAGAACGAACAGCAGAAGGTAAAAGAGCAAAACATAAGTCAGATGTTGGGTTAGGAATTCGGTTTTTTAAAATAATTATTCCCCTTGAATTCGCTAATAAGTATGATAGTCAATGGTTAAAGTTTGTGCGTGATTTAAAAAATGATGAAATTGTTGATAAAAAATTTTATTATTGGTCGGAAATTACAAAATTAAGTGTTAAAGAACGATTAGAATTGTTTGATATTGATATTTTGAAAAAGAATTTAAAACCTAAAAAAGAGAAAGGAAATGGTAAAGATAATTAATTTATTAGTTGAAAATAATAATAGTAATTGAGACAAGATTTTTAGTTTTGTTTTTGATATATTTTTGTTTATTTTTGATGTAATTTGAAATACAAAATTACCGATGACAAATACATCGATTGCTTATTTTTTAGTCTTTTTTATGGTTATTAAGTTATCTATTTATGCAATTTATGGCACATCAACACAATATAATAATTTAGGTTCAACAGTTAATAATGGTGTTTCGCAAGTATATTCGTCAACTGTACGAAAAGGTATTAATGTTGGTAAAAATGTTTATCAGAATAGTAATAAGCAACAAGTTAAAAAAGAACTTAAACGACAAAGTATTAGATATCAAGCAAAAAATATTAGAAGTACTAAATTTAAAGGAGATAAAAAGTAATGATTAAATTAGTTTTATTGGTGGCGGCGATTGCGATATTTGGAACTGGTTTTATTACTGTTATTATTAATCAATTTACATCGGCAAAAAATATTATTATGGATTTATATAATTCTGATACTTGGTTGATTTGATTATTTGGTAGAATGGCAATTTTATTTAGTCATACGTTAATGTTAACAATATCAAGTTTATATATTATTGGGTTTATTGTTTCAAAAACATTGTATAGTTAGGAGTTGAGTTTATGAAAATTAAAATTTTAAAGTTTTTAAAAGAAAAATGATGAGAAATATTAGTATATATTTTAGTTGTTGGTTTTGGTTTTTCTTTATTTATTGGATCAATTTACGATAAATGAGATAGATTAATTAATGAGTTTGGTATTTTATTCTGATATATGTTAGTTGCAAATTTTATAATTAATTTTAAAAAGAAGAAAGGTGTTAAAGAATAATGCGTAAGTCATTATCTTTATTTGTAATATTTATTTTAACTTTTTTGGGTTTGGTTATTCCATTTATTACTTTAACGGCGTTTAGACCCTTAAATGAGGAGCATTATACGCTTAAACAAGAGAGAATAGTACTGATAAAGGTATTAATGAAACTGATTTTATTAATACAATTTTTTTACGTAGCAGTTTTTTTGAAAATTGGTCGGAAACAAATTACTTTATTAATCCAACTTTAAAAACATCAAAAAAATTATCGTTTAATGATAAATGGTATTTGGATTTTTTACAAGATAGTTATTCTACGGGAGTTGTTTATGATAAACCTTGTGAAACATTTTTAAATTATTATCAACAATGACATAGTTTAAAAAAACAGTATATGGTTGATAAATTTTATGATGTTAAAAAGGAGAATTTTTTGGATGATTTAACTGATTTTATTTATGCTTTTGCCGTTAAATATAAGTTGTTTGATGTATCGAAAAAAATGTGGAGAATGTTGACCGTTATAAAGAAAATCGTTATCCAAGAGTTAAGTTGAAACAAGATAATTGAAAATTAAATACTAGTTCTACTTTGCAAGATAATAAATGATATATTGCAATTGTTAATGAGTTAGAATTTGATGATTTTTCTATTATAAAATTTAATTTTAAAGATAAATTAGTTTGAAGTGTTGGAGTACCTTATCATATAATTAATGGAGTATGATATATTGTTAATTCATATTATCGTTGAGATGGAGTTGGTGAACCACAAATACCAACTATTGACAAAAATAGTTGTGAAATAAATTACTGATTGAAATAGTTATCAACAAAATCGTGTAAAAAAAATTTATTAGTTTATCTTTATATTCTTTTTTGCGGGAAAATATTAGAGTTCAACAAGGTGGTAGTGCGGATTATGAAAATCCGAATAAGGTTGGTACAAAGCGGATAATTTTTGATTTTGAGACGGTTGACGAGTTGGGTGTTAAAAATATTAAAAAATCAATTTATCGGATGATTTTGACTGTTGATGAGGTAAATTTAATTATTTCTGGTAGTCTGGAATTAAATAATATTAATAATGACGATTTAAGTTTTAATTTTAGTTTTATGCGAACGGGAACGGGTGAAGTTTTTAATTTTAATGGTTCAATTTATTCATCATTAAATAGTAAAGATTTAAAGTATTATCAACAGTTTAGCGGTCAGTTTGATTTATCTAAGTTTTTACAGTTGTTTTTTGCAAGTGATTTGGTGCCAGTGTTTCAAAATCGTAGTTCGTTTATTGAAAATGGATATATTGATAATTTACAATATGATACTGTTTTAGTTAACTTTTTTGCGTTGAAATTACAAAATTTTAATAATATTTTGTTGAGTGAGAATATTAACGATAAATTACAATTTGATAAATTATTAAGTAGTATGTTTAAAATTTCGCAGAAATTTTATACTAATTATTTACGCACGATTTTTGATTTAGAAAATAATACTTATGTTCAAGGTTATAATAAAAAATATGGTTTGTTAGTAAATAATGGTTTTAAAATTTATCCACGATATTTTTATTTTTCGGATAAATATAAGCAATTAGATATTAAATTATATTCAGCATTTAAAAATCGGTTTTATACGATTAATAATTATGGTAGTGTTTTTAATTATGATTTTTCGGTTGCTAATAATTATGATATTAAGTTAAATTCGGGTTATGTTTTTGGCGGTAATTTACAAAATAAATATGGTTTGCAATATAAAAAAATGAAGAACAAAAAATCGGTTATAATGTTTTTGAATTGCAATCACAAAAAGAGAATGATATGTACCGATATTATGATTTTAATTTTGGGATTTATAATTGACAAGAAATTAATAATGGTGGGTTGTTCCCCGATAAACAATGATGACAAGTGCAATATGTAACGCCAGAGGGTTGATGAGATTTTGGTGCTCATATTAAAAATGCGGTGATTTGAATTGTTAATACTATTCCGGGAGTTAAACAAGTTAATGAATTAGCGAGTGGTGTTGGAAAGGTTTTTGAAACAGTATATGGTTTTTTTATTCAAATATTTGAGGTATGAAAATTTAATCCAGCATTGTATAATACAATAACAAATATCTTTTTATTAATTATTTTTATGAAATTTGTGCGATTAATATAAAAAAGGAACTGTTATTTAGTTCCTTTTTATTCTTTTCAGTCAGTAATTTCACCACTATTTTTGTCAATAGTTGGTATTTGTGGTTCACCATTACCATCTCAACGATAATATGAATTAACAATATATCATAATAGGGGCAATTGGATTAACAGCAACAAGTACAACAATACTAATCAGTTTTTAAAAAACCAAATAATAGTGAAAACGGGAAAGGTAATAAACCCGAACATACACCAAAAACACAAGAAATAAAACAAGAACAACAACCACCAGAAAATAGTAATTGAAAATTAAATACTCGTTATACTTTGCCAGATAATAAATGATATATTGCAATTGTTAATGAGTTAGAATTTGATGATTTTTCTATTATAAAATTTAATTTTAAAGATAAATTAGTTTGAAGTGTTGGAGTACCTTATCATATAATTAATGGAGTATGCTAAGTCATTTTTTCATATATATTGCTCCTTTTTATTGTTTTATCAAGGAAAGGGGCTTCGCCCCTAAGTCGCTCCGCGACTTTTACCCCTTTAAGTAAGGTGGTGCGTGGATAAACCACCACACCACCTTACTTTTTTTACCAACAACATTATTTTTACTATTAAAAATAGCGTAAAAGTCCGTTAACCATTGCTAAAACTAAAATAGAACTTAACATAATTTTAAATGTAATATCAAAAGCAAACAAATTACCAATATTATTAAACAATTCAGAAACATTACTAAACACATGTACTATCCCATTAACAAATTTATAAATTTCTTTCATACCAGGCAAATTATTTACAATCCAAATTGCCGCATTTTCAATATGAATATCTAAACGGTATCAAGCACCTTTTTTATAAGGTAATTGTCAAATTTTTCCATCATTAAGTTCACCATTTCAATCAGTAGCATTATAAAGACTAAAATTAAAACCATTAATTGAAATAGATCTATTTTCTATTAATGTAGTTGTACTAAATCTAATTAAATTAAAACCTTGATATTTTGACCTATCTGTCATATCTAATAATTTTATTGATTGAGTTCATTTATCATTATTAGAAGGTAAAATATTAGTCTTATAATCTCAATTTGAATAATAAGAAAAATAATCATTAGTACTATTTATCGTATAGGCATTATATAATTGCACTCGTGGTTTTAAATAATAAATATCTGTATCAGGAAATCTTAAAATATTAAAAACCATTGATTTTGGATATAATAAAAAACCATTTTTTACAAAAAACACAAAACCTAAATTACCATTATTAGATGTAAAATAAATAAATTCTCTAAAATTAGAAATATCAAATATAACTCTTAAAACATTAGAATAAAAATAATCTAAAACTTGAAATAAATTATCCAACGAATAAAAATTTTGTTTAACATCATTAACAAAATAATTACTGTTAGATTTTTTAAGAATATCCATATTAAGCAATTCTTTATAATTAAAATTTAAAACTAAATAATTCATATCAAAATGTTTATAACTCTGATTGGCAATAATTGGCATAAATAAATATTGTATAATTTCTCAATTAAAAGTAAATTCATATTTTATATTGTTTTTATAAATAAAAATATCTAACAATTTATTTGGCGTTTTATAATCTATTATTAATCTACCCAAAGAACCCACCTCAGAAATATCTTTTGGGTTTCAACTTAATAAATAACTTCAAGCAGTATTTTTAATTTTATTAAATCAAAAATTACTATCATTTTTATCAGCACTTACATTTGGAATAAAAGGAGTTTCAACACCAAAACTAAATGCATAATTACTAGGGTCTAAACCTTGCATAAAATAATCTTGTCGCAACATTAAAGTAGACTGAAAATCATATTCATTTGCTTTTGCATAAGTTAAATCACTAAAATTATCATTATTTCTTGTTTCTACTTTACAAACATTACTAATATAATTTATAGTTGTAGCACTACAAAAAAGAAATATTCAACCAAATATTAAATAAAAAATAATAAATATATCTAATAATCGTTTTCTCATTGTTTTGACCCCCTAAACAATAAAAATAATTCTAATACCCATAATAATAATTCCAAACGCCATATATAACTGGAAAATAGGATGTGTCGCAATAATAAATAACTGTGCTACTAATTTATAAAAATCATTAGCAGACTCCAAATAATTTTTAACAGTAGAAAAACCTAAATCTGTTGCCACAACAATATTAGCAATAAAACCAAATCCAACAGTTAAACCAATAACAAAGAAAAATATTAACTTTAACATTATTTATCACTATCCTTATTATTACTTTTAGAATTATTACTTATATTTTTAACTCCATTAGATATTTGCTTACTTGCTTGTAAAGAAGAACGAGAAACTGAACTTAAACCACGAGAACTATTAACCAATAACATAATGACATTTATAACACCACCAATTACTCAAATTACAAATAAAGGAATATTTGTACCTGGCAATTTTAAAGTTCACATTCAATCCATTATTTTCATAAAAATATCAACCACAACATTAATAGCACCATTTCATACATCATTAGCAAGTAAATTAATCATTTTCTAACTCTCCCAAATTCTTTAATAAATGTTCCATCCCCATCTCTCGTAATTCATTAATCGTAATATCTTTTTTAACAATACTAGGTCAATTTTGTTTAATATAACTTGGTACTTTATCATTTTTTAAATCACGCACAAATTTTAAATATTTACTATCATATTGCATTGCAATAGATAAAGGAATTGTTATCTTAACAAAATTAATACCAATATCTTTATTAGATTTTTTACGAACTCTTTTTCCATTTGCTGTTCGTTTAACCGTTTCAGTTTTTCATGTTAAATAATCATCTAAATCATCAAAAAAACCTATTTTCATTTTAAAATAAGGAAAAAATATACTAGGTGGAATACATTGCATAGGAACAATAATCATATTAGCAATCTCTCTATATTCGACTCAATTTTGATTAATTCGTTGTCCAGCAAAAACAATATTATTATCAAACTGACGACATAATAAAAAATATGCTTTTAAACCACTAAATTTTTTATCATTTTCCTTAGGGTTTGTACCATTTATATATAAAAATATTTCATCAAATAAAATTAAACTATCATTTGGCGGTATTTTATATTTTTTATTTTTAAAATCTAAATGGTTTAAACCTAAAACTCCAATTTTTTCATCATTAATAAAATAATTAGAATAAACATTATCAAATTTAGCAATTTGCGATAAATAAGTCATTAATAAAGTTTTACCAGTACCCAAAGCACCGTTAATAATTGATATTGGACTACTTTTAACAATTTTAATTAATTTCCGTGTTTGAAAAAGATTACTAAAAAAAGACCAAAAGAAGATAATATCAAAAATTACTAAAAAAATAAAAAAGATAATATCTATAACTGATGTAGAACTAAAATATATAAACTGTAAATTAAAACAAACAATAAAAAAATAGAACAAAATATTTGCCATAAATCAATTTACATATCAATAAGAAACCTTAATATTTTTTTGTCTTCTAAATAAATTAAAATAATTTTTAAACATATATCTACACCACCAATCTAATTGTTTTATATAAAATAAATATTGATAACCAAATTAGAAAAAAAACAACTAATCAAATACCTATCATAATCACTGAATAAGTAATATTATCAATAGAACTACCAACAAAGTTATCAATTTCAGTTTTCGGAATAAAATAAAAAATTTGTAAAAGACCTTGATATACTCGTTGCAAAAAAGTATTTCAATCCATTATTTTATCCACCTAAAAATACAACTTAAAATTAAAAATAACATCCCAAAAACAAGTATTAAAAATACAACAAATATAACAATATCTAAAATAACGGGATGATTAACTCCGAAAATAATTGTCATAAATTCATAATATAAATCTCATACACTTTGCATTTTTCTTATTCCTTTCCTAAATGTTAACTACTAAAATCAAGGTTAGAGTTTATTATTAAATATTAAACTCCGTGAATTAACTTTCTGATTGTTTCAATTCCCAAAACCACAAACATTAAAACTAACGGAATAATTAATAACATATGTGACCCTAAAAAAGTAATAAATCAGTTAGTAAAAGCAATCGCTCAATCAGCAAGAATTGCAGCAAAATCGCCTATTTGTTTAATAACATCAGCGTCGCCCGCTAATAAATTTAAATTCATTAATAACACCTCATTTAAAATACTTTCTATTAATAATAAAACCTTCGCATACTCTAACCTTGATTTTAGTAATTAACACTAAAAACTAAAATCAATTTTTATACTTGCGAAGGTATTTGATTGATATTAACTTATTCAACAGACTTATCTGCTTTTTTAATTTTTCGTTTTCCCCATTCTTTAAATTCTACTTTTTTAGAACAATGCGGACAAATTAAATACTTATTTTTAAACCTAAATATTGTATTAACTGTTAAAAAAATCAATAACATTAACATTGCAATTACTAAAATAATTGTTGCAAAAACGGTCATTAATTATCACCACCTTTTTTTAATTTTTGCTTTCTATATTTAACATATAATTTTTGACTTGCTCCACTAATAATTTAAAATGTTGTTCTTCCATAACACCAATATTAATAACTTTATGACTAAGATACAATTTAATTGCTTTTCTTAACATAAATAATGGTATTTTAGTAGGTAAACATTGATGTATAACATTAACTAAATACTCTAATCGCTGTTTATATAACTTAGTTTGCTTTTTCATTAAAAAAATCCAACATAAACAAAAAACAATATAAACCAAATAACTAACAATAAACAAGAAACTATAAAAATAATTCAGTCTCAATTAATATTTAATTTATCTTTATTTTTTGTCATTATTTAACCTTAACAATTTTTTTATGTTTAGGACAAATAATATCTTGTCTATTACATAAATAACAATCTGATTTTTTCTTTGCCATTATCTAACCTAGAATAATATTGATTAATTAAAACAACATTTTTATTAACACAATTTCAACAATAACGAGACCCATTTTCTCAAACAATATCATTAATACAAACCATACATAACTGTTGTTGCATATTAACTATTGCTTTCTGTTATTGATGAATTATTAGAATATTTATTAATAAAATCTTGCTCGTTATAATTTTCTGTATATGGTTCAACAATATTAATTTTTCCATCCCATTTAAGCGAAACATAAAATAAATTACCATCAATTAAATAAGGTTTTAATTTTAAATAATTTTCATCAGTTATTTTAAATCATTTTGATTTTGACAAATCTTTCGTACCTTTAAAAGTACCATTTTCTAATTTAATAACTGGTGTAAATGTATAACTATCTCATTTACTTTCATTACCTTTGTCATCTTTAATAATTTTACCCGTTGCAATATCTATCAACTGTACTAGAAATCCATTCATAAGATTTCTCCTTTCTTTTAAAAAACTATATAGTTTCTTAAAAGATTTCTTAAAAAATTGAAACTTAAAATAACTATTATAATTAAATCAAAAACAACCACGTTAATTTTTTAATTATTAAAAAGGAGTTTTATTATGCTTAAAATTGCTATTTGAATACTAGAGTTTTTATAGTGTTTTTTATTTGAATAAGTTTATAAATAAGCATAAAAAAACATTTAATTATATTTAAGTTCCGCTCAAGGAAACCTTTTAAGATTTGAAACTCAAACATAATAAAATGTTTAAGTTAAATTAATAATACAATAAAAATTAAAATTGTCAAATTTTCAGCACAAAAAATAAATATATTTTAAAATATACATCACCATCTTGTTTTTTTTTTTTTTTTTTGTTTTAATTAATTTGTGGTAATTGTTGCTCAAGGCGATTACCACATTTTTTAATGAGTTTTTAACTCATTTTTTTTTATTTTTAACACCTTAAATTTGTATTTTTATTAACAGTAAAATTATTATTTTTAACTAAATTTCTAAATATTTTTCTATCAGCAGAAACATATTTTTTATATTCTCTAAACTTATCTAAACCATAATAACTATCACAACTAAAACCAATTTTATAACCATTTTTATCACCAAAAGCAAAATAATTCAAGTTATCTTTAACTGAATAAATTAAATCTTGTTCAGATAATTCAACAACACCGACTTTAACCTTTGGATTTTTACAATTTTTACTAAATTGATACGCTTTGATGTTTAAATCATAATGATTTTGTGGCTTATCATTATTAGCAGTTTTTACAATATATTTAGCAAGATATTTAACTACATCTTCATTAGAACCAGCACGAACTTTAATATTTTTATTAATACCATATTTTCAATACTGTAAAACAATACTATTAGGTATTTTTTGATTTAATATAATATGAAAATGGACTGCTCCACGTTTTTGATACTCATAAGTATACATATATTTTAAAATTCCTTTATGATGTTTAGAACGAATAGGATTGTTTCATCAACGATTTATATTATTAAAAAATAACTTTAAATCATTTTTACATTTTTTAACATCTTTCTCATTAACGGCATAAGTTAAAGTTAGAAAACTTAAATTTTTACAATTTCAAAAATTTTCATATGCTTTGCGAATACAATTTCCTTGCGAGCGAATACGACTATTCCATAATTTTTTATCATTTTTTCCAGTATTTTTAACTCCCATTTTATTACGAGGATTATTATTAACTAATTCTAATGGTAAAACAATATTTTTAACATAATTACCATAGAATACTTTTTTTAAATAATATTCTTTTTTAACATAATTTAAAGCATTCATAATTACATTATGACCTTTATTTTTTAAATTATCGTAAATAAAAACATTATTCATTTTTATAAACTCCTTCCAAATAAAAAAACACTAAATTACATTAATAAAAGTTCCGCTCAAAGAAACTATAAATAGTTTGAAACTTTCAATATAATTCAGTGTTTATATTTGAAAGTTATTTTTATTGTAATATATTATTTTTAATTTTGCAATATTTATTTTAATGATGTGCAGTTGTGTTAGTTAATATATAATTGATTTTATCATATATCAATTATATATCAATTATTTTGTATTAAATATTAATTTTATATATTTTTGATGGTAGGTGTAAAGTAATGAAATATATTATTAATAATTTTAATTTGTTTGATTTACAAGCAAAATTAAAGAGTTTTTTAAGTAAAAATTATAAAAATAAATATTATAAAAGAATAAAGCAAAAAATATTTTCATATATTAATTTGTGTAATAATTATTATAATGGTAATTTTTTGTTGAAAGATTTAATTAAAAAATATTTTAAAAATAAGTTTTCAACTTTTTATTATTGAGCGAATAAAATTTTAATTGCATATAAAAATAATGATTTTGCTGAATTATTATTAAAGTCAACAATTCCTAATAATATTAATTATCAATATAGTGATGATATTCGCAAAATTATTTGTGATTTATATTTTGAATATTGTAATAAACATGCTGTTGGTGTTTTATCTTTGTTTTATAATTTAAAAAAAAAGAATTCATGGAGAAGAATTAAAAAATAAAGCACCAAAAAATTTGAAAACATTTTTTCGTTGACTTAAAAAAGATGAAAGATGATTAAAAATAAAAAATAAAATTAAAGAAATTAAAAAACAACATCCAAGATATGAAGTTAAAGAAATAGGTTTATTACAGATGGACGCTAAATATTTTGCACCAAGTGAATTTTCAGTTGATAAAAGTATTATGTTTATGATTTTATTGATGAAAAAACAAGATTAGCATTAGGATATGTTTATGATAAATTAAGTATTGATAATGCTATTGCTGCTGTTAAAAAAGCAATTAGTGATTTTAAAAATATATTTGGTGTTAAAATAACACGAATTAGAACTGATAACGGTTCTGAATTTATTAATAATTATCGTAATAATCAAAAAATTAGTGTTAAAAAGACTAATTTTACTCAATTTTTAACAGATAAAAATATTTTGCATCAAACAACACCAGTTCGCTCTCCACAGTCAAACGGTAAGATTGAAAGATTTCATCAAAATTATACTAAATTATTTATATTTGAAGAAAAAATATTAAATGCAGTTAGTTTACAGAATAAATTAAATGATTATTATTATTTTTATAATTTTGAAAGAGTGCATAAGTCTTTAAATTTTCAGACACCATTTAATTTCTTGAATAGTTTAAGTTTAATTAAATAATTTTAAATTATTAAGTTTTTGTGTTTAAACTAAATAAGTTTATTATATTTTAATTAATTAATAATATGTAAATTAAATCATAAAATATGTTATTAAAATAATAAAATATGTATTTATTAATTAAAATTAATAAATTATTTTTTAGTGTGTTTTAATGTGGATAAAATAAAAGAAAAATTAAAATATTTTTAATTTTTTTAAATTTATGGTTGATTTTTGTAATTTTTATTATATTATTTAATTAATAAAGATTTGTTGCACTTCATTTTACATAATTCAAAAGAAAAAAATATTATAAATTTAAAATAAAAAAAGACTTAAAAAGTCCTCCTAAATATTAATTATTTTAATGATGCAAGAGCAACATTTAAAGCTTCATGTAATTGTGTCGCTGATTTTTCAAATTTAACTTGCTCTTCTTTTGTTAATTTTCACTCAATAATTTCTTCAATCCCATTAACACCAATAACTGCTGGTACACCAATGTAAGTTCCGGTAACATTATATTCACCTTCACATTTTGCACCAATTAAAAAGGTTGATCTTTCATCATTTAAAATTGCTTTTGCAATTGATGATAAACATACACCAATTCCATAAAAAGTTGCTTTTTTTAAATCAATGATTGTATAAGCCATTTTCATCATTTGTTGGTGCATATCTTCTAAATCTTTTTCTGTTAATTTTCCTTCTGCCACAAAATCAGCAATTGATTTTTGCATAATTGAAGCTTTTGATCAAACAGAAACTGATGAATCACCATGTTCACCCAAAACATAAGCATTAACACTAGCTGGGGCAATGTTTAATTTATTACCAACTAATCTTCTTAAACGTGCTGAATCTAAAGTTGTTCCTGAAGAAATAACTTTATTTTTTGCATAACCAGTTACTTTTTGATAAACTGATGCCATAACATCCACCGGATTTGAAGCAATTAGCGTAACACCCTTAAAACCTGAGGCTTTAATTTTTAAAGCAATATCTTGCATAATTCTTGCATTATCAGCAACCATATCTAATCGTGTTTCACCATCTCGTTGTGGTCTTCCTGCTGTAATAACAATTAAATCAGCATTTTTACAATCACTATAATCACCAGCTTTAATTGTACTAAAACGATTTTCTAAAACAGAAGTTGCATCTGATAAATCAATAGCATTCCCTTCTGCTGCTTGTCGAAACGCATCAATTAGCACATAATGTTGTGCAATCCCTCTGTTCATTGATGAATATAAAAAGCTGTTTCCAACCATTCCACATCCAACTAAAACTACTTTTCTCGTTGAATTTTCCATATTTCTTCTCCTTTTAAAAATATCCTACTTTATTATAGCAAAAAAATAAAAAATTTTTTTAAAAAGATTCAAAATAGATGAGTTTTTATAATTAAAATTGTAAAAAAGATATTTTTTATTATAAATTCTGTTTTTTTCTTTTTCTACTTTACATGACAATAAATTAATAAATATCAATGGTAATTAGGTGTTTTACTTTGAAATAGTTTATCATTTTTGCAAACCATATACCAAAATCAAATTTGTTTTCTTTCACACTTTATAACACATTCATTTATTATTAAGGGAATGTTACTAATATTTATTAAAAATAATATTTTTAATAGTGCTTTCATAAATTCTCCTTTTTATTTTGAATTTTAATTCTATTACTATAAAATGACAGCGGACTAAAACGATTATTAAATATTCAAACAATTAATATACGTTATATTCTACAATAAAATGACAGCGGACTAAAAGTCAAATTTACTATACCAAAAAAAGATGTTAATTAAATAATCAATTACATTTATCAAAAAAAGTTTTTGCTACATTATCAACAATAATATTAATATCTAAATTTTTTAAAAACAAATATACAAAAATAAAATTAGCCTTAGTTACTTCTAAGCATAATTCTGGTTCTTCTAAAGCAAATGTATTATGATCTGAAATTTTTAATGATATTTTATCTCAATAAATAATATGTAAAATTAATAAAATATTATTTTTGATATAATTATTTTTTTTCATAAAGAACATCATCTTCTGTTAAAACATAACTTAAATCCTTTACAAAAATTTCATAATCAATACTATCCGATTCTGAAAAAGCATAAATTGCAATTGTTTTAATAATAATTGAATTAATATTTTCAAAAGAAAATATCTTATTATTTTTTAAAAAATACACTTGCTCAATTTTTTCAAAGAAAAAATTAAACAAAACAGGACAATTGCTAACAATTATAATTACACTTTTCTCTCTTAATAAATTTTTAACTTCATTAACTAAATTTCATAATGATTTAATTGTACCAAACAATTCTGGTTGATCTAAAATAAACACCAAAGGACCTAATTTATCTTTTAAATCACTATATTTTATTAAAATATTCAATAATAATATTCGTAACTGATATGAACTATACTTTGCTGAATCAATTATTGCATTTTCTAAATCATAAAGATCAAATTTTAATAATTTATCAACAATTCCTTCCACTGATAAATTTGAAAAATTAGATTTTAAAACCAATTCACTACTAATAATTTTAGTGTTGCTTGAAATTAAATCTGTTTCTAATGAAATTAAATCAAATAAAGAATTTAATTTTTGTAATAACTCAACAGTTTCATTATATTTATCATTATTTAAAATAATTTCATTAATTGCCTTTATTAATTTATTTTGAAAATTAGATGTTTTTTTTAACTTAATTTCTTCAAGCAAATCCATTTTATCTTTTAAATAAATAATTTGATAGTCCCCAACTGATACTAATCATAAAGATCGACCAATTATGTTAAGTGAAGCAGATGCTAAATATGTATGAAAAAATAGTATGTTTACATCTAATACTTTATCAATTATTCCATGATCTAGTACTGAAAAAAGTGGAATATGACAAATTGAAATATCAAGAGAATTATTAGCAAATTATATTGATAATTATATAAAAAATATTTCCATTAAAGTTGATAATAAAAGTATTATATATAATTCTAATAATGAATTATCAGTTCCTTTTGATAATGATACGATTTATTATGAAAATAATGTATGAAAAGCAAAACAAGGCGGTGTTATACCATCTGATGTTATTAAAGATAGTGATTTAAATAAAGATTATATTGATAAAGAAGATGGAAAATATATTGTTAAAAAAGCACAAAGTGGTAGTTCAATAACAGTTAATGCCCCATTACATCAAAAAGATGATAGTAGTTTAGAATTATTATTATCAAATGACTTTGATATTGAAAATAATAAATTATCTTTAGATAAAGGTTTAACAGATACTATTGAACAAGTAATAAAATGAATATTTGATATAGGTAAAAAAATAAAATGAGAAAAAGTAAGTATATCTTATACACCTGATAGTGCTAAGTATATTGATATTCCTGAATTTTCAGAAGAATATCGTTATCAAGTTTGATTATCACCAACTAATCGTAAAGGTGCTGAAGGTATGTTATGACTTGAACCACCTTATTTTACAGAAACAAAAGAAAATAAAACTTTATCTAAACATCAAGCAACTTGTTTTATTGATGATTTCGATAAAACCCCTTATAGTATTGCTTTATATAGTGCTAGTGGTCGGGTTTATTTAACTAATGGTTCAGAGGGTTCTAATATACCAATTAATAGTGTTCGTATTTTTCGACAAGAGGTGTAAATATGATAGATAAAGAAAATATTATTATTAAAAATGAAAATGGTACTTATTGACAAAGATTAGGTTTTGAACAAAGAAATCCAAGTCAAAGTTTTAAAGCATGAAAAAATCGTAAGTTTTTAAAATATGATAAATATCCATTTCATATTAAAAAAGCATATATTATGCGATATAATGCTTTATCAATTTTATATCATACCCCATTTTTAAGTTTATATGGTTTATTTTTTACTAGTTTACATTTTAATTGAATACCAACATTAGAACCAGTTAAAGAGTTTATGTTTGGTCAACATGATATAACTGATGGTGGTTTTTTTGGATATGCTGGGATTGTTATATCATATCCAATATTACATGGTACTGCTTGATTGACAACAAAAATACCTAAAATACCAGCAATTAAATTACCAATTGGTAAATGTTTAGAGCAAGTTTATAAAATACCAAGTTATATCTTATATTTAATATTATTTGGTTGATTAATATTTCGTAAATATCTTAAAAAACATAATGTTAATATTTGTCATAATTGTAAACAAACAATAGAACAAGTTGAAAGTTGAAATCAATATTGTCTTAAAAAAAGATGAAATAAATAACATTTAAAAAAATAACCAATTAAGGTTATTTTTTATTTGTTTTTAAGATAATTAAATTCTTTTCACCATATTTATTGATTAAATATTCTCAGTCTCAGGTTGAATTTATATTTACATCTTCAACATCAATACCAGTTATATATTCACCAAGGAGATTTTTACAAGGGCGATTACCTTTTTCAGAACGATAACATAAAATATATTTATTCATTATCGTTTTTTCCTTTATTGTTATTGTGTTTTATATAAAAATTAATAAGATGTTCTATTCGTTGTGAATTGGTATATAATTCAGGTAATTAATTTCAAACTTTTTCTTGTTTTTCATTTAAGTAAACATTTATATTACGAATTAATTTTCTTTTCATAAATAATCTCCTTTAAAAAAATAATGTAGTTTAAATGTTATTTAATCTTTGTTTTGCTAATTTATAATATTTTTCATTAATTTCTATCCCAATTCAACGCCGACTTAATTGTTCACAAGCAATAGCAGTTGTTCCACTCCCTAAAAAACAATCTAATACAGTATCGCCAACTTTACTATGTTTATTAATTTGTAATTTAATTAAATTAATATCTTTAACAGTAGGGTGTTTTATATTTCCTATAAATTGATTATTACTATTAGTAATTTGATAAATAGTCTGCATATCTTGATTTCAAACATTACTATAACTAATTGGGTTTTTGTAAATATATAAACATAATTCTTTATCTTTACGATAGATATTATTACTAGGTGCATCATTTGTTTTTTTATAAATTATTAATTCAAACTTTAAATTATAATTTTCTATTTCAAATAAATAATCTTTTAATTGTTGTTTTGATAAATAAATTATAAAATTTGGTTTTTTAATAATTCGCATTCATTCTTTAAAATATGATGGTATATCAAAACTACTAATAAATTCACCTTGTAAAAATTCAAGTTCCCTTTTACGAATTTGATATTGAATATTAGAACAATTAGGATCTTGTATTTGTTTTAAATTATATTTAATATGCTTTTCTTTATTTTCTAATTTTTTAGCAATATCTGGATACACCGAAACTTCTTTTGAAACATTAAGTAACACCTGAAAAATAGCTATTCAAAGTATTATTATTATTATTATTTTATAATTAATGCTAGGAATTATTTATTGAAACTTAGTTACTAATCGATGAGCAACAATTTATGAAATTAATATAAGTCAAAAAGAATATGCTGCTTCAGTTAGTTTAATTTCATTTATTGCTTTTTCCCCGATGCTTGATTTTGACAAATTGATTCTCTCTTATTAAAAAATTATGGAACCGAAGCCGGCTATCTTTCTAATAAACTAGCTAACCAAATTAGTTTAGCAATTATTACTGCAATTGGTTTATTCGCAGCAATTAGTGGTTTTGTTTTATTACTAATTTTGCAAAAAGAAAAAAAGCAATAAATTATAATGTTGCTTAATTATTAAATTAAAAATGGTGTTGTTATTCACAACACCATTTTTAATTTAACTTATTTCTTAACTTTCTTTTGTGACTTAGTTGCTTTTTTTAGTCGACGAAGGTTATGAACTTCAACTAGTGTAATCTCTGTTACTTTTTCACGACCATTAAATAAAATTAAGCCGACAGTCAAACAAAAGACCGGACCAATAATTCAAATTCAAGTAAAGAACATTAAAGTAATCATTAATAAAGCACCAACTAGTCGTGCTCCAATTTTACCTTTTAAAGCAAAAATAAAGCAAAAAATAAAACCAATTAAAGCAAAAATTGCAATACAAATAAAGGCAATTAAAACCCGACTATCAATGTTATAATGTTCAATAAAATCATATCTTATCATGGATTCAATATTAGAACTTTGCTGAGGAAAAAAATTATCATAAATAAGTGCCCTATCAAGAACAATAATATCAATGATAATATTAAAGACTAAAACAATAATTCCTATAATAAAACCAGTGATGGTAACCTTATTAGTTTTCATCACATATTGAATTGGAACAATTTTAACATTTTTGTTCCGATAATAACGGAAGTACAATAAATTATTAATGAAGATATAAAAATATTGCAATGAAACTGCAACAACACAAATTACCACTAATGCTGTGGCAACCATAAAATCACCACCAGGTTCAAAATAATTTAAGAAAAAATATGGAAAAAGAGTTCTAGGGTCTTTGCCATCTAAATGTCGATAAGTTCCTCGCATTAAAATGATTGTTAAATATGCTACCATATATAACATAATTAATCATAAATACTTTTTGTGATGTTCTTCATAATGATAATAATGATCACCAGCTGTTAAAACATAACTTGTAATCATTATAACTGGCATCACTAAATGTAAAATAACTGTTGCCACTCAGTGATAAGGACGATATTGTGCTGCTTGATCTTTTTGACCAACAATACCAACTCAAAAAACTAACATTGTAATTGTAATGTACGTTGTAACTGCTAATTGAATCACATAGTGTGGTTTTGTATTTTTAAATTTTGATTCAAACAAATATAAGAAAAAATATAGAGCAACAATATAATTTGTTTGCGTTGTAAAAAAAGAATAATAATTTGAAATTCTTTCACCATAACCTAAGTATGCAAATTTTGGTTGTGGATAATAAATTGCCATGATTAAATCAAGCAATAAAAATAAACTTAAAATAATTAAAGCTTCCAAACGTAAATAAAAATGGACGCGAGGATTTCACTTGAACATTGTATAACTCCTTTAACATCAAATCATATAATATACATTTTAGTCATTTTTTAGGTAAAGTACAAGTAGGCATTATTATTTTATTTTTCATAATTTCCTTACTATTTTACTAAATTTAAATCTATTTTTTAATTTTTTTTCTTCTAACACCAAAAAGTGATAAAATTATAACTAATAAAAGGAGGATTTGAAATGTTTAATTTTAATAGTGAAAAAATAAACCAGTTGGTTGTAAATTATATTAATTATACTGTTGATCCAAAGCATGATAATGAACAACAACAAAATAAACTTGATAGTAACAATTTCTTTTATCAAATTGATACTCGTCAATTAAAAAAAAGTATTAATGGTGTTATTAGTTCGCATCTAGCAACATCAGAACAATTTGCAAAAGCTGGTGAAATTATTGATGAATATTATTCAGAAAAAACACCATTTATTTGGTGTACAATTACAGTTGATAATAACCAAGCAGAAAGTTCATTTTTTGAAAAAAATGGTTTAACATATTTGCAAACTGGAATTGGAATGATGATTGATTTAAAAACTTTTACCGCAAAAAGTGAATTATTGAAAAACGAAAAATTTAATCCGATAACTGATCTAACAATGTTTTGCGAAGAAAAAAAACCCAAATTAATAACTACAACAAACCTTAAAATTATTAGTGATGCTGATTTACCATTAAAAGATTTACCAACTTCACAACCTAATCCTACATTAGATCAAGTTAACAATCTTTGCTATGCTGTAACCTTAACTAAAGATGAAACACCAATGACAACTGGGATTCTCTTTTTTGAAGCAACAATCGCTGTAATTAGAATTACTGACAATGATGATAATTCTGAAAATAAAAAGAAAATGTTAATGCATTTATTACACCAAGCAAAAAAAGCAAATTACCAAACTGTTGGTATTGTGGTACCAGATAACCAAGTTGCTTGGTATCAAAAACTAGGTTTTGAACCACAAGATTTATATTTTAACACTTATGTAATGCATTACTCACAAGAATAATGTTTTCTTAAATAAAGGGGAAAAGAAAAAGTAGAATCATTCTACTTTTTCTTTTCCCCTTTTAGAAATTTATTCATTTTCTTCTACTGTAATTACTTTTTCAGCAAGAGCATGGGCCATTCGAAATGGTTTATTATGACCAGGTAACACATGTCATTTTGCATCTAAATTAGTAATGCGACGTAATTCAGTAATAAAGTAATTATCATTACACATAACTCCGGTATAACCAGGACTTGTTTTATCAGGCATTAAACTAGCACCAGTTGTCACTAAATTTAGCGCTTTAATTCTTAACATTTGAGTTCCTGCGGTATGACCAGGAATATGAAAAACTTCAATGTGATAACCAATTTCTTCAACAACAGTATCACCAATTAAAGCAACAATATTTGTTAATGGATAATTAATTCCTGGACCTAAAATTGCACCTGTCTCATCGTCAACCTTATGTTGCGACAATAATCGTAAATCAATTTTTTGAATATAAATTTTTAAATCTGGATATTCTTTTAAAACATTATCAAGGCCATCATAATGATCAATATGCCCATGTGTAATAAATAATGCTTTTAAGGTTATTTTTTTTTGTTTAATATATTCAATTGCTCTTCTTGTTGCATTTGATGCATCAATCATAATTGCCTCATTTTGATTATTAATAATTAAATAAACATTTTGGTTATCATATGTTGCATCTACAAAGTTTTTCATTTTTGCCATAAGTTTTTCTCCTTTATGAAAAAATTCTATTGATCTGCTGCGGTAAACTCTTCAATAAAATAAGAGTTTTTTTCAATATAATTTAATAAATCTTCAATTAAAAATAAAATGTCATTAATATTATCATGGTCAAATCCCTTAATTTTATTAATATTCATCATATATAATTTTTGAATTAATTCATATAAGTCATCTCGATGAAGAATTCGATAACCAAATCAACGGGCAATTCCTAATGCTGCCCCTCCTAAAATATGACTTAAAAAAGGATTAATATTAGGATTCTCAAGATGTTCATCATGAAAAGTTGTTCGAATAAAATTGGTTTTAGTTATTTCCGAAATAATGGTTAATAATAAATTAGCATAATCAGTAATAGCAATTATATTTTTCCCATAAGCTTGGATTTCATCATCAATTTTAACAAAAACATTCATAATCCCTTTATATAAAGCTTTGAAAGAAACAACATCTTTTAAAGCAATATTAGGAATTAAATCTTGATAACGTTCAAAAGCAATTTTTGTTCCTCATACAGCAGTTGAATAAATACTTTCAAAAACTTCTTGCGATGGGCAATATCATTTAAAACGTAAAATAATTTTAGGATCAACAGTCTCAGTTTCTTCTGCTAAAACCTTTTGGGTCAAAGCCATTGCTGTTTTATAATTTAAAGTTGCATCCTTTTTTGCTAATATTTTAATTAAATATTTTTTCTCCATAAATTTTATATGATCCTTTTGCTTTCAATTAATATTATTATAACATTTTTCCCTAAAAAAGTCTTATTAACAAAATAAAACACAATTTAAATTCCTTTAATACTAGACTTTTATTAATAACTCCAAAGAAAAAACTCTTTGAAAAGAGTTTTTATTGTTTTACTTTAAAATCAAAGAATGAATTAATTAGTAAAAGCAAAATCACGAACACTATAACGAGTTTTACCAGTAAAATCATTAAAATTCTTTTTATAAGTAATAGTAATTGCTGTAAAGCTTTCAAGATTAAATTCAGCATTTAATTTTTGTGCTAAATCATTTCATACTACACATTGCACTTCTTCACCATTATCTAAAACTCAAAATTCACATAAATCTCTTATTTGTCCATCTTTACTAGTAACTGTTTTTAATTGCGGTTGTTTTGATGCTAATAAAAACTTTTCATCGTTAATAAATTGTTCATTTTTTTTATTAAATCTGTGTTGTGGTTTATTATTATACATTCTTGCTGCCCTCCTTTCTTATTCAAATGAATATCTAAAATCATACTTTAAATTTTAAAAAGAAAAAAAGGAAGATTTATTATATTGTCATATGAACAACAATATTATATCATTAATTTTTTTTAAAGAGATTATTTTGTAAAAGATTATCCATTTTCTTTGCTATTAATATTGTCTTTTTGCTTTTTAGGCTTTAATTTCTGAGCACATCATTTTTTAACATAGTAAAGTGGATAACCACTTAACATGCCACCTAATACAAGTAAACAATTTCATAACTCTCACATATTATGGGTATTTTGTGCATAATAATACATTGCTAAGATTGAACCAATAAAAGTAATCAAACAAGAACTTAATGCTAAAATAACTAAGATAATAAAAAGTGGTTTTTGATATAATGGTTCATACTTTGAATCATTAATCCGTAAATAAATTAAACTAAGCATTGTAATAAATTTTAAAACACTAACTGCTAAAATAAAATAATTTGTAACATTAAATAATGATGTTCATAAAATATAAATAACTGCTAATATAACTAAAAATAGCATTGCTAAGTATGGCATATTAGTTAGTTTTGTTGTTTTTTGAAAAAAAGCAAAAAAATCTTTTTCTTCACTCATTTTAAAAATCAACCGCGAATGATAGACTAAAAATGAATTTAATGAACCAACAAAAATAAAAATTGCTAAAATAGAAAACAAATAATTCAAAACTGGTGGAATTTTTGGATTATTCATAATAGCATAATATCAAACATTATTAAATCCATTCGGCCCGATTCATGCCTGCGGTTTATTAATTGTTAGTAAACCAATTGCTAAAATAATATAAAGAATTACAATCATAATTGTCGCAATAATCATTGCCCGGGGAATATTTTTACGAGGATTAATAACTTCTCCACTAACATAGGTAATTGCTTCCATACCAGAATAAGCAAACATCGTCATAGCTGTTGCTGGTAGCAATAAAAAGGAAGATAAATAAATTTGACTTAAATTTTTGTTAATTGTATCATCCGTAAAACTACTTGTATTACCATATACCATTGCAATAATTAATACTAATACAATCGGTAAACCCTTTAGTAAGGCAAAAATAATTTGTGAATACCCACTACTCTTTTTAATCAATAGTTGCATTAAAACTAAACCAAATAAAATCAAAATCCCAAACATTTTACCATATCATTGATTTTCTAATTTTAATAATGTCACAACAATATTCCCAAAAGCTAAACAAGCAGTTGCAACTGCTGTCGCACTAACAAATAACACCATAATTCATCCAAATCAAAATGAACAAGCATTCCATTTTGCTCGTTTAATTCAATAATAACTTGTCCCATTTTCAGGATACGATGTTGCACCCTCGGATAATAATAACATTTCTGGTAAAACTAATAAGCCCCCTAAAATTCATGCAATAATAATTAAAATTGGATTAAATTGTGCTTGAAAAGCAACTTGCCCAAACGAAACTAAAATTGAAGAACCCAATGTGGCTGAAATGGCTAAGGCTAAAATTTGTTAAAAGCCGTATTTTTTTTGTAATTTCATTATTTTTTCCTTTCTTGTTGTATTAAAAATGTTTTAATTGCTGCTAAATAACTTTTATGACCTTTTGAAATTGCTTCAACATGTCCTAAATTTAATAATGATAGCAAATGACTTTGTCCTAATGGTTCTGATTTAATTTTCTGAGTATAAAATTCTTTACTCATAAAATAAGGGACAAAATCATCATTAGTACCATGAAAAATTAACATTGGTAAATTTTTTAATCGTTCTGTATGCTTTAATAAATCATAATGGCAAAGATTAAAACCAAGTTCTTGTTTAAATTTCTTTCTTAAACCAAAACTAATTAATCATCAACAACGCTGATAACGATATTGCATCACATACCGAAATTGTACTAATAAGTTACTAAACCCACAATCACTAATTGCTCATTTAATTAAAGCATTTTGGTATCCATGATCTAGTAAATATTTTGTTAAACAAGCCGCTCCCATACTATTTCCAATTAAGCCAATTTCATTGACAGTAAAATTATTTGTTATCAATGCAATAACATCATTTAAGTTTTCTGCATTTAAATAACCAATCCCACTATATTTTCCAGCGCTTAAACCGTGTGCAACACTATCAAATGTAAAAACATTATAACCTTTTTGATAAAAATAATAAACTTGTCGTAACGCTAAGTATTTGTTTTCTGTTCACCCATGTAAACCAATTACTCACTTTTGAGAATGTGGATGTTGTAAATAAAGAGCACTAATGGATTCTTGTTGTTGGTTTAAAATTGTTACGGTTTTCATTTGTGTTTCTTCTATTGTGTTAAAACAAAAATTTAATTGCTTTAATTCTTTTGCAATAAGATCTTGATGATATGCTTCAAAACTATTAAAATCAAAACTTTTTGAATTCATTGTTAACATCCCAGTTCGTTGATAATTTTGGGTAAAATTAAAAAAATCTCGCACATATTTTTTTGATCAAAAAATAATAATTGGAAATAATAAAACAGTTAATAATATTCGTCATCAATTAAAACAAAATTGTCGATACCCATTAAGAATAATTTTTTTACTTGGTTTTTTTGTAACTACTTTCATTTTTTCCCTTTCATCAATACAACAAGAATAATTCATTTAAGATGTTATTTTTTTACAAAAAACTTAATTAAAGTTTATTGGTAATTTGTATTAATAACCTTCATTCTAACTCACTACGATAAAAACATTTGTTCAATTACATTAGCAATACCGTCATGGTCATTATCATCAGTCACTAAATCAGCAATTGTTTTAACATCATCAGGAGCATTCCCCATTGCAACACCAATTCCAGCTCATTGTAACATTGCAACATCATTATGTTCATTCCCAAAAGCTAACACATTTTTTGGTGTTAATTGATACTTCGCACAAATTTTAGCAATTCCAGTTGCTTTATTAACATTACAACTAGTAATTTCTAACGATGAACGATCTCCACGAATTTCTTGGGAAATTTCAATCTTTCCTTGTCATTTTGTGACAAACCGATTAATATCAGGGGTATAACTACTAATATAAATTTTATTAACATTAATATTAAAATCAGCGGAATATAAACATGCTGTTACTTCATCTTTAACGGCAGCAAAACTTGCTAAATAACTTTTGGTTATTTTATCTTCAAATCCTTTACAATGTAAAATCATTTTATTAAATGAAGACTGATCAGCATCAAACATAATTAATGTTTTTAAATCAAGTTTAATAACATCTAAATAAATATCTCGCAATAACTGTTGATTCAAAAAATCACAAAACAAAATTTCTTTTGTGGCATTATTTGTTACAACAGACCCATTTAAACTAACAGTAAAATCATTGCTATCAGTTAAACCTAACTTTGCGGCAATATCCTTGCATTGATATAAAGGGCGACCTGTTGCAATGACTAATTTAATATCTTTGCTAACTAATCCTTTTAAAACTTGCAAAGTACGTGGGGACATTTCCCCGTTAGAATTTAAAGCTGTTCCATCTAAGTCAACAGCAATTAATTTAATATCTGGCATAATCATTTTTCTCCTATATAACATAATTCTAATATATTTTATAAAAGTTCAAACATTTATTTTTAAAATTTAATTATGTAAAATGAAGTGCAAAAAATCTTTATTAATTAAATAATATAATAAAAATTACAAAAATCAACCATAAATTTAAAAAAATTATAAATATTATAAATACATATTTTATTATTTTAATGACATATTTTATAATTTAATATACATTTTTAAATATTTATTGTTTATATATTATGCAAAAAAAATTTTTTTAGCACTTATTCAATTTAAACACGGTCGAATTTTATCATTTATAACATTAACTACTCAATTTATTTTTTGTTGACTAACATTATTAAAAACTGTTCCAGGAGGAAATCATTTTCTAAACTCACCATTCATATTTTCAATTAAAGGTTTTTGACTAGGTTTACAAGCATCACAAAAATATACTTGTGTTTCAGCAAATATTTCCATTCCTCTTCACTTAGTAAATTCTTTACCTCTATCTGTTATTATTCCTTTTATTTTTCCAATTAAATTATTATTTATAACAATATCTTTAATCTTTTTCTCAACTTCCATAGCAGTATGATTTTCTAATTTTATTGCAAAATATTTTTTACTTGATTGTTCTAATAAAACTAAAACAGCAGATTGATGGTCTTTACCAACTACTGTATCCATTTCAAATCCTCCAACATTAGAAACTTTATTTTCAATATCTCAAATTGACCTAAAATCAGTTAATTTACCACGATTATCAGATTTTCCTTTTGTTTTATATTTTTTACCACGATGTCGCAAATTCTGTTTTAAAAAACCATAAAAACCTAAACGAATTCATTTATACAATGTTTTAACACAAACAGGAAATTTAACACCAAATTTTAAAAAATAACAATAAATAAATTCTCTCGGAGAATCACGATATTTATTAAGTCTAATTTTCATAAAATTAATCTGTTCTTCCGTAAATTTACATCTTTTATTATTCTTTTTTCTTTTATTATAATACATTTTATCTGACTTATAAGCACTATATTCATCAATATTTTTAAACTTCTTAATTTCCCGTAAAATAGTACTACAATGTCTATTCAAAAATTTAGAAATTACATAAATATTCTGTTTACCATTCTTTTTTAAAAACATTTTTGATAATAATAATTGTTCTAATTTAACTTTATCCATAAAACTCAAATGACTATACATAAAACTTACATACCTTTCATTAACTTATAAAATTAATACTTAATACAAAATAATTGATATATAATTGATATATGATAAAATCAATTATATATAAAACAATAAAAAGGAACAATCTATATGAAAAAATGACTTAGCATAATAGGAGCAATCGGATTAACCGCAACAAGCACAACAACATTAATCAGTTGTAAAAAAGAAAATAATAATAAAAACGAGGAAGATAATAAACCAAAACCATCATATAACGCACAACAACCACCAAAAGATAGTAATTGAAAATTAATTGATAAAGATAATTTTGTAAAAGAAAATAATGAAAAAAATAATAAATGATATATTTTGATTGCTAAGCAAATGCAAAGTGATAATTTTTCTATTATAAAATTTAATTTTTCAAGTGAATTAATTTGAGTAATTGGACAATATGGAGGACATAGAATTAATAATTTTTGATATGTTTATATTAATTCACTATATCGTTGAGATGGTGATAATGAACCACAAATACCAACTATCGACAAAAACACCGGTGAAATTACTGACTGAAAAGAACAAAAAGGAACTTAATTAATAACAATTTCAAAATAATATAAGGGTCATTTAGGTTGTGCTGGATTTGCTTTTCAATTAATAATTTTATAATTTGATCCATTTTTTCAAATTCCAATATAAATTTTATTATGATTTTTTTCTTCATCTTTATTATTGACTAATTTTCAATTACTATCTTTTGGTGCTTGTTGTGTTTTTGGTGTTAGTGTTGTCGGTTTATTTTCTTCATTATTATTTGGTTTTTCAGATTTTTCACAACTGATTAATGTTGTTGTGCTTGTTGCGGTTAATCCGGTTGCTCCTACTATTAATGATTTTATTGATTATAATGAGTATATTAAATTAATAGTGCCTTTTGATAATGATATGTAGTATACCACACACATTTTAAAGATTACAAGAAAATAACAAAAATAATAAAAATATTTATTTATAATAAAAAAATATCATAAAATAAATAAATAAAAAATATAAAATTAAACACACTAAAAAATAATTTATTAAATTTTAATTAATAAATACATATTTTATTATTTTAATAACATATTTTATTATTTTAATAACATATTTTATGAGTTAATTTACATATTATTAATTAATTAAAATATAATAAACTTATTTAGTTTAAACACAAAAACTTAATAATTTAAAATTATTAAATTAAACTTAAACTATTCAAAAAATTAAATGGTGTCTGAAAATTTAAAGACTTATGTACTCTTTCAACATTATAAAAATAATAATAATCATTTAATTTATTCTGTAAACTAACTGCATTTAATATTTTTTCTTCAAATACAAATAATTTAGTATAATTTTGATGAAATCTTTCAATCTTACCGTTTGACTGTGGAGAGCGAACTGGTGTTGTTTGATGCAAAATATTTTTATCTGTTAAAAATTGAGTAAAATTAGTCTTTTTAACACTAATTTTTTGATTATTACGATAATTATTAATAAATTCAGAACCGTTATCAGTTCTAATCCGTGTTATTATAATACCAAATATATTTTTAAAATCACTAATTGCTTTTTTAACAGCATCAATAGCATTATCAGTACTTAATTTATCATAAACATATCCTAATGCTAATCTTGTTTTTTCATCAATAAAATCATAAACATAATACTTTTTATCAACTGAAAATTTACTTGGTACAAAATATTTAGCGCCCATCTGTAACAAACCTATTTCTTTAACTTCATATCTTAGATGTTGTTTTTTAATTTCTTTAATTTTATTTTTTATTTTTAATCATCTTTCATCTTTTTTAAGTCAACGAAAAAATGTTTTTAAATTTTTTGGTGCTTTATTTTTTAATTCTTCTCCATGAATTCCTTTTTTTAAATTATAAAACAAAGATAAAACACCACCAGCATGTTTATTACAATATTCAAAATATAAATCACAAATAATTTTGCGAATATCATCACTATATTGATAATTAATATTATTAGGAATTGTTGACTTTAATAATAATTAAGCAAAATCATTATTTTTATATGCAATTAAAATTTTATTCGCTCAATAATAAAAAGTTGAAAACTTATTTTTAAAATATTTTTTAATTAAATCTTTCAACAAAAAATTACCATTATAATAATCATTACACAAATTAATATATGAAAATATTTTTTGTTTTATTCTTTTATAATATTTATTTTTATAATTTTTACTTAAAAAATTCTTTAATTTTGCTTGTAAATCAAACAAATTAAAATTATTAATAATATATTTCATTAATTTACACCTACCATCAAAAATATATAAAATTAATATTTAATACGAATAATTGATATATAATTGATATATGATAAAATCAATTATATATAAAAAAATAAAAAGGAGCAATATATATGAAAAAATGACTTAGCATAATAGGAGCAATCGGATTAACCGCAACAAGCACAACAACACTAATAAGTTGTAAAAAAGAAAATAATAATAAAAACGAAGAAGATAATAAACCAAAACCATCATATAATCCACAACAACCTAATCCACAACAACCACCAAAAGATAGTAATTGAAAATTAATGAATAAAATTATTGATTTTTGAAATTTAACACCAAATAATAAATGATATATTTTACTTTTAAATAATTATGTATCAAATAATTGAAATATTATGAAAATACATTTAACAATAAATCCTCGTGATATTATATTTGAACCAAATAATCTTTTAAAAAGTGTTTATTTATGAGATGGGGATGGTAAACCCGAAACACCAACTATAGATAAAAACACTGGTGAAATTACTGACTGAAAAGAACAAAAAGGAACTAAATAACAGTTCCTTTTTATATTAATCGCACAAATTTCATAAAAATAATTAATAAAAAGATATTTGTTATTGTACTATACAATGCTGGATTAAATTTTCATACCTCAAATATTTGACTAAAAAAACTATATACTGTTTCAAAAACCTTACCAACACCACTCGCTAATTCATTAACTTGTTTAACACCAGGAATAGTGTTGACAATTCAAATCACCGCATTTTTAATATGAGCACCAAAATCTCATCAACCTTTAGGAGTTATATATTGTACTTGTCATCATTGTTTATCGGGGAACAACCCACCATTATTAATTTCTTGTCAATTATAAATCCCAAAATTAAAATCATAATATCGGTACATATCATTCTCTTTTTGTGCTTGCAATTCAAAAACATTATAACCGATTTTTTGTTCTTCAATTTTTTTATATTGCAAACCATATTTATTTTGTAAATTACCGCCAAAAACATAACCCGAATTTAACTTAATATCATAATTATTAGCAACCGAAAAATCATAATTAAAAACACTACCATAATTATTAATCGTATAAAACCGATTTTTAAATGCTGAATATAATTTAATATCTAATTGCTTATATTTATCCGAAAAATAAAAATATCGTGGATAAATTTTAAAACCATTATTTACTAACAAACCATATTTTTTATTATAACCTTGAACATAAGTATTATTTTCTAAATCAAAAATCGTACGTAAATAATTAGTATAAAATTTCTGTGAAATCTTAAACATACTATTTAATAATTTATCAAATTGTAATTTATCGTTAATATTTTCACTCAACAAAATATTATTAAAATTTTGTAATTTCAACGCAAAAAAGTTAACTAAAACAGTATCATATTGTAAATTATCAATATATCCATTTTCAATAAAAGAACTACGATTTTGAAACACTGGCACCAATGCACTTGCAAAAAACGACTGTAAAAAATTAGATAAATCAAACTGACCGCTAAACTGTTGATAATAATTTAAATCTTTACTATTTAATGATGAATAAATTGAACCATTAAAATTAAAAACTTCACCCATTCCCGTTCGCATAAAACTAAAATTAAAACTTAAATCATCATTATTAATATTGTTTAACTCTAAACTACCAGAAATAATTAAATTTGCTTCATCAACAGTCAAAATCATCCGATAAATTGCTTTTTTAATATTTTTAACATGCAATTCATCAACCGTCTCAAAATCAAAAATTATCCGCTTTGTTCCAACCTTATTCGGATTTTCATAATCCGCACTACCACCTTGCTGAACTCTAATATTTTCTTGCAAAACAGAATATAAAGATAAACTAATAAATCCTTTTACGCGAGTTTGTTGATAACTATTTCAATCAGTAATTTCACCGGTGTTTTTATCTATAGTTGGTGTTTCGGGTTTACCATCCCCATCTCATAAATAAACACTTTTTAAAAGATTATTTGGTTCAAATATAATATCACGAGGATTTATTGTTAAATGTATTTTCATAATATTTCAATTATTTGATACATAATTATTTAAAAGTAAAATATATCATTTATTATTTGGTGTTAAATTTCAAAAATCAATAATTTTATTCATTAATTTTCAATTATCTTGTTTCAACTTAACTCTTGAATAACGATTTTCTTTATAACGATCAACATTCTCCACAATTTGTTTAGATACATCAAACATCTTATATTTTACGGCAAAAGCATAAATAAAATCAGTTAAATCATCCAAAAAATTCTCCTTTTTAACATCATAAAATTTTTCAACCATATACTTATTTTTTAAACTATGTCATTGTCGATAATAATTTAAAAATATTTCATCTGGTTTATCATAAACAACTCCGGTTGAATAACTATCTTGTAAAAAATCTAAATACCATTTATCATTAAACAATAAATTTTTTGATGTTTTTAAAGTTGGATTAATAAAATAATTTGTTTCCGACCAATTTTCAAAAAAACTACTGCGTAAAAACATTGTATTAATAAAATCAGTTTCATTAATACCTTTACCAGTACTACTTTCTTGTTTAAGCGTATATTGCTCCTCATTTAAGGGTCTAAACGCCGTTAAAGTAATAAATGGAATAACCAAACCCAAAAAAGTTAAAATAAATATGGCAAATAAAGATAACGATTTTTTCATAAACTTAACTCCTAACTATACAATGTTTTTGAAACAATAAACCCAACAATATATAAACTCGATATTGTTAACATTAACGGATGACTAAACAAAACTGCCATTCTACCAAATAATCAAAACAACCAAGTATCAGAATTATATAAATCCATAATAATATTTTTTGCTGATGTAAATTGATTAATAATAACAGTAATAAAACCAGTTCCAAATATCGCAATTGCCGCCACCAATAAAACTAATTTAATCATTACTTAACACCTCTTTTAAATTTTGCTTGTTGTCTAACATTTTGACGCTTAATTTCTCGTTTAACTTGCTGCTTATTACTATTTTGATAAACATTTTTACCAACATTAATACCTTTTCGTACAGTTGACGAATATACTTGCGAAACACCATTATTAACTGTCGAACCTAAATTATTATATTGTGCTGATGTCCCGTGAATTGCATAAATAGATAACTTAATAACCATAAAAAAGATTAAAAAATAAGCAATTGACGTATTTGTCATCGGTAATTTTGTATTTCAAATTACATCAAAAATAAACAAAAATATATCAAAAACAAAACTAAAAATCTTGTCTCAATTACTATTATTATTTTCAACTAATAAATTAATCATCTTTACTATTTCCTTTCTCTTTTTTAGGTTTTAAATTCTTTTTCAAAATATCAATATCAAATAACTCCAATCGTTCTTTAACACTTAATTTTGTAGTTTCCGATCAATAATAAAATTTTTCATTAACAATTTCATCATTCTTTAAATCACGCACAAACTTTAACCATTCACTATCATACTTATTAGCGAATTCAAGGGGAATCATTATTTTAAAAAACCGAATTCCTAACCCAACATCCGACTTATGTTTTGCTCTTTTACCTTCTACTGTTCGCTCTACTGATTTTGTTTTTCAAATTTCATAATCCGTTATATCTTGAAAAATCCCAATTCGCATAATAAAGAAACGATTAAAAAAATTAAATCCTTTTTTAACAACGGGTTTTCTCAATGAAATTGGAATAATAATCCCACTTGCTAACTGGCGAATATTATTTCAAATCATACCCTCACGCTGAGCAGTAAACAACGCACGATGTCCAAAATGTCTCGCTAAAACAATTCACGGTATTTTACCACTATGAACTTTTTTCTCATCGTGAGGACTAGTTCCATCAATATACAAATAACTTTCATCAAATAAAATAACACTATCATCGGGTGGGACTGGTTTTGTTCGATCGGTAAAATCTAAATTTTTAAATGTTAAAACTTTAACTTTATCATCTTCTAACGGATAATTACTATAAATTTCATCTGTCAATAATTTCATAGTTTGCGACAAATAAGTTAAAAGTAATGTTTTACCAGTTCCTAACTTACCAATAATTACCGATAACGGATTATCTCAAACAAAATTCACTAACCGAAAAGCATTTAACTGATAAAAAATATTTTTTCACAATCATCACACAAAATAAACACACTGCAAAGCAAATAATATTCAAAATACTAAACCAACACAATACAAAGAAATTATCCAAAGTAATAAATCAATTAAACTAAACAAAAGCATTGAACCACTAATATAACAATAGTTTTTAAAGAAAAATATAAATTTTTTCATTTTACCTCCAATAGTTATTTATAATTAAACTAGTATTATTATGGTTTTCTCTCCACACAAATCAAAAAGAAATATTTTTTTACAACATTATTTATATTAATAATTACTGCATTCGTAATGAAAATATATATTATATTCAAAAAAAATTTTAAAATTTTGTGGGGATAGAAAACCATAATAATAACAAAATTTAATTATTTAAAATAACTAACTATTTTAAAAACCATTCACAAGAAAAACCAAGTTAAAAACAAAATCACAATTCAAACACCAACCATCAAAGTTAAATATTCATTTTGCGTTAAATTCCACATTGTAATACTTTCAACATTCGTTTTATCGATAAACAAAAATATATGAATAAAAAAATCTTTTAATTTAATTCAATCATTTTGCATTTTTAAAAACTCCATATTTTTTGAATAAGTTTAAAAAACATTCCAAAAAATAAAACAACAAATAACACAAAGGATATAACATATAAAAACTCAGGGGCATTTGAACCAATAATATAACTAACAAATTGAACTCAATAACCATATAAACTCATTTAATTTAAGTCTTTCAAATCATTAATTAATTCTTGTTCTTTTTCAACACTTCAATTTGTTAAATTATTATTGTTATTATTTGCTTTTACTTTTTTAGGTTCACTTAAAAATAAAGCTTTTTTCATTTTAGTAAAATAATTTTGTTTATATTGATTATATAAATTGATTAATTCTGTTCCAGTTAAATATTTTCAAATATTTCGCTTTAAATTTTCATCATATTTTACAATAGGGTAAGAATTATCATAAATCAAACCGATTGCTAAATATTATTAATTATTTTCTTTTACAAAACATTATAAATAATAATACCAGTTTGTCCAATTCCAGCAGGGTCAATTGAAATAATATATTTTAATTTATTCCTTTGATTTTTTGGTCAATTTGTAATATTTTTCATCCATCTGATGTTAAATCTAAAATATCGTTAATTTTATAATGTTTCATATATGAAACAATAACATCTCATTTATTTTTAAATAAATTTAAATACATTTTGGCTCATTCTAAAAATTGCAAATCATAATGTTTTTTATGATGTGAAATACGGCAATTAATAGGTTGACAATTAACTCAATCAAATGATGTTGTTATTTCATCTCAAGTTTTATTAATATACAAACTTTTATATTCTGTCATTTTATCTATACTCCTTAATTCTTTTTGCGTAAACCTAATGTTCAGTGTTCATCAATAATTTTGTCTTTTGAAACTGGATAACTTCTAAGCATTAATTCATTTATTTTGTTAATAGTTTTTTTATTTAACTTTTTCATATTTCACATCCTTACTAAGTAATTTGTTATATTTTGAATTATCTTTTAAATCAATTATTCTTTTTCAACCACAATTTCTGCACCGATCAAAAGATAATTCATCTCCACAATTAATACAATAATAAAATTCTTTAAAATCTTCTTTATATATAATTGTTGTTGTTTTAAATCAGCAAGTTCTTTTTTAAGTGCTTCATTTTCTTCTTTAAGTGTTCGTATTTTGCTATTAAGTGCTTCATTTTCTTTTTCTAACTTTTCATATTTAATTCATTCTGTTATATTCATTATTCATCATCCTCAATAACAATTAATTGGTCTAATTGTTTTTTAGTGATTTCAATATTTTTTAAATCAGCACCTCATAAATCAGTCCAATTTAAATTAGCACCAGATAAAGCAGCTTCTATTAAATTAGCACCTCATAAATCAGCACCAGATAAATTAACATCTTTTAAATCTAATCTTTCATCTTTTAAATATTCATTTATTTTATTTTGTTCAACAGTAACTCCTGTTAAATCTTTAATCATATCTTGTAATGTTTTCATTTTTTTTTTTTTTTTTCTGTAAAAAAACATACTGTAAAAAACATAATATTTCTTTATTGGTTAATATTTTGATATTTAGTAGATAATTTACTTTAGTATTTAATTACTTCGCCACCCGCTTCACTTCGAGGGTGAGCGGGGGCGGATAAGATATTTTGATAGAGTTTACCCCCCACGGAAATAAACAAAAAAACAGTTTACCCAGTTATTAATTACGCTTCATCCATCCCTACACAACTTTATATAAAGAAAATAACCTTTTGGAACTTCTCCCTCTTGTTTTTTAGTGTCCGATATTGTTTTTTTGGTTTAATAACACTCTTTTTATAAAAACAAGCCAAAAAACACATGCACTGACATTTCGCGGGCGACTAACCCCGCCGAGAATTAAATAAATAAATAAATATGGGTAAGTCCAATCGCTTTCACACTTTATTTAAAGCTTCGTGCCATAGATGAGTTATTCATCTTTAAGCATCAAAATATTAATTTTTAGTATTGCATTATTCATCAGATAGTACCTTTATTAAAAAATGATATTATTAGCTGTTAAACCGAAAAAATATAATAAATAACAGAAAGGAAATTATAAAAATTAACTAATTGATGGAGAAAATAGATTAATTTTTAATTGAAATAACTAATAAAAAAACTAAACAATTAACTAGAGATAATACAAATTTATCTATTAGAGTTTTTGAATTAGAAAAAATAATTCAACAATTTTAAAGGTACTATCTGATGAATAATGCAATTAAAAAAATCGCTCTAATAAGCGATTACTTTAATTTGTATTTAATTACTTTATTTATAATTTTTATAAAAAATAAGCTTTTTTATTACTACCTCATTTCGCCTTTTACAGCCTTCGCTGCTTGTGCAGCACTAACAAATTCATCCGTACCATCATTTTCGTTATAAGCAGTTTTATTAGCATTAACTAATTTCCCAAAAGCTTGTGTAACATTTGCACAAAACCTGGCACCAAGACAATCTGTAACTCTGTTGGTGATGGTTTCAAAACACCCATTACATTTGGTGTTGCTTTTAATTTATCTAGATCAATCTCTGCTGTTGGTTTCAAATTAAGACGCACTCTCGTTAAACAATTGGTATATGAGACAACATTATCCGCTTTGACAATATCAACAATATCTTTTGCTGTCTGTTTCGGATCTTTTGCCATTTCATTTTCCTCACTTTCAATAAAGATATATCTATTTTTGCTACCTATGTAATGCTTTCTTCACCAGCCAGATTATGGTTAAAATATTTAATAATATGAATTAATTCTTTATATCCATCTAAATTTAAATATTTGGTAAAGCGATTAATAGTAGCAATTGATGTATAAGTACATTCAGCCATTTCCTTAATCGTAATTTCAGGAACAATCATTAAATTTTGTAAAATATATTTTGCGATAAAAGAAGGCCGGTGATCAGTATCTATACTAATATCTTTAATTTTACGAATAATTTCATTTTCAGTCATATTACATTAACTCCTTACTTTTTCTTATTATGCCGTTCCATAACGAATCACATAATCATTATCGCAAAAAAACAAGACCAGCAATTGATAATAAAACAATCGATGGAATTAACAGTTTTAAAAAATAACATAATAATCCAATTAAAGCTAATAAAGTCATTCCTAATAAACTACCATTAATTAATCACTTTTGTTTTGTTATAAAGTTAAAAATTTAAAACCCTCATTAAAAATAAATTATCTTATCTAAAATAAATCATTAATATTAACTATACGATATTTTTACTGTTTTTAAAACCTATTAATGAATTAAAATAAAACTATGGTTTAGAACCATAGTTTTATTAAATCCTGTTAACTTTTCATCATAACAATTTCTTGAATATTTAATTGATTAATTTTTTTCATTGAAATAAAGTACGAGATAATATATAAAATAATAATTCCTCCTAAGATAATTGGTAATGTAATTAGTCCTGTTCCAATTGGAACATAGAAATTAAAGAACATTAAAATCCGATAGGTAATTGTTCATGCTAAACCTCAAGTGATAAAATATCCCAGTAATCAACCAACAACAGCAAAGGGAATAAAAATTCCTAATGTTAAATTATTAATTTCTCAACGACTATAACCTTGTACTTTCATTGTTGTAATAATTTTAATAAACTTTTTAATAAAGAGATCAATTGCAAAATATATTGTAATAACAGAAACCATAATGATAATGACAATAAAAATTAAAGCAACTGATAAGGCAACAATAATAGCCCGACTCATAATTTTGGCTTTAATACCAACATAATCAGCTGTCAAAACAGATGAGTTATAAGAAGTCGTAAAATTATTTAATGATAAATCACCATTTGTTGATGATAACGCATAACGATTAATTTGATCAGATGGTTGTAATTCGGTTGTATATTTTCCATTGTATCATTGCATTATATTTAAATTATTATCAATTTTATTTATTGGAAATAAATTAATTTGATTAGCATCATTGATACTAATAAACAAGCGTGGTGTATCATAAGTTGAAATGCTTTTAACAATTTTAACTTTAACTGGCTTTTGTGTTAAAGATGGCGATGCTTTAATAAAATTATTATCAACAGCAGCTTGGTATCATGTTGTTGGAATTCCATCAATAAAATCGCCACTATATGTTCCACCAAAACTAAAATTATATGGTTTAATAACTCAGTACTCTTTATTATCAACTCGTTCTTTTCAAATAATTTTATTTCCGTCAACTGTTAATTCTTTTAATAAAATCCGTTGAATACCATTACTCAATGTAATTATTTTTTTACTTCAAATTGCTTCCATCGCCGAATTCGTTGGAATCCATAATTCAACATTATTTAAATTATGATATTCACTCTTCCGATCAGCAGTAACATAATATTTTGTTTGTGAACTTGTATTATAAGTAAAATAACTTTTATCTAATGAATACAAACTTTGATAATTATTTACATTTCATCCAACAGCATTACCACTTAAATTATATTTTCAGTTTTGATATTTTAAATCTGTATTATTGTTAGTAAATTCTGCTCATTCATGCTGACCAGTATTATATTGCAATGTTGTTACTTCGGGAGTTAATTCAATTTCCTCTCCAACATTAAGATTTAAACGATGTAATGCAGTAACATTCGCAATTGCATTAATTACGGTACCATTATTATTTGCTAAAATAGCACGCTCAGCGGATGATAATTTTAACATTTTTGTATTTGGATTAATTCCATAAATAGGAAATTGCTTATAATTATATGTTCCATCAAAACTAGTAAAAACATCATCAGTTGCTGGATTATAACTCATTGTTCCAATTCCTAATGCAAAATGATTTGCTCGATCCGGATTTTTATTTCAATCTTCTTTAACTGCAGCCGGGATAATCCCATTTGTTGCTTTACTAAAACATGTTCTTCATAACGCAGGATAATGTTCCTTGTCAGTAAATGGTGGGTATGGAATTGCCCCAATGCCTAATGCTTTTGGTAATACGGTACATAAAATTTCTGATACTAAAGCTCGAACACTATCACTAGCTGAAGAATTTTTTACTAAATTATTTAAATAATTAAAAATTCCTAATGATAAATTAGTTCCTGATAAAGTAACAAAATTATAAGATAACATATCTTTTAAAATCCCAGATACAGTTGGCTCTTGTTTCACCGCTTTTAATGGTTTAATTATCTCTCCTCCATCAATACTATAGTAATTTGCTAGTGGTGTTATCCCAACAATGGGATATAAATCTTGTTCAATTGGATCAGTTGACTTAGGAACATTATCAATTCCATTTCATGCATAAGTTTTATAATAAGAAAAAGGATTATTACTTATGACATTACTGTATTTAACTTCACTACCATATTTAATGTTTTTATAATAATTTGTATTAAAATTTTTTGCATAGACTGGTGCTAATAATGAGACAGTCAAAGTAAATGTCACTAAGGCAAAAATTCCTAAATAAGTAAATGCTTGTTTTAGTGAAGTTGATAAAACAACCATACGGAAACGACCCACAAAAGTTTTAAAATGGAAACTACGTACAGTACGGGCCAAACTATTATTAACTTTTAACTCACGCATTGGATGAATTAAACTTAAAACTTCTGTTTTATTAATTAAAAAATAACAAGTAATAAAAGTAATTAATGATAAGAAAATAACAAAGAACCCAATTAGGAAAAGTAAAATCATTCAGTTTCAAGTAAAACTCCAATTAATTATAAAAAACATATTAAATAATTTTACAACGAATAATTGGACAGTAATTCCAACTAATCAACCGGTTGGTACTGCAATTAAAATACTAACCATTAAAATGCTTCAATAGGAAAGTGCAATTTCACGCAAATAATAACCAGCAGCTTTTAACATTCCAATTTGTGGTGACTCACGTTTAATCATTTCTTTAATAATAATATATGAAACAGCAAATAATGTTATGGCAAAAATAATAATGAAGAATAAGCCAATATAAATGTAAACATTAATTGTTTTTGCTAATAAATCATAGCGTCGTGTTAATGAACTTGTTACTTCTTTTGGTTCAAAATCACCAATTGAAGGATCATTGCCCAGTGGTATTGAATTCTTGGTTAGCATTTGAGCATAAAAATCTAATTGATTAGGATTATTTGCATAATATTTTTTAAAAATTTCTAAATTCTCGGTTGGTCTATTTGTTAAACTTTTTAAGAATACTCGCGAATTATCTTTTAAACTAATTAAACCTTTATTATTATCTTCTGCTAATAAAGACATTCCATAAGACGATAGATAAATGACAACATCCGTTTTAAAATCAGGAATAAAATCAGTTTCATAAATAGTTGGATAAATATTTAAAGTATCACCACCACTTGCCCCAATTGTAAATGTTTGTTCGCCAATTTGGATATTATCACACAAATTTTTATGATGTGCTTTTAGATAATTAGGACTAACAACAGCATAATAATTGCTAATTGTCGATTCATTTAATGATGGTCCTGACCACTCATTAACTTTATCAAAAAGCTTTAATTGTTCTTCTTTTAATAAATCATGTCAACCAATTACTTTATATTTTAAATTATTAGCAATATCCCAAGTTGTAACTTCTTGTCGAATTGCAATATCAAAATTGCTAACAACACCCAGCATTGTGTAATAAGTCTGTACAAAATTAAGAAAAGAACTTCGTTCACTATAATTACCAAAAAAAGTAACTTTATTAAATAAATCACCAATAACCATTCGGGCTTCATTAATTCCTGTTTGATTTAATTTATCAATATATTGCCACGGTGATTGTGCTAAATACTGAATTCGTGTTTCTTTGTTTCCACTTGTATCAATTACATTAAAACGAGTAGCAACGCCGAAACTACCACGAAGTCCTTTTTCAAATAAAGTATTTTCTGAAATATTAGTTACCACTGTTTTATTATATTGTTTTCCCAATGTTAAAGTAATATCAGGAATATCAAATTTAGTAAAATCATTATCAACTGTTTTTAAATTATAATCTCATCGTTCAATTGCTCCTTGTTCGGAAGTTGCTTTTCCATTAATAAAATTAGCAATACTTAATTTAATTTCTTCATTCGTTGCATTACTTTGCTTTTTTAAAAAACTAGTATTAATATAGTCCGTAATAATTCCTAAAAAGTTCTTATATATTTGCGTTGTATAAAATAGTTTAAAATATTGGTCAGCTAAAGCATTATAACCCATTGCTCGTAATTTTGCTATTAATGAGTTTTGATAATTTGGCGCGGTTGTTCGTAATGTTAAATTTAATGTTAAATTCCTAATTTTATCATTTGTTAATTTAAAATTAATATCAGATGGTTTTAATGCAGTAAAAACATCTGTCGCTGCTGAACCAATTGTAATTTTTGGATATGTTAATTTATTATCATTGTTTTCTACTAAAAAATATTCTGTATCAAAAGCAAAACTTGGAGTAATTGTTTGCATATTTGAATTTTCAAAATCCATTGCTGAATAATGAAATGAATAATTATAATCAAAACTACCATAACCCATTTGTCGATTTGCTGATTGTAAACTAGTGACCGTTGTAAATAGACAAGAAGTAATAATTGAACAAATAAAAATCAAAAGAAGCAATGAAATGAATTGCCCTTTTGCTTTAATTATTCCTAAAATCCCTTGCTTCATTAACAATATTTTTTTCATGTTTAGCCCTTATATTCGACTTTTAATCATTTTCAATTGCATCATAATAACGTTTTCATTGCCCTCTACTATCTTTTGCAAATCATTGAATATTAGAAATTACTCAATATTGATGACTATCATCACCAGGATTAATATTCATTCAAGTTACTTTATATTTATAATGCACTTTTTGGTAATTATTTCCTAGCCCATCATATTTCATAAATCAATCCAAATCATGATTACCTAATGCATTTAAATAAGCTGCATTTAAATCTTTATAAGTATTAATGTCTGCTTTTGAAACATATCATTTTTGATGTAAATCTAAATTAGCAGCAACATCAGCATCACCTGTTCCTTGATATTCAATATCATACGATAATTTATTTTCTTCTAATTTACCATTGCTAATATTTCAATTTGCTCCTAATAATAAAGTATTTGAATAGTCATATAAAGCATTATTAATTGCTAATAAATCTTTTCGTGTTTCTGAATTTGGATCAAAATATATTTTATTTAATAATGCCCTTACTGGTTGCGCACTATCATTAAACCATGTAAATGCTAAATCCATAAATGAACCCTTTGCTGGTGTCGATGGGTCATCACTGCCTGTTAATAATTGTGCAATTTTTGTTTGATTTTGTTCTTGGTCACTTGCTTCTGATCATGGCAACTTGCTAACTTCTGTTAACGCATTAGCACTTTGTAAGATTCCTTTTGATAAAGCAACAACAAAACGATTAATATCATTAACACTTAAGGTTCCTAAACCACCTTCTGATTTTGATAACATCATTTTTGACATTGACTGTAATACTACTTTAAATCCAGGAGTAACTTTATTAGAAGCAAGTGCTAAAAAACTACTAATTGAATTATTTGCTTCTTCTTGGCGTTCTAAATCTGCTTTAGTATATAAATCATCAAGATATTCTCCAAAATCAGTAAATAATTCAGCCAAAGATTTTGTTGAATCATCTTTTTTAAACAATAAATCAGCTAATTTTAAGTTTGGTGTTTTACCATTTCACATTGCATCACGATTTTTATATTGATCTTCTGGATTAGCTAAGTTTAGTTCCGGTTTCATTGGTTTTACTGCTAATAAATCACTAAAAACTTGTGATTGTTTAGTGAAAAAATCATCAGTTTTTTGTTGAAATGCTTGTCTTTCAGTATTATCTTTACATAAAAGTTGCAACGCTTTTGTTACCCCAAATTTTGCAAAAATATAATTTTCATTTTCTTTTGTTGGGTCATTAGGTAATTTAGGAGAAGCAAAAATCTGATAATAAATAGCTCCTAAAATACTTCCCATAAATGTTCCATCACTATCTTTTGATAAAGCTAAAAATTTGTTCAATTGATTAATATATGCTTTTGATTGTGAACGGTCTGTAAACATATCCGCCATTGAAATTAACTGTAAAATTATTGCTAATTTATCTTGCTCTTCTGATTTTTGAGCTGTTTTAAATGGGCCTCCTGTCGCAAATTTTTGATTATTAATAAGGAGGTTTTGATTTGTACTCGTATCAAATTTAATGTCTTTTGTTGCCAATGGATTAAAATCCATATTTAAATTATAAAAATAAGTTGAGCGTGGCATCTCAAACATTGCTTTATTACATGCATCAATAATGTTTTGATTAATTCTGTTATCATCACATTTAGTTGGTAAAATTTCCTTTGCAGTTGAATAACTTGACATTGGTCCGCCATCAAATCAATAATTTAACATATTACTATTTTCTGCTAAATTAGGAATTGTTGGTAACGGGTCTTTATTAGAATAATCAGGGATTTTTTTCTTAGTTTGTTTTTCTGTATTATATAATTCATTATCTAATAAATTCATATAATCATAATTTGATGATAAAGTTGTTAACGGCATTCCATCATTTTTATTTAAATATTTACCCCGATAGTAATCAATATCAACAATATTACAATCCTTATCTTTATATGAATCAGGTACTCGCATTAACATTTGTAACATTGAAGGTGTATATGTATTTAAATTTTCATGTCGATTCGCAATTGTTAGTTTTGTAAATAATGTTGTTTGTAAAATTTTTGATTTTAATGGTCCATTAGGTAAATTTTCAACTGATGAATCTTTATATTTGTCTTCTACTGCTTTTGTCTTAGTTTTACAACTAGCAGTAAGAGCTGGCGTTGCTACTAACGTTGCTGCTACTAAAATATTAAGTAACTTTCGCATTATTATTCCCTCTTTTCTTTTTATAATTAATAAATAACTAAATCATTGAATTAGTAAAATAAATTAATTCTTATTTTATTCTTGAAGGATCCCTCTTCAACCATTAATTTCATTTCTTAAGAATTTATTTGGTAAATTTTCTAAACCATTTTTTTCACTAATATTAAAAAAACGAATATTATTTAACAATAATAAAAGTGCAACAAGTTGAATTGAATTATCATCATTAATTTGTCATAAATTTTTCATTTTTTTCTTGGCAGTTTTTATTAAGAAAAATAAATCTAATAAACATAAAACTTTAATTATTTTTAAAATAATTTTAAAAAACAATGAACGATCTAAAATTTTTAATTCTGCTGAGCCATTTTCAAAATTACTAATTAAAATTAAGAAAGTTAAAATTCGTGAAGCAAAATCATGTAAAAATGTTTTTTTTAAATCAAATAAATAAAAAAATGTAATTAATCATATGCTTAAAATATGATTATTATTAATATGATAAAAACAATTTCACAATTTCTTTGTTATTAAAAATGAAAACAACAATGATAACAAAACTAACATAACTAATTTTAAAGTATAGTTTAAAAATTTTTTATTTATTAAGATAATAATTGCAATAAAAAATTGTATAACTAAAATAGTGCTAAGATAAATACTAGTATCTGTTTTACTTGCATAAATTTGTAAAAGAATGATTTGTAAAATTAAAAGCACAATAAATTCACTAATAGCAAAAGTTACATTAAAGAAATATTTTGCTGTTAAAGATTTTGCTTCATTTTTTCTAGCGCGAATAGTAAAAAAATATTTTACAATCTTTAAAACCAGATAGAATAAAAGAAAATTAGTAAGAAAAATTATTGCAATACGCTCCAATAACGGATTAAAGAAAAATGAAATTGAATTTAGGATATTAAAACTTGATCATTCATGTAATAAATTCATTTTTCTCTCCTCACAAATTTCAATATAATCCGATATTCCTTACTAAATATATTAAAGCAAAAAAAATAGAAAAAACAAGATACTAACTCTTTTTTTTAAAAAAAATAAGGTGCTTTTATTTAAACAAAAAGACTCTTATTATAAAAATTTAAAATATCTTGATAAATCTCCTTTTTAATTGGCTCATTCAAAATCTCATGACGAGCATTTGGATATAATTTAACTTTAACTTTTTTTCCTGCCTTTTTATATAAATCAACAGTCTTCATAACCATCTTTCCATATTTCCCAACTGGATCATCAGCACCTGCAATAAATAGTAATGGCAAGTTATCTGGTGTATTTTTAATATTTTTCTTATTTGTAATAAACAACAATCCTGTAAACATATCTTTAAAAGCACTTGTTGAAAAAACTTGTCCTGTTAGTGGGTCGTTTGCAAAAGCTTCTTGAACTGTTTTATCTGTTGATAATCATTCAGTTCCTAAATTGCCTTCTTTTTTATAACGAGCATTTAATGGCGCATAAGAAAATTTATAAATAAAATTATCCTTTGATTTTGGTCCTTTCATTTTTTGCCCAATTTTAGCTATTTTAACTGAAAATTTTAACAATCGTTTTGAGTAATGTGCTGTCCCACAAATAACTAATGCCGCAATATTTGTGCCATATTTTATTGCATAATGACGTACCATAAAAGAACCCATTGAATGACCAAACATTACAATTGGTTGGTTTGAATAACTTTTTTTAATATAAGTTGTTACTTCATATAAGTCATCAATAATTTTTTCTCACCCTTCTTCTTCGGCAAAGAAACCAAGATCTTCGGAAGACAGAGCTGTTTTTCCATGCCCACGATGATCTTCAGCAATAACAACATAATCATTTGCTACTAAAAATTTAGCAAAATCATCATAACGAAAAGCATGCTCTGCACTACCATGAACTAGTTGAACAATCCCCTTAATGTTTTTATCATTATCAGGTTTCCATTCATACATATGTAATTCAACACCATCCCGTAAGGTATGTTTCCATTCTCTAAATTTCATTTTCATCATCCTTTCAATTTAACATAAAAATAGTTTTTTACTCTTACAATATTATCCTTCCTAATTAATGTATAAGTAAATTATACAATAAATTTCTATAAACATTTGAATAACTCAATTCTCACTCTAAAAATATTAGCTAATCTATTATAAATAAATTTATGATTTGCAAATAAAAAAGTCTTTATTTTAAACACTTTTTTATTTGCCTTGATTACCAGCACGATGAAGGTCGCGGAATGGACCATCAACTGCAATTAACTCATCATACTTACCATTTTGAATAATTCCTTGCCCTTTTCCTAAGACAAAAATTTGATCAACATTTTTAATTGTACTTAATCGGTGCGCAATTGAAATTGTTGTTTTACCAACCATAATTTTTTCTAACTCAGCTTGAATTTCTTTTTCCACAATATTATCTAAAGCACTTGTTGCTTCATCTAAGATTAAAATTTGTGGGTTCTTTAAAATCATTCGGGCAATAACTAGGCGTTGCTTTTGTCCACCTGATAACATAAACCCTCGTTCTCCTAAAATAGTATTATAACCATCTTTTCAACCCATTACTAAATCATGCAGGTTGGCTTTTTTACAAGCTTCAACTACTTCTTCATCTGTTGCATTAAACATTCCGTATTTAACATTATAAATTACATCCCCAAATAAAATTTTTGGTTCTTGTTCAACATAACCAACATGTGTTAAATAACTTGCTAAATTTAATTTTTTTAGATTAGTGTTATTAACAATAACTTTCCCACTCGTTGGATCATAGAAACGTAATAATAATTTTGAAATTGTTGATTTACCACTTCCAGTTTCTCCAACGAAAGCATAACTTTTTCCTTTTTCAAATGTAACTGTTGTTTTAGGTAAAATAATAACACCTGGTTTTTCAGGGTATTCAAAAAAAATATCTTTTAAAATAATATCACCTTTAACTTCTTGTATCTCAGGCGCATTACGGTTTGGATCAATGGTTGTATCAACACGAATTAATTGAATAATTCGTTTTGTTGAAGCTGTTGCACGTGCTAATCCTGGAACTAATCCAGTTAAAGTTCAAATTGGAAATGCCAAAGTATTAACCCCTGTAATAAAGGCTGGCAAAATTTTCATAATACGATTAGTATGTTCTGCTCCTTTATTACCATATAAAATAATACTTGCTAAAACAACAATCACTGTTAAACTTAATGCACATAAAATAATAATTGTTGTCATTCGTGCTTGAATACGATTTAAATGACGATTAACACGGTAATATTCTTTATGAATTTGTTCAAAACGAACACGTTCATATTCTTCTGTCCCTGTTGCTTTAATTAGCGCAATTGACGCAATTCGATCGGTCACATCTCCATTAACATCTGTAATTTTAGCACGAACATTTTCTGTTTCTGATGCTTGTGAACGGAAAGTTACTGCGACAGCAACCATAAATAATGCTGTTGATCCTAAACAAATCAATGCTAATTTTCAATCAATATTTAATAATGAAATTGCACTACCAATAAATATAATTGGAATACTAATTAAGTTAGCTGGGGTTAATTGTGATTCATCCCCAATAACTTGTGTATCATTAATTAATTTAGTCATCGTTTCTCCAATTTTTTTATCAGAATAATAACCAATGTTTAAATTAACTAAATTATTTAATACCGCATTACGAACATCAATTTCAATATTCCGCCCTAGCATTCCTCCTACTCGTTCACGAATATTTGTTGTAATTACGGCAATTAATAAATCAACACCAATGATAATTAATCATATATATCATAGTAAACCTGTTGTGACTGAACTTGGATCATCTCCAAATTCAAATAAAATTTCACTCATTAATTGGTTAATTAAAAAAGTCATTATAACAATTGAAGTTGAACTTAGTACTAATGCAAATAAAATTGTAAATGAACGTAATAAATAACGACGGTAATAAATTGCAACTAACTTAAAAAAACCAATTCGAGGTGCCTTGATTCGTTTCATCATTTCTAATGGCGTTTCTTGTTTACGAGCTTTATTTTTTTCATGTAATTCATTGTAATCTAAATTCTTTTCAATTTTATTAATATCAATTAATTCTTTAATTTTCCCCATAACATCACCTAATTTCTTAAAAAATGCGAGCTTAATACTTGCTCTCTTATCAATGTATTATATCAAAAAAATAAAACTTTTTTAAAATTTTAAAAAAGTTTTTATACATATATTCCATATCGATCAACTAATTGTCTTGTTCGTTGTTCTAATAATAAAAATAAAGTAGCGTTTATAATATATTTAGCGGTAAAAATTCCAAAGAAAATTCCGATAAAAATTAAAGTATGTTGTCGTGACTCAAAAATAGATGCCATCCCACTATTATCGTGGTCATGATCATGGCCAGCATGCGCAACAGTAACTTGATTAGACCAATCAATCGGATTACTTATTATATTCCCTGTCGGATCTAATATCTTCAAGCTATCGTGTAGAACATGAGCATGGTCAGCATCTGGATGCGTATGACCCATATTTACTAAAATCTTTGCAACAATTAAAAATGAAATTGCTTCAATTAAAGCACATATTGGGACTATAATAGTAAATGCCAAGATTTTTTTCCCTCATTTAATATTAACAATTTTATGATGATGGTCATGCGCTTTTTTAACATAATGATATTCATGAATAGTATGGTCAGCAACATTTTCTGGAACAGTAATTTTATGACAAGCATTAAATAAAATATAGTAAACAAATCAAGTTGCGAACACAACTAAGATATTAGAAATCATAAAGAATGCCATTTCAAGTCAAGTATGATGCCCATCAATTAAATTATGAATTCAAGGTAATGCAATTCCTTCTAATAAAGCAAATCCTAATCCAATAATTGCAATTGAATAAATAATTACTAAAGTATCAAAAAATCGTAAACCAAATGTTGCCCCCAAGGAGTTGGAACACTAAAAACCTCTAGTAAACTTAATCCAACGGCCATCGCTAAAAAAATCGCAGAAGCAGCAATTTTAAACGTAATTGACCTCTGATTATATAATTCCTTATGAAAAACTGACTTTTTAATCCGCGTTCAAATGTTATCATTTTGCACTGTTAAAACATCGTTAGTATTTTTTTTCATTTCTTTTTTTCCTTTCTTATTTATAAAAATTATAATTTATTTTTATAAAAAGTAAAGTTAAATTATTAGTTTTATAAAAATAAATTATAACTACCTAAACAAAAATAAAAATAGATTAATATCTATTTTTATTAGTAAAGTTACAACATCATAACCCACGTTCTGTTTTTTATTTTCTTAAATAAAATACTAGTTATTTATCTATCAATTATTAAATTGATCCCCTTGTTTTTTCTGCTTCAAAACAAGAAGTTCCCTTACCAAAATTTAGGTTTCTCGCTTGTGGGGTTTACCCGTTCCATTTTTTAAATTTCTTTAAAAACTCGTTTCTGTGGCACTTTTATAGAAAAAACTCCATATTATTTAAATAACGTAGGATTTTTTTCAGCCGTCATAAGTAACCTTATGCCTAATTTTATGAATTAAATTAGCACAAACACTACAATCATCACAGATTGTGCGAGCGTGGAGTTTCCTCTATTAACATCCTGTTAATAGCAACTAGTTCTGTTATAACTCATGTATATTATACTATATCTTAGAAATTAATTAAATAAATCTAATCGTTATTTATTTTTCCTTCTAAGTTATGAATACGCTTTATTAAATCCGCTTTTGAAAAACCTTCTTCTTCTAAGCGGGCTTTTTGAGCTTTTGTTTCATCAAGCTGAGCTCTTAAAACATCATTTTTATCTTGCAAATCATTTAATTGTTTATTCAAGTACTTGATTTCCTTATTAAAGTCATTTGTAATTCCTTCAAAAACTCGATAATCTGTCGCAACCATATCTAAGAATGTATCAACTTCATTTGGATCATAGCCTTGATAATCAACTTGGAATTCCTTATTAATAATATCCGTTGCTCGTAATTTAATTGTTTTCATTTTTTACACCTCATTTGCAAGGAACAAACTTCCTTTTTTGATAATTAATTATTGAAGGAGGAAACAAAAATGTATCTACCCAATAATCGTGGTATGTTTTTAGATTATACTATTCAAAAATATTTTGATAATAATACTGGTCTTTTTTTTAAACGACCAGTAAATATTACCCCGATTGAAAAACAACAGCATTTAATCACAAAAAGTTATTTTAAAACAAAAAATGGATGTGATTATTATGGACTTTATCAAGGTTATTATATTGAATTTGAAGCAAAAGAAAGTACTCAACAAAAATTTAATTTAAACAATCTTAAGACCCATCAATTACAACAATTAGCATCAGTTCATAATCATCATGGCATTAGTGATCGTTATTTTATTTTATCATATCAAAAATTAATAGAGTGAATAAAAATTAATGCCAACAAAACAAATACCACTTTCATATTTTATTGAAAATGGCCATGAACTTTTTTTGTTTTTGGTTAATTTTCTTGATTTCGAACCAATTCTTAGTCAATTAATCAGTTATATTTAGTTAATGATTTTGGTTTATTTTTAAGATAATTATCAATAAACTTTAGTAATTCTTTAAAAGTTAGTTTTGTATTTTGATGATTATTAATAATTAGGGTTAATTGAAAATCAGAAATTTTATTTTCTAAATAAGTATTTAAAGTTGCTTTTTCGTGTTCATTTAAAGGATGCTGTAAAATTTGATTTACTTGTTCAAATAAAATCTTTTTTTCAACATTTAATTCTAGGTTTTCAATTGCAATAATGATCTTATTAAAAATTGGGGATAAATCCATTTCTAAAACACCTTTTTTCATTTTAATATCAATAAAACCAGCTTGTTTCAAATGATCTAACATCTTTTTTGCTTGAGCCTCACTAAAATTAGAATGATTTGCAATTTCTAATGGCGTAATAAACCTTTTATCAGAAGAAGAACAGTTCATAATCAACATAATTAATACTAACTGTTCTTCTGACAAATTTATTAATTTATAATGACTTAACAAAAAACTTCACTTATTAATACTTCCTTTGTTAAATAAACTATTTAACATAACAATTAAATCTTTCCTAATTGTTAATTATTGTTTAAATCAGTTTTTAATTGTTTACCTGCTTTAAATTTAGCTGATTTAGAAGCTGGGATTTTAATTGTTTCTCCTGTTGATGGATTTCTTCCATCTCTTGCTGCTCTTTCAGTTACAGCAAATTTCCCAAATCCCGCAATTGAAACTTCTTTTCCAGCAACTAAAGCATTTTTAATATGATCAAAAACAAAATTTGTAATTTCTTCTGCGTGTGTTTTTGATAACACATCAGTAAATTTTTCGGCAATTTGCGCTGCTAGTTCTTTTTTTGACATAATTACACCTCTTCTAATAAACCTTGTATAAATTTAGGTTTATATTATCTTACCCAATTTTTATAAAAATGTATACCTTTTTAAACAAAAACATTATTTTAATAAAGTTTTCTGCTTTGATAAAGCATTTTTTAAAATAATCAATGCTACAATATTATAGTAGTAATGCAGGATATTAAATTACTACAAAAAACTAAAAAACAAGGAGAAATAGTTATCAATGATTTTAAAAATAAAATTAGCTTGAAAGCAAATTTATAAACTATTTTTTGCAATAGTTGGCCTTGCTATTTTAGGATGAACGTTCATTAATGGAATTTTAAATCAAAATGATATTATTAACCACTATAATGGCGATTACACCTTATATACATTAGATTTTTTTACAACTTTTACATGCTTATCAAACCTAGGAATCTTATTCTGATTCTTAATTAGTGGAATTCGTCATCATCAAGAAAATAAAAATAAAATTCAATCATACCCAGTTGCACTAGCAGCAGCTTGTTATATTACAATTACTTTTATTATTTACAATTGTTTATTACTGCCAACACAACCTTTACCAGGCAGCGCGATAGGATGAATTACAACAGTTATTGACCATATGACAAATCCAATTGCATTTGTTATTTACATCTTATTTTTTATGGAAAATAAACAAGAAATTAACTTAAAACAATTTTTTAGAAAAAACTTTTGAAAATATTTACTTGTCCTATTAGCATATTGCGCTTATACAATGATTAGAGGAGAATTACGTAGTTTGTCTGGTAACCATTTTACTTGACCAGGCAATGAACCAGGGGTTATTGAAAACCGATGATACCCCTATTTCTTTTTAAATATCCATACTCCTTTTTTAGGAATTCCAGGATATGTATGATTTTTCATTGTTTTTTTTGCAATTTTAGGAATCCTAATTGGTAGTATGTATTTATATAATTATTGTAATAATAAAATTATTAAAACAAAATTTTACCAAACATTGCAAGAAATAAGTATTAACAAAAACCATCATAATAGAAATTATTATGATGATAAACTATAAACAATGTTTATAGTTTTTTCTTTGCCCTTCATATTATAGTTTACATATTGATTATATTTTTCTTTTAATAAAAAATCTTTAGAAAGGTATTTAATAATTATAAGCATTTTAGTATTGATTAACGTGTTATATTAAGTCAGTTATTAATATCAAAACTATTTTACATAAAATTAATCGTTTTTATAGTGCAAAGTATGTTTGTCTGTAAGTATTATGCAAAATTACATATAAAAATTATATATTATATAATTTAATTCCTTTTCCAATTCCTTGTCATGCTCCGCCATAAACATAAGAGCCTGTAACACTTATTCAATGATATGATAAAATTTGAATATAAAAATTATTATTTTCATAATATCAAGTTAAAGCAAATTCTTTGACTGCTTTTAAATATGGAAAACCTGGTGATTGGAAGCTTTGCACTATAAAACGATTTTCATTGTTAATATAATGAGGAACATCATAATTTGGATCAATAATTTTTGCATTCATTATTTTTTTGCTTACTTCACTGCCATTGAAATAAGATAGTTTTGTTCCATAATATGCTTCTTCCCCTCAGCTAATTTTTGAAAAAAATCACTTTTTTCACCTAAAAAAATAATTTTTTTATAATTAATCGGATTATTTGTTCCAAGATTAAATGTATGAGATAAGTGTCAACCATCGCTATATATCAATCATTAAAAATAATTTTATTTTTTTTATTATTTTCATTATAGTAAAGTTTTATTTCTGTTTTGAATGTTGCTATCAATTGCTAATACAGTTAATAAATTTAAAATTTTTTTCATTTTAAATTCACCCATCTTTCTGTCTTACTTTAAATTAAGACAACATTATTTTATATTGGAAAATTAAAAAATTATTTTTTTCATATAAAATATGTTATTATTTTATTAATAGATTTGTTGCACTTGTATTTACAATTTACACATTAAAATATATAATTCAAGTTAATATTACATTATTTTTTAACATACAATATAAATTTTTTGAATATGGGTTACATCTAAAAAATGTTACTTGTTTTAATTTATTTAAAAATAATTTTTTTATGATATTCAAAATATTTTTTATTATATTCATTATAATATTTACATTTTTTCATAATAATTTTATTAATAAAAGATTCCGTATAACTAGTAGCATTTTTATTAAAATCCTTCTTTATTATTCCATCATTGTCAACATAAATAAATCCTTTTTCAAATAAAGAATCACAACCAAATAAACACATAAGTACTACAATTATTTTTATCCCTTTTCTCATCCTCATCAGATTCAACACGTTTTTTATAAAATTAGTGTAATAATATTAACAACAAAATAAAACATAAATAAAAAAATCATTTGTCAATTTTTTGCGGGATAATACTAATGGTGTTGACAACATTATTATTTAAACTACTTATGAAATAACTTTTTATGAAAAACAAAAATCTGATGTGTTTTTGTTTACCAAATGTTACCAGAATATAAACATTAAATTATTCAAAACTATAAAATATTTGTTAAATAATATAATGTGGCACCTATTCATTTTTATTATGCTAAAAAATGAATAAAAAATGGTTAGTACTTTAGTTATCAAAATTAATACTGCTGAAATTATAAACTAATACATAAGAATGAAAAACCTCTTACAATAAGAATCTAAGATTATATGGAACAGCTTAATATCCTCTTCAGACACCAAACAAATCCCCCTGCTAACTTATTGTAATTTTTTACATAATATATTCATTTTTGATGAAAACCTCTTACTTGTTAAGAGGTTTTATTTTTTAAATTCTACTTCTAAAAAATATATTTTTGTTTGTTGTTATGTTAACTTATTAATTCATAATTTTTGGTCAAACGGAATTATTTGATAATTAATGTCATCTTGATGGCCATCTCATGGTTCAACACAAATATATTTTACATCATTTTGACATTTTCAAATTAATACATTTGGATAGCCTTTTATTGTTAAACTAATTTCTCGAGTTGAATCAACAATTAAAACTTTGTTTGTTGTTTGTTTTAGTAACACATAACATTGGCCAGTTGTAAAATCATATTGATTTATTAAAAACTGAGAATTTGTTTCTTTCTTCATTTCTAAACCTAAAAAAGTCCCACCAGGAATATGGGTAATTATTTGTGGATTATCAAAAATAATTTTACCAGTATGCTCATCACAAATAAATGCTGGATGTCAACCAAAATTATATGGCAATGGTTTTAAGTCAAGATTAGTAATCTTAACTTTATTAATTAATTTATTTGCTTCTAATTGATATGTTACTTCCAATTTAAACAAAAATGGATACTGATGATAAAATTCTTTTGTTTCTCTATATTCAACCACTAATGTATCTGCTGTATAAATAAGAACTTTTCAAGCAGTAATTGCACAAAAAAACCCGTGCCCCATCATTGTATAAATTTTATCTGCTAATTGATATTCATTATTAATTAACTTTCCTGTGATTGGAAAACAAATTGGTCACGATTTTTTTCATGTACTATCTTGTTGATAAATATATTCCTTGCCAACTTTTTTTAATGAAATTAATTCAAACGGATCAGAACTAAGAGTTGCTTCTAAATTTTTGTTTTTTAAAAATACATTATTTTTTATTTTTTTTGCTGCTTTATGTCAACTAATAACCTGTTCGATGTGGTTTATTTTCCATAATATTAACAACCCCGCTTGTTCCAATTCGCGTTGCTCCCGCTGTAATCATTGCTAAAGCATCATCTTTAGTACGCACTCCACCAGCTTCCTTAACTTGCATACGTTATCCAACTGTTTTTTCATTAGTTTAACATTGGCAATCGTTGCACCTGCTTTACTAAAACCTGTTGAAGTTTTAACAAAATCAAGACCTTCTTCTTCTTCTTCTTCTGCTGCTGCTGCTAACTGACACGCTTTAATAATTTCTGTATCAGATAATAAGCATGTTTCTAATATTACTTTTACAATATGTTGCCCAGCTGATTTTTTACATGCTACCATATCGGCACGAACTAAATCATAATTATTTGATTTAAACTGACTAATATTCATTACCATATCAATTTCTGTTGTTCCATCGGCTAATGCCGTTGAAATTTCTGTCACTTTTGTTATGGTAGCATTCGCCCCCAATGGAAAACCCACCACAACACAAACATTAACTGTAGTATCTTGTAATAAATTATGCGCTAATTGAACATAAGTTGGATTAATACAAACGGATACAAAATCATATTCTTTTGCTTCAGCACATAATTTTTTAATCTCTACTATAGTTGCATCTGGTTTCAATAAAGTATGATCAATATATTTATTTAATTTCATTTAATAATTCTCCCTGTTGTTCTTCATTGATTTGAACTTCTTCTAAAACACGAATCGCCGCAATTGAGTAATCTAAAATAACCGCTTCATTTCCTAATAGTTCTCACTATTTATTATATTAATAAAATACTGTAATTCATAGTACATTTTATTATTATGTTCTGATCCTAATGGTAAAACTGTTGTTTGATTTGTAAGGCGATTATATTTTGTAATTGCTTCTAATTTTGTTAGATTAGTAACATTAATTGTAGTATCATAACTTAAAATTTCACTAGGACTAATGCCTGTCGATGCTTTTGAACAAACAATACTAGTTAAAATATTATTACTATGTTATAAAAGAACAGCATTATTAATATCAACACCATTCTTTAACTTATGACTCATTGCTTTAACATCTTTGACTGGTCCAAATAAAGCAACTGCTAATTCAACAGGATAAATTAACATATCATATAAAGAACCTTTTCCTAAAGTCTCATCAAAAACAGAATTATATTGGTCTAATAAAACTTCTTTCATTCTAATTGAATACTGGTTGCAATGAAAACAAGCTAAAAAAGGTTTAATTTTATTAACATTTGTTTGTAAAATTTGATAAACTGGCAAATGTAAGGGTTTAAAAGCTTCCATCAAAAAAACATTATTAATTTCTGCTATTTGTTTTAATTCAATTAATTCATGTGCAAAAAAAGTTGCCGGTTTTTCAACTAAAACATGCTTTTGTTTTTGCAAAAAATACTTTGCTTGTTGATAATGCAAACCATCTGGTGAATCAATATAAATAATATCAATATAATCTAACATATCTTCAAAATTATCTACAATATGGACTAATAAATTATTTTTTGAAGCAAAAAATTTAGCTTTTTCTAAACTACGTTAATAAAGGGAAGTAATTTTAACTCCTTGTACATCACGACAAGCATCAATAAATTCACTCACAATATTGCCTGTACCAATGGTTCCAATCTTTAACATAAAAGCACCTCACTATGTACCTTTCATTTTTGTTAAGTGTTGGTAAATTAGTTATTTCATATCAACATTAAAAATAATTTCACTTGTTTGGAAAAAGTTACTTTGACCGATTTTAACTGAAACTATATAACGTTTTTGGTCTTCATGATATGTTCCTTGTAAGCCAAGACCATCCAAATTACTTTGGTTAAAGGCTGGGCCACCTAATGTTTTAGTAACAACAGCATCTAATTCACTTGGATCTTTAACTTCTAATGTTGGTGATGCTAATGATAATCAATTTTTTAAATCTGGACGAAGATCAACATAAGATTTTGTTTCTAAATTTCCTCACATTACTGAACCTTTTACTGATTTTGCATCTGGTTTTGCTTCCATTTTGACATAAACTTGATTAAAAGTAAATTTATCATTTAAAAAGTTAACCGTAATATTAACTTCATCTCAAGGCAAATATACTGGAGATAAATTTTGAATTCCTTTTGTAATTGCTGAAGTTAAATTAATTTCATCATTAAAAATTGCATTATCTTTTTTTAAACTAAATTTTTTGGCAATAATTTTATCATAAGAAAATTAATTCAAGTCTAATTTGTCCCCAACAATATTATTATTGTTGCCACCATTTCTTGGAGGCATACATGCAACAACAATTTATCCAATAGTAGTCCCAATCATTATTGCTCCTAATAAACTTAATATTTTTTTCATTTTTTTCATTTTCCGTTATTAATTTCTCTTTTTTTAATTGTAAACTAATTATTATTTTTATCATCATCAAAGAAAGGATTTTCGCTCTTTTTTGCTTGCTGCTCATTTGTTAAAAAAGTATTATTTTTTTCCTGTTCTTTTGCTCATTGTTCTGAATCTTGTCAATTTTTTTTAACAATAAAAATTTGTTCTTCAACACGAACAATTGATTCCAAGATTGAACAAGCAATTGTACCAACAAAGACTGTTGGAAATCATACATATCAAAAAATACAAATTTGGGCTGGATTTAAAACTTTTGTATTAGCTAAAATTAAAAAAAATAAACTAATCACAAAAATCAAATATTGACCAATATAAAAAATTTGCATAAAAATAATATGTTTACGTAATAATTGAAATGGTGTCTTTTTTAACTCATGAATACGAACTAAATGATAAATAATAAAAATAATAATAGCAAAACCAATTAAAACATAGCCAATTTTGTAGCCAGTTACTGCTGCAATATCTCATTTTTGTAATCCTAAAATTAGAAAAATTAGTACTAAAGCTGTATATAATATTATATTTGCAACACTAACTAGTGCTTTAATCGATACTACTTTTGTCATCTTTGCCTTCTCCTATAATTCTTTTTCATACATAATCATTGCTAAAAGTGCAACTGGTACTGTTTCAGCTCGTAAAATTTGTTGTCCTAATGAAACACGGGGTAATATTGATATGAATATAAAGCCGCAATTTCATGTGGAGTAAATCCACCTTCAGGGCCAATTACAACTGTAATTGTTTTAAAATCTTGTTGTAAAAACTGTTTTATTGATAATTTTTCTGCAACGTTTTCATAGCAAACAAGATTAACATCACTTTGATATTGTTGTAACACTTTTAAATCACTTTCAACATCATGTACAAACGGTACTTGATTACGGTAAGATTGTTCTGATGCTTCCTTACAAATCTTTGTTCAACGTTCAATTTTTTTAAAGTTATTTTCACCTTTTAATTGTACCACACAACGACTAAACTGAAAAGGAATGATTTCATTAACTCCTAATTATGTTGCTTTTTGTAATAAATAATCTCATTTTGCATTCCGAATTAGACCTGCAATTAATCGTACTTTAATTGGACTTTCATGATTTTGCTGTAATTTTTTAATTAATTTAAATAAGTACTTTTGTGGTGCTTGTACTTCTAATATCGTTAAATAATGTTTACCATTATAAATGTAAATAATTTGTGTTTGGTCTCTTAAACTCAAAACTTGTTTAATTTGTTTAACATCATCTTCAGCTAAAATAAAGTAATTATTTTCTAATTGATTGGCAACAAAACGGTGCATTATTGTTCATCTCCTAATATGTCTTCCATTATCTTATCTAATTCTTGGTACAGTTCTAGCAGTGATTTGTTAGTGGTTACTTTATAATCGGGTTTTATCTGTTTAAAAAAAGTTGCTTGAATTTTTAATAACTGTTCTATTTGTTCTGATGATTGTTGATCACGAGCATTAATTCGCGTAATAATGTTCTTTTTACTAGCAGTAATAAATATTTTTGCTGTAAAAGAAAGCGCTAATGTGCTTAAACCAATTGCTTCAATTAAAAATTTTTGGTTTGGATTATTATTAATAATTGTAATAATTTGTTGATTAACTTTTGGTCATAAATAATTATTCAACTTATTGTTAGCAAGAAAATTAGTAAAAATAATTGTTCGTAAACGCTCACGATTAAGAACACCATTAATAACTATTCCCGGAAAAGTTTGCTCTAAAAAAAGCAAAACGGTTGGCTCTTGCATAATTTCTTTTGCAATTTTATCCGCATTTAAATAAGTGAAATGATATTTATTTTGTAAGTATTCACAGGCACTTGTTTTTCCTGCTCCAATATAACCATAAACACCAATAATCATTTATGTTTAATTCCTTTCTAATTGCTTGTTACTAAAATTAATTTAAATTTAATAAATTTTCTGCAACAATAACATCAAAAATGGTTTGGGCAACAATCATTGTTTCCATTGGTGTATAATGAATACCATCATATTCATTTTGATCTTCGGGATGTGGATTTGCTGATAATTGTAAATTAACAACAGGAATATTTAATTTTGCACAATATTTTTGATAAGCTTCTGGTAAGGATTTCAACAATTCACCATCATGCAATGTTAATACTTTTGGTGGGCAAACTACTAAAACATGATAATTCACTTTTTCTTTATTATCTTTATGCAATACTTTCATTTTATTAATCAATTCCCCTAATGAATCAACAATTTTTGTTTCAATTGGATAATATGGGATTTCTTTTAATTTTGCATAAGTATCATAGCCAAAATAATCATTTGTTCCTAAAAAAATCATGAATAAATCAATTGGATGTGTTTTTTGATATAAAACTGATAAATTGTCCATTCCATTATCTTGGGGAAAACCAAAATCAATTAATGGCTTAATAATTGTTCGTCCTGGTTGGGCATCAGTTTGAATTTCAATTTCTCCTGTTTGATAATATTTTGTTAATAAATTTTCTAATTTTAATGGTCAATTATCAGCATCTGCCATTTTGCCAGTTCCCATCGGTAAATAACCAAAAGTTAGTGAATCTCCTAAAATTGCAATTTTCTTTTTCATCCAAACCTTCCTCTCTATATATACCATTATTTTATCTTACTTCATTATAATTAAGATTTAATTTTTAAAACTTTCTGAAAAAATAAAATAATCCATGCTAAACCAAATAAACCACGTAATGCATTAGGCAATGTTTGATAAATTCGTAAGTATTGCGCTAAAGAATAAAATAAAAATAAAAATGCAATAATAAACGAACAAAAAATTCATAACAAAATAATTACAATAATATTTAGTCATTCATTATTATTATTTTGTAATTGCGCTGTAAACTCACTTGATGAACGAAAGCGAGTAAAAAAATAAGCTAATGGTCATGATAATAGATATCAAAAATATAAAATTGGAGATAATAACAAAAATAAAATAACTTTTATAAAAATAAGGCCTGTTGATTGTTTCACTGTTTTTTCGCTTCTTTCTTTTTTAATTTTATAATTTTCTATTAAATAATGCAATTCAAACTGAAAGTGCACTCAATATATTAATTATTATTATAAAGTTTTTTTAATGCATATGCAACTGGTGGAAAAATAGCAACCGCTAACAACATTTCTGGTAAATAATTCGTTGCTAAAATAATTCAAGTAAAATTGTGAAAAAAGCGTTGTTGATCTGAGTCAGTATAAATTAAAGGACCAATAAAATACATAAAAACTAAAACAAAAATAGTATTTAACGTAGCTGCAGTAAAAGCAATAATAATATTATAAATTTTTAAATAATGTCGTTGGTATCAAGTCAATTCTGTAATTTGATTAGTATAAATTTTTGTTTCAATTTTAACCGAAGTTTTTGTTAAAAAATAAGCTAAAATACCAACACAAAGTCCCATTAAAACCCGTGGCACAACAGAAAACAATGGATTAAGAAAAATAAAACTAGTTGGACCTGGTGAAATTAATGTTTGAATTAATGATGAAAAACCAAAAATAAGACCATAAATTAAACCTGCTCAAATTAAATTTAAATTCATTGTAATATATAAAGCATAAATTCCTATTAAAAATAAAATATGCATTAAGGTTAAACTAACTGGACCAATCGTAATATATCCTAATGATGGAACTAAAGCAAACAATAAAAAAATTGCAATAATAATACTATTAATTGTAATCATTCTTGTCGTTACTTTTTTCATTTATTCCTCCAATGATAACTAAATCATTTAATTGTCTATTAGTCCTTTATGTCTCATTTTCATGTTGCTAATTTTTTCTGATCAGCAATCGCAATATATGGCAAATTACGTAAACATTCTTGATAATCTAAACCAAAGCCAATTAAAAAAGCAGGTGGAACATCAAATCCATATCAATCAGCATCTAAATCTACTTTCCGACCAGCTTTTTTATCTAATAAAGTAACAATTTTCACACTACGTGCTCCTTTTAGATATAAATAGTCTTTAATAATTTTAATTGTTTTACAACTATCAATAATATCTTCGGTTAATAAAATGTCGCGATTTGTTATTGGCATTGGTAAATCAAGTAAAATTTGGGGGGTATATTTACTCTTAATACCACCAAAATAAGATGAAACAACCATATATTCCGTTTCACATTCAATACCAACTAAATGAGAAATTAATTTTGTCATAAAAGAAATACATCCTTTTAATAATCCTAAGCATAAAATCGTATTATCTTTTGCTGGATATTCATTAAGATAATAATGACTAATTTGTTGCCCTAATTCAAAACATTTTTCATCAATTTCTTCAGTAGTAATTAAAATTTCTTTTACAAGGGGATGTATCTTCATTTTTCTGCCTCACTAAATATTAATAATTTATTTTAATAATATAATTATAGTATATTATAATACAATTAATTCTTAATTACAAGATACTTAATCTTAAAAAAATGTGGAAACCATATACATTTAAGACCAGTTCTATCGTTAGATTAAGTATACCGATTTTTTATTAATTTTCAAATAAATTAAATCTAAAAAACAACAAAGTACATTCAAATGCATTAATAGCATCCAATTTATTTCATCCAGGACTTTCGTCTCTAATATTCGTTTTTTCGTGATTAAGACATTTATATAATTCATCATATAGGTAACCATATTTTTTTGTAACTAGTGAATTAAGACACTGATTTCCTAAGGGAACTGATTTTAATAATGTTAGTCAACAAAAAATAGATTGAGTAGTTAATGTTATAAATGAAAAATTAAGGCCTATTTTGAATTGAAGAACAGCAAAAGATTTATTTTTAGAGAATTTTATATAAATTTATTTGTGTAACAATTTAATAAATGCTTTTTAGTGTGATTAAATATGGTTAAATTAAGCTATATTTATAAAATATTTTATTTTTTTTAAAAAAGATTTGCATTTTCGAAAAATGATGTTATTATTAAAAATAACAAGAAAAAAAAATTACTGCTTGCATTTACAGGATTCATTGTTTTATTTTTTTTCGTAGTTTCTTCATATTTTTTTTCCTAGTTTTTTATTTTATATTAAATAAATATTTTTTAAAATATTGCTCGCCAATTTCATTCTTATTACCCCTATTCAATACAATATAATACTATCATATTACTACATATAGTATCAAAACGATGTTTCAACTATTTTTTAAAATTTCAAATATTTGGTATTGTTACTTTCTTTTATCACCATAAATATTTATATAATCATAATAAAAAAAATAACCTTATAAAAGGTTATTTTTTTAAATCAGCAACATGTTTTTTTAAATTATAAAATGTTTTAATTCCATCATATTCAGCTACTGTTCCTAAATCATCTTCAATTGCTAATAAACGATTATATTTTGCAATTCTATCACTTCGTGACATACTTCCTGTTTTAATTTGACCAGTATTTAAAGCGACTGCTAAATCAGCAATTGTTGAATCTTCTGTTTCTCCTGAACGATGTGAAACAACTGCTGTTCAACCTGCTTTTTGTGCTAATTGAATTGTATCAATTGTTTCAGTAACTGTTCCAATTTGGTTTAATTTAATTAAAACAGAATTTGCAGCGTTACGAGCAATCCCTTCTGCTGTAATTTTTGGATTTGTAACAAATAAGTCATCACCAACAATTTGAATTTTATGTCCCATTGTTTTTACTTGTAATTCAAAACCAGCTCAATCACCTTCTGCTAAACCATCTTCAATTGAAATAATTGGGTATTTATCAACTAATTTGTCTAAATATTTAATTAATTCTTCTGTTGTCATGGCATATTCTTTACCAGTAACTTTTTCAATTTTCTTAAAGTGATATTTTTTATCATCAAAATATAATTCTGATGAAGCACAATCCATTGCAATCATAACACCTTCTTTACCTGGTTTATATCCTGCTTTTTCAATTGATTCAACAATTAAATCTAAGGCAACCTCAGCTGGTGTTTTTGTTTGAAATGAAGCTAAAGTTTGATCTTTATATGCTCAATTAAAATGCGGAGCAAAACCACCTTCATCACCAACAGCAGTAATGTCACGTTTATCATGTAAGATTTTTTTTAAAGTATGGAAAATTTCTGATGATCATCTTAAAGCTTCTTTAAAAGTTTCAGCTCCAACTGGCATAATCATAAATTCTTGGAAATCAATTGCACTATCAGCATGTTCTCCTCCATTAATAATATTCAACATTGGAACAGGTAGTTTTTTCCCATTTACACCACCTAAATATTTGTATAATGGCATTTTTAATTCCGAAGCAGCTGCTTTTGCAACAGCCATTGATACTCCCAGCATTGCATTAGCACCTAAATTCTTTTTAAAATCAGTTCCATCTAAAGTAATCATGGCATGATCAATTTCAACTTGGTTTGTTACTTCCATTCCAACCAGTTGTTCGGCAATTTTTGTATTAACATTCCCAACTGCTTTTAAAACACCTTTCCCTTGGTAACGCCCTTTATCACCATCTCTTAATTCTAATGCTTCACAACTTCCAGTTGAAGCTCCTGATGGTACCATTGCTGAACCATATCCGCTAAATTCTGTTCAAACTTCAACTTGAACAGTTGGATTTCCTCGTGAATCAATTACTTCACGAGCATTAATTTTCTCAATTCTCGACATAATTTTTTACTCTCCTTCTAAGTGTATAATGTTATTATATTATTTGTTCAAAAAATAGTAAACAAAATCGGTTGAAATTCCAAGAAAAATACTACTTTTATTGTTTTTCTTTTGGAAAAAATAAAATATTTGCTATTATATTACTAAATATGTTATTAAATTTGGACAAGAAGGGAGAACATATGGAACAAAAAAAACCAACAATTGTTTCAGGCATTACTGCGACAGGGCAATTAACTTTAGGAAATTATATTGGGGCGATAAAAAATTTTATTGAATTACAAAAAGATAATAATTTAATTATTTTTGTGGCAAACTTACATGCAATTACAATTCCAATTAGCAAAGAAGAATTACGAAATAACATTAAAAATATGATTGCATTATATTATGCATGTGGTTTGGACCCACAAAAAGCAATTATTTTTGTTCAATCAGATGTCTTAGAAGTTACCTTATTAGCACATATTTTATTGTGCAATACAACTATTGGGGAATTATCACGAATGACACAATTTAAAGACAAATCAATAAAAATGAAAGCAGAAAATGGAACTGAATTTATTCCAACCGGATTATTAACTTACCCAACTTTAATGGCTGCGGATATTTTATTATATGATGCTGATTTAGTTCCAGTTGGAAAAGACCAAAAACAACACATTGAATTAACACGAAATATTTCCGAACGAATGAATAATCTTTATCAACAAGATTTATTTAAAATTCCGACCGACTTTATTGCACCAATTGGTGGTAAAATTATGGATTTACAAAATCCAACTAAAAAAATGAGTAAGTCTTCCAATGATCCTAAGTCTTTTATCGGGTTATTAGATGCACCTGAAGTAATTCGAAAAAAAATCCGTAGCGCCGTAACTGATTCAGAAGGAAAAATTGCTTATAATCCTGAGCAAAAACCAGGCGTAAGTAATCTTTTAACAATTTATGCTGTTTTAAAAAAAGTCACAATTGAAGCAGCTGTTAAGGAATTTGTTCAACACGATTATGGCCAATTAAAAGAACAAGTTGCCAATACGATTATTGAAGTTTTAGAACCAATTCAAAAAAAATACCACAAATTAATGCAAGATCAAACAATTGATGAATTAATTGATTTAGGAGCAACAAAAGCACGAGCAATTGCTAATAAAAAAATAACAAAAGTTAAAAATGTTGTTGGATTAAATTATAAAAAAAGTAGCCTTTAAATAAAAAATAGACACATAAAGTATAAAATTTATGTGTCTATTTTTGTTATATTTAGTTTTGAATTTGGTATTTTAATTCATTTATTTCTCACATATAATTACTATTTTGATCAGTTACTTTAAAATTAAATTTTCCATTTTGATTAACTTTACTAGTATCTAACTGATCAAAATGAAAAGTAATTTTATTTTTTAAATAACAATATAATTCATCAATATTTTCAATTGTCTTAATATTACTAATTTTAAAATTATTTGAATCACTATAAACATTTGTTAGCCATAATTTAACAATTTCTGCTGTTGTCATATTTTGTTTAAAAATAAACCTTGGATGATTCTGAATATAATTAATTAAATATTCTTGTAAATCTTTATTAAGTTCATAACTTCAAAAAACATTTGAATTTAAATTAATTGTTAAATAATAAATCGTTGTTGGAAAATGGCTACCATCTAAAGTATATTCTTCCATTGTTGTTTGTCCCGTCGTATAAGTATACTCCGTTGTATTAGGAATTAACGGAAACAAAATAAAATCACGATATAATTGGTTAGCTGTTGGCAAATGGGTTGGCATACTTGCAATATATGTTTTAAATAAAACATTAGTTGTTGGTAACTCAAATGCTGGAACATTTGAAGGATTATTAAAATTATAATTAATAATTGGTCATAAAGTATGAGCTTCTCTTTCTTTTGAAAACATTGTGAAAATTGTATTATCATCTTGATGTTTTACTCAATATTCATCTTCATCATTAATGGGTTGTAACATAAAATGTGTTAAAAACTTGCCAACCACTGGCTGCAATGTTGCATCTTGGGTTGGAATATAATAATGTTCTGGATAAATACAACTAATCGTTAAAATACTTGGAGTTGTAAACATTATAATCGTTCCAAAAAAACTAAGCAATTTTTTCATCGAATCATTCCTTTTGATAAAATATCTTTTAAATTATAACAAAAAATTTATAACAAAAAATAGTGATTAAAAATTAAAATTATTTGGATCAGCTCCTAATCTTACCTGTGGTAAAGCAAATAATTCTGTCATATCTTCATCATCTAACATAAAATCATCTAGTTCACTATTATCAATAATACGTTCCTTATGGGTTGATTTTGGAATAACAACAATATTTTGTTGTATTGCTCATTTTAAACAAATTTGGGCAGGACTTTTCTGGTGTTTTTCTGCAATTTTAAGAACAGTTGAATTTGTCATACATTGTCCTTGCATTAAAGTTGCTCATGATTCAATAATAATGTTGTTTGCTTGACAAAATTTAACAACATCAGTATTATTTAAACCAGGATGAAGTTCAACTTGATTAACCATTGGTTTGATTTCACTAATTGCGATTAACTCTTGTAAATGGCTAACTTCAAAATTGCTGACTCCAATTGCACGAATTTTTTTTGCTTTATACGCTGTCTCTAACGCACGAAAACATTCATTTCGATCGGCAGTGGGCCAATGAACTAAACATAAATCTAAATAATCCTTATCTAACCGTGTTAGTATGTTATCTACTTCCTGTAATGCCACATCGTACTTATGATTAGCATTTCAAATCTTACTTGTTAAAAAGATTTCTTTTCGTGGAACACCACTATCTTTGATTGCTTTGCCAATTAATTCTTCATTTCCATAGATTTGAGCAGTGTCAATATGACGATAACCATTTTGTAATGCGGCAATAACAACTTGATAAACTTCATGCTTATCAGTCATTTTATATGTACCTAACCCAATTAATGGGATTTCAACACCATTAAAAAGTTTTAATTTCATTGTTAGTGTTTTCATTTTTATTCTTACTTTCCGTGTGTTGGCCTTTACATAATTATAACTTTAATTAAAATCAATAACAAGGAAAACAAAATTGAAGTTCTGTTAACAATTAATTTCAAAAATTATTAAAAAAATATCTTACTTCTAAGATATTTTTCTTTTATCGTCATTCATTTTAAATCTGTTGGTTATTCTAACTGTTGCTCATTTAAAATTTTTTGATATTGACTATGAATTTTATTATGTGTGGTATTTAATTGTTTAATATTAGTATTAAATTTTCCAAAATTTTTCGTAAACTCTTGTCAACGCTCAACTCAACGATCAAATTCGCCTTTTATTTTTAATAAATTAGTTTTAATAACTTCAATATTTTGATTAAAAGCAACTTCACGCATATGTTTTTCTAAAACAAATAAAATTGCTGATAATGTTGTTGGTGAAGTAACTCACACCCGTTTTTTAAATGCAAAAGTAATAATATCATCTGGAAATTGGCCATAAATAAATGCGAATAAATCTTCGGAAGGAACAAACATAATTGCACTTGAAATTTCATTTTCAAGATTAATATACTTAGCAACTTCATTAATTCGATCTTTTAAATCTTGTTTAAAAAGATTTAAATATTTATTTTTAATTGCGGTATCACTTGTTTCTAAGTATTTATTATAATTTGTTAATGGAAATTTCGCATCAATAGCAATGTTTTCTTTTGCTCCACCAGTTTTAACTAATGCATCAACAACAGTTCCTGTCGGCAATTTATATTGGCGGTCTCATCCTTGATTACCTTCACCATACATATCACTTAAAACTTTTTCTAATAAATATTCACCTAAATTACCTCGTTTTTTATTATTTAAAAAAATATCATTTAAAGTTTTAACTTTTTCTTCAACTTCTTTTAATGTTGTAGTTGATTCTTTTAAAACTTTTAAATTTGATAAAACATCAGTAAATGATTTGGAAATAATTTGACCTTGATGGTTTAAATTATTTTTTAAGTCAGTATCTTGCTTTGACAAGTTATTTTGAAAATTACTTAATCCTTCATTTAAAATTGTTAAGTTTTGATTAAATTTAGTATCATTTTTAACTGAATTTGTTTTAAATTCACTAATTAAAGTTAATAATTCTCTTTTTTGTTCAGAAAGTTGATTTTGTAATCCTAATCATTGTTTCTCTAATAATTCCTTTGATGCTTGAATATCTTTCTGTAATAATGCTGAATCATTATTTACAAGCGGTTTTTTATGTGTTTTTACTAAATAAATTATTAGAAAAGTAACTAAAATAACTAAAATAATTCCTAATAAAACATATGAAATTGTTGTCATTGTATTCCCCCTAAATATTTTAATGTTTTATTGTATCACGCAATAATTTTAATTATAGCCTGTTCAAATAAAAAAATAAACTCATAAGATTAATGAGTTTATTTTTCTTTTTATTCAAATGTAACATTTAATTTATAAGCTGGAATTTTTGTCATTAAAGAAGCTAAAGTATCAGAAGCTGCTAAAATTTTTGATCCTGGTTTAGCCTCAATAGTTGCGCCTTTACCATCCTCATTAAAAGTTAATCAAATTTCATTATATCAAATCTCCTGATATTGATCAGCAAATTGTTTTCCTAATAGCTTTGTAACAAGATCATAACGAAGTTCGTTTTCAGTTTCTTTTGTATAAATCTTATCTAATTTAACAGGGATTAATTTTTCTGTTTGTTTAACATTATCTTGCGTTAAAAACTTACGTGGTGTTGTATTGACTGTAAAATTAGCAGTTAGTGTTGAGTGATTAATAACATGCTCAACTTCCGTTGTAATTTTTAAAGTCCCTTCCCCATTATCTTGATTAATTGATATTTCAACTCCACCATCTAAAGCTCCCATCATCGCTTTTAACATTGCATCTTTATATAAACTTGCGAAACGATTTCGGTCCCCAACAAACTCCATAATTGCTGCTGCCATATTCATTGTTCTACCCTCAGGGTCTTTTTTATAATCTGCTCAGACTTCATCAGCGATATAAATATTACCAATATTTTTTAATGGAAATGCTTGCGAAAATGTAATTGGTTCATTAACAATTTCAACTGCTGAACCAGTAAAATTACCACCTGGTTTTGGCGTAATTACTCATTGACTAATTTCTTGATCAAGATTTATTTCAATATCAGAAAAAGTAAAATTTGTTCCATTTAAACTATTAACAACAGTTAACACTTCATCGACGGTTAATTTTTTACCAGAACCATTATCATATGGCAATGATGTAACAGTAATAATTTTACTAATATCATTTGTTGTTCATTTTAAATCAACTTTTTTTGTTAAAAATGGGCGATTTGGAACATCTGGCATAAAACGAATAATTGCTGTTTTCATTCCTGGCGCTAAATCAACATCTAAGTTATCAACATCTAAACCTGCTTTTTTTAAATTTGCTTTAATAGTACCAACAGTTGGTATTCCTGTTGTATTAATTTCACCCCCAGTTTTAGGACTATGACATGAAATTGCTGTCCCAACAATTGGACTTGATAGTGATACTGATGCTAAAATCATCATTAATTTTTTCATTATTTTATTCTCCTTTGTTTTTCAATAATTTTTATTACATAGTTAATATTAAAATTAGTTTATTAATTTTAAAAATATTATTTTGTTAAAATTTTGGTAATAATACTGCCCTGTTGTGGTGGGGTTGTTTCCTTTTTAAAAAGAATTAATCGATATGTTTTAATAATATTTGCAATAATAAATGAAATAATAATTAGTTTTTTTAATAAAAAAATAACTAATATATTAATTTGATACCGCATAAAAAGATACGGTTCCAAAATATTTAAAAATAATGTTAGATTAAAAAACGGATTAAAATAAATTAAATCATTAATTTTATACCAATAAATTAAATAAATCCGTAATATGACTAAAGCAATAAAAAAGGTAATAATAAATAAAGCATAAAAGAAATAAAACGAAATTAAAATTGATTGATAAAGTTGAAAATAAAACTGAGTAAAACGACTAAGTAATCCTGTTATCGTAATATTTCAATAAATAGTGTATGATAATCAAAAAATATTTGCTAATCATAATAAAATTACAATAACATTAACTTTTAAAATATTATCTCATTGTAAGATGATCCGTTTATAATGTTTAAAATAACTTAAAATTTGGATTAAAACAGCTAAAAAAAAGAAAAAAGCACCCGTTATTAAAACAATATAAGTTAAATTTAATGAAATACTAACAAATTCTCAATTTGTATAATGTGGAACAAAACAAGGTAAAAATAACGAAATTCCAAAATATAAACTAAAAAAAATAAAATATATATTAAAAAATACTTGAAAATACTTTTTGTAATATGTTCTCATTTTAATCACCCACACATATTTCCTTTTATTTTAAATTATATCTTTCGTTATATTTAATTAAAAACCCTATTGTGAAACAATAATTAAAGTAATTATAATTATAATTATAATTATAATTATCATTTTAATTATTAATAAAATGTTATAATCAATTATACCATGAAAATTTTTAAAATTAAAATTAAAATTTTATTTTTTAACATATAATTAAAAAGAAAAAAGCCTATATTTTTTACTAAATTCCTATTTAATTAACAACAACGAAAGAAAAAACGAGGAAACTATATGCAACAAAAAAATAACATCTTTTTTATTAAAAAAAAATGAAATATTTATTTTTTTGCAATTCCATTATTCATAATTTCTCTTATTAGTTTAGGAGTTCTTATTGCAACGGGATGATATCAAATTGACTACCAAATTGCTGTTGAACTTGCAAAACCTTTATCAAATGAATTTGTTAAATATTGAGTCCGTTTTTATGATCAATTAGGAAATACTGAAATCGTTATTGTAATTATCATTTATCTAACAATATTATTAGAAACATGGTTTTTGCTTAAAATAAAACAAAAAAAGCAAAAATTTATAAAAAATTATTGGATTACTGTAATCTATTATTTCCTAGCCATAGGAGCATGACTTATTGGTAATATTGTTAATTTAGCCTTAATTCCAAGTCTTGACGAAGGATTTGGACCTGGAATTGACTATCTTCTATTTGATAATTATAAGTATAAATTAACAAGTGCTATTTTAGTTTTTCTTTACCAATCATTCTTATTAGGAATTGGTCTTTATTATGTTCGCTATCGGTTAGTTAAAACTAACCGTTTGTTAACAGAACAGACATGAATAAAAGCAACTAAAGGATTAAGTTTTTTAATTAGTACATATATTATTATTGTGATTTTAAAAGGTGCAACACATAGAATCTATTATTATAATGCTATTTTTGGTGATTTAATTGATGCCCATCCTGAATTCTTAGCTGCTTATCTTAAATCGGGTTTTCATTTTGGATATAACTTAGGTAACGGTTATTTTAATAATATTCCCTCAGAATGACAATATCCTTGGTGGAAGTCACCAATTGGTTTATTTAGTAATGTTAATATGCCAACATTTAAAACCCCATGAGAATATGCTTTCCCAAGTGGTCATATTAATGCTACATATTGTACTGGCTCAATTATTCTTTTATTTTTAAAAAATAAGCAGAACAATAAAATTAACTGAAAAATAAAATTATGTTTTATTATTTGATTAATTCATGTTTTAGCAATGAATTTTGCTGTTGTAATGGAAAGATTCCACTGGATTTCTGACACTGCATTTACCTTTATTTTTTCAACTGCCATGATTTTAGTTGTTCATTTTAGTATTAATAAAATTTTTGCAAAACACTTAATTTAAAAAACGGACTAAAATGAAAAGGTTTAGATGCTATTAGCATCTAAACCTTTTCATCGTGAAGAATTATATTTTAAATAATAACAAAATTATCTTATGAATTAATTAAATGATAAGTATCTTCACAAATCATTACTTCTTCATTTGTTCGCATTGCATAAACAAGAACATCTGCTTTTGGAGTTGAAATTAGATTTTCCGTTTCATATGACCTTTGATTTGCTGACGAAGATAATTCTAAGTTTAATAAAGTAACTTCATTAACAACTAATTGGCGCATTTCATCAGAATTTTCGCCAATTCCAGCGGTAAAAACAATTGCATCTGGTTTTGTTTTTAAATCATTAGCATAACTAACAATATATTTTGCAATTCTTTTTGCACTCATTAACAATGCTAATTTACTACGTTGATTATCCGTGCTACTTTTAAAAACATCACGTAAATCAGATGATACTCCCGAAATTCCTAATAAACCAGATTCTTTATTTAAAGTATTAGTTATTTCATCTAATGTTGCACCAATTTTATTTGCAATAAATTGGTGGATTGAAGGGTCAATATCGCCACTTCGTGTCCCCATAATTAATCCTTCTAATGGGGTTAAACCCATTGAAGTATTAAAACTTTTACCATTTTTAACTGCACAAATTGAAGCACCATTGCCTAAATGACAAATAATTGCATTAACTTCAGTAAATGGTTTTTGTAAAATTTCAGCTAATCGTTTTGTAATATAACGATAAGAAATGCCATGAAAACCATAACGACGGACTTGATAATTACTATATCATTCATAAGGAACTGAATATAAATAATTTTCTTCAGGAATTGTTGTATGAAATGAAGTATCAAATACTGCAAGATTTGGAACATCAACAATCTTACGAAAAGCTTCAATAGCAGCAATTGCTGGTGGATTATGCAGCGGAGCTAATGTTACCATTCGTTTAATTTCTGCAAATACTTCATCGTTAATAATTATTGATTGTGTAAACTTTTCACCACCATGCACAATTCGATGTCCAATTCCTTGAATATCAGTAAAATCTTGAATAATATAATGTTCTTTTAATTTAGCTATTAAAACTTTCGCTGCTGCTTTATGGTCTGGAAAATATTCTTTTGTTTGAAACTCCTGACCATTAAATTTAAGGGTAAAAATTCCATCAATGTTAATTCGTTCAGCTAATCCTTTGCAAATTACTTCATAATTTTTTGCTGAATCAACTTTATATAATTGAAATTTCATCGAACTACTACCCGCATTGATTACTAAAATCATTTTTTTTTTTTTTCCTTTCTAATCATTTGATTTATATATACATAAATATGCTGTCAATAAAACAGTATTGTAAATATCATTAATAGTAGCACCACGTGATAAATCATTAACTGGGCGGTCTAATCCAATAACAATTGGACCAATTGCTTCAAACCCCCCTAATCGTTGGGCAATTTTATATCCAATGTTTCCCGCATCCAAATTTGGAAAAACAAAAATATCAACAGGTGCTTTTAAGACTGATGACGGCGCTTTTTTATTACGAATAGCATCATCTCACGCGGTATCAAATTGAAACTCACCATCAACAGAACAATTTTTTAAATTCTTTGCTTGGACAAGTTCATAAGCAGTACGGACTTTATCAACAGAAGTCCCACGCCCTGAACCTTTTGTTGAAAAAGATAATAATGCCATGTTTGACTTTTGAAAACCAAAAAATTGACTAGCTTCATATCCTAAATAAGCAATATCTGCTAATTCCTCAGCCGTTGGATCAATATTCAAAGCACAATCAGTAAAAATATAACGTTCATTATTCCGAACCATTAAAAAAAACGATGAAACTAATTTTACACTTGGTTTTGCTTTAATAATTCGCAATGCTGGACCAATAATATCTTTTGTATCATAAGTAATTCCACCAACCATTCCATCAGCAAGACCTTTTTTAACTCATAAAATTGCTAAATAATTACATTCACGAACTAATTCTTTAGCTTCTGATAATGAAATTTTTCCTTTTCGTAATTCAACAAAATATTCTGCTAATTCTGTTTCATTTTGCTCTTCGACAACAATAACTTCCCTTTGTAATTCATCAATTGTTGTAGGAACTTCTGCTCGTGTTGCAAAAACAAGAATTGGCGTAATATTTGTACCAATTAATTGTTTCGCTACTGTTTGAATTCGTTCAGAATTTCCTTCTGGAAAAATAATTTTTATTTTGTGAGAAAAGGTATTAATTTTTTTAAATATGTTTTTTAAAATGTTCATTTTTTATTCCTTTCTGCTATTAATCATTACCAAATAATTATATTACTTTTTTTAAAGTTTTTAGAAAAAGTAGCAAATTAATTATAATTAATTAAAAATTTTCCTATTTTAATTGTTGAAGTTTTACTATATCAAGGGCAGTATTTCAAGTCCCGTCATAATGCACAGCACTGCCAAGATGAATCACATCACAATAATGACTAATTTTGCGATAATTAGTCAAATTAATACCACTACCTCCTTGAATTTGAACACCATAATTCCGAAGACTTTGTAAAGTTACTAAATTTTTCATAATTGAAGTTATCCCACCTTGGGTTAAAACTGTGCTAATTCCTAATTGAACTAATTGTTGAATAGCAGTAATTTTATCTTCAATTAAATCAAAAAGCCCTGTGAAAAGTAATTGCTAATGGATGTACTAAGGCAATTAATTTTTCCATCCGTAATAAATCAATTTAATGCGTAGGTGTTAAAATACCGACCACAATACCTTCTGCCTTTGTTGTTTTAATATAAGCAATATTTTTTTAAGTTGAAAATATTCATCAGCCGGACAATAAAAATCAGCATCACGGTGACGAACCATTGCCCGAATAGGAACTTTAATTCGTTCAGTACATTCTTGAATAACTGCATAAGATGGTGTTAACCCTCCGCGCGATAAATCAGCACATAATTCAATTCGGTCAATATTTCCAGCTTGTTCAATAATTTGGCATTCTTCGTAGTTTCTTGCAATAACTTCAATAAAAATTTATTCTTGCTCCCCACTAATAAATTTAATGCGATTAATAATCCCATTAATTTTATTATTATATGTTCCTAACTTAATATTTAATAATAAGACATTATTAGTTTTTAACAAATTATCATAATCTTTATAAATATCAGAAAAAGCAGTAATACTAATTTCGCCACTTTCATCATAACAATCTAAGAATGCCATTTTATTGTTGTTTTTATCAGTAATTACTTTTACTCGCTTCACGAGAACTAAAATATTTGTTGATCCTAAACTTAAACGCAAATTACTAATTAATGTTGTTTTATCTTGGTACCCTGCTTTTTCACGAATATATTTTAATGGATGATTCGATAAATAAAATCCTAAAAATTCATATTCTTTTTCTAGACATATAACTTCATCGTTTGGTTCAATTACTAGTTCTGGTTTTTCAGCTAATGAAAAATCAACAATTAAATTTTCATTCTCTTCTTGCGTTTTAATCAACTCAATATAAGTAAGAATCCGGTGGTAATTATTAAATAAGGTAATCCGGTTCAGCTTAAAAACATCTAATGCTCCAGAAAAACATAATGCCTCATAAGTTTTTCGATTTAAGCCTTTCTTATATAAACGAATAAACAAATCATATAAATCCATAAACATCCCATTAGTTTGATACTCTTGGGCAATTTTATTAAAAAAAGCAAAACCAATTTGTTTAATAATTAATAATGGAACACAAATTTGATTATCAATTGTATGATACTGTCGATATGGAACATTAATATTTGGTGGCACAATTGTTAAATGATTCTTTTTTGCTAAAGCAATATAATCATTTGTTTTATGTTCATCCCCAATAACATGTGTCAATAAACTAGCTAAAAACTGGGAAGGATAATTTGCTTTTAAATAGGCCATTTGATAACCTAACAATGAATATGCAACTGCATGGCTCCGATTAAACCCATAGGCAGCAAATTTATAAATTAATTCTCAAATTTCTTGTGCTATTTTTTCAACATAATGATTTTTAACAGCCTCTTCAATAAATTCAGTTTTCATTTGGCTCATAATTGATGCATCTTTTTTCCCCATTGCACGACGAAGCACATCAGCTTTAGCTATTGAAAAATTAGCAACTTTTTGAGCAATTAGCATAACTTGCTCTTGATAAACAATAATACCATAAGTTGGTGCTAAAATTTCAGCTAGACGTTCATCAATATAGGTAACTTTTGCCAAATTTTTTTTTCGTTTAATAAACAAAGGAATATTATCTTGTGGACCAGGACGATATAACGAAGACGTTGCAACAATATCTTCTAATTGGTCTGGAACCATATCAACTAAAACCTTCGTCATCCCTGGTGATTCTAATTGAAAAATCCCTTTTGTATCCCCTTGCGCTAATAATTGATAAGTTTTTTGGTCATTTAATGGTAAGGTGTCAACATCTAATTTTACTTTTGTTTCTTGGTAAATATTATCAATCACATCATGTAAAATTGTTAAATTTCGTAATCCTAATAAATCCATTTTTAGAATTCCCAATTCTTCTAAATAATTCATTGAATATTGTGTTTGATAAATTCCATTATAGCCTTCTTTAATTGGAATAATTGTTTGTAAGCGTTGTTGTGTTAAAACAACACCTGCTGCATGGGTTCCTGTTTGACGTGGTAAACCAATAATTTTTTTTAAATGCAAAAACACTTGGGGATATTTCTTCTGATAAATTTCAAAAAGAAGATTAGCATTAATTGCTTCTTCATAATGATAATTATATTCTAATTGAACTGCTTTGCTCATTTTATCTGCTTCTTCAATTGCGATATCAAAAATTCGACAAATATCTCGAATTGCCATTTTCATCCCAATTGTCTGGAAAGTAATAATATGGGCAACATGTTCACTACCATATTTTTCAAATAAATATTCAACAACCATTTCTCGTTTATCATCTTCAAAATCAATATCAATATCTGGTAAACTTTTTCGCTCTGGATTTAAAAATCGTTCAAAAAGTAAATTATAAGCAATTGGATCAATTGTTGTAATATTTAATAAATAACTGACAAGACTACCAGCAGCACTACCGCGGCCAGGACCAACAAAAATATTTTGTTGTTTTGCATAACGAACATAATCTCATACAATTAAAAAATAATCATTAAAACCCATTTTATTAATCACCGTTAATTCATAAGTTAATCGTTGCAGATATGTTGTTTTAGAACCATTAATTTTTTTTTGTTTTAAAGCTGTTTGACAAATTTCTTGTAAAAACTGTTGTGCGGTCTGACCTTCTGGGGTTGGATAACGTAATAAATTATCAAAAATAGTCCCTTTATACAAAGGAAAAACATCAATTGTCGTAATAAATGTTTTAATATTGTCAAAATATTGTTGATAAAGGGGGGGGGTGAAACTCAACCATATAAATCTTTCATCTTACTTTCTTTAAATAAAGTTTGTGTTTTAATTGTATCAACAACTTTATAAGCAGTAAAATCTTCACTTGTAAAATATTGTACTTTATTATTTCAAATAATTTGTTCATTTGCAACTAATGCTTGCAACGATTCTAACAACGATAAATTCCCATTATTAATACCTAAATATAAATCCGTTCCAACTTTTAAAATTTTTATTAGCGTTTGATATAACTCAGGTTGATAATTATCTGTTGTATAATTAATAATAATCTTAACATCTGTTGTTAAAAACTTACTAATTTCCTCTAATGTTACATTTTGCTTATGTTCAGCATTAATCATTATTAAAGATGAAATTTCAACTAAATTAAAATAACCATTTTGATTACGGGCAAATAAATTCATATTATAAGGAATATCATTCAAGAAAATAATAACATTTAAGCCAATAATTGGTTTAATTTTATTTTTTTGACAAAGCTGGTGAAATTCATAAACCCCAAACATATTATTATCACAAATTGCCAATGATGATAAATTAGTTGTCATAGCATAATTAAAATATTTATCAAAAGTAATTAAAGATGATAATAAACTATAACTTGTTCGAACATTTAAATGGGGAATTGTCATCATTGCTACCTCACTCTCCTATCATTGTAGCGAAAAAGAAAATAAAAACCACAATTGTGGCCTAATTTTATAATTTAATTGCGATAATAATGATCATAATTAAAATTAAAATCGCTAAGATCCCAAAAACTAAATAACGTCATAAACGGGCTTTTTTCTTTGGAACCATTTCTTTTAATAATTCTTTTTCTAAATCAATTGCATTTTCATTATAAAAAGAATTTTGTTCTTTCTTCATATTTATTATTTTAATATCTTTATCTTTAACATCACGAATAATTGAAAATTCTTCATCAATTAATATTGTTTCTTCTAATAAGTTTGTTCGTGATTGTTCTGCTTTTTGTAATTCAGATTCATTAACTAATTGTTTTGCTACTTCTTTCTTTTTTTGAAAAAAACTAGTTTTCTTCTTCATAAATCACATCCTTACCAACCACATATGTTGTTATATTTTTTTTAATTATAACATCAATAATTTCTGTTCACATTAAATTCTTTTCTTGAAATTCTGCTTGTTTTAAACGTGGTTTTGTAACAGGATTCTTTGGAACAAATAAACTACAACAATCTTCAAACGGTAAAATTGATGTTTGATAAGTATCAATTTGTTTTGCAATATCAATAATTTCATTTTTATCAAAACACAATAATGGCCGCAAAATCGGCAATGTAGAAACATCATTGATTGTATTAATACTTTCAATTGTTTGAGAAGCAACTTGTCCTAATGATTCTCCAGTAATAATTGCCTGACATTTTAAATCTTTAGCTAATAAATTAGCAATACGATAAAACATTCTTCGCATAATAATAATTCGATAACTAGCATCAGGAATATGCATTAATTCATGTTGTAACATTGAAAAATTAACCACATGCAATCGTTGCTGATTTTGAACAGCGTAATAATTTAATTTTTGAACTAAAGTTTTAACCTTTTGTAATGCTTCTTCTGTCGTATGTGGCGGTGTTGCAAAATGTAAATATTCAATATTCATTCCCCGTTTCATTGTTAAAAAAGCTGCAACTGGTGAATCAATTCCTCCTGATAACATTACTAATCCTCGTCCAGATATTCCAAATGGTAAACCACCAATTGTTTTAATTTTATTAACAAAAACATATGTAAATGTTCGGCGTACTTCAACATCAATTTGCAAAACTGGTTGATGAACATCAACTTTAACCTTTGTTTGTTGTAATATTTTTGGTGCTAATTGTTGCTTAATTTCCGTTGATGTCAGTGGAAAAGCCTTATCATTTCGGCGCACTTCTAATTTAAAAGTTGCTGGTTGATAATAATTTACAATATTAATTGCACAATTAGCAATCTCTGATAAATCACAAGCAACTTTTTTGGCTAATGATAACGATGAAGAACCAAAAACATTTTTAACAATGTTAACAATTTCCATACTAACCGTTGCATCTAATAGTTCAATAAATAAACGATCAAATTCTTTTTTAATTTGATATTGATTTTCATATCATGTTAATTTTGTTTTAATATTATTAACTAAAACTCTTGTAAAATTATTACGGTTTTTTCCTTTGGTTGTTAATTCTCCATAACGAATTAATATTACATCAAAATTCATTTTATAATCCATTTTCTATATTTTTCCTTGTTCTTCATTAATAATTTTTAACGCTAAAAATAATGAGCCATCATAATCACCATCGCGATAAGCAATCTGAGCATTACGTAACTGGTCATCAACATCATCATTTGGTAAAATAAATTTTTGTGCATAAACTAATGTTTCTTGTGATAATAAATCTAATAAAATATTATTTTTAATTTTTTCAAACAATTTTAAAACTTCTGTTTTCAAACAATTTAGTTTACCTGTTACTTCATCAACTTCACTAGGATTATTAACATCAAATGATATTCGTTTAATTTTTTCCAAGGATTGTCGATAATCGCTAATTGCTTTTTCATATTTTGTTAATAATTTTTTATATTGTAATTGATTTAAGCGAACTTCAGCTTGTAACAAAACCACTTCTAACAAATGAATTGTTTTTCGAATTTCAGTTTCTGCAAAATTACTTTTTTCAATAATCTTTACAACATTTTCTAATGCTTCTTGGGTTACAACAGCATTTTCTAATAAATGTACTAATTCTTGATTAAAATTAACATAATCGCGACCATTACGATTAATTTCTAAGACTAAGCGGTTGGTATCATGCATTAAATCCTTTGTTTTTCCCATTGCTTCACGATAAATGCCTTCTTCATGTGCCGTTAATGTTGATGAACTACGTAATGACTCAATTTGTCGAGAAATTGCATTAAAACTCCGTTCAATTTTATTAATATAATCCATTACAACTTGATAATATTTTTTAAAACATGAAATAATTGCTTTTTGATGTTCAATACTTTGATCAAAATCACTAATTTGATTAATAATTTCAATTGTTTTCTTGGTTGCTTTTTTATATTGCAAGTTATCAATATATTTAGAAATTAAAATTTTATTTTCATCAATCTTTTGGGTTAATTCATCAAAACTATACTTTAATAAATCACGACTACTTTCATCTTTATTGAAAAGAACATATTTATCTTTTAATAAAGAAAGTTTATTTGGAACCACTTTTGTTAACAAGGTTTTAATTTGTGGAATATTGTCTAAAATTTCAACAAAAATAGTTAAGGAAGTAGTAATATTGGATAAAATTTGTTCTGTTTTAACAAAATCACCCGCTGTTAAATAATCTTCAAATTCATCAAACATACTTTCAATATTTCGTTCAAAATCACTAATTTTTTTAGAATCTAAAGATACATTCATTTGCAATTTAACTGCATCTTCTAACAATGAATTAAACATTTTCTTATGTGCCAAAATATAATCTCGTTGTAATAATTCAATTCGCAATTGGCTGTTAATTTCATCTAATAACCGACGAGCTTCTTTTTCCAATAAAGTTAATTCTTTTAACAACGGAATAATTTTTTGTACTGCTACTTTCGGCATTTTCTTGGATGTTGTTTTATTAATTTGATATAATTTACGAAATACTTCTAAACAACTTATTAATTTTTTCTCATAAATAATTTCATACTTTGTTTGTCAGATAATCAAGTCTTTTGCATAGCGATTATTATAACGAGCAATTTCAGAAATCCGAAAAATTTTATGTTTTAACGGTAATCGTTTTAAAATATCAAATTTTTGTAAAACTTTAATTTCAATTGTTTTTAAATAACGCTTTTGTCCTCACAATACTAATGTTATTATTAATAGTAACAAGCAGGCAAAAAATAAAATTAATAATGTTAATTTAATTGGATTATTAATAATATTTTCCATTTTGCCTAGACCCCCAATCATTACTATATATCAATTGAATTATAGCACTTGCAAAAGATATTACATTAAAAATTAGAAAAAAATATTGAATTATCCTTGATTTTATTATACAATATTCCATAGACAACACAGAGAAGCAGCAGAATTGCATAGTAATGTTCTTAGTTTTTTATTAATTAAGATTTAATGTTAAAGTAACCCTAGCTGTTAGGGCGAAGCAAAAAACTTCCTTTATTAGAGCAATTCAATGAATCTTTTTGTATGTCATAATGATATATAGGAGGTTTTTTTAATGGCACGTTATCGTGGAAGTATATTTAAAAAAGCAAGAAGATATGGTTTTAGTATCTTAGAAAACGACAAAGAGTTTTCAAAAGGGGGGAAAAGAACAACACCACCTGGTCAACATGGACAACGTCGTTCAAAATTATCAAACTATGGATTACAATTACATGAAAAACAAAAAGTTTGTTATATGTATGGTTTAACAGAACGTCAATTCCGTAACACTTACAGTAAATCAAAAAAAATGAAAGGGATTGCCGGAACAAACTTCTTAATTATGTTAGAATCACGTTTAGATAACATTGTACATCGTATGGGACTATCACAAACAAGAGCAGGAGCTCGTCAATTAGTAAATCACGCTCATATTCTTGTTAATGGGAAGAAAGTTGATATTCCATCGTATAATTGTAAACCTGGTGATGTGATTAGTGTAAAAGAAAGTTCACAAAAAAATGTTAAGATTTTAGAAAGTTTAGATAGTCAAGTTAGTACATTAGAATTTGTTAAATTTGATAAAACTAAAATGACAGGAACATATGTTCGTTTCCCTATTCGTGAAGAACTAAATAGTAATATTAATGAAGCACTAATTGTTGAATGATACAACCGTTTAGTTTAAAAAACATCTCTTTTGAGATGTTTTTTAATTTATTAAAGTTTTACATATTAGCTTGTTACTCCTAGTTTTTTCAATCTTTTATAGATTTGTTTATTTTTATCATTACTTCACAAACCATATTTAGTATTAAAAGATTTTAGTAAAGCATAATCAAAATTAAGATTTACTAGTTGTTTGATGCATTTAAAATAATCATTTTTAAGTGGCAAAATAATTTCTGTCACTTTTTGTTTTCAAGCTTGTTTATAAACAATTCCACTATAAATATCATTTAATTCAGGAACAATATAATTATAGATTCCGACTACCCCACAGGTTTCACCCGGATTTTGAACTGGATTTGGATATTCAACAATTTTAATATGTAAAACTAAATGTTCTAATAAATTGCAATAGACTAAATGATCAGCTTTTTGATAATCAAATGGATTTTTCTTTGCATATGTCGGAGTTGATAACATAATTGCTTTATCTTCATCAATATGATGAATATATAAGCCTTCATTTCCCCGCGGGATTCCACTTGTCTTTTTAGTACAACCAAAATCAGAAAAGTAATCTTTTGCAACTGGCCCATATTTTTTTAATAAATAATTAACTCATTCAGCATATGACTGTGATAATAATTGTTCAATTTCAGTCATAGAGCATACCCCCAATCTTAAAATTAAGAACGTGTTTTAATTATTATCTAGTTAGTAAATAGTACTTAAATTGTATCACTCAAAAAAAGTTTTAATAAAAAACTCTTTTTAATAATTACTAGGTCCAATTTTTCTCACTGATATTGTTATACTTTTTCTAAAAAAGTATTTCTTTGAACAAAAAAGGTTTTTGTTAAAATTATTAAATTTTCTTTCAATTTATTTTTAACTAAGATTAATTCCTCGTGTTTGTAACAATCCAGCCGCTGCTTTATCAACTACAACAGTAACATCTTGATGCATTTGCGAACCTGTACAAGGTCATAAGTTACTAATTTCACCTTCAACTAGTTGCTTAACCGCGTGTGCTTTATTTGTACCATTAGCAATTAAAATAATTTTTTTTGCATTTAAAATTGATTTAATGCCCATTGACACTGCTTGCTGGGGAAAATCACCTGGTGAAGTAAAAAAACGAGCATTAGCTTCAATTGTTGAAGGAACTAAATCAACAACACCTGTTAAAGAATTAAAATCTGCTGGTGGTTCATTAAAACCAACATGCCCATTAGCACCAAGACCTAATAATTGTAAGTCAATTCCCCCTGCTTTTGCAATTAAATTATCATATTCTTGGTAGTATTCATTATATTATTTTTCTTGTTTTAGTTGATTTTTCTTCATCAATACCAATATGCATAGTTGAAAAAAATATTTTCTTTTCAACTCTTTTTTTATTTTCTCACATAGGAACAAAAGCACAGTCAATTTGAATATATAAAAAATTATTTATAATTTTAATTTTATTGTTATTTTTGTTGCTAATATAGTCAACTTTTTCTAAATCAGCTTTTTTAAAAATATTAGATATTGTTCTTTCATTAATGTTAGCATTTTCTGTTGTATGCAAAACATCTTTATATCTTTTTCCATCGCCTATAAAAGAAATATATTTATCTTTTAAATTTTTGTCTCGATTGTTTTATTTTCTTTATAATTTACTAACAAATTTTGTTTTAACTCCATCTTATTATTTCCCTATCTTTAAAAAATATTTTTAATATGATATTAATAATACTTAATTTGATATTTGATAATAATTATTATTTTATAATAATTTGAAAGCGAGGATATCTAAAAAATGCAAGATTTTACTAAAATTAATAACAAAAAACGAATTACTAGTTATGAACATTTAAATAAAAAATATGATTTAAATTTTAGTGACTATAATTTTGGTTTTGACTGAGAAATATTTAAAGACTTTGTTGGGGATAGTTATGCCCGTTATTTTACTTCACCAAGTTTTTTTAAGTTTGTTTCTGCTGGTCGTGGTACTAATAAAACATTAAATCATATAGCAGAAAAATTATTTTATGCTTGTAATTTTACTGATGCTTCATCTAATATTTTACGAAGATATGCTAATACACATGAGGACACTACTTTTGGAGATAAAATTAACGTATGTAATTATTTATATGATAAATATGGTATTGATTTAGGACCTGACAATGAAAATGAGATTATTTGACCTAAAAATGTTAAAGAAGGTGGAGAAATTGTTTTTCCTAGTGTTGTTCGTATTGCTTTTGCTGGTTATGCCAATGGTAGTAAAATTATGGGTAAAGTTGGTAAAGGTAGCGGGATTATAACAGCGTGAACTGATGAAATGATACATGCCGAAGAAAAAGAAATCTTAACTGATAAATAATTAGATAAAAGATATAATAATTTAAGAGTTTCAATGTTTCGTTCTAAAAGTTTAAAAGTATCTTATGAAAAATACACCGATGAAAATAATAATGAACAATATAATTTAGACAATCCTATTCCTATAAAAGAATTATCTTGGACATTTAAAGAATGAGATAGTATAACAAAACAATACACAACAATAACAACATATTTTCATAAAACATATTCTAATCAATTTACTTTTAATCCTTTTGATAAATACCACGTATTTTATAAAAAATTTGTAACCCCATATTTACCTTTAAATGAAAGAATTAAAAATATTTTAAAAGAACATAACCAAATATACTCAGAAAATAAAAAAGCATTTAACGGTTTAGGTGTTTTTAATTTACGATTAACAATGGGAACTGTTTGAAATAAAATACCTAATATCACTAAAAAACTTGTTTTAACCAACAAAGAAGAACGACCCGATTTATTTGAACTTGAATACTACGGATTTGAATATAACGATAATGATCCCAGTATTTATGTTTTACGAAATTATCGTAAATATATTAAAGAATATAATTTAGAAGATTTTTATAATGCAAATACAAAACAGTATCAATTTGATAGTTATTCAATTGGTGTTGATTATGCTAATGGAAGCGAAGGCCATACCGCATTTTTATTTAGTGGATATAAAATTAATGAAAATAACGAGTATGATAAATATTTAATTGAAGAAAATGTTATTACACCAAAAAATGCAATGAATTTAAATGAATTAGTAGAGCATTACGGACAATGAATAATTAATACATTTGATAAATTTGATGGTTTTGAATATGCCACATTTCATTATGATATTAATGCCCACGACTTTATGCAAAAATTACAAGAAGATATTTACCCTTATTTAGGTTATAAGATTAAAATGTTTAAAGCCAAAAAAATCAAACATCACTTAATAAAGAAGCGGGAATAATTAATCGTGTAACATGAATACGAAAAATGTTTGTTCAAGGCAAGATATATGGCATATTAGATAATTTCCCATTTTTAGATAAATGTATTAGTGAATTAAGATTTAGCGATACCAAAACAAATATACCCGATAGTAAAATGTATCATGACCCATACGATGCTTTGTTTTATGGTTCTTATCCATATCGCTTTAAAATGGGATTATAGGTAATAAATTTTTGACCGAGCGGTTGATTTTATTAAATTGTTGTGATAGAATGACTTACAATTTAAAAAATTTTTGAGGTTCTTTCAAAAAAATTCGGGAACCTTTATAAAATTCTTCGCTTAACGCTTAGAATTTTTCCCAAGTACTTTGAAAAGCGCGGCAAAAGTTTTTTTAAAATTTAAGTTATTTTTAACAAAATTATAGAAAATATCCGCTAGGCCAGATTGACCCTCTGCATATAATAAATTAAATAATTTCCTTTCAAAAAATTAAATAAAAATTGAATATATATAAATTTATATATATAATTGTGGTTGTAAAAAGATTTAGCGAAAGGAAATAAAATAATAATGAAAAAGATATTAAGTCTTTTAGGAACAATCACTCTAATTGGAACAAGTACAACAAGCGTAGTGGCTTGTAATAATTCACAAGAATGTACATCAGAAGAATTAGCAAAACTAAAAGCAGAAAACAAAATAAATACAGATAATAAACAAATCAAAGATAATTTAGAATGAATAGCACCACAAGATGAACCGTTTGATACCTCTGATAATAAGTATTATTTTGTAGTATGGCGTAGTAAATTAAATTCTGATTGAAGAATAATTAAATTTAAAAATGACAAAGAAAAAAGCAAAGAAGAAACAGTAGATGTTGATGATAATTACTTTCTTATTTTGCATTGATGAGATGCTCCAAAAGTTCATTATTGAGCTTTAACAGTTAGCGGATTAAGACATCATGCAGAACATATTTGAGGAGAAAATTCAGGAATAAATTATTTTAAAGCAGTTTATCGTTGAAATTTAGATACACAAGAACCTAATTTATATATTGATACTGATGGTAATATAAAAGTTAAATAATAAAAAGTCATTTTAATAAATGACTTTTTTATATTTCTAATGTAATTAATGATAGTTTTTCATTGTTTCTATTAAATAATTCTAAATTATTAATATTAATTTGTTCTTTTTCTGTAAAAATTGTAATATCATAATTTCCATTACCCCATATCCCTGATATTTCAATTTGATTTAAATTAAATAACTTTTTATAGTCATCAAAAATTATTTTAATATTATCTACAACTAACTTTTTAGTCATACTCATTCAAACTGCATTAGAATAAAGTAATCTATATCATTGAGAAAAATGGTTTAAATAGTCTTCTATTTTGTCACTAGAAATAATTAAATTAGTTAAATATTTACCGTATTTTCCATCTGATAGTTTGATTTCAGCAGGAATAAGTGAAGGAATATTATTTGTTTCTAATTCATTTGTTATTGATAATCAATTAAAATAGTTTGTTTCTAATTGATAAACATGGTTTTCTGAAATATCTTTGTTTTTAACAATTACATTATTGTTTTTGTTGTTTTTAACAATACTTTGTTGTTTTAAATTTCCAATCGGTAATTTGCCCTGTTTGGGGGTCAATAATTGGTGTATTTGGTTCACCAACAACATTTCAACGATAAACTGCTTTAAAATAATTTATTCCTGAATTTTCTCCTCAAATATGTTCTGCATGATGTCTTAATCCGCTAACTGTTAAAGCTCAATAATGAACTTTTGGAGCATCTCATCAATGCAAAATAAGAAAGTAATTATCATCAACATCTACTGTTTCTTCTTTGCTTTTTTCTTTGTCATTTTTAAATTTAATTATTCTTCAATCAGAATTTAATTTACTACGCCATACTACAAAATAATACTTATGCATTTTGTAAACGAAGTGCAATTTATAAAAATTTGTCCAACAACTTTCCCAATTGCATTTTTATCTTCAACAATAATTAATTTAATTTTTTATTCCTCCCTATTGTTTTATAATTTATTAAAATAAATTTCTATTTTTGTGTTAAATGATGTTGTGAATAAGCAATTTCACCTTCACATAAGGTCATTAAAACTTTTAAGTCAGCATCTAACACAACTAAATCTGCTAATTTACCAACAGCGATTGAACCAGTCGTTGAATAAATTCCTAATTGTTTAGCAATATTAGTGCTAGTAACTAATGCTAAATCTTGGAATGAACAATTAGTAAACTGCTGAAAATTACGAACACAATAATCATAGGTTGCAACTGACCCCGCAATTGTAGTTGTGCCTTTAATGACAACTTGTTGTCCAGTTTTAAAAACTGGCAATGGCCCAAATTGATATTAACCATCAGGTAATCCTTTTGCAAGCATTGCATCAGTTACTAAGCAAATTCCTTTTGCTCCTTTAATTTTATAAGTTAAATTAATGATATTTGGATTAATATGAATTCCATCACTAATTAATTCACATAAAATTTCATCAAAATTTAATGCAGCAAGAACAACACCAGGCTGACGATGATCATATTTGCTCATAGCATTATATAAGTGTGTTACATGGTGGACTCCCATTGCTACTCGTTTTGCGACTAAATCATATGTTGAATTTGAATGTCCAATTGATGGTAAAATTTGATGTTCTAATAAAAACTTTGTAAAAGTACCATTTTCTTCTTCAAGCGCATATGTGACAATCCGAATGTTATTAATTGAAGCTTCTATTCATTTTTCTAACAGGTGAATGTTTGGTTCTTGTAATAATGTTTCATCATGTGCACCTTTAAAATTATGGGAAATAAAAGGTCCTTCTAAATGGGCACCAATTTGTCGTGCTTGCGGGCCCTTATTATAATTTTTCATATAATCTTGATATACCGTTAAAATTTTTGTTAAAGTATCATCACTGCCATTAATAATTGCTTGGCAATATTTGGTAATTCCTTCTTGTGGTAATGCTTGAGCAAATTTTTGAAAACTAGCAATTGTGCCTTTTTCAGTATCTTCACCATATCCACCATGCACATGACAGTCAATAAAACCAGGCATAATAATTGCTTGTTGTAAATCATAACCTCTTTGGTCAGTATGACCTGCTGTAATTTTAACAATTTTATTATCTTTAATTTCAATTCATCCATTTGAAATTACTTCTTCTTCACAAATTATTTTCGCATTTTTTAAAATCATTTTGTCTTTTTCATCTTTCTATCTTAAAATTTAAAATTTAGTGGTAGTTTTTTAAGATCAAAGGTAACTTTCTTATGCCCCAAGCAACGATAAAACAATGCTAAAATTAACATATGATTATTTTCCCGAATCAAATAAGTTTGCTTTCCAACCGTAATTTTAACACCAATATCAATAAATTCAACATTTGAAATATCTGTTAAATTAAACTGAACTACTTTCTTATTATTATTCTTATATAAACCATCAATAATAAAGCGCTTATTAGTAATTAATAAAACACCCTTACAAAAAAACTTAATATCTTTATGGGTTGTAAAAAGATGAATATTAACATCATTATTTTTAAAATGGCACTTTTCCTTTGGTTGTAAATCAAATGCCACTGGTAAAACTTTTAAGGGACGTCATAATGTAAAATTAACTTCTTCAACATTATAAATAAACTCTTGTTCACGACCAGTTAGCACTAAATCTAATTTCCGTTGATATTTATAAAACCGATGAATAAAATCTTGGGTATAAGCAAAATTTTTTAAAATTCAACGTTTAAAAATTCAATATTTAAAATTACGGAAATTCTCAGTTCCCATCTTTTTCTGATAACGGTCTAAGACAAAGCGTGGTTTATATTTAAAATTTTCTTCATTTAACGCAAACTTTCACTCTTCACGTTTTAAATAAAAAATTATATCTTTTGTCAATCTTGAAAACATTCCCATCACCTTTATTAATTATATAACAAAAATAAAAAAACTCTAAACTAATCTACGATTAATTTAGAGTCTAGGGTTATTTTTAACTAAATTCAATGGTGGTTCAGGACAGAATTGAACTGCCGACACTTTGAGCTTCAATCAAATGCTCTACCAACTGAGCTACTGAACCACGATTGGCGGTCTTGACGGGACTTGAACCCGCGATCTCCTCTGTGACAGAGAGGCATGATAACCACTTCACTACAAGACCATTGGTTGCGGGGGCAGGACTTGAACCTGCGACCTTTGGGTTATGAGCCCAACGAGCTACCACTGCTCCACCCCACAATTTTAATACTATCATAACTTAACTTTTAATTGCAAGTTTTTTTAAAAAATGGCGGAAGATGAGGGATTCGAACCCCCGCACGGCTTTCACCGCCTGTCGGTTTTCAAGACCGATCCCTTCAACCAGACTTGGGTAATCTTCCAAAAAATGGTCGGAAAGCAACTAAATAATAAATGGTGGACCCTACTGGACTTGAACCAGTGACCATCCGGTTATGAGCCGGATGCTCTAACCAACTGAGCTAAGGGTCCATGGTAGCGAGAAAGAGACTTGAACTCTTGACCTCCCGGGTATGAGCCGAGCGCTCTAACCAGCTGAGCTATCCCGCCATATCAAGTTTAATTGCTTTACTAAAGTTAATGGTGGACCCGAACGGGATCGAACCGTCGACCCCCTGCGTGCAAGGCAGGTGCTCTCCCAGCTGAGCTACGGGCCCAAAATAGTATAAAAAATGGTCGGAAAGACAGGATTCGAACCTGCGACCCCTCGGTCCCAAACCGAGTGCTCTACCAAGCTAAGCTACTTTCCGAAAAAAAATAACATTTAAATAAATGGCGCGCCCAGAAGGATTCGAACCCTCAACCTTTTGATCCGTAGTCAAACGATCTATCCAATTGATCTATGGGCGCATAAGAAATAAAGCAGTATTTAAATGTTGATCAGATTTAAATGGAGGCACTAGTCGGATTCGAACCGACGATCGGGGAGTTGCAGTCCCATGCCTTAGCCACCTTGGCTATAGTGCCATAAAATCTAAACCCCTAATATATTATCATATTCATAATTCATTTCAAGATAAATAAATAAAAAACTTAAATTCATTCTATTATTTTTATTTATTCTACAGCAATTAAAAACGGGTATAATGTTTGATCACCATCAATAAATTCATATTCAACATCAAAATTTTCATCTAAATATTTTCGAATTGCATTAATATCACGTGTTTCTGCTTCTTCACCAGCAAAAATTGTAACAATTTCTGTTGATTTTGTAATTGCTCGGTCAAACAAGCATTTCATTGTTCGTGATAAGGTTGGAAATGAACAAATAATTTTTTTATTCATAATTCCCATATATTCTCCTTTGTTAATTTTAACACCATCAATTGAAGTTGTTTTTGCTGAAACAGTAATTGACAAGCTTGTCACATTTTTAAGACTTGCTTTTAATGTTGAATAAATCTTTTTCGGTGTCTCTCCCGGTTCAAATGATAAAGCTGCTACCATTCCTTCTTGAATTGATGTTGTTGGCACAACATAGACATTGGACTTACTTTCAACTTTTGCTGCTTGTTGCGCTGCTAAAATTGCGTTACTATTGTTTGGTAAAATAAAGACATCAACCGCATCAACTGCTTCAATTGCACTTAAATAATCATCCGTTGATGGATTCATTGATGCTCCACCATTAACTGTAAATTGAATATTTAAATCAGTTTTGAAAAAATTAGCAATGCCATTTGATGGTGTGACAGCAATAATAGCGGCCAGATTTTTCAATTGCCGATCAATTTTAATTGTTTTAACATGTTTGGCTGCTTGTAAATTCATATTTTCAATTTTAATATTCTTAAACTCACCATGTTGTTGTAAAAAAGTTAAAATATAACCAGGAAGTAAAGTATGAACATGAACTTTTAAAATATCATTATCAACAACTGCAACAATTGATTTTCCACCTTGATCTTCTAATGTTTGGCGAATTTGCATTACATTAATTTTATTAATATGCTTATGATCTAACATTACAATTGCTTCAGTACAATAACCAAATTCTTCATTTTGTAAATCCATAACAACATTTTCACCAGTATTTTCAACCTGTTTTTTTCGTTGTGGCACAATTTTTCCTGTTTTTCAATATTCTGTAATGCCTTCAAATATTTTTACTAAACCAAAACCACCTGAATCAACAACACCAACTTCTTTTAAAACTGGCAGTAACTCCGGAGTATGATTCAATGACTCAGTTGCAAAATCAACAATTTTTTGGAATAACTCTGGAACAGAAATTTCTTTTTCTAATGTTGAAACATGTTCAGCGGTTTCACGAATTACAGTTAAAATTGTTCCTTCAACCGGTTTCATTACCGCTTTATAAGCAACCTCATTTGCTTGTGAAATCCCTGCTTTAACTGAATCAAAATTTAATTCATCAAATTCTTTTAAACCATTGGCAAAACCACGAAAGATCTGTGACAAAATAACACCTGAATTACCACGAGCTCCCATAATTAAGCCGCGTGCAAAAACATCAGCAACCTTACTAATTGACTCCGAATTGAGTTCATTAATTTCCTTAACAGCATTAGTCATCGTTAAATTCATATTTGTTCCCGTATCGCCATCAGGAACTGGAAAAACATTTAATTTATCAATTTCTGGATAAAAATTATATAAATTATTATAACCGCTGATCAGTGAATCTTTAAAAGATTTTGCATTAAATTCCATTTCTATCACCTTTAAATTTTTCATCAATTAATTTCCCTTTTTTAGTTCTCCTAAGTGATATAACTGTAAATCTTGCATCATTCAAATATCTCATTTTAATAAATTTACTACCTAAATTAATAAGTCTTGAATATTTACATTCACATAAATCATAATATCGTTTGAATAAATATCCAGTTTTTCTAATTCATATTTAATCCTAATTTGTATTTCTCGGGCAATATCTTTAATATTTACTCCTTCTAGCAAAATAATAAAGATATCTATATAAAAATTACGACCATCTTGTCTCAATTTAATTGACTGTGAGTAATCTTTAAGTAGCATTATCACATTATCTTCATTATTTTCAGTATCATCAACCTTTGCGAATCCAGCGACCCCAGGAACTGTAATTACTGCTGCATGAACTAAATCTGCAATTTTAGCTACATTAATTTTTTCAATCATAAAAATCACCACTAAACTAAATTAACATTACTAATTATAACTAGAAAATATAATAAAGCAATAAATTTATTATATTTTATTAATTAAATTGTTAACTTTTCGTTGTATTTCCCATTTAAAATTATTTAAAAAAATCATCAATATTTGTTAACATATGACTAGGACTAACAAGTTTTTCTAATGTCTTCTCTTCCGCTAATATTAATTCTTGATATTTTAAAACAAAGTCTTTTGTATTAATTTCTTTTTTTCTGAAACATTTTTAATTTTAATACATTCATTAATATCCTCTCAAGAAAATCCATGTTGTACTCTTAAAGAAGCTATTGATAAAGATGGATGACACTCTTAACAATAGTTTTATCCATTTTTTAATTTAAATTTAGCAAAAACTAAAGGTTTTCATAAAAATTATATTTATACTTGCTTTTAATTTAAAAATTAGTTATCATTTTATAGTATGTAGATATAAAGGAGTGAAATTATGGCAAGAAAATGTGAAATTACTGGTAAAAGCGCTTTATCAGGAAACAAACGTTCACACGCGTTAAATGCAACTCGTCGTAAATGAAATGTTAATTTACAAAAAGTAAGCATTGTTGTTGATGGTGAAGTTAAAACATTACGTGTTGCAACAAGAACTTTAAAAACATTAAAGCGTAAAGGTCAAATTGCGCAATAAATAAAGTTCAAGGACACATTCACAAAATAATAAAAAAAGGAAGCATAAATTTTAAAATTTATGCTTCCTTTTTCTCTAAAATACGATAAAATTAAAAAGGTTCAAATGCCCATGTGGCGGAATTGGCAGACGCAGTAGACTCAAAATCTACCGAAGAAATTCGTATCGGTTCGAGCCCGATCATGGGTACCAAATTTTAAAGCAAAAAATAATCGGTTTTAAAAACCGATTATTTTTTACTATAATTTATTTACTATAAATTGCAACAACTTGTCCTGTTAAAACATCAATATTCCCGACTGACGTAACAAATTCATTACTAACTGCATTAGGCGATAATTCTGATAATTTTAATTGGTTAGCATTATATTTTAAATTACTAATTGTCACAGTTGCTGTTTGCAAACTAAATAATGAAAAATAACGATAACCTGCTTTTTGATAAACTTCATTCATTCCTGGTTTTAATAAATAAGCATAAGTATTATCATTCATAAAAATAATATTATAGCGATAAATAAAGTTAAAACAACTCAACTTCATATCAAAGCGATTACCTTGCGCAATAAAAATAATTTCTTGTGGTTTTAATTTTAAAGCTTCTTGTAAGGCTAATTCACCATCAATATAATCTTTAATTTGGGAAACTATTAATAACTCTTTTGCTTTACTAGTAATTAGTTTTGCTTCTGTTGTTGTTAAACTATCCTGGTCACAACAAAAAAGATCAAAAGTATCAAAAGTTTTAATTAAATCTAAGGCACCTCGTTCCACACCAATTTTATAATAATCTTGATACTGCTGTAAATCTAAATTTGTTTCTGAACAAACAATTAAAACTTTATTTGCTTTCATCTGCTAATAATCCTTTCAACCTTGCTGCTAAATCAACGTGGCCAAATAAATAACTACCCGCCACTAACACATCAACCCCATATTGTTTACAAAGGGTTGCAGTTTCAGCATTAATTCCCCCATCAACTTCAATTAGTGTTTTGCCATTATTTTGTTCAAGATAATGTCGTAAAATTTTAATCTTTGCTGCTGCTGGTGGAATAAAAGCTTGACCACCAAAACCAGGTTCTACTGTCATTACTAAGACTAAGTCAAGACGATTTAAATACGGGTAAATAATTTCAACTGGAGTTGATGGTTTAATTGCTAACCCAATTTTTATGTTTAATTTTGTTCGTAAACTTAAAAATTCAGTTAATTGTGGTTCAGTTAATGCTTCATAATGCAAAGTAATTCCTGATGCACCTGCTTTAATAAAGGGCAGCAAGTAATTTTCAACACTACTATTTTTAATTTTAACCATTAAGTGACAATCAAGATATAAATCGCTATAACTAGTAATATTAGCTAAAATCTTTGGACCAAAAGTTAAATTTGGTACAAAATCACCATCCATTACATCAAAATGAATTCATTGAGCACCTGCTTTCTTAATTGCTGCTAACTCTTCTTGTAGGATTAAATAATTTGCACTTAAAACACTTGGTGCAACAAAATATTTTTTCATCATTACCTCTTTCTATTGTTCTTGCATAATGCGAACATAATCATTATAAAAAAATTGTGGAATAACATCTACTTGAACTAATGCTTTTATTTTGCAATGTGGCTCATGTAAATGCAAGCAAGTTCGAAACTTACACTCATTAGCATATTGATTAAATAAATGATAAGAGCGGGCTAATCCTCCTTTTTCATAATCTTTTAAATCAAATGTTGAAAAACCTGGTGTATCAGCAATCATTCCATCTAATAACTCATATAATGCACTAGCTGTCGTTGTATGTTTTCCGCGGCCTAATGCTTTAGAAATTTCTTGCGTTTTAATTATCTCTTCTTGTAATAGAGTATTTAGAGTTGATGATTTCCCACTACCAGTTTGCCCAGTTAACACTGTGATTTTATTCTGAAAAAGTTGTTCAAATTGTTGTCATACTTTTTTATCATCTTTTTTATTACTAATAAAATAAACTTCATAACCTAACTTTGGATATCAGTTAAAATATTTTTGATAAAGTTCATCTGTTTTCACTAAATCTTTTTTAGTAAAAACAATAACTGGTTTTAAACTTTTGTATTCAATAAATGCTAAATATTTATTTAATAAATATGAATTAAAAGCCGGTTCTGCTATTGCTGTAATAATAATAACTTGATCAACATTAGCAATTCGTGGCCGGTATAATTCATTTTTACGCTGTTCAATTTGATAAATAATTCCTTGCTTGTCATTTTGAATTTCAAATTGAACATAATCACCAACAACTGGTTTAATTTCTTGATGACGAAATAATCCTTTTGCTTTGCAAGCATAAATTTGATGGTCAATATCATTTTTAACATAACAAAACTCGCTAACAATGCGAATAATCATTCCTGTTTGGTGCATATTATTCTACCCTGGTAAAAACAAGCAAAGACAAACTAAGGCAATAATGAAACAAACTAGTAAGAAACTAAATCATCAAGCAACCTTAATTCTTAAAAATCATGGATAAGAATAATACCGATCATAAAGCTTACACTGCTTACCTTTTACTTCAAACATATTTGATAACTTTAAAGGTTTTTCAGGGCGATGTTCTGATGTTTCAATTGCTTGTAAACTAGTATTAAAATCTACTACTGTCTGAAACCGCTCACTAGGATCTTTCGCAATTGCTTTTAAAATAACATTTTCTAAACTTTGTGGGATTAAGGGATTTACTAACCGTGGTCGTAGTGGCAATTCTTTAACATGTTTAACTGCAACAAAAGTTGGATTTTTTCCAACAAAAGGAGCCATCCCAACCGCTAACTCATATAACATAATGCCTAAAGCATAAATATCACTGCGTTTTGTTGCTGGTTTTGATTGAATAATTTCTGGTGCCATATATTTTGATGTTCCAATGATTTTGCCACATTCTAAATCTTCACTATTTTCTAAAATTGCAACCCCAAAATCAGCAACCTTGATTTTACCATCATATGAAATCAAAATATTTTCTGGTTTAATATCACGATGAATAATATCATTATGATGAGCTTCCGTAATAGCTAAATTAATTTCATCAAAAAAATATAATAATTCTTTAACAGTGCAAGGACCTAATGTTAGTAAACGATCTTTCAAAGTATAACCTTTAACTAATTCCAAAACTAAACAATGACGATCATACGCCTGAAATGAACCATAAACTTTAACCACATTATTATGGGAAAACTGCGCAATTGAATTATATTCTTTATTAAAACGTTCTACTGCTTCTTTATTTTTTGATAATGTTAATGTCATAATTTTAATTGCAACATACCGCTTTAATAACATATCATATCCTTCAAAAACTTCAGCCATACCACCATCTGCAATTTTAGCTAAAACCTGATAACGATTGTGTAACACTGTTCCAATTGTGATTTGTTCCATTTTCTGCATCCTTTTACCTTATTATTTTAACTTGTAAACATCATAACACAAAAAACTAAGAAGAAAAAAACAACAAATAAAAATAACAGTGATTTAATCTGTTATTTCAAAAACAATTCCGGTTAAATTATCAGTTGATAGATTTTCTAATGCCCGATCAATTAAAATTTTAACCTTATCGTTTAATTTATTTGCTGATTTTAATGTTTCAATTAAATCAATTTCATCAACATAATCATGAATTCCATCGGTGGTTAATAAATACTGTCCTTTAATATCTTCAATAACATAAGTATCAATTTTTAAATTCTTTGTTGGTCCTAAAGCACTTGTTAATACTTTTCAAAAAGTATGCATATTATATTGTTTTTTATATTGACCTTGAAATTCTAATTCTTGTTTTTCTCGATATTCTGTTGAATTTTCCATATTTTGGTCAGTAGTAATTTGATAAATTTTATCATGATGTAATTTATATAACCGTGAATCACCAATATTAATAACATATACTTTTCCATTAGCAATTAAGGCAGCAACAACTGTTGTTCCCATATCACTTGTATCGGGATAAATTTGAGCATAAGTAACCATTTCCTGTTGAATTGCTAAAATTGTTTGACGAAACCATTTATTAATTTCTTCATCGGACAAATGATTAAAATTTGTCCGTTTAAAATGTTCCACCAAACTATCAGCAGCCATTTTACTGGCAACTTCGCCATGTTGATGACCACCCATCCCATCACAAACAATGGCAATATAATTGTTAAAACTATTATTGGCAAAATCAAAGTAATCTTGATTACTACTACGATAAGCACCAATATCAGTTTTGTATCCAAACCGTATTTGCATAATTATTTTCTAATAATCCCTTCATTTTTAGCTCGTAATTGACCACAAGCAGCATCAATATCGTGTCCAAATTCACGACGAACAATACAATTAATTTTTTGCTGTTGTAAAGTTTCAAAAAATTGATTAATTTTTGTACTGCGTTGATAACCATTTTCTGCAACTGTATTATAAGGAATTAAATTAACATAAGCATTTAATCCTCGAATTAACTTTGCTAATTCTAATGCTGTTTCACGACTATCATTAACATTCTCAATTAAAATATACTCAAAAGTAACACGCCGATTAGTTAACTCAATATAATAACGAACTGCATCCATTAATTTTTCTACTGGATAAGCTTTATTAATTGGCATTAATTGATTACGAATCGTATTATTTGGAGCATGTAATGAAATTGCTAAATTAACTTGGGTCTTTAATTCTGCAAATTGTTTAATTTTTGGAACTAAACCACAAGTAGAAATTGTAATATGGCGCGCACCAATTTGATAACCTTTTAAGTCATTAATAATGTTGACAAACCTAAGCGTATTATCAAAATTATCAAATGGTTCGCCAATTCCCATTACAACAACATGGCTTACACGTTCATTTGTTGTTGCTAAATAACGATTAACCATCATAACTTGTTGAACAATTTCGGCAGTTGATAAATTCCGGTTTTTTTTTAATAGTCCTGAGGCACAAAAAGTGCACGCCATATTACAACCAACTTGTGTTGTAACACAAACAGAATTACCATAACTTTGAGGCATTAAAACTGTTTCAATTTTATAACCATCTGATAACTGAAACAAAAACTTTACTGTTCCATCTTTTGACTTTTGTTCAACAACAATTTTTAATGGCTCAATCGTATAGTATTCTTGTAATTTATTACGATCAGTTTTAGAAATATTTGTCATTTCATCAAAAGAATATATTTTTTTGACATATATTCAATCAAAGATTTGTTCTGCTAAATACTTCTTAAAACCATGCGCAACTAAATCTAATTGTAATTCCTCTTTTCGATATCCAAAAATTGATGTCATTATTTTTCACTCCATTTTTATATACTATAATTTTATCACAAAATAGCATTTGTTAAAATAGACAAAAAAAACATTAATTAAAAAATTAATGTTTTTTTATATCTATTTAATATTAACCCTGCTTTGAATTTAAATTCGCTGTCTCTTTATTATTACGCATTTCAGCTAATAATTCACGCATATAAGGTTTAATTACTTCTTGTTCTCCACCATAAATAATTTGAACCGATTGACCACGAATAAGCATTCCGGTACTGCCACCTAATCCTTTAATTCCATCTTGATTGACAATTTTACTATCAACAACTGTAATTCGTAAACGTGATGCACATGAATCAACTGCCGTAATATTATCAGCACCACCTAAAAATTCAATAATTTTACGTGCCTTTTCTCTTTTTGCCGCATCACCCTTTGCTGGTGCTGATGAAGTTGTTTCATTAGTACCTTTTTTTGCTTTAAAATCAGCTTTAGTATATAGTTTTGTGATACCATCACGACCAGGAATTTGAACTTTCCCATATTTAATTGCGAAGTAGAAAGCTGCAAAATAAATTCCAATATATGGAATTCCAACTGCAAGAATTCAATAGAAGTTTGTTCCTTTTCCACCAACAAATGGAATAATACCAAAGACAATAAAGTCAATAAATCCACCTGAAACAGTCATTGATGTATGCACATGTAATAATCCCATTAACATAAATGAAATTGCACATAATGGCATATGAACACCATAAAATAACCATGGTGCTACAAATAAGAAAGTAAATTCAATTGGTTCTGTAATTCCTGTTAAGAAGCAAGTAAAGGCTGCTGAAAAGTAAATTCCCATTACTTGTTTTTGATTTTCTTTTGGAACACTAAAGTACATTCCTGCTGCTGCTGCTGGTAATCCAAACATCATAAATGGGAACTTCCCAGTTTGGAATCGCCCTAAATTTAACCCCATATGTTGAACCATTGTAAAGGTAATTTTTGGATCAGCAATAACTTTATACATAATTGTTTGATCACCAACTGCTGCTATTGTTGAAGCATTTAGTTCTGATACTCAACTAGTAATTGCTGCTTGTGCTGCTCCAACTGTAATTGTACTTAAATCAATATTAGCATCAATATAACCAGCTCCTTGTAAATCTTTAAGAAAAGCCATATAACTTAAAGGGTCTTTTGAAACATTAGCGATTAAATCTGCCATACTTCCGCCGGCTTGTGTTCATCATAATGGTGAATAAAACACATGATGTAACCCAAATGGCACTAATGATCGCTCAAAAATCTCAAAGATTAAAGAATCTAACCCTACTGGTAATTTTCCTGAGTTATTTCCAAATCATGCTAGCCCAGTTCCAATTAATGGTCAAATAATCATAAAAATAAAAGCTAATGGAATTACTGCCATAAACATAATAATTGGAACTAATTTTGTCCCACTAAAAAAACTTAACGCTGAAGGTAATTGTGTTTTATGAAAACGATTATAAGCGAAAGCCGCAATCGCTCCAACAAAAATCCCTCCAAAAACACCAGTATTTAATGAATTAATTCCTAAATTAGAAGTTAATAATTTATTTTGAACTGCTCATGTTTGACCAGTGTAAAATAACAAGTTAAATTGATCAGTTACTCGTGCTGAACTAACAATTGTGACAGTAACATTCCCTTTGACTAATTCTTTATAAATATCACTGGTTCTCATTCATTTTAATAATTGTTCACCCGTTAGTAAAGTTGGGCTGGCTGATGTTACACCATCAACAGTTAATCCCATAATTGGTGAAGCACCACCCTCAATATTAACAACATATTGAATATGAGCATATGCCTCATTTAATAATGACAACTGAATTGCATTAAAAACTAAAAACCCGACCACTGAAGTCAATGCTGCTACTCCAGCATCCTCCGTATAGGCCATTGCAACAGAAACACAAAATAATACTGGCAAATTACCAAAGGCAATATCTCCCATTTTATTTAAAAAATTTCCAAAGTATCAAGCTGCTGAAGCAGGATCAACTTTTGATGAAATAGTCGCACCAACTCCTAAGAAGATTCCAGCAATTGGTAACAACGCAATTGGTAACAGAAATGCTTTACTTAATTTACTTAAAGTCCCCATTGTCCTTTGATTTGATTTTTTTCATCAAGCCTTTGTCATAAAAGGTTTAAGCTTGGCTTTCTCACTCATTTTTGATTTCTCCTTTTAAAATAATAAATTAATATTTCCTAAATAATTATAGAATTTAACTAACTTAAAGTTAGGTAATTACTACAAAGTAAAGTTCTTTTTTTTTTTTTTTTTAAAAAAAAATAATGATAATTTTATAAAACCAATAAAAAAAGAGCGGAAATACTAATAACATAACAAAAAAAAGCACTATATAACGCAATATTACGTTTAATATAATTTCATAAATCTAAATTTTTATTGTTTTTAGCATAATAATCTCCGCTATTAGCTAATCGTTTCTTTTGGAAAATTCAAATAATTAACAATATTGTCCCCACAATAATTCCAAAAATTAAAATTGATAAATAGGTAATATGTTGTGGCGATAAACTTAACATCATTGTCTTTTTTTACTCTTTCTATTAAAATAACTTTCTTACATTTGGGATTTTTATATAAATTTTCATTATTTTATAGTTATATTATAGAATAATTTTGTTTAAAATATGCATAATTTGCATTTTTTATTAAATTAACAAATTATTTTCCACTTTATTATTCGCATAATATGTTGTAAAATAGAATTAGTTGATATTATGAAAATAATTTTCATGGTGAGGTTGATGAAAGGAGTTTCTATGTTGTCTGTGTTAACATATGATAAAAATACTTTGACTGATACTGAACTATCAGTTATTGAACAAATTATTCAAAATCCTGTTCTATTTACTAGTAAAACAATAACCGAATTAGCAAAAGCTTACTATGTTAGTGAATCAACTATTACCCGAATGGCAAAACACTTAGGATTTAAAAATATTAAAGAATTACAAATGCATATTTATGAACGATTAAATTTTCTAAACAAAAATTACGAAACTAATGAAACCATGAATTTAAAAGATATCGCTAACAATATGCGTGTCTATTATTCTTATAGTATCCATGAAACAATTGACAATATTGATTTAGAAGTCTTAGACCGCCTAATTAATGATATTGTTATTAAAAAGCGAATTTTCGCCTTTGGCATTGGTGCATCTTTTCTTGCTTGCCGGGTGTTACATAGTAACCTTAATATGATTGGTTATAACTGTTATACAACAGAAAACATTCATTCGTTAATGGTTACTCTTTCAAATGCCGAACCCGATGATTTAATTATTATTTTTAGTAAATCAGGAAAGACAAATGAAGTTGTTAATATTATTAATTTAGCAAATAAGCTGAACATTGATGTGGCTTTAGTTACTAATAATCCTAACATTGATAAATTATATAAAATTAAACATAAAATTTTATTTGAAGTTCATACAAAAGAAAATGAGCGTTTTCCAGCATTATCTTCTAAAATTGTTCAAATTTTAATATCTGATATCATTTTTCAAAGTTTATTAAAAATTCATCCAAATTTGGAAAATAAGATTAACGCAACTAACGCAATTACCGAAGAATACAATCAAAGTGCTAATAAAAATAAATGCTCTTAATTAAAAGAGTCTTTATTTTGTTCATTTTCAAACATCTCTTTTGTATAGTTAAAGACACTACCATACTTTTGAATAATATCAGTTACTGCTAAATCAGCTTTAATTTTTCCTGCTGATAAATAGATAACCCGCTCACAAAAACGTTGAATTTCTTCCATATTGTGTGATACGAGCAAAATTGCTCGTTGATTAGTAATAATATTTTGTTCTAAAAATTGAAAAATAGTTTCTTTAACTACAATATCTAAGCCAGTTGAAACTTCATCCAAAATTACTAATTGTGGCTGATGAATAACTGACAATAAAATGTTTAACCACTGTTGCTGACCTCCTGATAATTTAACAATCTTTTTTTAGCAACTTCTGTTAACTGATAAGTGCTAATTAATTGTTTAATTTCATCCTGCTGGAAAGATAACTGAAATACTTTAAAATAATATTTAATCATATCCATTATTGTTAACCCAGGGGGATATTGGGAATTTTGAAACTGCATTCCAATGGTTAAATTTGGTTGATAAATAATTTCACTATTATTAGGCTTTCGGACACCAGCAATAATCTCGCTTAATGTTGTTTTACCACTTCCATTAGCACCAATTAAACCAATTTTTTCATGTTGATGGATTATTAAATTAACATCTTTTAAAACAAATTTTTGATGGTATTTTTTGCTAATAGCTTTGGCTTCTAAGATAATTGCCATAAAATCCTCCTATTTTAAAGTAAATTCTTCCTTATTTTACCATTAAGGAAAAGATTTTCATTTTAACTTTATCGTAAATAAAGCGTAATTTGCCAAACTATACCATTTTCAAGAAAAAAGATTCCATTTTATACTCTCCAAAGAAGTATTATAATTGATCTTAGGAAAGTAAAATTCTCAATTCCAACTATTTTTGGTATCATAAATATTCATTAACAAGATTTAAAAAGATATATTTTGGGAATAAACCATAATTGTAACAGCAATGAACAATATAACATAAAATAAAAAAATGGATATTTAATAATATCATTTTTTTATCTAAAAGTACTAATTTTGATTTGTTGTTTTAAACTTTCCACTAACAATTTGTCAGCAATCCCTTGACTAAATGCTGTCGCTGATCCAGCACAAATACCAGTTAACATTGCTTCTTGATAATCATCTGTTGCTAAATATGCTCCAACAAATCCAGCAACCATTGAATCACCAGCGCCAACTGAATTAATTAATTGTCCTGTTGCAGTATTACCAACATAAACATTTGTTGGAGTAATTAAGATGCTCCCATCCTTACCACTACTAATTAAAACATTCTGTGCCCCTTGTTCTTGCAATCTTTTTCCTAAAGCAACAATTTCTGCTTTTTGAGTAAATTGGTAATTTGTTTCAAATAGTTCATTTAATTCCGCTAAATTTGGTTTAATTAAGAATGGTTTAGCTGATAAAGTTGATAATAAAACATCCTTTGTTGCATCAACAACAAATAAGATTTCATTTTCATCACAGTAAGTACTAATTGTTTGATATAAATCAGATGGACAATTGCGTGGTAATGAACCAGAAATAATTAAACAATCATTTTTGGTTAATTCTGTTTTAAGAATTGTTAACAGTGCAATAACATCATCAGCACTAACATAAAAAGCAAGACCATTTAATTCTGTTTCTTGTTTTATTTCTAAACTTTTAATTTTTATGTTAGTTCGGTTTTTACCATTAACTTCATTAAAACAAGCACCAACCTTTTGCTCTATCAAATAATGTTCAAACATTTCCTTATTATCACGCCCCAAAAAGCCTAATGCTGTAGTTGAATATCCTAAATGTTGCAACATTACGGCAACATTAATTCCTTTGCCACCAATTACTTCATACTCACTAATCGCTTTATTAGTTTCTCCTACCTGGAAATTAGGAACTTCAATAACTTGGTCAATTGCGGGATTTAATGTTAATGTATAAATCATTTTTTCGTACTCCTTCCCTTTTTATTTTAGTATTATAAAAACCCAACTTATTGGGTTTTTACTTTTTAAATTAAATTGCTAAAGTAATTTTATTGTTTTTAACATCATGCATTCTTCAATATCCAAGAATCAAGGCACTAATAAAACTTCCAATAATTAGTGCAATAACTGAAATTAAGACTGCTACTCCAATTGAAGCACCATGATTAGAAATACTAAATCAATTTTTACCATTATCTTGAATTTGCAATAGCGGAAAGACAAAAACCCCCCCGTGCGGTGCTGCTAAGGTTACACCAAAACCACTAACAATTGCACCAGTAATAGCACTTCCAACCATAATTGATGGAATTGTTCGTTTTGAGTCAGCAGCAGCAAATGGAATTGCCCCTTCGGTAATAAAACATGAGGCTAAGAAATAGTTAGTATTTCCTTGCTCAACATCTTTTTTTGTTCAATATTTTTTAAACATTCTTGTACATAGGGCTAATGTTAATGGTGGTACCATTCCTGCTAACATTGCACAAGCCATAAATACTGTTCCCCCATTAGTTGAGCGAATTCTTTCATAAGCTGTTTGTGTAGCATCAATTGTTAAGGTTCCAAAGACATAGGCAGCTTTATTAATTGGTCCACCCATATCAGCAGCCATCATTAAACCAATAATAATTCCAATTAAAGCATTTAAATTATAATCAGCAATTGCTTTTAAACCTAAACTTAAACCGTAGTTTAAATATCCTAGTGGGATATTTAATCCAAACATTAAGACTCCTGCTGCTAAAGCTGTTAGAACAGGGATTAATACAATATCACGAACTCCTCGTAGTGATGGGTGGAACCGAGCAAATCCTTTTTGGCATCCATATACAGCAAAGGCAACAAGATAACCACCAATTAAGGCTCCAAAAAATCCTGAGTTAAAGTTTGAAATTGAATCAGGGAATAATCGCCCTCATGTATTTGCTCATCCCGTTTTATTTTCTGCATCATATAACATTCCAGGAGCATTAGCAATTAATCCTGCTGTCATCCCGGGTAATAATCCTTGTGGTCCCACAATCGAGTAACATACATAAGCACCTAAAATTGGAACCATAATACCAAATATTACTTTTCCTAATCCTGAAAATCATGCAGCAACATCACGAGTTACCCCAAAATCTTTTCCTGTTTTACCTGAATCTAATAAGAAACCAATTCCTAAAATAATTCCTCCAGCAACCACAAATGGTAACATTCGTGAAACTCCTCCTAAGAGGTTTTTTGTTACATATTTAAAGTTTTTTAAACTTAATTCACCAACTTCATCGTTACCACCTTTGCCAATTGTTAAATGTTTATCATTCAAAGCATCTTGAATAACATTAGGGGCATGGTAAATAACATCTTTTGTACTTGTTTCTAAATATGAAACACCCTTAAAACGATCCATTCCCATAATTTTTTTATCAATCCCAAGAATAATTGCTTTTGCATTAGCAATGTCGGTTGCTGTTAAGACATTTTCATTACCGCTACGCCCTTGCGTTTCAACTTTAATTGTTAAGCCCATTGCCTTTGCTGCTTCTTCCATTTTTTCTTTTGCCATATAAGTATGGGCAATTCCAGTTGGACAAGCTGTAATACCAATAACATCATAGTGACCATCGGTTTTCATTTTATCGTGGTCAGTAACTGGTTCAATAAATGCTTTAAGAATATCAGCAAAATTTTTTGCCGCACGAATTTGGGTTACAACTTCACTTTTTCCTAAAAAACCAGCTAATTTTGCTAGTGCTTGTAAATGTTGCTCTCCTCCTTGTTCTGGCGTAGTAATCATAAAAATGATATCAACTGGTTTGTTATCTAAACTTTGTCAATCAACTGCCTTTTCTAATGTCATAATTGCAATTGATGGTTTGGTAACAGTACTGCTTGAACAGTGGGGAATTGCTAAACCATCACCAACCCCCGTTGGACCTTCTGTTTCACGTTTTTCTAAAGCTTTAATTAGCTTTGCTGAATCAGTAACTTTTTCATTGTTAACTAATGCTGTTGCTAATGTTGCAAAGACTTCAGCTTTATCTGTCGCAGAAGTTTTTAAAAAGGTTGTTGCTTCAGTAAAATAATCAATTATTTTCATATTTTTTTATCCTTTCTATGAACTTGTAATAATTTTAACTTCCGAACGAGAAGCGAATTTTACTAATGATTTAATGTTAAATTTTGATAAATCAGCAATAATATAACTTTTTGTTGCTCCTTTAATAACCTATGCTTTAATCATTGCTTCATCTGGGTCGGTCGTATATAAATACTGACCATTAATCCCATTCACGCCTAAAAAAGCACAATCAATTTGATATTTTTGTAAAGTCGTAATGGCTTCTCAACCAATTAATGCTCCTGTTTGGTGTTTATATTTTCCTCCCAAGACATAAACATTATTAAATCCTCCTAAAGCTAATAGTTCTAAATAAAAGATTGAATTAGTAATAATTACTAAATTATCTGCTGGTTGTAATAACTTAATTAATGCTAAGGTTAATGAACCAGCACCCAAATAAAGACACATTTTTGGTTTAATTTTTTTAACCGCATGGCATGCAATTAAATATTTTTCTTCCGCATGCTGTTGGATTTTTTAATTTAATTGTTCTTCTATACGAACCTCATAACTCTTTTGTAATTTAACACCACCATGCACTCGTTTTAATAAACCTTGTTGCTCCATTTCCTTTAAATAACGGCGTAATGTTGTTGGTAATAAATGCAATTATTTAATTAAGTCGTTAACTAATACTAATTGTTGATCATCTAAACAAACTAAAATTTTTTCTAATCGCAATTCTTTTAACATATACTTACCAATTATAATTATATATTATTTTTAACCAAAAAACAACCAAAAATAACATAAAAACAACCAAAAAAATCATTACTTTGTAACGACTTTCTCAGTATAAGCTTCAATAACATCTTGCTCTTTTAAATCATTATAGTTTTTAATTGTTAACCCACATTCAGCCCCTGTTTTGGCTTCTTTAATATCATCTTTAACATGTTTTAATGATGCCAATTCACCACTATAGACGATAACTCCATCACGTAAAACTCGAACTCGTGATTTTCGTGGAATAATACCATCAGTAACATAACAACCAGCAATAGTTCCAATATCAGAATGACGGAAAATTTGACGTACTTCCGCTTGTCCTAACACTTCTTCAACCATTTCTGGATCTAACATTCCTTCCGCTGCGGCAACTATTTCTTCAGTTAATTTATAAATAATTGTATGCAAACGAATTGGAACACCTTCATCTTCGGCTTTTTTCCGAACATGAGCTGTTGGACGAACATTAAAACCAACAATAAATGCTTGACTAGCTAAACCTAATGTTACATCACTTTCAGAAATTGCCCCAACAGTTGCTCGTAAAACATTAATTCTTACACCTGGAATATTAATTTTTAATAGACTTGCTTTTACCGCTTCAACTGTTCCTTGAGTATCAGCTTTTAAAATAATATTAATTTGTTTTAATTGTCCATTGTTAATTTGGGCTGATAAACTTTCTAACGAGAAATTTTGATTTTTATAACGTTTATTCATTGTATCAATTGTTTTTCGTTTTAAAGCAATTTCACGTGCTAATTTTTCATCGCGAAAAACCATAAAACGGTCACCAGCATTTGGTACTTCATTTAAACCATGAATCATAACTGGAGTTGATGGTCCTGCTGATTTAATTTTTTTACCACTCTCATCAGATAAATCACGAACATAACCAAAAGTATAACCAACAACTAAGGCATCTTTAATATTCAATGTTCCTGATTGCACCAATAGTGTTGCAACTGGTCCTAAGCCACGATTTAAGTGTGATTCAAGCACTGTTCCTAACGCAAAACGATTTGGATTTGCCTTTAATTCCATTAAATCAGCCATTAATAAAATTGTATCTAATAATTCATCAATTCCTTGTTTTTGTTTAGCACTTCCTTTAACATAAGGAGTTGTTCCTCCTCACTCTTCTGGAGTTAATTCTTCTTGTGATAATTGCATTAAAATATTATCTAAATTTACTCCAACTTTATCCATTTTATTAACAAAAACAATAATTGGTACGCCAGCTGCTTTGGCATGATCAATGGCTTCTTTAGTTTGCAACATTACACCATCATCAGCGGCAACAACTAAGACAACAATATCGGTTACTGCACTCCCTCGTGCGCGCATTTGTGTAAAAGCTTCATGTCCAGGAGTATCAACAAAGGTAATCTTTTCACCATGTTTCGTTTTAATTTGATAAGCCCCAATATGTTGTGTAATTCCCCCATGTTCTTTACTTACCACATTCGTATTACTAATGGTATCTAATAGGGTTGTTTTCCCATGATCAACATGGCCCATAATTGTGACAATTGGTGGTCGTTTTTCTAACGAAGCAGGGTCATCATTAACTTCAAAACTTTCAATTAAGTTTTCATGTGTTACTGATTTTTCACGTTTAAAATCTAACCCGAATTCTAAACATAACTCTCCCAATTGCTCTTCAGTTAAAAAAGTATTTTGATTTAACATTATCCCCTTACTAAAAAAGTATTTAATAATTTCACTAACGTGTTTATTAATTTTTTGGGCAAACTCAGCAATAGTTAATGCCTCATCATAAACAAAAACTCCTTCGTTAACATGTGCTTCAACCGTTTTTAATTGTGATTTAATCCGATTTCGTTGTTTTTTAGCTAATGTTTTTTTATTTTGTTTGTTATTTTGACTACTCATCTGTCCCTCCTCCTTTTTGAATTTTAAGAATTATTTAATAATGTCAGCAACCGTTGGGCAAGATGCTGGTCACTAATACCAATCATTTTAACATTATTTGTTCCTAAAGCTTGTTGGGTTAAATTGAAATCAAGGCAACTAAAATAAGGGATCTTATAATAAAAACATTTTTGTTGATATTTTTTTGCTTGCGTAGCACCAACATCACTGCTTGTTAATACTAAATAAACAGTTTTTTGTTGAATGGCAGTTAACAAACAAGCCCCTGTGATTAGTTTACCCCCTCGTTTGGCTAGACCAAGATAACTATATCCTTTTTGATCTATCATCGTTAATCTCAACCTTCACTAATTTCACAATATAACATTTCGTAAAATTGATCGGTTAACTTTGTTTTTAAAGCACGTTCTAACGCGTGATTCTTTTTTGATTTTTCATAAATCTCTAATGTTGGTCGTAAATAAGCGCCGCGCCCATTGGTCTTTCCGGTTGGATCAATAATAATTTCCCCCTTTGGTGTCTTAACAATTCGTACCAATTCTTTTTTTGGTAACATTTGTTGTGAAACAACACATTTTCGTAAGGGAATTTTTTTATGATTTGTCATCGATATCCCTCCTAGTTAATTATTTATCTTGATCATAATAATCATCATAGTCGTCATAATTAATTTCATCGTCATCATCATCTTGATTTTCAAATTGTTCACTCTCAAAATAAGAAAGATTGTCTTCAATTTCTTGAATTTCATTTTCTAATACTTTAGGAGTTGATTCTGTTAAATCATCAACATGATAATTTTCTTCATCTAAAATCATTGTTTCTTCAGCCATTTGTTCTTCAATAATTTCAAATTCTTCAACTGGTAAACCGGCTGTTATATCAACAGTATTTGTTTCAACAATGGCTTTTGGTTTAATTTTATCTTTTAATTTAACTTGTAATGCACTAAGTTCATCAGTTGTTAAATTTCCATTTCATAAAATTTCAACTTGTTTCGTTAACGCTTCACTATAACTCATAATGTTTAGTTTTCATTTTGTTAACTTTGCAACTAATTTTGCGGCACTTCCGCCTTTTCCAATTGCTAATGATAATTGCTCATCAGGAACAACAACGTCAGCTTCTTTTCCTTCATCATTAGTTGTAATTGAAATTACTTTTACGGGTGATAATGAGTTAATAATAAATTGTTGACTATTATCATTATAAATACAAATATCAATTTTTTCATCTTGTAATTCAGCTGTTACTTTATTAATTCGACTGCCCTTGCTACCAACACAAGCACCAATTGGATCAATATTTTCATTTGTACTATAAACAGCAATCTTACTACGACGCCCAGGATCACGAGCAATTGCTTTTACTTCAATTACTTGCTCAAAAATTTCTGGAATCTCACGTTCTAATAAACGATATAAAAAATCATTGCTTGTTCGTGAGCCAGTAATTTGTCCTGCATTTTTTGATTTAACAACATCTTCTGCTAAAAAAGTAATTGGTTGGCCAACTTCAAAATGGTCAGAAAAGATCAAATTTTTTCGAGGAATATAAGCAAATGTTCGTTCGACTTCAACTAATAAGTATTTTTCTTCAGCAGCAATAACAACACCCGTCATTAAGTGCCCTTTTTGGATAATATATTCATCAAAAATTGAATCCTTTTCTGCTTCTTTAATTTGTTGTTTAATAATTTGGCCAACTTGGAAAATTGCTAATCGTGAAAATTCTTCTGAATTAACTGGTTCATAAACTTTATCATCAATTGTAATTTGCTCACCATATTTTTCTTTGGCTTCATTTAAACCAATTTCTAATAAATCATCTTCTACTTTTTTAACAACAGTTAATTCTTTTTCAACTTTAATTTGCCCTGTTTTTTGATCAATCTCAACAATAATTGTTGCTTCTGGATCAAAATGTTTTTCATAAGCCTTCCTAATTCCTTCTTTAATTGAATCTAAAATTAAATCACGGCTAATTTGTTTTTCACTAACAATTTCATCAATTGTTGACAATAATTTTGCACCATCAATCATGCTATATAACATTCCTTTCTTAAAATTTAACCGCACAACGCGCAAATTTAATATTTTGATAATTTGTTTGCAAGGTTTTGCGAGCACCTTTAACAAAATAAGTAATAGTAAGATTTTGTTGCTTATCAAGCATTGATAATTCACCAGTAACTTCAACTAAATTATTGACTTTTTCGTTAAATTCTAAATAAACATAATCCTTAACATGTTGTTGTAGTTCATTTCAATTTCGTAATGGTCGCTCAGCACCTGGTGTTGAAACCTCTAACAAGTATTCTTCTGAAAATAAATCAAGACTATCAACCAATTCATTAATTTCTTCACTAATAACTGTTAGATGATCTAAATCAAGCACAGTTGTTTTATCTTCAATTAATACTTGCACAACATTTGTGTCAAACTCTTGTAAATAATTAATTGCAAACAAAGTTAAATTTTGCTTTGCTAAATAATTTTCCAAAGCTACTTTCAATTTTGTTTCTTGTTGTATAAAATGTTCCATTCAACACCATCCCTTCTTAATCAAACATAACTAAATTTATTGCATTATTTATGGCATTAAAGAAAGAGCACGGTTGTGCTCTTTTTTGACCTATTTTAATTACTTTATTATTATAATACCTTATTAATAAAAATACAACAAAATTAAGAAGATAGTTCAAATATTATTTTAGGTATCAGTTTAACAATAACTTTAGATTATTTTTAAAAATAGTTAATCATTAAACCGCTTAATTTAAAAGTATCTTATTTACACAGTTATTAAAACACATTTCTTTAAAAAAGGGGAATACTAAAATGAGAATATACAATACTTTTACAAAATTTATTAAAGTTAATATATTTCTATGATCATTTACTCGTTGATTTGGGGTTGAAATAATATGCGACCAATTTGCTAATTTAACTGCTTTTGACATATCTTTCCCAGAAATTACTACAATCGTTACTCCTTTTTCTTTTGCAATTGTTAATGCTTTGTTAACTGCTTCATTATCACCAAATAATGAATAAGCTAGAATTAAATAATTTTTATTCATAATCCGAGAACGAACCATTAAGTCTTCTTCATTTTCATTTAGATTAAAAGCATTAAAACCAAAACTATATAATTCTAGCGCTATTGCTAATTTAGGTCTTAAAACACGTAATAAAGGTATTTACAAACAAATATATTTTTATATAATTTAACTAATAAAGAAGGAAAAAATTGGAATGACTTGTATCTTTTCTATTTATAGGTTTAATTATAGGTTTAAGAGCAATAAAAACTAATGGCACAAGCATCGCAAATTGTTTATTTAATTCTTCCACTTTTTAAAATATTTGTTTTTTAAACTATATGGTAGAATTGAAATACTGTTGATATTTGTTTTTATTATACAGAAAAAATAGGATTTTCTTATAAATCCTATTTATTTTTATTAGTCTTAATTTGGTTGTAGATTATCATAATAATTGCAAGTTTATATAAAGTAAAAAATTCATATGTTATACTGTTTATGTTTTAATATAAAGAATAGTAAATATGAATTATAAGCATTTTATCATAGAATAACGAGCATTATTTGAAAGTTATAAAATTCAAAGATTAAAAAATCGTGAATGTGCCAAGCGCTTAAATAAGCACGAATTAACAATATCACGCGAATTAAAACGTTGTGAAGGTACCAAATACATTGCAAAACAAGCAATATTACATTATAAATATCATTGAAGTAAATGTGGGAATAAAAAAAGACTTAATTTTAACCAACGAAAATATATTAATCATGGATTAAAAAATTTTTGATTACGAGAACAAATTGTTGGTCGTTTTAAACAACTATCTAATTTTGAAAAAGAAAGTTTTGGTTTTAATTATTCAGATACTACTTTAGGGAAAATTATCTCTACAATTTATCGTTACATAAAAATTAAAGCATTTTACTTGTCTCAAACAACCTTGCGACATTATAAAAGCCACACAAAACCGAAATTTACCAAAAATAAAAAACATATTTCTGAAATTAAAAGAGATAGATTGGATTTTGGTCATTTTGACACTGATTTAATTAAGGGTAAAAATATAAAAAGTTTTAAACTAACAATCACTAAAAAACTAACAAATTTAGATTATATTTGTCATCTTGATAATAAAGCGACAAATACTGTAAATATTAAGTTAATTAATTTTTTTAAAAACCCAGCAATTATGAAATATTATAAATCATTAGTATTGGATAATGGTTCCGAATTTACGATGTGAAAAGAATTTGCACAAATGACTAGCATTCCATTTTATTTTACAACACCAGATTTACCATGAGAAAAAGCACTATTGAACACGAAAATAAATTATTATGGAAAGATATAGGTTTAAATAAATACAGTAAAGAATATGACAAATAAACAACACTTTTATTAAATAATCGACCAAGAAAAAAATAAACTTTAAAAACACATTTAGAAGTGTTTAAAATGTTTAGTCTTTATTTTGATTTAATAAAAACTTGTACTTAAGTTGATAATCTACAAAAAATTAATTTTACATAGAACCCACATAATTAAAAATTGAAACAAAATTAGTTCTTAATTTTATACTATAGTTCCTTTTTTATTTCAATTATTAATTAAAATAACACCTTTTTGAATTTCTTCATATATTGATGGTTTTTTATCTATTAAAATTGTTATTAAAATATTAGTTATAATTAGTTGCGAAATATTGCTAGAAATAATTAAAAAATAAGTTAAATCTAAATAAGAATGATATAAAACTCTATAATCTGGTTGAATCAAATCACTATTATTCTGCTTAGTTGTAACTAAAACCGTTTTTATATTGTTTTTTCTACTTAATTTAAGTAATTCAATAATTTCACGCGTACAACCAGATTTTGAAAAAAGAATCATCAAATCATTATTATTAAATCAATTTAAAAACAATAACTGACCATGAAAATCTTGCTATGTATAATAATTAAACCCTAATTTAATTAAAATATTATTCAATTCAGAACCAATAACAAAAGATGAACCAACCCCAAAAATAAAAATACGTTTAGAAGTAAAAATACAGTTAATAATATTTTCTAATTATAATAAATTTAAGTTATTAATTGTTTCAAAAATAGAATATAAATTAATATTTTTAATTTTTTGAATTAAATTAGGTAAATTATCATTATATTGAAAATTAAAACTACTTTTAATCTGTTTAATTTTTTCATAAATAAACATTTTAAGTTCTTTAAAATTTTTATATCCTATTTTTTCGATAATCTTGATATTGTTGATGTTGCTATTCCTAGTTTTTTACTAGTTATTGTGATTGAATTATTTAAAAAATATTCCGGTTTTTTATTGATTTCAATTGCCACATATTTTTCTAAGGATGTTAAATTATATAAATCCAAAGCAATTATTGGAATCATTTATACCCTCCTTCACTAAAAATTATAATGTATTAAATTTTCAAAAAATTTGCATTTTAATAAAAAAAATACAAAAACAATTAATTTTCTTGTACTTTACCATCTTCTTTCTATAATAAAAAATAATAAAAAATAGAAAGGTTTATAAAAAATGAAAATATTTAATGAAAAATTATTACAATATATTGAAAAACCAATTAATAAATGAGAACAAGCAATTGAATTATCATCTGAATTATTAATTACAAATAATTATGTTAAAACTGATTTTCCCACTAAATGAAATAACAAATGATTTAGGTCATTATTATGTTGTGGCACCCAAATTAGCATTATTGCATATTATGCCTGATTCAACAATTTTAAAAACTGGAATAAGTTTTACATATTTTAAAATTCCAGTTAAATTTCAAAAAGAAGACAAATACCATATTAAATATTGCTTAGCTCTTGCTGCAGAAGATAATTTTTCACATATATAATTACTTCAATCAATTGCTAAACTATTTGCAAAAAAAGAATTTTTAACTAGTATAAAAAACTACTCATCATCAATAGAATTAATTGAAATTATCAAACAGCATGATAATTAAAAAATATTAAATTTACTTTCTTTCATTAGTTTTATGATCTAAACTTGGTTCTAAATCTTCTTCTAACTTATGTTCTAATGCTAATTTCTGATCAACTTCTAATGTATGCTGGCTACGTTGTCAATCTTTATAGATAAAAAAGCCAAAAGCAACTGCTAATAAAATTGCTAAAACTAATAAAACAACAATGGCGATGGTAACTAACATTGTTTATGTCCTCCTTTTTCTCGTTTTATGCCATAATAACTATTCAGACTTGCAACTAGGACTGGTACAAAAATACCTAACACAAAAGCTAATACTGAGATATATCAAGCGTTTTTTGTACAACTAATAATAAAATTATAAACTGAAAAACCAATAATAACAACTAATATAAGTGGAATTAAATAATACATCATAATTTTATATAACTTATTTAATTTAATTCATGATACTTGGTTATTGTAATTAATTACAATATGTAGTTTTTTTGCATATCAAACAAAGAAAATAACTTGTGCTAAAGATACTAAAATTAAATCTAATCCTGCTGCTAATAATTGAAAGGAATTAATTACCTGATATGTACTCTCAAAAACTAGTAATAAACCAACAACAATAATTGTTAAACAAATCCCACAAATTACTTTTGGATTACTAATTTCATATTGTGTTTCAATAGCATCAACAATAACTTCAACATTACCAACCGTTGTACTTAATCCGGCAATAAATAAAGCTAAAAAGAATAAAACTCCTAAGAAATTCCCAACTCCCACAACAGTATTTTGATTAATAATATGGAAAGTTTCTGGCAAAACATTAAAAACAAAAACCATTGAATCATTACCAAACTTAGTAGCAATTTGTTGTTGAAATAATAAAATATCATTTTTATCAGTAACCAAATTATTAACAATAGCCCCTGATGCACCAAAAATAAAGATTAAGTTAGTAATGGATAAAAATAAAATTCCAATTACTAATAAGTAAGCTTTTGAAGCATTATCTTGATTATGTGGACCTACACCAGCAAAGCGCATCATCATTCCCATTCCTAATGATGTTGTAAAAAAAGATAAGGAAAAAACACTACATCATGTTTGACTTTGCTTTAATTTCTCTAAATTATTTGTTAAAAACAACGTTGCTAATCCTTGATGACTCCCTGGAACTGTTAAAATATAAATTGCTAAAATTAAAATAATTAAAAATAATAAGGGCATAAAAAACTTATTAACTTTTTCAATTCCCCTAATTCCAAATAATAAGACAAGACCAACTAACAAAACAACAAATAAAAAAGCTAAAAATACAATTCATTGAAAACCACTATTGTTAGTTACGCCAAAACCACCACGTTGTAAAATCTGATGATTAAAAATATTTCCATGAACATTACTAATCAAGGTAGGACTAAATTCAATTCCAATCGAAATAATAGTATAACCAACCAAAACAGCATAATAAATCGGAATAATAATCATTAAAGTTGATTGAAACCAACCCATAAAGCGACTAAAGCGAACACTTTCCTTATCAAAAATGTTAATTACACTTTTACGTCGAAGATTTCCTAAGTTAAATTCAAAAATTAATAGTGGAATTCCCACTATTAATAATGCAAAAATATATATTAAGAAAAAATAAAATCCACCATATTTATTAATATAACCAGGTAATCCTCAAATTACCCCTAATCCAATTGCTGCACCTAATGATGAAACAATAAATCCAAATTTTGTCATTTGTTTTTTACTACTCATTTTTTCCTCCTTTATTTTTAAATAAAAAATGCAATATTGTTGCATTTTTACCATTTCTATTTCTTTTGAGGTCTAATCTTACGACTAGTACCTCAAACAACGGCAATAATAATACTTATGCAAAAAGCACCAAACATAATAATTAAAACAATTTTAATAATGTTAACGTTTTGATTATAACTTGCAATATCATCATAGCCAAAAATGTTACCCATATATTGTCCTTTAATACCTAAACTATTTACAAGATTCTTAAAATATTTTGGTGCAACATTTCGTGCTTCTTTAATCATTCCATAGTAAACATCAACAGCATGCCCCATCTCATGATTCAAAGTACAAAAAACATTTGGTGAGCTTCATCATCCAATTAAATATTCAGAAATAGTTTTTCCCTGCAAAACATTATCAAATTCTTTTGCAGAAATAACGATATAAGCCCTTCTAGTTGAAATAAAACGATTTGACCCTGGTAATGATTGAAAAGAATAATTTGTATAAGCTGCTGTTTGTCTACCTTCTTCTAACAATGGTGCATCAGGAGAAAATAAAAATCCAGTTAAAAAATATTTAAAATTGTCACCAGTTATTGCATAAGTCATATTAAATAAATTTAAAATTTGTTCTTTAAGAAACTCCATCAGTTCATCAGTTCATTGATAATATTTTTGCATTGCTTGCACGCTATCTTTTAAGAAAATAGTGCTCCCTTTTTCATGATAATAATTATTTTCATATTCTGTTATCTTTTTTAAATCTTCATCTAACTTATCAAATGATGAATAATATTGCTGTTTACTAGTATTCATAAAATTTTCAAATTTTATAATCGCTGATTGTGATGCTCGCGTATATGAATCATTCATCATATTTCCTAATTCCGCTGTTAAATCCTGCTTACCATCATTAATAATGCTATTTCGTAGAATATTTCCGTCAAAACTAACATTATCAGTTTTAATATCTTGCATTCCACTTGACTGCCACATAATTAAACTTGTTTTAAGAACATTAAAAGTATAATTCCGTGCTCATAATTTCCTATTTTGGGGAATTAATTGTTGTAAACCAAGTTCAAAAGATGGCAAAAAATATTTTAAATCAACTGCATCAATTGCTTTAGTTGTTAAATTAGTATTATAAATAATATTTGACTTTGCAACATACTGATCAATTTTAGCACGTTGTTTTTGTAAAGAAGTAATTCGGGAACCAAAATTTTCTTTTTGAAGCTGAGTATAAATATCAATAAAAAAATTATTTAAAATCTCTCAGCTTTTATTTTTCATTTCGTTTGGCATTGTCATTCATTTTGAATATGCTTCGGCAAAAAATTCTTTCCAAGTTTTCATTCCATAAATACTAGTATTAATAATCGAGGCCATTAATGACATTTCAAATAATTCTTTCGTATCGATTCTCACATTATTAATATTAGTTTTAGTATTATAAATTATATCTTTATTAGTAACAATATTGTTTTCCATCATTTTTACTGTTTTGTTTTGGTCAATATTGGAAGACTTATAAATAAAATACTGTAATAAATAGCCTGAATAAATAAAATCATCTTCGTCAAGTGATGAAACTGCTGTTGGTGATAGTTCTGTAATATATCACTTTTGATTAATAAAACTAGAAGTAGGTACAAATGTCATATTAATAGTTCCAAACACTAATAAACTACTTGCTATTGTATGAAACTTTCCCATATTTTTTTCTCCTTTTAATATATTAAAAATTTATTGTTGATAATCAACATACTAATTAAAAATAAAATTAATTGTAATAAAAACTACTTTTAACAAAGCATAAATTTAAAATAACAAATACTAATTATCAAATATTTTCTAATTGTAATAAAAATGCTTTCATTTCTAACCCACCACGATAGCCAAGTAAAGCATTATTTTTGCCTAAAACACGATGACAGGGAACAAGAATTGTGATGGCATTATTGCCAATTGCTGTCCCCACAGCTCGCATTGCTTGCGGATGTCCAATTTTTTGTGCAATATCAGCATAACAAGTTTTTGTTCCATATGGTATTTTAGCGACTTCTGCTCAAACCTTTTTTTGAAACAAAGTACCAGTGAAATCAAACGCTAAAGTAAAAAATGTTCGTTTTCCCATTAAATATTCCGTTAATTGCTCCATAACAAGGTTCGTTTTTCCTTCTTGATCAGCAATTAATAAAATATTTGGTCCCTTTTTCTTCAACCAAGATTCTAATTCATTAAACCCTTTGTTATTAGAACCAATAAAAGTTATACCTTGTTCAGAAACAGCAACATATAAATTTCAATTATTAACCTTTAAATTGTTATAATACCATTTAGTTAACTTTTGTTTGGCCATATCTTATAACCTCCTAATGATTGCTGTTTTTGATTAAAATAAATTATTTTGTGCTTTAAGGTATTTAAATTATACTATTAATTTATGAAAAACTATTTATAATTAGCAAATTTTTTTTATTTTTTATTAGTTTTGCGTAAATAAATCACGATTAATTTTATTATTTGCATCACGTAAATTAAGATCATGGTCTGAAAATTGATAGTCACTAACCCGACGAAAAACAACTAATTTTTCATTTTTTTTGCTTTTTGAAATGATTTATCTAATTTTAAAATTTTATCATTAACTTTCTTTAAATCATTTTTTGTAAATTTAAGTTCAGCTGGAATAGCTTCAATATCATGATATATTTTTGCATTTGTCTTTCGTAAATATTCATTAATTAGTTCATAATGACTTCCGTTATATTGTTCCAAATACTCCTTGAATTCCTTTTTCTCATTTTTTGTTAATTTATTTTCTCAATCATTATATAATTGTCTTCCGCCATTCCTTGCTTCTTCATTTCTGTCTTTATAGCGGCGTTGATTTTTATTAAATTTTTTATTGAAAGGTTGCTTTAATCGTCCTCACGCTGGCACATAAAAAATAAACTCTTCAAATATCATTGCAATTCTTCCTCCACTTTATAATTAAATTATCTCTTAAAAGTAACAAAAAAAGCACGAAAGTGCTTTTAACAAATTATTTGCAGATAAAAATAAACAATAATAAAAAAATTGTAATAATTATGTTCCAATAATTTTATTCATTTCATCTTTTATTGCTAAACTGATATTGCCAAATGGCAAAATAACAGTTTGGGCAACAATATCAATATTTTTTAATTTAAATTTAGTTTTTAACAAAACCAAATCAACTTCGTCTAAATCTTTTACTGTTACTCGCAACCGAGTTAAGGTTGCTTTAACCATTGTAATATTTGTTTTTGTTCCTAAAATATTAATTAAATCATTAATAGAAAAAGAAAGCGCTTGTTTTGGAACAATAATTTTTTGAAAATTAAAAATCTTTTTCCGAAAAATCATAATTAAAATAAACAACAGCATTAAAATCATTGCCACAGCAATGATAATAATATATTCAGTTTTCATTATTAATCATCTCCTCTGTTATCATTGCAATGAGCAAATAATAACTTCATCTTCGCAATTAGACTCAAATCATTTTCTTTATCATAGCATAAGTTCAATGTTTTTTGACTAATTTTTAACTCTACATCGGAACTTAAAATTTCTGATTCATAAGTATCAATCACTAAACTTTTTCCTTTCAACTCACCATTTAACCTTATTATTTGATCTTGGTCTAAAATAATTGAAGCGTTAATTGTGGAAAAAGTTGAATTTGCTACCGGAGCAATTTCTTTTAATTGCCATAGAGTGGAAATATTAGATGCAATAATGGAACCATTAATTGCTCGCATATAACCTGTTGAACCAGTTTTAGTTGCAAAAACAAGCCCACTTCCCCGGAAATGCTCCAACAAATCATTATTAACATAAATGTCAGTACGAATTGTTTTAACATTGTCAACAACTTTTGCTTCATTTAATGCATAGCGAATAATATTACCATTATATTTAATTTCTAATAATGGCATTTGGCGAATATGAACTTTATTATTAATAATTGCTTTAATTGCTTTAGGATAAGTATTTTCATCATAGTTGGCATAAAATCCTAATGAACCAGATTTAATTACAATAAAAAAAACTTTATCAATAATATCTTGAAATTTATTAACCGCTCTTAATAAAGTTCCATCCCCGCCAATGATAAAAACATACTGTGGGTTACTAAGATCTTCTTTTAATTTATTTTCTTGTAAAAGTTTAATAATTTTATTAACTAACTGTGTTGATTCTTGATAATCATTTGCAATAATTGCATATTTAACCATTGTTCTCGCCACCTTTTCTTTCATTTAGTTATATTATACCTTTATTTTAAATTGAAAACTTAATTAAATAAAAAATAATTAGCTTTGCTAACTATGATTCTTATTGCGAATTGTTAATAATTCAATATCAGTAAATTTTAATAAATTAGTTTGATTAAGATAATAATGAATTTTATTATCTGATCAAAAAATATATTTAAAAGTAAAAGTAATGTAAGTTAATCCTTCTTTAGTATGAAATTTATTACATACGCCGCGAGGAACAGATTCTAATTTTTTTGTTTTTTTATCATATAAAAAACTTTGTGGTAGATAAAATAATAAAATATGGGTTAATGAAACAATTACAATTCCTAAGAAAAACATTGGTAATCAAGCAAATGGCCACATATATTTTGCACCAATAAAGTTTGTATTTCAACCACCAACATTAAAACCACCCTTGTTCCATGGTTCACCGCTACTTGGCCCCACAAATAATTGGTTTGTTTTAAAAATTCAGTCTCAAATTACTGCAATAACAGAAAATAATGTTAATCATAATAACTGTCATTTAAATAATAAACCACTATAAGGCTTTCCCACTAAACCATATTTATAAACATATAAATAAGCAAAAATAATTAATGTATGAAGAATAAAGTAATTATAGTAAAAGAAATTATCTAAACTTCAATAACCATTAACCGGCGTTATAATTGCTAAAATTGGTAAAACAATTGCTGAAGGAGCAACAACTTCAAAAAATTTTCGACTAGGAAAAATTAAAATAAAGCCCGATAATAACTGGTGTAAACTACATAAGTGTAATGGCATAACTTCACTTAAACCACGAATTTGCGAAGGTCCCACCGGTCCTCAAATTCACTCTGTTTTTAAAACAACTGCTAAATAAGTTACTCAAATCGCATATGTTAAGAAATAAGTTATAATTTGATAAATCCCGATTGAAATCCGAAACCATTGTCAATTAACAGTTTTTGCATAATACTTTCTGCAAACAAATAATGAACCAATAATTAAAACAAAAATACTAATGCCAACTAATTGAAAGACATAATTATGACCTTTAAAAAATCACTGGTCAGTTCAATCAGCCCTTGGCAGATATGAACCTGCTGGGTCAAAAAAACCTCATGGTCCATTGCTAGAACGAACAAATTGCATTACTTTTCTCCTTTGATTAAATAATTAATATCTTTTCTATTTATTTTATAACAAAATTAACAATTTTATTTTTAATAATAATTTCTTTAATAATCTCATGCTTATCTAAAAAGGTTTGAACATTGCTATTAGCTTTAGCCAAAGCTGATAATTCTTCTTCTGATGTATCAAGTGGTACTTCTAATTTAGCAAGTAATTTACCATTAACTTGAACTGCAATTATAACCTCATTTTTTTGTAAATATTTTTCATCATATTTTGGCCATGTTGACAATGCAACTGATGATGGTTGATTTAATTTTGTTCAAATTTCTTCTGCTAAATGTGGAGCAAACAAACTTAACATTTTATTAAACCCTTCAAAATACGGTTGATAAATTGGACCTTTTATTTTATAACAAGCATTAATAAAGACCATTAGTTGTGAAATTGCTGTATTAAAACTTAATTTTTCTAACATTTCTGTGCTGTTTTTAACCATTCTATGATAAACAAAATCTAACTCATGATTATTATCTTGCGAAAAATTATTATTTTTAATAAGACGATAAACGCGATCTAATCATTTTCGTGCTGAATCTAACCCATTTGGATTTCAAGGCAATGATGCTTCAATTGGTCCCATAAACATTTCATATAAACGTAATGTATCAGCCCCATGTGATTTAATAATATCATTAGGATTAATCACATTTCCTTTTGATTTACTCATTTTTAAACCATCTGTCCCTAAAATCATTCCTTGATTAACTAATTTATAAAATGGTTCAGAAGTTGGAACTAATTTTTGGTCATATAAAAATTTATGTCAAAAACGTGAATATAATAAATGCAAAACAGCATGTTCTTGGCCACCAACATATAAATCAACTGGTAATCATTTTTTTAACAAAGCTTGTGCTTTAGTACTACGTAAGTCTAACAGTTGCTTATCTTCCATTAAAATATAAGCTAAATAATATCAACAACTACCCGCTCATTGCGGCATCGTATTAGTTTCTCGGCGTCCTTTTTTTCCAGTACTGTCAATAACAGTTAATCATTCTGTGGCATTAGCTAATGGTGATTCTCCCGTTTGTGATGGTTTAATATTTGTCATTTTTGGTAATTCTAAAGGTAATTCTGTTTCATCAACTAAACTAATTGAACCGTCTTCTCAATGAATAATTGGAAAAGGTTCTCCTCAATATCGTTGACGAGAAAATAACCAATCACGAAGTTTATAAGTAGTTTTAACTTTCGCTTTTCCAGCTGCTGTTAAAACATCAATTGCTTTTTTTGTTGCTTCTTCTGTCATTAAACCATTCAAAAAATCAGAATTAATATGTTTACCATCTTTATTATGTAATTTATTATGATGTTCTCCTTCAATAACATAACTAATTGGTAAATGATATTTTAAAGCAAATAAATAATCCCGTTCATCATGACCTGGCACAGCCATCACAGCACCAGTTGCATAAAATGGTAACACATAATCAGCAATTCAAATTGGAATAAGATTTTCATTAATTGGATTAATAGCATAACTACCAATAAACATTCCATTTTTTTCTTTACTAATATCTTGCCGATCTAAGTCAGTTTTTGCTTTTGTTGCTGCTAAAAATTTTGTAACAGCAGCTTCATATTCAGGTGTTGTTAATTTTGAGACTAATGGATGCTCAGGTGCTAAAACAAGATACTCAACACCAAAAATTGTATCAGCACGGGTTGTAAAAACATTAATAATTTCTGGATTATTTTGGACCGCAAACTTAATTTCAGCACCAACTGATTTTCCAATTCAATTTCGTTGTAACTCTTTAACTGATTCTGGCCAATCAACTTCATCTAATCCTGCTAATAATTTTTCTGCATAGTCAGTAATTTTTAAAACCCATTGTCGCATTGGTTTTTTAAAAACTGGAAAATGTCCACGTTCAGAAACCATTTTTCCATTAATATTTAAGACTTCTTCATTAGCTAAGACTGTACCTAATTCAGGACATCAATTAACATCAACATCACGCATCTCAGCTAATCCATTTTGATATAATAATTCAAAAATTAATTGTGTTGTTTTAAAAAACTCTGGTGAAGAAGTATTAACTTCTTTTTCATAGTCATAACTAAAGCCAAGTGCTTTTAATTGGTTACGAAAATTAGCAATGTTTTGAAAAGTAAATTCTGCTGGATCATTCCCTGTTTTTAAAGCATATTGTTCAGCTGGTAAACCAAATGCATCTCAACCAATTGGATGCAAAACATCATAACCTTGCAATTTTCGCATACGACTAATTACATCAGTTGCAACATATCCTTTTGGATGTCCAACATGTAAACCTGCTCCTGATGGGTATGGAAACATATCTAAAATATAAGCTTTTTGCTCTGAATTATTTGTTGTTTTAAAAGTTTGATGTTCTTCTCAATATTGTTGTCATTTTTGTTCAATTGCTTTATGCGAAAATTCCATCTTTATTACCCTTTCTAAATTTTTATCTTTTTAATTATAACATTGTTCCAAAATTTGTTATTAATTTAAGCACTTTTAATTACATTTTTATTAGCGTATAATAAATTTATAAATAAATTACAGAATGGGAGAAAATTATGAGCGTACAAGAAGCAGCAAAGTTTCGAAAAGCAATTAAAATCTATGATAAAACAAAAGCAGTTAGTGAAAGTGATTTAAAAACAATTTTAACAACTGGAGCCTTAGCACCTAGTTCTAATGGCTTAGAACCAGTAAAAGTTATTATTATCAAAGATCAAAAATTAAAAGAACAAGCAGCATTAAACTGTTTTATGCCTGGCAATCAGCAAAAAGTAAAGGATGCCCCAATTTTAGCATTACTATTAGGAGCAAATGGTGATTATTTAACATCTGAAGAATTTTTAACCAATCGCTTAGAACGAATTTTTAGTGGTGAAACATTAAAAACAAATGTGCGAGGAATGAGTAATTACTTAAAAAGTTATCCAAGTCCAAATATGTTTTCGGATGAACAAACACATCTTGTCGCTAGTTTTATGGCATTACAAGCTGCTGAATTAAAAATTGGATCAAGTATTATGGGCGGAATTACGCAACTGCAAGCAACCTCATTTTTTACAAAACATAATATTGTGGACCCAACAAAATGACATTTATCGTTAGGAATGCTATTTGGATATTATGATGACAATGTTAAAGGAACAAGTTTCCCTCGCTTACGAATTGCTGAGGATGAATTTGTTAGCATTTTTTAACTTACTTAATAAAAATTTTCCTAAAAAATTTAATTAACTAATGAAAACATCTCTTAAAAATTTTTGAATTATTAGTTTAATTACTAATATTATTTTTTTATTAATCCAAGTTAGCATCATGACGCCACTAATATTATGTCAAAAACAATTACAGTTAAGTAATAGTGACTTATCGCAAATTTTCTTTGGTATTCTAATTATTATTATTTTAGTAATGTTTATTACTAACTGAATTCTAGTTAAAAATCCACTCCGAAAACTAAATACAACAAAAGAATTAGCACCCTGACAAGCAGACCTTGGTTTTCGTATTATTACAAAATATTCACATTTGAAAACGGAATATAATGGTTATGTCTGATATTTAAAGAAAAAAGGTTTTATTCTGCTTGCTACGCTTGGAATTAACCTTGGTTTTGCTTTAATTTCTGCTGTTGTGTTTTCTATTTTAGGATAAAATAAAAACTACTTTTTTATTTCTAAATTTATTATTTTAAATTATTACTATTTTATAAACTGTTTTTTATTGTAAAATATTTTTTAATTTTATAAAAATCCTTAGATAAATTAGTGTTATAATTGATGATTTAATAAATTTTTGATTTAAAAAGTTCATTACTATATCTTCATTAAATTAAACATTATCCATTAAAAATTAAATATCCTACTTTGAAACTTTTGTTTCTTCTTTTTGTTTTTTTGCAGCTTCTTTACGAGCCAAGATTTTCGCCGCTTTTTTCTCTGCCATTAAACGACGACGTTTCTTCATTGACATTGCCATTTTTTATTCACCTTCTCCTTTTTAAATTATTAGTAAAAACTTTGTTAACTTAATAAATCTTGTTCAATTTCGTTAGCAGTTACAAATCCTGTTTTACGTTTTAATTCATTTCCATTTTGAAAGATAATTAATGTTGGGATTGATAAAATTCCATAATGCTGAGCAAGATCTTGTAAAACATCAACATTAACTTTAATAAAATTAACATCACTACGCGTTTTTGCTAATTCATTAATAATTGGAGCAATCATTTTACATGGTCCACATCAATCAGCATAAAAATCAACTAAAGTTAACTTTGCATCACTAATTGTTTTTTCGAATTCATCAATATTTTTTACTTCATTTACAGCCATTTTAATTCTCTCCTTTACTGAATTCTCTTGCTTTTTTATCATATCATAAAAGTACTATTTTTTTAAGAAAAACTGTTGCAAATATTTTGCTGGCCCATTTTCACGATTTGATAATGTTACTTCATTTGCCATTGTTTTTAACTCATCAATCGCATTGCTAACCGCAATACCAACTCCAGCTTGGCGAATTAATTCAAGATCATTATAAGAATCACCAAATGAATAAGTTTGACTAATATCAATTCCAATATGATGGGATAAAAATTGCAAGGCACTACCTTTTGAAATCCCCTTGCAAGCAATTTCAAAAACACGATTATTATATTGAGTAATATCTAATTGCGGTAATAATTGTCGTAACTTTGTCATTAATTCACTAGCACCCTTATCATCTAAGGACTGATGGGCAATAACACTAGCATGTGTAATATCTTCTGTAATATCAGCGACCTTGGTGATAATTTTATATTTTGTTCGCATTATTTTTGATCAATAATAAGAATTCTCACCATATTCGTAAACATAAGTACTATTATTACTAAAAAAATGAACTTTATATTTGCGATAAGTAAAATCAAAAATGGTTTTAATTTCTGCTGTTGTAAAAATCATCATTCATAAAAAACTATTAGTCTTAAAAGAATAAGCACTTGCTCCATTATTTGCCAAAACATAACCATCATACTTATGAACTTTTAGTTTTCGCGCTTGACGAATTGCATCATTAGCTAGGCGCCCTGTTGTAACAACAAAAGGGATTCCTTTTTTTTGAATTGAATTAACTGTTTTTTTTGTTAACCGACTAAACCGATGATTATCCTTTAATAAAGTTCCATCCAAATCAGAAAAAACTGCTTTTTTCATCTACTTATGTTCCTTTCTCTTTCCTTAAAATTTGTATGATTATATTATTTAGAAATATTGATCAAACATTAATTTTATAGTTTTAATAATTATAGTAGAAAATACTTAAATTTAAAAATTTTTTATAAATGAATTATGTAAAATGAAGTGCAACAAATCAACTTTGAAAGGAGTTGATTTTTTATTGAAAAGAAACATTATTTTATTTTGCGGTCCTTAGTAATTAAGTATGGAAAAGATATTGTTATTAATACTGTAAATAAGATAGTAATTAATAATGTAAAAGAAAATGAATAAATTATCCGCGTAATTTATTAGCTGTAATTTATTCAATATGGTTTATTTTGAGCGTAGCGAACACGCGAAGCGTGTCGCAATATTTTTAGAGAGGAGATGTAATATGCCAACTTGATTAACGACAATATTTAGTGTTGTTATTATATTAGGGATTTTTGCTTGAATTGGCTTATCAATTTATCAAAAAATTAAACAAATTCGAGGAAAGAAAAAAGAAAAAAAAGAAATTGAAAGAAAGGAGAGTAATAAATAATGTTAGGTATGTATTTAACAACAGCGTTTAATTTTTTAACAGCACCTACACCCAAAACTATGACTGAGGGTATGACTGGTATTTGAACTAGTTTGACTAGTGCATTATGAAAAGTTAAAGAAGGTATAACAAATATTTTACCTGAGATAATGGTTTTCTTAGGTGAAGCGTGAATTATATTAATTCCATTTGCTATATTTTGTATTATTAAAATCTTAAACTTTTTCCGTGTTATGGTTAAAGGATTTTAATATTTATTATAATCGATCATATATCTTAGCTAAGGCACACTAGCTTTTATGTGAGTTAAATAAATAATTTTATTGTTTATTTTTACACTATGCACTGTTTACAAATTTATTTTTTAATAAACTTTATTACTATCGTTAATATTGGGATAATAAAAATTCCTATTATACATATAAATTTAATTATATTTTCTATAGTTGATAAATCTATATTGTTTATTATTCATAATATTGAGTCTGTTATGAAAAATATTTTTTTAGTAGGATTTAATAAAAATAAGAATATTTCTATTAAGGGCCATACTAGTAATAGATTTGGGAAATAAATTTTTATAATATTTTTTATAAATATACCTACTTTCTTTTAAAACTTGTAAACAGTGTATAGTGTAAAAATATCAATTTAATTATATTTAAGGTATTATTATGGTTTTCTCTCTGTATAAAAATATTTATAAATTTGTTAATTTATTAAAAATTCGAATAATAAATTTAAAAGTTATTATTAAAATTATTATTAGTGAAATAATTGTTTTAATTGGTAATACATATATCGACTTTTTAAACTATGTCATTGTTGATAATAATTTAAAAATGTTCCACCAGGTTTATCATAAACAACTCCCGTAGAATAACTATCTTGTAAAAAATCCAAATACCATTTATCATTAAACGATAATTTTTTTGATGTTTTTAAAGTTGGATTAATAAAATAATTTGTTTCCGACCAATTTTCAAAAAAACTACTGCGTAAAAACATTGTATTAATAAAATCAGTTTCATTAATACCTTTATTAGTACTATATTATTCTCTTGTTTAAGCGTATAATGCTCTCCATTTAACGGTCTAAACGCCGTTAAAGTAATAAGTGGAATAACCAAACCCAAAAAACTTAAAATAAATATGGCAAATAAAGATAACGATTTTTTCATAAACTCAACTCCTAACTATACAATGTTTTTGAAAAAATAAACCCAACAATATATAAAATCGATATTGTTAACATTAACGGATGACTAAATAAAATTGCCATTCTCCCAAATAATCAAATCAAGCAAGTATCAGAATTATATAAATCCATAATAATATTTTTTGCCGATGTAAATTGATTAATAATAACAGTAATAAAACCAATACCAAATATCGCAATTGCTACCACCAATAAAACTAATTTAATCATTATTTATGCACTCTCCTATATCCTTGTTCTCTTGTTTTTGATTTTTTTGCTAAACTTGATAATTGTTTTTTATTACGATTAATTTTAAATTTTTTACGCTCTTTAATATGTTTTTGCATACCTTGTTTAGTATCAGAATCAGCCGCGAACTGTTGAAGAATATATTTGCGAAACACCACTATTAACTGTTGAACCTAATTCATTGTATTGAGTTCTTGTGACATGGATTGCATAAATAGATAACTTAATAACCATAAAAAAGATTAAAAAATAAGCAATTGACGTATTTGTCATCGGTAACTTTGTATTTCAAATTACATCAAAAATAAACAAAAATATATCAAAAGCAAAATTAAAAATCTTATCTCAATTACTATTATTATTTTCAACTAATAAATTAATCATCTTTCCTATTTCCTTTCTCTTTTTTAGGTTTTAAATTCTTTTTCAAAATATCAATATCAAACAATTCTAATCGCTCTTTAACGCTTAATTTTGTGATTTCCGACCAATAATATTCTTTTTTATTAACAATTTCATCATTCTTTAAATCACGCACAAATTTTAACCATTGACTATCATACTTATTAGCAAATTCAAGCGGAATAATTATTTTAAAAAACCGAATTCCTAACCCAACATCCGACTTATGTTTTGCTCTTTTACCTTCTGCTGTTCGTTCTACTGATTTTGTTTTTCAAATTTCATAATCGGTAATATCTTCGAAAATACCAATTCGCATAATAAAGAAACGGTTAAAAAAATTAAATCCTTTCTTAGCAACAGGTTTTTTAAATGAAATTGGAATAATAATTCCATTTGCTAACTGGCGAATATTATTTCAAATCATACCCTCACGCTGAACAGTAAACAACGCACGATTACCAAAATGTCTCGCTAAAACAATTCATGGTATTTTACCACTATGAACTTTTTTCTCATCGTGAGGACTAGTTCCATCAATATACAAATAACTTTCATCAAATAAAATAACACTATCATCGGGTGGGACTAGTTTTGTTCGATCGGTAAAATCTAAATTTTTAAATGTTAAAACTTTAACTTTATCATCTTCTAACGGATAATTACTATAAATTTCATCTGTCAATAATTTCATAGATTGACATTTGCGATAAATAATTTAAAAGCAATGTTTTTCCAGTTCCTAACTTACCAATAATAACTGATAAAGGATTATCTCAAACAAAATTTACTAACCGAAAAGCGTTTAACTGATAAAAAATATTTTTTCACAATCATCACACAAAATAAACACATTGTAAAGCAAATAATATTCAAAATACTAAACCAACACAATACAAAGAAATTATCCAAAATAATAAATTAACCAAACTAAACAAAAACATTGAACCACTAATATAACAATAGTTTTTAAAGAAAAATATAAACTTTTTCATTATTTAAAATACCAACTATCTTAAAAACCATTCACAAGAAAAACCAAGTTAAGAACAAAATAACAATTCAAATACCAACCATTAAAGTTAAATATTCATTTTGAGTTAAATTTCAAGTTGTAATAGTTTCAACATTTGTTTTATCTATAAACAAAAAGACATGAATAAAAAACTCTTTTAATTTAATTCAATCATTTTGCATATTTAAAAACTCCACATTTTTTGAATAAGTTTAAAAAACATTCCAAAAAACAAAACAATAAATAACACAAACGATATAACATATAAAAACTCAGGGGCATTTGAACCAATAATATAACTAACAAATTGAACTCAATAATCATATAAACTCATTTAATTTAAACTTTCTAAGTCATTAATTAATTGTTGTACTTTTTCATCACTTCAATTTATTAAATTATTATTATTATTATTTATTTTTACTTTTTGATGTTCACTTGAAAATAATGCTTTTTTAATTTTGGTAAAATAATTTTGTTTATATTGATTATATAAATTAATTAACGCTGTTCCAGTTAAATACTTTCAAATATTTCGCTTTAAATTTTCATCATACTTTATAAAAATAGGATAAGAATTATCATAAATCAAACCGATTGCTACTTGATCCGAATGTTTTTCACTCGGATAAATAAACTTATTACTAAATCAAAACCCAATATGACGATTATGATTGGTTAAATTAATAAAACTTGCTTTATCTGTTGTAAAAGGGATAAATTCCTTACTAATAAAATAATTTTCTACATTCTGATTTTTCTTAACAAAATTACTCAATTTTATCATCTCCTAACTAAATATTTATTTAATAAACATTGTTATATTTAATGTTTATATAATGTTTTTTAATTGTAATAAACAATGATTATTAACAATGTTATAAATAATGCTAATATATTTTTTATTTAATGCTTAATAAACACTGTTAATAAACATTGTTAAATATATAAAATAATAAAAATTGGCACACTGAAAAATACTATTTAATTTTTAACAATAGTTATTAAAATATAAAATCATAAGTTTTAAGTTGATATTATTTAATCAAATCACATATAAAAACTAGTGTGACACAGTTAAAATACATGATAAATAATAAAATCCTTTAACCATAAGACCGCAAAATAAAATAATGTTTCTTTTCAATAAAAAATCAACTCCTTTCAAAGTTGATTTGTTGCACTTCGATTACAAAATGCAAAATATCATCAATATTTTAACAATGATTTTTAAAAAGTCAGAAAGGAATGATTAATTATTATGAGTAAAAAAATTATTTCAACACATTTGGCGCCAAAAGCAATTGGACCATATTCACAAGCAGTTAAAACAGGGGACTTCTTATATGTTTCTGGTCAATTGCCATTAGATTCAACAACAACGATGATTGAAGGAACAACAATTACAGAACAAACAAAGTGTGCTTTAAAAAATTTAAAAGCAATTGTACAATCAGCAGGTTACAGTTTAACAGATGTTGTTAAATTTAATATTTTCTTAAAAGATATTAATGATTTTCCAGCAATGAATGAAGTTTATCAAAAATATTTTACAGAAAATTTTCCAGCTCGTTCTGCTGTTGCAGTTGCAAATTTGCCTAAAAATTCTTTAGTTGAAATTGAAGCAATTGGATGTTTAAGAGGAGAAAATTAAAAAACTATGTTTTGAAAAAGAGAAAATTGAATTTCCCCTTTTTTATTTTTAAAATGTATTCATTAATGAAGTTATAATCTAATGACAAATTATTATTTAAATTTTCTTCTTATTTTGCAAATAATTTGATAAAAATAAATTCTAACTTTTTTTGTTTAACTTTTGACCGCGTAAAATATTCGGTTGGTATAAATTTACCAAAAACTAAGAAAAAGATAGATATAAAATTCTATCTTTTTTAATTAGGTTAAAATTGTCGTTAACCTTGCTTAGTTTAAGAAAATAATAGCAAAACCAACCGAATAAAACTCTCCTACTTGGAATGTCGTAAAACCAAGCAAGCGAGGATAAACAATATAGGGGTGGCCGTACCGCTACGACATAATGGAGGCAATTCTTTTAGGCAATATAAAAGAGTTATTGTGGTTTGGGGATAAATCTTTAATCTGCAATGGTTAAAGGGTAAGTGTTCCACAATAAAAAAATTTAGAAATCTTACTATTTATAAGGAGGATTTGAAAGTGTCTTTAAAAGAACTCTGTTGAAAAGAGTTAAAAATTAAATTAACAAATAAGAGAGGATTAATTAATAAATGTCAGTGTTATATCAATGAGTACTTTACAAAATTAACCAAAAACAAAAAAGGCGGCTGATATTGTAAAAAGTATGCTCGGCATTGTTTAGCGAGACTAGAATTTATTAATAAACAAAAAATAAGTTATAATCTTTGATTTTTGACTTTACAATGCAAAAATAATCACCAAATTATTAAAAAAATAATTTTTAAGAAAAATAAATGATGAATTATTAATATCAAAAATTAGAAAGGAGAAATTATATGGTTGAAAATAATATCAAAAATACAATTAGCGATTTAATTAACGAGATTAAAACAACAACAGAAAACAATTTAAGCAATTTAGAACAAATTATGGAAGCTTTAATTGATAAAGTTAATAATATTGAAAATATTTTAAATCAAATACGATAAAAAATTAAACCAACTATTTATTAAAATTATTTGGTTTTTTATTTTTGATAAATAAAAAAGAAAGGAGATAAAAATAATGAGGAAAAGTTGTCCTAAATGTAGATCAAAAATAGATGGTGATAATAAACATTTATGATTTACAAATGTTTATTGTATTTTTGCAAAAAACCCATATATTTTTAAAAAGAAAAATTAGATAAATATGTTTGTTTGTGACTCTTATTTTATTTTTTTTATTTAAGTTTTTAGATGATCTCTTAGTTATTTAAAATGTTGTGAAATATTAGGAAATTTGGAGAAAATTTAATATGTTTGATAAAAAACAATATAAAAAATGAAACATATTATCAAAATATTTAAGTTGAGATGAAATATTTAGATATTTTAAAAGAGTTTATGATTATAAAAATGAAGAACAATTAAATCAAACACTTAATAATTATTTAAACAATTTACCAATTAAGGATATTGAAGAATATGAAAGAGAGATTTTAAATAATGGCAATAACAAAATCAATTAAATTTAACAAACTACAAGAAGAAAACGAAAAACTAAAAAATAAACTTATTGAAAAAAACAAAGAAATTGAAGAACTAAAATATAAACAATTATTTGAAGAAGATTTTGATAATATTTATATTCAAAGTAATATCCATAATTTTAGCGAACTTGAATGAAACTATTTTCAAAAATATAATTTTTTTTGTAAATAATGAGAGATTAATTAGGATGTTTGTTTTAAAAGACATTTTAAAATATGAATTATTAGAAAGCAAAGGTGAAGAATAAAATATGTATTTAGTTACAAAAGATTCAGATAATATAAAAGATCATTATAAAATAACGGATTTAATTTCAAAAAATACCGATCATAAAGAAAAAGAAAACTTTTGATATAAATTTGGTTTAGAACAATATTGAACAGAATATTGTTGATCAAGTGGAACAATAGATAATATAAAAGATATTGATGAATATTTAACCAAAAAGTTTAAAGAATTTCAAGAAAAATCGTGAAATGAAATTATAGAAAATTATGTTGAAGATAAATTTGGTTATACAGTGATAAATTATTTATCTGATATTAAATGACTAAAAGAGTCAGACAAAAATATAGAACCAGTTCGTTAAGAAGTGATTTTTTGGTTTAATTAATTATTTATTTTTAAAATACTATTAGATATTAATTTTAGGAAAAATAAAATTAAAAGCAAAAAAAGTGAGGTAGGTGTTAAATATGATAAAAAAAATTTATTTAAACCAAAATTTAATTTCACAAGAAATAAAAAATAAAACGCATATTTTAATAAACAAACAAAAAGATTGTGTTGTTTTAGATAAAAATTGTTTAGGTTTATCAAATTATAAAAATTATTTTTGTTTAAAAATTGATGAAAATAAAAATTATGCGGTTCATAGTAGTATCAATAATAAAAATGGTAATATTGTGGGAAAAAATTTAATTTTATCTTTTGAAAAATTAAAACATGAAAACAAAAAACAGTTTAATTCGCAAAACAACATTGATGCTAATAATGATTTACTAAATAAATATGATAATCATTATAAAAATAATAAAATACAACAACAAAAATTAACATTAGAAGAATTAAAACAATTACTAGAAAATTTAGAAAATATTGATAACCCCAATTATTGAGATAATGGTTTTTATTTAGGATACAACAAATATGAAAAAATTACTTAGTTTTTTAGCAATATTTTCGTTATCGTGTACAAACACAGTGAATTTGATTAGTTGTGGTAATATTGCAAATAACAAACCACACTTACCACCAGCAAAACCAAAAGAGCCAATAGTCAAATATGTTTTTTACTATGAAAAATTAAAACAAGAAATTACAGCAGAAATCAAAGAATATGATGAAGTAATTAAAGAAATTGAAAATAGTAAAAATGATTATGAAAACGAAACAGATTATCATACAGAATTAAACCAATCACAAGCAGAAAAATTTATTAAAATTTCTGAACTAAATAATTGCGAATATCAAATTTTACTATGTCAAAAAGAAAATGAGTTTACAGACGAACAAAAACAACAAGCAATTAAGTTGTTAAAAAAACAAATAAACAACTTAAATAGTACTTTAAATTTATTAAGCAAAAATAAAAATAGTGATTTTGACCAGAAAGATTTAGAAAAAATAAATACAAAAATTAAAAATATAAAAACAATTTTAGACGAAATTAAAAACAATTAAGGAAGAAATGATTTATGTATAGATAACAAAAAACAAAATAAAAGCAAATATAAAGATGAAAATACATCAATAGATTAAATTAAAAAAACATAAATAATGAAAATAACACAAAACAAGATATTAATTATCTTGTTTTTTTAGAAAGAGGTGCAGAAATGATTAATTGCCCATTTTGTAAATATATTCATAATATTTATAATGAAAACAATATTAATATATTATTTTTTTGTTCTTATAGGTATCCCAATCCATGAATCATTTTAGATAAAAGAAAAATTAGAAGAATGATTGTTTATTATGCTTAAAGTAATTGAATTATTTGCTGGAATTGGAAGTCAAAGAAAAGCATTAGAAAAGATTGGTATTAACCACAAAGTAATTGCTTTTTGTGATAACGATAAATACGCTGAAAAATCATATCGAGCGATTTTTAATGATTATGACACACCAAATTTAGGTGACATTACTAAATTAGAAACTTTACCGTATGCTGATTTAATAACTTGATCATTCCCATGCCAAGACATATCAAATGCCAATAATAACGGGCAAGGATTAAATGGCAAGCGAAGTGGTTTAGCTTACAAAGTTGTTCATTTAATAGGCACAATGGCAATAAAACCGCAATATCTTTTAATGGAAAATGTACCAAATTTATTAAGTAAAAAGTTTTTTGTTGGATTTCAAAATCTACAAAATCAACTTAATAAATTAGGATATCATAACCAATATTTTACAATGAATGCCAAAGATTATGGAATTCCCCAAAATAGAAAACGATTATTTATGATTTCAACATTAAAGCAAGATTTTAAATTTCAATATCCCTAACCTTGTAATTTAAAATTTTTAGTAAAAGATATTTTAGAAAACAATGTAAATGAAAAATATTTTATTAGACAAGAATCAATGAAAAAAGCAATTGAAAACAATAAACTTAAAATCATTCAACAATGTTCTTATACAATTACAACAAAACAAATGCGATGAGGAAACGCAGGAATTATTGCAATTCCCAATGATATAAAAAAACTTAATGATGGAAAATTAATGATTAATCTGAGAAATTATAATCAAGTTAATATTTTTAATGATATAACAAAAAATAATCTTATTCCAACCATTACAACAGGACACGGGAGACCACCACAAATTGCATTACCAATTAAGGATTATGGTAATTTTATTGTTTTACCACGAGCAAAAGATGGTTTGCTAATTAATGGATCATATAATCGGTTTTGAAAAACAGAAAATAATTATATGGGAACAATCGCAGCAAGTAATGTCAATAAAATTATGATTGATAATAAAAGACAACAACAAGATAGTAGTAAAATACTATCTTTTTTAATTGATGAAAAAGAATACTTTTTACGAGTGTTAACCCCTTGTGAATGTTGATTATTAATGGGATTTAGTAATAAAGACTTTGATAAAGCAAGCAAAGTTGTTTCAGAAACCCAACTTTATAAACAAGCTGGTAATAGCATTGTTGTTGATGTGTTAGAAAAAATATTTACAGCAATGTTTGAAATAGAAAAGAAAAATTAAAGATGCAAAATAAGAGAAAAGTTTGGTGAAAATGACTTTTATATCCTTTAACAATTATTATTGGAATTTTGTTGCTAGTAATTTCCCCTATTTTGTTTTTTAATTGCCCTTGGAATTGATTGTGATTTTATGATTGGTAATTTATTATTGCATTTATTTTACTTACCTTTCGAAAGGAAAGAAAAAAATGACTAAGAAAAACAATATTAAAAATTACTTTAATAATCAAAAGCAATATTATCAAAAAAAGAAAAATATTTATTATCAAAAAAGAAACAAATTAAGTAAAAGCAAATTTTTAAAATAACAAAGGAGGATAAAAATATGAAATCAAACAACACAGCAGATTTTAGTGGAATAATGGATGTTGTTATATTATGAAGTAATGTTGTTTTGGGAGTAATAATGGGTTTGGCAGTTGTTTTTGCAATTTGAAAATTAATTATTATTTTAATTTCAATAATGCGAAATGCTGATAATCCCGAAGCGAGAGGAAATGATTTAAGTGCTTTAAAATGACCGATTATAGCAATTATTATAATTTTAGTTGTAATTGCTGTTATGAATGTTATTTTACAAGTTATCAAAACATATAACCCTAGTATTGGAACATAGTTGATAAAAAATGAAAGGAAGTGAAAAATTATGATACTTAATGCACTGTATAAACTAATATGATCAATTTTTGTACAAGGGCCATTGCAATTAATTGCATCATTTAACACCGTTCTAAATTATTTAACGGGAGGAGTGGTTGGTGATTTAATGTTTGGATCAAAACAAGAATTTAGTTTTCAAAATATCCCAATGTCATTCTGATATTTTGTCATTACGACTTTGTGCTTATTTTCATTAATATTTACAATTACTATGATTAAAATTTTGTTTCAAGATGCCACCGAAACAAAAACAAAATTTATTGTTGCTTTACAAAATGGTAGTAAAGCGTTTGTTTTTATCTTTTTAATTCCAATCTTTTTCTTTTTGGCTAATTTTGCAATTGCTAACATTGCCAAAATGATTACATCGGGATTTGGTGGTGAAAACGGAAATATTGCAAACTATCTATACAATATCGGAAATACCAATTGAGATGGTACTGGTGATAATATACCAAACAATTATTCCTATCCTGACAATATTGGTGATTTTAATATGATTGCCGAAGTTTTTGGAGTGTGATTTATGTTGTTTGCAATGTTTATGATTAGAATTGCTTTGGTACAAAAAATAATCGAATTGTTTTTCTTATTTATTATTTCGCCATGAGTAATGGTTATTATGACAATTGACAATGGTAAAGGAGCATTTATTTGAAAAGATATGGTAATTGCAAAATTTCTAGCATCAACCGCCACTTTAACAGGATATTTTATTTTTATGACAACAATTCAAACAATTTTAAGCACTAATTTAGCAGGATTAGGTATTGAGGGAATTGGAAAATCATTGTTTGTTATTCTGTTTATGTGCGGTGGTGGCTTGGCAGTAATGGCATTTTCGGATGTTGTTGCCAACTTAATTGGTGAAGCAGCTGGTGTTCGTGAGGGAATGAGTTCAATGAAATCAACTGTTGCTGGTGGAATGATGGCAATGGGAGGTGCTAAAATGGCAGGAAAAGCATTCGGATTTGCCAAAAGCAAAAGAGCCAAACGAGCAATGACAATGGGTGGTAGTACTAGTATGGCAGATAAAACCATGAATGCGATGGGTTCTGGCGGTGATTGTGATTGAGGTGATAATGAAACAGCAAGCAGTCAATCTCGTCAAGAAAAACCCCTTGACTTTCGACATTTCTGACACGCAACCGAGGGAATGAGTTCGAGAGCTGGGATTGTTGGCTTAGCAGGCTTTGGGCTTGGAGTCACAACGCTTGCAACAAGTAAACTACTTGGTGCAGCTCGCGGTGGTGGAGCAAAAGGATTCTTCCGCCAAATTGGAACTGGGATTGCAACACCATTCAAAGCAATTGGTAAAAGATTTAACCCACAATTGGCAAATAGAGGTGATGGAGCAAAATGAATCCAAAAATTTGCTAATGAAATTGGTGCAATTTTTATTTTAGATCAATTTCATTTAATGAAAGAATTAAAAACAATATTTCCTTATCGAAGAAGAAAACTTACTAAAAATTTAACCGATAATGAAAAAATAAGAAAACAAATTTATTGAGATATGAATAAATTATTTAAAAATGGCGATCCTGATGAAGCAATAAAATATTTAAAAAAAATTAATTACAAGAAAAAATATTAAAGAATATCCATTCTTAAAAGATAAAAAAGATAAAATCAAAGATTTCATTAAATATATCAAAAATAATTCTAAGGGTATTAAAGTTTATAAAGAGGATTGATATATGGGGTCTTGTACTGAACCACAAATTTCGCATAATGTAAAATGATTAAAAGGATATGGTGCTAAATCATATAGTGAAAAAGTTTTTAAAAATATGATTGCAATAAAAATGGCAAAAGAAAATGGTGTTAATTTAATTGATTTTTATCTTAATAAATTAAACAAAAAAAATGAAAAAGAATATAATTATTATTATAAAAATGCAGATAAACATATTCAGCAATTTTTAATAAATAAAAATGTTGCTCACCAAGCACAAGGTTTTGTTTAAAATTTAAAGTAAAAATCAATAATTTAAAATAAATTTATTAAATAATTTGCGAATTATTATTTTTTGTAAGGTACAATACACATTTAAGACCAGTTAGTCTTTTAAAAATTTTAACACAGCTTCTGCCGGTGTTAAAAGATTTATGCTTTTATGACGACGAATATTGTTATAATAATCTAGAAGAATTTTTATCTGTTTTTTAACATTATCAATATTCGTTAAATATCAAGGTAAATATTCAAAAAACTTATTTCAGTTTTGATGAAATCTTTCAATTTTCCCATTTGATTGTGGAGAACGAACTGGAGTTGTTTGATGAACAATTCCTTTTTTATTTACCGCTTTAGTAAATTCACTTTTATGATGAGCATAATTTACACGATGATTATAAATATATTCTGTACCATTATCTGTTCTAATTCTTTTTATTTTAATACCAACATTCATAAATTCAAAATAAGCTTTTTCAAATAGTTTGATAGCAATTTCTTGTGTTTTACTTTCATTTACATACGCCACTGCGTAACGAGATTTTTCATCAATATAATCAAAAATATACAAATCTCTTTTGTAACCTGTCATATTTTTAGTTAATACTTTAACATCATGTTGAATATGCCCTAATTCATGCATTTCATAACGCTTATAAATTTTCTTTTTCCTTTTACTCTTTAATAAATATTGATTAAATGTTTTATCTCATTTTATTAATGTTTTAATATTATGTCTAATTGGTTTATTTTGATACGTAAAGTAATTTGCCAATGTTAAATTATAAAATTCATAAATTCCTGTCCCATAATTTTCACGATAATTTTTAATCATTTGTGCTATTTTCATTTTATAAGATTTATTATAAATATAATGAATAGTTTTTGGCCGTGTTGAATGTTTTTTAAATCATTCAAAATTATAAGAATTATTTAAAAACTTCTTAATTTTATTTGGTCAGTTATAAAATGTTTGTTTCCCTTTATAAAATAATTTAATTAATTGATTTAATGAATGAGTTTTAAGATAGTATTTATGACATAAGTTAAAATAATTGGATAAATTATTATAAATATAATTTGTTTCCTTAGTTGCCGCAACTTGGCCGTATCATTTTTTAAACCCACGATGTAATTTATATAATTCATTTTCTGTAATTATACTTGTTATCATTTTGATCCTCCTAAATTTATATTAAAGAATTTAGTGGTCTTAAATGTGTATGGTTTTTACACGAATTATTATTTTTTGTATTGTAAATTATTAGTTTTATGTTATAGTTAAATTAATTAAAAAAGATAAATTTATCTTTTTCTTAGGAATTTTATTTTAATAGATAAATATTTATTAGAATAAGGTATCACCAACCGAATAATTTACTCCTTCTTAACTTTTTTATATAATTCTAAGTAATAGTTTAAATTATTTATGCTATTAAATTTTAGAAAGGAACTTATATTTTATTAATGAAAAAAAATATTTACATATTTAATGACCTTGGGAATAATGATCATAAGTGGAATAGCAATTGTTTCTTGTGCTTGTAGTTATCCAAAACAAAACAAATTGTAAGAAGAAAAGCAAAGAAAAGATTTAGATAGAGCTCCTTTGTTACCAATAAATAATAATAATAATAATAATCCAAAAAAAGAGGAAATAAAGTTACAATTTCCAATTGATATTAGTGGTATTACTAAAATTAACCCAATTAAAAAAGTTAATGTTAAGAATATTAAAGATGTTTAGTTTTCTGAATGATCAGAGACAATTCGTGATGCAATTTTAGCAACATTGCATGCAGAACTAAGCACTAAATTAACAAAAAATGATTATGATGTAACTCCTATCTTCCCAAAAGAGTTTTATATCAAAGATAATAAAATTGATACTCTTTCTTTTTATTTAACAATTCCAAGAAAAATAGAAATTACCTGTTTGGGAAAAAATAATGCAAAGGGTAGATTTAATATATATGTCATACTACCAATAGGTACTGTAAAATAATGATAAATTAATGAAAGAATATAAAAAAATAACATTTTAAAATGCTGTTTTTTTATTTTTTTAAATACGGTATGATTGATATATATGGGAGAGGAACGTGATTAAAAAATGTTTAATTTAAAGCAAATAACAGGATTAGTTTATTTTATTTTTATTATTGTAATTGGACTGCTTCTTGTAGGTTGATTAATATTTGGTCTTATTTTATTAAGGTTTAAAAAGAAAAAAACAACATTAAAACCACGGATGTTATTACGGAAAATGTTAAATGAGAATGATTTACAAGATGTTAATATTGGAGAACAAAACCATATTGTTAAAGCATGGAATTTTTCAAAAATAAGTAATGCTGTCATTATTCGTCGTACTGATGATAAAGACCAAAGCATTGTAAAAATTTATGATATGATTTTTCATTTTTATTATGTTTATAACCAAAAAACAAAACAATCAAAATGCTTTTTTTGATTAAAATTTTTGTCATGATTTTTGTTGTTTACAATATTTTTATTTATTGTAGCAACAATTTTAGTTATTTTAATACAGTTTTTAAAATACAATACTGTTATTAATGCAATTGACATTACAATTCAAATTTTATCTATTATTGGCATTGTTTATTTGATTTTGGGATGATTTTGTTGGGCGAATTTAGTAGAAAATTATCGTCAAGATTTAATAGCATTAGCAATAGACTATTTACCAACAAAATTTATCAAGTCTTTTAAAACTTATACTAGTTTTAAAGCATTTTTTCCTTTTTCTGAAAATGTAATATGTTTTTATTAAAGGGATTGTAATTTTTTATGAAATTCGTTATATTTAAAAAGTAAATGTATTAAACAATTCATATATATGCTAGTAATATGGTCTAGTGTTTCTACGTCTTACCATTTATAAGAAGACTCTATATGTTAATGCTTCATTTTGCATTAACTTATGTTAATTAAACAAGGTTAATGTTTTTTATTTTTACAAATAGAGCTAGATGGAGAAAAAAATTATATGTTTAAAAAAAGATTGAAACTTTTTTAGGTTTGGTGATTTAAAAACAACTTTTAAAAAAGAAATTATTGGTGGCCTAAAAACATTTTTAGCAATGTTATATATTTTATCAGTGCAACCTAATATGTTATCTTCTGCACCAGATATTAATCATCCAAGTGTTCCAAGTCAGAATATGGCGTTTGGAGGGATTTTTATTTCCACGGCAATTGGTGCTTTTATTGCTACTTTAATTATGGGTTTATCAGCGAATATGCCAGTTGGATTAGCACCTGGAATGGGGCTAAATGCTATTTTTTTTAATGTTGCTAATAATGGATTAGGATATCAAGGGGCTTTAATTGCTGTAATGCTTTCAGCAATATTTTTCTGCCTTATTTCAATAACTAAATTACGAACAATTATTATTAATGCGATTCCAGATTTATGGTAGTATACATTATTTTGAGGTTTTTAATATAATTAAGTAATTAGAAACAAATTATGTCTAGCTTATGAATAAATGATAACAAAATTTATAAAAAATTCAACTTTTTTAAAAATTATATTTTTAATTGAATAAATAATTTTATAAAATTATGAATTTTGCCACAATAAAAAGTACTTTTTAAAGTTATTACTAATTTTAAAAAGTTTGTTAAAAGATAAAAAATTAATTTTGAGATTGATTTAATTTAAAAATATTAAATTCAATTTTTTTTATTTTTATTAATTTTAACTTCATTAATTCTGTTATTAAGTCTTTAAAAAAAAAAAAAAAATTGAAGCAATTAACATAATTATTAAATGTTTCTTTACAATATATTTTTGCACCTCGCCTCTTAACAGCCTTAATATAATGTGAAACATCACCTTCAACATGGAAACCAATATTATATTCTAATGCTTGATTTTCAATACCATCTTTATTATTTTTAATTAATTCAATAGTTTCTAATAAAAATTTCTTTTTGTTGTCAATAACATAGGATAAATGACAAATTAAAAAATCTAATAATGCTTCATAATTTCCAGTAAAAAAATATATACTTGCTAATTTATATTTTAATCTATGAATCTTGTTTCTATTTCGATATGGAAATAAGTCTTTAAATCTTTTTACTAAATGAAATTTATCCAAACTATATGATACAGTGTTATTTTTATAGTTTGTTTTTATGGCTTTGTAAATTTTTTTAATTTGTTTTTCGCCATCACTTAATACTAATATTATAGTATTTTCATTAATATCATAAGTATCCATTAGTTTAAAAATTTTGTCAATAAAATTATTAAAACTAGATTTTTTATTTTTAGTAACATTTTTATCCATTATTTGAAAAACACCTTTTTTCTTTTTAATTACTTTTCTTGTTTTAGTTGATTTTTCGTCATCAATACCAATATGCATAGTTGAAAAAAAATATTTTCTTTTCAATTCTTTTTTTATTTTCTCGCATAGGAACAAAAGCACCGTCAATTTAAATATATAAAACATTATTTGTAATTTTAATTTTATTGTTATTTTTGTTGCTAATATAGTCAATTTTTTCTAAATCAGCTTTTTTAAAAATATTAGATATTGTTCTTTCATTCATTTTAGCATTCTCTGTTGTATGTAAAATATCTTTATATCTTTTTCAATCACCCAAAAAATATAAATATCTATCTTTTAAATTTTTTTCAATTCTTTCATATTTTTTTAATCCTAATTCTTCATCTAAAGGATAACGATTTATATATTTTTTATTTTTTTCATCATATTTAACATATCTTCGTCTTTTTATAGGAATATTTCCATATTCTGTTTTGATTGTTTTTGGTAATTTTGATACTACCTTATATCCTTGTAATATTTGTCTTTGTTGATATAATTTAAATATCTCATTATCTCTATTAATTAATAAATTTTTAACTTCATTTTGTGTCTCGATTGTTTTATTTTCTTTATAATTTCCTAACAAATTTTGTTTTAACCCCATCTTATTATTTCCCTATCTTTAAAAAATATTTTTAATATGATATTAATAATACTTAATTTGATATTTGATAATGTTTATTAATGTATCATAATTTGTATAGAAATAAAAAAGTTAAGTGATACAAGCACTTAACCAAAATACTAGATAAAAAATTCTAAAAAATATATAAATATATCTAGGTATTAAATAGGTGTGTTTAATAATTCCTTTGGGTTCAAAACTACTGCTCCACCTAATTCTAAAATTCTTTCCATAATTAAAGTATTACCCATACCAGTACCTAAGGCTGCTGCACCAACCCTCAATGGGGTATGGTCTTTTTTTCGTAAAATTAATGGGTCATATTTTTTGCTAAATTTAAAGGCAATTGCATTAATACCATTTGGTAATAGACTAATTGTTCCTTCTGAACCATCTTCATTAATAATTGGTAATTTTTTAGGAACCATATAGTATGTTGTTCCTTCAACAGTTTTCATTGCTCCGCTTGTTTCAATTACACTATTAATTTGGTCATTTGCTCCAAGTTGTAGCTGTAATTTATTACGAATTCCACGGATAAAATCTGCTGAACCTAGTACAACTGTTTCTGATGGAGTAAAACCATTTTCATATATTTTATCCATAATTTCATCATGGATTTGTAAAGCATTTGTATCATCTGCTTTATTTCCTTAAATAGTTGTAACTTCTCCTTTATTAATAATTTCTAAAATTTTATTTCGTTTATAAGCAACTTCAGTATCCATTGCTTGTTCAATATCAACATCCCAAAGATTAGGGTTAAAATCACTTTCTATGGGGTCTAATTTACGAGCAAAAAGCAAAATTGTATCTAATACAACAGTTCCATCGTCAAATTCTACTGCTGAATATTTTAATAAATTATCATCTGTATTAAATACTTGTCCATTTTTTCCTAGACCTTGTTTATATTTAATATTTTTCTTTATTTTATATGTTAAACCAAATTTATTTGCTTCTTTTCACGCAAATAAAGCTTCTCAACTAAATTTTTGTTGATAAGTTTGTAAATATCATTGTTCAAATGTTTCTTTATCATTAACTGTTGCTTGGTTTACAATATCAACAAAAATTCTTTGTGGATTTTGTGCCATAATTTTATTCCTTCTTTCTATTTATTAAATACATTGTCTGTATCTAAAATATTGTTTTGTTTTTCTTTTGTTTTTGGTACTCCACCAGTATTAACTGTTTGTACCTTAATTAATTCATCATAAACACTTTGTAATTGTGTTTTGATAACTTCAATATCATCGTTAATATCATAAGACTTTAATAAAACATTTTTAAATTCTTCATTATCAGTTAAAGAATTAATAAAGTCAATTACTTCAATTTGTTTTAATTGAATAGTTTGTTGTTCAATTTGAGAAGTTAATTCATTATTTTTTGTTTGTAATTCGTTGATTTGTTGATTACTATTTTCTAAATTACTTGCATTAAATTCTTCAACTTCAGCAGTATTTTCTAAAATAATTTCAGCAGTTTTAATATCTAAACTACCATCTTCATTTTTAATTGGTTCATTTTCTTCATTGATAAGAACATATTTTACATTTTTTAATGCCATTGTTTTTCCTCCTATTTTTTAATATTTGTATTTGTTCTTTTTATTATCGCTTTTTGTATAATTTCAAAACTATCTACTCGAAAAGATAAAAAATAGCGTTTAGTTTTTATATTTAACTGATTAAATACTGAGCCTTTAATTTTTATATCATCATCTTTTTTTAATTTCAAAAATTCAGTTAAAACAGATGGGTTATATATTGATAATGTTGAATAATTTAATCCGTCTCACTGACATTTAGCCGAACAAACATCAACTTCAACGCCACCAGCAACAAGTGCTTTAATTTTAGTTTTAATAGGATTTTCATGTAATTTAACAGTTAATTCTAACTTATTAACTTTTTTATTTTTTATTTTAGGTTTATTAGTTATTGATTTTTTAGATAAATTACTTTTTGTTTGTGCCATTTTTATCAACTCCTTTTAATAAAAAATATTGTAAATGTTTCCAAACATCTAATTCATGCTCTGTCATTTTAATATTTCCATTATAAATATAATTTTTCTTAACAGCTGGCGATTGTAAAACATAATTTAAATTAAATAAATATTTTCATAAAACTTTTAAACCACCAATAAATTTAGGAGTAGATAAATGATTTTTTATTTTTAAACCCTTATGAAGTTGGTAATCTTCAATTATTACAATAACTTTGTTTAAATAAGAACAAATTTTATTTTTAAAATTATTTAATATTAAATACATATTATTTATTGCTTCTTCTTCAGAATTAGAACTAAAAGTAATATTATTAATTATTTTCTTTTGCAAAACATTATAAATAATAATACCAGTTTGTCCAATTCCAGCAGGGTCAATTGAAATAATATATTTTAATTTATTCCTTTGATTTTTTGGTCAATTTGTAATATTTTTCATCCATCTGATGCTAAATCTAAAATATCGTTAATTTTATAATGTTTCATATATGAAACAATAACATCTCATTTATTTTTAAATAAATTTAAATACATTTTGGCTCATTATAAACATTGCAAATCATAATGTTTTTTATGATGTGAAATACGGCAATTAATAGGTTGATGTAGTATACCACATGTAGAAACCACATACATTTTGTATTTTTGGTTTTTACAGTTTTGGAAAGTAAATTTTTTTAATATTTTTAATTGAGGAGTTGAAATTATGCAAACAAAGCAATATTTTATTTTGCGGTCCCTAGTGAAAAAGTATGGTAAAGATAATGTTATTAATACTATTAATAAGATTGCAAAAGATATTGAAATTAAAAAGTAAAAGAATAAATTATTCCGCGTAATTTATTAGCGGATAATTTATTCAGTAGTGTTTTTAATGGAGCGAAGCGACAACGAGCGGATCGAGTTTGCAAATTTCAATTTTTTAGTTTTTAGAAAGGAGATGTATTATGCCAACTTGATTAACGACAATATTTAGTGTTGTTATTATATTAGGGATTTTTGCTTGAATTGGTTTATCAATTTATCAAAAAATTAAACAAATTCGAGGAAAGAAAAAAGAAAAAAAAGAAATTGAAAGAAAGGAGAGTAATAAATAATGTTAGGTATGTATTTAACAACAGCGTTTAATTTTTTAACAGCACCTACACCTAAAACTATGACTGAGGGTATGACTGGGATTTGAACGGGTTTGACTAGTGCATTATGAAAAGTTAAAGAAGGTATAACAAATATTTTACCTGAGATAATGGTTTTCTTAGGTGAAGCGTGAATTATATTAATTCCATTTGCTATATTTTGTATTATTAAAATCTTAAACTTTTTCCGTGTTATGGTTAAAAGATTTTAATATTTATTATAATCGATTATATCTTAGTTAAGGCACACTAGGAAGTTTTAGTGAAATAATTGTTTTAATTGGTGATACCATTCATGATAATCAAAAAATAGATGGTATCACATTTGTAAAAAATGAATTTATTAAATAGAAAAATGAACTTATTATATTTACTATTAAAGTTCTTAATAGTTATTTTCAGTGTGCCAATTTTTATTATTTTTATATTTAACAATGTTTATTAACATTGTTTATTAACATTGTTTATTAAACATTAAATAAACAATATATTAGCATTATGTATAACATTGTTAATAATCAGTGTTTATTGCAATAAATAAACATTATATAAACATTATTTATAACATTGTTTATTAAACAAATATTTAGTTAGGAGATGATAAAATTGAGTAATTTTGTTAAGAAAAATCAGAATGTAGAAAATTATTTTATTAGTAAGGAATTTATCCCTTTTACAACAGATAAAGCAAGTTTTATTAATTTACCTAATCATAATCGTCATATTGGTTTTTGGTTGAGTAATAAGTTTATTTATTCGAGTGAAAAACATTCGGAACAAGTAGCAATCGGTTTGATTTATGATAATTCTTATCCTATTGTAAAATATGATGAAAATTTAAAGCGAAATATTTGAAAATATTTAACTGGAACAGAATTAATCAATTTATATAATCAATATAAACAAAATTATTTTACTAAAATGAAAAAAGCTTTATTTTTAAGTGAACCTAAAAAAGTAAAAGCAAATAATAACAATAATAATTTAACAAATTGAAGTGTTGAAAAAGAAGAACAATTAATTAATGATTTAGAAAGTTTAAATTAAATGAGTTTATATGATTATTGAGTTCAATTTGTTAGTTATATTATTGGTGCAAATGCCCCTGAGTTTTTATATGTTATATCGTTTGTGTTATTTATTGTTTTGTTTTTTGGAATGTTTTTTAAACTTATTCAAAAAATGTGGAGTTTTTAAAAATGCAAAATGATTGACAAGAATTCAAAGAGTTTTTTATTTATATCTTTTTGTTTATAGATAAGGCGAATGTTGAAAGTATTACAATGTGGAATTTAACACAAAATGAATATTTAACTTTGATGGTTGGTGTTTGAATTGTGATTTTGTTTTTAACTTGGTTTTTCTTGTGAATGGTTTTTAAAATAGTTGGGTATTTTAAATAATGAAAAAATTTATATTTTTCTTTAAAAACTATTGTTATATTAGTGGTTCAATGCTTTTGTTTAGTTTAATTGATTTATTACTTTGGATAATTTCTTTGTATTGTGTTGGTTTAGTATTTTGAATATTATTTGCTTTGCAATGTGTATATTTTGTGTGATGATTGTGAAAAAATATTTTTTATCAGTTAAATTCTTTTCGGTTAGTAAATTTTGTTTGAGATAATCCGTTATCGGTAATTATTGGTAAGTTAGGAACTGGTAAAACATTACTTTTAACTTATTTGTCGCAAACTATGAAATTATTGACAGATAAAATTTATAGTAATTATCCGTTAGAAGATGATAAAGTTAAAGTTTTAACATTTAAAAATTTAGATTTTACAGATCGGACAAAACCAGTTCCGCCCGATGATAGTGTTATTTTATTTGATGAAAGTTATTTATATATTGATGGAACTAGTCCTCACGATGAGAAAAAAGTTCATAGTGGTAAAATACCGTGAATTGTTTTAGCGAGACATTTTGGACATCGTGCGTTGTTTACTGCTCAGCGTGAGGGTATGATTTGAAATAATATTCGCCAGTTAGCAAGTGGGATTATTATTCCAATTTCATTGAAAAAACCCGTTGCTAAAAAAGGATTTAATTTTTTTAATCGTTTCTTTATTATGCGAATTGGGATTTTCCAAGATATAACGGATTATGAAATTTGAAAAACAAAATCAGTAGAACGAACAGCAGAAGGTAAAAGAGTAAAACATAAGTCGGATGTTGGGTTAGGAATTCGGTTTTTTAAAATAATTATTCCCCTTGAATTTGCGAATAAATATGATAGTCAATGATTAAAATTTGTGCGTGATTTAAAAAATGATGAAATTGTTAATAAAAAAGAATATTATTGGTCGGAAATCACAAAATTAAGTGTTAAAGAACGATTGGAGTTATTTGATATTGATATTTTGAAAAAGAATTTAAAACCTAAAAAAGAGAAAGGATAAGCCATTACTTTAATTTGTATTTAATTAATTTATTTATATTTTTTATAAAAAATCAACTTTTTTCTTACTACCAGATTTATTAAAATTAGCAATTGGTGCTGGAATTGGTTTTTTTATTGCTTATATTGGTTTACACAATATTGGATTTGTTGGCTATAATGCCGTTGCTCCAGGTGGGGTTGTTGTTAATGGCGGAATTCCGGTTGCAACATTAGGAAATTTAAAAACTAACTGACCAATAATTTTAATGAGATTTGGTGTTTTAATGTTAATTTTAGTTTTACATTTTAAAAAAATTCCGGGAGCCATTGCCATTGCAATTTTGGGGCGATTAGGAGTTTCTTTGATTGTCGGAAATGTTGTTGATAATGATTTCATTCGCCATAATTTTGAACATTGAAAGGAAAGAAGTTATAGTGATTTTAATGGTTTTAATACCACTTTAAAATCAACATTTGCAGCATTTGCTAATCCAAAAATTTGAACATCACCAACGATGTATATTTCAATTTTTGTTTTCCTATTTGTTGTTTTTTGATACAACAGGAACGTTATACTCTGTTTCAAATCAAATTTCATTAACAACTGGTGAAAAATATGAATTAAAATCACGTGCTTTAATGGCAGATTCAGTAGAAACTTTAACTAGAAGTCTTTTAGGCTGTTCTCCGGTTACTAGTTTTGTTGAATCAACAACGGGAGTTTCCCAAAGGGCTCGAAGTGGTTTTTCTGCTATTATTACAGGGTTAATGTTTTTAGAAGCAATTCCACTTTTTCCAATTTTTAAATTAATTACTCCGGCAATTGCTGGAGCTGCCGTGATTTTTGTTGGTACATTAATGGTTAGTCAAATTAAAGATATTGAGTGAGTTAAACCAGAATTTGGAATTTCAGCCTTCTTTACTATTATCATTATGATAGTTACATTTTCAATTACAAATTGGTTGGCACTTGGATTTATTGCTTATGCCTTTATTTGTTTAATTACTAAAAAAGCTAAAACAGTTGCCATTCCAATTTACATTTTAGATCTTTGTTTTATTGTTTATTTTATTGCTTTTGCTTTTGTCCAAACTGGTTAAAAACAAAATAAGATAAATAATGATTTAATATATAAAGATTATTCTAATTAATTTTCTATAAATAACAATGTTTTATAATTTTATTATGGCTAATAAAGCAAGAAAATATTAATAAATCAGGAGCATTATCCTGATTTTATTTTATTTAAATAACCACCTCAAACTAAAAAGCCAATGATGCTATTTGCAATAAAAAAACTTGTTTGAATTAACATATTAATATTAATTGTTATTGGATAATTAGCACCAATACTATTAACTCCTACAAACATTGCAAATTGTAAAATATTTGAAATTAATCATAAAATTCATTGTTCTTTTAGTCGTAAAAACATTAAAATTGAAGCAATAATTGCGATGCTATTGATTGTACTGTCAAAAATATGAGCAATAGGTTGGTTTAAATAAGCATAATCTGTTTTTACTAATGCATAATGAAAAGCTGGAATTTCATAATATCAAGCAATCGCAAGAATAGCACAAATACCTAAAGAAATTGGTAAAATTATTAATCATTTTGAATTTCGAATGTTTAATGAGGAATCTTGTTCAAAAATAAAAGTTTTTTGTCATGTATATCAACCAATAAATTGAAATGGTAAATAAAAAAATAAATTTAATTGAGCATAACCAGTATAACCAAAACCAAATGAAAAAAGACCAAATGTAGTCACACTAATTAATCCTCAAAAATAATTGCTCATTTTACCAAAACTAATTAAAACAACATTTAAAATACTTGTAAAACTGACTAAACCACTTAATGAATAAAGTGTAGCGTCAATTCATTTAGGAATATTTCCTAAATAAGGTTTGGGAGTATTTAAGATATTAACAATACTAAAAAAAGAAGGATTATGGTTAGCATCAATAAAATGATTAAAATCAAAAAAAGATAAAAAAGTAACAATAATCCCAATGCAAATTAAAAGAATTTTAAAAGTTTTTGGTAACTCTTTAATATCTTTACCAATTGTTTTGATTCCTAAAAAGTTAATTGGTTTTGTAATAATAAATCATTTTTGCTGTTCAGTAGTAATTTTCATTGTTATCTTCCTTTAATTATTTATCAAGTCTATAACTATATCTTAACAAAAAATAATATGTTTTATTCTTTTAAATGATATCTTTTTGAAGATATAATTCATAAAAAATAAAAAAATCCTAAAAATAGTTGCTTGTTTTTTCATTTTTAGTATATAATTAGTAAGGTTAAAAGGATATGCCATGCCTAGTTAGCTCAGTTGGTAGAGCGATCGGCTGTTAACCGATCGGTCGCAGGTTCGAGTCCTGCACTAGGCGCCATTATTTTTTTTGAAAATTTTTATTGATATTTACCGGCCTGTTGGTGAAGCGGTTAACACACATGCCTTTCACGCATGCATTCACGGGTTCAAACCCCGTACAGGTCACCATTTTCGGGTGTTAGCTCAGTTGGGAGAGCGCCTGCCTTACAAGCAGGTGGTCAGCGGTTCAAGTCCGTTACACCCGACCATTTTTATTAATAAGCTGGCTTAGCTCAATAGGTAGAGCAACTGACTTGTAATCAGTAGGTTGGGAGTTCAATTCTTCTAGCCAGCACCATTGCCTGTCTCCTGTTAGCTCAGTCGGTAGAGCAACTGGCTTTTAACCAGTGGGTCAAAGGTTCAAGTCCTTTACAGGAGACCATTTTTAAAACAGATTAACCGGGTGTGGCGGAATTGGCAGACGCACCAGACTTAGGATCTGGCGGGGTAACTCGTGGGGGTTCAAGTCCCTTCACCCGGACCATAATTAAAAAACAAATTAGCACTTTCAGAGTTTTTTTATTTGTAAAATTATGATAATATAATAAAAATTACAAAAATCAACCATAAATTTAAAAAAATTAAAAATATTTTAATTTTTCTTTTATTTTATCCATATTTAAGCACACTGAAAAATAATTTATTAATTTTAATTAATAAATACATATTTTATAATTTAATATACATTTTTAAATATTTATTGTTTATATATTCTGCAAAAACATTTCTTTAGCACTTATTCAATTTAAACACGGCCGGAGTTTATCATTTATAACATTAACTACTCAATCTATTCTTTTCTGACTAACATTATTAAAATCAGTTCCATTAGGAAATCAATATCTTAATTCACTATTAATATATTCAATTAAAGGTTTTTGTTGTGGTGAACCAGGATCACAAAAATACACTTGTGTTTCAGCAAATATTTCCATTTCTCGTCATTTGCTAAATTCTTTCCCTCTATCTGTTATTATTCCTTTTATTTTTCCAATTAAATTATTATTTATAACAATTTCTTTAAAATTTTCAAAAACTTCATTAGCAGTATGATTTTCTAATTTTATTGCAAAATATTTTTTACTTGATTGTTCTACTAAAACTAAACAACTAGATTGATGGTTTTTTCCAACAACAGTATCCATTTCAAATCATCCAATATCAGATTTTTTATTTATTTTTTATTTTCAATATCTCAAACTGACTTAAAATCAGTTAATTTACCACGATTATCAGATTTTCCTTTTGTTTTATATTTTTTACCACGATGTAGCAAATTCTGTTTTAAAAAACCATAAAAACCCAAACGAATTCATTTATACAATGTTTTAACACAAACAGGAAATTTAACACCAAATTTTAAAAAATAACGATAAATAAATTCTCTCGGAGAATCACAATATTTATTAAGTCTAATTTTCATAAAATTTGTAGTATACCACACACATTTTAAAGATTACAAGAAAATAACAAAAATAATAAAAATATTTATTTATAATAAAAAAATATCATAAAATAAATAAATAAAAAATATAAAATTAAACACACTAAAAAATAATTTATTAAATTTTAATTAATAAATACATATTTTATTATTTTAATAACATATTTTATGAGTTAATTTACATATTATTAATTAATTAAAATATAATAAACTTATTTAGTTTAAAAACAAAAACTTAATAATTTAAAATGGCATCGTGTACGATGAAGCGGCAAAAAAGCAACTCTTGTTAGAGTTGTTTTTTTATTTGAAATAAAACAACTCCTAAAAGGAGGTAATGATAATTAAACAACAAAAAATATGTGATGTTAATGATTGTTATAAATTATCATCATTCATCACCGAAGAATTTGTATCAAATAAAGTTTTATGAACTTGTGAAAAACATAGAAATTTATTGAATAAAGTAAAAGATAAAACACAAAAGCAATTTTATCAAAAACTAGAAAATTCAAAAATTATCTTTGATTATGAAACTGGTTCATTAAAAATTTGATTTTATAAAACAACTTAATGCAGAGTGGGACGGTTATTTTAAATAACTAAGTGCTTCCATAAGAACATGAGTATTAACTCATTCCCACAGCCATCCGAGGCAAGTACTGAAATAGTGTATGAGGAAAGAGGCAAATCGGCGTTGGTTATTATTTTTAATAACTTGCGATAGTGGTGATGTGTCCAAGGCTAACATCAAACCACAATAAAAATAGAGATGGCGACACAAACAATTAAATTTGCGATTAGCATTCGGTCCTTCATATGGATGCAAGTAAATTTAATTTCAAAAACTGAGCGTTAAATCCCAGAGCGAAAGCACAAATGGGCACGGAAGAAGGAAGACATATATGTCTGGCGTCTTAACTATATAAACAACTACAAATTGTAGAACATTGTAGTTAATATACCAACAATTACCAAAATTAATAATCAGGAGGTAAATATGAAAAAGAAATATTGTCTTAAAAAAAGATATTGAGGTTATTGCTTTAAATGTGATAAACAAAATAAATATATCCCTACACACAATGAAATTACTGATGAACATTGAGCATTAGGAAAACAAAATTAGGGGGAATTAAATTATGGAAAAAAGATATTTATTAATAACAAATAGTTCATTTACTGGAATAGATACTGAATTATTTTATACATTAGAAGAAGCACAATATACTGCTAAAAATAAAAGTTGTTCTCAAACAACCATTATTGATTTAGAAGATAAAAATATTAAATGACAAGGAGATAAATAATATGTGAAAAGATGAAGATGGCAAAGTTTACACAAAAGAAGATTTATTTAATGAAGCATTAGAAGAATGTCATTCAGAAGAAAGTGCTTATGACTATATTGATACTTTAATTGCAGAAAAAAATTTGGAGGAAATTTAATAATGAGTAAGTTTATTTCACATTGTAATTATTGTGCTGGTTATTTTGATTTCTCAGATTATGATATCAAAAATAAACCATTAGAAACAATTAATAAATTTAAAATTAGAAATCATAAATATTACTTTAATAGTTATCAAGGAATTAAAAATATTAAAAATAAGGAGGAATTATAAAATGAAAACAATACAAACTTTAATTAAAGATTTAACAGGAATAACTGTTGAAGAACAAAAAATAAATGAATATTTAGAATATGAAGCATTAGATTTACAAGGTGCTTATTTACGAAGTGCTAATTTACAAGGTACTGATTTATGATGTGCTGATTTATGATGTGCTAATTTAGAATATGCTAATTTACGAAGTGCTAATTTAGAAAATGCTTGTTTAGTAGGTGCTAATTTAGAAAATGCTTGTTTATTAGGTGCTAGAATTACAAAAAAACAATTAGACCAATTAACTGTTATTAAGGAGGATGAATAATGGATATAACAGAATTAATTGATGTACTTAATAGCCGCATTCATTCAATTAAATGAGAAATTGATGCACTTAATAGCAAAATACGAACACTTAAAGCAGAAAATGAAGCACTTAAAGCAGAAAATGAAGCACTTAAAGAACAATTAGACCAATTAACTGTTATTAAGGAGGATGAATAATGGCAAAATATTGTAAAAAATGTCAATGCCCTGTTAATCAAATTAACTCTGATTATTGTTTATTTTGTGATAATGATGTACTTAAAGAAGAACTTACAGAATTAAATAAAGATTTAAATTGAAGTTTAAAAACTGAAGAAGTACTTAATAAAATGTTTGAAGACAAAATCGAAGAAAATGAAAAACTTAAAGAAGAACTTACAGAATTAAAACAACAAATATTATATAAAGAAGATTTTGATGCTCAATATTATTGTAGTTATCACGGACATTGAGACCAATGTATAGTTGAAGATGAAGAAGAACCAACAGAAGAACAATTATCAAAGTATATTCTAATTTTAAAAGATAATCCTAAATATGACAAATTACCTAGTAAGGAGGAAAAATAATGAAAAATATAGTTCAAAATGTTTCTTTTCCTTTTGCAATTAAAGGTAATGATTTTAAAGAATTAAGTTTAAAAGCATTAAATATTAAAAAATGAATTGATGAAAATGGACAAGAATTAGCAGAATTTATATACAGACATCGTAATCAATATAATACGACTGGTTATAAAGATGTGCATTTAAAAGATATTCCATCAACATTAACTAAAATTGATATTGTTTTTAAAGAACCATTAGATCCAGTTAAAGAATTTAAAGATGCTTTAAATCGTATTCATACTAATATTATTCATTTTGAAAAATATATTGAAAATCATAAAATTGAAATTAAAAATAATATTAATCAAGTGCGAATTCAAAAGCAAAATGAGTTTTTAAAAGAACAAGAATTAAAAAAACAAGAATTAATTGAAAAAGTAAATAGTTTAACACCAGATATGGGTCTTGATATAGACCAAATTCAAGATGAACAAGTTCGTGTAATGGAACAAATTGAGCAAATTGATAAATCATTAGAACCAAAAGAATTAAAAAAAGTTGGTATTAATTTAATTAAAGAAAAATTATTAATAAAAGATATTGAAGTAATTGGAATTGATGATGATTTTTTAGAAAATGCTAATCAATATGAATTAAAACAATTAATTAAATATTTAATTTTTGATGAAAAGTTAGTTAAAAATACAATTAAAGCACAATGAGATACAAATACTGATAATAAAGTAGTTGGTATTAAAGGAATAAATATTCAAATTAAAGGAGTGAAATAAAATGACAAATGAATTACAACAATATATTAAAGGTGCAATTATTAAATATGAATTAAAAGTTAATGATAAATATGTAAAAGAAAATATATTAGCACTTGAAGAATTAAAAATGAAAAATGGACAAAGTTATATGCAATTAGTTAATAATGCTGATAATGCAAAAATAACAGCATTAGGAATTATTAAATTAAGTAATAAAGGGTTAATTTTTGGTAAAGATTTTAATATTATTCCATTTAAAAAATGAGATAAAGATAAAAAAATGAATATTTATAGTTTAACTACTGTTATTGATAGTAAAGTTTATTGTAAAAAAATTGAAGAAGCAGGGTATAGTCCAAGAAAAGCAATTATATTTAAAGGTGAAAAATTTGAATGAGATAGTTTAAATTCATGTCCTAAAATACATGAAATTAATTTTAATGCAAATACTAGTGATTATAATGAAATTATTGGTGCTTATGCTTTTGCAAAAGATAAAAATGGAAATTATCAAGGTATTTTATTAAGAAAAGCAGATATTGATATATCTGATATTGATTTAGATGAAAAAGAAATTAAAGAAGATGGTAATTTTGAATATATTTCATTTAAAGATATTGATGTCGCCAAAAATAAAGGGCAAATTAGCGATGAACCCTTATTAAATAATATAAATACCCCATCTTATCCAGAAATAGCAGACACTAACGATAATGTCGTTAAAGAAGAAGATATCTCAAATGTAGTACCAGCAGTTAATAATGATGAGGAGTGAACAACTTGATAAAAATAGGTATTGACCCATCAGGTACTGGTACTACTGGTATTGTTATTTATGAAGATAATAAATTAATTAAAAAACTAGATTTTACAAATAAAGATTGAAAATATCATGATAATTATATTATTGAGATTATTTGAGAATATCAGCGATCAGGCGAGATTATTAATGTTGAAGATTGTTTACCAACAAGTGCTAATGGTTCAAAAGACCGCGATGATTTATTGAGATTATTAGGTGTTTTACAAAAACAGTTTTGAGGTGACATTAATTGAGTATCACCAAAATATACTAAATCAGTTGTTAAAAATATGGAAAATTTAAGTAAATATAATAATAGTTGTTTATGAAAATATGATAAAGATCCTAATTTAACTTATCAATATGGTAAAGGTTGATTTTATAATAATGAAAAAATAAGTAATCATCTCCGCGATGCAATTATTATTGCTAATTATGAGAGGTAATATTATGAAAACAAAAAATCATCAAGTTGTAATTAGAAATATTAATGTTTACTTAAATAAAGAACAAGAAAAAATATGAAATGAATTACCTGAATTATATACACACAACCAAAGAGTACAGCACTTTATTAATTACTATATTGTAAATAATAAAGGAGATAATAAAAATGAGTAAAAAAAATAAAAAGTTAACTCGGTTAATTTTATTATATATATTAATTGATTTTTTATTATTATGATTAATATTTATGCCAATTTTAATTTTTATTGCTACGTTTAAATTTGGATTAAAAACAAAGAGAATTGATACTTATATAATAGAAATTGGTTGAATAGATGAATGTTTAAAATATGAAAACATTTTAATAGCGTTAATAATAACAATTTTAATTATTATTGTAATAAATATATTTTATTTTACAAGAGAAAAATGAAAATGGTGATAATAACAAATAAAAAATAACCAATTAAGGTTATTTTTTTAAATGCTATTTGTAAGTTTTTCAATCGCTTCTTTTTTAGCATATTCTTTATCATTAATTTTAACTTGTTTTTTGACATTTTTAATTTGTCCAGTTTTAATTGCTAATTCTGTTGCACTTTCAGCACCGCGTAAATGCTTTTCATGAGCAATTACAGCAGTTCGTAATTCTCTAATTTCTGCTTTATATTTTTTAATTTTTTTAGCAGATAAACCAAGAACGCCAAGACTACCAGTTCCAACTGAACCCGCTAATACAAGCAAAACAATCATTAATGTATCTGTTGAAATATTCATTTTTTTATTTCCTTTCTATCCTTACTAAAACAGTGGCCATCTATTCTTTCAGAACAAAATAATTTATAAAATAGACTATATAACCACCCAAAAATATCTACCACCCCTATATAGTCTATTTATTTCATCTTTTTTTAAGACAATATTCATTTCAACTTTTAACTTGTTCTATTGTTTTTTTACAATTATGACAAATATTAACATTATGTTTTTTAAGATATTTACGAAATATTAATCAACCAAATAATATTAAATATAAGATATAACTTGGTATTTTATAAACTTGCTCTAAACATTTACCAATCGGTAATTTAATTGCTGGTATTTTAGGTATTTTTGTTGTTAATCAAGCAGTACCATGTAATATTGGATAAGATATAATAATCCCAGTATATCCAAAAAAACCACCATCAGTTATATCGTGTTGACCAAACATAAACTCTTTAATTGGTTCTAATGTTGGTATTCAATTAAAATGTAAACTAGTAAAAAATAATCCATATAAACTTAAAAATGGAGTATGATATAAAATTGACAGTGCATTATATCGCATAATATATGCTTTTTTAATATGAAATGGATATTTATCATATTTTAAAAACTTACGATTTTTTCATGCTTTAAAACTTTGACTTGGATTTCTTTGTTCAAAACCTAATCTTTGTCAATAAGTACCATTTTCATTTTTAATAATAATATTTTCTTTATCTATCATACTTACACCTCTTGTCGAAAAATACGAACACTATTAATTGGTATATTAGAACCCTCTGAACCATTAGTTAAATAAATCCGACCACTAGCACTATATAAAGCAATACTATAAGGGGTTTTATCGAAATCATCAATAAAACAAGTTGCTTGATGTTTAGATAAAGTTTTATTTTCTTTTGTTTCTGTAAAATAAGGTGGTTCAAGTCATAACATACCTTCAGCACCTTTACGATTAGTTGGTGATAATCAAACTTGATAACGATATTCTTCTGAAAATTCAGGAATATCAATATACTTAGCACTATCAGGTGTATAAGATATACTTACTTTTTCTCATTTTATTTTTTTACCTATATCAAATATTCATTTTATTACTTGTTCAAAAGTATCTTTAAAACTTTTATTAAACGATAATTTATTATTTTCAATACCAAATTCATCTGATAATAATAACTCTAAACTACCATTATCTTTTTGATGTAATGGGGCATTAACTGTTATTGAACTACCACTTTGTGCTTTTTTAACAATATATTTTCCATCTTCTTTATCAATATAATCTTTATTTAAATCACTATCTTTAATAACATCAGATGGTATATCACCGCCTTGTTTTGCTTTTCATACATTATTTTCATAATAAATCGTATCTTTATCAAAAGGCACTATTAATTTAATATACTCATTATAATCAATCTTACTAAAATCATTAATAGTAGGATAAGTTATATTAATTGAATTATCTGTTTGAAATCGTTCTTTTAATCAAAATAATAATGTTTCATAAAATGTTTTTTTAGTAATATATTTATATTCTTCTTCTCATGGATGAGCATAATTTCCTAAATTATAATTATATGGTCTTATATTTGTTTTACTAGATATAATATCAATTATTTCACCTGCTAATTTTAAAGCATTTTTAACATCACGAGTAATATTTTCATTTGCTTCAGGGTCATTAGTTTGTGAATAAGCAACACCACCTTGTGAAAATGATGCACTACCAGTTAAATCATTTACTCCTTTTGGTAAATATCAATTTATAACTGCTAATAAACAACCAGATTGAATATAACTTAATCATTTATCATATTCAATTACACCTGTATTATCTTTTTTTACTCATGGAAATAAATCTTTTTTATTAATCTTATCGGAAATTGTTCCACCTGATAATCTATCCATTCATAAACTAGTTTTTAAAATAGCATTATAAATTAAATTATCATTATAAGCAGATTGTTTTCTATCATTAATTGGTTGTCAAAGTTTACTTTCTTTAACATCTTCAACTGTTATAAATAACAAATTATTTAAATTATTTTCCATATAAAACACCCCTTAATTGATTACGATATTTATTTTTTAAATTAGATGGTTTATAACTATTAACTTTTCTTTTATTTTTATTAATTGTTTTAATAGATTTATTAACCTGATAAAATTTACTATTAACTGGTGCTTTATATAAATTCTTAATATTTTTAATATCATTTCGGCGTTCACGATATCATTTTTTATTATTAATTTCGCCAGCAAAATTAAAATTAAAATGCCCAATCTTTAAATTATTAATAAACTTTTTAATTTGCTGTAATTTTTGAACTGTTGGTAATGTTAATTTAATATTTCCTTTTGGATATTTTTCTTTTAATGCTTGTGGTAATCGTTTTTTAATATAATTTCTTAAATGACTAGGTAATCATTTTCTTAATCAATAACGCCAAAATAAAGTCCCTGCATTAGATACAGCATTACTTAATAATTTTCAAATTTCCACTGGAACACTAGGATAAACATATGGACCATAAAACTTAGGGTTTTTTGCTGTTTTTGTATATATTAAAATAGTTAAATTACCCGTTAAAGTTAATTTATTTGTAATATTAAACATACCACTATCAAGTCAACTACTATTTAAAGGTTGTCAATTAGTATTTAGATAATTTTCATTTTTAAATTGTTCTCTATTTTTAATATTATTTTCTTTTTCTAATTGATTTAATATTTGTTGAATTTCTTTTTTATAACCTTTTTTAATTAAATTTAAGTAAGTAAATGGGTCTAACCACTGATAAATATCTTCAACTTTATTAGTAATTTTTTTATATTTACCAGTAGTATAATTAATTGGTTTTAATACTGTTTGTTTAATTTGATTAACTTTATTAATTAAATTAACAAATTTATTTATTAATGTTTTATTTTCTAAATTAGAAACTAATAAGGTTAATATTCTTAAAATTAATAAATTCATAATTAAGTTTTTTTAGTAGCAGCAGGAACTGTAATTTCCATTCCTGTTGTTTCACCAGTTAATCAATTTGTACCAATTAAACTATATGGTACCGAAACATTATTGCTAAAATTACCCTCATCTCTATCATTAAATATTGAATGATCATAATCTAAAATATTAACAATATAATCTGAAGTTGTTAAACCAGCATTAAGTTTTTGAATTGCTTTAATAAGACCAGTATTCATTTCAGTAATTACATCTGCTTTTTTAGTTAAATCAGGAACATCACTATATCAAGGTGTTTTTAAAGTTCCAATATTATCTTTATTAAATTGTTTAATACTTATTTGATTTACTTTTTGTACTTTATAATACTGAACTTGTGAAACACCAGTTGCTTTATTTTTACCAGCAATATAAATATCAACATAAATATCTGTTGTAGTAATATCATAACTTGATGGTGAACCTTGATAATATAACGGTCATCAATCATAATCATCTGTTGTTAAACTTGCATCAACCGCTTTAACTGCTTTTAAAACTTTATCATTTAAAAGCGGCCTTAAATCTTCACTTGATACTTTTTGAGGTACAATAATTCCTTTAATTATTTCATCATTTGTTAAACTATCAACATTTTTAATTTTATCGTGAATATCTATGGCGCTACTTACTTTGAATAAATTAAAGAAACTGTTCCACTATATTTATTTGGATTTCCAGTTGCTAATGCGCCAGTAGATGTAATATCAGAGAATGTTGCATCTCCAGTTTGATAATTAGTATTTTTTGTCTTAATAGCAGTTTCTAATTCTGCTGTTGTTGGTGTATCACCAACCATTGTAATTTGACCTAAATTAGGTGTTGTAATAACTGTTGATAAAGCAGGTTTACCAATAGTATAGTCAATCGGAACTCGGTAAGTTATATTTAAATTATTAATTGCTTGTGTAATTTCTGTTTGTGTTGGTTGTCTTTCTAAAATAATTTTACATGTTTTTGGATATAAAATTGTTGGTGTTGCATATTGAACTTTACCAATTCATTTAGGGTTAGCAGTATCATTATCTAAAACTTGTTGAATAGTATCCATATTAATTGGATATGCTCAAACTTGTTTATTAATAATTAAACCATTTACATTAGTAAAATCATAACCTTTATCACGATTAACTTGTCCTTTTGTATATATTTTTTCTAAATGAAAACTTTTAGATACTGGAATACCCATTGCTGTATTTTCATATAATTCACCATTAACCATTGCTTTTAATTGTGCTTGTGAACCAATTACTTTTAAATAAGCAGGTGTTAATCCTAAATAAGCTCTTCGCCCTAAAACCATAAACATTTTATCTGTTGGTAAACCAAAATATAAATTACTAATTTGATTAGTTAATTCAATTAAAGTTTCATTTAATGTAAAAAACGCACGATTAGCATCATCAGCATTATCTGCTGTATAAGTACGAAACGGAATTACTTCATATTGTCCATCTGCTAAACAATAATCATAAATATCCTGAATTAATTCACATTCTAAATTAACAAATTTATTTTGAACAACACTAGAAATAGCATCAGCAATAACACCATTTTTAATATTTTGTTCTAATAATGCTAAATCAAAAGCTTCATTCATTAATTTTAAATTAAATCTTTTATCAATAGGAACTGGAATTCTTGTTAATCCCATAGTTTGAGTTGTCCCACCATTTGGTAATGAATAATCATTTTGTCATACCACACGATGAGTTAAATTATATAATGCTTGTCCAGCATTAGGTAAATAAGCAACTTGTTCAGCAGTTGCTGTTGCATATTGCATAATACTTGCATATTCATTATATAAAGGTCCACGCAATAAAGCATTTACCATATCAACATATGCTTTTTGATCTGTTGTATTACCTTGTAATGTAAAAGGTACTTATGGCACATTAATTGTTGCCATAATTTTCACTCCTTATTATCTAAGGTTTTTAAGTGTGAAATCAGTTAATTTTTTAACTTCATCAGGTGTATATGCACCTTTTTCTTTAATAGTTTCAATTTCATCATTTTTATTTTCAGTAGATTTTTCAATCATATCTTTAATAAAATTAGTTGGTGAAACTGATTGTTGTTCTTCAACAAACAAATCAGGTTTTAATTCTTTTAAAGTTTGCATTCTTTCACTTAAAGAATTACCACTAACTTTATCTAAATTAGTTTTAATATCTTCAATTTTAGTAGATGGAACATCTTTAAAAGCTTTTAATTCATCTAATTCATTAGCAACTTTTAAATACTCTTCTTTTGAAATAGTATCAGTTCTTTTTTGCAAACTTTCTCTAATTTGTTTTGCTTCATTATTAAATTCATTTAATATATTATCTGCTATTTCAGCACTTAAACCTTGTTCTATTAATTGTTCTTTTGTAATTGCCATTTTTATAAACCTCTCTTTTTTTATTCTTGTCCGATTAACAAGTCAGCATAAACTCTTTTTAAGGCGGAAAGCTTAAACCGGAAATACGCTTTTTTAACAAAAGATTAAACCATTAACTTTATTTTACACTATTATTTTACCAATACAATACTTTTTATATATAAATACTAAACAAATAACATAAAAGTGTTATAATAAAATTGAAATGATGTAAAATACGACATTTTTAGTATTTCCATATGGAACAGTACTCAAATTGGACAAGAGGACATCCTGCTAAGATGTTAGGTCGGGTAACCGATGTGAGAGTTCAAATCTCTCCTGTTCCGCCATTTAATAAAAAGTAAATATAAAAAAGAGATTTAATATCTCTTTTTTTATTTTTTATTATATAATTTAACTAATAAATAAAGAAGGAGAATACAATGAAAAGATTATTAAGTATAATAGGTGCAATTACATTACTAGGAACAAGCACAACAAATGTAGTTGCTTGTAATGCACCACAAGAATATACATCCGAAGAATTAGCACAATTAAAAGCAGAAAACCAAATAAATACAGATAAGCAAGAAATTAAAGACAACTTAGAATGAATAGCACCCCAAGAAAAACCATTTAAAGAAATAAACAATAAGTATTTTTATGTTGTTGCCAGAAATAGTTTAAATAATGCGTGAAAAGTATTTAAATTAAAAAATGATGGTGAAAAAGGTAGCGGTTTAAAAACAGATTGAGGTGAAAGACCCGTTGGATTTATTTTTACTATAAATAATGACATTTTATTAGCAACTGGCAATTTATTAGATAATTCAACAGAATATATATGGGGTAAAGGAAAACATTATGAAGACTATATTAAATCAGTTTATCGTTGAAATTTAGATACACAAGAACCCGATTTAATTATTGATGATAATGGTAATGTAAAAGTTAATGGATAATAAAAAAGAGATATTAAATCTCTTTTTGTTTTTTTAATTTGGTTTAATTGTAATTTTAACAGGATTATTGCTTTTATTTCTAATTCCTAATACATTTGGATTAGAAACATCTATGGTTATATCTTTATCATTACCAAGATATGTTCATTTTGAAGGTTTTAAATCTTTACCCGATAATATTGCAAGAATTTTTTTTGAAAATCTAATTTTTAATTTTACATCATTAGTATAATATGATTGTAAATATGTTTCTTTAATTTTATTATCAACTTTATTTGACAGAGATGTTATTTGTAATAAAAATATAATATATGCTTGTTTATTATTAATTTTATAAATATTTTCATAATCATCGTAACTTGGTAATCCATTAGTTTTAGCAGTGGCAAATGTTTTAATATCATTTACTTTTATATTATCGGTATATAAAGTTATTGTATTATCAAAATTAACTTTATCATTTTGTGAACGACCACTTTCTTGTAAAGTAATATTGCTTAATGAACCAATATTATGATCACATTTTTGACCCTCTAATAAATTAACATTTCTATTAGGAATAAAATTTTCTATATTTGGTGGTCCACATTCAACTTGTAAATTATTAAGATTACTTATTTCAATAGTTTTATAAGCACTTTTAAATTTTTCAATACTTTGAATTGTTGGGTCAATTTGTTTTAAATCAATTTCAACCTCATAATAAGCATCCTTAAATTCATCAGAAAATAAAGTTGCTGGATATTCAATTATATTTTTACATTGTGCTGATGCTGTAATTTTAGTTTTTAATGGTAATACTACATCAGAAGGCATAATATCTTTTGTATAAGGTTGATAGTTATATGGTATTGGTGGAAGAACATATTGAGGATAATTAAAGGTTGGTATTTCATAGTCGTGTGGTAATAAGAAACTAGTTTTATAATTAGTTGTCATATCACGTAAATAATTATTTAATACACTTTTTGTTTTACCACGAAAACTCCACACTGATAAGCGTAAATAATCTTCTTCATTATTTGTATATGGATTATCAGCATAAAAGATAATTTCAAAATTACCTTTATATAATGCTTGAATTGAAAACATATCAATTATATAACTACAATCAGTACCATCTGGTGTTTGTAAGAATTCACAATCATTATCTTTTTCACTATCACTAACTGGTGTTTGAGCATCAACTGCTTTTGTTTTTTCATTAATTAGATAAACTCGGTTAGTTTTAGGGTTTAATTGTTTTAAATTATAAGTTGAATAAACTAACTCACTTGTTGGTTTACCATCGTTAGTTAAAACAGTACCTTTACATTTATCGGTTAATAAAGTTGTAAAACCTAAACTAGTAGCATTTGCTCCAAAAATAGCACCAACTTTATCATTACCTTGTTCTCTAAATATTTCAAAAGGTAAATAACCCTTACCTTTGGCATTATCACCTCAAAATGCATCATTATAAAAACTATAAACATTAGCACTCATAAAACCATTAAGTCATTGAAAATTAGGTCAAGTTTTTTTATCTTGATTAATTACTCATCCTCATGGAATACCAAATGAAATAAAGTTTAAGAATTTACCAACTCCACCTGGTATTGTAAAAGGATTAAATACTAATTTTTGTGTATAGTTTAAAGGTAATACGGTAATTTGCCAATTAATAAAATTATTCATATTTAAAATATCTCAAACATTACATGAACCCATTTTATTATATTCAATTTGAACTTGTCCAACAGTATTACCAAATTCATCTTTTCTCCTAAAATAAGATGATGCTTGGGTACTAATAATATTATCCTTATTACTTTCATTTACTTTTACTTTATTTGGTGGTGTTATTTTTCAACTTTTAGACCAATAAAATTCAGAATTATTATCTTCTTCCTTAATAGTTGTTCCAACAGTTGGATTAGTTGCTGTTGTTGTTGCTTTATCTGTTATTACAATACCTTCACTATTTTTTGAACTTCAAAAGTCATATCTACTTTCCATATCTTGTTTTCAATCTTTAAATCCTGTTATCATTGTTGGTTGTATCCCTTGAATGTTATATCAACTTACTTCGGGTGATGCATAAGTATTTATTTTATCAGGTGGAGCAGGATACATGTTATACATTAATAAATCTCTTGAATTCATTACTTTTTTATTAAATTCACCCTTAATAATTGGTCGCCCAATTACTGGCATATCAAATAAAATAGGATTACCATAAAATTTAACTGCCATTGCTCTAACGCCTGGGTCTTTTAATAAAATCTCATCTAATTCAACAATTCCTTTATTTAATTTTTCATCATAAGTTATTTTAGGAAAACAATAACCCTCACCTGGGGCACTTGTTTGTATAAATTGTCGTACTGATAAACCACTATGACTAATTTTGTCATTAATACTTGAAAAAGTAATTTCTTGTCATAAAAAACTACCATCATAAGGTGAATAATAATTAATAACATTTGAGGGATATAATCATTGTCTATCTTGGGGTGCAGAATTAATATCACCACCACCAATATTTAAACCACGATCACTAAATACAGTATAAAAATTATAATAATCATTAATATTTAATTTCTCAGCATCTTCATCTAAAATTAATAAAGTATATTGTCGTTCTGTTGATTGTTGAGTAAATACTTGTTCAAATTTTGCTTCACCAAATTGAATAGAACTTCTATCATCAATCATATAAGCATCTCAATATTTACCAACTTTAACTTCTTTTGTATAAAAATTATCTGCTTTATTATCATTATTCATAAAATAACTTAATTTATATTGTTTTAAGTATTCTAACATTTTATTAATATCATAAATATTTTCACCATCAATTAATTTTCAATAATTATTTTCATTTTCATCTTTTAATTTTATTGCAAAAGGTTTTTCATTATTTGCTCATATCGTTGAATTAATAGGTTGATTTTTAAAATCATCTATCGTTAAGATATTAATTTCTTCACCTTTATATTTTTGAACTATTTTTAAACTGCCTTGTCATTGAGCAATAGTACTTTCCATATTATCAAATATGCGGGTATAACTACCATAATCACTAGGTTTAGCATTATTAGGTTTTCAACCTGTTTCAGTATCAGGAATATATGAACTATAAACATTAAAAGGAAATACCATTCAATGTCGATTATTTCGGATGTCTTCTCTTATATACATTAAAGTATCGTGGGCTTGTGCTCTTAAGTCATTCATAGCACCTGGGCTAATTCTACTCATTTATTAATCCTCCTTTATTTCTGTTCTACCTTGGATAGCATTTTGATTATTACCAGTTTCATCATATTCTATTAATTTATTATTATGTTCAATTTCTTTGGTTTGTATTTTATCTCAGTATTTTTCAATTTTTTCAAAATATTTTGTTGCTTCTAATTCATCAATATTATCATATTCAGTAATTGCTCGTATTGGTTCCATTGTTCTATTTTCTAATCTAGCAGTAATTAATTCATTTTGTCTCATTTGATCAACTAAACTAGCACTAACAAAATCAAAACCATAAGGTCGTTCACCAACACCATTTCATAAACCATAATATTTTAAAACAGTATCAAACATTTTAGTATAATATTGCTTACGATATGCTTGTAAATATGCTTGTTTTTCTAAATCTTTTGTTTTTTTTATTAATGATTGTGTTTTATTTTCTTCACTATCTGAGGCATCACCAAAAGGACTAGAAAAATTACATGCTATATATACTTGCTCAATAATTGATTTTTGGTCTTCGGTATATGTTTCTAAAATTGGTGTCCCTTGTACTACTTGTAAAGATTGTGATAATTGTCCATCTACGGCTGATTGACCTGATTGAATAAAAATATCATCAAATATATCTTGTAATACTTTTTTATTGCCTGTATTATAAGCAGTCATTAAATCATCATCTAATTGACCATATCAATGTGTACGATTTGCTCATCGTTCTTTTGATTTAATATTAAAACTATCTTCTAAATCAAATTGTAATTTATAACAATTTGCCATTGTAGGTCATGGATTTAATGTAGTTGATGTAGATAAAAATAATGGATTAGGTTCATTTATCATTTCTCAAAAAGGTACAACACCTAATTTATTTTTAAATTCTTGTACTAAAATAGGTTTAACATCATCTTTAATTTGTGTTTTACTTTGTCCAACAACTATTTCATTATTTTTAGGTCAACCTTTAATAACTATTTTATCTTTGGTACAAATTAAATTTAAAATAAAACCACTATCTGATTGATGATAATTTAATCAAATATCAGCACCTTGTTCAATTTCATTTATTTTACTTACTCTTGAAGTAAAGTTAAATGGATTAATTCATAAATCAATATTGCCATCTGATGTTTCTAATAAACCAAAGATAGTTTTACCCATTAAACTTGCTGTTAATTCATTTTTGTCTAATTTTTCTTTAATTTTATAAGTTTCATATCATCAATTTAATTTTTCTAAAATGTCTTTACGATGAGATTTAAATAAAATATCTTTACCATTTACTAATCGCATTTGATGTCGAGCAATAATATTTGCTAAATTAATTGTTCAATCATAATTATAATATTTTAAAACACTATTAATATCATTTAAGTTTGGTAAAGTAGGATATGTATTATTATTCATTGTTATTTTGCTCCTTTAATTTTAAAATAAGTGCATAATTAATTATATTTACTGTTAATAAACTAGGTTCATTTGATAAAACTTTTACACATACTTTAACTTTTTGATATTTTTTAATATACTCGTTATATAAATTTAATTTACATATTGCGATATTATCTTTTTTTAATTCTTGACAAAGTCTTTTTTTAACTTTTCCACAAACAGACATATAAGGTCTTTTTGCATTTATTACACGCTCATCATGTATTACATATATATCTTTTTTCATTAATTTATTCACTCCCTTTGTTGTCATAATTTATAATCTGCTGAACTATTATGTTTAACCATTGGAATTAATTCAAAGTGTAAGGCATAGAAATCACTATCAAATGTATCATCATATAAGTCTAACATTCGTTCTTCTCTGGCATCTGGTTTATCTTCTCATTGAATTAATTCATATTGGGTTTTACTTACAGGACATTTTTCTCATAATCATTTTAATTGATTAGTATTTATTAACATTGTAAATGCTTCAATACGATGCTTTATTTTAAATTTTTGCTTTTGTGCTGGTTTAAAATGCATGTATTGACCAAAAGTATAATTATATTTTTCTCTATTTAAACTTTCTAATGTTGAATAAGCACTATCATCAACATTAATTGATATACCTTGCTGAATTAAATTAAAGTATTGATTTAATTGATTGTTGTAAAACTCTAAAATATCTTTTACTTGTTCTAATGGTCCTTTAAATTGTTGTGTAGCATTTGAATGAGTATATTCTGCTACTTTATATGCTTTTTTATCAAATGAATTATATATTCAAAAACTAGCTGCTGTTGTATGTCCTTTGGGACTAGTAGAGTTTGCTAAGTCAACACCACCTAATAATTTAGTTGGTTGTATAATATCTGTTGCTTGCATAATATCAATATATCTTGCAAAGATTGACCCACTAGTATTGCCTGGTAAACCTCAACTCCACACTCTTGCTCTTTCAATATCTAATTGTTCTAATCTTAATTGTTCATTAACTTTATCTTGTGGTAGTTCATAATTTAATCTTCAACTAGAATAATGAATAATAATTTTCATATTTCATTTTTCAATATACTTAATTTGTTCATATTTACTACGCATTATTTCTTCATTAAAAGGTAATAATTGATTACAATAACCAACAATATATCTTTTTAAACTTTCAGGGTTACATGTATTAATTGTTATTTTATTTTGATAACCACGAATAGCAAACTCTAAATCACTTAAGTCTTTTTGTTGAAATTGATCACATTCTTCTCGTCAATCAATTACTAATTTATATTTGTTTAAGTCAGAAAAGGCTTTCAATTTTTCTTTCCGACTTGGTGAATGTAAACCTTTACAATATATTTTGCTACCATTTGATAAAGTAAAAGTAAAATTTGATAAATTAATAGTATAAGGAATATTATTTTCATCTAACATATTTCATATATTTTGAAATACACTATCTTTTAAATCTTTACTCCAATACATACTAGCAATTATACAAATTGGTTCTTTAATTAATAAACTAATTTTTAATAATTCACCAAACATTTTAATATTTGAAATAGTCTTACCACTATATCGTGTTCCAATTTGATTAATTTCATTAACTAACTCATATTTCTTAGCAAATGGATATTTATTACCAATACTACTATTTTGTAATAACCAATAAGGAATTTCTAACAAATAAGTAAAATGATTAAGCATTATTATCACTTTCTTCTTTTTTAATATCTCTAATATCAGTTTGTAAATTAACAATGATTGGTTGTTGATTATTTAAGTTTAATTCTTGTTCTAATTGTTTTTCTTGTAGTGAGTATTTATAATTAAATGCTCGTTGTCAATATGTTTTAGCACCATCAGGTGTTTTCATCATAAACTCTATTATTTCCATTTCTATTTTTTGAATATTTCTTTCAATTAATGGAATTATGTTTTCGCTCCGGTAATTTTCTTGTCTTCAATGCTTAGAAAGATTGAGTTTATTGGTTAAATGATTAACAGAATATAATTGATCGGGTTTCTTATCGGTTCAAAATTCTTCTATTTTACGCTTAATTGTGCTTAAACTTGCTGTTTTTGGATTAAATTCTTTCATTTTTTACTCCTTTTTGCATATTAAAATTGCTATTATTTAAACAATATGATTAAATAAAAGAGTATATCAAACTTATCAAGAACTAAAAACGTAGCAAAATGTATTAAAGAACTTAATATTATTTTTATTATGTTTATTTTACAATTAAAAAAAGACTTTTTCAAGTCTTTTTTTGTAAAACAAGTATAGAGACAGATATTCGCAACTTGTTATAAATTAATTGTATAACTTTAAAAATAATTGTCAATAGTTTTTTAAAAATAGTGTATAAATAATTTTAAAAAGATTGGAGACAGAATATATGAAAGATTATACACATCTAAAATATGATGAGCGTGATTTATTTAAGGATTTATTATTTTCTAATGCTTGTAAAAAGAAAAATGGTACGCTTAATTTATCTGAAATTGCAAGACAAACAAATCGCAGTGTGAATACTGTTAAAAGAGAAATTAAGCGATTTAAAAATATAGAAGATTATACAGCAATAGAAGCACAAAAAGATTACAAAAGAAAGCGTAAAAAATGTATTAAAAAACTACCTACATTTACAGAAGAACAATTAAATTTTATTCATCTGAGATTTAATGTTTATCATGATTCACCAGCAGAAATTATTCAGCGTTTTTTAATAAAGTTTGGTGTTAAATTTCCGGTTTGTGTTAAAACATTGTATAAATGAATTCGTTTAGGTTTTTATGGTTTTTTAAAACAGAATTTGCAACATCGTGGTAAAAAATATAAAACAAAAGGAAAATCTGATAATCGTGGTAAATTAACTGATTTTAAGTCAGTTTGAGATATTGAAAATAAAGTTTCTAATGTTGGTTGATTAGAAATGGATACTGTTGTTGGAAAAGACCATAAATCTGCTATTTTAGTTTTAGTAGAACAATTAAGTAAAAAATATTTTGCAATAAAATTAAAAAATAATACTGCTGATGAAGTTGTAGAAAAGTTTAAAGATATTGTTATAAATAATAATTTAATTGGAAAAATAAAAGGAATAATAACAGATAGAGGGAAAGAATTTAGCAAATGACGAGAAATGGAATTATTTGCTGAAACACAAGTTTATTTTTGTGATGCTGGTTCACCACAACAAAAACCTTTAATTGAATATATGAATAGTGAATTTAGACATTGATTTCCTAAGGGCACAGATTTTAATATGGTTAGTCAGAAAAGAATAGATTGAGTAGTTAATGTAATAAATGATAAACTCCGACCGTGTTTAAATTGAATAAGTGCAAAAGAAATTTTTTTAAAAAATATTAAGTAAATTTATTAATTAAAATTTAATAAATGCTTTTTTAGTGTGCTTAAATATGATTAAATTAAGCTATATTTATAAAATATTTTATTTTTTTAAAAAAAGAGTTGCATTTGTTAAAAATGATGTTATCATCAAATTAACAAGAGACAGATTTTGCTACTTGTATTTACAGGATACCCAAATTCAAGCGGAATAATTATTTTAAAAAACCGAATTCCTAACCCAACATCTGACTTATGTTTTGCTCTTTTACCTTCTGCTGTTCGTTCTACTGATTTTGTTTTTCAAATTTCATAATCCGTTATATCTTGGAAAATCACAATTCGCATAATAAAGAAACGATTAAAAAAATTAAATCCTTTCTTAGCAATAAGAATTATCATAAATCAAACCGATTGCTACTTGATCCGAATGTTTTTCACTCGGATAAATAAACTTATTACTCAATCAAAAACCAATATGACGATTATGATTAGGTAAATTAATAAAACTTGCTTTATCTGTTGTAAAAGGTATAAATCCCTTACTAATAAAATAATTTTCTACATTCTGATTTTTCTTAACAAAATTACTCAATTTTATCATCTCATAACTAAATATTTGTTTAATAAACAATGTTATAAATAATGTTTATATAATGTTTTTTAATTGTAATAAACACTTGGATTATTAACAATGTTATACATAATGCTAATATATTGTTTATTTAATGTTTAATAAACACTGTTAATAAACATTGTTAAATATAAAAATAATAAAAATTGGCACACTGAAAAATACTATTTAATTTTTAACAATAGTTATTAAAATATAAAATCATAAGTTTATAATTAAGTTGATATTATTATGGTTTTCTATCTGTATAAATTATTTTAAATAGAAAGGAGAAATAAAATATCGAAGAAATAATAAATTCATTTTTCTATTTAATAAATTCATTTTTTACAAATGTGATACCATCTATTTTTTGATTATCATGAATGGTATCACCAATTAAAACAATTATTTCACTAATAATAATTTTAATAATAACTTTTAAATTTATTATTTTAATTTTTAATAAATTAACAAATTTATAAATATTTTTATACAGAGAGAAAACCATAATAATACCTTAAATATAATTAAATTGATATTTTTACACTATACACTGTTTACAAGTTTTAAAAAAAGTAAATGTATTTATCAAATCACATATAAAAACTAGTGTGCCTTAGCTAAGATATATGATCGATTATAATAAATATTAAAATCCTTTAACCATAACACGGAATCAATTTAAGATTTTAATAATACAAAATATAGCAAATGGAATTAATATAATTCACGCTTCACCTAAGAAAACCATTATCTCAGGTAAAATATTTGTTATACCTTCTTTAACTTTTCATAATGCACTAGTCAAACCAGTTCAAATCCCAGTCATACCCTCAGTCATAGTTTTAGGTGTAGGTGCTGTTAAAAAAATAAACGCTGTTGTTAAATACATACCTAACATTATTTTTTATCCTCCTTTCTTTCAATTTCTTTTTTTTCTTTTTTTTCCTCGAATTTGTTTAATTTTTTGATAAATTGATAAACCAATTCAAGCAAAAATCCCTAATATAATAACAACACTAAATATTGTCGTTAATCAAGTTGGCATAATATATCTCATTTCAAAATTTTTAAATATCGCGTCACGCTCTGCGTGTTCGCTACGCTCAAAATAAACATTATTGAATAAATTACCGCTAATAAATTACGCGGGTAATTTATTCATTTTCTTTTACATTATTAATTACTATTTTATTTACAGTATTAATAACAATATCTTTTCCATACTTAATTACTAAGGACCGCAAAATAAAATAATGTTTTCTTTCCATTAAAAAATCAACTCATAAAGGAGTTGATTTGTTGCACTTCGATTACACGATGCCTATGAATTTGAACTATTTGAAGCAAGCCATTTTCCTGACTGGTTACTTTCTGAATCCAATACAATTTGATAAGTATCTTTGCCATTTGGTTTTAACTGAAAATAAGGACTTTCTACTTTATTATTGTCTAAATCTCCATACTCATTAATATAATTAATATTGTTTAAACCATATGATAAATTTTGATGGTTTGAAACAATTTTTAAATTATAATTAAATTGAAATGAAATATTAGTATCATACAAGTCATTACCAATTAATGCTAATTGAACCGTACTTAAACTGCTTGACATAATCATTCCCCCAAACAAGGTAATAATAATTCCTAACATTAAAAATAGGCCTAAAACTTGTAAACTATTTCTAGTAAAACTTAATCAAAAATTCTTAAACAAACGTCTTATCATCATTACTTTTCATCTCCATATACTTAAATTAGTTTAGTCATATTACATTGTTATTTATTTTCGAAATGATATTTTGATTTTGTTGCTAATTTTTGTAGCGCATCACGAGCAGCTAATTGCTCAGCTTCTTTATGAGTATAACCGCATCCTTCGCCATAACGAATTCCCCCAATTTCTGCAACCACAGTATATAAAACTCGATTTCCTTCTAATGGCGGTGATTCTTTAATTAATTTATATTCTAATGTTCGTGCATCACCAGCTTGTAAAAATTCTTGTAATTCCGTTTTGTAATCTCGAATTTGATCAAAAAAACCAGGATTAGAAACCATTTGAATAAGGGTATCATTAATAAAATTACGAACAACTTCTTCACCCAAATCAAGATATAATGCAGCAATCATTGACTCATAAATATCAGCTAAAATACTATTTTTTTCATATCCTTTTGTTTTAATTTCTCCTTTTCCTAATAATAAGAAAGGTGCTCAATTTATTCGACGAACTAATTCTGCTAATGTTCCTTCCCGAACAATTTTACTACGTAAATTAGTAATTTCACCTTCATTTTTATCAGGAAAACTTAAAAATAAGTATAAGGAAATTTCTTTTGTTAAAATTGCATCACCCAATAATTCCATTCGTTGATAAGTATAACTTAAATTATTTTCATTTGCATAAGAATTATGAGTTAAGGCTTCTAAATAATATTGTGGTTCTTTAATAAAAACATGATACTGTTTAAAAAAAACTTTTAACTCGAAAAAAAGTTGTTCTGGCTGTTTGTTTATAAACTGCATCGTATAATTAATCCCCCTTTAACAATTTAACTGTCATTTTTTGCACAAAATCATTGACAACTGCGGTACGAGTTAATTCTAAAGTACTAATTCATGATTTTTCATCACTACTACCATGCGTTTTAACAGCAATTGCTCTTAATCCTAAGACTAATGCTGCTGCATTATTTCGATAATCAAAGGTTTCACGAATTCCCCGAAAAGCTTTTCGTAACGAAAAAGCTTTTAATTTTCGATAAAAATTCTTTGTTAATTCGTATTTAATAACACCCATTAAATTTTTCGCCATTCCTTCCAATGTTTTTAGAGCAATATTACCAGTAAAACCATCTGTTACAATAATATCAACAACATCACTAGTAATATTACGTGGCTCAATATTTCCTTTAAAAAAAATATTTTTATTATTTGCTAATAATTTATAAGCTTCTTTATGATAATCTTTTCCTTTTGATGCTTCTTCACCAATATTTAATATTGCCACACTTGGTTTTGGATTGTGCATAATTTCTTGCGCATAAACACTAGCCATAATTGCAAAATTAACAAGATCTTGGGCATCATTTTCTAAATTAGCACCAACATCTAGCATTAAAACAGACTTTCCCTTGTTAACTGTTGGAATAAAAGGCATAAAAGCTGGCCGTGAAACTCCGGAAATTTCTCCCACAATAAAATGACACGCTGCTAAAAAAGCTGCAGTTGAACCACCAGATACCAAAGCATCTACTTTTTGATCACGCAATAATTCAGTTCCACGAACCATTGAACTATTTGGTTTACGACGAACTTCCATCATACCTTCTGTCATTGCAATTACTTCTGTTGTAGCAAAAATTTCATATTTTGTATTATCTAACTTTGCTACTGCGGTGGCAGTCTTCAGTTCCTTCTCAGCTCCAATTAAAATAAAAGTAACATCGTCATATTTCTTCATAAAAACTTTCAAAGCGTCGATAATTGGTTTAATCCCTAAATCAGTTCCCATCATATCAATTGCAATTTTACTCATAATTAAATCTCCTAACTCCTTATTTAATTATAACAAATATTTTAGTTATTTATTTAAGAACCAAAATTAAAAAATTAAGTTACTTTTTAGGTAATATTTCAATTAGTTGTAACTTAATTTTCCCTTTCCCATCAATTTCTATTACTTTAACTTTAACAATATCGTTTAATTGAACAATATCTTCTGCTTTTTCAACATGTTGTTTAGCTAATTTAGAAATATGAATTAAACCATCAAGATTTTCTTTTAAATTAACAAAAACACCAAATTTTTCAATTTTAACAACTGGTCCAATTATTTCTTCACCAACAATAACTGGCATTACAATTGCTTTGATTAACTGATATGCTTTTTCAATCGCTGTGCTTTCTCTATGGTAAATTGTCACTTGGCCATCATCCTCAATATCGATTTTAACATCATCTGATTTTTCAATAATAGCTGTAATCATTTTACCACTCGGACCAATAACTTCCCGAATCTTATCAACAGGAATCATAAATGTTTTCATTTTTGGTGCTGTTGGTGCTAAATGTGCTCGTGGTTCAGAAATAGTTGCTAAAACATTATCTAAAATTGTTAACCGCGCTTCTTTTGCCGCTTCTAAAGCTTCTTGGAGAATTGCCTTATTAATTCCTGCAATTTTAATGTCCATTTGTAAGGCACAAATTCCCTTTGCAGTTCCGGCTACTTTAAAGTCCATATCGCCAAGATGATCTTCCACCCCTTGAATATCAGTTAAAATAGTATAGTTATTTTTTTCTTTAATTAAACCCATTGCAATCCCAACTACTGGCCCTATAATTGGCACTCCAGCCGCCATTAGAGCTAATGTAGCAGCACAAATTGATGCTTGGGAAGTACTACCATTTGATTCTAAAACTTCGGAAACAATACGAATTGTATATGGAAACACTTTTTCGCTAGGAATAATTTGTAATAATGCTTTTTCTCCTAATGCGCCATGACCAATTTCTCGTCGTGAAGGAGGACCCATCCGCCCAGTTTCACCAACTGAAAATGGTGGAAAGTTATAATGATGCATAAAACGTTTACCTTCTTCATCGGTAATTCCATCAATAATTTGATTTTCACCTAATGCACCTAATGTTACAACTGATAAAACTTGTGTTTCACCCCTAGTGAACAAAGCACTACCATGAACAATTGGTAATATATCAATTTCACTGCTTAATGGACGAATTTGATCTAATTTTCGGCCATCTAAGCGTGTTTTATCAATTAAAATTTGGCGACGCACTTCTTGACGAATAATATTATGTAAAGCTGTTTTTAATTCTAGAGTTAATTTTTTCTGTTCTTTTTCTGAAAGTGGAACTGGAATAGAATAATTATTAATTGCTTGTTCAACTAAATGTTCAATTGTTTCATAACGTTTTGTTTTTTCTTTAATTCGAGCAGCTGTAATTAACTCTTTTGCATAATTGTTATTAACATAAGTAATAATTTCAGAACGAATTTGAAACAATTCAACTTCCATTTTTGGTACCCCAACTTTTTCAATAATTTCATGCTGAAAAGTAATTAATTGTCGAATAACATCATGTCCCGCTAAAATTGCTTGCAACATTAAACTTTCAGAAACTTCTTTTGCCCCCGCTTCAACCATATTAATTGCCTCCGCTGTTCCAGCAACAATTAATTCCATTTTGCCATTATTAATTTGTTCTAATGTTGGATTAATAATAATATTATTATTTTGATCAAAAGTTACTAATGTTCCCGCTACTGGGCCAGCAAATGGAATTTTAGAAATACTAAGTGCTAATGATGCTGCAAATAAACTAACCACCCGCACATCATTATCATTATCAACAGCAAGAACATTAATAACAATTTGAACTTCATTACGAAAATTTTCTGAAAATAATGGCCGTAAAGCACGATCAATTACTCGTGCTGATAAAGTACCATATTCAGATGGCTTCCCTTCTCGCTTTAAAAATCCACCCGGAATTTTTCCGACTGAATATAATTTTTCTTGAAAAACAACTGTTAAAGGAAAAAAATCACCTTCACTAATTTTGTTATTAACTGTTACGGTTACTAAAACAACAGTATCACCATAACGTACTAAAATTGAACCACTTGCTTGTTTTGCTAATTGGCCATGCTCAACAATTAGTTCCTGATTATTTATTATTTTTTTAAATACTTGTTTTGCCATCAAAACTCTTAATTCCTCTCTGTGATAATTAATCTTCTTAATTTTATCACACATTATTTTATATTTACGATATGATATAAATATACAAAAAAATAAGGAGTACACAATGAACCAAAAAGCAGTCTATATGGATAATGAAATCTTTGAAACACAAAAAGAACAAGCTTTATTATTAGATGTCCGCACCGAGATTGAATTTAAAGCTTTACGACAAATTCCAAATTCAATAAATGTTTATATTTTTGATTTGCCCCAAGATCAATCGCGTTACTTATCAAACAAAAACCAATTAATTATTACATTATGCAATGGTGGTAATCGCAGTAGTGAAGCAGCATTAGAACTACGACAATTAGGATATCATAATGCTTATGTTTTAAGAACTGGGATTTATGGTTATTACGGTTGAAAAGAACAAGAAACAAAAAAATAAAAAGTTTTAAGCATGATATTAATATCATGCTTAAAACTTTTTTTAATAATTATAAATCCTCATAGAAATCATCAGTAATTTTAAACGAACTATTATTTCTTAACTTTTGTAAAATTGTTTTTTCTTCTGGCGATAATTTTGTTGGAATTGTTACAATCACATTAACAATTAAATCTCCTCGTTTTGTCGATGTTGGTGATTTGAAAAACCCATGATTTGGAATATTAAAAATACTATTTGTTTTTGTATTTGGCGGTAATTTCAAATGAACATCCCCATCAAAAGTTGGAACTTTAATTTCTGCTCCTAGTAAAGCATCTAAATAAGATACTGGTAAATTTAAATGAAGGTTATCATTAACCCGCTTAAAATATTTATTTGGTTTTACTGAGATTTCTAAATAAATATCTCCCCGTGGGCCATTATTTAGACCATAGTTTCCTTTTTCACGAATTCGTAACTGTTGATTTTCATAAATTGATTTCGGTAACTCAATTTCTACTGTTTCTTTCCCACGATAATTCCCTTGACCTTTACATTTTGAACATTTATTAGTAATTACTTTTCCGCGCCCTTTACAATCAGGACAAGGTTGCTGTGATTGAATCACAGCAAAAATACTACGCTGTTCAAGGTTAACATAACCATAACCATCACAAGTTGTACAAGTATGAATGTCTTTTTTAGGGTCTTTTGCTCCAGTTCCATCACACATTTCACATTTTTTATCAATATTTAAATCTAAATTTATTTTCTTCCCAAACATTTGTTCTTTTAACGTTAATGTAACACGTGCAGCAATATTTTCCCCTCTAATTGGTTGATTACTAAAACCACGGCGTTTTTTACCACCACCAAAAAAGTTTTCAAAAATATCACCAAAACCACCAGAGAAAATATCTTCAAAATCTCCCGTACTACTAAAACCATGACTAAAACCACCAAAACCATTGGGGTCAGTTCCAGCATGACCAAACTGATCATAATTGCGACGTTTATTTGGATCAGATAAAACTTCAAAAGCTTCATTAATTTCCTTAAACTTTGCTTCGGCATCTTTCTCTTTTGAAACATCAGGATGATATTTTTTTGCTAATTGTCGAAAAGCACGTTTAATTTCATCATCAGTGGCATTACGATTAACGCCCAATACTTCATAATAGTCTCGTTTTCCCATTACCATCTTCCTACTTTCTCTTTTAAAGAAAAGATAACTAAAAGAATTTTAGTCATCATTATTGTCTTATTTATCTTTTTTGTCATCATCATTCGTAACTTCTGGTTCAGATTGATCACTTTGTTGGTCATTCATAAATTTTGAAGCTTCAGCCATTACTTGTTCTAATGCTACCATTTTTGCTTCTAAACCAGAATAATCTTCTTTTTCTAACAATTCTTTAATTTCTTTGGCCATTTCTTCAGAAGCTTTTAACTGTTCAGGATCCATTTTATCCTTATTCCCTTCTAAAGCTTGTGTAATTGTTGAAAGATATGACTCTGCCTTATTACGCAATTCAATGTTTTTTAATTTTTGTTCATCTTTATCTTTATTTTTTTCTGCTTCATTAATCATTCTTTGAATTTCTTCTTCTGTTAAACCACCACCATTAGTAATGGTAACTGATTGTTCTTTACTTGTTTTTAAATCTTTTGCAGTAACTGATACAATTCCGTTTGCATCAATTGAAAACTTAACTTCAATTTGGGGAATTCCTTTTGGTGCTGGTTCAATCCCAGACAATTGGAATCGTCCTAATGATTTATTATCTGCTGCCATTTTACGTTCCCCTTGTAAAACATGAATATCAACAGCTGGTTGATTATCAGCGGCGGTTGAAAAAACTTGTGATTTTGATGTTGGAATTGTGGTATTGCGAGGAATTAAAACAGTTGAGACTCCTCCTAATGTTTCAATACCTAATGATAATGGTGTAACATCTAATAATAAGACATCTTTTACATCACCAGCTAAAACTCCCCCTTGAATTGCTGCACCAATTGCAACAACTTCATCAGGATTAATTGTGCGGTTTGGTTCTTTTCCTAATTCATGTTTAATAACTTCTTGTACCGCTGGAATTCTCGTACTTCCTCCCACTAGTAAAACTTGGTCTAAATCACTAGGTTTTAATTTTGCATCAACTAATGCTTTACGAACTGGTTCAATTGTTCGTTGAACAAGGCTTTTTGTCATTTCATCAAATTTTGCTCTTGTTAATGTTAGGTTTAAATGTAATGGATTTCCATCACGCGCAGTAATAAATGGTGCTGCAATTTCAGTTTGTAATTGTGAAGAAAGATTTTTTTTTGCTTTTTCTGCTTCTTCTTTTAATCGTTGCATTGCCATTTTATCTGTTTTTAAATCAATACCATTATCTTTTTTAAATTCATCAACCATTCATTGAATAATAACTTCATCAAAGTCATCTCCTCCTAAATGATTATCCCCAGCGGTTGCTAAAACCTCAAATGTTCCATCTGCTAAATCTAAGATTGAAACATCAAAAGTTCCTCCCCCTAAGTCAAATACTAAAACTTTTTGCTCTTTATCAACTTTATCAATTCCATAAGCTAATGCTGCCGCAGTTGGTTCATTAATAATTCTTTCAACTTCTAATCCAGCAATTTTTCCAGCATCTTTTGTTGCTTGTCGTTGTGCGTCATTAAAATAAGCCGGAACAGTAATAACTGCTTTTGAAACTTTTTGTCCTAATTTTTTCTCAGCATAGTTTTTTAAATAACGTAAAATTTCAGCAGAAATTTGTTCAGGACTATAATTTTTATTATTAACATGAACTTTCTCTGATGTCCCCATTTTACGTTTAATCGAACTAATTGTATTTGGGTTTGTTACTGCTTGCCGTTTTGCCGCATCTCCCACAATAATTTCTTCATTTTTAAATGAAACAACTGATGGTGTTGTTCGTTGCCCTTCGGGATTTTCTAAAACTTTAAAATCTTTTCCTTCCATCACAGCAACACATGAATTTGTTGTTCCTAAATCAATACCAATAATTTTTGCCATATTATCATACCTTCCTCTCTTAAATTAGTTATTTTGCAACTTGCACTGATGCATGACGTAAGACACGATCATGAATCATATATCCTTTTTGTAAAATTTTAACAATACATCCTGATGAAACATCAGTTGTTTCAATAATTTCAATTGCCGAATGAAAATTAGAATTAAAGTGTTCTCCTACTTTTGTCTCCATTGCGGTAATACCTTCTTCTTCAAAAACCGTTTTAAACATACGATAAATCATTTCAAACCCTGTTAAAAAGTTTTTCACTTCTGGTGTTACATTAGTAACTTGTAAAGCACGTTCAAAGTTATCTAATGTTGGCAATAATTTTTCTGCCATCCCTGCTGCACGATAACGTTTAATATCAGCAACTTCTTCATGAATTCTTTTCTTTAAATTTTCACCATCAGCTAAAACTAATAATTTTTCTTCTAGCAAGCGTAAATTGTCTTTTAACAATAAATCAATTTCATGTTCTAAATCTTCAATAATTGCCAAATTATTTGCTTCAGCTGTCGGTGCTGTTGCTGTTTTCCCTTGTTCTGACAGTGAATCAACAGGTTGATTATTTGCTAATTCTTTCCGTAATTTTTGAATTTTTTCTTTTAATTGGTTTGGCGAAGATTTATCATTTTTTTCATTACTCATTAATCTCACCCTCTCTATCTTCTTTTTGATATGCTTCTTTAATCCGATAAGCTAATCATTCAAGAACTTCATAAAGCTTATCATATTCTAACCGCTTTGGTCCTACTAAAGCAATTCCTCCTTCTTGCATATCATCAACCTTATAAGTTGTTGTCAACAAAGCCATATCATCATTGTTAAAACCTGTTTCATTCCCAATTTGAATTGAAACAAGATTTTCGCTTGGGTTATTCTGTTGTTTTTTAAAATAATCAAACGGTGAAATTGTTTCAATTAAGCGAATAACTTGTTTAATTCGTTCTGGGTTATTATATTCTGGATTTTGGAGCATATATTGAATCCCATGTGTTGAATAACTTGGTTTAACAATACTTGTTAAAGCGTTAACAAATTGTTTTAAAATATATTCATAATGTTTTACTTGTTGTTCTAAAATTGGACGAATTACCTCAAATTTTGTTGGAATATCAGTTATTTTAGTATTTTCTAACCGTGTATTAAATAATTCAACAGAAATTTTTAAATCATTCATTGAACTATTTTTATCAATTGTAAACATTTTATTCTCAACATGCCCATTTGTTAAAACAAAGACAACAACTGCTTGTGTTTCAGAAATTGGCAATAATTCAATTTTTTTTAATAATTCTTCTTGAAAGTTTGGACCAACAACAACTGTTGTTAAATTTGTCATTTCACTTAAAATTTGGCCTGTTTGATCAAGAATATCATTAATTGACATATTTCGATTAACAAATAAGGATTCAATCCGGTTTTTAATATCATCAATATTTTTTTCAACCATCAAGTTATCAACATAATAACGATAACCTTTTGTTGATGGAATTCTTCCCGATGAAGCATGTTCTTTTTCTAAAAAACCTTCTTTTTCTAAAATTGCACATTCATTACGAATTGTTGCAGAAGAAGAATCTATTAAGGACGAAGCCATAATAGTTTTACTTCCAACAGGCTGTGCTGTTTTTGTGTATTCTTCTACAATTACTTTTAAAATGTTTTCTTGTCGTTGGGTTAACACCAACAGCACCTCCATTCTACAATTCTTATAAATATTTGGCAATTAACACTAAATAGTGCTAACAATTAATATTATAAATTTATCATTTAAAGAATGCAAGTGCTAATTTAATTTTGTGCTATTCTTAATAACCATTTCGTTCTTAACTACATCAATTGTATAAGATTTACCCTCTTGAACTTCTTCTGAAATAATAGCATGAGCAATTAACGATTCAAGATTTCGTTGAATATATCGTTTAATTGGCCGTGCTCCAAATTCACGATCATATCCTTCGTTTAAAATTTTTTCTAATACTTTTTCAGAATAACTAATACGAATGTTTTTACTATTTTCAATTCGTTGTGTTAATTCAGCTAATTCTTTTTCAATAATTTCTTTAATAACATCTTTCGATAAAGCATTAAAGGTCACAACATTATCAATTCGATTTAAAAACTCTGGTTTAAATTTTCTAGCTAATTCTTTTTGAATTAATAAACCAACACCATCATTATTTTCATTTAATAAATATTCTGACCCAATATTAGAAGTCATAATAATAATTGTATTTTTAAAATCAACAGTTTTACCTAATGAATCAGTTAAACGACCATCTTCTAAAATTTGCAACAAAATATTTAAAATATCATGATGTGCTTTTTCAATTTCATCAAATAAAACAATTGAATATGGGCTTCGACGAACAGCCTCGGTTAATTGTCCACCCTGTTCATGACCAACATAACCTGGCGGCGCCCCAATTAATTTACTTACTGAATGTTTTTCCATATATTCAGACATATCTAATCGTACCATTTGTTTTTCTGAGTTAAAAAGAACATATGCTAAACTACGGGCAACTTCTGTTTTTCCAACTCCTGTTGGTCCTAAAAATAAGAAACTACCAATTGGTTTATTTGGGTCTTTAATTCCACTTCGACTACGAATAATTGCATCAGCAACTACTTGAATTGCTTCGTTTTGACCGCGAACACGACGCCGTAAAATCTTACTTAAATTTAATAATTTTGCCTTTTCTGTTTCTACTAAACGGTCAACTGGAATACCAGTTCACTTTCCAACAATTGCAGCAATATCACGCTCAGTTACATCTTCTTTCAAAAGATGTGAACCTGAAGCTTGTTTTTCTTGTTCATGTAATTGTTTTTCTAGTTTTGGTAATAAAGCATATTGAATTTCACCAGCACGATTAAAATCACCACTTAATTGCGCTTGATCTAACTCTTTCTTCAATTGTTCAACTTGTGATTTTAAGTTTTTTAATTTAGTAATACTTTCTTTTTCCGAATTTCATTGAATATCTAATTTTTGTTGTTTTGCTTTTAATGGTTTCAATTCATTTTCAATATCAACTAACCGTTCATTAGATGCCTTATCAGTTTCTTTTTGCAAAGCTGCTTTTTCAATTTCTAACTGAATAATTCGCCGATTTAAATTATCTAATTCCGTTGGAACTGATGCAATTTCTGTTTTAATTGTTGCAGAAGCTTCATCAATTAAGTCAATTGCTTTATCTGGCAAAAACCGGTCAGTAATGTATCGAGACGATAAGTTAACTGATGCAACTAAAGCATTATCATGAATTTTAACCCCATGAAAGGTTTCAAATCGTTCTTTTAAACCTCGTAAAATTGAAATACTTTCATCAATGGTTGATTCACTGACAACTACTTTTTGAAAGCGTCGCTCTAACGCAACATCTTTTTCAATATATAAACGATGTTCATCTAAAGTCGTTGCACCAATACAATGCAAATCGCCACGCGCTAACATTGGTTTTAATAAATTACTAGCATCCATACTACCTTGTGTCTTACCAGCTCCCACAATTAAATGCAGCTCATCAATAAATAAAATAATATCGCCATTTGATTCTTTAACTTTATTTAAAACCGCTTTTAAACGTTCTTCAAATTCACCTTGAAATTTCGCACCAGCAATTAATGATCCCATATCTAATTCATATATTGTTTTATTTTTTAAATTACTAGGAATATCACCTTTAACAATTCGCTGTGCTAGTCCTTCAACAATCGCTGTTTTCCCAACACCAGGTTCACCAATTAAGACCGGATTATTTTTTGTTCTTCGTGATAAAATTCGAATTACTCTATTAATTTCATCTTCACGTCCAATAATTGGGTCTAATTTTCCGGCAAGAGCCTCTTTATTAAGATTTTTGGCAAATTTTTCAATAACTTTTGGATCTTTACCTGGTTCATATTGTTGTGTTAAATCCATACTTTTGCCTCCTTTAATTTTTAGCACTCTGTATTATTGTTTGCTAATTTTACAGTTATATATTATCATACTGATTAGCAAAGTCAATTAAATACTGCTAAATTTTTAAAAATAATATAAATATAAAAATATTAGATATAATAAGAGATACAGGGATTAGAAACATAATTATTTTTTAGAAAGGAGTCCCATGAAATTACAACACCTAAATAAAAAACGTTTAATTCTAATTGATTTAGATGGTACAACATTGATGAATGATGGCAAAACAATCCATCCAAAAACACAAGATGTAATCAAAGAAGCTGTTAAAGCTGGGCATAAAGTATGTATTACAACTGGTCGCCCTCATCGAGCAAGTATTCGCTTTTATCGTGAATTATGGTTAGACACCTTATTAACAAACTTTGATGGTGGTCATATTCATGACCCATTAAAACGAGAGTTTAAACGTTTAGTTTTTCCAATTTCTTATGATGTTATTATGAGTATTATCAACCATCGTGATGTAAAAAATATTGTTGCAAATGTCTTAATTGAACATTATGATAAAGCAATTTGTTGAAAAAAAGATGAGGCAATTGAAAATTACTTTCATCTTGATGATGTGGCTGATGATGAATATTTTATTGCCAATCCTTATACTGCTTGAAAAGGTCCAGCTAGTAATATGGCCTTATATTTAAACAATGCTAATGAAAAAGATCAAATTTTACGAATTTTTGAAAATTTTAAAAACTCTGTCCAAGTTAACATCGGACATTATAGTAGCGGTCAGGTGCAAATAATGATTAACATTACAAATAAACTTGTTTCAAAAGGATTTGCAGCTAATATTTTAGCACAATATTATAACGTTGATATTCGTGATGTTATTGCTTTTGGTGATGAAATGAATGACTTAGAACTATTGCAAAATGTTGGTTATGGAATCGCAATGAAAAATGGAAATGACAATTTAAAAACTAATGCTCGGGGAATTACACACTTAACTAATGATGAAGGCGGCGTTGGTGATTATTTACAAAAACTATTAAAAGGAGAAAATGTTTAAAAACATTTCTTTTTTTTATCTTTAAAACAATTAAAAAATATTTTCATTTTTTTTAATGCTAAAATACAATTACTAAATCAGAAAAAATGATTTAGATTGTTATATTAATTAAATTAAAATTAGAAGTATTGAATATTTAAGAATAATAAATATTTTCATAATAAAATTTTAAAATAACACCTATATCATTTTTGTTTCTATGAAAATAATTTTGATTAATATAGCAAAAGAAAGAAGCAGAAAATTATATGAAAAAAATATTAAGTATCTTAACAATGTCAACAGCTATTTTAAATGGAATAAGCACAATTACTGTTATTAAACCTAATAATAATGAAATTTTAACAAACTTTATTAATACTGAAACTGAATATGCTAAGTTAATAAAAATTAATACAGAAACATTACAATTTATTGCTTTTGACTATAAAGGTAATAGTTTTATGGGCACTAAAAATGAACTTTATTATATTTGCAGTATAATAATACAAAAAAAGATTAATGGAATTAATGAATTGGTTAAAACTATTACGTTTCATAAAAATATTACATACATTGGAACTGATTTTGGTGCTTATGTATTAAAAAATGGCGAAACAAATCCAGAGCAAATAAATGAGGTAAGAGGAAAAATCTCATTAATAACAACTGCAAACAATACTCTTTATCTTGTTGGTGAAAATGATATGATTTATTATTTAAAAAAATAACGAAGTAAATATTATTGAATTAGATTCAATAACAGAAAAGGGTATAAGAAAAATTTATTTTGATAAAATAAATAATAATATTTATATTCAACAATATTTTGATGATATTTACTTATTAATAAACAAAAACAAAATGATGAAAGATGAAATTTTTGAAAAATGATATAAATTTTTATCACCCGATGTTTTAAAAGTTAAATTAAGTTTTTACCAAGTTGAAGAAATAATAAATAAATTTGAAAATAAAAATAAGTCATAATTTATGGCTTGATTAAATGCAACTATTTGAAATATCCCAGAAGAAGATCATTCTGGTGCCGGAGGATCAATTACAAATGATAATATTCAAACTATTGCTAATCTAATATATGAACACTATTCTAATTTTCACACAAAATATTAACAAATGAATGAAAACGATGAATTAGTTTTATCAACAACAACTAACGGTTATTGAGACCAAAGTTCTTTATATATTATTAGAAACCTTTAGGGTACTTAGCTAAATTATTTTATGATTTTTGTAAATTAAAAACCAACTCTAGCTAGAGTTGGTTTTTAATTTAAATAATAATAATTTCTAAAGTACATACTATAAAATTCATTTAAAATTTCTCAATTAAGTCCTTTTTTCATCAGGTGTTAACATTCACTGAACAAATCCTTCTGCAAATAATTCATCATTATCACTAGTTCGTACATAACCAGATTAAATAAACGACCATGATGCTAATTGTTGTTGAAACGGAGTATTATTGCTAATTCCAACTTGATGTCCTAAATATTGAACTAATAAATCACCAGGATTATTAATAAATGCACGAATATTTAGTTGCTCACCACTAGATTCACAAATACATTTACCAGTATCAACATTAATATTATGATTAAAATAAATTCGATCAGAGGGTCAAACTGATGCATAATTTGCAATGGCATGTCCTATTTCATGAATAATTGTTGAAATATTATCTGCTGTTGAATGAAAACCAATTTCATATTGTTTTTTGTTTACATGCTCTTGCAATTTTCGGCCAATAATAATTATACATTAGGTTAAATAATTGCCATTCTTTTTTAACTTTATTACTGCTAAAGGGTTATTGCCACTACTTTTAATAATAAAATCATTATTAAACTAATACTATATCATAATTTTTGAAAAATTGGAAAACCATAAATATTAACAAATAAATTAGCAAAAGTAATTAAATTATTAATAAATAACTTTTGCTTATCAGAAGCAACAGCTGCAACCATTTCCGCAAATTGATAAGAATAAACTTGATTATTTGTTACTCCATGCACAACATTAGCAAATGTTTGAAAATGGTTAAATTTTTTCTTTTTGTTAAAATTGTTAATTGACATCTGACTTGCTTGATAAGTCATATTATTTTCACAAAGATGAATAAATGCAAAATCTTCATCAGTTAACGATATCTTTTTTAAATTTACTATTAAAAGATTGTAATGTTCCTTTTACTAATTGGTTATTATTTAAATTAGATAAATTTATTTTTTCTTTACTATGATTACGGTATAGTAAACAATCACTATGTTTAGCATAGTCAATTTCATTATCGCCTTTTAAAACACATCAAAATAACCCTACCATAGAAAAGATAATTATTACACTAGTTATTAAAATAATAATTATTGTAATATCTTCATTTTTTTTCATAACCTTTCTCCTTAAATAAAATTAATTTTGATAGGTATAAAAATATTTTTTCATAATTTAAAGTTAATAAAATATTACATCGCACTAGATGATTATAACAAAATATTATCTAAATTAAAAATTACATTCATTTAATTCTAATTAAAAACATCCGTGGGGTACGGATGTTAAAATATTAATACTAATAAGATGATTATGGCTATTAGGTTCTCTCTAATAACCAACTTGATAATAACATTACCTTATTAGAAACTATTTTTTAGTTTAATAAAATTTTATTAATTATTATCATCTTCAGTTAAATCTTTTATTTTCTTTTTATCAATTTTAATTCAATTAGACGCTTGTTTTTCGTGATTTAATTGTAGTTAAATTTTATAATTTGGATCTTTTGGATTATTAGCGGCTTGTCTTAATTTTAACTTTTGTTCAAGGGTTAAATGTCTAAAATCAAAAGGTTCTTCTTTATTTAAAGTTTGGGCAGAATCAATTGATGTTTTAACTCTTTTAGCTATAGTTCTAAAATCTCAGCCATTGTTTTTTCTGCCATTTTCTAGACCTCCATTTTGGACCTATTTACCTATACTTATATAAAAATTTAAAAAATGACAAAAATTAAATCCTTCACTAAGGAAAAATGTTACAATCCTTTAAAATAACAAACTTTTTAATAAGAAACGAAAAAACACTAATAATTAATAATTTATTTAAAAATTCTTTCAATTTTTTTGCACTAAGAAAGAATATACTTAAATTTATAAATAAAAAACAATAATTTATATTATTGTTTTTTATTATTTTATAAAAATAATAATATTTTTCATTAAAAATTATCAAATGTTTTGGGATAAATATTATCATACATATTAAGACTCTGTAAGATTTGAATTGTTTTTTTTAGTTAGTCTAATTTTAGTTAGTCTAATTTTTTCACTCTGCTTGTTTTCTTGGATATGACGTAATAGTTCTGCTTTAGCAATTGGTTGAATACTAAAATATTGTATTCAAGCTAAAACTAATTGAGCAACAGTACAATTATATTTTTTAGATTCGGCAACTAGAATTTGATTTTCCATTGTATTAGCAATTGGTGAATATGCTTGTACCAAAATGTTTTTATTTTGACAATATTGTACACGATCTCATCTTTGGTTAAAAGGATTAAATTCAATTTGGTTTAAATTTGGATAAATACCCGTTTCTTCAAACAAAATTTCAATCATATCCTTATCAAAATTACTTACACCAACAACATTAATTAACCCTTTCGCTTTGCATTGTAGCAATTCGGTATATGCTTTGATAGTTTTGTAAAAATTTAAATTTGGGCGATGAATTAAAACAATATCTAAATAAATTGCTCCCAATACATCTCCTTCATTAATTAATTCAACCTTAATGCCTAATTGACACATTGTTTTTATTATTTTTTGATGACGCGGTTTATTTAAAATAATACATGATAAATTTTGCTTAATTTTTAATAAAGTCAATAAAATTGCTTCAATTGTTTGATTAAAATCAACTATTACAGCTAAGTCCTGTGATAAAAACAAATTTTTCCATATACATTTCTGGGATTTATAACATTGTATTATTTTTAGCAACAGCAATACATGAAATTGAACCCGGTTCATTTTTACTAGCCGGTATTGTCCCTTCAATTGGGTCAACTGCAATATCAATCGTAATTGCTTGTTGATGAGAAAAAGTTTGCCCTTGATATAACATTGGTGCTGCATCAAGTTCACCTTCGCCAATTGCAATTTTTGCTTTAACATCATTACTTGTTAATAATTTATTAATAATATCAACTGCTTTTTGGTCTAACATATTTTTATCATTTTTACCAACCAATTCATATGAAGCAATCACAGCTAACTGGACCGAACGTAAAAAAAAGACTATTTGTTTCCATTGTTCATTCCTTTGCTTGCTATTAATATTTAATCATATAATTTCCAAAATAAAAATGTAAAATACCTTACATTTTTATTTTTTATTAACCTTATTTTGTATTTTGTTTTGGAATCTTACCAAATAATTCATGAAAGCCCCGCTTTCATCCAACTTTACTAGCATGAACTAAAAATTCATTGCTAGAAATAATAAAAGTACAAAAGACAATTGGAATAACATATACTCAATAATATCATGTTGGTTCTGAAATTTTATTTGGAACATTTACTGCAATAAAAATATATTGAAAAATTGGGGTTCAAAAAAACATTAATAATTGGGTTGAAGTTGTATAGGTTGGTCCAGACATTGATAAACATGCATAATATAGCATTCGAGAACTACCCATAATAATTCCTCCAGCAAGAACAATTAATGCATAATCATAATATTGAAAATTAGCAAAAATTTTATAACCATCTAAGAAACTTTGATGAGAAAAAACTGCAGCAATTGGTGTCCCTAATAATAACATTAATATCGCTGAAGAACTTGTTTTAATTGATACTGTTTCATGATTTGTAAATTTAATTTTTGAAGAACTCATTAAATGGGACATTCCTAATGCTTCCATTGCATAAAAGCCAGCGGTCACTAAAGCTAAACACATCCCTCCAATCGATGATCAAGCTAATCCTTCTTCAATTGCAAAATGAATTGACATTCCTAAAATTAAACATGTAGAAATTGCTAAAGCAGTTCAAGTATATTTACTTTGACGAGCACGAAAGAAAATAGCACTTCCAATTGCCGCTAAAATAACATTTAAATTTAACAATAATCCTGGAACAGTTCCATCTGTACCACCTTGATGATTAATTGTTAATAAAACTGATAACTGAAAAAATACCATTGCAACCGGACCACCTAAAAAACCATATAATACAATTAGTCAAGTTTCTTTGTGACGAAGTAATTTTAAAAAATTAATAAAATTTTTGGGTTTATAAAAAATAAAAATTACAAAAGTTGCCATTATTTCTTGAACTGTCACATAAAAAGTGGCATTAATTGGCGCTGCTAAATTACCATATGGTCCTTGTTCTGGAATAATATATAGCATTAATGGGACAATAGAATACCCAACTGCAGAAATTAATCCATACATAATTCCCAGAATAATGCGACGTTTTGTACGAATAGTATCTAATTCATTTTTTACATTTTTTTCTTTTTGTAATAACTGTTGATCTGTGGTAACCTGATCTGCCATATTTATACTTCCCTAATCCATTCTTTTTTACTATTAATATTGTTTTTTTAAAAACTATTAGTTATATATTACACTAAACATAAAAAAAGTTAAACTTTTTTAACTTTTTTTATATAAATTTAATAAGTAACATTAATATAATTAAATTATTATTATAATTAATTTTTCGCAAATAAAAATGCATCTATTTTAAAAAGTTCGTAAAATTTTTTAAGGATACTGACTTTTTTAGATGCATATTTTAATAATTATTTTAAATTATTTTTTAAATCAAATTTAAATCTTTTAATACTCTGGCACCTAATATATCACCAATGATAGTTAATATTATAAATTTTAAAATAAAATTTATTTCTGACTGGTAACAATTGCGTTATGTCATCTTCAATTTCAATCTCTTCATATTGACGAAAATATTCTTGACTGCAAATCATTGATTCATATTCTTGATTTGTTCTTGAAATTAACTCTTTTATAGTTTTAAGTGGTTTTTTCATATTTTTATAAATTTTTTTCAAATACTTTTACTTTGGATTTCCTTATCACTAAAATATTGATTAATTTTATCTCGTAGTGAAGCTGAAACACTACCTCTATTGCGAAAGTAATTATCAATTTCATTTTTTAAGCCTACCTCAATCCTTTCTCTTCTATCAAAATTTTTATTAATTTCATTTTTTAATAATACCCACTTACCTTCAGAACTTTCAAAATATTTATCAATTTCACTTATTATTAAAGGAAGTATAGAATCTTCTAATTCATTTTATCCTTTATCCTCTTGTGTTTCTGTCTCATCTAAATAATTATCAATTTTATTTAAAATTGAAGAAGTTCCACTTGTTGAAGGTCTTTGCTCTGCACCTAATGACTTATTTATTGTCATTGTTAACACTTTTGCTAATTTTTCATCTAAGTTTGACTGTGTCATCACACTAGTTGAAGGAGTAGTCATATCAGGGCCGACTAAAGTTACAGCACCTAAAACACTTAATAATTTTTGCATGTTTTTTCTCCTATTTCTTGCACTTTAATTTTTTTATTTTAGAATAAAATTAAAATAGTGCCAGAAGAGAATTATTTTTTTTAATAAATAAATTCATTTTGTAGTAAAAAAAATAATAACTATTTCATATAAGTATCTAAAAATATAAGCAGTAAATATTAGTAATTCCTTCTCTTTCTTTTGAATAACATTATTGATACTTATTTAATTAAGACTATATTTATAATTTTTCAAAATTAATTTATCACCTTATTCTCCATTATAACAAAAAAAGCAAGGAAATTACCTATCTAAATAAAAAAAGAGTTTTAAATTAAAACTCTTTAATGCTTATCTAACCTGATAACTTAAAATTGTGACCTTTTTATTTAAAGTTATTATCATAATAAAGTATTTTTTTGGTCATAATTTATTAAGTAAAAAATAGTGAATTTATTTTTAAAATAAATTAATTAACAAATTTCAATTTAATAAATAATATTTTTAATACCAATTTTAAAGTAAACACTATTCTTAGACACCTTATTATTTGAAGATGAAGCAAAACAATAATATAAACCATTATTAAAAGTTGACCCAAAAGTAAATAAAACTGCTCATGGATCAGAATTTGAAACATCTCATATTAAAAATGAACTATCACCCTTATTATCTATCTTTTGTCCCACTGTTTTAGCAAAACGTGGGTGTGCAATAAAATTAAATAATTTAATATCTTTTAAATCTTTTACTTCAGCTGATTGTTTAAAGTTAGTTAACAAAGTCTTAATTACTCCTTTTAAGCCCTCTGTTTTATTTGTTTGGGAAAGAGTTTTAAATAAATTCTTTGGTACTGTAATTTCAAGCCCCTCTTTTCTAGCAAAAGGGCCAGTATTAATATATTTTCAAAAAGCAATAATAATTTCTCCTCAATTGTTTAATTTTTGGTCAATTGCAGCACGTGATAAATTTAAAGTCATTATTACATCTTCACCTATATTATCATCTTCAATATTTTTTGCATAACCCGAAAGGCCCATTCCATTAATATTTAAATATCCTAAATGAATTTTAAAATTTCCTAAGGTTAATGAATCATTATCATTAATATTTAAACCTTGGCCAACATTCGATTTATAGAAATTAACAAAGTCATTTGCTGTTACATTATTAATACTTTTTGGTTCATTAGGTTCTTTAAACCAATTTGACAATGTTATTTCTTGTGCATTTTTTACATCCGCCAAATTATCAAGTCCTTTATTTTTATGATTTAATTCTCCTATTGCTACTTTTTCAAGCAAAGAGACATTATTATAACTTATATCCATATCTTTAAACTTTTCATCCTTATTAGTAAATCCTTTTAATGATTTTTTAAAAGCATCATCTAAAACTTTAATGTTTTCTGAAAAATCTCATTGTACTTCTTCATATAATGTTTTAAAAATATCATTTGTACTAAAATCAACATTCTTTAAATTATGAAAATATTCATTAAGTTTTTTTAATAAAGACTTTGTGGCTTTACTTGAGAGTTCTTTTAAAACCGATGGATTCTCTGTTACATTATAAACTACTGGTATTTCAAAATCTGAAAAGATTTTTTTATATTTAGTCCTTACAAATGATTTTAAATTAACTCGCACTCCTTTAAAAGATTCAGTATTAATCTCAACCGGGAATTTATTTTTTAATCCCTCAACATTAATAAAATTAACTTCAACTGTACTTAAATCTTTTTCAAATGTTAAAGGACTTTTATTTTCAAAATAATTTCCATATGTAATACCTAAATTATAATTTACCCTTTCAAAAATAGTATTAAAATCATTCATAAAGTAATCACCTAATGTTTTATCTTTTGAATTATTTAAATCTAATTTATAATAAATTTCCTCACTATCTACTTTTTCATAGAGACCTGCTAAATTTTTCTTATTACTATCAACATACATTCTTGATTTAAAATAATTACTAATTTCATCACTTGCGCTTGTTTTAATCTTATTTATCATTTCAAGATCTGTTGCTGAAGTATCTTCTTCAAGTTCCTCAGTATTTTGATTATTGCAACTTGTTAAATTTGAACTAGTTGCACCGATTATTGTCATAACACTAAAAATACTAAATAATTTTTTCATTTTATTAATTAACTCCTCCTAAAATTTTAATAGCATAATTAAAAATTAAACTATTGCTAATATCTTATAAAAGAAATAAAAAAATAAAAAACAGATTTAATATTTATCAAATTAATTGCAAAATGTTAAAAATGTTTTGCAATTAATTTGATAAAATTATTTTTTAATTAATTCAAGAGACATAAACACAAACTAAAACATTTTTAGTACAATAACTCTATACATTAAGGAGGGAAATATGCAAAAAGGTTATTGTCATATTTATTATGGGGGCGGAAAAGGTAAAACATCAATTTTAAATGGAATGACAATTCGTGCTCTAGGATATCAATGAAATGTTAAATATCTCCGTTTTTTAAAAAACCGGATTTCTGGTGAAATGTTATTTTTTCAAAATTTATGTAGTATACCACACACATTTTAAAGATTACAAGAAAATAACAAAAATAATAAAAATATTTATTTATAATAAAAAAATATCATAAAATAAATAAATAAAAAATATAAAATTAAACACACTAAAAAATAATTTATTAAATTTTAATTAATAAATACGTATTTTATTATTTTAATGACATATTTTATGAGTTAATTTACATATTATTAATTAATTAAAATATAATAAACTTATTTAGTTTAAACACAAAAACTTAATAATTTAAAATTATTTAATTAAACTTAAACTATTCAAAAAATTAAATGGTGTCTGAAAATTTAAAGACTTATGCACTCTTTCAAAATTATAAAAATAATAATAATCATTTAATTTATTCTGTAAACTAACTGCATTTAATATTTTTTCTTCAAATACAAATAATTTAGTATAATTTTGATGAAATCTTTCAATCTTACCGTTTGACTGTGGAGAGCGAACTGGTGTTGTTTGATGCAAAATATTTTTATCTGTTAAAAATTGAGTAAAATTAGTCTTTTTAACACTAATTTTTTAATTATTACGATAATTATTAATAAATTCAGAACCGTTATCAGTTCTAATCCGTGTTATTATAATATCAAATATATTTTTAAAATCACTAATTGCTTTTTTAACAGCATCAATAGCATTATCAGTACTTAATTTATCATAAACATATCCTAATGCTAATCTTGTTTTTTCATCAATAAAATCATAAACATAATACTTTTTATCAACTGGAAATTTACTTGGTACAAAATATTTAGCGTCCATCTGTAACAAACCTATTTCTTTAACTTCATATCTTGGATGTTGTTTTTTAATTTCTTTAATTTTATTTTTTATTTTTAATCATCTTTCATCTTTTTTAAGTCAACGAAAAAATGTTTTTAAATTTTTTGGTGCTTTATTTTTTAATTCTTCTCCATGAATTCCTTTTTTTAAATTATAAAACAAAGATAAAACACCACCAACATGTTTATTACAATATTCAAAATATAAATCACAAATAATTTTGCGAATATCATCACTATATTGATAATTAATATTATTAGGAATTGTTGACTTTAATAATAATTCAGCAAAATCATTATTTTTATATGCAATTAAAATTTTATTCGCTCAATAATAAAAAGTTAAAAACTTATTTTTAAAATATTTTTTAATTAAATCTTTCAAAAAAAAATTACCATTATAATAATCATTACACAAATTAATATATGAAAATATTTTTTGTTTTATTCTTTTATAATATTTATTTTTATAATTTTTACTTAAAAAATTCTTTAATTTTGCTTGTAAATCAAACAAATTAAAATTATTAATAATATATTTCATTAATTTACACCTACCATCAAAAATATATAAAATTAATATTTAATACGAATAATTGATATATAATTGATATGTGATAAAATCAATTATATATAAAACAATAAAAAGGAGCAATCTATATGAAAAAATGACTTAGCATAATAGGAGCAATCGGATTAACCGCAACAAGTACAACAACACTAATGAGTTGCAAAAAAGAAAATAAAAAAGATACTAAACCTATTGCACCAACAACAAAAGCACAACAACCACCAGAAGGTAGTAATTGAAAATTAATTAATTATAATGATGTTGATTTATATAGTGAAAAATATTATTTTGGAATTCAGAAGAATGGTTTTAATGATTGAACGTTTTATGGTCCAATAAAAGGAGAAAAAATATGGCAAGTTTCAGTTTCAGTCTTTCTTTCTTGTAGAGCAATTTATCGTTGAGATGGTAATGGTGAACCACAAATACCTACTATTGACAAAAACACCGGTGAAATTATTGACTGAAAAGAACAAAAAGGAACTGAATAACAGTTCCTTTTTTATATTAATCGCACAAATTTCATAAAAATAATTAATAAAAAAATATTTGTTATTGTACTATACAATGCTGGATTAAATTTTCATACTTCAAATATTTGACTAAAAAAACTATATACTGTTTCAAAAACCTTTCCAACACCACTCGCTAACTCATTAACTTGTTTAACACCAGGAATAGTATTAACAATTCAAATCACCGCATTTTTAATATGAGCACCAAAATCTCATCAACCCTCTGGCGTTACATATTGCACTTGTCATCATTGTTTATCGGGGAACAACCCACCATTATTAATCTCTTGTCAGTTATAAATTCCAAAATTAAAATCATAATATCGGTACATATCATTCTCTTTTTGTGCTTGCAATTCAAAAACATTATAACCGATTTTTTGTTCTTCAATTTTTTTATATTGCAAACCATATTTATTTTGTAAATCACCGCCAAAAACATAACCCGAATTTAACTTAATATTATAATTATTAGCAACCGAAAAATCATAATTAAAAACACTACCATAATTATTAATCGTATAAAACCGATTTTTAAATGCTGAATATAATTTAATATCTAATTGCTTATATTTATCAGAAAAATAAAAATATCGTGGGTAAATTTTAAAACCATTATTTACTAATAAACCATATTTTTTATTATAACCTTGAACATAAGTATTATTCTCTAAATCAAAAATCGTACGTAAATAATTAGTATAAAATTTCTGTGAAATTTTAAACATACTATTTAATAATTTATCAAATTGCAATTTATCATTAATATTCTCACTCAACAAAATATTATTAAAATTTTGTAATTTTAACGCAAAAAAGTTAACTAAAACAGTATCATACTGTAAATTATCAATATATCCATTTTCAATAAAAGAACTACGATTTTGAAACACTGGCACCAAAGCACTTGCAAAAAACGACTGTAAAAACTTAGATAAATCAAACTGACCGCTAAACTGTTGATAATACTTTAAATCTTTACTATTTAATGATGAATAAATTGAACCATTAAAATTAAAAACTTCACCCATTCCCGTTCGCATAAAACTAAAATTAAAACTTAAATCATCATTATTAATATTATTTAACTCTAAACTACCAGAAATAATTAAATTTGCTTCATCAACAGTTAAAATCATCCGATAAATTGCTTTTTTAATATTTTTAACATCCAATTCATCAACCGTCTCAAAATCAAAAATTATCCGCTTTGTTCCAACCTTATTCGGATTTTCATAATCCGCACTACCACCTTGCTGAACTCTAATATTTTCCTGCAAAACAGAATATAAAAATAAATCAATAAATTCTTTTACGCGAGTTTGTTGATAACTATTTCAATCAGTAATTTCACCGGTGTTTTTGTCAATAGTAGGTATTTGTGGTTCACCATTACCATCTCAACGATAAATTGCTCTACAAGAAAGAAAGACTGAAACTGAAACTTGCCATATTTTTTCTCCTTTTATTGGACCATAAAACGTTCAATCATTAAAACCATTCTTCTGAATTCCAAAATAATATTTTTCACTATATAAATCAACATCATTATAATTAATTAATTTTCAATTATCTTGGTTTAACTTAACTCTTGGATAATGATTTTCTTTATAACGCTCAACATTCTCCACAATTTTTTTAGATACATCAAACATCTTATATTTTACGGCAAAAGCATAAATAAAATCAGTTAAATCATTCAAAAAATTCTCTTTTTTAACATCATAAAATTTTTCAATCCTATACCGATTTTTTAAACTATGTCATTGTCGATAATAATTTAAAAATACTTCATTAGGTTTATCATAAACAACTCCGGTTGAATAACTATCTTGTAAAAAATCCAAATACCATTTATCATTAAATAATAATTTTTTTGATGTTTTTAAAGTTGGATTAATAAAATAATTTGTTTCCGACTAATTTTCAAAAAAACTACTGCGTAAAAACATTGTATTAATAAAATCAGTTTCATTAATACCTTTACCAGTACTACTTTCTTGTTTAAGCGTATATTGCTCCTCATTTAAGGGTCTAAACGCCGTTAAAGTAATAAATGGAATAACCAAACCCAAAAAAGTTAAAATAAATATGGCAAATAAAGATAACGATTTTTTCATAAACTCAACTCCTAACTATACAATGTTTTTGAAACAATAAACCCAACAATATATAAACTTGATATCGTTAACATTAACGGATGACTAAACAAAACTGCCATTCTACCAAATAATCAAATCAACCAAGTATCAGAATTATATAAATCCATAATAATATTTTTTGCCGATGTAAATTGATTAATAATAACAGTAATAAAACCAGTTCCAAATATCGCAATCGCCGCCACCAATAAAACTAATTTAATCATTACTTTTTATCTCCTTTAAATTTAGTACTTCTAATATTTTTTGCTTGATATCTAATACTTTGTCGTTTAAGTTCTTTTTTAACTTGCTGCTTATTACTATTTTGATAAACATTTTTACCAACATTAATACCTTTTCGTACAGTTGACGAATATACTTGCGAAACACCATTATTAACTGTTGAACCTAAATTATTATATTGTGTTGATGTGCCATGAATTGCATAAATCGATAACTTAATAACCATAAAAAAGATTAAGAAATAAGCAATTGACGTATTTGTCATCGGTAATTTTGTATTTCAAATTACATCAAAAATAAACAAAAATATATCAAAAACAAAACTAAAAATCTTGTCTCAATTACTATTATTATTTTCAACAACTAATAAATTAATCATCTTTACCATTTCCTTTCTCTTTTCTAGGTTTTAAATTCTTTTTCAAAATATCAATATCAAATAACTCCAATCGTTCTTTAACGCTTAATTTTGTGATTTCCGATCAATAATAAAATTTTTCATTAACAATTTCATCATTCTTTAAATCACGTACAAACTTTAACCATTCACTATCATACTTATTAGCAAATTCAAGGGGAATTATTATTTTAAAAAACCGAATTCCTAACCCAACATCCGACTTATGTTTTGCTCTTTTACCTTCTGCTGTTCGTTCTACTGATTTTGTTTTTCAAATTTCATAATCCGTTATATCTTGGAAAATCCCAATTCGCATAATAAAGAAACGATTAAAAAAATTAAATCCTTTTTTAGCAACGGGTTTTTTCAATGAAATTGGAATAACAATTCCACTTGCTAACTGGCGAATATTATTTCAAATCATACCCTCACGCTGAGCAGTAAACAACGCACGATGTCCAAAATGTCTCGCTAAAACAATTCACGGTATTTTACCACTATGAACTTTTTTCTCATCGTGAGGACTAGTTCCGTCAATATATAAATAACTTTCATCAAATAAAATAACACTATCATCTGGGGGAACCGGTTTTGTTCTATCGGTAAAATCTAAATTTTTAAATGTTAAAACTTTAACTTTATCATCTTCTAACGGATAATTACTATAAATTTCATCTGTCAATAATTTCATAGTTTGCGACAAATAAGTTAAAAGTAATGTTTTACCAGTTCCTAACTTACCAATAATTACCGATAACGGATTATCTCAAACAAAATTTACTAACCGAAAAGCATTTAACTGATAAAAAATATTTTTTCACAATCATCACACAAAATAAAAACACTGCAAAGCAAATAATATTCAAAATACTAAACCAACACAATACAAAGAAATTAACCAAAGTAATAAATCAATTAAACTAAACAAAAGCATTGAACCACTAATATAACAATAGTTTTTAAAGAAAAATATAAACTTTTTCATTATTTAAAATACCCAACTATTTTAAAAACCATTCACAAGAAAAACCAAGTTAAAAACAAAATCACAATTCAAACACCAACCATCAAAGTTAAATATTCATTTTGCGTTAAATTCCACATTGTAATACTTTCAACATTCGCCTTATCTATAAACAAAAAAATATAAATAAAAAACTCTTTGAATTCTTGTCAATCATTTTGCATTTTTAAAAACTCCACATTTTTTGAATAAGTTTAAAAAACATTCCAAAAAACAAAACAATAAATAACACAAACGATATAACATATAAAAACTCAGGGGCATTTGAACCAATAATATAACTAACAAATTGAACTCAATAATCATATAAACTCATTTAATTTAAACTTTCTAAATCATTAATTAATTGTTCTTCTTTTTCAACACTTCAATTTGTTAAATTATTATTGTTATTATTTGCTTTTACTTTTTTAGGTTCACTTAAAAATAACGCTTTTTTCATTTTAGTAAAATAATTTTGTTTATATTGATTATATAAATTGATTAATTCGGTTCCAGTTAAATATTTTCAAATATTTCGCTTTAAATTTTCATCATATTTTACAATAGGATAAGAATTATCATAAATCAAACCGATTGCTACTTGTTCCAAATGTTTTTCACTCGAATAAATAAACTTATTACTCAACCAAAAACCAATATGGCGATTATGATTGGGTAAATTAATAAAACTTGCTTTATCTGTCTTAAAAGGGATAAATTCCTTACTAATAAAATAATTTTCTATATTCTGATTTTTCTTAACAAAATTACTCAATTTTATCATCTCCACTTCTTAACATTTTACCTTCTCCTAATTTTCCAACTATATTTTCTAACGGTAATAATTGCTTCTTAAATACTGTAACTTTAAATTCCTTAACTTCTGATATATGCTCCATAATTACAAATGGTAAAAGTACAACAAAAAGAATTAAACAGAAAAAATATCCTAAAATACCTATAATATCTCATACATTTAAAGACCAAATTATAATAACAATACAAAGACCAGAAATAATTAATATAGCAAAATAAATAGAAACAAAAACAAAATTCATAATAATAAATTCTTTTTTTAATTTTTTATATTCCTTAGTTGTTTTAAATTTCATATCCATAATATAGTCTCCTAACTAAATATTTGTTTAATAAACAATGTTATAAATAATGTTTATATAATGTTTTTTAATTGTAATAAACACTGATTATTAACAATGTTATATATAATGCTAATATATTGTTTATTTAATGTTTAATAAACATTGTTAATAAACATTGTTAAATATAAAAATAATAAAAATTGGCACACTGAAAATAACTATTAAGAACTTTAATAGTAAATATAATAAGTTCATTTTTCTATTTAATAAATTCATTTTTTACAAATGTGATACCATCTATTTTTTGATTATCATGAATGGTATCACCAATTAAAACAATTATTTCACTAAAACTACCTAGATTGTGCCTTAACTAAGATATAATCGATTATAATAAATACTAAAATCCTTTAACCATAACACGGAAAAAGTTTAAGATTTTAATAATACAAAATATAGCAAATGGAATTAATATAATTCACGCTTCACCTAAGAAAACCATTATCTCAGGTAAAATATTTGTTATACCTTCTTTAACTTTTCATAATGCACTAGTCAAACCCGTTCAAATCCCAGTCATACCCTCAGTCATAGTTTTAGGTGTAGGTGCTGTTAAAAAATTAAACGCTGTTGTTAAATACATACCTAACATTATTTATTACTCTCCTTTCTTTCAATTTCTTTTTTATCTTTTTTCTTTCCTCGAATTTGACGAATTTTTTGGTAAATTAATAAACCAAAATAAAGAAAAATTGCTAATACAATAACAACACTAAATATTGTCGTTAATCAAGTTGGCATAATACATCTCCTTTCTAAAAACTAAAAAATTGAAATTTGCAAACTCGCTCCGCTCGTTGTCGCTTCGCTCCATTAAAAACACTACTGAATAAATTATCCGCTAATAAATTACGCGGAATAATTTATTCTTTTACTTTTTAATTTCAATATCTTTTGCAATCTTATTAACAGTATTAATAACATTATCTTTACCATACTTTTTCACTAGGGGCCGCAAAATAAAATATTGCTTTGTTTGCATAATTTCAACTCCTCAATTAAAAAAATTAAAAAAATTTACTTTCCAAAACTGTAAAAACCAAAAATACAAAATGTATGTGGTTTCTACATTTTTTCAAAATTTAACTAATCCAAATCTACAAATAATCAATTATTATTCATCAAGTACAAAATTTTTTTGAGAAATGAATTATCAAGAAAAAGCAATTTTACAGAAAGAAATGCAAAATGGTTTTAATGAATTAAAAAAATTAAGTCAAGACGCAACAGTTGACTTAATTATTGTTGATGAATTATTGGAGTGTATTTATAATGAATTAATTTCTGAAGCAGAATTAATTGAAGTTATTCAAAAAAATCTCCAAATATTGAAATGGCTTTTTCTGGCGATCATATTACTAATAATTAATTTAATTAATGCTGTTGACTTAGTTAGTCATGTTCAAGCAACAAAACATTATTTTTATCAAAAAGTTCCTGCTCATAAAGGGATTGAATATTAAATTAACTTTTTTAAAAAGATAAATTAATAATATCATAATATTTTCTTAATTGTCATAAGCAAATACTTAAAATTTTATGCTATTTAAAAATTTTATATATAACTACATTAAAAATAAAGTTATTAGCAATAGTCTTTAATTAACAACTCGCCATTTTTTTACATCAACTACATGCATACTTAATTGGTAACTCCCCATTATAAAGACTACTATCTTTTGCTGTAATTATTGCATTTCATTGCGTAATATTTGTTACATTAATATCATCAATATTTAAATCATGATATTTTGTTTTTAATTTATCTTTTATATGATTTTCTGTTGGAACAGGAAACCCATTTGTATTAATTCTTTAATACAATTATTCTATAATATAAAAATCTATTAAATTAATTGTTGTTGTAAATTTACCTTTAGCATTTTTGTGCCAAATTATAGTAATATCAAATGTTTTATTCTTAGAAGCATCATTAATAAAAACTTTTCTTAAATTAAACATGCGACTCTTATAAGGCTCAGCTTCAAAAACAATCGTAAAATCATTTTCACTTAAATTAGGATCAATTTTTTGAATTTGTTTTAAAAATTGTGTTCTAATTTTATCTTCTAAAAGTCATGCTGTAAAATAATCATTTGGATATTTTGGCAATCTATCTTCAGGACTTGGAATTTTAATTTTTGTAAAACTTGTAAAATCAACAATTTTATATACTGTCTTTGGAAATAAAATTTCTAACTTAATACTATTCTTAGCATTATTATATCCTACAATATTAATAACATAATTATTAACCTTCTTTGCTAAATTAATTGTTCACGGTTGATTCTGATTAAAGTAATCATTGAAATTAAAAGAAAAATCATTTTCTGTTATTGTCGCATTTAATTGTTGTCTTATTACTGTTAAAATTGCTGCTTGTAAATATGGTCTAATTTCTGATTCTTTTACTTTTTCAATATCACCAACTTTAATTTTTAAATCTAACAAATTAATTTCTTTGATATTTCTAAGTTCAGCTTGTTCCAATGTTTTTTTAAGTTCTTTAATTTTTGCTTTTAGTTGCAAAATATTATTTTGTAATTTTTTGATTTTTTTTATGTTTATTTGTTGATTTAAAATATTAATTTTATGATTTAATAGGTGAATTGTTATTTTAACATTATTGATATTATCTTCTTGCTCTTGATTTGTCGTTTCAGGAATTGCTTCTTCTAAATATTGCAGTTTTTTATTACCGCTACAAGCAGTTAAACTTCCTCAGGGTGTACTAATTAATCCACATATTCCTAAAATATTTAATAATTTTTTCATTTTTCAGTATTTTTCCCTTTTCTAAAACTTAATAATTAAATTAATACTTAAAGTATTGATAATATTTTATAAAAAAATATTAAAAACAAAATAAAATTAATTTTTATCAAATTATTTGTAATTTAAACAAATATTTTTAAAAATAATTTGACAAAATATTTTTTATTTTTATTTTTAATATAATAAATTTTTTTATATAATATAACTAATATAATTCTATTTTAATAATTGATTAAGATTATTAATCATTTCTGTTAATTTTGTAATCAAGCCATTATAAACATTAGCATCAGTATAATCAATTCCGATATCTTTTAAAATTGCTAATGGTTCTTTACGACCACCTTGTTTTAAAAAATTTAGTAAATATTCTGGATTGCCATTAATGACATCATTATAAAGTTTAAATGAAGCAACAATACAAGTTGCATATTTATAAACATAATATGGTGAATGAAAGAAATGTAAAATTCGTGGTCAACTATATGTCTTTTGTTGTAACTCATGTTTATCAAAAACAGTATAACCAAATTCATTAGCTTTTTGATCAAAAAGATTTGCTAATTTATCAGCATCTAATGGCTCATTATTTTCAACCATTTTATGCGCAGCTCATTCAAAATCAGCAAAATGAATTTGGCGAAAGAAAGTTGCCATAATTTCATCAATTCGATTTTGTAATAAATAAATTTTTTTTTCTTTACTTTCAGCATATTTATATAAATAATCAAATAATAAGTGCTCATTAACTGTTGAAGCAACTTCTGCTAAAATAATTGGATAACTATTTAATGGATATTTATTATTTAAATCTGCTAATAATGTGTGAACAGAATGACCGGCTTCATGTGCTAATGTATTAACTGAACCAATTGTATCATCTCAATTCATTAAAATAATTGGTTCAACTCCTGAACCACCAGATGAATAAGCACCACTACGTTTATTAGTATCTTCAAAGTAATCAATGCGATGATCACTTCAAACTAACTCTAATTGGGTTAAATATTCATTTCCTAATGGTTGTAGGGATTCACGTATCATTTTTTTTGCATCTTCAACATTATATTTCTTATCTAATGATGCAATGTTTTTAACTAACTTCAAACTACGATCAGTTGGATAAAACTTTTTAAATTTAAAATGTTTTTTTAATAACTCATTATATTGAACAAATAAATGACTATTTTCACGACCATATTTAATTAAACTTGCATAAATTTCTTCAGATACATCATCATTATTTAATGATGCTTGTAAAGTATTTTTATAACCACGTAAGCGAACAGATTCAACACTATGTTGAATGATTCCCTCATAAATTCGTGCAAAAGAATGTTTTTTATCAACTAAATGCTCAGAAAACAATTGTGATGTTTTAATTCGAAATTCTTGTTCACCTAATGGATCAGATTTCTCCATAATTTCACTATATACACTATTTGTTAATTCTGTTTTTGTTCCTTGATAATAAATAAAAGTTGACTTTTTATCAGCATATGCTAATAAATCATACAATTCATAAGCTACACTTCGTGACCGTGTTACTAAAGCTAAAATTTCTTCATCACGTTCTGATAAAATATATTTTGCATTTTTAAAAAACTTACGATAACTATATTCATATGCACTTAATGCAGAATCTTCTTTAATTCATGTCATAATTGTTTTTTCACCAATTGCTTTTAATTCGGGAGCAACAAAAGCTAATTGACTTAAAATTTGATTTAAAGTATTTGAATAAGTTCCTGCTAATTCTTGATATGATAAATCAGTTGTATCAATATCACCCATATGTAAATATTGTCCCATTTTATTTGCAATTAAATCAATTTCTTCATCTAAAAAAATATATTTTTTAAAAACAGCTATTTGATTTAATTTTCCTTTAAAGGTGATAATTTCTTCTAATTTTTTTACAATTTTTGCTAAATCTTTTTTCCATGCTTCATGATTGGAATATAAATGATTGAAATCTCATTTATATTGTGCTGGTGCTTCATTTCGTTTCATTCTTTTCTCCTCTTTCTTCTAAATTTACCTTTTTATATTATAACGGAAAACAAAATATTTTTATTGTTATTCTAGATAATGTTATAATATTACGTATATAATTATCTATATAGAAAGAAGGAATTTTACAATGGTATTATTAAATGACAAAAAACAAGATTTAACACTAAAAGCAATTTTTAAAGGTGATGAAATCAACCCATTAGTTGTCCAAGAAAACGGTGCAACTACTTTAATTTCAGAAGAAAAAACAATTTATGCTTATTTCGAAAAAGCATTAACTTTTAAAAATGCTGAAGATTTTATTCAAAATTTTATGAAAACAATTAAATATAGTTTAAATATTGATGTTGACACTTTCAAAAAAGGTGCTGAAGCAAATACTCATATTTTTAAAGCACTAGCAGAAGGAACACTATATGCTTTAAATGATAATTATAATTTAAAAACATATAAAAAAGAAAAATCAGTTTATACAATTAATTTAATCCATAAATGTGACAAGGCACCTACTATTTTTAAAGAAATTCAAATTAAAATGGAATTTGTTAATTTTGCTCGTATGTTACAAGATACACCACCAAATTTAATGTATCCAGAAGTTTTTGCTGAAAAAATTACAACAATGGCAAAAGGAATCCCAAATTTAAAAGTAACAGTTTTAGATAAAAAAGAAATTGAAAAAGAAAAAATGGGTTTACTTTTAGCTGTTAATGCGGGAAGCTATTTAGAACCCCGAGTTGTTATCTTGGAATATCTAGGTGATAGTAGTAAAAAAGAAAAAGTTGGCTTAATAGGAAAGGGAATTACCTTTGATAGTGGTGGATATAACTTAAAGCCATCAACAGCATTAACTGGAATGAAATTTGATATGTCAGGAGCAGCTATTGTTTGCTCAACAGTATTAGCTTTAGCAAAAGCACAAGTTAAAACAAATATTGCTGCGGTGTCTTGTTTAACAGAAAATCGAATTGGAGGAAAAGCAACTTTAACTGAATCAGTTATTACGTCAATGAACGGAAAAACTGTTCAAATTGATAATACTGATGCTGAAGGAAGATTAGTTCTAGCTGATGGTATTACTTATGCTATACGTAAATTAAATGTGGATAAATTAATTGAAGCCTCAACATTAACTGGTGCAATTCTAGTAGCTTTAGGAAAATGATTAACTGGTGTTTTTGCTAATAATGATGCATGATATGAACAATTTGCACAAGCAGCTTCTAAAGCTCATGAAGGAATTTGAAGAATGCCAATTTTAGAAGAACATAGTGCTGTAATGCGTAAAACACCAATTGCTGATCTAACAAATGCTGAAAGTTCACGCTTTGCTGGTAGTTCAACTGCTGCTGCCTTTTTATGTGAATTTGTAGAAAAAAAACCATATATTCATTTAGATATCGCTGGAACAGCGGATACTAAAGATGGGCGTGGAACTGGAGTAATGATTAAAACATTATTTGAATTATTTAAAGAATAATTTTAAACATCTTGTAAAAGCAAGATGTTTTTTTATTTTGCATTAAAAATAGATTTACTAAAAGTAAATCTATAATCATCGCTTAAAAATTTTAATATATAAATCTTTGACTCCTTGACTCATTAAACAATATCCAATCACTAATGCAGCAAAGAAAGCAAAATACATTGCGGGTAATGGTACTAAACTTAGTTTTGGCCCTAATGATGTAAATGGTAAGGTCATTCCAATCAAAATGACGGCAATGCTGGATACCAATAATTGCCATGATGGCATTGATTGAAAGAATGGAATTTTTCTTGTTCGATACATTTGAACAATTAAGGTTTGGGTCACTAATCCTTCAACAAATCAACCTGTTTGAAATAAAGTAATTTGTTCAGTTGTGATGTGTTGTGGATTGGCAAGAACCCCAAAATAATAACCCATAACAACAAAAGTTAAAATATCAAAAATTGAGGAAACAGGTCCATTAACAAAAACAAACGGTAAAATATCCTTTGTTGTTCAAGTTTGTGGTTTTGATAAAAAGTCTACATCAACCTTATCAAATGCTACTGCCAATTGGGATATATCATATAATAAATTTTGAAATAGAATTTGAATTGGCATCATTGGTTGAAATGGTAATCATGCTGAAGCAATTAAAATACTCAGAACATTTCCAAAGTTAGAAGCTATTGTAATCTTAATATATTTTAAAATATTTCCAAAAATTTGTCGCCCCTGAATAATTCCCTTTTCCATAACTAATAAGGACTTTTCTAATAAAATAATATCTGATGCTTCTTTTGCAATATCAGTTGCATTATCAACAGATATTGCAACATCGCTTTGGCGTAAAACAGGTGCATCATTAATTCCATCGCCCATAAAACCAACAACATGTTGATTTTGTTTTAAAGCTGTAATAATTTTTGCTTTTTGTAATGGATTTAATTTAACAAAAATATTATTTTGTTCAACAACATCACGGAGTTCAAATTCACTTAATTTTTCAATATAATCGCCAGTTATAACACCACGAATTTTGAAATGAACTCGATCACAAATTGCTCTTGTTACTTGTTCATTATCACCAGTTAAAATTTTTAATTGTACTCCATTTTTTCGCAATAATTGAATCATTTTTGCTGCAGAAGGTTTTGGTTTATCAAGAAAAGAAACAAAACCATAAAAAATTAAATTTTTCTCATCTTTTGTTGAATAATAAGTATCGGCATAATGACCATGGTTATATGCTAATCCAATAACTCTTAATCCTTCACTATTCATTCGTTCTGCTGTTGCAGAAATCATTCGTAAATGTTCTTCTGTTATCTTTTCAACTTTTCCTTTATATTCAATTCTTGTACAATTTTTAATAATTTCTTCAATTGCCCCTTTACAGATTAAAGTATGATGTTTGTCTTTGTCTGAAACAACAACCGTTAATTTACGCCGATTAAAATCAAAGGGGATTTCATCAATTTTTTGATAATCATCCTTAAAACTAGATAAATGATGATTATCAATATAATGAATAATTGCTTTATCTAAAGGATTTTTTAATCCCGTTTGAAAATAACTATTTAAATATAAATATGTTAATAAACGATCATCTTTTTTATTATCTAATAACTGATAATCAACCAATTCAATTTTATCATTTGTTAAAGTTCCTGTTTTATCTGTACATAAAACATCAATTGCCCCTAAATTTTGAATTGCTTCTAATTTTTTAACAACTACTTTGGCTTTACTCATTCGACTAGCACCACGAGCAAGATTAGAAGTCACAATCATTGGTAACATTTCTGGAGTTAAACCAACAGCAACTGAAATAGCGAATAATAAAGCAGATAACCAATCATTTTTTGTAATTCCATTGATAATAAAAACAATGGGAACCATTACAAACATAAATGATAATAGTAATCAGGTCGTTCTTTTAATTCCACGATTAAAACTATTTTCTGGTGGTTTAACTTGCAATGTTTTTGAAATTGTCGCATAATATGTTTCTGTTCCCGCACCAATAACAACTGCAATTGCACTACCTGAAACAACACTTGTTCCCGTATAACAAATATTTTCTAACTCTAGTAAACTTGCTTTATGACGATTATAACTAGCATGTTTTTCAACAGGTAACGACTCACCGGTTAAACTGGATTGATTAATAAAAAGTTCATTACTTCATAATATTCGAACATCAGCAGGAACCATATCCCCACTTGATAAATAAATTAAATCACCTGGTACTAATTCATGAATTTCTAATTCTTTTGCTTCTCGAATTAAACTAGTATTATTTTTAACTGATACTTCAGAAACTTTTTCATCATCTTCTAATCGAATTACTGTAATTGTGTTACTAACTAAATCTGTTAGTTTTTTTGTCACGAAAAAACTGCGGATATCTTGAACATATGCAATTGTAGTACTAATAATAATCATAATAGCAATAATAATAACTCCAATAACTTCAAAACTATCACCACCTAAAGTAAAATAACTAATTATATTATAGGTCGCAATTAAAGCCAAAACAATATTAAAAGGATTTAACAATACTTTTAAAAAATGTTTAAATCAATGAAATTTCATTTTTTCTTGCGAATTATCACCATATTTTTTACCCATTTCTTCTGCTTCATCATAAGTTAAACCAAAACTTTTAAGTTCAAAATGTTCTAAAATTTCGCTTTGAGAAAACTGGGAAATTTGTTTAATCTCATCAGTTTTTAAAAAACCAATTTCTTTTTTTCTTGCCTTAAACTCTTTATTATTTCCCTTAAATTTAGTTATTATTTTTGCCATTCCTGGACCCCTTTCTTAAAAAATATTTTTACCTAAATTATAAATTTAGGACTTTTAACACATACATTAACAATTTATAAATCAAATAAGACTTAAAGTAATAAAATTCCTAAATCAATAATATTTTTTATCCTTTTTAAATAATTTCACCTTAGCCTCTCATAATTTTATTCTTATGTTAATTATAACGAAAATAATTTAAATAAAACATAATTAATAACAAATAAAGTGAATTATGTAAAATTAAGTGCAACAAATTTTTATTAATTAAATAATATAATAAAAATTACAAAAATCAACCATAAATTTAAAAAAATTAAAAATATTTTAATTTTTCTTTTATTTTATCCATATTTAAGCACACTAAAAAAGCATTTATTAAATTTTACACAAATAAATTTATATAAAATTCTCTAAAAATAAATCTTTTGCTGTTCTTCAATTCAAAATAGGCCTTAATTTTTCATTTATAACATTAAATACTCAATTTATTTTTTGTTGACTAACATTATTAAAACAGTACCCTTAGGAAATCAGTGTCTTAATTCACTATTCATATATTCAATTAAAGGTTTTTGACGAGGTTTACCAGCATCACAAAAATATACTTGTGTTTCAGCAAATATTTTCATTTCTCTTCACTTAGTAAATTCTTTACCTCTATCTGTTATTATTACTTTTATTTTTCCAATTAAATTATTATTTATAACAATATCTTTAAACTTTTCAAAAACTTCATTAGCAGTATGATTTTCTAATTTTATTGCAAAATAATTTTTACTTGATTGTTCTACTAAAACTAAAACAGCAGATTAATGGTCTTTACCAACTACTGTATCCATTTCAAATCATCCAACATTAGAAACTTTATTTTCAATATCTCAAATTGACTTAAAATCAGTTAATTTACCACGATTATCAAATTTCCCTTTTGTTTTATATTTTTTACCACGATGTCGCAAATTCTGTTTTAAAAAACCATAAAAACCCAAACAAATTAATTTATACAATGTTTTAACACAAACGGGAAATTTAATCCCAAATTTTAAAAAATAACGATAAATAAATTCTCTCGAAGAATCACGATATTTATTAAGTCTAATTTTCATAAAATTAATCTGTTCTTCCGTAAATTTACATCTTTTATTATTCTTTTTTCTTTTCTTATAATACATTTTATCTGACTTATAAACACTATATTCATCAATATTTTTAAACTTCTTAATTTACCGTAAAATAGTACTACGATGTCTATTCAAAAATTTAGCAATTACAGAAATATTCTGTTTACCATTCTTTTTTAAAAACATTTTTGATAAAAAAAATTGTTTTAATTTAACCTTATCCATAAAAATTAAATGACTATACATAACATTTATATACCTTTCATCAATTTATAAATTTAATATTAAAATTATTTAATACATGATTGATATATGATAAGAACAGCTATAGCATTTAAATAATTTTAATAAAGAAGGAGTAAAATATGAAAAAATGACTTAGCATTTTAGTGGTAATCGGATTAACAACAATAAGCACAACCACATTAATTAGTTGTGAAAAACCAAATAACAATGAAAACGGGGGGATAATAAACCAGAACCATCATATAATCCACAACAACCACCAACTGAAAGTAATTGAAAATTAAATACTCGTTCTACTTTGCCAGATAATAAATGATATATTGCAATTGTTAAAAAAGAACGAACTGATGATTTTTCTATTATAAAATTTAATTTTAAAGATAAATTAGTTTGAAGTGTTGGAGTACCTTATCATATAATTAATGGAGTATGATATATTGTTAATTCATATTATCGTTGAGATGGTGATAATGAACCACAAATACCTACCATTGATAAAAACATCGGTGAAATTACTGATTGAAAAGAACAAAAAGGAACTGAATAACAGTTCCTTTTTTATATTAATCGCACAAATTTCATAAAAATAATTAATAAAAAATATTTGTTATTGTACTATACAATGCTGGATTAAATTTTCACACTTCAAATATTTGACTAAAAAACTATATACTGTCTCAAAAACCTTACCAACACCACTCGCTAATTCATTAACTTGTTTAACTCCCGGAATAGTATTAACAATTCAAATCACAGCATTTTTAATATGAGCACCAAAATATCATCAACCCTGTGGCGTTACATATTGCACTTGTCATCATTGTTTATTGGGGAACAAACCACCGTTATTAATTTCTTGTCAGTTATAAATACCAAAATTAAAATCATAATATCGATACATATCATTCTCTTTTTGTGCTTGTAATTCAAAAACATTATAACCGATTTTTTGTTCTTCATTTTTTTTATATTGCAAACCATATTTATTTTGTAAATTACCGCCAAAAACATAACCAGAATTTAATTTAATATTATATTCATTTGTAACCGAAAAATCATAATTAAAAACACTACCATAATTATTAATCGTATAAAACCGATTTTTAAACACAGAATATAATTTAATATCTAATTGCTTATATTTATCTGAAAAATAAAAATATCGTGGATAAATTTTAAAACCATTATTTACTAATAAACCATATTTTTTATTATAATCTTGAACATAAGTATTATTTTCTAAATCAAAAATCGTGCGTAAATAATTAGTATAAAATTTCTGTGAAATTTTAAACATACTATTTAATAATTTATCAAATTGTAATTTATATTTAATATTTTCACTTAATAAAATATTATTAAAATTTTGTAATTTCAACGCAAAAAAGTTAACTAAAACAGTATCATATTGTAAATTATCAATATATCCATTTTCAATAAACGAACTACGATTTTGAAACACTGGAACCAAAGCACTTGCAAAAAACGACTGTAAAAACTTAGATAGATCAAACTGACCGCTAAATTGTTGATAATATTTTAAATCTTTACTATTTAATGATGAATAAATTGAACCATTAAAATTAAAAAATGCACCCATTGCCGTTAGCATAAAACTAAAATTAAAACTTAAATCATCATTATTAATATTATTTAATTCCAAACTACCAGAAATAATTAAATTTGCTTCATCAACAGTCAAAATCATCCGATAAATTGCTTTTTTAATATTTTTAACATCCAATTCATCAACTATCTCAAAATCAAAAATTATCCGCTTTGTTCCAACCTTATTCGGATTTTCATAATCCGCACTACCACCTTGCTGAACACGGACATTTTCTTGTAAAACAGCATATAAAGATAAATCAATAAACTGTTTTACACGACTTCGTTGATAACTATTTCAATCAGTAATTTCACCAGTATCCTTGTTGATAGTTGGTATTTGTGGTTCACCAACTCCATCTCAACGATAAATTGCTTTATATTGATATAAATGTCAGAGTCCTTCGCCTTCTATTCTTTTTCAACTTGTAATATTAACATTAGGTTTATTTCCAAAAATTCCAATATAAGTTTTACCACTATTTCCTTGACCGGTGGTATTAATAATTAATTTTCAATTATCTTGGTTTAACTTAACTCTTGGATAACGATTATCTTTATAACGGTCAACATTCTCCACAATTTTTTCAGATACATCATACATCTTATATTTTACTGCAAAAGCATAAATAAAATCAGTTAAATCATCCAAAAAATTCTCCTTTTTAACATCATAAAATTTATCAACCATATATCAACTTTTTTTAAACTATGTCATTGTTGATAATAATTTAAAAATGTTCCACCAGGTTTATCATAAACAACTCCCGTAGAATAACTATCTTGTAAAAAATCCAAATACCATTTATCATTAAACGATAATTTTTTTGATGTTTTTAAAGTTGGATTAATAAAATAATTTGTTTTTGATCAATTTTCAAAAAAACTACTGCGTAAAAACATTGTATTAATAAAATCAGTTTCATTAATACCTTTATCAGTATATTCTCTTGTTTAAGCGTATAATGTAATAGGATAAGAATTATCATAAATCAAACCGATTGCTACTTGATCCGAATGTTTTTCACTCGGATAAATAAACTTATTACTCAATCAAAAACCAATATGGCGATTATGATTGGGTAAATTAATAAAACTTGCTTTATCTGTTATAAAAGGGATAAATTCCTTACTAATAAAATAATTTTCTATATTCTGATTTTTCTTAACAAAATTACTCAATTTTATCATCTCCTAACTAAATATTTATTTAATAAACATTGTTATATTTAATGTTTATATAATGTTTTTTAATTGTAATAAACAATGATTATTAACAATGTTATAGATAATACTAATATATTGTTTATTTAATGCTTAATAAACACTGTTAATGAACATTGTTAAATATATAAAATAATAAAAATTTGCACACTGAAAAATGCTATTTAATTTTTAACAATAGTTATTAAAATATAAAATCATAAGTTTTAAGTTGATATTATTTAATCAAATCACATATAAAAACTAGTGTGCCACAGTTAAAATACATGATAAATAATAAATACTAAAATCCTTTAACCATAACACGGAAAAATTTTAATACTTTAATAATCACAAAAATTGCAAACGGAATTAAAATAATTCACGCATCACCGAAAAAAACCATTATCTCAGGCAAAATATTTGTTATACCTTCTTTAAATTTTCATAATGCACTAGATAAACCAGTTCAAATACCAGTCATACCCTCAGTCATAGTTTTAGGTGTATGTGCTGTTAAAAAATTAACCGCCGTTGTTAAATACATACCTAACATTATTTTTTATTGTCCTTTCTTTCAATTTCTTTTTTTTCTTTTTTCTTTCCTCGAATTTGTTTAATTTTTTGATAAATTGATAAACAAATTCAAGCAAAAATCCCTAATATAATAACAACACTAAATATTGTCGTTAATCAAGTTGGCATAATATATCTCCTTTCAAAATTTTTAAATATAGCATCACGCTCTGCGTGTTCGCTACGCTCAAAATAAACAATATTGAATAAATTACCGCTAATAAATTACGCGGATAATTTATTCATTTTCTTTTACATTATTAATTACTATTTTATTTACAGTATTAATAACATTATCTTTACCATACTTAATTACTAAGGGCCGCAAAATAAAATAATGTTTCTTTTCAATAAAAAATCAACTCCTTTCTGAGTTGATTTGTTGCACTTCGATTACAAAATGCAAAAATAAGAATACATTAAAATTCTTAGTACTCTTATTTTTAATAACCTAACAATAAAAACTGGTTAATTAGATTGTATTGTAGCAGAAATATAGTTTGAAACATAAAATATGTTATGGAAGTCAAATCAATCTGAATTCATTCGTTTTGCAATTGAAACTTCTATTTTAATAGGAGACAACTTATCACTATTATTTCAAACAGAATTAATAGTCTCTCAATTATCATATATTTGTTCTGTTAACCCAAGAAGATATTTTTCTTCGTTAACATTTGAATCAATTTCAACAGATTTAAACATTCTATTTATCAACACATTACTAAAACCTAATTTGCTATTAATACTTATAATTAACTTTAATATGTTCTCAAAATTAGGGTTCAAAAACAGCATATAAAATTGTTGTTTCGGTAAAAAAATTATAATAATATGTAATTTTATTTATGCTACTTTTGCTACTAGTTTGCGCTAAACTTGTTGGTTTATCATACATACTGACAGCACCTATTAAAGGTATTACATTGGGAGTTATACTAATTGTTCCTAAAAAAAGCTAGTATTTTTTTTCATGAAATAATATCCTTTCTCTTTTTAATATAACTTTTAAATTAATACTATTTTATTATAACAAGGTTAAAAATTAATAAAACATTAGCATTTAATAAATTATGTCTTATCCTTTTCTTTTGTATCTGAATTTTCTACTAAATTTCTTTTTAAATCCTTACTAGAATTTTTATCATTAAATGACATTGTCATAGTTAACTTTTTATTAATTGTATCATTATCTTTCATTCATATCCCAAATCATGGCAAAACTAAAATTAGCAATAATAATGCAATTGCTAAAATGGGACCAGTTTTTTCTGGCATTACAATAGCATTTAAAAAATATGAATAGATATTATATCCAATAATAGAAATAATACAAAGTGCACTAATAAATGCAGCTGGAAGAAAATATCAATTTTTAATTGTTGCAATCCGTTGATGATAACGATTTCATATTCCCAAAGCAATAATTGTTCCATACATCAGAAATGCCATCACAACACCTGCATTACTAATAAAATCGTAAAAATTATAAGTTTCTTTTGCAAAAATAATTGGAATACCCATAATTAGTCCTCATATTAATGTAATCATAACTGATGCTAAAAAAATTGCAAAATTAATACTATATTTTTTCATAATTTTATTCCATAGTTTTGCACCAATAATAAAATTATCTTCAATTGATGAATGACTTAGTTTAACTAAAGAAAAACTATATCCATTTAAAGTTCCAAAAGCACTAATTAAAATAAAGAAGAAAATAATTCATTCAAAAATTTTATTAATAACCGGATTACTAAAAATTTTACCCGCAGCAACAGCAACACTTCCTTTAGCATCTAAATTTAAAGTTCCAATTGAAACAAGTAAATAAAGTATTGTTACTGATGCTAAACCTAATACTAAAGCTAATGGAATATTTCGCTCTGGTTTTTTAACATCCTTTTGAATATATGTTGTTGATAAAAAACCATCAAATGAAAATAGAATCCCTGGCAAAGCCATTAAAATCATTTCAAATCCAGTTTTATTTGCAACTAATTTATATTTATCAGGATCACCTAAACCACTCTTACTTAATGCATTAGGGTCATTATTAAAAAATAACATTCCAATTAAACCAATTAAAATTAATGGAATTAATTTTAAAACAACAGTTGTCATTTGAATATATTTTCCTGTTTTTTCTAAATAAGTACAAATATAAATTAATAAAACAGTATAAATAATTGAAAAACTCGTTAAAATTAATTGATAATTAGCATAACCTCCAACTTTTTCACTAAATACAATTTCTGCGGTCAAACCACCACCAAAAGCTCAAATTGAAGCTTTTGTTGTATAATACGCAACAGTAAAAGTTGTTAACGGAATATAAATATGGTTCATAGCGTTTCTCACTACACGACCAAACCATTTTCCCCCGAACATCTTTGCATACAAAGCAATACCTGAATTTGAATCTTGTTTTGCTGATGAAATTTCCATAAATGATAATCCAAATGAGAGAGCCATTATACCACCAATTATCCATGCAATTAAACCTAGAACTCCATTCCCATTAATTAATCCATATACACCTTCATTTTTAAAAAAGATTCCTGTTCCAACAACTGTTCCAACAACCATACAAAAGCACATAAAAAATCCATATTTTTGTGCTGTTTTTTTCTGCATAACTTCACCTCATAATTCTTACTCATTTTTATTGTTTTTTAAAACTATGAAAATTTAAATAATACTTAGTATATTATTCAATAATCAAAATTTTAACATAAATCTGATAATTATTTTAACATTAAAATAATAATTAAAAGGAATGGTTGTCATAAATAAACATTCCTTTTAACTATTTTTAAAATTATTTTATAATCAATTTTTTGTCACTTTAATATAACCAACTTTTGATAATTGAGCAGTGATACAATAAGCTCCAATAACTCCTATGACGATTGGAATATATACTAATGGTTGTGCTGTCATTGGAAAGACATTGTTCAATGCATATGGAATTAAGAATCCTAATAATACAACAATTCCTGTGGCAACATTAACTGGTCAAGTTGGTTTTGATTGAATAAATGGAATTTGTTTTGTTCTAAACATTAACATAACAACGGTTTGAGTAATTAATCCTTCAATAAATCAACCCGATTGAAAAATTGCAACATGATAAGCGGCATTTGCCGAAATAGGATCAGTATGATATGCACTAAAGACACCAAAACCATACCCCAAAATAATAAAGGTTATTACATCAAAAACACTACTAATTGGGCCGTTAACAAAGGTAAATGATAACATACCTTTTGTACGTCAGTGCTGTGGTTGTAATAAGAAATCTTCATCAACACGGTCAAATACAACCGCAAATTGTGAAAAATCATAAATTAAATTTTGAAATAACATTTGAACTGACAACATTGGCGTAAATGGAATTCATCAAGCCACAATAATTAAAGTAAAAACATTCCCAAATTTTAGAAGCCATTGTTATTTTAATATATTTTAAAATATTTCCAAATGTTAAACGTCCTTGTTCAATTCCTTGTTCAATTACATCTAATGATTTTTCTAATAAAATAATATCTGATGCTTCCGATTATTGATTGTTAATGAAGTATTAAAGGGTTTATTGCCATTACTTTTAATAATATCATTATTAAATTCAATACTATATCATAATTTTTGAAAAATTGGAAAACCATAAATATTAACGAATAAATTAGCAAAAGTAATTAAATTATTAATAAATAACTTTTGCTTACCAGAAGCAACAGCAGCAACAATTTCCGCAAATTGATAATAATAAACTTGATTATTTGTTACTCCATGCACAACATTAGCAAATGTTTGAAAATGGTTAAATTTTTTCTTTTTGTTAAAATTGTTAATTGACATCTGGCTTGCTTGATAAGTCATATTATTTTCACAACGATGAATAAATGCAAAATCTTCATCAGTTAACGATATCTTTTTTTAAATTTACTATTAAAAGATTGTAATTTTCCTTTTACTAATTGGTTATTATTTAAATTAGATAAATTTATTTTTTCTTTACTATGATTACGGTATAGTAAACAATCACTATGTTTAGCATAGTCAATTTCATTATCGCCTTTTAAAACACATCAAAATAATCCTCCCATAGAAAAGATAATTATTACACTAGTTATTAAAATAATAATTATTGTAATATCTTCATTTTTTTCATAACCTTTCTCCTTAAATAAAATTAATTTTGATATGTATAAAAATATTTTTTCATAATTTAAAGTTAATAAAATATTACATCGCACTATAGCATTATAACAAAATATTATCTAAATTAAAAATTACATTCATTTAATTCTAATTAAAAACATCCATGGGGTACGGATGTCAAAATATTAATACTAATAAGATGATTATGGCTATTAGGTTCTCTCTAATAACCAACTTGATAATAACATTACCTTATTAGAAACTATTTTTTAGTTTAATAAAATTTTATTAATTATTATCATCTTCAGTTAAATCTTTTATTTTCTTTTTATCAATTTTAATTCAATTAGACGCTTGTTTTTCGTGATTTAATTGTAGTCAAATTTTATAATTTGGATCTTTTGGATTATTAGCCGCTTGTCTTAATTTTAACTTTTGTTCAAGGGTTAAATGTTTAAAATCAAAAGGTTCTTCTTTATTTAAAGTTTGGGGAGAATCAATTGATGTTTTAACTCTTTTAGCTATAGCTAAAATCTCAGCCATTGTTTTTTCTGCCATTTTCTAGACCTCCATTTTGGACCTATTTACCTATACTTATATTATAACATTTTTTAAGTTTTCATTACCATTGTGAATTTTAGCATAGAAATTTAAGAATAAAATATTTTAAAAAAAATATCAAATTATTTTTAAAATTATAAATTTAATTTACAAATAATTTGATAAAAACAAAATTTACTTTTGATTTTATTATTTTTTTATAAGATATTACTAATAGTTTAATTTTTAATTAAACTATTATTTTTAGAAAAGAGGTCCCATTTTAAATCTATGAAAAGATTATTTAGTATTTTAGGTGCAATTGGAATTTTTAGTATATCAGCACCAAGTTTAACAGCTTGTAAAAAACCAGATCAAACTCAAAATACTGCAAAAGACCTAAAAAAAAGATAAAACAAATACAGATGACAAAAATTTAAAAAATGACAAAAATTAAATCCTTAACTAAGGAAAAATGTTAAAATCCTTTAAAATAACAAACTTTTTAATAAGAAACGAAAAAACACTAATAATTAATAATTTATTTAAAAATTCTTTCATTTTTTTTGCATTAAGAAAGAATATACTTAAATTTATAAATAAAAACAATAATTTATATTATTGTTTTTTATTATTTTATAAAAATAAAAATATTTTTCATTAAAACCTATCAAATGTTTCGGGATAAATATTATCATACATATTAAGACTCTGTAAGATTTGAATTGTTTTTTTAGTTAGTCTATTTTTTTCACTCTGCTTGTTTTCTTGGATATGACGTAATAGTTCTGCTTTAGCAATTGGTTGAATACTAAAATATTGGATTCAAGCTAAAACTAATTGAGCAGCAGTACAATTATATTTTTTAGCTTCGGCAGCTAGAATTTGATTTTCCATTGTATTAGCATTTGTTGAATATGCTTGTACCAAAATGTTTTTATTTTGACAATATTGTACACGATTTCATCTTTGGTTAAAAGGATTAAATTCAATTTGGTTTAAATTTGGATAAATACCCGTTTCTTCAAACAAAATTTCAATCATATCCTTATCAAAATTACTTACACCAACAACATTAATTAACCTTTTCGCTTTGCATTGTAGCAATTCGGTATAGACTTTGATAGTTTTGTAAAAATTTAAATTTGGGCGATGAATTAAAACAATATCTAAATAAATTGCTCCTAATACATCTTCTTCATTAATTAATTCAACCTTAATGCCTAATTGACAAATTGTTTTTATTATTTTTTGATGACGTGGTTTATTTAAAAGAATACATGATAAATTTTGCTTAATTTTTAATAAAGTCAATAAAATTGCTTCAATTGGTTGATTAAAATCAACTATTACAGCTAAGTCCTGTGATAAAAACAATTTTTCCATATACATTTCTGAGATTTGTAACATTGTATTATTTTTAGCAACAGCAATACATGAAATTGAACCCGGTTCATTTTTACTAGCCGGTATTGTCCCTTCAATTGGGTCAACTGCAATATCAATCGTAATTGCTTGTTGATGAGAAAAAGTTTGCCCTTGATATAACATTGGTGCTGCATCAAGTTCACCTTCGCCAATTGCAATTTTTGCTTTAACATCATTACTTGTTAATAATTTATTAATAATATCAACTGCTTTTTGGTATAACATATTTTTATCATTTTTACCAACCAATTCATATGAAGCAATCACAGCTAACTGGACCGCACGTAAAAAAAGACTATTTGTTTCCATTGTTCATTCCTTTGCTTGCTATTAATATTTAATCATATAATTTCCAAAATAAAAATGTAAAATACCTTACATTTTTATTTTTTATTAACCTTATTTTGTATTTTGTTTTGGAATCTTACCAAATAATTCATGAAAGGCCCGCTTTCATCGAACTTTACTAGCATGAACTAAAAATTCATTGCTAGAAATAATAAAAGTACAAAAGACAATTGGAATAACATATACTCAATAATATCATTTTGGTTCTGAAATTTTATTTGGAACATTTACTGCAATAAAAATATATTGAAAAATTGGGGTTCAAAAAAACATTAATAATAGGGTTGAAGTTGTATAGGTGGGGCCAGACATTGCTAAACATGCATAATATAGCATTCGAGAACTACCCATAATAATTCCTCCAGCAAGAACAATTAATGCATAATCATAATATTGAAAATTAGCAAAAATTTTATAACCATCTAAGAAACTTTGATGAGAAAAAACTGCAGCAATTGGTGTCCCTAATAATAACATTAATATCGCTGAAGAACTTGTTTTAATTGATACTGTTTCATGATTTGTAAATTTAATTTTTGAAGAACTCATTAAATGGGACATTCCTAATGCTTCCATTGCATAAAAGTCAGCGGTCACTAAAGCTAAACACATCCCTCCAATCGATGATCAAGCTATTCCTTCTTCAATTGCAAAATGAATTGACATTCCTAAAATTAAACATGTAGAAATTGCTAAAGCAGTTCAAGTATATTTACTTTGACGAGCACGAAAGAAAATAGCACTTCCAATTGTCGCTAAAATAACATTTAAATTTAACAATAATCCTGGAGCAGTTCCATCTGTACCACCTTGATGATTAATTGTTAATAAAACTGATAACTGAAAAAATACCATTGCAACCGGACCACCTAAAAAACCATATAATACAATTAGTCAAGTTTCTTTGTGACGAAGTAATTTTAAAAAATTAATAAAAATTTTTTTGGTTTATAAAAATAAACATTACAAAAGTTGCCATTATTTCTTGAACTGTCACATAAAAAGTGGCATTAATTGGCGCTGCTAAATTACCATATGGTCCTTGTTCTGGAATAATATATAGCATTAATGGGACAAATAGAATACCCAACTGCAGAAATTAATCCATACATAATTCCCAGAATAATGCGACGTTTTTTACAAATAGTATCTAATTCATTTTTTACATTTTTTTCTTTTGGTATAGTGTATATTCAAGCTCCAATTTATCTCTGTATGATTGTATACTAAAATAAAAAGTAAAGTAATTTACTTTTTTTATTTTGATGTAAAATAAACATAATAAAAATAATATTAAGTTCTTTAATACATTTTCCTACGTTTTTAGTTCTTAATAAGTTTGGTATTACTCTTTTATTTAATCATATTGTTTAAATAATAGCAATTTTAATATGCAAAAAGGAGTAAAAATGAAAGAATTTAATCCAAAAACAGCAAGTTTACGAACATTCTATCGTAAAATAGATGAATTTTGGCAAAATAAATCACCTAATAAACCATATACTTTGAACGATTTAACCAATGAATTCAACCTTTCTCGCAAGTGAAGATATGATACTTATGCGAGCGAGAATATAGTTCCTTTACTTGAAAAACAAGTTGATAGAATTGAAAGTGAAATAATTAACTTTATTATGAAATCACCTGATGGTGCTAAATTATATTGACAACGAGCATTTAATTATAAATATTCACTGCAAGAAAAACAATTGGAACAAGAATTAAACTTAAATAATCAACAACCAATAATAGTTAATTTACAAACTGATATTAGAGATATTAAAAATAATGATAAGGAAAAATAATAATGCTTAATCATTTTACTTATTTGTTAGAAATTCCTTATTGGTTATTACAAAACAGTAGTATTGCTAATAAATATCCCTTTGCTAAGAAATATGAGTTAGTTAATGAAATTAATCAAATTGGTTCACGACATAGTGGTAAAACTTTATCTAATTTAAAAATGTTTGCTGAATTAATTAAAAATATCAATGTTAATTAAAGAACCTATTTTTATTTTTGCTAGTAGATTTTTAGTTTTGTTTTTGATATATTTTTGTTTATTTTTGATATAATTTTAAATACAAAGTTACCGATGACAAATACGTCAATTGCTTATTTTTTAATCTTTTTTATGGTTATTAAATTATCTATTTATGCAATTAATGGGACATCAACACAATATAATAATTTAGGTTCAACAGTTAATAATGGTGTTTCGCAAATATTTTCTTCAACAGTTCGCGGTGTTTCTGATACTAAACAAGGTATGCAAAAACATATTAAAGAGAGTAAACAATTTAAAATTAATCGTAATAAAAAACAATTATCAAGTTTAGCAAAACAAGCAAAAACAAGAGAACAAGGATATAGGAGAGTACATAAATAATGATTAAATTAGTTTTATTGGTGGCAGCAATTGCGATATTTGGTACTGGTTTTATTACTGTTATTATTAATCAATTTACATCAGCAAAAAATATTATTATGTATTTATATAATTCTGATACTTGGTTAATTTGATTATTTGGGAGAATGGCAATTTTATTTAGTCATCCGTTAATGTTAACAATATCAAGTTTATATATTGTTGGGTTTATTGTTTCAAAAACATTGTATAGTTAGGAGTTGAGTTTATGAAAAAATCGTTATCTTTATTTGCCATATTTATTTTAACTTTTTTAGGTTTGGTTATTCCATTTATTACTTTAACGGCGTTTAAACCGTTAAATGAGGAGCATTATACATTTAAACAAGAAAAATAGTACTAGTAAAGGTATTAATGAAAATGATTTTATTAATACAATGTTTTTACGCAGTAGTTTTTTTGAAAATTGGTCAGAAACAAATTATTTTATTAATCCAACTTTAAAAACATCAAAAAAATTATCGTTTAATGATAAATGGTATTTGGATTTTTTACAAGATAGTTATTCTACGGGAGTTGTTTATGATAAACCTGGTGGAACATTTTTAAATTATTATCAACAATGACATAGTTTAAAAAGTCGATATATGGTTGATAAATTTTATGATGTTAAAAAGAAGAATTTTTTGGATGATTTAACTGATTTTATTTATTCTTTTGCCTTCAAATATAAGATGTATGATGTATCTAAAAAAATTGTGGAAAATGTTGATCGTTATAAAGAAAATCATTATCCAAGAGTTAAGTTAAATGTAGATAATTGAAAATTAAATACTCGTTCTGTTCTACTTTGCCGGATAATAAATTATATATTGCAATTGTTAAAAAAGAACGAACTAATGATTTTTCTATTATAAAATTTAAAATTAATGCAAAATAATCAAAAATTTACGATATTGTAGTATTTTTTTACTTTTATTAATTATTATGTAAATTAAGTTGTTAAAAAATATTAAAAATTTGCAATTAATTTGTTAAAAATTAAAAAATATACTTATCTTTTTCTTTTTTTATAAAATATTTTATTAAGGATTAAAAAAATGAAAAAAATATGAATAATAAATGCATTTTTAATTTTAATTAATATTATATTAATATCTTTTATAACTTTTTTGTCGGCATATATATTATAAAAATAAATGAAAACAAGAACCTTTAATTAAAAATTATGAACCATTATATAAAGAAAAAATGAAAATATTATAAAACATAAATCAATTTCATTACCAGTTGAATTATTTTATCAAGAAACAAATTATTGATGTGGACCCGCTAGTGTACAAATGGTAATAAATTATGTTTCTAATAAAAAATATCACAAGAAAAATTAGCAAATTATTTACAAACTGTAAAAACAGAAACTTATCCAGGAAATATTCCAGCAATTTTAAATAAATTCACAAACCAAAATAATCATAAATATACACGAAAAATATTAAGACTCAATTATGGTTTAACCGAAAAAGAACAAAAAATATTTTATAATGATGTAAACAATAGTTTAAAGCATAATTTTTTAGTTATATTAAGTATGCATGGTAAATATCCTTGAAACAACCATATGATAAAACATCTTATTGTTATACATGGAATTCAATTATCAGAAAAAATTTGAAGAATATACATATTTAATTGCTGATCCTTGATCCGGAAAAGTAGAAGTTAAACAATCACAAATAAGTAGTCTATTTACTTATGATGCAAATAGTAGCATTATTAAATCTAATTAAAATATTTTAAAATTATTTGTGAATTTTTAACTACTATAACCATCGATTCTTCAACTAATTGAATATACAATATTTTAAACATTGCATAATTTATTTTATTAACACTTGATTGCAATCCTTCTTTTACTATTTTTAATTTTTATTCTATTCTATATCTTTTTTTTAAAAATAAAAAATCCAATTACTTTTGTTTTAATTTTGTGCAAATTAGAAATTTAACATTAGGTTGTTAAATCTTTTTAAGTTATTAATTTATTGTATTGAATATATCCTAAAACTAAGCAAATAAATGATTTGACAATTAATTTGTAATATAAAAATTTTTAATTCGCTGACTTGGAGGTGTTTTAAAGGCACCAACTACATTACAAATAAGGTCATTTTTTCAATCTCGTTCTGATAATGCCATTTCAAACAAAATTTCACGAAAAGGACGATCTTTTTTAGGGTCAAGGTCAAGACCATTTGTACTAAAATTAGCACTACCGGATCAAAAAGCTAATATTTCATTATTTGCATTGTATCACACATATAACTTAGTATGTGTTTTAGGTTTAGTGTACTTAATAAAATCAGAATTATAAACATTAGGTTTCGGATGTTCACGAATAATATTTAATCGATTAATATTTTTTTCATCTTTTAATAACTCTGCTTCAAGAACCGGATTATATCCAGCACTAGTATTACCAACAAAAAGATCTAAATTAATATTATCCTTTGCCGTTTCATCTAAATATCGTTTAATAAAATTCGTATCACCATCAACAGTCAATACCAATAGTCCTGTTGCTGTCTTTATTTTTTCATTTGTTTTATGTGCTTTTACAATCTCATTAAATTGGCTTTTTTCTTTCAAAACATTTGCTTCTAACTGATAGGTTATCTTATCATTAACATCAAAGCCAACACAATTTTGTTGATATAAATCACTAATTCGTGTTGCACTAACCTTCTCTGTTGCATTAATTCCTACGCAAAAAATATCACGACCAAGGCCTTTATAATTTGCAATATTGTATAGAACTTCTTTAAAAGATGGGACTTTTAATAAGGTAGATTCTGAAAAATTACCACTACCTGTAAAAGAACGAATAATTTCTTTTTTATCATTAAACCAAAAATACGATTTCATATGAGACAACCTATTAGGCTTATCAATAACATTAGCTTGGTTATTTAAATTATTGTGTGAAAACTCTTGATTATATTTAGTAACACGTTCTTGCTCATTTTTTGCACGACCTGAAGCCATATAACTACGAATAATATCAACCGAAAATTTACCTTTAACACTTTCAAATAAATACTTTTCAACAAAAGATGTACCAACAAATCCGTTAATAAAACAACATGGGCAGTATCCTTGGGTGTTTCTTTAACTATTTCTCATATTTGGCTTTTTTCAGTTTCAAAATCACCGTTTATATGTCTAATACCAAAAACAATACCTGCAATAGCTCCTGCTGTTGCTAAGACACCAAAAGTTGTTCCTTCGATTATTATTGTTTGTTTTTTTACTTTTCTATTCATTTAATTAATTCCTATCTTTTTGTTAAATTATTTAAATATATGTGTTTTCATAATTTCATTCCTACTAATATTTTATAATATTTTTTAAATTATTTTTTTATAATAAATGTTTTAACAAAAAAAATTAGCAACAGTAAAATTGCTTGATTCCCCTATTCATTCTTTTAAACACCCTATCAGTTTTTAAAATTTTCCTTACCTATTCATTATTATTTTCATTATCCCTTTGAACATTATTAATTTGTGTTTTAATTCGTTCACGACGTTTTGCTTCTGCTTCCTTTGCTGTTTGCTCTTCAATTTCTAACATGCGTGATAAATAAGGATTACGATTAGTATGATATTCTTTAACGTGGTTCATATCTGGTTCAGAATCACTGTTTCGTAAATCATGCAATTTCTTATGATATCCTGATGCATTTTGTGATAATGGTTTCGGGCGACGAAGAAACTGATTATTTAAATTATTTTCTTGTAAATTAAGTAGCTTTTTAAATCTAACTGATCCCGCTTTTGTTGAATTATGTTGGATTAATCGACAGCGTTGCTCTAATGGCATATCTTCAGAAAAATTATCATCAATATGATAAGCTTCAGCAACTGAATTGCGAATCTGTTCATTAATTTCTCTTTGCTCTTCAATTCCTTCAAACATTGCTGTTTGCTCATAATCATCAACATTATGTTGTGGCATTGAATTACGAATTTTTTCTTTAATTTGTTCTAATTCTACTTTTAACTCAGCTGTTCTTCTATCGCCAAAAATATTTGTTCCACTTTTTCGCGGCTTTAATAAAAATGATACCGTTTGTGCTGTTGGTTCAGATAATTTATTTTTAGTTTTTAAAGTTGATGGAATAATTTCTTTATTTGTAACTGGATAATATTTTCGAAAATATGGTTCAATGTTAGTTTTATCAAAAGACGAAATTTTTTCTTCAGTAATATGAATTTTCACTAACTCCGCCTTCTTCTCACTCACCGGCTGAGCAATAACATCCTCAATCGAAGTTATGGGACTAATTTCTTTTTGTTGTTTATATGAATGCGACATATTAACTTTAAATTCATCAGCACCATTTAATTTTTTTCCATATAAAGGTGAAACAACTTCACATAACGATGTTAAAAGAGATTTATTCTTATTATTTTCAATTGTATTTTTTTCGTTTTCATTTTGATATTGTTTTCGTTCCTGTTTTAAATGAGGATAAGCATCATCATGATTATAATAAGACTCTATTTTATGGTTTTTATTTTCACTCATCATGAAAACCCCCTTTATTTACATATATTATAAAACATTTCTTATTTTTTAACTAGTCGATTCGAAGCAATATTACTCCGCCCAACCTTTGCTTGATCAACACCATTTAATTGAACAGCATCACCAGTAAAGCCAATATTAATTTTTGCCAACGATTCACCAACACCATAAATATCAACAGGAACACCTTCTTTTTCAAAATCCTGGATTTTTTGAACATTAAATCCTGATGAAACAATAATTTTAATATGTTGATATCCTGCCTTATCTAGAGTTTGACGTAAAGCACGAATTAAGTGTTTATTAACACCATTAATTTCACTACTTGGATACTTATCTTCTTTTCCAAGAAAATATTTATCGATTAATGATTGAGAAGTATCAACACGAACTGCATATAAATTTGAAAATGCACGTGCTACTTGCAAAGTATCAGTAATAACATCATTATTATAATCAACTAAAGCCACTAATTTATCAGTTGGATAAAACTTTTGATAAGCTTTCAAAACTGCAATTAAATCACCATTAAAAGCTTGGATTAAAGCATGCGGAACAGTGCCCATAGTTTCATAATTACCAACTAATTTTGTTACTTGTGCTGTTGTAACAAAATTAGTTATTCCACCAATTTTTGCAGCATAACCATCATTTTCTTGATTATAATAATAATCACTACGATCATTCATATATATCACTTGCTTATTATTAGCTGCTTGTAATACACGATAACAATTTGTTGCAATACTTGTTTGTCGTGCTAAAATACCATCAATAATACCTTCTAAATGGCCAAACTGATAATAATGCCCAGTTACTTTTAAAACTGGTTCATTAGCTTGAATTAAATCGCCATCCGTTAAGGCAGTGATTTCTAAACTTTCCGCATTAAAAACTTCTGTTTTTAATAATTCAACACATTCATTAACGCCTGCTAGAATAACATTTTCTTCACGTTGAAAAAACTGCATTGTTATTAAATCATTTGGTTTTTCATTTTTTAAAATATTTGCTGTTTTTAAAAAATAAATTGCACTATAATACCCTACCTTAATTTTGCCCATTATAATATTCCTTTCAAAAACTATTTCCCAGATGATATTGTTGCTTTGATAATAACATAATTTTTTTACCAATAATAGTAATTGGTAATCCCAATTCGCGTTCAGAACAAAGCATTCCATTTGAAATAATTCCTCGTAATTCACTAGGAACAATTTTTAAACATGAAGGCATAATTGCCCCAACACGCGCAACAACAACCAATTGGCCAATATCACAATTATCAGCTCCACAAATAATTTGTTCAGTTGATAAACCAATGTCTACTTGACAAATATTTAATTTATCTGAATTAGGATGTTTTTTACGCTCAAGAATTTTACCAACAATAAATTGTGGTTGTTGATTAATATTAAAAGAATAATCTTTTTGTTTAAAAATACCTCCTAACTCTGCTAATAAATCAGAATTATCACTATTAATTCCTAACTTCAAAGATGTTGTTAAATGTTTACTAGCATTTAACAAATTAAACCCACAACATTGGTGGCTTTGATTATAAAATAATACATAATCATTATTAATAACATAATTAACTGCATCGGGTGTTGATTCATATCCCATTAAAACATTAAAGTCTTGATTATAAAATAAACCAATTGTTTTTGTTCCCATTTTTACTCCTTATTACTTCAATTAAATCATTTAATTTTTGTTTCATCTAAATCTTCAATAATTGTTGTTACTAACTTAATTGTTTCATTAAAGTCATCTAAATCAATAATACCACTAAAATACCACTAATTGTATGCAAATTACGGGCAATTAAACACGCTTGAATAGTTGTAATACGAGCTGTTGTTAAATGAACAGATCCAGCATCAGTTCCTACTGGCGAAATATAAAATTGATATTTTATTGCATGTTCTTTCATCAATTTAAGTTGATATTGAATTAAATCATAACGCGTAATATAGCCATTATCCATTCCACGTAACATTACACCTTGCCCTAATTGACCAAAAGTTGTTGTTGATTCATAATCTTGTCCTGGTGAAACATCAGTTACAATTGCAAAATCAGGATTAATTAATGCTGTAGCTGTTTTAGCACCGCGAGTTCCAACTTCTTCTTGCACACTAAAACCAACATATAAATCATAGTCTAATTGTTTATTTTTAACTTGTTCTAAAACTTCTAATCCTAAAATAACACCCATTCGGTTATCAATCGCTTTTAATTAATAATCGTTTATCATTTAAGAAAACTGTTGGACCTTAACAAATTACAAAATTTCCTTCTCGAATTCCAGCTTTATAGGCTTATGCTTGTGAAGAAAAACCAAAATCAACTAACATATTAGCAATTGGCGTTGGTTTTAATCGAGCTTCTGGTGATAACAAATGCGGTGCAATTGCTGAAATCGCGCCAATCAAAAACGTTCCATCATCTTTTAATAACTTTACTCGTTTAGCTAATAATGTTTGTTCTCAAATACCTCCTAATGGATTAATATGAACTAAACCTTTACTATTAATTTGGATAACCATAAAAAAACTTCATCACCATGTGCCATTAACATTACTTTTTTATTTTAACAACTTCTTGCTCACATCCAGATGGTCCAAATGCTTGTAAAATAGTCTCATACATTTTTTCTGTTCAGTAGTAATTTTCATTGTTTTCTTCCTTTCATCCTTGAAATTATTATATCAAAGTTTATAATTAATATATTGTTAAGACTTTAACAATACCTTAACTTAGATTCAATGATACTTAAGAGATAGAAATAAATGGAGGAAAAATATGCGCAAAGTTGCATTAATAATCGACTCATCGTCTGGAATTAAGAAAGACTATTTAAAAAAATATGAAGATACTTATTTATTACCATTATTACTAAATTTTCCAGATGGAAGTGAAGTGGAAGATGACGAAGATGTTATTTCATTTAATGAATTTTATGATATTTTAGAACATCAAGTTATCAAAACTAGTCAAATTCAAATGGGAAAAATGTTAAGTACTTGAAACGAATTGTTAAAAAAATATGAAGGCATTGTTTTTATGGGATTATCAAAGGGGCTATCTGGTCAGCATGAAAATATTTCAATGTTAGCTCAAGGCGATGAATATAAAAACAAAGTCTTTGTTATTGATACTGACGGGGTAAGTCAACTGCTAGTATATATGATTGATCTAGTATATCAATGAATTGGAGAAGGAATTGAATTAACAAAAATTCAATCAAAACTTGATTTAATTAAAACAAAAGTTAGCGCCTTTATTGTCCCAAAAAGTTTGGAAACTTTAAAACGCGGGGGTCGAATTACAGCGGCAGCGGCAGCTTTAGCATCGCTTTTGAAGATAACCCCTATTTTGAGATATGATGGTCGCATTGATAAATTTGATAAAACTAGAACATTTAAAAAAGCTGTTGAAACAGCTTTAGGACAAATAAAAAAAGAACGGCAAAATTGAAAAAACATTATTTTATTGCATTCAAAAACAGACGATGAAACATTAAAAGAAGTTTACAATATTATTGAAGACGCGGGTGCTAAAATTACTTCAACATACATTTTGCCAAATGTTATAGCAGCTCATACAGGAGCAAATACGGTTGTGCTAGTATGTTGAGATGAATAAAAGGAGGTACAACCAATGAGTAAAAAAATTGCAATCTTAACTGATTCATCAGCAGGTTTCACAACAGCAGAAATTAAACAATTAGGTATTCATGTTATTCCCTTACACATTATTTTAAATAATGAAATTGATATCTTAGATACGGAAGAAGAAACAACAAAACATAATTTTTATGAAGTTGTTCAAACAGGAACAACAAAAACAAGTCAAGCATCAACTGGTGAATTAATGGTTAAATATGACGAAATTTTAAAAACATATGATGAAATTATTCATTATCCAATTGCTGAGAAACTTTCAAACCAATATGCAACTGCTTATCTTTTAAGTCAAGATAAAAAATATCGTGGAAAAGTTCATGTTGTTCGTAATCATACAGCAGCTTTTGCTTTAAAAACATTAATAATTTATGCTAATGAATTAACAAAACAAAATCTTAGTGTCGAAGAAATTATTGCAAAAACAAATGAACTTGAGCAAAAAACATATATGGCAATGATTCCTGGTAGCTTAGATCGTTTATCAAAAGGTGGACGTGTTGGAAAAGTTTTATTATCATTAATTAACTTATTTAAAATTAAAATTTTAATTCAATGAGGAGAACATCCTAAAAAAATTGCCTCATCAAGAACTTTAAATAATTTAATTGAAACTTTAGTTGAAACATGAGAAAAATTTAAAAAAACAGTTAAAATAAACTTTCAATTATTTGTTTTAAAAACAAGTGAATGTGCTAGCAAAGTTTGAGATAATGTTACACAAAAATTAAATGAATTAAAAGTTAATTACCACACCGAAAATTTAGCTAATATCTTTGTTGCACATGCAGGGTTAAACACAATTGCTTTTGTTGGTGTTCCACAAATTAAATAGTAATAAAAAATCATTTCTAATATTAGAAATGATTTTTCATTTTTTCTTCATTAAATGGCGGAAGTAAAGAGATTCGAACTCTTGCATGGATCACTCCATCTAACGGTTTTCGAGACCGCCCCCTTCAACCAGACTTGGGTATACTTCCACTGTTTAAACTGGCAGGGGTGACAGGACTTGAACCCACAACGTACGGTGTTGGAGACCGCTGTTCTACCATTAAACTACACCCCTAAATCCTTTTTAAATCATAACATAATAAGATAAATATGGCAAAATAAAAAAGTATTTCCATACTTTCATCTTTTTATGTTATGGCAGGGGTAGCAGGACTTGAACCCACAACACCCGGATTTGAAGTCCGGTGTTCTACCGATTGAACTATACCCCTAACAAGATAAATTAAGCTTCTAAATTGGCACTTAACCATTTTAACAAAATAATAGAAAATAGCAAATAATTTTACTTATTTTCTTCATTGAAGTACTCTTCAAATTGAAGTGGTTCATATTTTTTATTATGGCACTGATCACAGATTCCATGACCTTCAATTTTAAAATGGACTGGTTCTCAATTAATATTTGTCATTACATCTTTTAAATTATCTAACTTAATTTCATGTAAAATATTCGTATCTTTAATATGAACAACATTTTTACAAATATCACAAACCATATGAAAGGATGGGTTTTCTGCTAAATCATATCAAATTTGTTTACCATCAAAAGAATTTGTAAAAACAATATGCTCACTAATTAATAAATCAATTGTGTTGTAAACTGACATTAAATTAACATTTTTAAATTCTTGTTCTAATAATGTTACAATTTCAGTTAACGTTAAATGTTGCTTTTCTGATAAAATTTTAATAATTGCTAACCTAATTTCAGTAATTCGGTAATTTTTACTTTTTAATAACTGTACAATCCCGTCATATGATAATGCCATTGCCACCATCTCCTTTATTTTTTATTTTCTTTAATAACTTCAACTAAATCTGCAACTGTTTTAATATCCATTAATTTATCATCTGGTATTTGAATTCCACATTTTTTCTCAGCCTCAATAACTAAATCCATCAAATCTAATGAATCTAATCCTAATGTTTTAAACTCCGTATTTAAATCAATTGGTTTAGAAATTCCACGTTCTTTTAAAACTTTTTTAATTTCATCTAGCACATTCATTTAAAATCCCTCACATTCTTTTAATAATTAATATAATTATAACAAGTTTAACAATAAAATAATAGCATTCACTAGTGTAAGCTTTCTAATGTAAGCTTCCAAGCTTGATATAATTGTTGTTCATTATGATAATGATATACAATTATTGTTTTTGAATAACTAATTTTTTCATTACTATAATAGAAACTAAGATAACTTGTTGGATTATAAAAAACATCATTTGTGGAATTCAACATTTTAAAAAATAATAATGAAAAAGAATATTATCAAAATAATATTCACTATATACATAATTAATTTTTGTTAGTAATTTTCTAAGATATAAAACAAATTTTTGTTCTGGTTGCAACTCAACATTCTAATCGTCTTTATTAAAAATACGTAAATTAACTTTAAGTTTATTATTACTAATTAAAATATTTTTATAAACATAAATAAAAATAGAACTTTTTTTTAAAAAAAACTAACATTGAGAACAAAAAACCAAGAATAATAACTAATCTTTTATTAAAAATTTTTTTCATCTGTAACTAATTTTTGCTCCACAAAAAAATCAAATTCAAATTGTGTTAAAAGTAATAATTTAAAACTTAAAATTTTTCAAGGTGAAAAAGGAAATGTTTCTAATGTGTTAACAGAAGGTAGAAAGAAGTAAAGAATGAAGAGAAAGTTAGAGAAAATTACTCTGCGTGAAGTTGATTTTGCGCAATGATATACTGATATTGTTTTAAATGTTGATTTAATTGCCTATGGGACAGTCAAGGGAACAACTATTTTTAAACCTTATGGATATGCAATTTGAGAAAATATTCAAAAAATTTTAGATGCTGAGTTTAAAAAAATGGTGTAAAAAATGTTTATTTTCCTTTACTAATTCCAAAAACTCTTTTTAATAAAGAAAAAGAACATATTGAAGGGTTTTCACCAGAAATTGCAACAGTAACAAAAGTTGGAGATAAAGTCTTAGATGAAGAATTATACATTCGACCAACATCAGAAGTTCTTTTTGGAACCTTTTTTAGTAAAGAAATCCAAGGTTATCATGATTTACCATTGTTATATAATCAATGAGTTAATGTTTTACGTTGAGAAAAAACGACCCGTCCGTTTTTACGTACAAGTGAATTTTTATGACAAGAGGGGCATACAATTCATAGCTCAAAACAAGAAGCACAGCAATTTACTTTAAAAATTTTAGATATTTATGCTACTTTTGCAGAAAAAACTTTATTATTACCTGTGATTAAAGGGCAAAAAACAGAACGTGAAAAATTTGCTGGAGCAGAAGAAACTTATACGATCGAATCATTAATGTATGATGGTCAAGCTTTACAATGTGGGACTAGTCATTATTTTGGTCAAAATTTTTCTAAAGCATTTGATATTAAATTTTCAAATCAAAAAAATACTTTAGAATATGCTTACTCAACATCGTGAGGGGTTTCAACGCGTTTGATAGGAGGGCTTATTATGACACATAGTGATGATAATGGACTAGTATTACCACCACAAATTGCGCCAATTCAAATTATGATTTTACCAATTAATAATGATAATGATGAGCAATTATTTGCAGTTGAGCAACTACAAAAAAAATTACACAAATATCGTTGTGAAATTGATCAATCAGACAAAGGTTTTGGGTTTCGTGCAGCTAATGCGGAAATTAAGGGAATTCCATTGCGAATTGAAATTGGAGCTCGTGATTTAGCACAGCAACAAGTTACAATTGCTCGGCGTGATACTTTTGAAAAAATTACTGTTTCCTGAACAGAAGTTGAAAAAGTAGTTTCTGATTTATTAGATCAAATTGCAACAAATTTATACCAAAGAGCTTTGGATAATCGTCATCAACGGACAAAAAAAATCGATAATTATTCAGAGTATAAAAAAACTTTAGCAAAAATAAATGGTTTATTTTTAGTGCCGTTTTGTTGTCGCATTGAGTGCGAAGATACAATTAAAGCTGAAACACAAACAACATCACGTTGTATTCCATTTGATGTTCCAACAAAAAAAACAACTTGTTTTCATTGCGGACAACCAGCAACTAATTTAGTTTATTTTGCGCGAGCTTATTAATAACAAGGAAATCTCTTTTATTTTTGATAAATTTCAATTGTAAAGGAGGTTTTTATTTGTTTAATCAAAATTTTATTGAAGAGCCATTAGCAGTTTATAATTCTTTTCAGTTTGCTTCTAATAATAAAATTAATTTAGCATTAGATTTAACAATTCCTTTATTTGCTTTTAATAATGGTGATAATAGTAAAGCCTATGCTTTTTATATTCGTCATAATATTGGCAATTTAAAACCATGGTTTACTCCAACTGGTGAATTAACAACAGCATATAAAAATGACCACGAACCAAACACCAAATTTCTTGATGTTTTAAAAAAACGTTTTTTTCAATTTAATTTTAATTTTTCAATGTTAAAAGTATATTGAAATATTAATAATAAAAAACAATGTCAAATCACAACGGAATTACAATCAACCGCTAGTTCAACAATTTTAAAAATATCACAAACAAAAGTGTAATAATCAAAATGAGGAAAAGTTATTATTCCAGTCCAGTGTTTTGATATGAATAAAACAAATAAAATTAGTTTAGTTATTAATGCACCTAATCTTCGGGACAATGATTTAGTAACAAAAAATTCTTATCAAGAATTTTATTTAAATTTTAATTATAAGAAAGACTTTCTTAAACAAACAAAAAAATTATTCGGAATCCTTCAATATAAAAATTACGATGAAAAACAAAAAAATTTAAAACTTTTTATGATATTTTTGCTAATTATTTTCAATTAATTCCACCAAAAATAAATGGAATAAAAATAACTAGTTTATTTGGATTACGTGGTTTAAGTGTTTTCAATTCTTTAGATATGATCGATTTTCCAATTGATTTTCATACTAAAATAGCAAAATTATGAACATTTTTTAATAATTAGCATCTTTTAATTTCAACAACAACGATGATAATTAGTAAACAAACAAAATACAATTTTAAGATTTTACAAGGTTATTTAAAATATAATTCAGTACAGAAGGTTTATGAACATTTATTTTATTTTAGGAATAATTGGTTTAAAAATAAAATTTTGAACAAGATTAAAATTAAATCGTTCTATTGTTGTAATAAAATTTATTTCGCTTTGTGCAAGAAAGGGATTAACAAGAAAATTATTATTTGCTTCAATTTCAATTTGGTTTTTGTTTTGATTATAAACTGTATTTTCATCAAAAAAATGTTCATAAACCTTCTGTACTGAATTATATTTTAAATAACCTTGTAAAATCTTAAAATTGTATTTTGTTTGTTTACTAATTATCATCGTTGTTGTTGAAATTAAAAGATGCTAATTATTAAAAAATGTTCATAATTTTGCTATTTTAGTATGAAAATCAATTGGAAAATCGATCATATCTAAAGAATTGAAAACACTTAAACCACGTAATCCAAATAAACTAGTTATTTTTATTCCATTTATTTTTGGTGGAATTAATTGAAAATAATTAGCAAAAATATCATAAAAAGTTTTAAATTTTTTTGTTTTTCATCGTAATTTTTATATTGAAGGATTCCGAATAATTTTTTTGTTTGTTTAAGAAAGTCTTTCTTATAATTAAAATTTAAATAAAATTCTTGATAAGAATTTTTTGTTACTAAATCATTGTCCCGAAGATTAGGTGCATTAATAACTAAACTAATTTTATTTGTTTTATTCATATCAAAACACTGGACTGGAATAATAACTTTTCCTCATTTTGATTATTACACTTTTGTTTGTGATATTTTTAAAATTGTTGAACTAGCGGTTGATTGTAATTCCGTTGTGATTTGACATTGTTTTTTATTATTAATATTTCAATATACTTTTAACATTGAAAAATTAAAATTAAATTGAAAAAAACGTTTTTTTAAAACATCAAGAAATTTGGTGTTTGGTTCGTGGTCATTTTTATATGCTGTTGTTAATTCACCAGTTGGAGTAAACCATGGTTTTAAATTGCCAATATTATGACGAATATAAAAAGCATAGGCTTTACTATTATCACCATTATTAAAAGCAAATAAAGGAATTGTTAAATCTAATGCTAAATTAATTTTATTATTAGAAGCAAACTGAAAAGAATTATAAACTGCTAATGGCTCTTCAATAAAATTTTGATTAAACAAATAAAAACCTCCTTTACAATTGAAATTTATCAAAAATAAAAGAGATTTCCTTGTTATTAATAAGCTCGCGCAAAATAAACTAAATTAGTTGCTGGTTGTCCGCAATGAAAACAAGTTGTTTTTTTTGTTGGAACATCAAATGGAATACAACGTGATGTTGTTTGTGTTTCAGCTTTAATTGTATCTTCGCACTCAATGCGACAACAAAACGGCACTAAAAATAAACCATTTATTTTTGCTAAAGTTTTTTTATACTCTGAATAATTATCGATTTTTTTTGTCCGTTGATGACGATTATCCAAAGCTCTTTGGTATAAATTTGTTGCAATTTGATCTAATAAATCAGAAACTACTTTTTCAACTTCTGTTCAGGAAACAGTAATTTTTTCAAAAGTATCACGCCGAGCAATTGTAACTTGTTGCTGTGCTAAATCACGAGCTCCAATTTCAATTCGCAATGGAATTCCCTTAATTTCCGCATTAGCTGCACGAAACCCAAAACCTTTGTCTGATTGATCAATTTCACAACGATATTTGTGTAATTTTTTTTGTAGTTGCTCAACTGCAAATAATTGCTCATCATTATCATTATTAATTGGTAAAATCATAATTTGAATTGGCGCAATTTGTGGTGGTAATACTAGTCCATTATCATCACTATGTGTCATAATAAGCCCTCCTATCAAACGCGTTGAAACCCCTCACGATGTTGAGTAAGCATATTCTAAAGTATTTTTTTGATTTGAAAATTTAATATCAAATGCTTTAGAAAAATTTTGACCAAAATAATGACTAGTCCCACATTGTAAAGCTTGACCATCATACATTAATGATTCGATCGTATAAGTTTCTTCTGCTCCAGCAAATTTTTCACGTTCTGTTTTTTGCCCTTTAATCACAGGTAATAATAAAGTTTTTTCTGCAAAAGTAGCATAAATATCTAAAATTTTTAAAGTAAATTGCTGTGCTTCTTGTTTTGAGCTATGAATTGTATGCCCCTCTTGTCATAAAAATTCACTTGTACGTAAAAACGGACGGGTCGTTTTTTCTCAACGTAAAACATTAACTCATTGATTATATAACAGTGGTAAATCATGATAACCTTGGATTTCTTTACTAAAAAAGGTTCCAAAAAGAACTTCTGATGTTGGTCGAATGTATAATTCTTCATCTAAGACTTTATCTCCAACTTTTGTTACTGTTGCAATTTCTGGTGAAAACCCTTCAATATGTTCTTTTTCTTTATTAAAAAGAGTTTTTGAAATTAGTAAAGGAAAATAAACATTTTTTACACCATTTTTTTTAAATTCAGCATCTAAAATTTTTTGAATATTTTCTCAAATTGCATATCCATAAGGTTTAAAAATAGTTGTTCCCCTGACTGTTCCATAGGCAATTAAATCAGCATTTAAAACAATATCAGTATATCATTGCGCAAAATCAACTTCACGCAGAGTAATTTTCTCTAACTTTCTCTTCATTCTTTACTTCTTTCTACCTTCTGTTAACACATTAGAAACATTTCCTTTTTCACCTTGAAAAATTTTAAGTTTTAAATTATTACTTTTAACATAAATTTGAATTCGATTTAAATACTGATTATTTTTCATTAATATTCAGCGAATTGCTGTTGGTTTCACATCTTCAAAAACTTTTACACGACGGGTTACATAATCATATTCTCAATCTTTTTTTGTTAAATGAAATAAATTTTGAATATCAATTGCAATTACAGCAATTTGACTTGGATCAACTTTTTGCTCTGCAATTCAACTTCAAAAATAATGTCGGGTTGAATTATCTAATTCAAACTCTAAATGATCAGGTTTTTCTAAATATGTTCAAACAATATATTCACTTTCTTTTGCCAAATGAATATTTTTAACTGGCTGTATCCCAAATTCCAATTGCCGTAAAACATTACTAATATCAGTATAAAATAATAATGACTTAATTCGCTGGCGATTTAATTCTTTAATAATTTTGTGCGTTTTACGCCGTTTAAAACTAAAACCAGTTTTAATTTTACTATTATCATCTTCATCTTCAAACAAACTACTTTCTAAATTATCTGATGATGACAATGATTTTTCTTGTAATAAGTTATGCTTTTTTTCTGTTTGATGTTCCTTTTCTTTGTCATCTTTATTTTTTAATTTATTAAATAGCATTATACCCCTCCTTCACATATTAATTATACAAAAAATTATTCTTGATATTAGCATTAACTTATAAAATTGGTGCGACTAATTTTAAACATGTTAACAATAGTCGATAACTCAAGGGTTTATATTTAATTGGTCATTCCTGTCATAAAATTGAATGTTCATAATCTCATTCTCAACGAGGAATAAAGCTTGCGACTACCTCTGGATCATAAATAACTGCTGTTGTTTGATGGTCAGAAAAGAAACTACGGTAATCTAAATTACAAGTCCCAATCACAGCAATATCATCATCAAAAATAGCAATTTTATTATGACTAAAAGTATTATTCATTTCATAAATTTTAACACCATTAGCAAATAAAGGTTTACAGTAACTTTTTGTTATATCTAAAACAAAAATTTTATCAGTCAAACCTGGAATTGTTAAACGAACATCAACTCCAGCACGTGCTGCAAGAATTAAAGCTTGAATAAGATCATCTGGTGGAATAAAATAAGGGGTTGATAATCAAACTCGTTTACTAGCTTTGTTAATTAATGAAATATATATGTCTTTGGTAATGGAATGATCAATGCTAGGACTATGATTAACAATTTGTAAATGTGATTTACCCTTCATATTGTATTGTTTTGGTGCTAAAATGGCTGGTTCTAAATCTGTGATTATTTCATGACGTTTAGTTGCAAAAAATCAGTCATCAGCAAAAATTACTTCCAAACCTCGAACCGCTTCACCTTCAATTCGTACTTGTGTATCATGAAAAATTCCAAACTTTCATGATTTATCAGCATATAAATCGGCTAAATTAATTCCACCTGTATAACCAATTAAACCATCAATAATAACATCTTTACGATGATTACGATAATTGGCATTCCCACTAATAAAAGGTGTAATAATTGGTAAATATTTATGAACTCGAACACCAGCTTTAATTAATTTTTTAATACTTTTTTTACTAATTTTAAAGTAACTACCAACATGGTCATAAATCATATAAACCCGAACACCAGTTGCAATTCGCTCTTTTAAAACTGCTAAAAAAGATTCAAATAGTTCACCATCAGCAACAATAAAATAAGTTAATAAAATATATTGTTGTGCTTGTTGTAAATCTGTTAATAATGATTTAAAAACACGGGTCCCATTTGTAATTATTTTAATTTTATTATTTTGGTATAGTGGCTTATTCGCATGCCGCATTAATAATTCAACAACATTCCCAAATTTTTGATTAGGAGCAGTATATTTTATTAAACATGTCTTATTTTTTTTACAATAAGTATCATATTCTAATTTATTTAAATAATTGTACAATAATGATTTTTTATTTGAATAATGGTATTTTCGACCAAAAAAAACATATGAACATAGACCAATAAATGGCACAAAATTAATAAAAATAATTCAAGAAAATTTAACTTCATAACGTCGTTTGGAAAAAAAGAAAAAGAATGAAAAAATTAAATCAATAATAACAATTCCTAAAAAAATATATAAGAATTTAACATTGAAAATAATAAAGACAACAAGTAACCCCATAATCGCCATACCAAATAAAAAAATCATTGATAAAATAATTTTTAATCAATTTTTCATTATGCTTCCCCTTTATTGCACAATATTACTACTTTTATTATACCAATAATTTAAAAAGAGTTATAAAAATTATTTATAACTCTTTATTGCTTTTTTTCGTTAAATGTAAATTAAATGGCGGAACAGGAGAGACTCGAACTCTCGCGCCGGTTACCCGACCTAACACCTTAGCAGGGTGCCCTCTTCACCAACTTGAGTACTGTTCCGTGGTGATACCCTATATATTATACAAAAAATATCATTTTAAACAAGAGAAAAAGATTATTTTTTTTGTAGAAACCATATACATTTAAGACCAGTTCTATCGCTAGATTAAGTATACCGCTTTTTTATTAATTTTCAAATAAATTAAATCTAAAAAACGACAAAGTACATTCAAATGCATTAATAGCATCCAATTAATTTCAGCCAGGACGTTCGTCTCTAATATTCGTTTTTTCGTAATTAAGACATTTATATAATTCATCATATAGGTAACCATATTTTTTTGTAACTATATCTTCACCATTAATATTTTTAGTAACAGTTAAATTTTTTGAAAAATATATTCTTCCAGAAGATAACAATCGTTTTATCGTAAAATTTCGATCAACTATTTTTCATCCTTTTTCACCCGTAACCAAAATCCAACTAATACTATTTTCAAGACTTTTTTCATCTCAATATATGATTAATAATTAATTTTTCTCGAACAAAATCGCCTACTGTTCGTGCATCATGCCCAATTCTATATTTTAAATCTTCTTTTAATTTATGGTATTTTAAAGATCAATCATTAACTTTATTTGCCATACTAGAAACCTTTTTAGTCATATATTTAAATTCAGTAGTTGAAATTGATTGTTCTTCTAAAATATAAATTTCAGTTAGAACATCATTTTTGTTTATTTCTACCCCAACTAAAATTTGTACAGCATCGTCTTTTCCTTGAATACTATCTGCATAATCAGACCCAGAAGCTATAAAACTAAATCAATATTTATTAATATCTTTTCATCAAAATTCAGTTGGATCAAAAAACTTTGCTCTTTCTATTAGTTCTTTTCGATAACTATATTTTTCCAAAGCAAATTGACGTTCTTTTCCTAAAAATAAATAATCATATTTTTGTAGATTATTTTCCTTTAATCAGTTACCTAAATCAAACGTACGTTTATTTAAGTTTTTATCATTAACTTTTGTAGTACCTCGAATAAAGGTTATACCTATTCCATTCATATAATTTGGATCATTATAACAAGAAATATAATTGTCTTCTAATTCTTTTTCAATTTCTTCAGTAAGCGGAAAAATCGATTGTACAAATGTTTGATAAATTATATGATCAGCATCATGATTATTAAATCCAAATAATACAATTTGTTCTTTTCTTAAATTTAATTCAATTTCATCATCTTTATAACAAAGCTCTGGAATAATTTCTTTTGATGTTTTAATATTTTGCCCCCGGAAAATTTGAATTATCATATTAAATAAACGATACATATATTATTCAGTATCTAAGATAACTGTATCTAAAGGTATGACTTTATCAAGTCCAAAAAACCATACTCCCCTACTGGCGCATATTGCCCTTCTCATTTAGAACCATTATCAAATCCAACAATTTTAATAATTCTACCATTGGGTCATTTGTATTCAAATCGATTGTCGTTATTGGTTACCTTAATTATTTTTTCTTTGATAGCTTCTTTAATTGTGACTCCAAACTTTTCTAAGTCATTAATAACCCTGGTTATTTTTTTATCAAAGTTGTCTCGTGCTGAATTATATTGGTACCGTGCTAAGATGAAATTCCAATCTGTAAAATTGCAAGTAAAGAATAATGCTAATAAACAAAATAAATATGATTTTCCAAATTTTTTAGCTCCAGTTAAAATTTTAAATACTGCGGTTCAAGAAAATGGTTTACAAAATTTTTTAATAAAAGCTTTTGCTAAAATATCAATATTAAAATTACAATTATTTTCTGATCAATTCAAATCTATAGAGTACTCCATTATAATTCCTCCCGTCAGTAATTGATGCACTATTTTTTACTATTTGTCAAGAAAATTCGGGAGAGCAAACAAAACAAAAAAAGACACCCCTTGACTCCCATTCTAAAATAATGGAGACCTCTACAATTATGCAAATATTCATTAATTCATATATTATTTATTTTCCACTATTTAAATGGGAGTCAAGGGGTGTCTTTTTTCGTTTGGTTTTTCAAGCCCTCCGGCATATAAAAAAACGCTTATAATATAAGCGTTTTAATTCCCTTTTCTTTTAAAACCTTAGTTGGTCAAATATTACCATTATATAATTTAGTAATTAAACCAGTTTCATCAATAAGTTCAAATTGTCATAAGCCATACTCGTTTAAAGAACTAACTAACAATTCTTTAATAATTTCAGGGTTTTCTAATTTAAAATTCCCACTATTTACAAGCTCATCGTTATAACTATTAAAATTTAATTCTCTTATACCATAATCATTTCATAATTTTTCTTTGTCTTTATCATCATTAGTAATTCTTCGAACAAAATATTTTGAATATTCTCCATTAGCTAATGACTGATCAGCAGGTAACGTTGATGATAATGCACTCGTTTCTAAAGATTTATTTAATTCCGGGAAAGAAAAATTATTATTTTCTAATTTACATATTAAATTCCGGGAAATTATATTTTTATTAAAAACAAAATTATCTTCAGTAAAATATCCATAATTTGATTTTAATTTTACTTTTATATCTGTATAGTAAACTCAATCTTGAGGTTGATCAGGTGCATTAGTAACTTCAAAATACCAAGGTAATAAAATTTTATAATCATCATTGTCGCCCTTATTAACTGAATAATTTGATTTTAAAGTTTCTGACAACATTGCTAGAGCATTCTCAATTCTAGTTACCATATCTGGATTTTCTTGGACCAATTTAGGATTAGTTTTTTTTCAAATAATTCACAAATTAGTAACTACTGAATATCTGTCTTGACTTTCAAAATACTTACATAAAAGATAAATATTTTTATCTACTACTTCTTCTACTCAAACATTAGTTTCTTTTTCTACCATTTTTATTGCGTATTCAAATTCACGATCTTTTCAATACGAATAAGTCATCATATTTTTTATAACATCAAATGCTTTAGTAGACTTTGTAACAGATGAAGGTGTAATTCTAAGATTAATAATTTTTCTTTTGTAATTGCCATTTTTATAAACCTCTCTTTTTTTATTCTTGTTCGATTAACAAGTCAGCATAAACTCTTTTTAAAGCGGAAAACTTAAACCGGAAATACGCTTTTTTAACAAAAGATTAAACCATTACCTTTATTTTACACTATTATTTTACCAATACAATACTTTTTATAAAAAATTAAAGTTAATATATTTCATTGCTAATATACCCCTTAAAACACGTAATAAAGGTATTTACAAACAAATATATTTTTATATAATTTAACTAAAAGAAAGGGTAAATTATTATGAATTTAGAAAAAAAGATAAATTATTTTCTATTGTATCTTATTTAATTAATAATCATAAAAAATTAATTAACCAGTAAAATTACAAAAGATTTTATATTTTTTATATTTAGATTATTTAAAACAATATGATGAAAAATTATTTGAAGATGAATTTGAAGCATGAGTATATGGACCAGTATTAAGAAGAGTTTATTATCATTACTCATAAAATATGTGGGAGTAAATTTTGATGAGTATGAAAATTTTAATGAAAATAAATATACTTGTACTAAAATAATCCCCCTAGAAGATAAAAAAATAATAAAATTTATAGATGATAAAATAGAAAAATATAAAAATAAAAATACCTTTGTTTTAATTGGGGAGGCTCATAATACTGAACCTTGAATTAATGCAAGAAAAGGATTAGATAAACATGAAACATCAAGAGAAAAAATAAATTTTTTAGATATGAAAAAATTTGTTAAAAATTAAAGTAATAATTGATAAAAGTTTATTTAAAGAAAAATGTATAAAGAGATAAAAAAACCTTATTATTCTTACTTGAAATAATTATATATTAATATATAATATCATTTATTAATATATAATATAAAGGAAGAATGATGTGGGGTCATTCTCTTTTTTATTTAACTAAGTTAATAATAACATATTATCTCATATAGTATATGTTATAATTTAACTAATAGAAAAGAAGGTTAATTGGAATGAAAAGATTATTAAGTATAATAGGTGCAATTAGTTTAATAGGAGTACAATATAACGAAGATGAATTACAACAACTAAAACAAGAAAACCAAATATGCACAAATTACAAAGAAATAAAAGAAAACTTAGAATGAATTGCACCACAAGAAAAACCTTTTAATCAAGTTGATAATAAATGATATTATGTTGTATGACGTGGTGAAAAAATGATAAGTGAAGATTAATTAAATTTCAAAATAGTAAAAAAATTGAAAGATTTCACCCAAAAAATCTTGATAAACAAAATGAAATTAATTTAAATTTAAATAATTATTCACAAATTTAATCATTTTCATTTACAAGTTGATATTGATTTGGCTATTAATGCAAAAATTATATTTTGCGTTGAAAAAATGATGATGGTAATTATTTTAAATCAGTTTATCGTTTAAATGGTGATGAACAAAAATTACCTAACTTAATTGCCGATAAAGATGGTAATGTAAAAGTTAATGGAGAATAAAAAAGAGATTTGTATCTCTTTTTTATTTTTATCTTGGTTTAAATGTAATTTTAACATCACTATCACTTTTATTTCTAATCCCTAAAACATTTGGGTTAGAAACATCTATCGTAATATCTTTATCATTACCAAAATAAATCATAAGTAAATTATTACTGCTTAAAAATAATTGAGATAATAATGTTTTTGTAAATCTAATTTTTAATTTTAAATCATTAGTGTAATATGCTTGTAAATATGTTTCTATAATTTTATTATCATCATTATTAGATAATTTTGTTATTTGTAATAAAAATTTTACATTATCACTATTTTTAGTTTTATATATATTTTGATAATTATCACTTGGTAAACCATTAGTATACGCAATAGGTTTAAATGTTTGAATATTATTAGTTATTTTTTTTGTATCTATTGTAAAAGTATTTGGAAAATTAACTTTATCAGTTTGTGAATTACCACTTTGCTGTAAAGTTAAATCCGATAATAAACCAGAAATAAGATTACAACTAGTATTTCCAATAGTTAAATCAACATTTAGATTAGAAATAAAATTTTCTATATTTGGTTGCTTACATTCAACTTGTAAATTACCTAGATTACTTATTTCAATTGTTTTATAAGCATCTTGGAATTTACTAATACTTTGAATTGGTGGGTCAATTTGTTTTAAATCAATTTCTACATCATAATAAACATAATTAAATTCATCAGAAAATAAATTAATATAATTTCCAGAAGAACCTTTTTTACATTGTGCTGGTGCTGTAATTTTAGTTTTTAATGGTAATACTACATCGGAAGGCATAATATTTTTTGTATAAGGTTTATAGTTATATGGTACTGGTGTTAATACATATTGTGGGTAATTAAATGTTGTTATTTCATAGTCATGTGGTAATAAGAAACTAGTTTTATAATTAGTTGTCATATCGCGTAAATAATTATTTAAAACACTTTTTGTTTTACCTCTGAAACTCCATACTGATAAACGTAAGTAATCTTCTTCATTATTTGTATATGGATTATCAGCATAAAAGATAATTTCAAAATTACCATTATATAATGCTTGTATTGAAAACATATCAATTATATATAACTACAATTTGTACCATCAGGTGTTTGTAAGAATTCACAGGCATTATCTTTTTCACTATCATTAACTGGTGTTTGAGCATCAACTGCTTTTGTTTTTTTATTAATTAAATAAACTCTGTTAGTTTTAGGATTTAATTGTTTTAAATTATAAGTTGAATAAGTTATTTGTTCAGTTGTTTTACCATCGTTAGTAAAAACTGTACCTTTTAATTTATCAGTTAATAAAGTTGTAAGCCCTAAACTAGTAGCATTAGCACCAATTAAAGCACCAACTTTATCATTACCTTGTTCTCTAAATATTTCAAAAGGTAAATAACCAGCAGCAGACTTATCACCTCAAAAGGCATCATTATAAAAACTATAAACATTAGCACTCATAAACCCATTAAGTCATGGAAAATTAGGTCATTTATCATCTTGTGTAATTGTTAAATTACCAATTCAGTCCCATGGAATACCAAACGAAACAAAATTTAAAAACTTTCCAATAGAAGGTATAGTAAAAGGATTAAATACTAATTTTTGTGTATAGTTTAATGGTAATGTAGTAATTTGGCGATTAATAAAATTATTCATATTTAAAATATTTCAAATATTACATGAACCCATTTTATTATATTCAATTTGAACTTGACCAATAGTATTACCAAATTCATCTTTTCTTCTAAAATAAGATGATGCTTGGGTACTAATAATATTATTAATAGTTCCACTATTTACTTTTACTTTATTTGGTGGTGTTATTTTTCAACTTTTAGACCAATAAGGTTTAGAATTTGCCCCATCTTCATTAATAGTTGTTCCAACAGTTGAATTAGTAGCTGCTGATGCTGTTTTATCTGTTATTATCATACTTTCATTATTTTTTTCAATTCAAAAATCAGACATTGATTGAATATGTTCTTTTCAATCTTCATAACCAGTAATAATTGTTGGTTGAATCCCTTGAATATTATATCAACTTACTTCTGGTGAAGCATAAGTATTTATTTTATCAGGTGGTGCAGGATACATATTATACATTAATAAATCTCTTGAATTCATTACTTTTTTATTAAATTAACCTTTAATAATTGGTCGCCCAATAACTCGCATATCAAATAAAATAGGATTACCATAAAATTTAACTGTCATTGCTCTAACGCCTGGGTCTTTTAATAAGATATCATCTAATTCAACAATACCTTTATTTAATTTTTCATCATAAGTTATTTTAGGAAAACAATAACCCTCACCTGGAACACTTGTTTGTATAAATTGTCGTACTGATAAACCACTATGACTAATTTTATCATTAATACTTGAAAAAGTAATTTCTTGTCATAAAAAACTACCATCATAAGGTGAATAATAATTAATAACATTTGATGGATATAATCATTGTCTATCTTGGGGTACAGAATTAATATCACCACCACCAATATTTAAACCACGGTCATTAAATACAGTATAAAAATTATAATAATCATTTATATTTAATTTATCTGCATCTTCATCTAAAATTAATAAAGTATATTGTCTTTCAGTTGATTGTTGAGTAAATACTTGTTCAAATTTTGCTTCACCAAATTGAACTGAACTTCTATCATCAATCATATAAGCATCTCAATATTTACCAACTTTAACCTCTTTTGTATAAAAGTTATCAGCTGTATTATCATTATTTATAAAATAACTTAATTTATATTGATTTAAGTATTCTAACATTCTATTAATATCATAAATATTTTCACCATCAATTAATTTTCAATAATCATTTTTATTTTCATCTTGTAATTTTATTGCAAAAGGTGTTTCATTATTAGCTCATATAGTTGAATTAATTGGTTGATTTTTAAAATCATCAATTGTTAAAATATTAATTTCTTCACCTTTATATTTTTGCACTATTTTTAAACTACCTTGTCATTGAGCAATCGTACTTTCCATATTATCAAATATGCGTAAATAAATACCATAATCACTTGGCTTAGCATTATTAGGTTTTCAACCTGTTTCAGTATCAGGAATATATGAACTATAAACATTAAAAGGAAATACCATTCAATGTCTATTATCTCGTATATTTTCTCTGATATCTATTAAAGTATCGTGGGCTTGTCTTCTTAATTTTTCCATAACACCTGGGTTAATTCTACTCATTTTTTAATTCTCCTTAATTTCTGTTCTACCTTGTACGGCATTTTGATTATTACCAGTTTCATCATATTCTAGTAATTTATTATTATGTTCTATTTCTTTTGCTTGCATTTTATCTTGTCATGCTTCTACTTTTTCAAAATATTTGGTTGCTTCTAATTCATCAATATTATCATATTCAGTTATCGCTCTTATTGGTTCCATTGTGCCATTATCTAATCTAGCAGTAATTAATTCATTTTGTCGCATTTGATCAACTAAACTAGCACTAACAAAAAAACCATAAGGTCGTTCACCAACGCCATCTCATAAACCATAATATTTTAAAACTGTATCAAACATTTTAGTATAATATTGTTTACGATATGCTTGTAAATATGCTTGTTTTTCTAAGTATTTTGTTTTTTTATTAATGATTGTGTTTTATTTTCTTCACTATCTGAGGCATCACCAAAAGGACTAGAAAAATTACATGCTATATATACTTGTTCAATAATTGCTTTTTTAAAGATTGTGATAATTGACCACCTACTGCTTATTGACCTGATTGAATAAAAATATCATCAAATACATCTTGTAGTACTTTTTTATTACCTTTGTTATAAGCAGTCATTAAATCATCATCTAATTGACCATATCAATGTGTACGATTTGATCATCGTTCTTTTGATTTAATATTAAAACTATCTTCTAAATCAAATTGTAATTTATAACAATTTGCCATAGTAGGTCATGGATTTAATGTAGTTGATGTTGATAAAAATAATGGATTAGGCTCATTAATCATTTCTCAAAAAAGCACAATACCTAATTTATTTTTAAATTCTTGTACTAAAATAGGTTTAACATCATCTTTAATTTGTGTTTTACTTTGACCAACAACTACTTCATTATTTTTAGGTCAATCTTTAATAATTATTTTATCTTTTGTACAAATTAAATTTAAAATAAAACCACTATCTGATTGATGATAATTTAATCAAATATCAGCACCTTGTTCAATTTCATTAATTTTACTTACGCGTGATGTAAAATTAAATGGATTAATTCATAAATCAATATTACCATCACTAGTTTCTAATAAACCAAAAATCGTTTTACCCATTAAACTTGCCGTTAATTCATTTTTATCTAATTTTTCTTTTATTTTATAATTTTCATATCATCAATTTAATTTTTCTAAAATATCTTTACGATGAGATTTAAATAAAATATCTTTACCATTTACTAATCGCATTTGATGGCGAGCAATAATATTTGCTAAATTAATTGTTCAATCATAATTATAATATTTTAAAACACTATTAATATTATTTAAGTTTGGTAAAGTAGGATATGTATTATTATTCATTGTTATTTTGCTCCTTTAATTTTAAAATAAGTGCATAATTAATTATATTTACTGTTAATAAATTTGGTTCATTTGCTAAAACTTGTACACATACTTTAACTTTTTTATATTTTTTAATATATTCTTTATATAAATTTAATTTACATATTGCGATATTATCTTTTTTTAATTCTTTACAAAGTCTTTTTTTAACTTTTTCGCAAACAGACATATAAGGTCTTTTTGCATTTATTACACGCTCATCATGTATTACATAAATATCTTTTTTCATTAAGTTATTCACTCCCTTTTTTGTCATAATTTATAATCTGCTGAACTATTATGTTTAACCATATTTACTAATTCAAAGTGTAAAGCATAAAAATCACTATCAAATGTATCATCATATAAATCTAACATTCGTTCTTCTCTAGCATCTGGTTTATCTTCTCATTAAATTAATTCATATTGAGTTTTACTTACAGGACATTTTTCTCATAATCATTTTAATTGATTAGTATTTATTAACATTGTAAATGCTTCAATACGATGTCTTATTTTAAATTTTTGTTTTTGTGCTGGTTTAAATATCATATATTGACCAAAATTATAATTATATTTCTCTCGGTTTAAACTTTGTAATGTTGAATAAGCACTATCATCAACATTAATTGATATACCTTGTTGTATTAAACTAAAATATTGTTTTAATTGATTGTTATAAAACTCTAAAATATCTTTAACTTGTTCTAATTCAGTTTTAAATTGTTGTGTCGCATTTGAATGTGTATATTCTGATACTTTATATGCTTTTTTATCAAATGAATTATATTCAAAAACTCGCTGCTGTTGTATGTCCTTTGGGACTAGTAGCATTCGCAATATCAACACCACCTAATAATTTAGTTGGTTGAATAATATCAGTTGCTTGCATAATATCAATATATCTTGCAAAGATTGACCCACTAGTATTACCGGGCAATCCTCAACTCCATACTCTTGCTCTTTCAATATCTAATTGTTCTAATCTTAATTGTTCATTAACTTTATCTTGTGGTAATTCATAATTTAATCTTCAACTAGAATAATGAATAATAATTTTCATATTTCATTTTTCAATATACTTAATTTGCTCATATTTACTAGGCATTATTTCTTCATTAAAAGGTAATAATTCATTACAATAACCAACAATATACCTTTTTAAACTTTCAGGATTACAAGTATTAATTGTTATTTTATTTTGATAACCACGAATAGCAAACTCTAAATCACTTAAATATTTTTGTTGAAATTGATCACATTCTTCTCTTCAATCAATTACTAATTTATATTTATTTAAATCAGCAAAAGCTTTTAATTTTTCTCTTTTTGTAGCTGAATGTAATCCTCTACACACTATTTTTGTTCCATTAGGAATAGTAAAAGAATGTGTACTTAAATTAACACTAAATGGAATATTATGCTTTTCTAATGTATTTCATATATTTTGAAAAATACTATCTCTAATATCTTTATTCATTTTCATACTAGCAAAAATAAAAATAGGTTCTTTAATTAACATTGATATTTTAATTAATTCAGCAAACATTTTTAAATTAGATAAAGTTTTACCACTATGTCGTGAACCAATTTGATTAATTTCATTAACTAACTCATATTTCTTAGCAAAGGTATATTTATTAGCAATACTACTGTTTTGTAATAACCAATAAGGAATTTCTAACAAATAAGTAAAATGATTAAGCATTATTATTTTTCCTTATCATCATTTTTAATATCTCTAATATCAGTTTGTAAATTAACTATTATTGGTTGTTGATTATTTAAGTTTAATTCTTGTTCCAATTGTTTTTCTTGCAGTGAATATTTATAATTAAATGCTCGTTGTCAATATAATTTAGCACCATCAGGTGATTTCATCATAAAATTAATTATTTCACTTTCAATTCTATCAACTTGTCGTTGTATTAAAGGTATTATCTTTTCGCTCTTGTAAGTTTCATGTCTTCATCTGCTAGAAAGGTTGATTTTATCGGTTAAATCGTTCAAAGTATAGGGAATATTTGGTTTCTTATCATTTCAAAATTCTTCAATTTTTCTTCAAATTGTTGTATAACTTGCTTTATTTGGATTAAATTTTTTTATTTTTTACTCCTTTTTGCATATTAAAATTGCTATTATTTAATGAAAATGATTAAATAAAAGAGTAATAACAAACTTATCAAGAACTAAAAAATTAGCAAAATGTATTAAAGAACTTAATATTATTTTTATTACGTTTATTTTACATCAAAATAAAAAGAAAGTAAACTTAATTACTTTCTTTTTTAATATAAACATTTTTAAGAGACAAAACTTACTACTTGTTTATATTTTAATTGTATAACTTTAAAAATAATTGTCAATATTTTTTTAAAAAATAGTGTATAAATAAATTTAAAAAGATTGGAGACAAAATATATGAAAGATTATACACATGTCAAATTTGATGAACGAATTTTATTTAAGGATTTATTACTTTCTAATGCTTGTAAAAAGAAAAATGGTACTCTTAATTTATCAGAAATAGCAAGGCAAATAAATCGCAGTGTAGATACTGTTAAAAGAGAAATTAAAAGATTTAAAAATATCGAAAATTATACACCAGTTGAAGCACAAAAAGACTATAAAAAAAGCGTAAAAAATGTATTAAAAAAATACCTGAATTTACAGAAGAGCAATTAAATTTCATTCATTTAAGATTTAATAAATATCTTGATACACCTGAGCAATTAATTTATCGTTATTTTTTAAAATTTGGGATTAAATTTCCTGCTTGTCTTAAAACATTTTATAAATGAGTTCGCTTAGGTAAATTTGGATTAAAAAAAGAAAATTTACGATATAGTGGTAAAAAATTTAAAACCAAAGGAAAAAAAAGATAATCGTGGGCAATTAAATAATTTTAAATCAATATGAGATATTGAAAATAAAAAATCTGATATTGGTTGATTCGAAATGGATACTGTTGTTGGAAAAGACCATAAATCTGCTATTTTAGTTTTAGTAGAACAATCAAGTAAAAATTATTTTGTAATAAAATTAAAAAATCATACTGATAATGAGGTTTTAATAAAATTTAAAAATATTGTTATAAATAATAATTTAATTGGGAAAATTAAAGGTGTAATAACTGACAGAGTAAAAGAATTTAGTAAATGAAGAGAAATGGAAATATTTGATGAGACACAAGTTTATTTTTGTGATCCAGCATCACCAACACAAAAACCTTTAATTGAATATATGAATAGTGAATTAAGACAGTGATTTCCTAAGGGAACTGATTTTAATAATGTTAGTCAACAAAAAATAAATTGAGTAGTTAATGTTATAAATGAAAAATTAAGGCCTATTTTGAATTGAAGAACAGCAAAAAATTTATTTTTAGAGAATTTTATATAAATTTATTTGTGTAAAATTTAATAAATGTTTTTTTAGTTTGATTAAATATGGTTAAATTAAGCTATATTTATAAAATATTTTATTTTTTTTAAAAAAGAGTTGCATTTTCTAAAAATGATGTTATTATTAATAATGACAAGAGGAAAAAATTACTGCTTGCATTTACAGGATTCAGTATTATTAATTTTTTCCATATATTAAATACTCCTTTGCTTAAAATACCTTTTTAACAATAAAAAAACACCTTAGTGGTCTTAAATGTATATGTTACATTACAAGAAGATTATTTTTTTCAACCTATCCAATTAAAATATTTTCTTCAACATAACTGTATTCTTTTTCACCACTTCCACGAATTGAAACTAATAACGTTGAAGAAACTCCTAATTGCCCAATAAACATTAATAGAATCAATATTAAAGTACTTAAAATACCAATGTTATATAGTTCGGTAAAATTTAAAGTACTTAATCCTGTTGTTCCAAATGCACTACAAATTGTAAAAAAAGTATTTAAAACATCAAGATGAGGATTTTCAGCACTAATACAGATAATGGCAATTGCAATTAAACCTCCTGAAATAACAGTAACTCCTAACGCTCGTTTTACTGTTTCATTTGGGATTTTCCGTTTAAAAGCATTAACACTATTATTATTCCTAATAATAGACCAAATTGTAATGATAATAACAGCTAAGGTTGTTGTTCGAATCCCCCCTGCGGTAGAAGAAGGCGCTGATCCAATAAACATCATAATTGACATCACTATTCGTGATCCTGGTAAAAAGTTACTCATTTCAACTGTTGAATAACCTGCATTTCTGGTTGACATTGTATTAAAGAAAATATTCATAAAACCATTTCAATTTGATTTTGAATTTCGTAAAATACTTTCCATATGCTGAGCAGTTTCAGCATGGATTGTATTAATATTCGTAAATTCAATTAATCAAACACTAAAAACACCAATAATTGATAAACCAATATAAGTAATTAAATTAATTTTAGTAAATAAGGTAAATTTAACATGTTCTTTTCGTCGTCATCCTACAAATTTTCGTTTTAAATCGTAAAAAGTTGGAAAACCTAAACCACCAATAATAAATTGGAATAAAAACACAAATTGAATAAAATAATTAGTATTATAAGGGATTAATGATGAATTACCAATAATATCAAACCCAGCATTATTAATTGATGAAATTGAGTGGAAAACACCGCTTCATAAACTTCGTCAAAAATTATGATAAGTAACATTATCAATCATGAATTTTCCTTCTACTGATAAAGGTGAAAAATAAAAATTACAAAATAATAAAATTGCCCCAAAACATTCCAAAATAATTAAAAAAATAAAACTATTTTTAATTAAATCCATTGTATGCCCAAAGTTACTACTTCCTCGTTCACCTTGCACTAGCATTTTATCCTTAATTGAAATTCGACGCCCTAATCATACAAAAATCATAATTTTAAAAGTAGCAATTCCAAAACCACCTGTTTGAATTAAAATTAAAATTACCAATTGTCCCCAAAAAGTATAATCCGCTGCAGGATTACTAATTGTAATTCCATTATCAGAAAAAGCACTAGCAGCAGTAAATAAACCAATTAAATAATTTCACGCAAAAGTAACTGAAGGGTTTAAAATTTTACCTTTTCCATCAAGAATCATCCGTTCTCCGCCATGAACAAAACCTGGAATTGATAACAGTAGTCCGCCTAAAAAAACAATTAAAATATAAACTAAAAATAATTTTCCCGATATTTTTGAGAAGGGTAACCAATAACGACGCCGTGTTAATGGTGCAGTTGTGTCATTATTACGTTGTTGTTTATTATCATTTTTTCTTTTAAAAATATTTTTGAAATATAATTGAAAAAAAACCATTTGTGTCCCTCTTTCATTAATATTATTATATACTACAAGTTAGTAATTATTGCTAATAATAAAAAAAATAGTATAATTAAAAGTGCAATAAGGGGGGGGAGGAATGGCAAGAAGAAAAAGTTTTGCAATTATTGGACTAAATAATTTTGGACGTTCAATAATTGAAACACTAATTGCGCGAAAACAACACATTATGGTCTTTGATATTGACCAAACTAAGGTTAATAATATGATTGCTAGTTATAAACAGGTTGATGGCGTAGCATTAGACGCAACAGTTAAAACAAATCTAATTGAGCAAGGACTAGACGAGTATGATACTGTCATTATCACAATCGCAAGTAATATTGAAGCTAGTATTTTAACAATTATTGGATTACAAGACCTTGGAATTACTAATATTATTGCGAAAGTAAAAGATATCCGTCATGCACGAATTCTAAAAGCATTAGGAATTAATAATATTATCCAACCCGATACAATGGCCGGAAGTATTACGGCAACTAAAGCAATGTTTGATATTGACATTGAAATGCAAACTGTTGATGAAAATTATGCATCATTAATTATTCAGGTGACTGATCCAAATATTGAAGGACAAACATTATCAGAATTACGTTTTATTAATAATAAAGATTATAATATTGTTTATGTTAAACGTAAAGGCCGTGTTATTTTACCCGGAGATGTTGAAACAATTAAATTAGATGATGAATTATTATTTATTGCTAAAATTAGTGCAATTAATGATTTAACAATTAAATTACAAAAAATTGATCAAGAATATGAAAAAGATGGTAAGTAACCATCTTTTTTATTTCCCTTGTTTCGCTGTAATTAATTCAATAACTACTTGTTGGCCAATTTCTGGGGCAACTTGTCCTTTTGTTAATTTCATTAATTCACCCATAAAAAACTTAATTACTCGTTCTGGCCGTTGCTCATATTGTTCTAGCATTGCTATATTAGCATTAAAAACTGGCTCAATAATTGTTTTAATTTCAACTGGGTCACTAATTTGTTTTAATCCTAATTCAGCAACAATTTTCGTTGGAGCACAATCTTCATTTAAAATTCGTTGTAACACTGTTTTGGCTTGTTTATTTGAAATTATATTTTGATTAATTAACATAATCATTTCAACTAAATTTTGTGGTGTTAATGCTGTTTCACTTATTGTTAATCCTTTTTGATTTAAATAAGCACTAATATCACCAATTAAATAATGAGCAATCATTTCATAATGTGGTGATAACTTAATTGCTGATTCAAAAAAATTCATTAAGGTATAATCTTGTAAAATAATTTCAATATCAGCTGGTTTTAAATTTAATTTTGATAAATAACGTTTACGTTTGACATCTGGTAATTCTGGCATATTTTTAAGAACTTTTGTCATTCAATTTGGATCTAATTTAATTGGAAAAATATTTGGTTCAGAAAAATATTTATAATCAATAGCATCATTTTTATGACGCATTAAAACCGTTGTTTTTGTTTTTTCATCAAATCGGCGTGTTTCTTGTTCAATTCTTTTTCCCATTAATAAAAGTTCACTTTGTCTTGTAATTTCATATTCAATTGCCTTTTCAACATTTGCAATTGAATTAAGATTTTTTAATTCAACCTTATCACCAAATGTTTTCACACCAATTGGACGTAACGAAATGTTAACATCGCATCGTAATGAACCCTCATTCATTTTAGCATTACTAACTTTTGTATAAACTAAAATTTCACATAAAGCTTCTAAATATTGACGAACTTGAAACGCTGACCGTAATACAGGGCGAGTTACAATTTCAATTAAACCAATTCCAGCACGATTATAATCTAATAACGTTTGGTCTTCTTCATGCAACTGTTTAGCAGTATCTTCTTCAATATGCAGACGTTCAATTTCTACTTTAAAAGGTTTATTATTCTCATCAATAATCGTTAAATATCCATTTTGACCAATTGGATAATATTGCTGAGTAATTTGAAAACCTTTTGCTAAATCAGGGTAATAATAATTTTTACGATCAAATTGAATGACTGGATCAATTGTCAAATTAAGTGCTTGGCAAGCAATTAACGCTAACTCAACTCCCTTTTTATTAACTGTTGGCATTACTCCTGGATACCCAACATCCATTGGATTAACCGTACTATTGGGTTTAGCCCCATAACTCACTGCGCCAGAAGAAAACATTTTTGTCTTTGTTTTTAATTCAACGTGATTTTCAATTCCAATTACTACATCAAAATTAATCATGATTGTTTCCCCTTTCTGGTGCCACTTTATTTTTAATTCCAACAATCTCTTCAATTAATAAACTAGCATTAAAGACCTTTTGGTCAGCAAAAGGAGCAGCATTAACATTTATTCCAATTGGCATTTTATCAACAAAAGCAAGTGGAACAGTTAATGATGGATTACCCATTAAATTACCTAATACTAATAAATCATCAACATAATTTTCTAGTTCTGCCTCTGTTAAAATTTGATCTTTAATAGTAGTAATTTTTGGAGCAATCGTTGATGCAGCTGGTAATAATAAAAAGTCATATTTTGCAAAAACAGTAGTTAAAGCATTGACAATTAAACGTCGTACTCGTTTTGCTTTTAAAAATAATAATGTTTGGTTATTTTTTGTTAAAGTGTATGAACCAATAACATAACGACGTTTAACAACATGACCAAAACCATTAGTTCGTGAATTCATCATTACTTCTTGATAAGTGTCCCCATCAACTCGTTTTCCATAATTAATTCCATCCAACATTGAATGACTACTTACTGCTTCGGCAAAAGAAATCACCATATAAACTGGCATTAATGCTTTTAGTAAATATTCTGGAAAATCAATTGCTGTAACACTAATCCCGCGGGCTGTTAATTCATCATATAAATGATCAAAATGAATTCTAATTTCATCTGGAAGAATCGCATGCGCATTTTTTAAATAAGCAAATTTTTGTTTTTTGATTTTTTCTGATGATAAATTTTTAAAATAACCTTGTTCCTTACTCTTTAATGAGGTTGCATCCTTGTGATCTTCTTGTGCTAAATAATCAAAAACAATTGCACTGTCTTCAACAGTTCGAGTAAAATATCCAACCGTATCTAATGATGGCGCATAAGGAAAAACACCATACCGTGAAATTAAACCATAAGTTGGTTTAAAACCAACAACACCACAATAACCTGCTGGTTTTCGTACTGAATCACCTGTATCTGTTCCTAATGCAAATGGAACAACACCAGCTACAACTAAAGCTGCTGAGCCAGATGATGAGCCACCAGTAATCCGCCTTAAATCTCAAGGGTTTAAAACATCTCCTGTTAAGGCATATAAACCATGCCCACCCATTCCTAACTCATCCAAAGCTGATTTTCCTAATAAAATACTATTGTTTTCTTTCAAAATATTAGTTACTGTTGATTCATAATTTGGAATAAAATTTTCTAAAATTTTTGAACTCGCCGTTGTCTTAATTCCTTTTGTTGCAAAATTATCTTTTGCAAAATATGGTAAGGCAAATAAATAATTATTTTTAGGAACAACAAGGTGGTCTAATTTAGCTGCCAAAGCTGTGGCTTCTGTTTTTAATTCTGTCACTGTTGCATTTAAAACCTGATATTTGTCTAAATTAGTAAAAGCATCCTTAACTATTTGCGATGGAGTAATTTTTTTAGCAACTAAAAGATGATGTAATTCTTTGATTGAATAAGATGCCATTCTATTTAACCACCTTATTAATTACAATATAATCATCTATTTTTTTTGGTGCTGCCGCTAAAATTTCAGCTTGCGGAGCAACATCAATCTCATCATCCTCACGCAAATAGTCAACTGTTAAATCAAATGGAAAATGCATTGAATGAACATTAGTTGTATCAATTTTTTGTACTAAATCCATTTGTTTTAAAATAACATCAAATTCTTGACTTAAATTAGTTAGTTCCTTATCTTGTAAATCTAGCATAATATCATGTGCTAACATTTGTAACACTTCTTTTGTAATTCGTGCCATCTTATCCCTCCTTATTTAATAATTGTTGAAATTCTTCTTCATTAATAATTTTAACATTTAATTTTTGTGCTTTTACTAATTTATTACCAGCATCAGCCCCTGCCAGTAAATAGGTGGTTTTTGCACTAACACTTTCAGAAATTTGCCCACCATAACTTTCAATTAACTCTTTAAAATATTCTCGTGGTTTTGATAAAACTCCGGTAATCACAAACCGATAATTTTCAAACTTCTGTGCTAAATGCTGATTAGTAGCATAATACTCCATTTTAACCCCTTTTTGGCGTAGTAAGGCAAGTTCTTGTTGATTAGCTGGAATTGCAAAATAATCAACAACACTAGCTGCTACAATTGGACCAATATCATTAATAATTGATAATTGTTCAATATTCATGGCGGCTAAATTAGCAATTGTTTTAAATTGTCGTGCTAATAATTTTGCTGTTTTTTGACCAACATGTCGAATTCCTAATGCAAACAATAATCGCTCTAAGGAATTATTTTTTGAATTATTAATTGAAGCAATCATATTTTCAAATGATTTTTCACCAAAATTTTCTAATTCAATAATTTCCGCTCGGTATTGCTCTAATTGATATAAATCACTAAAACTTTTTAAATATCCTAATTTAAATAATCGTTCAATAATTTTTTCACTAATTCCTTCAATATTCATCGCATTTCGTGAACAATAATGTTCTAACCCCCGAGTAATTTTTTTAGGACAAACAGAATTAATACAATACTGGTCAACCTCACCTTCAACACGTTCTAATAAAGAATTACATTCTGGACAATGCGTTGCCTCATGTCATTTTTGAGCATTTTTTTGGCGACAAGATACAACATAATTAATCAGTTCCGGAATAATATCCCCCGCTTTTTTAACTTGAACATTATCACCAATCCGAATATCACGCTCAGTAATAAAATCAGCATTATGTAATGTTGCTGCTCGTACAATTGTTCCTGCAATACGAACTGGTTCAAGAACAGCATTATAAGTAATCCGCCCTGTTCTTCCAACAGAAGGAAAAATATTAAGCAATTTTGTAATCACAACTTCTGCTTGAAATTTATAAGCTATTGCTCATTTTGGATTTTTAGCATTATAACCTATGCGATTATATAAATTTAAGTTATTAACTTTAATCACAATTCCATCAATTTCATAACCTAATTGATGACGTTTTTGTTCATACTCTTGAATATATTCTCACACTGCCGCAATATTTGAACAATAACGATACTCAGGATTTGTTTTAAATTTTAATTGTTCTAATCTTTGTAACGCTTCATACTGTGATTGAATTCCATGCTGCAAAGCATTAACATAATAATATAAAAATGCATTTAACTTTCGTTTTGCAACAATTGTTGAATCTAATTGCCGTAAAGTTCCTGCTGCTGCATTTCGAGGATTAGCAAATTCAGATTCGCCATTTTTTGCACGTTCCTCATTTATCTTCTTAAATTCTTCAACTGATAAATAAACTTCACCCCGAACAGTTAAAGTTGGTTGGACAATTCGAAGCGGAATTGATTTAATTTGTTTAATATTAATAGTAACATCTTCACCAGTAAGACCATCTCCACGAGTTGCCCCCATCACTAAAAGATGATTATCATAAACTAATGAAATTGATAATCCATCAATTTTTAATTCACAAGTATATTCAACCTCTGGCAAACCAGTCAATTCTTTAATTTGTTCATCAAAATGAATTAAATCATCATAATTAAATGCGTTTCCCAAACTTAACATTGGACTTGTATGAACATATTTATTAAACTTTTCGCTAACTTGACCAGAAACACGTTGCGTTGGAGAATCAATTGTAATTAATTCACTATATCGTTGTTCAATTGCAATTAATTCTTGCATTGCTCGATCATATTCTTGATCACTGACACTAGGGTTATCATTCACATAATATTCATAATTTCATTGTTCTAACTGTTCTTTTAATACTAAACTACGTTTTTTTGCTTGTTCAAAAGTCATAATATTCTCCTTTATTTTATTATTTTTAGGTTCTTTTTATGATGCGGGGAAATTGGTGGTTTTTTAAAATGCCATTTTTTAAACGGTTTAATTTTCAATGCATAAACACTAATATTTAAGGCAACTAATAACGCAACAATAAAAACCGTAGCATTGTTTAACAAAGCCTGTTCATTAAAAATTAAAATTAAAAAACGCCCAACTAACGGATTAAAGAAAGTTACTGTTAAAATTGATAGCATATTAATTGGAGTTTTTGCAACAAAATTCGGAATTCGTTCAAAAAGGAATAATCAAATTAAAGCTAAACCTAAAAAGACAAAAGAAATAATTAAAAAGACAATATTTGTTCATGGTTTTCAACTCCCTAATTCTAACTGCACATATAAGGCTGATGCAATTGTTTCTAATGTTCAAAAATTTAAGTTATTTTCCCCCATTGCTAAAACAATGACTACTGAAATTAGAGTAAAAATAATTGGTACAACAAATAATAATTTTTTTTGCCCTAGGTACATCATTATTTCAATATCATGTACTCGTGAATAATTGCGATATAACAAAAATGATAAAATTATCATTAACAAAAATAATCCTAAAAAAATAAAAATTAGTAAAATATTTTTTATTTGTGCGTTGTAAAAGATAAAACATAATGTTGAAAATAAAGTAAACTTAACCATATCTTTTAAGAAATTAGTTTTATATTTTAACATACTAATTCATGTTGAAACATAAATAATAAATAACATAATATACGATGCATCTCATTCAAAGGTAATATAACTTGCAAAAATAATACCAATAATTCAAGGAATATTACCACTGCGGTATTCTTCATTTGTGTAAATTGTCATTAAAATAAAAGTGACAAAAAATAAACCAGTTAACATATTCTGTTGATGCCATGAATCATATCCAAAATAATAAATTAATAATTTTGAAGCAGATAAAACAAGGAGTGATAAAGTACCAATTAAAAAACGATTACTTTTTTTATTAGCAAAATTACTCAATAATGTTACAAAAATTGAAGCAAATAGCATTGCATCTAAAATATTTAATAAATTTCAAATAATATCACTTGGATCAATTCCAGTCATTACAAATCAAACTGAAACATTTGTAAACCAAGATAATGTTGCTAAAGCTTGAGCATTAGCAATCGTAACATTTGGATTTAATTTAAAAATAATATTATTATCAACTGAAGCAAAAAAATAAAAACTTAAAACATAACTATTAGTAATGTTTGAACCTGAAGGAGCAATAAAATAATTTTTAGCATAATATAATGCCATAAAAACACCAAATGCAACAAAAAAAATGGCGTGATTTCAATCTCATAAATTAATATTAAATCAATAACGAATAAATAATAACAAAAATAATGAATATAAAATATTAATTGATAATAATGAATAAACTAAAATAATATAACGTAAATTAGGAATAAATTCTAATGGAATTAGCAAAAAAGAAATAACAGCAAAATAAAAGAAAAAACCCATAATCATACCAAAATAAATATTTTTAGTTCGAATTTTTAAAAATTCGGCTAAAATTGCCCCTGTTGAAGAAAAGACTCAGTAATAATATAAGAAAAAAACAATCGCAATTAAAACTATTTTTACCATTTGACCTTTTTCCTTTCTTAACAATTATAGCAAAAACACTCTAGAATATACTTTATAAACAAAAATAAAAGTGATTTCCATTTTATAAATCACTTATTAGTTAAAATTATTTCCTATTTAATAACAGCAATAATTTCTCCTTGTTTAACATTACCTGTTTTAATAATATTAATTGTCTTACCGCTCATTGTTTCTGGTGTAAAAACAATTGGCGTATCTAAACTTGGTACATTTTCAGCTTTTAAAACTGCTAAATCAACATTACATAATAAATCCCCTTGTTTAACATTATCATCTTGTTTTACTTGAATATCGAATCCTTTTCCATTTAATGAAACTGTATCCATTCCGATGTGTAATAACATTTTAACACCATTATTACTTTTGATTCCATAAGCATGACCTGTCGGAAAAACGGTAATTAATTTCCCAGCAATTGGAGCAATAAAATTACCAGCACTTGGTTTAATTGCTAAACCCTCACCTAACATTTTTTGTGAAAATACTTCATCTTCAACTTTATCTAAAGCAATAACTTCACCATCTACAGGGGCAATTATTTCAAGTTCTTTTGGTTTTTTACTAAATAATCCCATCTTTTCTTCTCCTTTTTTCATTAAGCAGACAACTTTGTCATCTACCTTTAGTATACTATAAAATTATTAAATTTATGTGCTATTTTTAAAACAATGGGAAACCAACTAGTTGTTTGACTAAAACCAAAATAGAACCAATTAAGCAAAAGAAACATAATAAAAATAAATTAAATACTTATTTTTTGAAAAGAAACCCGAATTGTTACCTTATGCTTAACCGCAAAATTATAATTTTTAGCATTATGGCGTGTTTTATACCATTGTCTTCAATATCAAAATCCACTAATAATTGATAATGCCGTAAAAATAACAACAAAAGCAATTAAAACTGGTAATGGAAGGTCAATTATTGCATACGTATTTAGATTTATCATTTAAACCACCTATTTTAATAGAAAAATAACACTATATAGTGTTATTTTATCAAAATTTTAGACTTCTAAAGCATTTTTTGTTCTTTTTTCAACTAAAGCCAAAACTTCATCACCTGTTTGGCATTCTAATGCTTCTGTTACTAATTTTTCCATTGCCGAAACTTCTAATTTGCTAATAATACGACGCGCATTTAAAATACTTGTGGCAGACATTGAAAAGTAATCTAATTTCATTCCCATTAAAAGCGGAATTGCTTGTTCCTCTCCAGCCATTTCACCACACATTCCAACCCATTTTCCTTCTTTATGGGCACCATCAATAATTGTTTTAATTAAACGTAAAACAGATGGATTATATGGTTGGTATAAATATGCCACAAATTGGCTCATTCGATCAGCTGCCATTGTATATTGAATTAAATCATTAGTTCCAATTGAAAAGAAATCAGCGTGTTTTGCAAACTGATCAGCTAACATTGCTGCTGCTGGAATTTCCATCATCATTCCAATTTCAATATTGTCTGCAACTTTATGTCCTTCTTTAAGTAAAATTGCTTTTTCTTCTAAGGTAATTTTTTTTGCAGTTTTAAATTCATCAACTGTCGCAATCATTGGAAACATAATACCAACTTTCCCATGCACACTAGCACGTAATAAAGCACGTAATTGTGTTCGAAAAACATCTGTTTTATCTAAACAAAGGCGAATCGCACGATATCCTAAAAATGGGTTCATTTCTTCTGGAAATTTAAAATATGATAATTTTTTATCACCACCAATATCCAATGTTCGAATAATCACTGGGCGCCCTTGCATTCCTTCCAAAACACCTTTATAAGCTTCATATTGCTCATCTTCAGTTGGGAAATGGTCATTATACATATATAAGAACTCACTTCTAAATAATCCAATTCCTTTCCCACCATTATCCAAAACACCTTGAACATCTTTTGGTGCTCCAATATTTCCTTCTAAAACAAATTTTTGATATCCATCTTTTGAAACTGTTGGTTTATCTTTAAATGCCAATAGTTCTTTTTGCAATTGTAAAAATTTTTCTTTTTCTGTTGTCCAAGTTTTAATCTCCACCGATGTTGGATTTAAGATAACTTCTCCTGTTGTTCCATTAATCATAATTATTTCATGATGGTTTGCTTGTTTTGTAATATCTTTTAATCCTAAGACAGCTGGAATTTCTAGACTACGGGCCATAATTGCAGCATGACTAGTACGCCCCCCCCTATCACAACTAAATCCTTTCACAAATTTAGGATTTAACTGCGCTGTTTGTGAAGGTGTTAAATCTTCAGCAACAATAATAACTTCTTCACTAATAGTTGCTAAATCTAAGACCGGAACATTTAAAATATACTTAATTAAACGATCAGTTACATCTTTAACATCAGATGCACGCTCTTTAAAATATGGATCATCCATACTTGCAAACATTGTAATAAACTTTTGAGCAACAGTATGAATTGCATATGCTGCATTATTTTTATTACTCTTAACGATATTTTTTGCTTCATCAATCATTGCTGGATCAAGCAAAATTTCCTTATGTGCTTCAAAAATTGCTGCTTTTTCCGCTCCTAATTTGTCTAAGGCAATCTTTTGTAGTTTTTCAATATCTGTGTTTGCCTTTTGCATTGCTGCTTCTAGTATTTTAATTTCTTTTGCCGAATCAGAAACCGTATTATTCGAAATTTCATATTTTGGTTCTTCTAATTTAAAAACTTTGGCAATTGCAATTCCATTACTGGCACCTATCCCGTGCAGTTTTTTTGACATAATAAAAAATCCTCACTTCTCTTTCTACTAAAACTATTTTTATTATATACCGAAAACTGGAAAATTGTTGCATTTTAACTAGACTTTTTGTTATAAGACATTATTTTCTGTAAAAAACAATAAATTTAAGTAACTATTTTATTTTTTTATTTTATAAAATTAAAAAACATTATTATACTCGTGGAAGATTATATAAACGAGTTTGCCTAATTCCGTTAATAAAAATCCTATATCAATAAAATCGAATTAATAAAGTACCTTGTTTAAAATTTAAATTTTTTATTGTATTAATTCTCATTCGTTGAATTTTTTTAATACTATAAATAGCAAACCAAGTTGAATTACAAACAAAAGCATAATCTGGAATTAATTCACTTAAATCAATTTTTTGCTCAATGCTTGATATTTTTTTCTACACGAAAAATAAATAACTTATTGTTATTATTATTTAATTTTCATTGTTTATAAAAATATTTAAATTTAAACTGACATTTATAACAAATCATTTGCTGTCCATTTTTTTGCATGACAAAACATACCTAGCTTTTCTTTTTGTCACCCCACAAGTGTTATTAATTAATATAAAATAAAAAATAAATAGAAATCACAGTTTTTTACTAAGTAAATTATATAATAATTTTATTTATTTTATTATTTTTTATTAAAAGTTATTTTAAATAATAAAAAGTAGAGTAAAACTCTACTTTCTAAAAATTTGTTTTATATTTTATTTTTTGACTCACCATTTGTTAAAATTTCTTTTAAATTTTCATATGTTGTTTCAATCATATTTTTGACAGCTTCATCAGTATAAGAACCTATATGTGGTGTAATAATTACTCATGGATATAAGGTAAGTAATTTATTTGTAAGATTATCTGGTGTTTTATTTTCATTAAAATCTTGGAAAAAAACATCACCTTCATTTTCTAATACATCTAATCCTACACCTTTTAAATGATTTGACTTAACAGCTTCATAAACTGCTTCACTATCCATTAGTTGACCACGCGCTGCATTAATTAACACTGCCCACGGTTTCATTTGTGCTAGAAATTCTTTATTAACAAAATGATGATTTTGGTCTTTAATATATGGACAATGTAATGAAAATAAGTCTGATTCTTTAAGCAAAGTATTTAAATCAGTATATGTTAAAACTGCTTGCACACTATCATTTTCATAAATATCATATCCTAATACTTTAGCTTCCATTCCATACCAAGCCTTTGCTGCTTCACATCCAATCCGACCAGTTCCAATAATTCCAATTGTTGAATTACGAATTTCTTTTGCAAACATAAAATCATCAACCTTAAAATTTGTTTGACGTTCATTATTAGCCATATAAAATAAATTACGTAAAAAAGCATTTCCCATTGGTACCGCTAATTCGCTAACTGCATTAGGAGAATATCCTGGTACATAAGCCATTTTAAAACCTAATTCGTGTGCTTTTGTTAAATCAATATGGTTATAACCAACTGTTCTTGTTAATAAATATTTAATCCCATATTCTTGCATTTTTAATAAATTTTCTTCATAACAATCACAATTTACACGAACCATCACTGCTTGATGTCCTTTAACTGTTGCAATATTATCTTTTGTTAAATATTCTTCATTTAAAGTTAAATCATAACCATATTTTTCATTTAGTTTTTCAAAAAATAGTCGTTCGGTTTTCCGAACGCCATAACAAACCATTTTAATTTTTATATTCATTGTTATTTTCTCCTAATATGTAAATAATGTAGTTGCCCCAATTGCTGTCGTAATAATTACTCAGAATGGTAACAAAATAATTGAAAATAAAGTTGAAACTAATGTTAAATTACTTGATAACATTGGTTGTTTTTTATATCCTATTGAATATGCAACAATAACAGACGCTGGTGGTTCTGCCAACATAATGACAATAACAGTCAAGCCAACTGAATCTAATTTTCATACTTTTGTTTCTTTTCCAATCACAGCAAAAATAATTGCTAAAACTAATCCAATAATTGGTGCTAGTATAACTTTCATAATCATTCCATATAAGACTTTTTTATCTTGCATTGCTTCACGCAATTTCCCTTTTGCTAAAGTCATTCCAATTGCTAATCATGCTAATGGTGTACATAATCCTTCCAATGTTTTTGTTATTTTAAATAATGGTGGAAAAGTATTATCTAATCGTAATGGTGAAAATAATCGACCACTACCAATTTTATTTTGATCAGGAACAATTTCAATTCCTGGAATTAATTGTGTTACTCAAAATATAAATCCAATAAATTGTTGCAATTAAAATTGGATTAACAAAAATTTGTTTTAAATTTGCCTTCACAGTTGCCATTTTTTTAGATCTTATTTCGGCTCTTACTTGTGCATAACCCGTAGGATCTATTTTTACATCGACAATTGTTTCTGCTGTTGTTTAAACTGCTGATGCTAATTGTCCTTGCACTGGTTTACTCATAACAATAAATCCTAATGAATATAAAAATACTCGATAAGGAATATTAAAGATATTAGCTGGTAATGTTGTTTGTCCGGCGGCAAATAAAGCTGTAACAACTGGAATTCCGAAGAAAGTAGTTGATGCAAAAACTGTACACATTGCTAACGTATCACGAACATCTTGCTCATATTTAATATAAAAATATTTTGCTACAATTCCTAAAATAATATAAAATAAAAATCCGACTAATAAAATTGCTGCTTGTGTTTTAACTTGTTCAACTGTTGTATCAGCCATAAAACCATCAAATGCTAAACATGGTAAAGCAACAACCATGACAATTTTAATTAAGACAGCTTCTCAATCTTTTTTAAAGGTTCCACGTTTTGTTAAAAACCAACCTAAAAAATTACAAACATGGTTGCAATAATTGCACTTCAAAAACCCCACGCTTTTAAAGTATCAAGTACTGCTGTACCAACATTCGCTTGTAAATATAAATACATTCTATTTTTTCCTTTCATAGTTTTAAATAATATCTAGATGTACTTTTTGTACTATTAATATTATAATCAATTACTAAACAGAATAACATAAAAAATGAAAAATTTTGGTAAATTTAAAGTTTAAGATCCTAAGGAGAAAAATATTTTGAAATTAGAGATATAAGTTACATAGTAATTTAATTTGTAATTATGGTATAATGTTAAAATAACTTATATAAAATCTAGTATTGTATAAAAAGGCTAAAATGTATAAATTATCAAAGTATAGTAAAAAATTAAAAATAATAATTATCACTTTAATGATTTTCTTAATTATTGTCCCAATCTCTGGTGTCATCATAGATTTATGTGACAGAATGATTAATTATGATTATTTTAAACCAAGTAAAAATGGACATAGTGAAAAAACAATTGATCAATTAATTGCATGATTATTTTTTGCTTTCACAAATTGGTATGCTTTATATTGTGTTATTTACGCCACAGTTTTTCTTGCAAGATTAGGATATAAAAATGAACCTTCAGAATTTAAAAAATTTATTATAACTCCAATTATTGCATTTATCTTATTTGGTATTTTTTCATATTATGAACAACATGATTTTAAATATTTTATTAAAAGAATTAATTACTTTAGTTTAATATTACCAATTTTATATATTATATTTTCATGAACCAGACTAGTGATATATGTTGAATGTCATGATTATGCTCCAACAGATGGAAGAATAATGTGATGAAATAGCTACAAAATTTTAAACCCCTATCTTCATCCAGTTTTAGCACCATTAATTATTAGTACTCTTTTCAGGCATTGGAATTTATGGCGTTTCAACTTTAGTTAGTTATCTAGCATTATTTTCGTTAAGAACTAAAAAGAAACAAAAAAAGAAAAAGATTAACAATTGTTAATCTTTTTCTTTTTTATAATTCAATTAAAACTTTAATTCCTGGTCCCATTGTTGTTGTTATAGCAATATTTTTAATATATGCTCCCTTAACAACCGCTGGTTTTGCCTTACGAATTGTTTCATAAATTACATCATAATTAGCTTTTAAATCTTCAACTTTAAATGATGCTTTTCCAATAATTGAATGAATGTTCCCATTTTTATCAACACGATATTTAACTTTTCCTTTTTTAACATCACCAATTGCTTTAATAACATCTGGAGTAACTGTTCCTGTTTTAGGGTTTGGCATTAATTCTTTTGGCCCTAATAATTTTCCAATTTTTCCTAATTCTGCCATAATATCTGGTGTTGCGATAATAACATCATAATCAAATCAGTTTTCTTTTTGAATTTTTTCAATTAAATCTTTACCACCAACAAAATCAGCACCTGCTGCTTTAGCATCAGCTTCCTTGCTATTTGTTAAAACTAAGATTCGTTGTGTTTTTCCTGTTCCTTTTGGTAACACAACAGCTCCACGAATTTGTTGGTCAGCATGACGTGGATCAACGTTTAAATTAAAAGCAACTTCAACGGTTGAGTCAAATTTTGTTGTTGCAGTTTGTTTTGCTAATTCAATTGCTTCTGCAATTGGGTATACCTTATTTTTATCAACTAATTCAGCAACTTTATTATATTTTTTACCAAATTTTGCCATTCTTAGTTTTTCTCCTTCTTACTTGGCATACCTTCAACAACAATCCCCATATTACGAGCAGTTCCTTCAATAATTTGCATTGCTGCTTCAACATCATTTGCGTTTAAATCAACAAGTTTATATTCAGCAATTTTGCGAACTTCATCAGCTGAAATTGTTGCTACTTTTTCATCTTTTGCCTTTGCTGATCCCTTTTGGATTTTTGCTGCTTTTTTTAATAAAATCGCTGCTGGTGTTGTTTTTAATTCAAATTTAAATGTCTTATTATCAAAAGCAGTAATAACAACTGGAACAACATCACCTATTCGTTCTTTTGTTGCATCATTAAACTGTGTACAAAATTGAGGCATATTAATTCCTAATGAAGCTAATTCTGGCCCTGGTTTTGCTTGTCCTGCTTGAAATTCTAATTTTGCAATTCTTGTAATTCTTGCCACGAGCAATTTCCTCCTTTTAATTAAATTCTCGCTGTGGTCCAAACGTAATGTTACCATTACTACCACATTTAAACATATTCTAAATAATAGAATAAATGCCTAATTAATTATAACAATAAAAAAATAAAAAACAACTTTATTTTATTCAAGAATACTACATGTTGAAGCAATTGTACTAGTAATTCCAGCTGAAATAGCGCTAAGAAAGGCAATAGTGGCGACAAGAGGGGGAAATAATAAGGAAAGACCCGCTGAAATTCCTAAAACACTAGCAGTTAAAAACCCATAATTACTACAATCTGTTAACACATTAAAATTGTTATTAGAATGCGAACGATTACATATTAAATCTAAATTATCTTGATATTTTTTTATTTGTTGTTTTAATTGATTAATTTCTTGCTCAATATCTGATTTTCAATAATAAATTTTTTTAACTGCAATTGAATTTTAATTATGTTAATAATATTAGTAATGTAGTATACCACACACATTTTAAAGATTACAAGAAAATAACAAAAATAATAAAAATATTTATTTATAATAAAAAAATATCATAAAATAAATAAATAAAAAATATAAAATTAAACACACTAAAAAATAATTTATTAAATTTTAATTAATAAATACATATTTTATTATTTTAATAACATATTTTATGAGTTAATTTACATATTATTAATTAATTAAAATATAATAAACTTATTTAGTTTAAACACAAAAACTTAATAATTTAAAATTATTTAATTAAACTTAAACTATTCAAAAAATTAAATGGTGCCTGAAAATTTAAAGACTTATGTACTCTTTCAAAATTATAAAAATAATAATAATCATTTAATTTATTCTGTAAACTAACTGCATTTAATATTTTTTCTTCAAATACAAATAATTTAGTATAATTTTGATGAAATATTTCAATCTTACCGTTTGACTGTGGAGAGCGAACTGGTGTTGTTTGATGCAAAATATTTTTATCTGTTAAAAATTGAGTAAAATTAGTCTTTTTAAAACTAATTTTTTGATTATTACGATAATTATTAATAAATTCAGAACCGTTATCAGTTCTAATCCGTGTTATTATAATATCAAATATATTTTTAAAATCACTAATTGCTTTTTTAACAGCATCAATAGCATTATCAGTACTTAATTTATCATAAACATATCCTAATGCTAATCTTGTTTTTTCATCAATAAAATCATAAACATAATACTTTTTATCAACTGGAAATTTACTTGGTACAAAATATTTAGCGTCCATCTGTAACAAACCTATTTCTTTAACTTCATATCTTGGATGTTGTTTTTTAATTTCTTTAATTTTATTTTTTATTTTTAATCATCTTTCATCTTTTTTAAGTAAACGAAAAAATGTTTTTAAATTTTTTGGTGCTTTATTTTTTAATTCTTCTCCATGAATTCCTTTTTTTAAATTATAAAACAAAGATAAAACACCACCAGCATGTTTATTACAATATTCAAAATATAAATCACAAATAATTTTGCGAATATCATCACTATATTGATAATTAATATTATTAGGAATTGTTGACTTTAATAATAATTCAGCAAAATCATTATTTTTATATGCAATTAAAATTTTATTCGCTCAATAATAAAAAGTTGAAAACTTATTTTTAAAATATTTTTTAATTAAATCTTTCAAAAAAAAATTACCATTATAATAATCATTACACAAATTAATATATGAAAATATTTTTTGTTTTATTCTTTTATAATATTTATTTTTATAATTTTTACTTAAAAAATTCTTTAATTTTGCTTGTAAATCAAACAAATTAAAATTATTAATAATATATTTCATTATTTTACACCTACCATCAAAAATATATAAAATTAATATTTAATACAAATAATTGATATATAATTGATATGTGATGAAATCAATTATATATAAATATATAAAACAATAAAAAGGAGCAATATATATGAAAAAATGACTTAGCATAATAGGAGCAATTTGATTAACCGCAACAAGCACAACAACATTAATCAGTTGTAAAAAAGAAAATAATAATGAAAACGGGGGAGGTAATAATCCACAACAACCACCAAAAGATAGTAATTGAAAATTAATTACTGATTATAATTGACTTAAAGATAATTTTGATAATAAATATTATTTTGTAATTTGGAAACAATCTTATAGTAAAGAATGAGAAATAATGAAATTTAAACATAATATACGTTATGATATGAAAATAGAAAGTTACATTAAAAATAATTCTTTTAAAGGTCTTTATCGTTGAGATGGTGATGGTGAACCACAAACACCAACTATTGACAAAAATACTGGTGAAATTACTGACTGAAAAAAACAAAAAGGAACTGAATAACAGTTCCTTTTTTATATTAATCGCACAAATTTCATAAAAATAATTAATAAAAAGATATTTGTTATTGTACTATACAATGCGGGATTAAATTTTCATACTTCAAATATTTGACTAAAAAAACTATATACTATTTCAAAAATCTTACCAACACCACTCGCTAACTCATTAACTTGTTTAACACCAGGAATAGTATTGACAATTCAAATCACCGCATTTTTAATATGAGCACCAAAATCTCATCAACCCTCTGGCGTTACATATTGCACTTGTCATCATTGTTTATCGGGGAACAACCCACCATTATTAATCTCTTGTCAGTTATAAATCCCAAAATTAAAATCATAATATCAGTACATATCATTCTCTTTTTGTGCTTGCAATTCAAAAACATTATAACCGATTTTTTGTTCTTCAATTTTTTTATACTTTAAACCATATTTATCTTTTAAAGCATCTTCAAAAACATAACCCGAATTTGAGTTAATATTATAATTATTAGCAACCGAAAAATCATAATTAAAAACACTACCATAATTATTAATCGTATAAAACCGATTTTTAAATGATGAATATAATTTAATATCTAATTGCTTATATTTATCCGAAAAATAAAAATATCGTGGGTAAATTTTAAAACCATTATTTACTGACAAACCATATTTTTTATTATAACCTTGAACATAAGTATTATTTTCTAAATCAAAAATCGTACGTAAATAATTAGTATAAAATTTCTGTGAAATCTTAAACATACTATTTAATAATTTATCAAATTGTAATTTATCGTTAATATTTTCACTCAACAAAATATTATTAAAATTTTGTAATTTCAACGCAAAAAAGTTAACTAAAACAGTATCATATTGTAAATTATCAATATATCCATTTTCAATAAAAGAACTACGATTTTGAAACACTGGCACCAATGCACTTGCAAAAAACGACTGTAAAAAATTAGATAAATCAAACTGACCGCTAAACTGTTGATAATACTTTAAATCTTTACTATTTAATGATGAATAAATTGAACCATTAAAATTAAAAACTTCACCCATTCACGTTCGCATAAAACTAAAATTAAAACTTAAATCATCATTATTAATATTATTTAACTCTAAACTTAAACTACCAGAAATAATTAAATTTGCTTCATCAACAGTCAAAATCATCCGATAAATTGCTTTTTTAATATTTTTAACATCCAATTCATCAACCGTCTCAAAATCAAAAATTATCCGCTTTGTACCAACCTTATTCGAATTTTCATAATCCGCACTACCACCTTGCTGAACTCTAATATTTTCTTGCAAAACAGAATATAAAGATAAATCAATAAATTCTTTTACGCGAGTTTGTTGATAACTATTTCAGTCAGTAATTTCACCACCACTAGTTATTTCTGGTGTTTTGGGTTCACCAACGCCATCTCAACGATAAAGACCTTTAAAAGAATTATTTTTAATGTAACTTTCTATTTTCATATCATAACGTATATTATGTTTAAATTTCATTATTTATCATTCTTTACTATAAGATTGTTTCCAAATTACAAAATAATATTTATTATCAAAATTATCTTTAAGTCAATTATAATCAGTAATTAATTTTCAATTATCTTGGTTTAACGTAACTCTTGGATAATGAACTAATTTATAACGGTCAACATTTTCCACAATTTTTTTCGATACATTAAACATCTTATATTTAACGGCAAAAGCATAAATAAAATCAGTTAAATCATTCAAAAAATTCTCTTTTTTAACATCATAAAATTTATCAACCATATACTTATTTTTTAAACTATGTCATTGTCGATAATAATTTAAAAATACTTCATTAGGTTATCATAAACAACTCCCGTTGAATAACTATCTTGTAAAAAATCCAAATACCATTTATCATTAAAAGATAATTTTTTTGATGTTTTTAAAGTTGGATTAATAAAATAATTTGTTTCCGACCAATTTTCAAAAAAACTACTGCGTAAAAACATTGTATTAATAAAATCAGTTTCATTAATACCTTTATCAGTACTATTCTCTTGTTTAAGCATATAATGCTCCTCATTTAAGGGTCTAAACGCCGTTAAAGTAATAAATGAAATAACCAAACCCAAAAAACTTAAAATAAATATGGCAAATAAAGATGATAACTTACGCATTATTCTTTACCACCTTTCTTATTTTTAAAATTAATTATAAATAAAATACATCAAACTAATTCAAATCAAAAAAACAAATTTGCAAATAACATAATAGTGAATTAAGATATTGATTTCCTAAGGGAACTGATTTTAATAATGTTAGTCAGAAAAGAATAAATTGAGTAGTTAATGTTATAAATGATAAACTCCGACCGTGTTTAAATTAAATAAGTGCTAAAAAATGTTTTTGCAGAATATATAAACAATAAATATTTAAAAATGTATATTAAATTATAAAATATGTTATTAAAATAATAAAATATGTATTTATTAATTAAAATTAATAAATTATTTTTTAGTGTGTTTAAATATGGATAAAATAAAAATTAAAATATTTTTAATTTTTTTAAATTTATGGTTGATTTTTGTAATTTTTATTATATTATGTATTATGTAAATTCAAGTAGCAAAATCTGTCTCTTGTTAATTTGATAATAACATCATTTTTAACAAATGCAACTCTTTTTTTAAAAAAATAAAATATTTTATAAATATAGCTTAATTTAACCATATTTAAGCACACTAAAAAAGCATTTATTAAATTTTAATTAATAAATTTACTTAATATTCTGTAAAAACATTTCTTTTGCACTTATTCAATTTAAACACGGTCGGAGTTTATCATTTATAACATTAACTACTCAATCAATTTGTTTTTGACTAACATTATTAAAATCAGTGTCCTTAGGAAAGCGTTTTCTAAATTCACGGTTAATTCTTTCAATTAAGGGTTTTTGTTTTGGTGAACCAGGGTCACAATAATAAACATTAGAACCAGTAATCTTTTCCATCTCTTCAAATTTACTAAATTCTTTACCTCTATCTGTTATTATTCCTTTAATTTTTCCAATTAAATTATTACTTATAACAATATCTTTAAACTTTTCTACAACTTCATTAGCAGTATGATTTTCTAATTTCATAGCAAAGTATTTTTTACTTGATTGTTCTACTAAAACTAAAACAGCAGATTTATGGTCTTTTCCAACAACTGTATCCGCTTCAAGTCATCCAACATTAGAAACTTTATTTTCAATATCTCAAATTGACTTAAATCTTTCATCTAATTTGCCACGATTATCAGGTCTTTTCTTTGTTCTATTTCTTCTACCACCATTTAATAAATTTTTCTTTAACAAACCCAAAAGACCTAAATAAATTCATTTATACAATGTTTTTACACAAACGGGAAATTTAATCCCAAACTTTATTAAAAAACGCTGAATAATTTCTGCTGGTGAATCATGATAAGCATTAAATCTCAGATGAATGAAATTTAATTGCTCTTCTGTAAATTCAGGTAGTTTTTTAATACATTTTTTACGCTTTTTATAATAATCTTTTTGTGCTTCTATTGCTATATAATCTTCTATATTTTTAAATCGCTTAATTTCTCTTTTAACAGTATTCACACTGCGATTTGTTTGTCTTGCAATTTCAGATAAATTAAGCGTACCATTTTTCTTTTTACAACTATCAGATAAAAATAAATCCTTAAATAAATTTCGTTCATCATATTTTAGATGTGTATAATCTTTCATATATTCTGTCTCCAATCTTTTTAAAATTATTTATACACTATTTTTAAAAAACTATTGACAATTATTTTTAAAGTTATACAATTAATTTATAACAAGTTGCGAATATCTGTCTCTATACTTGTTTTACAAAAAAAGACTTGAAAAAGTCTTTTTTTAATTGTAAAATAAACATAATAAAAATAATATTAAGTTCTTTAATACATTTTGCTAAGTTTTTAGTTCTTGATAAGTTTGATAGGTTTTTATACTCTTTTATTTAACCATATTGTTTAAATAATAGCAATTTTAATATGCAAAAAGGAGTAAAAAATGGTAACTTTTAAGACTATTTCAAGTAAAACTAAGGCATTTTTGAAGAAAAAAGACACCAAATTAAGCAATAAAAGAGCATATTTATACTATTTAAAACTACCATTTGATAATTGACAAGATGAAGTTGATACAAAAACCGCTTATTTTATTAAAAATACAATAAATCAATTAGAAATAGAATTGGAATTGGCTTTATTAAATGACAAATATGGCGGGGGGAAGAAAATATATGTTGAGAAATATGTTAAAGATACAAATATAAATAATGCTAATATTGTTATTAATTTTGATAATGTTGATTTACCTAAAATAAATGAGGTGATTAAAGATGCTTAAACATTTTTTACATTTAGATGAAATTCCAAGATGATTTTATCAACAACATGTTCCTAATGCACCGTGAAAAGAAATATATAATCCTGCTGATGAATATAATGAAATAGGAAGTCGTTATAGTGCTAAAACTTTTATGATAAAAGATAATGTAGTTGGCAAATGCTGTGCTATATCATTATTGGTTGGTAAGCCAATATTTATTATTGCTGTTATGAAAATGAATAAAGATATTAGAAATGGAGTATTTAAAAATATTCAAAATACTCTTAATGATATGAATATTAATTATAAAGTTAATTTATCTGAGAATTCTTTTACATTAGATAATGGTACTTATATTATTTGTAAAGGTTTACATTCACAAACTAAAAGAGAAAAATTAAAAGCATTTGCTGATTTAAATAATTATGAATTTGCTATTGAATGAAGAGAAGAAGCAGACCAATTAACAAAAGATGATATGAGTGAATTAAAATATGCTATTCGTGGTGCTAAAAGAAAATTTATTATTAATTCATCTAATCCTGAATCATTACACCGTTATATTATTAAATATTGTAATGAAATAATGTTATTTAATGAACAAATATTATTATCTAAATATCCTGATCAAATAGGTAAATTTAAAATTAATTATTATGAAAAGAATAAAAAACTTACTAAAACAGTAATAATACATTATTCTAGTTGAAGACTTAATCCTTATTTAGATGATAATGTAATTCTTGACCAATTAGAAACAGAAAAATTAGACCCAGTTAGAGCAAGAGTATGAAGTTGAGGATTACCTGGGCAAGTACAAGGTGCTGTTTTTGCTAGATATCTTAAATTTACTAAATTAACTTGAAATTTTGACAAAATATTAGGTGGTGTTGATTTTGCCCAAGCAGATAGTCCTAATGGACATAAAACAAGTGCTAGTTTATGAGTATATAATTCAACTTTAAAAAAAGTACATAAAATAGGTAAATATACACATTCTAATGCAACAATGGAATATAAAGATACATTTGAACAAGCAAATGATATTATTCAATTTTATTTATCTAGTTTAAAAAATAGTACTATTTTTATTGAAAGTGGTTTAACTATTAATGTTGATTATGGTGCTGGTGGTAGAGCATTTATTGATGTTCTTAATAAAGAAAAAATAAAATATAGATATGGTAAATTATTAAGATTTGAAGAAGTTGATAAAAGTATCTGGTCAGTTACTAATAGAGTTAATTCATTTATTGCAGCAATGATTAGTGATAAAATGACCCATGATTTAATACTAGAAGAAAGTAATACTGAATATCCAATGATTCAATGAAAAGAAAAACCTAATGGTGGAAAAGAAGAAATAGTTGATTTATATGATGATGAATTTGATGCTGATTATTATGCATTATCAGAATATATAAGAGAGATTGTTCAATCATCAACTAATAGATTAATAAGGGAGTATATTTAAAATGTATATATATTTAATTGATATGGATAAAATTATTGGAAAATATAAAAAGAATGTTCCTAAAAATAATATTTTTGTTTATAAATATAAAAATGATTATAAAGTTTTAAAAGTAGATAAAGTAGAAAAAGACAGTAAGATATTAATTTGTCATCTTGCTAGATTAGGAGTAAATAAAAATGAATAATAATATAAATAATTGATTATCATTTAATAATCGTGATTGAAAAATAAATGTGCCTTTAATTGTTGCACAAAGAAAAGTAAGAATGGAAATTGGGCGTGGTTTACTTTGTGATAGTGAAAATGAACAAGCATTAATACATTGACAAAATTGATATCATAAAAGAAAAATTTATGAAAAATTAATTAAAATGTCATGAACTAAATCATTATTAGGTGTTGCTGTTATGTTTATATATGAAACACATGATGGTGATTTAGATGTTATGTTAGGAACAGCATTATTTACTAATTTTGTATCAAAAATTAATGAAGAAGAGCAAGCAGCAGATATTTGAATATTACCAAATCAAGATGATACTGGTTATATCTTTCATGTTGTTATTAATGATAAATATATTCAAATTGATTCATATCCTAATGATGAAAATACTCAAGCAGGTGCAACTACTGGAAAAATAGATAAAAGTTTAAGAATTGAAAAAAGAACTTATATTAATAAATTAGGTCGTTTTCCATTAATTCAAATTCCTAATTTTATTCGTGCTAATCAACAAGGTCAAGCATCAAGTACAATGTTAAATGCTTATCCCGATATTTACCCTACTATGTGATTAATTGAAGATTTACAAGATAATTTATTTATTAAAAAGAAAACAAGAAGATTTTCACGAGCAAGAGGTTATATTCAAGCAACAAGTGAAGAAATAGATAATGTAAAAAAGAATAAAAAATCTTGAAATGATTATGAAAGTGATTTTGTTATTCAAAATGTATTAAATAACTATGATGAAAAAGGTGGTGGATCAACTGTTAATTATACTCAAGGACAATATAACTCAAATGATTATAATTTAGATACTGATCATATTTTAAAAAATGTTTTTCGTGGTATTGGTTTAAGTTGACAAGCAGATGAACAAGGAACTTATACTAATCAAAATCAAACATTAATTATGCAAGCAGAAGATATTGAATCACAAGCAGTATGACAAGATTTTTTATTAGATTATTTATATCGTTTATTTGATTGTTGATGAATATTTCATAAATATTGAATTGCTGAAAATAGTAATTGAGATAAAATTGAACGCCCCTATTCATTAAAATTTAAACCAGCAGGAATTATTGACCAAATGCGTTTAGTTGATGTAAATAATACAAGAATAGAAAATGGTACTATGTCTCGTGCAAAATATATTCATATTGTTGATAGTATTCCTATGACATTTGCAATAAAAGAAGTTGAAAAAATTGATAAAGCACAATTAGAAACTAATTCTAAATTTGATTTAGAAAATGATAATACAGGTGGTATAAAAGATGAATTTAAACAAAAATAATAGTAAAGAATTAATACAAATTAATAATCAAGTATTATATACTGCAATGAGAATGGCATCTACTGATAGTAAAGTTATTAAGCGTAAAATCCAAGAATTAGATAAATGATTTATTTTTCCTTTTGTAATTACTAATGGGGTTATTCCATTAACTACAAGTGGATATAAACCAATTAATAGTATTCCGCAAGATTATTCAGATTTTACTTTAGCAATTACTGGTAATGCTACTATTATTGCTCAATGAAAAAATGCTTTTAAATTAAAACAAGTTAATAAAGGAACAGAAGAAAAAAACTTTAAAGATGCTGATAATTTTTATACTAAAATTATTAATCCAATGCATTATCCTACTAATCGTGGTGATATGTATGAAGCATATTTACAAAATAGTACAAGTGGTGCATATTTTTCATCGCAAGGAACGCCTGACCCTATTTTTCAAGGTATTTCAACTCAAAGACAATATACTTTATTATCAACAGATAAACAATTTGGTCAAAATGATGAATTAAACCTTTATGTTGTTTTAAATAAAAATAATGAAAATATTGGTGGAGAAACTATTAATACTTATGAATATAATCAATCTATTCAATGATTATATATTTCTAATATTACAGATTACTATGATCCTTTTGATAATAAAAAGTTTTTATTTCAAGAAATTACATTTAGTAGTGTTAATGACCATTTATCTAAATCAGGTATGGCAATATGACAAAAAATACAACATGGTGCTATTGGTGAAGGTTATTTTTTCCCAAGAATTATTAATGGAATTGTTGATTATGACCCAGTTTTAGCCGAAGATGTTGGTGTTAAATGAATTGATTTAAAAGTATTAGGTTTAACTGCTTTTAGTTCTTTAACTGTTATTGGTCGCCCTATTAAATCAGGACAAATTAATAAAAGAGTATATCAACCACGAGATTTATTATTTTCAGATGAATTAAGTGGAATGCCAGATACTTTATTAACTAATTCTAATCCTGCTAATGTTTTATATAATTTACAAGGATTAAAACCATCTAATCAAACTACTTATGGAGAATGAACTAATATTTTTAATGCATTAGCAGATCCATTAGCAAAGAAAAATGCTGAAGGTGTATTAGGAAGTGATTTAATTGCTACTAGAGCAACAAATCCTAATAAAACACCTTTTTGAGATAGTGGATTACAATTTAAACCTAAAGGTGCTTATGATACGAAACAAATTCGTAAATTTATTTATCAAGACCCAGAATATAAAAAAGTCTCTTTTGGTGTTGCATCATTTGATTATTCACAATTAAAATCTTCATCATTTCATGATATATTAAATGCTAATCGTTATACACATTCATCAATTTCATTATTACCTTGAGATGTTAATGAATTTACTAAATTTAGTCTTAATAATTTACCTATTGTTGGTAAAATAATTTCATTTTTTGATTTAGGTTTACCAGTTAAATTAATGAGTCAAAAAAATACGCAATTAATACCAAAAATAGCACAATTAAATGCTTTTATTGATTATTTAAGTTATGAAATTATTCAAAATAGTTTATGAAAAGATAATAGTGCTGGAAAAGGTAATATTCCTTATGATATGTTTCGTAATGAAACAGAAGACCAAGTTGGTGGTTTAATTGGAAGTAATTCATTAACATTTGGTTGTATGCTTAAATTAACTGATAAAATCAAAACACATTATTATTCTGCAACTGGTCAAGATTTAGGTACAAAAGTTTATTCTACTATTGATTTAGGACAAAATAGAATTAATGTTAATGGTGGTACTGATGAAATTGTAATATTATCACAAGATTTTCAAGCATTAGATAAAGATACACCATTAACTAATTTAGATAATAAATTAGATTTTAATCCAACTACTGATGGAACATTAGAAAGTTATGTAATTGATTTAATTAATTTACAAACTATTGGTAAAACTAATTTTAAAATTACAACATATTCAGAAAATCCATTTACTTTAAATGATAATATTACTGCATTTCAAAATTTTCAAGGTGAATGACAAACAATGGCAAAATTTATTAAACCAAATGGGAATGTACAAGCATGAAATAGTGTTATTAAAACAAGTGCATTAGATTATGATTTATTAGAAGAAACAACATTTTTTTACCCTCAAGCAGTATTGCCACCAGACCCATTTACATATAAACCATATACTGTAAATATATTAGATGCTAATAGAAATTATCCATTAAAAACTAATATTACTGTAAATTCACACTGTATTAATCGTGGTAATTTATTTTTAGATAATTTATATACTTCTTATTATGAATTAGAAGTTGATTTAAAACAAATTAACCCAACAATTACTACTTTAGAACAATTTTTAAATGCTTATTCATCAATTCAATTTAATAATCTTAATAATTTATATGTTTGGTGTATTGAACCAGATATAAAATATTTTATTTCTAATAGAAATGTTAATTTATTAGCTGGGAAAAATAGTTGCAGCAATAATTTAGGTTTATTATCTAACGTAACTTTAAAAAAAGAAGGTTTATCACAACTTGACAATGTTAATTTTAATGGTAGTTTAATTTATGACCTTGCTAATATAAAAGAAAATAAGATGAAAACATTATTTACTGGTGAAACTACTAATACACCAAGTGAAGATTATAAAAGTATTTATTGGACTGAAAAAAATAGTGGTGTTTTTCAGTTTTTATTGAAAATTTCTGATATTTCTGATAATAAAGTTAAAGAAATATATTTACAAGCATATTATACAAATGATATGAAATTAAAAATTAGATTTTCAAAAAAATTGAAACCAGAATTAATATTTTTAGGTGGTGCTGGATATTGACCTTATTTTGGTAATGATAAAGATTTAACAATAGATATTAATAATCACCTTGTTTTAGGTATTAGAAATAAAAGTATTAACCCTATTAGTATTACAGTTATTCCCAAAAGTTAGGTTTTGATACTTGAATATATATATATATATATATATAATTGTGATTGTAAAAGGATTTAATGAAAGGAATTATAATAATGAAAAAGATATTAAGTCTTTTAGGTACAATCACTTTAATTGGAACAAGTACAACAAGTTTAGTTGCTTGTAATAAAACACAAGAATACACACCCGAAGAATTAAAAGAACTAAAAGAAAAGAATAAAATAGATACTACTAACCAAGAAATTAAAGATAATTTAGAATGAATAGCAGCACAAGAAAAACCATTTAATTCTCAGGGAGATTATAAATATTATATAATTGTATGAAAAGGTGCAAAAAACGATAATTGAACAATTAAAAAATATAAAAATATAGGTTATACTGAAAATAATACAATAAATGGTATTATTAGTTATACTAAAATTGACAAGTCATATAGTGGCGCATTTTTATATAGAAATGAATTTGATTTAGCTGCAAATAAAACAAGAGAACATGCGACTTGAATTGAAGATGATGGAACTTTTTTTAAATCAGTTTATTGCTGAAATGGTGAAGAACAAAAATTACCTAATTTAGTTATTGATGATAATGGTAATGTAAAAGTTAAGGGTGAATAAGATGGCAGTTATTAAAAAATCGTTAGATTGTGAGATGCCTGATTGTAAAGATAAGGTATTAGCAAAATTTAAAAAAGATGAAAATGATAATTTAGTTAGACAAATGCAGGGTGATTGACCTGTGCAGTTGTGTATTAATCATTTTAAAGAATTTCAACTAAAACTTAAAGAAACAATGGTATATATGGAAAAGCAAGATAAAGAATATAAAGATATGCTTAATACTATGATTGTTAAAAAGAATTAAAAAAGAGATTTAATATCTCTTTTTTTGTCGGGCAGCTTGCCTGCTCTCTAAGAACACACCAGCAATTTTGTTTCTAGAAGTATTTACCGACTAGACTCTGACCGACAACAACGATAATCTTGTATATCATCATTATAAATAATTTTTGGAAATTTGCAAGAATATATTTTAATTTCATGATTATTTAATAAGTCTAAATATTTATATATAAATATATTTGTTTGTAAATACCTTTATTACGTGTTTTAAGGGGTATATTAGCAATAAAATATATTAAGTTTAGATTTATATTTATGGAGAATTATGAAATTAAGTAAAAAAACTCTAGTTAAATGGCGGAACAGGAGAGATTTGAACTCTCACATCGGTTACCCGACCTAACATCTTAGCAGGATGTCCTCTTGTCCAATTTGAGTACTGTTCCATATGGAAATACTAAAAATGTCGTATTTTACAGCATTTCAATTTTATTATAACACTTTTATGTTATTTGTTTAGTATTTATATATAAAAAGTATTGTATTGGTAAAATAATAGTGTAAAATAAAGTTAATGGTTTAATCTTTTTCCATAAAAAGAGTCTTAACTATAATTTGTTAAAAGTGTTAATCCAACACTTAAATAAGGAGTGCAAAATAATGGCAAATGTAGAAAAAATTAAAGAGATTTTAAATATTGATGATGAAAAAGCACAAGCAGTTAATGAATTATTAGATGCTCAAGCAAAACAAATTCGTGAATCAATTAAAAATCGTGAAGATGTAGTTGAAAAAACAGATTGAGAAACTGTTAATGCTCAATTACAAGAATTAAAAAATAAAAGTAATTTATTAGAAAATGAATTATATTTACAAAATTTTACAGATAAAGATAAAAAAATTATTAGTTCATTAATTGATAATGAAAAATATAATGATTTATCTAAACAAGAAAGAATAAATAAAATAGCAGAAGAATATAATCTAAATCAAGTTGATGGCACTGTTGATGGTGGATCAGTTATTGACCAAATGTTAAAAAAGACAAGAAGAAATTAAATCTAATCGTTTAGAAGAAATTAAAAAAATGGTGCTAAAACTGATGAAGATATTATTGAAATTGCTAAAAATTTACAATGACAATAAGGAGATTAACCTATGGCAAAAATAGGTGGAAAATCAAGTATTGCATTACCTACTCTTTTTCAAATTGGTGGAAATAGTCCAACAGAAAAAGCAATTGGTGATGTTGCAGTTTTACAAATTAAAAAAATTTTAGAAGCAGATAGTCAATATATTGACGCAACAGAAATGATGATGATGTCTGCTAAACAAATTTCAATGGCAGGTCCTTTTGAACAAGGGCAATATGTATTTCCTGAAAGAATGGTTTGAGGAAATGATTATGATACATCTGATGGTGCTGAACAACAATCAGTAGGAGTACGAAGAGCAGTCGTTATGATGGATCAAATGCTAACTTTTAAGTATGATGTTCCTTCATTTGATACTGTTCGTTTTATGGAATCACCTGTTGAAGTAAGAACTAATACAATTGGAGAATGAATGCGTACTATTACTCGTAATTGATATTCAAATATGAATGCAATTTATTTACAAGGAGTTATTGATAGTTGTATTGCAACTGGTCAATATATTATATTACCAATTCCAACAGATGCAGATTCAGCACAACAAACATTTTTATAAAATTAATGATATTGCTATTAATTTAGTACAAAAAATAAATGCATTAATGTTTGGTACTTCAAAAGATGATTTAGTAGTACATGTAGCTATGCCAGCATTTGCTCAATTTACAAAAGCATATACTAAAATCTTAGACCAAATTGCAGCAGATACATTAGCAACTGGTCAATTATGAAGAAAATGATTGTTGGTGTTGATGTATTTGAAAGTTGATATTTAGGTCGCCAATTTAATAAAGGTAAAGAAACTGGAATTAATAAAGACTTAGATTTTAATTTAAACTTTTCACAAACAGTTGGAGCATGAGGATTTATTGGACATAAAGAAGATTGTGCTATGCCACAAGGTTGAAAAAGTATTCAACAAGTAATTAATCAAAATACAGGTAATCTTCGTTATATGGGGCGTGGAATTTTTTCATTACCAACATTTATGCGACAAATGCATTGATTATTTGTAACTGGAACTCCAACAAATAATGATATTACTAATGCTCAAAATAAAAAAGGTTATACATTTGAGTTAGCACCTTGAATAAATTTAGTACCGCCAACACTACCTGCTTTATCAACAGTTATTACAACACCTAATTTAGGTCAAAATTACAATGGTTGGTGATACACCAACAACAGCAGAATTAGAAACTGCTATTAAGACAAAAAATACTAATTATCAAACTGGAGATGCAACATTCTCTAATATTACATCTACTGGCACATTAGCAACTGGAAATCCAAATAAATATAGTGGAACAGTTTCTTTAATTTATTCAAAGTAAGTAGTGCCGTAGATATTCACGATAAAATTAAAAATGTTGATAGTTTAACAAATGATGAAATAATTAAAGGAATTATTGTACCTCAAAAAGTATCAAGTGAAGATTTAAGACCGCTTTTAAATGATAAAGTTTTAAAAGCAGTTAAAGCGGTTGATGCAAGTTTAACAGCAGATGATTATGATTGATGACCGTTATATTATCAAGGTGAACCATCAAGTTATGATATTACTACAACAGATATTTATGTTGATATTTATATTGCTGGTAAAAATAATGCAACTGGTGTATCACAAGTTCAGTATTATAAAGTAAAAAAGTAAATCAAATAAGTATTAAACAATTTAATAAAGATAATATTGGAACTTTAAAAACACCTTGATATAGTGATGTTCCTGATTTAACTAAAAAAAGCAGATGTAATTACTGAAATGAATACTGGTTTTATTTAAAGCAATTCAAAAACTTAATGCTGGTTTAACAACTTCAGATTATATTGTTAATATTTTAGATTATGATCATTCAATATTTAATGATAGAGATGAGGGTAATTTTAGCAATAATGTTTCGGTACCATATAGTTTAATTGGTACAAATTGATTAACTGGTGAAAACAACAGGAATGGAAATTACAGTTCCTGCTGCTACTAAAAAATAAAAAGGAGTGAAAATTATGGCAAATACAATTAAACCAACTTTATTTGGAAATAATCAAATAAAATCAATTAATAATTCAAATCAAGAATGGAGTTTGCAAAAAGTAAATAAATCAATTAAAGAACAAATGGAATTAACTTTAACAGTTGATAATGGTTCAAATAGTGGTTCTATTTCATCTAAAAAACCAACAAAAATTGACTAGGAGGTAGGTAGGAAACTACCTTTTATTGTTTAATGTTAAAATTAATTAGATTATTAACTGCTGCTTTACAAGATACTAAAATTGGTGAATTATTAAAAGATGGTTTAAAAAAGTATGGCATTATTAAAAAGAAACTTCTCAATTTAAAAAATTATATAATTGAACAGACCCAAGGAACGTTTTACAATATTTAAAAAAGGCAACAAAACAAGAAATTAATTCTTTATTAGATAAAAATAGAAAAAAGAAGTTTAGAACAAGGGAAAAATTTATTTAATGAGCAATATCAAGATTCAAAAGAATGAGTTAATATTCAATCTAGTTGAATTAAATATGGTAAGTTTGAAATGACAAATAAAATTACTAATACGGGTAATGCTACGTTTTTATTTCAACCAAAGGTAAAAGTATATGGACCTTATACTTATCCTTCAATGCCGGCTGATGTTTGATTAGCAATAAAAAATGCTAATGCTAATGCTGGGACTTTATTTTGAAGAATTTTGATTAAGAGTATGATTACCAAGTATGATTCGTAAACATGTTAAAGAAGGTTTAAAAAAATAAAGGTATTTATTATGGCAAAATATCAAAAAACTTTATAAATGCAAAAGATATTAATGATTTAAGAAAATACATTAGAAAACTTGAACAAGGTTTTTATCGTAATATTGGTCATGATAAACGAAGAACTGTTAATCAAATTGGTACTTATAAGTGAAAACAAAATCAAGCACAACAATTTAGAAAAAAAAGAAGAGAATATTTATCACAATTTTCTAAAATAAATAAACCAATACAATTTGTTAATTTTACTAAAAAAAACACAAAAAGTATTAAGAAATATTAAAATTGAAGGTAAAAAAATACAAAAAAATATTAAATATGTAAGGAGGGCTACATAATGGCAATACAATTAAAAGATATTGTTAATAAGTGAATGTATATATCAATTCAAGAATTAAAAGAATCTGGTTTTTGAACAAATGATTTTGAAGATAATAAACAAACTTATAGTGATGAATGAATTAAAAAAGCAATTAATTTAAGTTCAGTTAAAATTAATGATTGGACTGGTGGTTATATTGGATATGCCGATAATATTAATAATTTAACAGAAGAACAACAAATTGCTGTTAAATGAGCAACTGCTATTTATACTTTACATTGATTATCAAAAGGAACTGAATATCTTTTACAAGCAACAACTTTTTCACAAGGTAGTCAATCATACAATATTGATGTACCACAAGATATGCAATTTGTACCTGATGAAGTACAAAAAATATTAATTAATGCTGGTTTATATGAAAATATTCGATTTGCTAATTTAAAAGAAAAAGATAATTCTTGATTTGGTAATGATTGAAGATATGAATTTGATGAAGGAAGTGGATATGCTAGTTATGATTGAGTAAAAAATAATTATATTTCCAACAATAATATTACTTCAAGTGATAATTCAATTTTAATTAATTTTATAAATAAAATTGATTCTGTTCCTAAAAAATTAGATTTAAAAGTTAATAATATTTCCGTTAAACTGGATAATAAAAGTATTATATATAATTCTAATAATGAATTATCAGTGCCTTTTGATAATGATACGATTTATTATGAAAATAATGTATGAAAAGCAAAACAAGGTGGTGATATACCATCTGATGTTATTAAAGATAGTGATTTAAATAAAGATTATATTGATAAAGAAGATGGAAAATATATTGTTAAAAAAGCACAAAGTGGTAGTTCAATAACAGTTAATGCCCCATTACATCAAAAAGATGATAGTAGTTTAGAATTATTATTATCAGATGAATTTGGTGTTAAAAATAATAAATTATCTTTAAATCAAAGTTTTAAAGATACTTTTGAACAAGTAATAAAATGAATATTTGATATAGGTAAAAAAATAAAATGAGAAAAAGTAAGTATATCTTATACACCTGATAGTGCTAAGTATATTGATATTCCTGAATTTTCAGAAGAATATCGTTATCAAGTTTGATTATCACCAACTAATCGTAAAGGTGCTGAAGGTATGTTATGACTTGAACCACCTTATTTTACAGAAACAAAAGAAAATAAAACTTTATCTAAACATCAAGCAACTTGTTTTATTGATGATTTCGATAAAACCCCTTATAGTATTGCTTTATATAGTGCTAGTGGTCGGATTTATTTAACTAATGGTTCAGAGGGTTCTAATATACCAATTAATAGTGTTCGTATTTTTCGACAAGAGGTGTAAATATGATAGATAAAGAAAATATTATTATTAAAAATGAAAATGGTACTTATTGACAAAGATTAGGTTTTGAACAAAGAAATCCAAGTCAAAGTTTTAAAGCATGAAAAAATCGTAAGTTTTTAAAATATGATAAATATCCATTTCATATTAAAAAAAGCATATATTATGCGATATAATGCACTGTCAATTTTATATCATACTCCATTTTTAAGTTTATATGGATTATTTTTTACTAGTTTACATTTTAATTGAATACCAACATTAGAACCAATTAAAGAGTTTATGTTTGGTCAACACAATATAACTGATGGTGGTTTTTTTGGATATACTGGGATTATTATATCTTATCCAATATTACATGGTACTGCTTGATTAACAACAAAAATACCTAAAATACCAGCAATTAAATTACCGATTGGTAAATGTTTAGAGCAAGTTTATAAAATACCAAGTTATATCTTATATTTAATATTATTTGGTTGATTAATATTTCGTAAATATCTTAAAAAACATAATGTTAATATTTGTCATAATTGTAAAAAAACAATAGAACAAGTTAAAAGTTGAAATCAATATTGTCTTAAAAAAAGATGAATAAAAGAATAAGATTTGTTATAATTAAATTGTACGTACGGCAAAATATATAGATTATAAAATAGAAAGGTGGCAATTTATGCTTACATCAACAATTGGAATTATTGTAATTGTTGCTTCTGTTGTAGGTGGGGTTGTTGCTAGTTTATTAATTGGTTATATTAGTAAATTAATTAAAAATAAAGCAATCTCAGTAAAAGCAGAACGCATTACAGATGATTTTAGAGAAAATGCTGAAGAAAAAATCTTTAATAAAATTGAAGATGCATTTGAAAATATTGTGTTAGTTATGAATGATATTAAAAATCATTTTGGTGGTGTTGGTACTCAAAATATTGCTCGTGTTGAAGAAGATATTAATGATTTAAAATTAGCAATTTCTGATTTAGAAAAATATGATAATGAAGAATTAATTGAAGCTACTTTACAACATAAAGCAACAAAACGAGACATTACTCATAAAGCACATAAAGTCGCAGGACTTAAATTAAAAAAATAACCAATTAAGGTTATTTTTTATTTGTTATTTACAATATAATAATTAATAAAATATTCTACTTTTTCTGAAAAAGTATAGTTTTGTGGTAAATTATTTCATATTTTTTCTTGTTCGGTATTTAAGTAAAGATTAACAGTTTTACGAACCATACTAGAATAATATATTTTTCTTCTTTGATTATATTTTTCTTTTCGTTTTTTATTATATGTTTTCTTCATAATATTACCTCTCATAATTAGCAATTATAATTGCATCGCGGAGATGATTACTTATTTTTTCATTATTATAAAATCAACCTTTACCATATTGATAAGTTAAATTAGGATCTTTATCATATTTTCATAAACAACTATTATTATATTTACTTAAATTTTCCATATTTTTAACAACTGATTTAGTATATTTTGGTGATATAAAATTAAAAGTAAATAAAGTATTTTCAATCGCACCCAGTAATCTTAATAAATCATCACGGTCTTTTGAACCATTAGCATTTGTATATAAGCAATCTTCAATATTTCGTATGTCTGATAAAATTTTACCTTTATTTTTTACATAATAATCTGAATATAAATATTCAAGTATAAATCCATCTATAAACTCAAAATGTTCTTTTCAATCTTTATTTTTAAATTCATGCTGTTTAACTAATTTATTATCTTCATAAATAACAATACCAGTAGTACCAGTACCTGATGGGTCAATACCTATTTTTATCATTATTTTAAAAACCTTTCTTTAAATTGATAATAAAAATCTTCACTTTGTTTTTTAATAATAACTGGTTCTAATTTTGTTGCACTTGTAGTTTCTTTAATAAATTTTTTTGCTTCTTCTTTAATATTTATATCTATTTTTGTATTTGTAATAAAATTTTTAATATTATTAAAATGTTCTAAACTCATTGAATTTGGATTATTATTTTCTTTAATAACTTGATTACTATTTTCTTTACTTATTTCAGTACTATCAGGATCTAATTCATCTGTTGCTATACCAAAAGTTTTACATAATCAATAACGAGCTCCATAAGTTAAAGCACTACCAATTGCTTTTGCAATATCTGAATTTTGTGCTGATAAAATAATTCCTAATTCTATTTTTTCACTACCTTTATAAAGTGTTAATAATCCTTTTGAATAATAATTTATTAATTTTCCACCTTTACTACTTTGTGTTTCTGTAAAACTTGGTTCTCCAACTGCTTGAATAGTATAAGTTATACCTTGTTTACGTAATTGTGGTTTTAAGGTTTGATAGAGGTCACTTTCTGTAAAATAATTATAATTATTATGGTCATTTCTGGCATTTTTACCAACAAAAAGATTTATATCAGATTGAATTTCTCCAATACTTTCAATTAAGGTTTTTGTTTTAGTTTCTTGTGGCATTTTCTCACTCCTCTCTTTCTTGTCATATTAAAATGGCTTCTTTAATTTGTTCTAAATCTTGTTTAGTAATATTAACTTTTTCTTTAATTACTATTTTTAATTTTGGATTTATAATTATCATTAATATTTTTTTATTATCTATACAAAAGTTTTTTTCTAATAAATAATAAAGTTTTAATTGTCAAATATAGCGTTCAATATCCGCTTTTTCATTAGAACTTGTAATTTTTCAATCACACATTATATATTCATTATCTGTTGTTATACCAATAAAATCAGTTGTACCACACATTAAAGGACTATAAAGTGTTTTTTCAGTTTCATAATGTCTAAATTTAATATCTTTAAAAGTTTCTTGATATAGTTTTATAAAATTTTTAAATAATTCACGATGTGATTTTATTTCACAATCAATAAATTCAATTAATTCATCATCAAAATTATTTTTTATTCAAACATCAATCATATTATGTATACATATTCCACGATTTTGTGCTAATTTTAAAATATTATCATCAATTTGCGAATAGTCTTTTGGTAATAAAATATTAACAATTTGACTAACACTAGGAATTAAAATGCTATACTTATGTAATTCATCATTATAAATATATAAAGGTTTTAAATCTAATCTCATAAAATTGCTTCATCATTACCAATATTTTGATTATCATTATTAAATAATTCTTTTGTATCAGATGAATTAAATTCTATTTTTTCTTGTGGTTTTTCAGATAAAGTATCTTTTTTTAAATTATTATTAGTTTGTAAAAATTCACAACTATAAACTCTTACCATTCATTGTATTTTATTATCTTTATCTTTATAAGATTGTAAAATACCTGTAATTGCAATTTGACTACCTTTTTGACAATATTGTTGTAATAAATTTGCTTGTTTATTTCAAACTTGACAAGGAATAAAATCAGTTTCTTTTTGGGTTGAATGTGGTCTTGCTACTGCTAATTGAAACATAGCATATTCTTTCCCATTTTGAGTTTTCTTAATTTCAATATCTTTTGTTGTTCTTCCAATTCCAATAAATTTATTCATTATTCATCCTCCTTACTAGGTAATTTGTCATATTTAGAATTATCTTTAAGATAAAATGTTATTCCATTATCGCAGCAAATTGAACTATGTTCTCATAAACAAGTTACTTTTTGAAAATCTTCTTTATATAATATTTGTTGTTTTAATTCTGTAAGTTCTTCTTTAAGTACATCATTATCACAAAATAAACAATAATCAGAGTTAATTTGATTAACAGGGCATTGACATTTTTTACAATATTTTGCCATTATTCATCCTCCTTAATAACAGTTAATTGGTCTAATTGTTTTTTTGTAATTCTAACACCTCTTAAATTAGCACCTTGTAAATCAGCACCTCGTAAACTAGCGCCAGATAAATCAGCACGATATAAATCAGCTTCTATTAAAACAGCATCTCGTAAATCAGCCCAACATAAATCAGCACATTGTAAATCAGCTTCTAATAAATCAGCACCTCGTAAATCTAATGTTTTACTTTCTAAATATTTACTGATTTGATTTTGTTCAACATCAATTCCTGTTAAATCTTTAATTAAATCTTGTAATGTTTTCATTTTATAATTCCTCCAAATTCTTTTCTGCAATTAAAGTATCAATATAGTCATAAGCACTTTCTTCTGAATGACATTCTTCTAATGCTTCATTAAATAAATCTTCTTTTGTGTAAACTTTGCCATCTTCATCTTTTCACATATTATTTATTCTCCTTTAATATAAGTTCTAATAATTTAATAGTTTTTTTATGATTTTCAATGCTTTCAGTATATGGTTTACACATATTTAAACTTTTTTTAAGATATCCATTAAGATTTTCAATGCTTTTTTCCCTATTTTTTATTAATTCATTTATTGATACATAGTCGTCGCTACTTGATATTTCTAACAAGAAATTACCATCATTATCAATAATATTAATAGCGGTATCTTTATTTTGTTCTTGTGATGAAATTTTATAGCAGTACTCATCATCTAATTTATTAATAATTTCTTTTTGAAATTCTGATAATTGTAAATTTCTAATTTCTTTCATATTATTTATCTCCTTGTCATTTAATATTTTCGTTTTCTAAATCAATAATGGTTGTTAATCATTCATTTTCATTTTCAACACTAGCAGTAAGTTTTGCTTCTTTTAATGTATAAAACGATTTAGTTAGAACTTCATTTTCAAATTTCATTACTAATAAGTATCTTTTTTCCATAATTTTATTCCTTCCTACTTTTAATCTTTTTAATTATTTTTTTAGTTTTAATGACTTGGATTATTCCATATATTGTAAAAGGTAATGACACTAAGCATGAAATAATATTTATTATGATTATTATTAATGTTCATATACTCATATTTAATTCCTCCTAATTCTTTTTATTTAATGCTCAATGTTCATCAGTAATTTCATTGTGGGTAGGGATATATTTATTTTGTTTATCACATTTAAAGCAATAACCTCAATATCTTTTTTTAAGACAATATTTCTTTTTCATCTTTACCTCCTAAATTATTCCTTTTATTTTTTTCTCAAATTGTAATATTTTTCATCCATCTGATGCTAAATCTAAAATATCGTTAATTTTGTAATGTTCCATATAAGACGCAATAACACCTCATTTATCTTTAAATAAATTTAAGTACATTTTTGCTCATTCTAAACATTGAAAATCATAATGTTTTTTATGATGTAAAATACGACAATCAATAGGTTGACAATTAACTCAATCAAAAGATGTTGTTATTTCATCTCAAGTTTTATTAATATATTTACTTTTATATTCCATCATTTTTTCTCCTATCTTTAACTCGCTGGCACTCACTCCCAAGTGAAAGTGCCGAAGCGATAATTAGTTATATAAGTATTTATCTATTTATTTACTACGCCATCCGCTTTACTGGGGTAAGCGGTGGCGGTGTTATGTTTGTTTTAGCATCTATTAAAAATCTGCAACTATATTTTTAAATTAGACGCCAGACATATATATGTCTTCCTTCTCCGTTCCTTTTTCAAGGAGGCAACGCTCAGTTTTTGAAATTAAATTTACTCGCATCAATTTGAAGGACCTAATGCTAATCGCAAATTTAATTGTTTGTGTCACCATCTCTATTTTTATTGTGGTTTGATGTTAGCCTTGGACACATCACCACTATCGCAAGTTATTAAAAATAATAACCAACGCCGATTTACCTCTTTCCTCATACACTATTTCAGTACTTGCCTCGGACGGCTGTGGGAATGAGTTAATACTCATGTTCTTATGGAAGCACTTAGTTATTTAAAATAACCGTCCCACTCTGCATTAAGTTGTTTTATAAAATCAAATTTTTAATGAACCAGTTTCATAATCAAAGATAATTTTTGAATTTTCTAGTTTTTGATAAAATTGTTGTTGTGTTTTATCTTTTACCTTATTCAATAAATTTCTATGTTTTTCACAAGTTCATAAAACTTTATTTGATACAAATTCTTCGGTGATGAATGATGATAATTTATAACAATCATTAACATCACATATTTTTTGTTGTTTAATTATCATTACCTCCTTTTAGGAGTTGTTTTATTTCAAATAAAAAAACAACCCTTTAACAAGAGTTGCTTTTTTGCCGCTTCATCGTACATTATACATTATGTATTATGTAAATTCAAGTAGCAAAATCTGTCTCTTGTTAATTTGATAATAACATCATTTTTAACAAATGCAACTCTTTTTTTAAAAAAATAAAATATTTTATAAATATAGCTTAATTTAACCATATTTAAGCACACTAAAAAAGCATTTATTAAATTTTAATTAATAAATTTACTTAATATTCTGTAAAAACATTTCTTTTGCACTTATTCAATTTAAACACGGTCGGAGTTTATCATTTATAACATTAACTACTCAATCAATTTGTTTTTGACTAACATTATTAAAATCAGTGTCCTTAGGAAAGCGTTTTCTAAATTCACGGTTAATTCTTTCAATTAAGGGTTTTTGTTTTGGTGAACCAGGGTCACAATAATAAACATTAGAACCAGTAATCTTTTCCATCTCTTCAAATTTACTAAATTCTTTACCTCTATCTGTTATTATTCCTTTAATTTTTCCAATTAAATTATTACTTATAACAATATCTTTAAACTTTTCTACAACTTCATTAGCAGTATGATTTTCTAATTTCATAGCAAAGTATTTTTTACTTGATTGTTCTACTAAAACTAAAACAGCAGATTTATGGTCTTTTCCAACAACTGTATCCGCTTCAAGTCATCCAACATTAGAAACTTTATTTTCAATATCTCAAATTGACTTAAATCTTTCATCTAATTTGCCACGATTATCAGGTCTTTTCTTTGTTCTATTTCTTCTACCACCATTTAATAAATTTTTCTTTAACAAACCCAAAAGACCTAAATAAATTCATTTATACAATGTTTTTACACAAACGGGAAATTTAATCCCAAACTTTATTAAAAAACGCTGAATAATTTCTGCTGGTGAATCATGATAAGCATTAAATCTCAGATGAATGAAATTTAATTGCTCTTCTGTAAATTCAGGTAGTTTTTTAATACATTTTTTACGCTTTTTATAATAATCTTTTTGTGCTTCTATTGCTATATAATCTTCTATATTTTTAAATCGCTTAATTTCTCTTTTAACAGTATTCACACTGCGATTTGTTTGTCTTGCAATTTCAGATAAATTAAGCGTACCATTTTTCTTTTTACAACTATCAGATAAAAATAAATCCTTAAATAAATTTCGTTCATCATATTTTAGATGTGTATAATCTTTCATATATTCTGTCTCCAATCTTTTTAAAATTATTTATACACTATTTTTAAAAAACTATTGACAATTATTTTTAAAGTTATACAATTAATTTATAACAAGTTGCGAATATCTGTCTCTATACTTGTTTTACAAAAAAAGACTTGAAAAAGTCTTTTTTTAATTGTAAAATAAACATAATAAAAATAATATTAAGTTCTTTAATACATTTTGCTAAGTTTTTAGTTCTTGATAAGTTTGATAGGTTTTTATACTCTTTTATTTAACCATATTGTTTAAATAATAGCAATTTTAATATGCAAAAAGGAGTAAAAAATGGTAACTTTTAAGACTATTTCAAGTAAAACTAAGGCATTTTTGAAGAAAAAAGACACCAAATTAAGCAATAAAAGAGCATATTTATACTATTTAAAACTACCATTTGATAATTGACAAGATGAAGTTGATACAAAAACCGCTTATTTTATTAAAAATACAATAAATCAATTAGAAATAGAATTGGAATTGGCTTTATTAAATGACAAATATGGCGGGGGGAAGAAAATATATGTTGAGAAATATGTTAAAGATACAAATATAAATAATGCTAATATTGTTATTAATTTTGATAATGTTGATTTACCTAAAATAAATGAGGTGATTAAAGATGCTTAAACATTTTTTACATTTAGATGAAATTCCAAGATGATTTTATCAACAACATGTTCCTAATGCACCGTGAAAAGAAATATATAATCCTGCTGATGAATATAATGAAATAGGAAGTCGTTATAGTGCTAAAACTTTTATGATAAAAGATAATGTAGTTGGCAAATGCTGTGCTATATCATTATTGGTTGGTAAGCCAATATTTATTATTGCTGTTATGAAAATGAATAAAGATATTAGAAATGGAGTATTTAAAAATATTCAAAATACTCTTAATGATATGAATATTAATTATAAAGTTAATTTATCTGAGAATTCTTTTACATTAGATAATGGTACTTATATTATTTGTAAAGGTTTACATTCACAAACTAAAAGAGAAAAATTAAAAGCATTTGCTGATTTAAATAATTATGAATTTGCTATTGAATGAAGAGAAGAAGCAGACCAATTAACAAAAGATGATATGAGTGAATTAAAATATGCTATTCGTGGTGCTAAAAGAAAATTTATTATTAATTCATCTAATCCTGAATCATTACACCGTTATATTATTAAATATTGTAATGAAATAATGTTATTTAATGAACAAATATTATTATCTAAATATCCTGATCAAATAGGTAAATTTAAAATTAATTATTATGAAAAGAATAAAAAACTTACTAAAACAGTAATAATACATTATTCTAGTTGAAGACTTAATCCTTATTTAGATGATAATGTAATTCTTGACCAATTAGAAACAGAAAAATTAGACCCAGTTAGAGCAAGAGTATGAAGTTGAGGATTACCTGGGCAAGTACAAGGTGCTGTTTTTGCTAGATATCTTAAATTTACTAAATTAACTTGAAATTTTGACAAAATATTAGGTGGTGTTGATTTTGCCCAAGCAGATAGTCCTAATGGACATAAAACAAGTGCTAGTTTATGAGTATATAATTCAACTTTAAAAAAAGTACATAAAATAGGTAAATATACACATTCTAATGCAACAATGGAATATAAAGATACATTTGAACAAGCAAATGATATTATTCAATTTTATTTATCTAGTTTAAAAAATAGTACTATTTTTATTGAAAGTGGTTTAACTATTAATGTTGATTATGGTGCTGGTGGTAGAGCATTTATTGATGTTCTTAATAAAGAAAAAATAAAATATAGATATGGTAAATTATTAAGATTTGAAGAAGTTGATAAAAGTATCTGGTCAGTTACTAATAGAGTTAATTCATTTATTGCAGCAATGATTAGTGATAAAATGACCCATGATTTAATACTAGAAGAAAGTAATACTGAATATCCAATGATTCAATGAAAAGAAAAACCTAATGGTGGAAAAGAAGAAATAGTTGATTTATATGATGATGAATTTGATGCTGATTATTATGCATTATCAGAATATATAAGAGAGATTGTTCAATCATCAACTAATAGATTAATAAGGGAGTATATTTAAAATGTATATATATTTAATTGATATGGATAAAATTATTGGAAAATATAAAAAGAATGTTCCTAAAAATAATATTTTTGTTTATAAATATAAAAATGATTATAAAGTTTTAAAAGTAGATAAAGTAGAAAAAGACAGTAAGATATTAATTTGTCATCTTGCTAGATTAGGAGTAAATAAAAATGAATAATAATATAAATAATTGATTATCATTTAATAATCGTGATTGAAAAATAAATGTGCCTTTAATTGTTGCACAAAGAAAAGTAAGAATGGAAATTGGGCGTGGTTTACTTTGTGATAGTGAAAATGAACAAGCATTAATACATTGACAAAATTGATATCATAAAAGAAAAATTTATGAAAAATTAATTAAAATGTCATGAACTAAATCATTATTAGGTGTTGCTGTTATGTTTATATATGAAACACATGATGGTGATTTAGATGTTATGTTAGGAACAGCATTATTTACTAATTTTGTATCAAAAATTAATGAAGAAGAGCAAGCAGCAGATATTTGAATATTACCAAATCAAGATGATACTGGTTATATCTTTCATGTTGTTATTAATGATAAATATATTCAAATTGATTCATATCCTAATGATGAAAATACTCAAGCAGGTGCAACTACTGGAAAAATAGATAAAAGTTTAAGAATTGAAAAAAGAACTTATATTAATAAATTAGGTCGTTTTCCATTAATTCAAATTCCTAATTTTATTCGTGCTAATCAACAAGGTCAAGCATCAAGTACAATGTTAAATGCTTATCCCGATATTTACCCTACTATGTGATTAATTGAAGATTTACAAGATAATTTATTTATTAAAAAGAAAACAAGAAGATTTTCACGAGCAAGAGGTTATATTCAAGCAACAAGTGAAGAAATAGATAATGTAAAAAAGAATAAAAAATCTTGAAATGATTATGAAAGTGATTTTGTTATTCAAAATGTATTAAATAACTATGATGAAAAAGGTGGTGGATCAACTGTTAATTATACTCAAGGACAATATAACTCAAATGATTATAATTTAGATACTGATCATATTTTAAAAAATGTTTTTCGTGGTATTGGTTTAAGTTGACAAGCAGATGAACAAGGAACTTATACTAATCAAAATCAAACATTAATTATGCAAGCAGAAGATATTGAATCACAAGCAGTATGACAAGATTTTTTATTAGATTATTTATATCGTTTATTTGATTGTTGATGAATATTTCATAAATATTGAATTGCTGAAAATAGTAATTGAGATAAAATTGAACGCCCCTATTCATTAAAATTTAAACCAGCAGGAATTATTGACCAAATGCGTTTAGTTGATGTAAATAATACAAGAATAGAAAATGGTACTATGTCTCGTGCAAAATATATTCATATTGTTGATAGTATTCCTATGACATTTGCAATAAAAGAAGTTGAAAAAATTGATAAAGCACAATTAGAAACTAATTCTAAATTTGATTTAGAAAATGATAATACAGGTGGTATAAAAGATGAATTTAAACAAAAATAATAGTAAAGAATTAATACAAATTAATAATCAAGTATTATATACTGCAATGAGAATGGCATCTACTGATAGTAAAGTTATTAAGCGTAAAATCCAAGAATTAGATAAATGATTTATTTTTCCTTTTGTAATTACTAATGGGGTTATTCCATTAACTACAAGTGGATATAAACCAATTAATAGTATTCCGCAAGATTATTCAGATTTTACTTTAGCAATTACTGGTAATGCTACTATTATTGCTCAATGAAAAAATGCTTTTAAATTAAAACAAGTTAATAAAGGAACAGAAGAAAAAAACTTTAAAGATGCTGATAATTTTTATACTAAAATTATTAATCCAATGCATTATCCTACTAATCGTGGTGATATGTATGAAGCATATTTACAAAATAGTACAAGTGGTGCATATTTTTCATCGCAAGGAACGCCTGACCCTATTTTTCAAGGTATTTCAACTCAAAGACAATATACTTTATTATCAACAGATAAACAATTTGGTCAAAATGATGAATTAAACCTTTATGTTGTTTTAAATAAAAATAATGAAAATATTGGTGGAGAAACTATTAATACTTATGAATATAATCAATCTATTCAATGATTATATATTTCTAATATTACAGATTACTATGATCCTTTTGATAATAAAAAGTTTTTATTTCAAGAAATTACATTTAGTAGTGTTAATGACCATTTATCTAAATCAGGTATGGCAATATGACAAAAAATACAACATGGTGCTATTGGTGAAGGTTATTTTTTCCCAAGAATTATTAATGGAATTGTTGATTATGACCCAGTTTTAGCCGAAGATGTTGGTGTTAAATGAATTGATTTAAAAGTATTAGGTTTAACTGCTTTTAGTTCTTTAACTGTTATTGGTCGCCCTATTAAATCAGGACAAATTAATAAAAGAGTATATCAACCACGAGATTTATTATTTTCAGATGAATTAAGTGGAATGCCAGATACTTTATTAACTAATTCTAATCCTGCTAATGTTTTATATAATTTACAAGGATTAAAACCATCTAATCAAACTACTTATGGAGAATGAACTAATATTTTTAATGCATTAGCAGATCCATTAGCAAAGAAAAATGCTGAAGGTGTATTAGGAAGTGATTTAATTGCTACTAGAGCAACAAATCCTAATAAAACACCTTTTTGAGATAGTGGATTACAATTTAAACCTAAAGGTGCTTATGATACGAAACAAATTCGTAAATTTATTTATCAAGACCCAGAATATAAAAAAGTCTCTTTTGGTGTTGCATCATTTGATTATTCACAATTAAAATCTTCATCATTTCATGATATATTAAATGCTAATCGTTATACACATTCATCAATTTCATTATTACCTTGAGATGTTAATGAATTTACTAAATTTAGTCTTAATAATTTACCTATTGTTGGTAAAATAATTTCATTTTTTGATTTAGGTTTACCAGTTAAATTAATGAGTCAAAAAAATACGCAATTAATACCAAAAATAGCACAATTAAATGCTTTTATTGATTATTTAAGTTATGAAATTATTCAAAATAGTTTATGAAAAGATAATAGTGCTGGAAAAGGTAATATTCCTTATGATATGTTTCGTAATGAAACAGAAGACCAAGTTGGTGGTTTAATTGGAAGTAATTCATTAACATTTGGTTGTATGCTTAAATTAACTGATAAAATCAAAACACATTATTATTCTGCAACTGGTCAAGATTTAGGTACAAAAGTTTATTCTACTATTGATTTAGGACAAAATAGAATTAATGTTAATGGTGGTACTGATGAAATTGTAATATTATCACAAGATTTTCAAGCATTAGATAAAGATACACCATTAACTAATTTAGATAATAAATTAGATTTTAATCCAACTACTGATGGAACATTAGAAAGTTATGTAATTGATTTAATTAATTTACAAACTATTGGTAAAACTAATTTTAAAATTACAACATATTCAGAAAATCCATTTACTTTAAATGATAATATTACTGCATTTCAAAATTTTCAAGGTGAATGACAAACAATGGCAAAATTTATTAAACCAAATGGGAATGTACAAGCATGAAATAGTGTTATTAAAACAAGTGCATTAGATTATGATTTATTAGAAGAAACAACATTTTTTTACCCTCAAGCAGTATTGCCACCAGACCCATTTACATATAAACCATATACTGTAAATATATTAGATGCTAATAGAAATTATCCATTAAAAACTAATATTACTGTAAATTCACACTGTATTAATCGTGGTAATTTATTTTTAGATAATTTATATACTTCTTATTATGAATTAGAAGTTGATTTAAAACAAATTAACCCAACAATTACTACTTTAGAACAATTTTTAAATGCTTATTCATCAATTCAATTTAATAATCTTAATAATTTATATGTTTGGTGTATTGAACCAGATATAAAATATTTTATTTCTAATAGAAATGTTAATTTATTAGCTGGGAAAAATAGTTTGCAGCAATAATTTAGGTTTATTATCTAACGTAACTTTAAAAAAAGAAGGTTTATCACAACTTGACAATGTTAATTTTAATGGTAGTTTAATTTATGACCTTGCTAATATAAAAGAAAATAAGATGAAAACATTATTTACTGGTGAAACTACTAATACACCAAGTGAAGATTATAAAAGTATTTATTGGACTGAAAAAAATAGTGGTGTTTTTCAGTTTTTATTGAAAATTTCTGATATTTCTGATAATAAAGTTAAAGAAATATATTTACAGCATATTATACAAATGATATGAAATTAAAAATTAGATTTTTCAAAAAAATTGAAACCAGAATTAATATTTTTAGGTGGTGCTGGATATTGACCTTATTTTGGTAATGATAAAGATTTAACAATAGATATTAATAATCACCTTGTTTTAGGTATTAGAAATAAAAGTATTAACCCTATTAGTATTACAGTTATTCCCAAAAGTTAGGTTTTGATACTTGAATATATATATATATATATATATAATTGTGATTGTAAAAGGATTTAATGAAAGGAATTATAATAATGAAAAAGATATTAAGTCTTTTAGGTACAATCACTTTAATTGGAACAAGTACAACAAGTTTAGTTGCTTGTAATAAAACACAAGAATACACACCCGAAGAATTAAAAGAACTAAAAGAAAAGAATAAAATAGATACTACTAACCAAGAAATTAAAGATAATTTAGAATGAATAGCAGCACAAGAAAAACCATTTAATTCTCAGGGAGATTATAAATATTATATAATTGTATGAAAAGGTGCAAAAAACGATAATTGAACAATTAAAAAATATAAAAATATAGGTTATACTGAAAATAATACAATAAATGGTATTATTAGTTATACTAAAATTGACAAGTCATATAGTGGCGCATTTTTATATAGAAATGAATTTGATTTAGCTGCAAATAAAACAAGAGAACATGCGACTTGAATTGAAGATGATGGAACTTTTTTTAAATCAGTTTATTGCTGAAATGGTGAAGAACAAAAATTACCTAATTTAGTTATTGATGATAATGGTAATGTAAAAGTTAAGGGTGAATAAGATGGCAGTTATTAAAAAATCGTTAGATTGTGAGATGCCTGATTGTAAAGATAAGGTATTAGCAAAATTTAAAAAAGATGAAAATGATAATTTAGTTAGACAAATGCAGGGTGATTGACCTGTGCAGTTGTGTATTAATCATTTTAAAGAATTTCAACTAAAACTTAAAGAAACAATGGTATATATGGAAAAGCAAGATAAAGAATATAAAGATATGCTTAATACTATGATTGTTAAAAAGAATTAAAAAAGAGATTTAATATCTCTTTTTTTGTCGGGCAGCTTGCCTGCTCTCTAAGAACACACCAGCAATTTTGTTTCTAGAAGTATTTACCGACTAGACTCTGACCGACAACAACGATAATCTTGTATATCATCATTATAAATAATTTTTGGAAATTTGCAAGAATATATTTTAATTTCATGATTATTTAATAAGTCTAAATATTTATATATAAATATATTTGTTTGTAAATACCTTTATTACGTGTTTTAAGGGGTATATTAGCAATAAAATATATTAAGTTTAGATTTATATTTATGGAGAATTATGAAATTAAGTAAAAAAAACTCTAGTTAAATGGCGGAACAGGAGAGATTTGAACTCTCACATCGGTTACCCGACCTAACATCTTAGCAGGATGTCCTCTTGTCCAATTTGAGTACTGTTCCATATGGAAATACTAAAAATGTCGTATTTTACAGCATTTCAATTTATTATAACACTTTTATGTTATTTGTTTAGTATTTATATATAAAAAGTATTGTATTGGTAAAATAATAGTGTAAAATAAAGTTAATGGTTTAATCTTTTTCCATAAAAAGAGTCTTAACTATAATTTGTTAAAAGTGTTAATCCAACACTTAAATAAGGAGTGCAAAATAATGGCAAATGTAGAAAAAATTAAAGAGATTTTAAATATTGATGATGAAAAAGCACAAGCAGTTAATGAATTATTAGATGCTCAAGCAAAACAAATTCGTGAATCAATTAAAAATCGTGAAGATGTAGTTGAAAAAACAGATTGAGAAACTGTTAATGCTCAATTACAAGAATTAAAAAATAAAAGTAATTTATTAGAAAATGAATTATATTTACAAAATTTTACAGATAAAGATAAAAAAATTATTAGTTCATTAATTGATAATGAAAAATATAATGATTTATCTAAACAAGAAAGAATAAATAAAATAGCAGAAGAATATAATCTAAATCAAGTTGATGGCACTGTTGATGGTGGATCAGTTATTGACCAAATGTTAAAAAGACAAGAAGAAATTAAATCTAATCGTTTAGAAGAAATTAAAAAAATGGTGCTAAAACTGATGAAGATATTATTGAAATTGCTAAAAATTTACAATGACAATAAGGAGGATTAACCTATGGCAAAAATAGGTGGAAAATCAAGTATTGCATTACCTACTCTTTTTCAAATTGGTGGAAATAGTCCAACAGAAAAAGCAATTGGTGATGTTGCAGTTTTACAAATTAAAAAAATTTTAGAAGCAGATAGTCAATATATTGACGCAACAGAAATGATGATGATGTCTGCTAAACAAATTTCAATGGCAGGTCCTTTTGAACAAGGGCAATATGTATTTCCTGAAAGAATGGTTTGAGGAAATGATTATGATACATCTGATGGTGCTGAACAACAATCAGTAGGAGTACGAAGAGCAGTCGTTATGATGGATCAAATGCTAACTTTTAAGTATGATGTTCCTTCATTTGATACTGTTCGTTTTATGGAATCACCTGTTGAAGTAAGAACTAATACAATTGGAGAATGAATGCGTACTATTACTCGTAATTGATATTCAAATATGAATGCAATTTATTTACAAGGAGTTATTGATAGTTGTATTGCAACTGGTCAATATATTATATTACCAATTCCAACAGATGCAGATTCAGCACAACAAACATTTTATAAAATTAATGATATTGCTATTAATTTAGTACAAAAAATAAATGCATTAATGTTTGGTACTTCAAAAGATGATTTAGTAGTACATGTAGCTATGCCAGCATTTGCTCAATTTACAAAAGCATATACTAAAATCTTAGACCAAATTGCAGCAGATACATTAGCAACTGGTCAATTATGAAGAAAAATGATTGTTGGTGTTGATGTATTTGAAAGTTGATATTTAGGTCGCCAATTTAATAAAGGTAAAGAAACTGGAATTAATAAAGACTTAGATTTTAATTTAAACTTTTCACAAACAGTTGGAGCATGAGGATTTATTGGACATAAAGAAGATTGTGCTATGCCACAAGGTTGAAAAAGTATTCAACAAGTAATTAATCAAAATACAGGTAATCTTCGTTATATGGGGCGTGGAATTTTTTCATTACCAACATTTATGCGACAAATGCATTGATTATTTGTAACTGGAACTCCAACAAATAATGATATTACTAATGCTCAAAATAAAAAAGGTTATACATTTGAGTTAGCACCTTGAATAAATTTAGTACCGCCAACACTACCTGCTTTATCAACAGTTATTACAACACCTAATTTAGGTCAAATTACAATGGTTGGTGATACACCAACAACAGCAGAATTAGAAACTGCTATTAAGACAAAAAATACTAATTATCAAACTGGAGATGCAACATTCTCTAATATTACATCTACTGGCACATTAGCAACTGGAAATCCAAATAAATATAGTGGAACAGTTTCTTTAATTTATTCAAAGTAAGTAGTGCCGTAGATATTCACGATAAAATTAAAAATGTTGATAGTTTAACAAATGATGAAATAATTAAAGGAATTATTGTACCTCAAAAAGTATCAAGTGAAGATTTAAGACCGCTTTTAAATGATAAAGTTTTAAAAGCAGTTAAAGCGGTTGATGCAAGTTTAACAGCAGATGATTATGATTGATGACCGTTATATTATCAAGGTGAACCATCAAGTTATGATATTACTACAACAGATATTTATGTTGATATTTATATTGCTGGTAAAAATAATGCAACTGGTGTATCACAAGTTCAGTATTATAAAGTACAAAAAGTAAATCAAATAAGTATTAAACAATTTAATAAAGATAATATTGGAACTTTAAAAACACCTTGATATAGTGATGTTCCTGATTTAACTAAAAAAGCAGATGTAATTACTGAAATGAATACTGGTTTTATTAAAGCAATTCAAAAACTTAATGCTGGTTTAACAACTTCAGATTATATTGTTAATATTTTAGATTATGATCATTCAATATTTAATGATAGAGATGAGGGTAATTTTAGCAATAATGTTTCGGTACCATATAGTTTAATTGGTACAAATTGATTAACTGGTGAAACAACAGGAATGGAAATTACAGTTCCTGCTGCTACTAAAAAATAAAAAGGAGTGAAAATTATGGCAAATACAATTAAACCAACTTTATTTGGAAATAATCAAATAAAATCAATTAATAATTCAAATCAAGAATGGAGTTTGCAAAAAGTAAATAAATCAATTAAAGAACAAATGGAATTAACTTTAACAGTTGATAATGGTTCAAATAGTGGTTCTATTTCATCTAAAAAACCAACAAAAATTGACTAGGAGGTAGGTAGGAAACTACCTTTTATTGTTTAATGTTAAAATTAATTAGATTATTAACTGCTGCTTTACAAGATACTAAAATTGGTGAATTATTAAAAGATGGTTTAAAAAAGTATGGCATTATTAAAAAAGAAACTTCTCAATTTAAAAAATTATATAATTGAACAGACCCAAGGAACGTTTTACAATATTTAAAAAAGGCAACAAAACAAGAAATTAATTCTTTATTAGATAAAATAGAAAAAAGAAGTTTAGAACAAGGGAAAAATTTATTTAATGAGCAATATCAAGATTCAAAAGAATGAGTTAATATTCAATCTAGTTGAATTAAATATGGTAAGTTTGAAATGACAAATAAAATTACTAATACGGGTAATGCTACGTTTTTATTTCAACCAAAGGTAAAAGTATATGGACCTTATACTTATCCTTCAATGCCGGCTGATGTTTGATTAGCAATAAAAAATGCTAATGCTAATGCTGGGACTTTATTTTGAAGAATTTGATTAAGAGTATGATTACCAAGTATGATTCGTAAACATGTTAAAGAAGGTTTAAAAAATAAAGGTATTTATTATGGCAAAATATCAAAAAACTTTATAAATGCAAAAGATATTAATGATTTAAGAAAATACATTAGAAAACTTGAACAAGGTTTTTATCGTAATATTGGTCATGATAAACGAAGAACTGTTAATCAAATTGGTACTTATAAGTGAAAACAAAATCAAGCACAACAATTTAGAAAAAAAAGAAGAGAATATTTATCACAATTTTCTAAAATAAATAAACCAATACAATTTGTTAATTTTACTAAAAAAACACAAAAAGTATTAAGAAATATTAAAATTGAAGGTAAAAAAATACAAAAAAATATTAAATATGTAAGGAGGGCTACATAATGGCAATACAATTAAAAGATATTGTTAATAAGTGAATGTATATATCAATTCAAGAATTAAAAGAATCTGGTTTTTGAACAAATGATTTTGAAGATAATAAACAAACTTATAGTGATGAATGAATTAAAAAAGCAATTAATTTAAGTTCAGTTAAAATTAATGATTGGACTGGTGGTTATATTGGATATGCCGATAATATTAATAATTTAACAGAAGAACAACAAATTGCTGTTAAATGAGCAACTGCTATTTATACTTTACATTGATTATCAAAAGGAACTGAATATCTTTTACAAGCAACAACTTTTTCACAAGGTAGTCAATCATACAATATTGATGTACCACAAGATATGCAATTTGTACCTGATGAAGTACAAAAAATATTAATTAATGCTGGTTTATATGAAAATATTCGATTTGCTAATTTAAAAGAAAAAGATAATTCTTGATTTGGTAATGATTGAAGATATGAATTTGATGAAGGAAGTGGATATGCTAGTTATGATTGAGTAAAAAATAATTATATTTCCAACAATAATATTACTTCAAGTGATAATTCAATTTTAATTAATTTTATAAATAAAATTGATTCTGTTCCTAAAAAATTAGATTTAAAAGTTAATAATATTTCCGTTAAACTGGATAATAAAAGTATTATATATAATTCTAATAATGAATTATCAGTGCCTTTTGATAATGATACGATTTATTATGAAAATAATGTATGAAAAGCAAAACAAGGTGGTGATATACCATCTGATGTTATTAAAGATAGTGATTTAAATAAAGATTATATTGATAAAGAAGATGGAAAATATATTGTTAAAAAAGCACAAAGTGGTAGTTCAATAACAGTTAATGCCCCATTACATCAAAAAGATGATAGTAGTTTAGAATTATTATTATCAGATGAATTTGGTGTTAAAAATAATAAATTATCTTTAAATCAAAGTTTTAAAGATACTTTTGAACAAGTAATAAAATGAATATTTGATATAGGTAAAAAAATAAAATGAGAAAAAGTAAGTATATCTTATACACCTGATAGTGCTAAGTATATTGATATTCCTGAATTTTCAGAAGAATATCGTTATCAAGTTTGATTATCACCAACTAATCGTAAAGGTGCTGAAGGTATGTTATGACTTGAACCACCTTATTTTACAGAAACAAAAGAAAATAAAACTTTATCTAAACATCAAGCAACTTGTTTTATTGATGATTTCGATAAAACCCCTTATAGTATTGCTTTATATAGTGCTAGTGGTCGGATTTATTTAACTAATGGTTCAGAGGGTTCTAATATACCAATTAATAGTGTTCGTATTTTTCGACAAGAGGTGTAAATATGATAGATAAAGAAAATATTATTATTAAAAATGAAAATGGTACTTATTGACAAAGATTAGGTTTTGAACAAAGAAATCCAAGTCAAAGTTTTAAAGCATGAAAAAATCGTAAGTTTTTAAAATATGATAAATATCCATTTCATATTAAAAAAGCATATATTATGCGATATAATGCACTGTCAATTTTATATCATACTCCATTTTTAAGTTTATATGGATTATTTTTTACTAGTTTACATTTTAATTGAATACCAACATTAGAACCAATTAAAGAGTTTATGTTTGGTCAACACAATATAACTGATGGTGGTTTTTTTGGATATACTGGGATTATTATATCTTATCCAATATTACATGGTACTGCTTGATTAACAACAAAAATACCTAAAATACCAGCAATTAAATTACCGATTGGTAAATGTTTAGAGCAAGTTTATAAAATACCAAGTTATATCTTATATTTAATATTATTTGGTTGATTAATATTTCGTAAATATCTTAAAAAACATAATGTTAATATTTGTCATAATTGTAAAAAAACAATAGAACAAGTTAAAAGTTGAAATCAATATTGTCTTAAAAAAAGATGAATAAAAGAATAAGATTTGTTATAATTAAATTGTACGTACGGCAAAATATATAGATTATAAAATAGAAAGGTGGCAATTTATGCTTACATCAACAATTGGAATTATTGTAATTGTTGCTTCTGTTGTAGGTGGGGTTGTTGCTAGTTTATTAATTGGTTATATTAGTAAATTAATTAAAAATAAAGCAATCTCAGTAAAAGCAGAACGCATTACAGATGATTTTAGAGAAAATGCTGAAGAAAAAATCTTTAATAAAATTGAAGATGCATTTGAAAATATTGTGTTAGTTATGAATGATATTAAAAATCATTTTGGTGGTGTTGGTACTCAAAATATTGCTCGTGTTGAAGAAGATATTAATGATTTAAAATTAGCAATTTCTGATTTAGAAAAATATGATAATGAAGAATTAATTGAAGCTACTTTACAACATAAAGCAACAAAACGAGACATTACTCATAAAGCACATAAAGTCGCAGGACTTAAATTAAAAAAATAACCAATTAAGGTTATTTTTTATTTGTTATTTACAATATAATAATTAATAAAATATTCTACTTTTTCTGAAAAAGTATAGTTTTGTGGTAAATTATTTCATATTTTTTCTTGTTCGGTATTTAAGTAAAGATTAACAGTTTTACGAACCATACTAGAATAATATATTTTTCTTCTTTGATTATATTTTTCTTTTCGTTTTTTATTATATGTTTTCTTCATAATATTACCTCTCATAATTAGCAATTATAATTGCATCGCGGAGATGATTACTTATTTTTTCATTATTATAAAATCAACCTTTACCATATTGATAAGTTAAATTAGGATCTTTATCATATTTTCATAAACAACTATTATTATATTTACTTAAATTTTCCATATTTTTAACAACTGATTTAGTATATTTTGGTGATATAAAATTAAAAGTAAATAAAGTATTTTCAATCGCACCCAGTAATCTTAATAAATCATCACGGTCTTTTGAACCATTAGCATTTGTATATAAGCAATCTTCAATATTTCGTATGTCTGATAAAATTTTACCTTTATTTTTTACATAATAATCTGAATATAAATATTCAAGTATAAATCCATCTATAAACTCAAAATGTTCTTTTCAATCTTTATTTTTAAATTCATGCTGTTTAACTAATTTATTATCTTCATAAATAACAATACCAGTAGTACCAGTACCTGATGGGTCAATACCTATTTTTATCATTATTTTAAAAACCTTTCTTTAAATTGATAATAAAAATCTTCACTTTGTTTTTTAATAATAACTGGTTCTAATTTTGTTGCACTTGTAGTTTCTTTAATAAATTTTTTTGCTTCTTCTTTAATATTTATATCTATTTTTGTATTTGTAATAAAATTTTTAATATTATTAAAATGTTCTAAACTCATTGAATTTGGATTATTATTTTCTTTAATAACTTGATTACTATTTTCTTTACTTATTTCAGTACTATCAGGATCTAATTCATCTGTTGCTATACCAAAAGTTTTACATAATCAATAACGAGCTCCATAAGTTAAAGCACTACCAATTGCTTTTGCAATATCTGAATTTTGTGCTGATAAAATAATTCCTAATTCTATTTTTTCACTACCTTTATAAAGTGTTAATAATCCTTTTGAATAATAATTTATTAATTTTCCACCTTTACTACTTTGTGTTTCTGTAAAACTTGGTTCTCCAACTGCTTGAATAGTATAAGTTATACCTTGTTTACGTAATTGTGGTTTTAAGGTTTGATAGAGGTCACTTTCTGTAAAATAATTATAATTATTATGGTCATTTCTGGCATTTTTACCAACAAAAAGATTTATATCAGATTGAATTTCTCCAATACTTTCAATTAAGGTTTTTGTTTTAGTTTCTTGTGGCATTTTCTCACTCCTCTCTTTCTTGTCATATTAAAATGGCTTCTTTAATTTGTTCTAAATCTTGTTTAGTAATATTAACTTTTTCTTTAATTACTATTTTTAATTTTGGATTTATAATTATCATTAATATTTTTTTATTATCTATACAAAAGTTTTTTTCTAATAAATAATAAAGTTTTAATTGTCAAATATAGCGTTCAATATCCGCTTTTTCATTAGAACTTGTAATTTTTCAATCACACATTATATATTCATTATCTGTTGTTATACCAATAAAATCAGTTGTACCACACATTAAAGGACTATAAAGTGTTTTTTCAGTTTCATAATGTCTAAATTTAATATCTTTAAAAGTTTCTTGATATAGTTTTATAAAATTTTTAAATAATTCACGATGTGATTTTATTTCACAATCAATAAATTCAATTAATTCATCATCAAAATTATTTTTTATTCAAACATCAATCATATTATGTATACATATTCCACGATTTTGTGCTAATTTTAAAATATTATCATCAATTTGCGAATAGTCTTTTGGTAATAAAATATTAACAATTTGACTAACACTAGGAATTAAAATGCTATACTTATGTAATTCATCATTATAAATATATAAAGGTTTTAAATCTAATCTCATAAAATTGCTTCATCATTACCAATATTTTGATTATCATTATTAAATAATTCTTTTGTATCAGATGAATTAAATTCTATTTTTTCTTGTGGTTTTTCAGATAAAGTATCTTTTTTTAAATTATTATTAGTTTGTAAAAATTCACAACTATAAACTCTTACCATTCATTGTATTTTATTATCTTTATCTTTATAAGATTGTAAAATACCTGTAATTGCAATTTGACTACCTTTTTGACAATATTGTTGTAATAAATTTGCTTGTTTATTTCAAACTTGACAAGGAATAAAATCAGTTTCTTTTTGGGTTGAATGTGGTCTTGCTACTGCTAATTGAAACATAGCATATTCTTTCCCATTTTGAGTTTTCTTAATTTCAATATCTTTTGTTGTTCTTCCAATTCCAATAAATTTATTCATTATTCATCCTCCTTACTAGGTAATTTGTCATATTTAGAATTATCTTTAAGATAAAATGTTATTCCATTATCGCAGCAAATTGAACTATGTTCTCATAAACAAGTTACTTTTTGAAAATCTTCTTTATATAATATTTGTTGTTTTAATTCTGTAAGTTCTTCTTTAAGTACATCATTATCACAAAATAAACAATAATCAGAGTTAATTTGATTAACAGGGCATTGACATTTTTTACAATATTTTGCCATTATTCATCCTCCTTAATAACAGTTAATTGGTCTAATTGTTTTTTTGTAATTCTAACACCTCTTAAATTAGCACCTTGTAAATCAGCACCTCGTAAACTAGCGCCAGATAAATCAGCACGATATAAATCAGCTTCTATTAAAACAGCATCTCGTAAATCAGCCCAACATAAATCAGCACATTGTAAATCAGCTTCTAATAAATCAGCACCTCGTAAATCTAATGTTTTACTTTCTAAATATTTACTGATTTGATTTTGTTCAACATCAATTCCTGTTAAATCTTTAATTAAATCTTGTAATGTTTTCATTTTATAATTCCTCCAAATTCTTTTCTGCAATTAAAGTATCAATATAGTCATAAGCACTTTCTTCTGAATGACATTCTTCTAATGCTTCATTAAATAAATCTTCTTTTGTGTAAACTTTGCCATCTTCATCTTTTCACATATTATTTATTCTCCTTTAATATAAGTTCTAATAATTTAATAGTTTTTTTATGATTTTCAATGCTTTCAGTATATGGTTTACACATATTTAAACTTTTTTTAAGATATCCATTAAGATTTTCAATGCTTTTTTCCCTATTTTTTATTAATTCATTTATTGATACATAGTCGTCGCTACTTGATATTTCTAACAAGAAATTACCATCATTATCAATAATATTAATAGCGGTATCTTTATTTTGTTCTTGTGATGAAATTTTATAGCAGTACTCATCATCTAATTTATTAATAATTTCTTTTTGAAATTCTGATAATTGTAAATTTCTAATTTCTTTCATATTATTTATCTCCTTGTCATTTAATATTTTCGTTTTCTAAATCAATAATGGTTGTTAATCATTCATTTTCATTTTCAACACTAGCAGTAAGTTTTGCTTCTTTTAATGTATAAAACGATTTAGTTAGAACTTCATTTTCAAATTTCATTACTAATAAGTATCTTTTTTCCATAATTTTATTCCTTCCTACTTTTAATCTTTTTAATTATTTTTTTAGTTTTAATGACTTGGATTATTCCATATATTGTAAAAGGTAATGACACTAAGCATGAAATAATATTTATTATGATTATTATTAATGTTCATATACTCATATTTAATTCCTCCTAATTCTTTTTATTTAATGCTCAATGTTCATCAGTAATTTCATTGTGGGTAGGGATATATTATTTTGTTTATCACATTTAAAGCAATAACCTCAATATCTTTTTTTAAGACAATATTTCTTTTTCATCTTTACCTCCTAAATTATTCCTTTTATTTTTTTCTCAAATTGTAATATTTTTCATCCATCTGATGCTAAATCTAAAATATCGTTAATTTTGTAATGTTCCATATAAGACGCAATAACACCTCATTTATCTTTAAATAAATTTAAGTACATTTTTGCTCATTCTAAACATTGAAAATCATAATGTTTTTTATGATGTAAAAACGACAATCAATAGGTTGACAATTAACTCAATCAAAAGATGTTGTTATTTCATCTCAAGTTTTATTAATATATTTACTTTTATATTCCATCATTTTTTCTCCTATCTTTAACTCGCTGGCACTCACTCCCAAGTGAAAGTGCCGAAGCGATAATTAGTTATATAAGTATTTATCTATTTATTTACTACGCCATCCGCTTTACTGGGGTAAGCGGTGGCGGTGTTATGTTTTGTTTTAGCATCTATTAAAAATCTGCAACTATATTTTTAAATTAGACGCCAGACATATATATGTCTTCCTTCTCCGTTCCTTTTTCAAGGAGGCAACGCTCAGTTTTTGAAATTAAATTTACTCGCATCAATTTGAAGGACCTAATGCTAATCGCAAATTTAATTGTTTGTGTCACCATCTCTATTTTTATTGTGGTTTGATGTTAGCCTTGGACACATCACCACTATCGCAAGTTATTAAAAATAATAACCAACGCCGATTTACCTCTTTCCTCATACACTATTTCAGTACTTGCCTCGGACGGCTGTGGGAATGAGTTAATACTCATGTTCTTATGGAAGCACTTAGTTATTTAAAATAACCGTCCCACTCTGCATTAAGTTGTTTTATAAAATCAAATTTTTAATGAACCAGTTTCATAATCAAAGATAATTTTTGAATTTTCTAGTTTTTGATAAAATTGTTGTTGTGTTTTATCTTTTACCTTATTCAATAAATTTCTATGTTTTTCACAAGTTCATAAAACTTTATTTGATACAAATTCTTCGGTGATGAATGATGATAATTTATAACAATCATTAACATCACATATTTTTGTTGTTTAATTATCATTACCTCCTTTTAGGAGTTGTTTTATTTCAAATAAAAAAACAACCCTTTAACAAGAGTTGCTTTTTTGCCGCTTCATCGTACATTATACATTATGTATTATGTAAATTCAAGTAGCAAAATCTGTCTCTTGTTAATTTGATAATAACATCATTTTTAACAAATGCAACTCTTTTTTTAAAAAAATAAAATATTTTATAAATATAGCTTAATTTAACCATATTTAAGCACACTAAAAAAGCATTTATTAAATTTTAATTAATAAATTTACTTAATATTCTGTAAAAACATTTCTTTTGCACTTATTCAATTTAAACACGGTCGGAGTTTATCATTTATAACATTAACTACTCAATCAATTTGTTTTTGACTAACATTATTAAAATCAGTGTCCTTAGGAAAGCGTTTTCTAAATTCACGGTTAATTCTTTCAATTAAGGGTTTTTGTTTTGGTGAACCAGGGTCACAATAATAAACATTAGAACCAGTAATCTTTTCCATCTCTTCAAATTTACTAAATTCTTTACCTCTATCTGTTATTATTCCTTTAATTTTTCCAATTAAATTATTACTTATAACAATATCTTTAAACTTTTCTACAACTTCATTAGCAGTATGATTTTCTAATTTCATAGCAAAGTATTTTTTACTTGATTGTTCTACTAAAACTAAAACAGCAGATTTATGGTCTTTTCCAACAACTGTATCCGCTTCAAGTCATCCAACATTAGAAACTTTATTTTCAATATCTCAAATTGACTTAAATCTTTCATCTAATTTGCCACGATTATCAGGTCTTTTTTTGTTCTATTTCTTCTACCACCATTTAATAAATTTTTCTTTAACAAACCCAAAAGACCTAAATAAATTCATTTATACAATTTTTACACAAACGGGAAATTTAATCCCAAACTTTATTAAAAAACGCTGAATAATTTCTGCTGGTGAATCATGATAAGCATTAAATCTCAGATGAATGAAATTTAATTGCTCTTCTGTAAATTCAGGTAGTTTTTTAATACATTTTTTACGCTTTTTATAATAATCTTTTTGTGCTTCTATTGCTATATAATCTTCTATATTTTTTAAATCGCTTAATTTCTCTTTTAACAGTATTCACACTGCGATTTGTTTGTCTTGCAATTTCAGATAAATTAAGCGTACCATTTTTCTTTTTACAACTATCAGATAAAAATAAATCCTTAAATAAATTTCGTTCATCATATTTTAGATGTGTATAATCTTTCATATATTCTGTCTCCAATCTTTTTAAAATTATTTATACACTATTTTTAAAAAACTATTGACAATTATTTTTAAAGTTATACAATTAATTTATAACAAGTTGCGAATATCTGTCTCTATACTTGTTTTACAAAAAAAGACTTGAAAAAGTCTTTTTTTAATTGTAAAATAAACATAATAAAATAATATTAAGTTCTTTAATACATTTTGCTAAGTTTTTAGTTCTTGATAAGTTTGATAGGTTTTATACTCTTTTATTTAACCATATTGTTTAAATAATAGCAATTTTAATATGCAAAAAGGAGTAAAAAATGGTAACTTTTAAGACTATTTCAAGTAAAACTAAGGCATTTTGAAGAAAAAAGACACCAAATTAAGCAATAAAAGAGCATATTTATACTATTTAAAACTACCATTTGATAATTGACAAGATGAAGTTGATACAAAAACCGCTTTATTTTATTAAAATACAATAAATCAATTAGAAATAGAATTGGAATTGGCTTTATTAAATGACAAATATGGCGGGGGGAAGAAAATATATGTTGAGAAATATGTTAAAGATACAAATATAAATAATGCTAATATTGTTATTAATTTTGATAATGTTGATTTACCTAAAATAAATGAGGTGATTAAAGATGCTTAAACATTTTTTACATTTAGATGAAATTCCAAGATGATTTTTATCAACAACATGTTCCTAATGCCACCGTGAAAAGAAATATATAATCCTGCTGATGAATATAATGAAATAGGAAGTCGTTATAGTGCTAAAACTTTTATGATAAAAGATAATGTAGTTGGCAAATGCTGTGCTATATCATTATTGGTTGGTAAGCCAATATTTATTATTGCTGTTATGAAAATGAATAAAGATATTAGAAATGGAGTATTTAAAAAATATTCAAAATACTCTTAATGATATGAATATTAATTATAAAGTTAATTTATCTGAGAATTCTTTTACATTAGATAATGGTACTTATATTATTTGTAAAGGTTTACATTCACAAACTAAAAGAGAAAAATTAAAAGCATTTGCTGATTTAAATAATTATGAATTTGCTATTGAATGAAGAGAAGAAGCAGACCAATTAACAAAAGATGATATGAGTGAATTAAAATATGCTATTCGTGGTGCTAAAAGAAAATTTATTATTAATTCATCTAATCCTGAATCATTACACCGTTATATTATTAAATTATTGTAATGAAATAATGTTATTTAATGAACAAATATTATTATCTAAATATCCTGATCAAATAGGTAAATTTAAAATTAATTATTATGAAAAGAATAAAAAAACTTACTAAAACAGTAATAATACATTATTCTAGTTGAAGACTTAATCCTTATTTAGATGATAATGTAATTCTTGACCAATTAGAAACAGAAAAATTAGACCCAGTTAGAGCAAGAGTATGAAGTTGAGGATTACCTGGGCAAGTACAAGGTGCTGTTTTTGCTAGATATCTTAAATTTACTAAATTAACTTGAAATTTTGACAAAATATTAGGTGGTGTTGATTTTGCCCAAGCAGATAGTCCTAATGACATAAAACAAGTGCTAGTTTATGAGTATATAATTCAACTTTAAAAAAAGTACATAAAATAGGTAAATATACACATTCTAATGCAACAATGGAATATAAAGATACATTTGAACAAGCAAATGATATTATTCAATTTTATTTATCTAGTTTAAAAAATAGTACTATTTTTATTGAAAGTGGTTTAACTATTAATGTTGATTATGGTGCTGGTGGTAGAGCATTTATTGATGTTCTTAATAAAGAAAAAATAAAATATAGATATGGTAAATTATTAAGATTTGAAGAAGTTGATAAAAGTATCTGGTCAGTTACTAATAGAGTTAATTCATTTATTGCAGCAATGATTAGTGATAAAAATGACCCATGATTTAATACTTAGAAGAAAGTAATACTGAATATCCAATGATTCAATGAAAAGAAAAAACCTAATGGTGGAAAAGAAGAAATAGTTGATTTATATGATGATGAATTTGATGCTGATTATTATGCATTATCAGAATATATAAGAGAGATTGTTCAATCATCAACTAATAGATTAATAAGGGAGTATATTTAAAATGTATATATATTTAATTGATATGGATAAAATTATTGGAAAATATAAAAAGAATGTCCTAAAAATAATATTTTTGTTTATAAATATAAAAATGATTATAAAGTTTTAAAAGTAGATAAAGTAGAAAAAGACAGTAAGATATTAATTTGTCATCTTGCTAGATTAGGAGTAAATAAAAATGAAATAATAATATAAAATAATTGATTATCATTTAATAATCGTGATTGAAAAATAAATGTGCCTTTAATTGTTGCACAAAGAAAAGTAAGAATGGAAATTGGGCGTGGTTTACTTTGTGATAGTGAAAATGAACAAGCATTAATACATTGACAAAATTGATATCATAAAAGAAAAATTTATGAAAAATTAATTAAAATGTCATGAACTAAATCATTATTAGGTGTTGCTGTTATGTTTATATATGAAACACATGATGGTGATTTAGATGTTATGTTAGGAACAGCATTATTTACTAATTTTGTATCAAAAATTAATGAAGAAGAGCAAGCAGCAGATATTTGAATATTACCAAATCAAGATGATACTGGTTATATCTTTCATGTTGTTATTAATGATAAATATATTCAAATTGATTCATATCCTAATGATTGAAAATACTCAAGCAGGTGCAAACTACTGGAAAAATAGATAAAAGTTTAAGAATTGAAAAAAAGAACTATATTAATAAATTAGGTCGTTTTCCATTAATTCAAATTCCTAATTTTATTCGTGCTAATCAACAAGGTCAAGCATCAAGTACAATGTTAAATGCTTATCCCGATATTTACCCTACTATGTGATTAATTGAAGATTTACAAGATAATTTATTTATTAAAAAGAAAACAAGAAGATTTTCACGAGCAAGAGGTTATATTCAAGCAACAAGTGAAGAAATAGATAATGTAAAAAAGAATAAAAAATCTTGAAATGATTATGAAAGTGATTTTGTTATTCAAAATGTATTAAATAACTATGATGAAAAAGGTGGTGGATCAACTGTTAATTATACTCAAGGACAATATAACTCAAATGATTATAATTTAGATACTGATCATATTTTTAAAAAATGTTTTTCGTGGTATTGGTTTAAGTTGACAAGCAGATGAACAAGGAACTTATACTAATCAAAATCAAACATTAATTATGCAAGCAGAAGATATTGAATCACAAGCAGTATGACAAGATTTTTTATTAGATTATTTATATCGTTTATTTGATTGTTGATGAATATTTCATAAATATTGAATTGCTGAAAATAGTAATTGAGATAAAATTGAACGCCCCTATTCATTAAAATTTAAACCAGCAGGAATTATTGACCAAATGCGTTTAGTTGATGTAAATAATACAAGAATAGAAAATGGTACTATGTCTCGTGCAAAATATATTCATATTGTTGATAGTATTCCTATGACATTTGCAATAAAAGAAGTTGAAAAAATTGATAAAGCACAATTAGAAACTAATTCTAAATTTGATTTAGAAAATGATAATACAGGTGGTATAAAAGATGAATTTAAACAAAAATAATAGTAAAGAATTAATACAAATTAATAATCAAGTATTATATACTGCAATGAGAATGGCATCTACTGATAGTAAAGTTATTAAGCGTAAAATCCAAGAATTAGATAAATGATTTATTTTTTCCTTTTGTAATTACTAATGGGTTATTCCATTAACTACAAGTGGATATAAACCAATTAATAGTATTCCGCAAGATTATTCAGATTTTACTTTAGCAATTACTGGTAATGCTACTATTATTGCTCAATGAAAAAATGCTTTTAAATTAAAACAAGTTAATAAAGGAACAGAAGAAAAAAACTTTAAAGATGCTGATAATTTTTATACTAAAATTATTAATCCAATGCATTATCCTACTAATCGTGGTGATATGTATGAAGCATATTTACAAAATAGTACAAGTGGTGCATATTTTTCATCGCAAGGAACGCCTGACCCTATTTTTCAAGGTATTTCAACTCAAAGACAATATACTTTATTATCAACAGATAAACAATTTGGTCAAAATGATGAATAAACCTTTATGTTGTTTTAAATAAAAATAATGAAAATATTGGTGGAGAAACTATTAATACTTATGAATATAATCAATCTATTCAATGATTATATATTTCTAATATTACAGATTACTATGATCCTTTTGATAATAAAAAGTTTTTATTTCAAGAAATTACATTTAGTAGTGTTAATGACCATTTATCTAAATCAGGTATGGCAATATGACAAAAAATACAACATGGTGCTATTGGTGAAGGTTATTTTTCCCAAGAATTATTAATGGAATTGTTGATTATGACCCATTTTAGCCGAAGATGTTGGTGTTAAAATGAATTGATTTAAAAGTATTAGGTTTAACTGCTTTTAGTTCTTTAACTGTTATTGGTCGCCCTATTAAATCAGGACAAATTAATAAAAGAGTATATCAACCACGAGATTTATTATTTTTCAGATGAATTAAGTGGAATGCCAATACTTTATTAACTAATTCTAATCCTGCTAATGTTTTATATAATTTACAAGGATTAAAACCATCTAATCAAACTACTTATGGAGAATGAACTAATATTTTTAATGCATTAGCAGATCCATTAGCAAAGAAAAATGCTGAAGGTGTATTAGGAAGTGATTTAATTGCTACTAGAGCAACAAATCCTAATAAAACACCTTTTTGAGATAGTGGATTACAATTTAAACCTAAAAGGTGCTTATGATACGAAACAAATTCGTAAATTTATTTATCAAGACCCAGAATATAAAAAAGTCTCTTTTGGTGTTGCATCATTTGATTATTCACAATTAAAATCTTCATCATTTCATGATATATTAAATGCTAATCGTTATACACATTCATCAATTTCATTATTACCTTGAGATGTTAATGAATTTACTAAATTTAGTCTTAATAATTTACCTATTGTTGGTAAAATAATTTCATTTTTTGATTTAGGTTTACCAGTTAAATTAATGAGTCAAAAAAAATACGCAATTAATACCAAAAATAGCACAATTAAATGCTTTTATTGATTATTTAAGTTATGAAATTATTCAAAATAGTTTATGAAAAGATAATAGTGCTGGAAAAGGTAATATTCCTTATGATATGTTCGTAATGAAACAGAAGACCAAGTTGGTGTTTAATTGGAAGTAATTCATTAACATTTGGTTGTATGCTTAAATTAACTGATAAAATCAAAACACATTATTATTCTGCAACTGGTCAAGATTTAGGTACAAAAGTTTATTCTACTATTGATTTAGGACAAAATAGAATTAATGTTAATGGTGGTACTGATGAAATTGTAATATTATCACAAGATTTTCAAGCATTAGATAAAGATACACCATTAACTAATTTAGATAATAAATTAGATTTTAATCCAACTACTGATGGAACATTAGAAAGTTATGTAATTGATTTAATTAATTTACAAACTATTGGTTAAAACTAATTTTTAAAATTACAACATATTCAGGAAAATCCATTTACTTTAAATGATAATATTACTGCATTTCAAAATTTTCAAGGTGAATGACAAAACAATGGCAAAATTTATTAAACCAAATGGGAATGTACAAGCATGAAATAGTGTTATTAAAACAAGTGCATTAGATTATGATTTATTAGAAGAAACAACATTTTTTTTACCCTTCAAGCAGTATTGCCACCAGACCCATTTACATATAAACCATATACTGTAAATATATTAGATGCTAATAGAAATTATCCATTAAAAACTAATATTACTGTAAATTCACACTGTATTAATCGTGGTAATTATTTTTAGATAATTTATATACTTCTTATTATGAATTAGAAGTTGATTTAAAAACAAATTAACCCAACAATTACTACTTTAGAACAATTTTTAAATGCTTATTCATCAATTCAATTTAATAATCTTAATAATTTATATGTTTGTGTATTTGAACCAGATATAAAATATTTTATTTCTAATAGAAATGTTAATTTATTAGCTGGGAAAAATAGTTGCAGCAATAATTTAGGTTTATTATCTAACGTAACTTTAAAAAAAGAAGGTTTATCACAACTTGACAATGTTAATTTTAATGGTAGTTTAATTTATGACCTTGCTAATATAAAAAGAAAATAAGATGAAAAACATTATTTACTGGTGAAACTACTAATACACCAAGTGAAGATTATAAAAGTATTTATTGGACTGAAAAAAATAGTGGTGTTTTTCAGTTTTTATTGAAAATTTCTGATATTTCTGATAATAAAGTTAAAGAAATATATTTACAAGCATATTATACAAATGATATGAAATTAAAAATTAGATTTTCAAAAAAAAATTGAAACCAGAATTAATATTTTTAGGTGGTGCTGGATATTGACCTTATTTTGGTAATGATAAAGATTTAACAATAGATATTAATAATCACCTTGTTTTAGGTATTAGAAATAAAAGTATTAACCCTATTAGTATTACAGTTATTCCCAAAAGTTAGGTTTTGATACTTGAATATATATATATATATATATATAATTGTGATTGTAAAAGGATTTAATGAAAGGAATTATAATAATGAAAAAGATATTAAGTCTTTTTAGGTACAATCACTTTAATTGGAACAAGTACAACAAGTTTAGTTGCTTGTAATAAAACACAAGAATACACACCCGAAGAATTAAAAGAACTAAAAGAAAAGAATAAAATAGATACTACTAACCAAGAAATTAAAGATAATTTAGAATGAATAGCAGCACAAGAAAAACCATTTAATTCTCAGGGAGATTATAAATATTATATAATTGTATGAAAAGGTGCAAAAAACGATAATTGAACAATTAAAAAATATAAAAATATAGGTTATACTGAAAATAATACAATAAATGGTATTATTAGTTATACTAAAATTGACAAGTCATATAGTGGCGCATTTTTATATAGAAATGAATTTGATTTAGCTGCAAATAAAACAAGAGAACATGCGACTTGAATTGAAGATGATGGAACTTTTTTAAATCAGTTTATTGCTGAAATGGTGAAGAACAAAAATTACCTAATTTAGTTATTGATGATAATGGTAATGTAAAAGTTAAGGGTGAATAAGATGGCAGTTATTAAAAAAATCGTTAGATTGTGAGATGCCTGATTGTAAAGATAAGTATTAGCAAAATTTAAAAAAGATGAAAATGATAATTTAGTTAGACAAATGCAGGGTGATTGACCTGTGCAGTTGTGTATTAATCATTTTAAAGAATTTCAACTAAAACTTAAAGAAACAATGGTATATATGAAAAGCAAGATAAAGGAATATAAAGATATGCTTAATACTATGATTGTTAAAAAGAATTAAAAAAGAGATTTAATATCTCTTTTTTGTCGGGCAGCTTGCCTGCTCTCTAAGAACACACCAGCAATTTTGTTTCTAGAAGTATTTACCGACTAGACTCTGACCGACAACAACGATAATCTTGTATATCATCATTATAAATAATTTTTGGAAATTGCAAGAATATATTTTAATTTCATGATTATTTAATAAGTCTAAATATTTATATATAAATATATTTGTTTGTAAATACCTTTATTACGTGTTTTAAGGGGTATATTAGCAATAAAATATATTAAGTTTAGATTTATATTTATGGAGAATTATGAAATTAAGTAAAAAAACTCTAGTTAAATGGCGGAACAGGAGAGATTTGAACTCTCACATCGGTTACCCGACCTAACATCTTAGCAGGATGTCCTCTTGTCCAATTTGAGTACTGTTCCATATGGAAATACTAAAAATGTCGTATTTTACAGCATTTCAATTTTATTATAACACTTTTATGTTATTTGTTTAGTATTTATATATATAAAAAGTATTGTATTGGTAAAATAATAGTGTAAAATAAAGTTAATGGTTTAATCTTTTTCCATAAAAAGAGTCTTAACTATAATTTGTTAAAAGTGTTAATCCAACACTTAAATAAGGAGTGCAAAATAATGGCAAATGTAGAAAAAATTAAAGAGATTTTAAATATTGATGATGAAAAAGCACAAGCAGTTAATGAATTATTAGATGCTCAAGCAAAACAAATTCGTGAATCAATTAAAAATCGTGAAGATGTAGTTGAAAAAACAGATTGAGAAACTGTTAATGCTCAATTACAAGAATTAAAAAATAAAAGTAATTTATTAGAAAATGAATTATATTTACAAAATTTTACAGATAAAGATAAAAAATTATTAGTTCATTAATTGATAATGAAAAATATAATGATTTTATCTAAACAAGAAAGAATAAATAAAATAGCAGAAGAATATAATCTAAATCAAGTTGATGGCACTGTTGATGGTGGATCAGTTATTGACCAAATGTTAAAAAGACAAGAAGAAATTAAATCTAATCGTTTAGAAGAAATTAAAAAAAATGGTGCTAAAACTGATGAAGATATTATTGAAATTGCTAAAAATTTACAATGACAATAAGGAGGATTAACCTATGGCAAAAATAGGTGAAAATCAAGTATTGCATTACCTACTCTTTTTCAAATTGGTGGAAATAGTCCAACAGAAAAAGCAATTGGTGATGTTGCAGTTTTACAAATTAAAAAAATTTTAGAAGCAGATAGTCAATATATTGACGCAACAGAAATGATGATGATGTCTGCTAAACAAATTTCAATGGCAGGTCCTTTTGAACAAGGGCAATATGTATTTCCTGAAAGAATGGTTTGAGGAAATGATTATGATACATCTGATGGTGCTGAACAACAATCAGTAGGAGTACGAAGAGCAGTCGTTATGATGGATCAAATGCTAACTTTTAAGTATGATGTTCCTTCATTTGATACTGTTCGTTTTATGGAATCACCTGTTGAAGTAAGAAACTAATACAATTGGAGAATGAATGCGTACTATTACTCGTAATTGATATTCAAATATGAATGCAATTTATTTACAAGGAGTTATTGATAGTTGTATTGCAACTGGTCAATATATTATATTACCAATTCCAACAGATGCAGATTCAGCACAACAAACATTTTATAAAATTAATGATATTGCTATTAATTTAGTACAAAAAATAAATGCATTAATGTTTGGTACTTCAAAAGATGATTTAGTAGTACATGTAGCTATGCCAGCATTTGCTCAATTTACAAAAAGCATATACTAAAATCTTAGACCAAATTGCAGCAGATACATTAGCAACTGGTCAATTATGAAGAAAAATGATTGTTGGTGTTGATGTATTTGAAAGTTGATATTTAGGTCGCCAATTTAATAAAGGTAAAGAAACTGGAATTAATAAAGACTTAGATTTTAATTTAAACTTTTCACAAACAGTTGGAGCATGAGGATTTATTGGACATAAAGAAGATTGTGCTATGCCACAAGGTTGAAAAAGTATTCAACAAGTAATTAATCAAAATACAGGTAATCTTCGTTATATGGGGCGTGGAATTTTTTCATTACCAACATTTATGCGACAAATGCATTGATTATTTGTAACTGGAACTCCAACAAATAATGATATTACTAATGCTCAAAATAAAAAAGGTTATACATTTGAGTTAGCACCTTGAATAAATTTAGTACCGCCAACACTACCTGCTTTATCAACAGTTATTACAACACCTAATTTAGGTCAAATTACAATGGTTGGTGATACACCAACAACAGCAGAATTAGAAACTGCTATTAAGACAAAAAATACTAATTATCAAACTGGAGATGCAACATTCTCTAATATTACATCTACTGGCACATTAGCAACTGGAAATCCAAATAAATATAGTGGAACAGTTTCTTTAATTTATTCAAAGTAAGTAGTGCCGTAGATATTCACGATAAAATTAAAAATGTTGATAGTTTAACAAATGATGAAATAATTAAAGGAATTATTGTACCTCAAAAAGTATCAAGTGAAGATTTAAGACCGCTTTTAAATGATAAAGTTTTAAAAGCAGTTAAAGCGGTTGATGCAAGTTTAACAGCAGATGATTATGATTGATGACCGTTATATTATCAAGGTGAACCATCAAGTTATGATATTACTACAACAGATATTTATGTTGATATTTATATTGCTGGTAAAAATAATGCAACTGGTGTATCACAAGTTCAGTATTATAAAGTACAAAAAGTAAATCAAATAAGTATTAAACAATTTAATAAAGATAATATTGGAACTTTAAAAACACCTTGATATAGTGATGTTCCTGATTTAACTAAAAAAGCAGATGTAATTACTGAAATGAATACTGGTTTTATTAAAGCAATTCAAAAACTTAATGCTGGTTTAACAACTTCAGATTATATTGTTAATATTTTAGATTATGATCATTCAATATTTAATGATAGAGATGAGGGTAATTTTAGCAATAATGTTTCGGTACCATATAGTTTAATTGGTACAAATTGATTAACTGGTGAAACAACAGGAATGGAAATTACAGTTCCTGCTGCTACTAAAAAATAAAAAGGAGTGAAAATTATGGCAAATACAATTAAACCAACTTTATTTGGAAATAATCAAATAAAATCAATTAATAATTCAAATCAAGAATGGAGTTTGCAAAAAGTAAATAAATCAATTAAAGAACAAATGGAATTAACTTTAACAGTTGATAATGGTTCAAATAGTGGTTCTATTTCATCTAAAAAACCAACAAAAATTGACTAGGAGGTAGGTAGGAAACTACCTTTTATTGTTTAATGTTAAAATTAATTAGATTATTAACTGCTGCTTTACAAGATACTAAAATTGGTGAATTATTAAAAGATGGTTTAAAAAAGTATGGCATTATTAAAAAAGAAACTTCTCAATTTAAAAAATTATATAATTGAACAGACCCAAGGAACGTTTTACAATATTTAAAAAAGGCAACAAAACAAGAAATTAATTCTTTATTAGATAAAATAGAAAAAAGAAGTTTAGAACAAGGGAAAAATTTATTTAATGAGCAATATCAAGATTCAAAAGAATGAGTTAATATTCAATCTAGTTGAATTAAATATGGTAAGTTTGAAATGACAAATAAAATTACTAATACGGGTAATGCTACGTTTTTATTTCAACCAAAGGTAAAAGTATATGGACCTTATACTTATCCTTCAATGCCGGCTGATGTTTGATTAGCAATAAAAAATGCTAATGCTAATGCTGGGACTTTATTTTGAAGAATTTGATTAAGAGTATGATTACCAAGTATGATTCGTAAACATGTTAAAGAAGGTTTAAAAAATAAAGGTATTTATTATGGCAAAATATCAAAAAACTTTATAAATGCAAAAGATATTAATGATTTAAGAAAATACATTAGAAAACTTGAACAAGGTTTTTATCGTAATATTGGTCATGATAAACGAAGAACTGTTAATCAAATTGGTACTTATAAGTGAAAACAAAATCAAGCACAACAATTTAGAAAAAAAAGAAGAGAATATTTATCACAATTTTCTAAAATAAATAAACCAATACAATTTGTTAATTTTACTAAAAAAACACAAAAAGTATTAAGAAATATTAAAATTGAAGGTAAAAAAATACAAAAAAATATTAAATATGTAAGGAGGGCTACATAATGGCAATACAATTAAAAGATATTGTTAATAAGTGAATGTATATATCAATTCAAGAATTAAAAGAATCTGGTTTTTGAACAAATGATTTTGAAGATAATAAACAAACTTATAGTGATGAATGAATTAAAAAAGCAATTAATTTAAGTTCAGTTAAAATTAATGATTGGACTGGTGGTTATATTGGATATGCCGATAATATTAATAATTTAACAGAAGAACAACAAATTGCTGTTAAATGAGCAACTGCTATTTATACTTTACATTGATTATCAAAAGGAACTGAATATCTTTTACAAGCAACAACTTTTTCACAAGGTAGTCAATCATACAATATTGATGTACCACAAGATATGCAATTTGTACCTGATGAAGTACAAAAAATATTAATTAATGCTGGTTTATATGAAAATATTCGATTTGCTAATTTAAAAGAAAAAGATAATTCTTGATTTGGTAATGATTGAAGATATGAATTTGATGAAGGAAGTGGATATGCTAGTTATGATTGAGTAAAAAATAATTATATTTCCAACAATAATATTACTTCAAGTGATAATTCAATTTTAATTAATTTTATAAATAAAATTGATTCTGTTCCTAAAAAATTAGATTTAAAAGTTAATAATATTTCCGTTAAACTGGATAATAAAAGTATTATATATAATTCTAATAATGAATTATCAGTGCCTTTTGATAATGATACGATTTATTATGAAAATAATGTATGAAAAGCAAAACAAGGTGGTGATATACCATCTGATGTTATTAAAGATAGTGATTTAAATAAAGATTATATTGATAAAGAAGATGGAAAATATATTGTTAAAAAAGCACAAAGTGGTAGTTCAATAACAGTTAATGCCCCATTACATCAAAAAGATGATAGTAGTTTAGAATTATTATTATCAGATGAATTTGGTGTTAAAAATAATAAATTATCTTTAAATCAAAGTTTTAAAGATACTTTTGAACAAGTAATAAAATGAATATTTGATATAGGTAAAAAAATAAAATGAGAAAAAGTAAGTATATCTTATACACCTGATAGTGCTAAGTATATTGATATTCCTGAATTTTCAGAAGAATATCGTTATCAAGTTTGATTATCACCAACTAATCGTAAAGGTGCTGAAGGTATGTTATGACTTGAACCACCTTATTTTACAGAAACAAAAGAAAATAAAACTTTATCTAAACATCAAGCAACTTGTTTTATTGATGATTTCGATAAAACCCCTTATAGTATTGCTTTATATAGTGCTAGTGGTCGGATTTATTTAACTAATGGTTCAGAGGGTTCTAATATACCAATTAATAGTGTTCGTATTTTTCGACAAGAGGTGTAAATATGATAGATAAAGAAAATATTATTATTAAAAATGAAAATGGTACTTATTGACAAAGATTAGGTTTTGAACAAAGAAATCCAAGTCAAAGTTTTAAAGCATGAAAAAATCGTAAGTTTTTAAAATATGATAAATATCCATTTCATATTAAAAAAGCATATATTATGCGATATAATGCACTGTCAATTTTATATCATACTCCATTTTTAAGTTTATATGGATTATTTTTTACTAGTTTACATTTTAATTGAATACCAACATTAGAACCAATTAAAGAGTTTATGTTTGGTCAACACAATATAACTGATGGTGGTTTTTTTGGATATACTGGGATTATTATATCTTATCCAATATTACATGGTACTGCTTGATTAACAACAAAAATACCTAAAATACCAGCAATTAAATTACCGATTGGTAAATGTTTAGAGCAAGTTTATAAAATACCAAGTTATATCTTATATTTAATATTATTTGGTTGATTAATATTTCGTAAATATCTTAAAAAACATAATGTTAATATTTGTCATAATTGTAAAAAAACAATAGAACAAGTTAAAAGTTGAAATCAATATTGTCTTAAAAAAAGATGAATAAAAGAATAAGATTTGTTATAATTAAATTGTACGTACGGCAAAATATATAGATTATAAAATAGAAAGGTGGCAATTTATGCTTACATCAACAATTGGAATTATTGTAATTGTTGCTTCTGTTGTAGGTGGGGTTGTTGCTAGTTTATTAATTGGTTATATTAGTAAATTAATTAAAAATAAAGCAATCTCAGTAAAAGCAGAACGCATTACAGATGATTTTAGAGAAAATGCTGAAGAAAAAATCTTTAATAAAATTGAAGATGCATTTGAAAATATTGTGTTAGTTATGAATGATATTAAAAATCATTTTGGTGGTGTTGGTACTCAAAATATTGCTCGTGTTGAAGAAGATATTAATGATTTAAAATTAGCAATTTCTGATTTAGAAAAATATGATAATGAAGAATTAATTGAAGCTACTTTACAACATAAAGCAACAAAACGAGACATTACTCATAAAGCACATAAAGTCGCAGGACTTAAATTAAAAAAATAACCAATTAAGGTTATTTTTTATTTGTTATTTACAATATAATAATTAATAAAATATTCTACTTTTTCTGAAAAAGTATAGTTTTGTGGTAAATTATTTCATATTTTTTCTTGTTCGGTATTTAAGTAAAGATTAACAGTTTTACGAACCATACTAGAATAATATATTTTTCTTCTTTGATTATATTTTTCTTTTCGTTTTTTATTATATGTTTTCTTCATAATATTACCTCTCATAATTAGCAATTATAATTGCATCGCGGAGATGATTACTTATTTTTTCATTATTATAAAATCAACCTTTACCATATTGATAAGTTAAATTAGGATCTTTATCATATTTTCATAAACAACTATTATTATATTTACTTAAATTTTCCATATTTTTAACAACTGATTTAGTATATTTTGGTGATATAAAATTAAAAGTAAATAAAGTATTTTCAATCGCACCCAGTAATCTTAATAAATCATCACGGTCTTTTGAACCATTAGCATTTGTATATAAGCAATCTTCAATATTTCGTATGTCTGATAAAATTTTACCTTTATTTTTTACATAATAATCTGAATATAAATATTCAAGTATAAATCCATCTATAAACTCAAAATGTTCTTTTCAATCTTTATTTTTAAATTCATGCTGTTTAACTAATTTATTATCTTCATAAATAACAATACCAGTAGTACCAGTACCTGATGGGTCAATACCTATTTTTATCATTATTTTAAAAACCTTTCTTTAAATTGATAATAAAAATCTTCACTTTGTTTTTTAATAATAACTGGTTCTAATTTTGTTGCACTTGTAGTTTCTTTAATAAATTTTTTTGCTTCTTCTTTAATATTTATATCTATTTTTGTATTTGTAATAAAATTTTTAATATTATTAAAATGTTCTAAACTCATTGAATTTGGATTATTATTTTCTTTAATAACTTGATTACTATTTTCTTTACTTATTTCAGTACTATCAGGATCTAATTCATCTGTTGCTATACCAAAAGTTTTACATAATCAATAACGAGCTCCATAAGTTAAAGCACTACCAATTGCTTTTGCAATATCTGAATTTTGTGCTGATAAAATAATTCCTAATTCTATTTTTTCACTACCTTTATAAAGTGTTAATAATCCTTTTGAATAATAATTTATTAATTTTCCACCTTTACTACTTTGTGTTTCTGTAAAACTTGGTTCTCCAACTGCTTGAATAGTATAAGTTATACCTTGTTTACGTAATTGTGGTTTTAAGGTTTGATAGAGGTCACTTTCTGTAAAATAATTATAATTATTATGGTCATTTCTGGCATTTTTACCAACAAAAAGATTTATATCAGATTGAATTTCTCCAATACTTTCAATTAAGGTTTTTGTTTTAGTTTCTTGTGGCATTTTCTCACTCCTCTCTTTCTTGTCATATTAAAATGGCTTCTTTAATTTGTTCTAAATCTTGTTTAGTAATATTAACTTTTTCTTTAATTACTATTTTTAATTTTGGATTTATAATTATCATTAATATTTTTTTATTATCTATACAAAAGTTTTTTTCTAATAAATAATAAAGTTTTAATTGTCAAATATAGCGTTCAATATCCGCTTTTTCATTAGAACTTGTAATTTTTCAATCACACATTATATATTCATTATCTGTTGTTATACCAATAAAATCAGTTGTACCACACATTAAAGGACTATAAAGTGTTTTTTCAGTTTCATAATGTCTAAATTTAATATCTTTAAAAGTTTCTTGATATAGTTTTATAAAATTTTTAAATAATTCACGATGTGATTTTATTTCACAATCAATAAATTCAATTAATTCATCATCAAAATTATTTTTTATTCAAACATCAATCATATTATGTATACATATTCCACGATTTTGTGCTAATTTTAAAATATTATCATCAATTTGCGAATAGTCTTTTGGTAATAAAATATTAACAATTTGACTAACACTAGGAATTAAAATGCTATACTTATGTAATTCATCATTATAAATATATAAAGGTTTTAAATCTAATCTCATAAAATTGCTTCATCATTACCAATATTTTGATTATCATTATTAAATAATTCTTTTGTATCAGATGAATTAAATTCTATTTTTTCTTGTGGTTTTTCAGATAAAGTATCTTTTTTTAAATTATTATTAGTTTGTAAAAATTCACAACTATAAACTCTTACCATTCATTGTATTTTATTATCTTTATCTTTATAAGATTGTAAAATACCTGTAATTGCAATTTGACTACCTTTTTGACAATATTGTTGTAATAAATTTGCTTGTTTATTTCAAACTTGACAAGGAATAAAATCAGTTTCTTTTTGGGTTGAATGTGGTCTTGCTACTGCTAATTGAAACATAGCATATTCTTTCCCATTTTGAGTTTTCTTAATTTCAATATCTTTTGTTGTTCTTCCAATTCCAATAAATTTATTCATTATTCATCCTCCTTACTAGGTAATTTGTCATATTTAGAATTATCTTTAAGATAAAATGTTATTCCATTATCGCAGCAAATTGAACTATGTTCTCATAAACAAGTTACTTTTTGAAAATCTTCTTTATATAATATTTGTTGTTTTAATTCTGTAAGTTCTTCTTTAAGTACATCATTATCACAAAATAAACAATAATCAGAGTTAATTTGATTAACAGGGCATTGACATTTTTTACAATATTTTGCCATTATTCATCCTCCTTAATAACAGTTAATTGGTCTAATTGTTTTTTTGTAATTCTAACACCTCTTAAATTAGCACCTTGTAAATCAGCACCTCGTAAACTAGCGCCAGATAAATCAGCACGATATAAATCAGCTTCTATTAAAACAGCATCTCGTAAATCAGCCCAACATAAATCAGCACATTGTAAATCAGCTTCTAATAAATCAGCACCTCGTAAATCTAATGTTTTACTTTCTAAATATTTACTGATTTGATTTTGTTCAACATCAATTCCTGTTAAATCTTTAATTAAATCTTGTAATGTTTTCATTTTATAATTCCTCCAAATTCTTTTCTGCAATTAAAGTATCAATATAGTCATAAGCACTTTCTTCTGAATGACATTCTTCTAATGCTTCATTAAATAAATCTTCTTTTGTGTAAACTTTGCCATCTTCATCTTTTCACATATTATTTATTCTCCTTTAATATAAGTTCTAATAATTTAATAGTTTTTTTATGATTTTCAATGCTTTCAGTATATGGTTTACACATATTTAAACTTTTTTTAAGATATCCATTAAGATTTTCAATGCTTTTTTCCCTATTTTTTATTAATTCATTTATTGATACATAGTCGTCGCTACTTGATATTTCTAACAAGAAATTACCATCATTATCAATAATATTAATAGCGGTATCTTTATTTTGTTCTTGTGATGAAATTTTATAGCAGTACTCATCATCTAATTTATTAATAATTTCTTTTTGAAATTCTGATAATTGTAAATTTCTAATTTCTTTCATATTATTTATCTCCTTGTCATTTAATATTTTCGTTTTCTAAATCAATAATGGTTGTTAATCATTCATTTTCATTTTCAACACTAGCAGTAAGTTTTGCTTCTTTTAATGTATAAAACGATTTAGTTAGAACTTCATTTTCAAATTTCATTACTAATAAGTATCTTTTTTCCATAATTTTATTCCTTCCTACTTTTAATCTTTTTAATTATTTTTTTAGTTTTAATGACTTGGATTATTCCATATATTGTAAAAGGTAATGACACTAAGCATGAAATAATATTTATTATGATTATTATTAATGTTCATATACTCATATTTAATTCCTCCTAATTCTTTTTATTTAATGCTCAATGTTCATCAGTAATTTCATTGTGGGTAGGGATATATTTATTTTGTTTATCACATTTAAAGCAATAACCTCAATATCTTTTTTTAAGACAATATTTCTTTTTCATCTTTACCTCCTAAATTATTCCTTTTATTTTTTTCTCAAATTGTAATATTTTTCATCCATCTGATGCTAAATCTAAAATATCGTTAATTTTGTAATGTTCCATATAAGACGCAATAACACCTCATTTATCTTTAAATAAATTTAAGTACATTTTTGCTCATTCTAAACATTGAAAATCATAATGTTTTTTATGATGTAAAATACGACAATCAATAGGTTGACAATTAACTCAATCAAAAGATGTTGTTATTTCATCTCAAGTTTTATTAATATATTTACTTTTATATTCCATCATTTTTTCTCCTATCTTTAACTCGCTGGCACTCACTCCCAAGTGAAAGTGCCGAAGCGATAATTAGTTATATAAGTATTTATCTATTTATTTACTACGCCATCCGCTTTACTGGGGTAAGCGGTGGCGGTGTTATGTTTGTTTTAGCATCTATTAAAAATCTGCAACTATATTTTTAAATTAGACGCCAGACATATATATGTCTTCCTTCTCCGTTCCTTTTTCAAGGAGGCAACGCTCAGTTTTTGAAATTAAATTTACTCGCATCAATTTGAAGGACCTAATGCTAATCGCAAATTTAATTGTTTGTGTCACCATCTCTATTTTTATTGTGGTTTGATGTTAGCCTTGGACACATCACCACTATCGCAAGTTATTAAAAATAATAACCAACGCCGATTTACCTCTTTCCTCATACACTATTTCAGTACTTGCCTCGGACGGCTGTGGGAATGAGTTAATACTCATGTTCTTATGGAAGCACTTAGTTATTTAAAATAACCGTCCCACTCTGCATTAAGTTGTTTTATAAAATCAAATTTTTAATGAACCAGTTTCATAATCAAAGATAATTTTTGAATTTTCTAGTTTTTGATAAAATTGTTGTTGTGTTTTATCTTTTACCTTATTCAATAAATTTCTATGTTTTTCACAAGTTCATAAAACTTTATTTGATACAAATTCTTCGGTGATGAATGATGATAATTTATAACAATCATTAACATCACATATTTTTTGTTGTTTAATTATCATTACCTCCTTTTAGGAGTTGTTTTATTTCAAATAAAAAAACAACCCTTTAACAAGAGTTGCTTTTTTGCCGCTTCATCGTACATTATACATTATTTAATTAATAAAGATTTGTTGAACTTCATTTTACATAATTAATTGTTCATATTGATTAGCATTTTCTAAAAAATCATCATCAATCCCTAATACTTCAATATCTTTTATTAATAATTTTTCTTTAATTAAATTAATACCAACTTTTTTTAATTGTATTGGTTCTAATGATTTATCAATTTGCTCAATTTGTTCCATTACACGAACTTGCTCATCTTGAATTTGGTCTATATCAAGACCCATATCTGGTGTTAAACTATTTGCTTTTTCAAGTAATTCTTGTTTTTTTAATTCTTGTTATTTAAATAATTCATTTTGTTTTTTAATTAGTACTTGATTAATATTATTTTTAATTTCAATTTTATGATTTTCAATATATTTTTCAAAATGAATAATATTAGTACGAATTCGATTTAAATCATCTTTAAATACTTTAATTAATTCTAATGGTTTTTTAAAAACAATATCAATTTTACTTACAAGACTAGGAATATCTTTTAAATGTACATCTTGGATAACCAGTAGTATTATAATAATTACGATGACGATAAATAAATTCTGCTAATTCTTGCCAATTTTCATCAATTCATTTTTTAATATTTAATGCTTTTAAATTTAATTCTTTAAAATCATTACTTTTAATTAAAAATGGGAAATTAACATTTTGAACTATATCTTTTACAATATTATCATTATTATTCATTTTAAATTTCCTCCAAATTCTTTTCCATAATTAATTTTTCAATATAGTCATAAGCACTCTCTTCTGAATAACATTCTTCTAATGCTTCATTAAATAAATCTTCTTCGGTATAAGTATTTCCATTTTCATCTTTTCACATATTATTCACATCCTTGTCATTTAATATTTTCGTTTTCCAAATCAATAATGGTTGTTAATAATTCATTTTCATTTTCAACACTAGCATTAAGTTTTGCTTCTTTTAATGTATAAAACGATTTAGTTAGAACTTCATTTTCAAATTTCATTACTAATAAGTATCTTTTTTCCATAATTTAATTCCCCCTAATTTTGTTTTCCTAATGCTCAATGTTCATCAGTAATTTCATCTTGTGAAACCAGGTAACTTTTACGCATTAATTCATTTAATTTATTTTCTTGATTACATTTAAAGCAATATCCTCAATATTTTTTTAAGACAATTTTCATTAATATATTTACTTTTATATTCTGTCATTATAATTCCTCCTAGTTTTAACTCGCTGGCACTCACTCCCAAGTGAAAGTGCCGAAGCGAGAATTAGTTATATAAGTATTTATCTATTTATTTACTACGCCATCCGCTTCACTGGAGGTGAGCGGTGGCGGTATGTTAATTGTTCTATATTTTGTATTTTGTAAATATACAACTATTTTTATTTGTTTTCCACCAGACATATATTGTCTTCCTTCTTCCGTTCCCTTTTCAGGGATGCAACGCTCAGTTTTTGAAATTAAATTTACTTGCATCCATATGAAGGACCGAATGCTATCTTTTTTTAAACTCCAACCAACCACGCATTTCACAAATTCAATTATTTAAGTCACTATCTCAATATTTATTGTCGTTCGATATTAGCCTTGGACTTATCACGACTATGGCTTAGTTATTAACCAGCCCCGATTTGCCTTTTTTCTCATACACTATTTCAGTACTTGCCTCGGACGGCTTCTTGTGGGAATGAGCATAAACTCATGTTCTTATGGAAGCACTTAGTTATTTAAAATAACCGTCCCACACTGCTATTAAGTTGTTTTTCAAAAGTTGTTTTTCAAATAAAAAACAACTCTAACAAGAGTTGCTTTTTTACGGGTTCATCGTACAGGATGCCAATCTAATAAGGAAATTTTAATATGGAATTTACATAAGAAATGAAAAACCATCTAAAAAAAATATATAAATCATTTAAAAAAGGTCTTAATTCTTTTTTTTACAACACTTGGCTTTAATAAAAAAGAATCTGAAAAAATGGAAAGTTCTACTTGCAAAAATGTAACAAAAAATTGAAAACAAATGGGAATTAATGAAAATGTAATAAATGAATGAAGTTCAATTGCTACAGATGCTTCAAGAGAAGGGAAAAAAAATCAAATTTCTTTACCCCAAACAGGACAAGCAGAATTACAAAAGATGATTGATAAAAATGGTAGACTTGTGCCAATCCAATCACACATATCAACAAATAACATTAACAGTCCTGCGACAAAAATTAATCCAATTCCTAAACCACAAAGAATAAAAGATATTCAAAAAATTTATACAGAATTTAATCAAACCGAACAAAATCAAGAACTTGAACAAGAAAAATAGAACAATTATTTTGTTCTTTTTGTCTTATTACTATAAAGTTTATTTATAAATAAAAAAAATGATATTAAAATTATTTTAATATCATTTCTTAATAGCATTAAATTTTTACTCGTGAACAAAAATCCATCCTAATGCTCCAACTCCAATAAAAAGATTAGGAATGGCCCCTAAATACGTTCAGGGTGATTGATAATCTGCTTTTACAAAAAATCCAACTAAGAAAATTACTGCTAAACCAGTAATTGCAAGTGCTCATAATAATGATCAAAAGCCTGGTTTAACTGATAGCGGAACTAAAATATACAAAATTCCTAAAAGCAATAAAACTGGTCAACTTGTGTCTCATCCGTAAATTGAAGTTTTTGTTGGAACGCCAGCAGCGAATAAAATGCCAATAATAATAATTCAAGCTGCGCCAATAAACATTAAAATTTTTGGTCATGTTAATGTCTTAATAATTTCATCTCCTTCCAAGATAATTATAAATAATTATACAATAAAATTATGAAATTATTTTGGCATTTTTATAACCTTTATTTTTATAACCTTTATTATTAAAAGAATTTCAATTTCGCGATGTTAAATATGTCAAAACATCAGTCACACGAAAAGTATTATTAATTGCAGGAATTAGTTGTGGTGAAATATATTGGGCCTTATTTTCACCAATGATTTTAAAATAAAAACCTCAGTGGGGTAATCGGTATTTTATTTTATTAAAACTATTATTTATTCAATCTTCTTGATAATTTAGATCTATTCGAAATACACTTTGAGCCTTAGTTTTTGACACTCTAATTGAACCTTTACTAACAAGGCTTAATGGGGAATATTCATTCCCACTTGAATTTTATTTTTAGTGCTACTTCAAACTCCATATATTGCCTTCTGGATTTCCGTCTGCAATAAAACATCCCAACGGTTAGAATTTCATCAAACAAATTGTTTTCCATCCACTTCTTGCACTGGATGAGAATCACGAATTGTTCCTCATTGTTCAAACTCTTTTTGAAATCGGTCATTTAGTTGCTTCATATTTTTACTATTTTTAAGATCTTTTCATTTTTCTTGTGCCATTATTCTTGTGCCATTATATTGTATAAAAATTAACAGGGGGTTTTTGCGTCAAAAAGGAATTAGAAATATAAACATTATCATCATCAGTTTTTGTAAATGTTATTGGCTCATAAAGATGCTTTACATCTTGCATATGAGCAGTATCACCAAACTGTAATTTTTGCATTACTTCATCAAGACTTACAACATTTTTATAAAATAAAGATAAATATGTGCTTCTTGATTAAGATCTAACCAATCTTTTTGTTGGAAGGTACTTGATGCAGTTGGTAAATAATAATTATTATAACCAACTGCAAATTCTTCATTTTCCTCTGTCTTCATTTGATAAATTCAATTTGGATAACAATAGGAAAGCTATTCATCAACATTTTTACAAGAAATTGTTGTTAATGTTGGTGAAAAAATAAATATAGAACTTAGGAATAGTAATAATATTTTCTTTTCATTTTATTATTTTTTTTAGCAAATTAACAATGGACAATTTAATTCTAGTTGCAGTAAATTAAAAAGCATTCCCCAACATGCTTTTTATATAAAAATCACTAAATTATTTATTTACAAAATAATTACATGACTCACACCCAGGAGTTATATAATAATACTAATTAAATTTAGAAAGGTCTACTGGCTTAATTTCATCCCACTAACCGCCTTCCCAAAAGTTTTCCTTTCAGTGGCTAATGTGGCTTTCGTCAATATCACAGTTGCTGGGACAGCTCAAGATTCGCACTCAATTCCCTAACTCTAAATAACTATTTATTAAATTGTCTAAAACTATCATACCACATTTTTTAGTTATATTTATAATAATTAATAACAAAAATAAAAATAAAAAAAGTAAAACTTCAACTTAAACTAACTATCGAAGGTATTCAAATATTATGTAAATCAGAAAAATATTTTAAATTAGAATATAAATTAGAGTCTAAAATTCACGCAGGAACATTTCAAAAACAAGCACTATCCATAATTGATGATGGATAACTTAACGGCAACAAGTAACCAATAATATTTAAAAATTTGTCACTACGCACAACACCAATTGGAAAAAATAATCCCGATAAAAAAGCAAATAATAAAAAAATAAAATTGCTATCACTAAAATAACCTTCAAATCATTTGAACAAAGCGCAATTAAAATACCAATTAAAGATGCTAAAAAAGAACTTAATATAATAGCTCAACATAATGCAAGTCAATTAATTCATTCAATATGAATTCCTTCACCATAACTAAAAAAGCAATTAAAAATAACCAAAGTTAACCAATTAAACTAGTAATTAAATTAATGGCAATTAAAATAATGGCAATTAAAACTAAAATTAATTGATAAATTGAAGCTTTTAATAAATGCAATTGGCGTGCAAAAGTAGTTTTTCGAAATTCATAAAAAGCAATTGCTAAATCAAGAATACCACTAAGAACCCCCCCACTAATAAAATTGACCCTGGTAACGATAAATAACTAGCATTACTATTAAACATATTAGTCACACGAATGCTAATAAAATATAAAATAACTTGTAAAACAAATGTTACTAAATAAGTATGTCATGATGTAAATCAATATTTACTAACAACACGTAATAATGGTAAGTTCATTCTGGCTCCTTAATTTTTAAGCACTAATAATAATTTCTATTTTAACATCGTGTTCTTCAACTGGCAAAGGGGTTGGCACTAACTGTTCAATAAATGCTAGTCCAATCACAAGATGATAATAATTTTTTAAAAACCGATCATAATAGCCTTTCCCATATCCTAACCGAAAATTGTTTTGATCAAAAGCAACGATTGGAACAACAATAACATCAATTTTTTTTGCATCAATTATTGGCAATGAATTTAATGGTTCATAAAGAGCAAAACGTGAATTAAATTCTAAATCAGTTGTTAAATTGGTAATATGATAAAATTTTAAATTATTACCATCCATTCGTGGTAATAAAACATTAATTTTTAATGCAAATAATTGCTTAATAATAAAAATAGTATTAACTTCATTTTTGATTGAATAATAAAGAGCAATTGTTTTACTATTTTGTACACCCCGATGTTGAAAAAAAGTATTAAAAATCTGAGTTTCTTTTTGCTGTCGTAACTCAGATGAAATCTTGCTTCTTACAAGCAATTTTTCTTGTCGAATTTCTTGTTTAGCACAAGTTATCATTAACCAACACTACCTTCCATATCCATTTTAATTAACTGATTTAATTCAACTGCATATTCCATCGGTAATTCTCTTGTAAATGGTTCTAAAAATCCCATAATAATCATTTCCAAAGCTTCTTGTTCTGATAAACCACGACTTTGTAAATAAAATAATTGTTCCTCAGAAACTTTACTTACTGTTGCTTCATGCTCAATTTGTGATTCATTATTATAAACTTTATTCTGAGGAATTGTATCGGAATGTGATTTTCCATCTAGAATTAGAGTATCACATTCAACCCTAGCTTTTGAATACTGTGCTTTTGGTCCAATATGAACTAACCCACGATAGTTTGCTGTCCCACCATTAAAAGTCATTGATTTAGAAATAATTTTAGAAGAAGTATTTTTTCCCAAATGAATCATTTTTGAACCAGCATCTTGAATAACATTTTCCTTTGCTACCGCAATTGAAATACATTTTCCTTTACTATTATTTCCTTTTAAAATAACACTCGGATACTTCATATTAATTTTTGATCCAATATTACCATCAATTCATTCCATTTGACCATTTTCATCAACAATGCTACGTTTTGTTACTAAATTTAAAACATTATCACTCCAGTTTTGAACAGTTGTATAACGCATTTTTGCATTTTTTCCCACAAAAATTTCAACAATAGCAGCATGTAAAGAATCACGAGAATAAATTGGTGCTGTGCATCCTTCAATATAGTGTAATTCTGCATCATCATCAACAATAATTAATGTGCGTTCAAACTGACCACTATTCTGATAATTAATCCGGAAATAAGCCTGCAATGGTTTTTCTAATTTAACTCCCTTTGGAACATAAATAAATGATCCACCTGATCAAACAGCTCCATTTAAAGCAGCATATTTATTATCTGTATTTGGTACTAATGTTCCAAAATATTTTTTAAATAACGCTGGATGTTGACGTAATGCGGTATCACAATCTAAAAAAATAATTCCTTTTTTTTCAACTTCTTTTAACATACTTCCATAAACTGGCTCACTATCATATTGAGCTTTAATTCCAGCTAAATATTCACGTTCGGCTTCTGGTAAACCTAACCGGTCAAAGGTTTTTTTAATTTTTTCAGGAACCTCATCTCATTTTGATGCAATATGTTCTGTTGGTTTAATATAATAAATATACTCATCAAAATCTATAAATTCTAAGTTTGGTCCTCAACTTGGATTTTTTATTTTTAAAAAATTATGATATGACTGTAACCGATATTCTCGCATTCAATCTGGTTCATTTTTATGATCTGAAATTTCATTAATAATTGTTTCATTAAGACCTTTCCCAGTATTATAGTAAGAAATATCTCCATCATTAAAACCATATTTATAACTAGAAATTTCTTTAATTTCTTTTTCTTGCTTTAATTTTGGCATTAATAAGACCTCCTTTGGCATTAATCATTATCTGTTTTTAATAAATCTAATAATAATGTTTGAAAACCAGTAACACCAATTGTCGCACATTTAATTCGATTAGGTTGTTTTGCAATATTAATAAAAGCAATTAAATCGTTTAACTTGTTCTCATCATATTGTTTGTCAAAAACCATTGCTAAATAATTTTCAATAATTGCTAAACCATCCTTCATTGTTTTTCCTTCTAGCTCTTGCGCCATAATGTCACTTGATGCTGTTGAAATTGCACAACCAACACCGTCAAACCGAGCACTTATAATTTTATTCCCTTCAATCATTAATTCTAAATAAATATCATCAATACATGATTCAGAAGCTTGATGAATTGAATAAACTGTTGGTTTCTTTGTTAAACCTTTGTATTGTGGTTCTGAATAATGGTCCATAATAATTTGTCGTAAAAACATTGGGTCATTTTTATTAAATTCCATTTAAACCAACCTTCCTAAAAAATCTTTATCATTTGCAAGTGCCGATACTAACAAATCAATATCTTCATAACTATTATAAATTGAAAAACTAGCTCTAATTGTATTTTTCTCTGGAATAACAGTACCAATTAACCGCGCACAATGATCACCACTCCGAACAGTAATCTTATTGCAGCTTCCTAAATGCATTGTAACATCCTGACAAAAAACATTTTTAATATTAAAAACTAATGTTGGTCCCTTGCTATCAGGATTATAAATTATTGCTTTATCTTTTAATTTTTTATTAAACTGTTGAATTGCATATTGTTTTAACTGATTATTATATTTAATAATTTCTGTTAAAGTAAGGCTATTAACAAAATCAATTGCTGCTCCAAAACCAAAAATATCAGCAATATTAGCTGAACCCGCTTCTAACCGGTCTGGTAATTTTTTTAAACTATAATCTAAACCATTATTATCAATTCGAGTATTCATACCACCGCCAACAATTAACGGCTGTAATTGTAGCAATAATTCTTCTTTTCCTCATAAAATCCCAATTCCAGTTGGGCCAAAAATTTTATGGGCTGAAAAAGTAATAAAATCAGCATTTCACTTTTGAACATCAGTTGGCATATGAATAACACCCTGTGCACAATCAATCACAACAATTATTTCCGGATTAATTTTTTTAATCATTGTAACAATTGATGTTGGATCATTTTCATATCCTAAAATATTTGGCACATTAGCAAAAGAAACAATCTTTGTTTTAGCAGTAATAACTCTTGCTAATTGTTTTAAATCAATTTGAAAATTTATTTCTGGTAAAAACTTAACAACTGCTTTTTTTTCTTGTGCCATCCGATATCACGGTAAAATATTTGCACCATGTTCTTGTTTTGTAATTAGAATCTCATCACCCGCTGTAATCTTTGAACTTAAACCATATGCAATTTGGTTTAATCCATAAGTTGCTCCAGGGACAAAAATAACTTCTGAAACCTTTTTAGCATTAATAAAATGCTGAAGTTTCTGACGAACAAGTTTATATTGAACATTTGTTTTATATCCTAAATCACTATCAGTATTATGCGGATTAGTTCCATAATTTGTATAATAATCATTAATAGCATCAATAACAACTTGTGGTTTTAAGCTAGTAGCAGCACTATCAAGATAAATTTGCTCAGAATTATTTTTAAAAAAAGGAAATTGTTTTTTAATTTCTCTATAATCAATCATCATTATTCTCCAATTTCTGTATCAATTTCATCAATAATATTTTTTTGTAATTCCTCATCCTCAATTGCATCAATCACATTTTTAAAATAACCCATACAAATTAATTTTCGAGCCTGCGTTATTGTCAAACCTCTTGTTTGTAAATAAAATATTTGCTCTGGGTCTAGCATCCCAACCGCATTAGCATGACTTGCTTTAATATCATTTTCATCAATTAACAAAATCGGATCAGAAATTGCTTTTGAAGTTTTATCAAAAACTAGTAATCGTAATTCTTGATGAGCTTCTGATTTACCCATTGTTTTTTCAATATGACTAGTACATTTAACAGTTTGTAATGAATTATCTTTTGCAATTGAGTAAGTTTTAATTTCACTTTCGGTTGCTGGGGCTAAATGATGAGCATAAATAATCGCATTTTTATGATATTCATGTGTTGACAGACTTGCCAAATAATATTTAATAGCACTACGTTTACCCCGCAAATTAAGGGTGATGTTCTCAGTAATACTACTATTAACAATATTTAAGTGATAAATATTAACTTGTGCTTTTTCTAATAAGTTATAAAAAAGATTAGCTATTTGTTCACATTCACGATTTTTGTAAATATTAATAATATTAATTTGACTATTAGCAGGAATATTGTAGTTAATTGTTACTTCTGAAGTTAAATTTAAAAAAAACAAAAAAGTTTCATTAACAAGATTAGTAGCAAAATTAATATTAATAACTTCACCAGCTTTATTATTCGTAAATGTTAATTTGGGTGTTGTTGCATCAATAGTAAAATTGTCACCAATAATTTTTTGTTCATTCATTAAAACTTGCATTTTTACTTACCTTTTTGAGCAGCACACCCAATTCCCGCTAAAGTATTAACACCCCTTTGTTTATTTTCTACTGTTAAATCTAATTCTTGTAATAATCATTCGTATCCCTCTTCGTTAATTTTTTTAACTAAATTATAATCTCCACTTTTAACAATTTTACCCTTAACAATAACATGAGCATGTGTTGGTTGCACTAAATTAAAAAAGCGATCATAATGGGACACAATAATTGCAGCAAAATGCTTATTTCGCATTTTATTTAACTCAGTACTAACAACATTTAAAGCATCAACATCTAAACCTGAATCAATTTCATCAATTAAAGCTAAAGATGGGCTTAATAAATTTAACTGTAAAATCTCATTTTTTTTCTTTTCTCCCCCTGAAAAACCAGTATTTAAATAACGACGAATCATACTATCATCAATTTTTAAATTTTTAATATTACGGTTAATATCTTGGTATAATTCTGGTAATTTAATTGGTGAATCACGATGAGCATTAATAATTGCTTTTAAAAAATCTAAATTTAAAACTCCAGAAATTTCAACTGGTGATTGCATTGCAAAAAATATTCCCATTTTACTTCGTTCATCAACCGTTTTGTTTAAAATACTTTCCCCATCAATTAAAATATCCCCACTTTCAACAGTATAACTAGGATGCCCCATAATTGTTGATAATAAAGTTGATTTTCCATTTCCATTAGGTCCCATTAAAGCATGAATTTCATTAACATTAACAGTTAAATTTAAACCATTTAAAATAATATCATTATCAGCAGAAACAAATAAATCTTTGATTTCAATTTTTTTCACTTTAGCCCCTCCTTTGAAAATATGTATTATATTAATCCCGAAGTGAAATTATCTTTATTTTTTAATTAATAAAGTCTACTTTTATTGTACAATAAAAGTAGACTTTATTATATTTTTTTAATAGAATGTAGTTAGTATTTTTTATCAAAAAGTACAAAAATAAAAAGTCAAGAGGAAGGATGAACTAAAATGAAAAAACTTTTATCATCACTAAGCAGTATGATATTAGTGGGAGTAACCGCATTTGGAACGGCGGCTTGTAGTACTAAAGAAAAAAATAATCAACATAAAAATGAAAATGGTGATAGCATTTGAGCATGAATTCCAGGAATTTTTGGTGGTAAAAAAATCACTTCTCCTGATATTTGAAGTGTATTAGAAAATCCATTTGTAGATGCCGGAAATGGAAAATGAACAAATGATCCAACCCAATGAGATGGCGCAACAAGAATCAAAATGTCAGTTCAATTAATGCAAATTTTAAGCGTTGCAATTTTAGCGAACCCTGATAAATTTTTTGTATCAAAAGAAACTACAATCGGTGATATTGCTGATTATAAAAATTTAAAAGAGATTTTAAAAACACAATGACAATTACTAATCACAAATACAAATAATACTGTTGAGAGAAAGAAACAAAGTTTTAAAGACAGTGATAAAAAAAATTGAGAAAAAAAATATAATGATTTTTTAGATTCAAATTATAAAGATATCAGCGGTGCTAGTGGCAACAAAAAATATGAAATTGAAGAACAAAATTATAAAGCTGCCATTATGACAACTGGTGCTGATGGCGGAATTAGTGCAACACAAATGTTAACTAATGTTTTATTAAATAACAATATGCGTGTATACAGACAAAATAACACTGAAAGCGCAGTTATAATTTTAAGGGATTTTGCTAGTTTCCTTAAAAACGGAAATAAAGCAGACGATTGAAATGCTGACAATCAAAATTTACGTACTCAATTGGCATTAGCTTTTAGTTGAAATGAAGATGAAAAAAAATTTATTGATAATCTATCAAACTTAACAATCGCTGAAATTAATACTCGTATTAATACAATTGCAACAGATTTAGGAACTTTTAATTATAAAATTACTGAATATTTGAGTAACCATCCACCAGTTGCAACACCTATTTTTAAAAATTCATCTAAAACATCAGTTGGTACTCCTGAATTAAGTGAAACATATGATGTTGGGCAACTATCATTATTTCAAAAATATATAATTGAAAAATGATTCCAAAATGAAAAACCTTTAGCAATTTCAAAAATAACATATGCTTTTAAATCCGGAGCAACACCAACTAATACTGGTTTTACAGCAGATATTTTTGATGAAACAACAAAAACACAAATTAATAAAGATTTAGGAACTTTATCCTCAGCTAAAAGTTGAGAAGACTTTACTACTAACAGTGAAGGTACAGTTACTCCATCATCAGATTTATTAACTTTAAGTACACAAGCTGATGCTGTTAAATCAAATATTTTAAAATCAAGTGTATATAATAGCATTAATGCACCTGGTGAAACTGCGCCTGGTGATATAAATGGTGCGGTAAGTAAAATTAATCGTAAAAATCCAACCGATCCAATTAGTGCTGCCTGAAAAATTGGTACTACTAATGATATTGTTATTAGTTTCTTTGATGCAAATGCTTTAAACTTAGTTCATATTGATGGCCAAGAATATCTAAAGGATGATGACCCAACATCATACGACGCTTATGATAGCAATTGACAATTTAAAAGTTTAAATTATTCAAGTAATTTTTATAGTTCATTAACAGATAAATCAAAAATCATGACAGTTGACAAAACAAAACAAAAGATGAATACACAATTTAGTAATGCTCAATACTTATGATATTTAGTAAATCGTAGTTTAGTAAATAGCAATAATAACAGTAAACTAAAATTTAATGTTTTAAATGAAGTTAAAAAATATGCTACATTAAGTTCTGGTTCAACTGATGATAAAACATGATGATTTTGAATTTATGACTTTTTCAATAATTTTAATAATAAAATCTTAACAAATGGTGCTGGTCCACAAGAATGATTGAAAAACTTTCTTACTTTTAAAGATTCAGAAAAACATGAGACAAATCATGATTGATTTATTTCAATTATTAATGCAATGTCAACTAATTTATCAGGAGGTGCTGTTCAACGTTTATACAGTAGTTTCGAAGCAGAAAATAAAACAATTGAAGGATATAAAATGGGAGGACCCGCTGCTAAGATTGATCCAAAAACTATTGTTGAAAAAATTAGTAACGCAAAAGTATGAAATGAAGAAATTGGTTTAAATTACACAAAATCAACTGTTTTGGCAGAAACTCCATTATGAGTGTATCAATTCCCTCCTGTAATAACAAATCCAATAAAGTTTTTTTATAAAATAGGAGGTAGACGATAATGAAAAAACTACTAAGTATTTTAGGAGCAATGTCTATTCTTTCTTCTACTGGCACAAGTCTTTATGCATGTGCAAAAAAAGATTTTGAAAGATTTACCGACCTCGCAATTTCTGATGAAGTTAAACGTTGAATTATTGCACAAATTAATTCAGAAAATGAATCAAATGTTGTCAAATATTCATTTAATGACATTTTCACTAAAGCAGCCCTAAAAGAAATGGCTGTAAGATTATTAGATACTAATATTTCAAAATTTTTCTATGCTTCAGAAGAAGCAACAAGAGCACGTTATACCGGAGTAACAATTGACGTTAACCAACCTGATTCATTATTAATAAAACAATTTATTAACTTTGTTGAGCAAGTTGCACTTGATAATTTAAGTACAAAATACTTTAATGGAATTTCTAATTCAACACCTTTAGAAACAACAATTGCAGGACAAGGATATGCACCTGATTATCAATCAGAAGGTTGATATGTTGGCGGTACTCAATCATATTTCTGAAAAGGAACAGATAAACCAAATTATATGAAATCAAGAAAAGAGCAAGGAGAAGCTAATTTCGAAATTAAAAGTAAAAGTGCTGGAGCTAATTATACTGACTTTAATACAATGTCAGAAAATGAAAAAAAAGTTGCATTAAAAGTTCGGTTTAAAGATTATTATACACATGTTGAAGTACCAGCAGTTATTGATAAAATTATTACTGCAACATACTTACACCAAAACGAGATTAAGCGCTATGGTAGCGGAGATAATAGTTCAATTTATCTAAATCGAAATAGTGCATTATTTAATGCTATTCAATCATGAGATACCATTAGTGTAGCACGATGAAAATCATATGTTAAAATGGTGTGAGAATTAAAACTAGATAAAGAAGAATTAGACAAATTATTTAATAATAAAGATACAGATAAAGAACCATTAGCAAATGTTGAACAATTAAATTCTGATTTAACTAATAATCAGGATATTTTAATAAAAAAACTTAAAGACATGTTTAATGAGAAAAACCAAAGTAAAATCTTTAATAATATGATTAAAGATGGGATTGATCCAATTTTTGGGATTAGTGGTTTTAAAGGATTTGTTGGAATTGATAAAAATAAAAACCCAAATAATATTTTTACAACTTTAAACAATGCTGATGCATATAAACAAAAAATTATTGATACAGAAACACCAGGTATTATAAAATCAGGTGAAGGAACAGACCCTTCAAGTTACCAATTCTTAGATACAAATAAAAGATACGGGTCAGTTGTTTTGGTATTACCAATTTATGCTGTTGATTTAATGAAAAATATGAATATTAATTATAAAAATGATAATAAAAACAATAAAGAATTATCATTAACTTGATACGGATCAGGAGGAACACCAACTGATTTAGATCAAGCTTGATTAGCACAACAAGGTGGTATTAAGCGTTCATTATCATGATTATATAATGAAAAAGGTTATTTAGGAACATACAATGAAAATGGTGAAGCTCTTTATAATGAAGATGGAACACCAGTTGACATTACAAAAAATATTAAAGGTCAAATCCTAAAATGAATTGAATATACTTTTGCACAACAACAAAATTTACAAACAGCAGCAAAGACAAGATTATATTCCTTAGCCTTTGCCAATAATCCAGAAAATGTTTATTCACAAACTTTGTATGATGCAATCGGATCGTATATTATTAAAGAAGATTAAAAAAAATCTTCTTTTTTTATATTAAAAATAACTTAATTAATCAACGATAGTAGTTATTTGCTATAATTATTTGCTATAATTAATTACATAAGGAGTTGAAATTAACATGAATGAAAACAATTGTATTTTTTGTGAAATTATTGCTCAAAAAATACCAAGTAAAAAAATTTATGAAAATAACTTAGTTTATGCTTTTTTAGATGCATTCCCCAATAGTGATGGTCATACCTTAGTTATTCCAAAAAAGCACTTTGAATATTATAGTGTTACTGATGATGAGTACTTAACAGAAGTTGCTAAAATTGGAAAAATAATTGCCCAGAAAATGTATCAAACATTAAAACCTGTTGGAATTAATTATGTTAGCAATGAAAAAAATGAAGCTTTTCAAAAGGTTTTTCATTATCATCTTCATATTATTCCAAAATATCAAAAAGATGAAGGATATAACTTTAAGATTAACGTTGATAAAGAAAAACTACGTGATTTGGCAGAAATTCAACAAATGTTAATTTTAAAATAAAAAAAGTATTTATAAGCAAAATACTTTTTTTATTTTCTACTATCTAAAAAATCATAAATAGCTTGATAATTTGGTTCATTTCCAATTGGATTAACAATTTCAAGATATTCTACAATATTATCTTGGTTTAAGATAAGAACTGCTCGTGGCAAAATTTGCAAAGCAGTAAAAACTAATCCTGTCTTTGTCCCAAAATCACGATAATTATAATCTGACACTAAAAAATGTGCTTCATCTCTAAAAGATTCACAACATCTTTCTTGCGTAAATGGTAAATCACGTGAGACTGTGATTAATCGTGCATTAGGATAATCTTTCATATTTTTGTTAAATTTAACAGTTTGAGTATAACAAACACTTGCATCAATACTTGGAATTACCGATATAACTTTATATTGTGTTTTAACATCACTAAGGTGAAAATCACTCATATCAGCATTAGTTCCTTTAAATTCTAACTTATCACCAACTTTAATAATATCTTGGGTAAAATGTGAAAATACATACCCGTCTAATTTAAATGCTCCCATTTTTATGGCCTCCTCTTTTCTTATTTTTTCTTCATTATTAATTAAATGAGCTCCATCTCCATTAATAATCATACTATTATTTTTAGTTACAGTAAATTCTGCTTCAATAACATTTTGTTCAAAATAATCATTATTTTGATAAACATTGCTTAGTTTAATCACACGCTGGTTTGTAGAGCCAATTAATCGTCGTTTTTTATCTAACTTTTCAATAATAAATGGTCCATCAATTAATATATCAATTTTAGATAAAATTGCTGGATGCTTTTCTAGCAATAGTTCATATAAAAAACCAGAAAAAACAATTACTGTTAAATTATTTGTTTGACATAAAGTGACTAGTTCTAAGAGCGCTCGTGGTTGAATAAATGGTTCTCCCCCTAAAATGGTAATCCCCTCAATTTTAAAGCGCTCTTTAGCGTCTCTAATCGCCTTAAAAAGGTCAATGACTTCCATTACATTCCGATTAATGAGAGGAATCATTTCCTGATTACTACATCCTTTGCAATTAATAATACATCCTTGCATTCATAATGCGAATCGTTTTCCAGGCCCTTCAATGGTTGTAAAAGAAACAAAACGATTAAAATTAATTAAATTACTCATTTTTTATTTAAAACAATATTCAATTTGATGACCATTTGCTTGTGCTAATATTGTTTCTCCAGCTTTAAATTTAGTTTGATTTGCAAAAATAAATGAACTCAAGCCATCAACGACATGCTTTTCAATACTATTTAACAAATCACGACCACCCTTTTTATCATCAGCATCATGAATAATAATTGGTAAAATTTGTGGTAATTCCAAAAATTCTAATTTAATCTTATATTTTTCTCAAACAGCTGTTTGAATGGGCTGTAATTTTTGTGTAATTAATTTTGCTTTAAAATTAATATCCTTAATAAAATTAAACGGAATAATATTATTTCCAATTCGCCCTAATAATTCTGGTCGTTTTAATTCAGTTCGAAAATGATCAGATACTTTTTGAATAAATTGCTTTTCAATTTCTAAAAATGATAAATTATCATCAACTTCACTTGCACCAATATTTGAAGTAAAAATAATAAACGAATCAGAAAAAGTAACAGTTTGACCTTTATTATCAGTTAAACGACCATCTTCTAAAATTTGTAAGAATTTATCTAAAATTCGCGGATGAGATTTTTCAATTTCATCAAATAAAAGTACACTAAATGGCTTTTCTTTAATTGCATTTGTTAATTGTCCTCCTTCTTCATAACCAACATAACCAGGTGGTGCACCAATTAATTTTTGATCACTTGCTTCTTGGTTATATTCCGACATATCAAACCGAATACAATTTTTTTCATCACCAAATAAAAATTTGGCCAATGCTTTTGCTAATTCAGTTTTTCCTACTCCAGTTGGTCCAACAAAAAACAATGTACCTTTTGGTTTTGTTCGTTTTGATGAATATTGAACACCTGATAATCCAGTAAAAGCTTTATAAACAACATTCTTCACTTTTTCAATGGCATGATCTTGCCCAATAACTCGTTTTTTTAATTCTTTTTCAATAGTTGCTAATTTTTCATAATTCATTTCTTCTCATGGTGAAACTTTATCACCGTATTGATAAGAATTTAATAATTTTTCAAATGGTAAGCGTTCTGAAATATTGTTTGAAAACTTAATTAATTGATAAACTTCTTTCAAAGTTCATCCTTCCATCGTATCATAAATATCTTGTAATTTTAAAATATCAGTATTTAAATCTTCGGTAATTTTAAAAAAATTCTTATTAGTTAAAATGAACTTTTCTCGTTCTTCACGATTTGGTTTTGTTAAAGTAATTGTTGTTACATCTGGATTATGCAAATAAAATGACGTTGGCAATTTTCCAACACTATTAGTGATAAAAATAATAGCTGTATCAAAATCAATTATTTCTGATTGATCAAATTTTTTATCTCGAAAAGCTTTACTTAATGAAATTAAATTAACACGTTCTTCTTCGCTTAAGGTCTGTTCATTAGAAAATAAATAATCAGAAAAGTCAGCAATAAAAGCGGCTTTTTTAGAACTTGCAACTAACATATTACGACGAACAATAGTAAAAAATTCTGCTAAAGTTGGAAATTTTCCCGTTGGACCATTTTTTTCTTCATTTGCATTTTTAATTACTTCTTGACCAAAATCATATGCTTCACCTTCTTTACTCTTTTGTTGTGTTTCTACTGTTAATGTTAAATTTTTCAGATTTCCTCCGCTTAGACCATCAATCCGGTCTCACATAAAAATATCATTAAAGCCTTTTTCTCTTAATAATCCAAATAATCGATCTTTTAAACCAACATAACCACTATTTGTTTGATAAATATCATTAACATTGCCTTCAAGAATAACACATCGTTTAATTCCAATTTGATTTTTTAACTTATCTAAATTACTTTTTACACTCATTTATAGTCACCTCTAACTATTTCTTTAATTATAATGTTTTTTAACCTAAAAATGTTAATTATTTCTTTTTTGATTTACTATCAATTTGAATCTTTGCTTGATTTATAATTTTATCAGGATTTAAATAAGATTTTTTTATTTCTTTTGATAAAGAAACATCATACATTGATAAATCGTTAATAAACGGTTGTTCATCTATATCATGTGCATGACCTTCATAACCTTCGAATTTATATGTAAAGCGCCCATCTAAATATACTTTAAAAATTGCCTCTTCTCCGGTTACTTTTTTTGCATAAACAATAACTAAACTATCTTCATTTTCTTTCGTAATACGAATATCATTACTTTCAACAATAAAACCACGTTTTTGAATTGCTTGTAAAATTGATGTAATACCATGTTTCCGCGCTGATTCATCTAATTGTTTATTAATAATTTGATTTTGTAATGCTAAAGCTTTTGCGTTTAAAACAGTAGTATCAGCTGCTGGCATTTGGGCAAATTCTTCTAATGCTGGAGCTAATTCTGTATTAACAAATTTATCATCACTAATTTGTTTTTTAAAACTACTAAGATATTGTTTTTTCAAAAAATCAGTTGAAGTATGATAATTTTTAACTTCTGTTTGAACAAGGTCAGAAATAGCCTCTGGGTTTAAATTACTGAAATGATTCTTATTTGTTTTAAAAAAATTCATAATAAAAGCTTTTGATTCATTATCATCAAACATTGCTATTAATTCATGTTCTAATTGTTGATAATTTAAATTAACTCGGTTTTTTAAATTAGATAACCGTTGTTTTGTTTCATCTTCAATTACTTTTATTTTCAAAACTTCAATTTTTTGTTGAATTTCTGCTAAACGAAGGGTTTTTTGTTCCAAGAAAAAATTAACTCTTTTTGCCAATTCTAATTCAACATGTTCAACTTTACTAAATTCTTTAACTAACGGGTTATCCTCTAAATCAGTTAAAATTTGATCTAACTCAACTAAATATTGTTCAATTTGTTGACAATTTAACCCACTAGCATCAATTTCTTGTAATTGTTGTAATAATAATTTTAAATTATCTTTAACAAAATTAATATTTAAATTTAATCGTTCAATCTTTTTTTGGTAATTATACATTACTTGTTCAACACTCATACTCATTTATATTAACACCTCTTCTAATTTAAGTTTTATTTTTTTAAAAGCATCTCGATTTTTATTATCATTGTGTTCATTTCTTGCTTTCTCACAATATAAATATAATTTTAATTCTTGATAAAGTTGCATAATTTGTTTGTATTTATTTTTATCAAACACATCTTTTAAAACAAATAATTTTTCATTAATATGTTGTACAAATTGATGTTTTGTTTTTAAAAGTGGAGTAATTTTTTCTTCCATTAAATTCATTAAATATAATGCTGCCTTATCAAAAGAACATAAATTAAGATATTCCTGAAATTTGCTTTCAGAATTAAACATATTTTTAAATTTAATTGCCTTATATTTTATTTCTAATTGTGACAAAGAATAAAGTAATTGATTTATTAATTCATTACCATTGTTAATATTCTTGCAACGCTCTTTAATAATCTCAACTTTATCTCATATTTCTTGTCAATGCCGTTGTAATCCACTTGTTTCTCGCTTTTTCATTTCTTTACAATACTTAATATATTCTTGAGCATAACTATATAAATTAATTAATAAAGTACTATTTTTTTTTAAAGTTGTAGTTGTTATTGCATCAAATAATTCACGATGTAAATCATTATTATTGATTGCAAAAAGAAATTTATCCAAGATTGCAAAAAGATTTTGATTTCAAATTTTTTCAATAATTGATGAATCTGCAATATTAGTTAATGCTAATAATTCGTTTAAAGAAACATCGTTTTTGTCATAAAGTTCTTGCAACATATTTAAAACTTCTTTATTTGATAATAAAGTATTATTAGTTAACACTTGATAAGCTTTAATAATATTTTTTTGCAATTTTGCTTGTTGTTTCATAAGGGCAATTAAAGTTTTATGCATTTTATTAAAATAATTTGGTTTTAAATTTAAATTACTTAAAATTTGTTCAGATTGATATAAAACATTAATTTTATTATTAAAATCATTTATGGTCATACTTTTCAATATATTATCAAAATTTTCTTCATTATTATTTAAAATATCAATTAAATAACAGTAAATAAAAACATTTTCAATTTGATTATTATGAATTATTTCATAAATATTTGCCTGTTGACGATTTATTAAATTTTTTAATTCCTCTAAAATTTTATTAAATAACATCTGACTATACTTCGGAAGAAATTTTTGTGCTGTTATAATATTACGGTTTAGCATAATAAGTTCTGTTGGTTGTAATATGTAAAGTTCAGTCTCATTTTTATCATTGATGAATAAAGTTAAAAAATTATCATTAATTGTTAAAATCGCACTAGTTAAATAAAAAATTGGAATTGAACCAGTTAAATCATGCATTGTAGTTGTCTTCTCAGCATTAACAAAAATAATACAACTAATATTATTATCATAATAATATTTATTATCTAAGACTGCTTTTGGTTTAACACTTGCTGCATTAATAATTATAATTCTCGGATTTATTAATGTAGAAGTAATATAACGCGGATCTTGCTGATAATCACTTTCTAATATATTTGTTGCTACTTTTTGAAGATTTAAATTAAAATTATCCCTTAAAGTTTTAGCCATTTCGGTTAAAAAATAATCAACAATTTTTGTTTTTAAATTAACATTATCTTCAATAATTTGTTGCAATTGGTGGTCATTAATAATTTGAATTTTAATATCTTTAAAAGTGGTTAGGGACAATATAACTTCTTTTTCTTCATAAGCCTCAATCAATAAATTGTTAATTTGATTAATACTATAGTAGATTTCTTGCCCCTTATTAGTGCGAATTGAAGTAAATGTGGTATCAGCATTAAAAATATTATTTTTATTAATATTTAACTTGTACTTTTCTAACAAATGAAATAAATATTCGCCATTAATAATTGGTTCTTGTTCTGGAACAATAATTAAATCATTGCTATTTTTTTCTAATAAAGATAATTGTTCATTATTTATATATTTTTCGCCCGAAAAAATATTAAAATCAAAATTAATAACTGCCTCACGATTACTATTTTTACTTAATAAATAGCCCTGTTCTAATGCCGTTAACGCTTCTTTTGAAATGTAAAAAATTCCAATTGGTCGATCAATTCAATCATGTTCAGCAGAACTATTTGCTAAATAATTTAATGATGTTTGCTTATTAATTTCAATAATATTTTCTTTTTCAATTAAGTCCTTTAGACATTCTGCATAAATTTTAAAATTAAAAATTTGTAATTCATTCTGTAAAATATCAGCTAATGTTTTTTCTTTATTAGGGTAATTAGTAATAGCATTTAAAATTACATACTGAAAAAAAGCTAGTTTTTTTGGTGTTTGATAGCTAACTATTGTTTTTAATTTTTTCCAATTTTTATAAACTTTTACCATTCCTAATTTCATGTTTTTACCTCGAATTCTTATTATAATAAATCTTTTGCACTTCAAACAAGACCATAACTATCAATAATTCGTAAAATTTCATAATATGCTTTAATTGTTTTTGTAATATTTGGATTAGCAATTGTTGGAATTTCAACATCAATATTAGTAAAAAAACTAACTGCTCCAATAATAATTAACATATTTTTTGCTCTTGAAAATGCAACATTTAACCGTTCGTATTTCTTAATAAATTCTTTATTAGAATTTAATTGCTTACGAGGATTGCGAACTGTATTAACAATAACAATTTCGGTTTCTCGTCCTTGATAATCATCAACTGTTGAAACTTCTACTTTAATATTTTTAAATTTTAAACTTTTAATAGCTCTTCGTAATTTTTTAACATGTAGACTATAAAAACTAATAACTGCAACTTTAGGTTGTTTTTTTAATTTAACTTTTAAATTATTATATCCTGCTTCAATTAATTCTAATGTTTTTATTGTTAAATCAACTTCTAATCAATTAAAAAGACTCGTACTACCACTTTCACCTTGTTCATAAACAAAATTCATATTAGTTTTATCTTTTGATGAATCAATTCAATAAATTGCTTTATTACTATCAAAAATTTTTATACCATCTTTATTTTCAACAGTAATATAATGTTGTTTTTCATTATTTTGATTAGTTTTATCACCTAACTGCAACTGATTTTCATAAAAAACATTTACAATTCGCATAATATCTTCATGACTACGATATTGATTAATTAGAATTTCTTTTACTGAATCATCACATTTTGAGATAATTTTTTTAAATAATGAATTAGTTACTAATTCTAAAAAATCATTATAACTATAATTTTGGTCATAAATTTCATTAATTAACGCAACATCTTCTTCTTGATATGGCATAAGTGGTGGCAATTGCCGATAATCACCAACTAAAATAACAGTTTTACCATATACTAATGGCATAAAAATTTCCATTGGTGTTAACTTACTTACTTCATCAATAATAACAACATCAAAAGCAAATTTTTTAATATCAATATCAGAAATATTATAATCCCGTAAAACTTTATTTTTACTTTGTGCATATGATTGGTTTGAAGTCGCAGTCATTGCAACAACATTGACACTTTCTTGTAAAAATTGATTAGCATAATTAATTGTATCTCGTTCCATCGCCGCTGTGAAATGATTATTTTCAATATTCTCTTGTGTTAAAAAATCTGATATCTGATAATTTTTATTTAAAAAGGTAATCATATTATTTACAAAATTAAACTTTGTTGCTTTTTCTTGTAGAACAAAATTAAGGTCCTGTTCAATTTTATTAATTTCTTTATCAATTTCATTAATTGTTCCACTAATATCTTTTACTACTAAATTTAAATTAAAAATTGTATTAATACTATTAACAATGTTTTCAACTTCAACTTTTAGAACATTAATTTTATGATTTAATGTTCCAATTTCAATTTCTAAACAAGAAATTTCTTGCTCATATTTATCTTCATTAATTTCACTAATTTTGTTTTGATTAATAACACTTTGTTCTTCATATTGATGTAATAATTGTTCAAGGTCATTTTTAAATGCTTCTTGTTCCTTTTGAAACACAATATTTTCTTGTTTTAATGTAACTTGATTCTTTAATTCTAAAATTTCATTTTGAACAGCAGTTAATTGTTCCATTCAATCATCATCACGTAAGTCTTGACTAACTTGTTTTAATGTTGCTAATTCTATCTCCTTATCCCTTAACAACCTATTATCAGTAGTAATTGTTAATAGTTTTTTGTATGTTTCTGTTAATGAATATGAATCATCAATTTGAAATCCATTTTTTTTTTGCAACAACTCCCCAAAATGTTTATTAAATAATCGGACAAGATCCGGAGTTGAAGTAACTATTCCAGCTCAATTAATATTAACTAAGAAATCTAATAGATTACGAATATTATTAATATCAATTGTTAATTTTCGATTATAATCTAAATATTGCAATTTTTGATTAATGATTGTTTCTCGCTCAGTAACTAATGTATTTAACTTTTGAGTATAATGATTGTAATCATTAATTTCTTTTTCTAACATTTTAGCATTTGCTTTTAATTTTTGTAGTTCATATTTTTGATTTTCATAATCACTTCCAATTCCATCTCATTTTGTTAAATATTGTCGTGATAAATGAGCATAAATAAAACGATAATTATTAAAAATTAATTTATCTGGATTAAAATCATTAAAACGATTTTTTTTACGAACTTCATCACTTGTTAAGCGTAAAGGAATCAATAAAGGTGTTTTAAATAATCTTGTTAAAACATTGTCAATTGCAGTATGATTTTGTGAAGAAATTAAAACTTTCTTTCCTAATTTAGCATATTGATAAACTAATTCAGCAATAAATTCAGTTTTCCCTGTCCCTGGTGGACCTTGCAGTAAAAAAATATCTTGTGAGTTTAAGGCTTTTGTTATTGCTTTCTGCTGATTTCCATTTAAATTATTTGAAGCAAAAATTAATTGTTCTTCCATAATTAAGTTAGATTGTGTCTTTAATTTAATATCTTCAATATTAAATATATAATTAATTAAATAAGGATTTGCAACATCATTTTTGCTAATTTTATCTAAAATAACATTACTACGTCGAAGTAAAGTTGAGTCCCCTTTTCCAATATAAGTTAAATAACCATAAGAAGGTATCATTTTATTTAATTCATTAAATGATATTTCATCCTCATTTTTTATTTCATAAAAGCAATTAACAATTTGATACTGCTCTAATTGATTAATAGTTACTTTAATTGTTTCATGGTCAATATCACTTTCTTGCATAATATTATTTTCAAGCATATATATTTTGATTAATTCTTTTTTAAAATCATAGATATCTTTTTGCTGCATTTTTGTTTCAGAAATATTAATCCCTAAATCATAAATATCTGCTCCATCTTGAACATAACTTTCACTAAAATTAAAAGAAAATAGTGTTAATGGAGCATCTTTTTGATATGTACGATTAATTTGTAAATTAGCAAGACTTAAATTGTTTAATTTCTTTAATATTGAATATTTATCTAAATTATCCAACAATAGTTCTAATTCTACAATAATTATTTCTTCAAATAAATGACTAATTGTTAAATTTTTATTAGTAAAAAATTTTTTATCAACATATCAAAAATTATGTGATAAAAATCTTACATCATGAAATTTTTCACCAATTGGAACTGTTTTTGGAATTTTAATATATTCTGTTAATTTCCTGTTTAAATATAAACAAGAATTATGACGCTTATATTCTAAGTTTTGTTCTTGAAAGCGTAAATATTGTAACCATCGTTCTTTTTCTTTAGCAAAAGATGAAGTCAAAAATTTCATATTTGCCATAACATTTGAATCAAAAATAGTTCGTAATTTTGCTTCATCAATCCGAAAATTATCAGCAATTTCAAGCACTACTCCAGTAGCTAACGTTTCAAATTCTTGTTTTCTCTTTTCCATTGCTGTTAAAAAAATATTTTTAACATTAACAATGCCAATTTCCGGATCAATATCGCCTAAGATTGTTAATGATAAGTTTGAATCGAACATTTGATCTAGCAAAGTAATTGATTTAAAACGAATTAAAATATCATAAAGCTTCTTTTCTGATCCTTTTTTATCTTTTTTAATTTTTGCCTGATCATTAATTAAACAAACAAAAAAATCAGCAATACAAATATTATGCTTTAAAAAAGTATCTAGGCCTTGAACTGTTGTAATATTTTTTAACCGAAGGTTTTTAACATCATCATCAGTAAATTTACTTTTTGGATTTGTTAAAAAATACAAATTTAACAATAAATTCTTATTATTATATTTATCACCCTGAATTGTAAATTCTATCAATGTCATTTGTTCACCCTCTTATCTACATAATAATTATACTAAACTTATATTAGATAACAAATTAAAAAAGTACATTGCAAAGCAAAATGTACTTTTTTGAAATCTATCTTTTTGAATATTGCGGTGCTCTTCTAGCCCCATGTAACCCATATTTTTTTCGTTCTTTAATACGAGCATCACGAGTTAGCATGCCAGCATGTCTCAATAAAGTTTTATAATCTTGTGACGCTTCAACTAGGGCTCTTGCAATTCCTAATCTTGTTGCGCCAGCTTGTCCGGTAAAACCACCACCAGATACTTTAACACAAATATCAAATTCTGATTTTGAACCAGTAATCTCTAAAGGTTGTTCCAAATCTTGCACTAATGTTGCATATGGGAAAAACTCTAATGCTGGTTTCCCATTCACAACAACATTCCCTTTACCAGGAGTCAATACAACTTGGGCAATAGAAGATTTTCTTCTTCCTGTACCACGATATATAACTTCTTGTTTTTTTGCCATATTTTCTCCTTTTATTTATTAGTTAATTCTAATTTAATTGGTTGTTGTGCTTCATGTGGATGTTCATTACCAGCATAAACAAATAAATTACGGAATAATTTACTTCCTAATTTATTTTTTGGTAACATTCCTTTAATTGCGTGTTCAACAGGAAAAATTGGTTTTTTTACTAACATATCCTTTGCTGTTGTTCGTTTTAATCCCCCGGGATGTTGTGAATGATGATAATACATTTTACCCTTTAATTTATTTCCTGATAAATTAATTTTATCAGCATTAAGAATAATAACATTATCACCACAATCAACATGTGGAGTATAAGATGGTTTATTTTTTCCTCTTAAGATCATTGCAACTTTACTTGCTAAACGTCCTAAAACTAGACCTTGAGCATCAATCACATATCATTTTTTTTCAACTTTAGTTGAATTTAAGATAGTTGTTTGTTTCATGTCACTGCCTCCTCACATCATTCCGTACCAGGGTCTAATGTATAAAGCAATAATATTATAACTAAAAATAATAGGATAATCAATATTTTAACTTGTTATTTCTAAATTTAATTACTCTTGTAATTTTCAAGTTAAGTAAATTGGAAAATCACTTAATAAGTTTTTTACTTCTTCTTGATATTTAACAATATTATTTTCAGTTGGTTCTTTTAAAACATTATAAATTATTTCTCCAATTTGTTTAAATTCTTTGCTCCCAAAACCACGTGTTGTCATAGCTGCTGTTCCTAACCGAATCCCACTAGTAACCATCGATGATTCTTTATCAAATGGAATCATATTTTTGTTGCAAATAATACCAATTTTTTGTAGAATTTCTTCCGCCATTTGCCCCGAAATTCCTAAACTACTTTTAACATCAACCATTAATAAGTGGTTGTCTGTTCCATCAGCTACTAAACGCAGATTATTTGATTTTAATGTTTCTGCTAGGACTTTTGCATTATTAATAATTTCTGCTTGATATGTTTTAAAATCTGGTTGCAATGCCTCTAAAAAACATTGTGCCTTTGCGGCAATAACATGTTCTAATGGTCCACCTTGATTACCTGGGAAAACAGCACTATTAATTTTTTTTGCTCATTTTTGCTTTGATAAAATTAAACCCCCACGAGGTCCACGCAATGTTTTATGTGTTGTCGAAGTAACAACATCAGCATATGGAATTGGGGATTGATGTAAACCAGCGGCAATTAATCCTGCAATATGAGCCATATCTACTATTAATAAGGCTCCAACTTTATCAGCAATTGCACGGAACTTTTTAAAATCAATCTCACGTGAATAGGCACTGGCTCCAGCAACAATTAATTTTGGTTTTACTTCAATTGCAATTTTTTCAATTGCATTATAATCTAACATTTCGGTTGTATTATCAACTTGATAACTACGAAAATCATATAATCGACCAGAAAAATTAACATTATGACCATGGGTTAAGTGACCACCTGCTGCTAAATCCATTGCTAAAATAGTATCACGTGGTTGTAGCAAAGCATAATAAGCAGCAGCATTTGCTTGACTACCTGAATGTGGTTGAACATTAGCATGTTCAGCTTGAAATAACTCCTTAACCTTATCAATTGCTAATTGTTCAACTTGATCAACATATTCACATCCTCCATAATATCGGTGAAATGGATATCCTTCAGCATACTTATTAGTTAAAATTGAGCCTGTAATAGCTAAAATTGCCTCACTAACATAATTTTCTGACGCAATCAATTCAACATGATTTTGTTGACGTTTTAATTCCAAATCAATCAATTTTTTAATTTGTGAATTCACTTTCATTATTTTCATCTCCATTCTATAACTTCTAATATTATTATATATAGATAAATAAAAATAACTTCAATAAAAGTTATTTTTATTTTAATATTGTAAATTTGCATTAGTATCTTTATGAATTAATGGGGAAACAGCCCGATATGTAATATAAATAATTGCCGAATTAAATAATACTTTCATTGGTGCCATTGCTAATCGCGTAATCATAGTTACCCCATAACCATCCGTTCCACCATTTTTATTCTGTGACACCGTTAAAAAGGCGATATCCCCCCAGGCGGATATCAAGGTGGTGACTCAATATTCATTAACAACAGCAAGCATAATAATAGCAACTAAATCTCAATAACGTTTTTTTGTTTTATCAAAATGACGATAAACAAACATAATAATTCATATAATGATAATAGTTCCCCCTGTTCCAAAACCAATAATATAACTTAAAACAATTTTGCTAACTTCCAATCCAGCAAATAATGTAATGGTTTCAAATGGTGAATATCATGTCATTACTCCAGCAAAAGTTCCAAAAATTAAAATAAAAATATTTGTTAACATAAATAAAACTCATTTATGCTTACCAACGGCACGATTAATTGAAGATACACAACCTGATAAAAATCCATATGAAGCAATTACAATAATATAAGCAACATGGAAATAAGAAGGAACAAATAACATAACAATTAAATCAGTAACAACACCCGATAAAAGTCCAACAATTGGTCCAAAAATAAATCCACTAATTTTAACCATTAAACCTTCAAAAGCAATCCGCACAGGAGGAAAAACCGTAATTGGTAATGTTATTGAAATAATAATAGTAACTGTTGCTGAAACTGCTGATAACATTGTAATATACGCAATATTTTTCGTTGTAAAACGAATACCATGATAACGTTTAGGATTAATTAAATAATATAAACCATTATAAATACAATAAATAATAAAAAGAGCACCAATAACACCACTAGCAATATATGCCATTTTATTACTATATAAGATTTTTGATATATCACTAAATGATGTTAGTAGACCCATAATATCCCCACAATCTATATTAATAAAATAAATTCTCTTGTCCTGTCAATATTTTACATATATCAATTATACATTACATTTTTCAATCAATTATGTTTTTTTTATTTTTTAAAAGTAAATCGTTAATTTTTACAAAAAATTGTTGATCCTTAAATAAATTGTAACTAAAAGGTGATGGGTGTGCCCCCTTAATAATATTAATTTTATTCAAAATATATTTACCATACTGTTTTGCATAATTGCCTCATAAAACATATACAATATCATTACGAATCTCATTTAAATAAATAATCAAATTTTGACTAAAATTAGTTCAACCAATATCCTTATGACTTAAAGGCGTTTTGGCAACAACACTTCCAATTGTATTATATAGAAAAACACCTTTTTTAGCTCAATGGTCTAAATTACCACTAGCATAATGATCAACACCTAAGTCTTTTTTTAATTCATGAAAAATATTGACTAAACTTGGCGGAGTTTTAATACCATCATTAACACTAAAAGCTAAACCATTTGCTTGGCCTGGACCATGATATGGATCTTGTCCAATAATAACAACTTTAATATCATTAGGCTCAATTAATGTAAACAAACGAAAAATATCTGTTTTTGCAGGGTAACAAAGTTTATTTTGATATTCACTATCAATGTTCTTTAACAATTGTTTAAAATAAGGTTTTTTAATCTCATTATCAAAGAACTCTCCTCAACCAACTGCATATTTTATTCACATTCCCTTTTCTCCTATTGCCTCTTATTATAGTAAATTATTAATTTTGGTTTTTTGTAAAATAATTATAACAAAAAAAGGGGGGGAAGATAATATAATGAAGATAAAATAAAGATAAAAAGGAAGGTGAAAAACTTGCAAGAACTAAAATAAACTAAATTAATTATTAATGAAATAAATATTAAAAAATCACGCTTCCTTTGTTTATTGCAAAAAGTTACTTCCGAACATGATGCACTTCAATTTATTAAAACAAATCAACAGCCAAACGCTGCTCATAACTGTTACGCCTACATTATTTGGGAAAAATCAAAATATTATTCGAAAAAGTGATGATGGCGAACCAACTAATACTTCTGGCAAACTAATGTTGTGTGTTTAGTTATTCGTTATTTTGGGGGAATTAAATTAGGAGCTGGCGGATTAATTCGCGCTTATGCTAATAGTGTTAAAACAAACCTAAAAAAAAGCGGAATTAATTCCTTATTTTGAAACAAAAGATATTATTATTAAATTCCCAATTAATAAAATTAAATTAGTTGATAAATATTTAACATATCATTATAATTATTTCCGAGCATATAAATAATTAATATTTTTTCCAAACTTAACAAAGCGTCGTTCATATTCAGTTGGAACATTATTTTCCGCATACTGACTCTGATATAAATTTGTTGTATAATCAACAATTTTTCAATTATTTTCTTTAAATGATTCTAATGAATAAGTAAATAATTGATCATTATCCGTTTTAAAATGAATTTCACCATTATCTTGTAAAATAATTTGATAAAAATCTAAATATATTTTATTTGTTAGCCGACGTTTTTCATGACGCACTTTTGGTCAAGGATCAGAGAAATTTAAATATATTTTATTAATTTCTTTAGGTGCAAAAATTTCTAGTAAAAAAATAGCATCAAAAACAATTATTTTTAAATTAGATAAATTTTCAGCAATTATTTTTTTTAAAGCTAAAACTAAAACTGATGGATAACGTTCGATTGCTAAAAAATTTTGATTTGGATATTTTTTTGCTAATGATATAATAAAATCCCCTTTCCCAGAACCAATTTCAATATTTAAGGGATTATTATTTTTAAAAATCATTTTTCCCCATTGCCCCTTATAATATTCTGGATTTTGAATTGCAAAGGTAAGATTCTCCATAATATATTCTGTTGCTCAAGGTTTATTTCTTAGTCTCATCTTTAAATCCTTTCCGACTGTTTTTTAATAAAGCTATTTTTATCTCATTACCAATTTCATTTTGTGGTTCATCATAAGTTCCAAATAATGAACCAAACATATAATTAATTTTTAGTTCTTTTAATTTACTATATCCTAAATAACTATTAACTTGTGGTGCAATTAAAATAATATCAAGTTTTTCTGCTAAAATAATATATTCTTTAATTAAATTTTGATAATGCAAATGAATAAACATTTCACGAATAATTGTTGGAGAAAAAACAGCATAATTAGGTTCATAATAGTACAAACTATTTAATTCCGTATCAATTGCTCCAAAATTTTTAACAGCAACTTCAATACCAATATTTTTAATTGTATTTAAATTTTTTTTAAACTTTTCAGGATCAAAGCCAGTTTCCATTAAATCAAAAGTTAAAATTAAATTACCAGGTTTTACTTTTAATTCAATTAATTTTGTTGCAAATTTTTTTAAATTAAACTGATCACTACTAATAAAACTAGATGGATAAGTAATGAATAATTTTTGTTCTAAATAATTATCTAATTTATGAAAATTTTTAATATTTAATGCCGCATTAAAACGAGCTAGCATTGTTTCATTTACAATTCCCCAAAAAGTATTACTATCTTTTCCAAATATTAAATCACTATTAACCCCATCAACTAAATTACTACTATAATGATATGCTAATGTAAGGCCATCATTTACATTTATAATTGGAGAATATAAACTAACAATTTTTTCTAACTGAATATGTTCATTTAAAGCTAAAATACTACGTTTTTGGTTTGACAATTTTTTAATATTTTCTGGATCAATAAAAAAAATTTGATTTGAATATTCAAGATTTAACCGATTATCTGCTGTTGCAATATTATATTCTTTTAACTTATTTAAATTATTTGATTGTAATCCATATAATGAAGCATATCCTTGTAATTTAACAATTATTTTATAATTTTTTAAAATAAAAGTCGTATTAACTTGTCGCAATAAAATTTCAAATTGTTTTAACAAATCAGTTTCTGGTCGTAACTTACTTTTATTATGTAATAAGATACTACTAATATCAGGTTTTTCAATTTGATCAAGGGGAAGAAAAATTCCAAAATGATTTAAACTTGCTTTAAAAAATAAAACATTTTGTTCTTTTCATAGTGTAAAAACTTGATGAGAAATAAGATCAATAATTTTATTTTTAACATTACTATTTAGAAATTTATCTAGTTTTTCAATATTATTAATCATAAAAGTAAAATAAATTCCACGACGAATCTTATTCTTATGAATTAAATTATAAATAGCATCATGTGCTAAAGCCTCACGAACATAACTATTGCGGTCATATTCAATAATATTTTGTAATTTTATTGCATGAACATAAATTAATTCAATAATACCACAAATACTATAAGCAAAATAAGTCATTGCAATTCACACTAAAACATATAATTCACTTACAAAGTTTTCTGAAATAGCCATTCTTTTTGATTGTGCTAAAACAATAATTGAAGTCGTAATGAATCCTGTTAATGTCAATAAAGACCATCTAGTTCATTTTGTTCATTTAAAATACCAACTCACAAAAACAATTAGAAGGGTTAAAACATAAAGTACTGAAATCATAATAATATTAGGAGTACCTGTCAAAGGTAAAAAATAATTATTATTTAAAAATGGTAAAAGAGCAAAAAGAAAAGTAAAAATAATAATCGTATATAAAATTGTGGCAAAGCAAGAAATAAAAACACCTATCATTCAACAAACTATTATTGGCAAAAAAATATTAATAGCAATCATTGTATTGGTTTCGCCAGTTTTTGGTGGCACAAAAAATGGGATTAATCCTTGGGCAATAATAACCAAAATTGCAAAAACACCACCAATAACAACTTGATAATAAATTGAAAAACGAGCAAAAGAATTACGCACTAAACCTCATGTAAAAATATAAATGATAGAAAAAATAATTATAAATAATAAATATACAAAAATAATATTTAAAATATTACTCACTTACTTCCACCTCTTTTAACAAACCTTGTACTTTTTTTATTATATCATTCCTTTTAAAAATATTTTTGAACTTAAAAAAGAAACTAAAATTCTCATAAATAATTTCTTGAATCTAATAATTTATTTATGACAAAACAAGTTTCTTTTAATTTCTACCTTATTTTTAATAAAAATAAAAAATGGTGGAGATGGCGGGAATTGAACCCGCGTCCACAAATAACATTCTAATATCTTCTACAGTTTAGTCTAATCATCTTTTTTTCATTATTTAATAATAGGATTAGACAACTAATTAAATAACTAGATAATAAGAATTTCAAAATTCTAACATTATCAATTAGAATTTCTATTAGATTAAGACTTGAGATACGATAATAGTTAATAATCTACAATTAAATACTATTACGGCTAGCAATCCTCTAACAGCGAGGAATTAAGCTGCTAACATTGATCCTGCTAATTGATTGTTCATCATAAAAGCTTGCATTTCAATTTTGTCTTCTTTTTGTTTTTTGTTTGCGTTTCTTCAAACCTAGTAGCATTATAGTCTGCGAAACTACTGCCAATATTAGTAGATCATTCCTGTCGAAACCGGAACATCCCCATATAGTAATTATACTCTTAAATTATTAAATAGTAAATAATAACTATTTAGTACATTTTTTTTGAAATAATTGCTGAAAATGATATTCATGGCTAATTTCTTTTCCAATTTTTGTACCTAAAGTAATTCGAATTAAAGTATAGTAATCCATGATTAAACTAAAACTACTAAAAAATAAGGTAAATAATAAGAAAAGTCCCATACCTAGAATATAATCTTTTTGTAATCAAAATAATAATCGCTCAACAATTAACATAGGATTTGTAATTAAATTATTATTTTTTAAATTTAAATATTGAACATAATAATTTAAACTACTAAAAAAATAACTAAATAACCCAAGACTAGTAATTAACATGATAAGTTTTAAAAAATTAACTGTAATTGCACTATCATTTTTATTAATCCAATTTATTAAGCAAATAACACTTTCCAGCAAAAACTCAATTATAAAGCAAACAATAGTAAGGATACTCAAAATATAAATAATGTTATTCGGGTTTAATGAATAATTTGTTCTATTATAATTATAAACAATCAATTCTTTGATTTTTCATTGAAAAATACCAGATAAAAAAATATGAAAAGTCAAAAGAATTTGAACGGTTTTAACAACAATTAAAGTAATCTTAAGATTCTTTTCAAACACTAACCACGTTCAGAACTTTTGAAAATCTAATTTTTTTGTTAAGAAAAAACTAATTTTTTTGGGTGAATAATATTTCAATAGTAATATTCTCATTTGTAAAATTTGTAAATTATCATTATTTTCTTGAATTTTACAATTAAAAAAAGTTGTAATTTTATTATAAAATTTACTATTTGTTTTACAAATTAAATATTTATCTAGAAACTGAAACAAACTAATATTGTTAAAAATAGACACTTTAACTTGGTTATCATTCAAGTCATATTCACTAAAAATACTTTTTAATGTTTGGCGATTAAAATAAATAATTTTTTTTCATTGATATAAATAAGTTATTATAAAGAATAAAATAAAAATACTAATAGCTGTTGTGATAGCATAAAAAATCTTTCGTGACAATAATCTTTATTCTGCAAATAATTATTACTAAAAGTAAAATATGATGTTAAAAATAATAAAAACAATTGCAATACATTTATAATTAAACCAATATTAATAACAACTAATAAAAAATAAAATAATTTACTAGCGATTCAACTTTCACTATTTTTTTATTTTTAAAATGTTTTAATAAATAAATTCCTTCTCAACTACTACCAAAAAGAAGAAATAAAATATTTTAAAGATACTAAATCTGTCATACTTTTCTCCTTCCTTAAGTAATGTTAAAAGAAGCATGTATCCCAACAGTTCCGGCTGCAGGATTAATTTTAAGATAATTTTTATTGATACTTTTAAATCAGGCAAAAACATATGGTAATCCCCCATGGTCAGCACTCTTTCATAAATTTTTTAGTTGAGTTGTTGGTGACCACAAATCTAAGTCATTCGGCTGTTCACCTTTTTTCAAAACAACATTTACATCATTTGCTTGCATAAAATGTGAATTATGAACATGTGCTGATCACTTAATTAAATAATCAGTTACATCATTAACAACTTCCGCAATAGTTGTTGTTCCAGCATATGTTTTGTTAACAATAGGTTTCCAATCAATATTTCTTCAGTCTTTAGCATTAAAATCATTACTGTCAATAGAAACACTTCAAACTGATAAAAACTCTGGTTTTTTATAAAAACTAAATCCTTTACTTTCTAGGATTACCTTATAATTACTTTCAACAACTGTGGAATTAAATATTAACATTGCTCTTGATGCATCAAATTTAACAAAGTTACTACTATCTTTTTTGACTTTAATTTCCAAGTTAAAGAATCCAAATGGTAACGGATTATTGTCATTTCACATTTTTTTGTTTTTATAATAATATGCTACAATCTCCTCGTATCCTTCTTCCGTTTGAAAAATATTATTAATATTTTGTACAAATCCTGCTATTAATTTAGCATTATCAAATGGAACTGGATTATCAGAATAAAATAAGACACTATTTTTTAAAATATTTAATTCAGTTAAATCAACATTAGTATTAATTGTAATTCATTTTTCATTTTGGTAATGACCATAATTATTTAGTGTAATATGAATTGAAAAATAAGTAATTGGTAATAAGTTTCGTACAGCACTAAAGTCAATTAAATAATTTGAATTAGGTGTCGTATGATATCCATAATAAATATCAACATTAATTTTAAAAAGATCAATTTCTTCAAAATTAATTTGAATAATTTTAAGAATAGTACTCAGCAAAGTTTGAAACTCGCCAAGTTCACTACCTAACATTTGATCAACTGTTCATGAATAATTTTGAAATACTGTTTCATTAATTTGTGCTAAATCAAAATTAAGATTCTCTTATTGTGTATTTTTGCAAGCAATAAGCGGACTAATATTTCCAAATAAGATAGTTCCTACTAAATAATGACTCTAATAACTTCTTCATAATACTACTTTATAATGAATTAACATACATAAATAATTCATAAACTTGTTATCCTATTGTTTTTCCATAATGCATATTGTAATAGCAATTAGGATTTTCCAAGCACTTATTAATAGAATAATAACACTATTTTAAAATAATGCAACGGTTTGAAATTGTTTTTTTAATTTGACTTCATTTTAGAATAATTAGGCAAACTAAAAAGGAATTTATTACTAAATTTTAAAATTTTTATTTTATATATTTGAAAAATAATTCATGAGGTGTTTTTCAATTTAAACAACGCCTTATTTTTAAATTAATAGTATGTATAATCCAATTAATCTTATTTTGATTAAAAAGATAACCTTTATGATCATATAATTGTCAAATTACAGAAGTTTGAAAAGCTTCATTATTAACGTTGAAACAATATAAACCATTATTTTAAAAAATTGGTGCACTTTTATTAAGATCAGTAAAAATAATATTACTTACTTTATTTGCTTTATAATCAAAAGTAAATTTTATTTCAACATTCTAATATAGAAAGTATTTTTTTCATTTCCTTCACTCCTTTTATATTTATTAAATTTTTATAAAAATCATTAATTTAAAAGTCAGCAGATAACATTAAATTATCATTACCTGCTTATAACCATTAATAAAAATTGTTGTATATTTAATTGGCTTATCCATACTCAAACAATTATTTTTAATTGCTAAAACAAAATATTTTAAATCATCATTGTTTTTTATGATTTTGTGTTTTAGCATTATTTTTATTTATTAAAACAACATTTCAAAAATAAATTCAAAGTAAAATAATTATAAAAATATTTTTAAAAATTGTTGATAATTTAATATCATTTATATTTTCAATAAAATATAAATTTAAAATTAAACACAATAATAACAAAATAAAACCAAACGATAATCTCCGAAAAATTTGTTTTACTTCCATTACGCTAATTATTAATTACAATTGTGCTAAGAAAGATAGCAAATAATAAAAAAATAAAATTTAATAAATTAATTGTTGTTCTTTCTATTCATCCAAAAGAAAATTGAATAAAAATATTAAGAACAAGCAAAATTGATAAATTGCTAATAAAAGTAAAAATAAAACTAATAATTGCAAATTTAGTAAAGGTGTTATTAATATTTTTAATAGATTTTGTTTTTAAAAAACTAATGCGGATTAAAATACTAATAATTAAAAAATAAAAATTCAAAAAAATTGATGAAAAGATATTATTTATAAAGTTAATAAATCTATTAAAAGTAATATTAGATAAAAAATTTATTAACATTTTTTTCCACTCCTATATTTTTACATAGTAATATTTTACAAAAAAAGCAAAGTGCTAATTTTGCTTTTTTAAGAAAATTAAATTATTTAAGGTCAACTGAAGCTCCAGCAGTTACTAATTGTCCTTTAATTTCTTCTGCTTCTTCTATCTTTACTTTTTCTTTAATTACTGCTGGTAATTTATCAACAATTGCTTTTGCTGCCATTAATTCTTTTCCAGTAATTTCTTTAACTAATTTAATAATTGCAACTTTACTTGGTCCTGTGTCTGTTAACACAATATTAACCTCTGAAGGACCAGCTGCTGCTCCTGCTTCTGCGGGAACAGCAGCAACTGCTGCTGCAGCTACAACACCAAAATGATCTTCAATTAATTTTACTAATTCATTTAATTCCGATAATTTCATTTCTTCTAATGCTTTAATAATATCATCTTTTGATAATGACATAATATTTTCCTCCTCATTAAGATTTTTCTATAAAATCTTTGAATAACATAACTAATTATTCAGTTTTTGTTTTAGCAATTTCTTTAACTGCTATTGCAAACATACGTAATGGGTATAGTAAACTTGCTCCAAACATTGATAATAATTCATCTTTTGTTGGTAATGCTGCAATTTCAACAATTGCTTTTGTATCTAAAACTTTACCCTCATAAATTCCAGCTTTTAATTTTATTGCTGGATGTATTTTTGAAAATTTTGCTAAAGTTTTTGCGGCAGCCATCTGTTCACCTGTACCAAACACAAAAGCATTAGGACCTGTTAAAAATTGGTCTAATTCAGCAAATCCCGCCTCTTTAGCAGCCAAACTTACTAAGTTATTTTTATATACTTTAATGTTTACATCTTGTTTTGTAAGCATTCTTCTTAGTTCTGTAAATTCAGCAACCGTTAATTTTTGATATTCAACAATAACTGCTGAATTAGCATTTTTAAAGTTATTAACAATTTCATTAACAACTGCTGTTTTAATTTTAATTGCTGGCTTCATTCTTCGCCTCCCTATAATAATTTTAAAAGCAAAAGCAATTAACCAAGTGGATTAATTGCCTAAAACATTATTTAAATAATATAAAAACATGTCATTTTTCTATATCTCAATAATGCCTCGGCAACATAATTAAGATTTAATAAAATCCGTTGCTGTCTATGGTATTTTGATGACTATGTTACAATACCAATTAACATACTATTATAATTTTTGTTAAAAGTCAAATAAAAAAAGTTATTTTAAAAAATTTTATTAATCTTGTTTTACTTTCGACTTATTTTCTTATACCGATATTTATTCCACAGTCATGTACCCAAACAAGATAGCACAACTGCCCCAGAAGAACTTAAAAAAACATATCCTAAAATTTCAACAACCAAAGTTTCTTTTTGCTTTACTGCAGGGGGAACAACAAGTTCTTCGTAAACTTGAAAAATAAAAGGGCCTTCATTATTATTAATAAAAATATTATCATTTTGGTCAATAGTAATTGTATGGACAGAAGTTCCAAAAATATTAGTTTTTCCAACATGTTTTGTTTTATTTTTAAAAAAATACACCCCAGCAAGTACTGTTGAATAATAAACATTATTATTTTTGTCAACAGTAATAGATAACGCTGTTTTATCCAATAAACCAATCTCTCTTAATTCTTTTTCAATACTTGAATACACATAATTACCAAAATAAATGTTATTTTCTTTATCAACAGCAAACGCATAAATTAATTCATTAAGTTTATGTTCGTCAGCTAAACTATACTCATTATTTAATTTTTGAATTGAAAAAAATTATCTTCATCAGTAGTAAAATATAAATTATCGTTGTGGTAAATCACTAAAGCAAAAACTTTTCTATCAACTTTATTATCACTATTGTTATCATAAATAAATTTTTAAACTCTAGTTGACCCTGATAATAAATAATAAATTCCAGCAAAAGTACCTAAATACAAAGTATCATTACTGTCTAATGCAAGAACAATAATATTATTATCAACTAATTCATCATTTAAACCCTCAATTTTAACAATTGTTCCATTATTACCATCATAAATATATACTTGATGATCTTCGTTTACATAATAAATATTATTTTTTTGATCAACTGTTAAAGCAATAACATTATCATCAATTCCATTATTTTTTTTGCTTTTGTTGTATCATTAAGAAAAAATAAATTCCCCGTGAAGTTCCAAAATAAACTATATTATTAGAAATTTTAATTGCATTACAAGAAATATTGTCAATTCCTTCAATTCTTGTTTGAATATATTGTTTTTCATTAAAACCAAATGGAGTATTACGACTATGATTAGGAACTTTATTAAAGGTTAGATTTTGAACAAAAATAGAACTTGCAATAATGCAGAAAGTATATATTTTTTTCATTGTTAATTTTTACCACTTCCCTAGCAATTAATTTTATTTATCATAAATTAGGCTAACACAATATCTATATATTTAGTTTAACAAAAAAATTAATAAGAAATTAATAAATTTAAAAAATGTTATTTAATTAAATAACATTTTTTATTCCATTGTAATATTTATTAATTTATTCTTTTTAATTTTTCAAATCCCTACTCCAATTACTGAAATTAAAATAAAACCAATTGCTAATGTTGCTATTGAAACAACATAAGATGAAAAAAGGAATTAATAACATTTCGGTACTTTTAAAAACAATATGAGCAATGACATTCCATAATAATTGGGCAATAACATAACTTAAAAAATAACCTAAAACAATTGCAATAATTTTTCATGTTGGATATCCAAGGACTTTTAAAGTTAAGATTGTACGGCGATTTTCATCAAGCACCATAGCAATTAAGACTGATAAAATTAAAGCAACAATGACAATTGTTAATCCTTCTAAAACATTAAGAACATCCCGGACAGTTCGAATTCCTTGTGAATAATTTTCTCGTAAAGTATCAAATAGTCATATTTTGTTAAGACCATTTAATAATTTTAAATTTGTTCTTAAGTCTAATGCATTTTTAAGATCCGGTTTTTTATTATTATCAAACATTGTAAAATCATAATTATCGTTTAATGAAAATGACGAAATAATACGATAAGACTGCAAGGTTACTCTCAATGGACTAGCTCGTGATGCAACAACATTATAATAAGAATTTGGTAAAAATTGTTCTCCTTTTTTAGTTAAATTAACTCATTGGTTCATAACCGTAACTAATGAATCTTGATTCATATAAATATTCCCCGAACTAATATCGGCATCATTTGAACCAATCACTTTAAAAGCAACTGGAACATACCCAATAGCATTTGTAATTCGAACATTTAATTTAAAAATATCCCCCGAAACTAAATTCATCGATTGATAAACCCGTTTTGCTAAAAGAACTGGTATTGGTTCATTAATTGAAACATTTGGGTCATTCCCAGTAGGGTCTGAACTAATTTTATAGCCAAAGACTTCTTTTTGGGCAATATCACTTGGTGTCGTCTTAGAACGATAATTCAATAATTGATTACGGTCTGTTTCATCACTTGTTAACCCAACAACATTTAATTGTGAAACTGGATTTTTTGAATTTTTAGTATCATCTGGACTTCAACCTGCTAATAAGAAAACATACGGGAAATCATAATTTTTATCATAAACAATATATGGTCCTAAATAAATATCTGGGTATTGACCATTAGTTGTTGTACTTAAACTATTAACCAAATTAATTCCACTAATAATTTAATTGTTTGAATATCAGCTTCATTTATTCCTTTTTCAATTAAAAATGGTTTCATAAGATTAATAATTTTTACTAAATTATCTCATCCATTAATTCATTCACCAGACTCATTATCCTTAACTTTATAATTAGCAACTGCCTCAACTGTTGTTGCACTTATATATGGATATGTTTTTGTTTCTTCATCATAATTAATCTTACTTATAACAAGAGTTGCACCACTTGGATCACCAATAATATTTAATAAATCACCACAATTTTTTCATATTTTTTGAATCTGAAAAAGATAGACTTGTAAAGCACATCAATGGATTTGGAAAGTTAAATGTTTTATTATCATCAATAATTTTTGCCTCATGGTAATAATTCATACTCTTATCAGCCGTCATTCACTGATAAGGTTTACTATTGCTGGCTTCTTGTGCAATATCTTGTTGATAATAACTAGCAATTAAATATGATTTAATATCATTCTTAAAATAACTTAAAGAATCTTTAACAATTCCTTGTGCCATTACTCCTGCATCTAACTGGAAAAATTAACAAAAAGGACGAAAAAACTAAAACAATTAATACCATAATTCATTTTCCTAAAGATTTTAGTGCAAAGGTAAATGATAAATGAACATTAAATGTTCATCCAAAATGAGCATATTTACGACCTTTTTTCCTTTTTTAGGACGAAAACTTAAATTAGAACCTTTTAAATCATAAATTAAATCCAAAGCTGTCCGATTTAGAAAAATAAATGAGATTAAGAAAGACATCCCAATAAAAATAAGTGGAATAAAAATTGTCGCTGAAACAAAAATTAGTGGATTAAAATAAAATGATGATAATGGTAATACTATTGAATATAAATTTGAAATAGTGAAATACATTTGCAGAGGAATACTTAAAGCTCATCCTAATAAACAACCAATTAAAGTTTTAAAAAAAATGTTAAAAGTAAAAATAAATGATAATTCAAAGCGATGATATCCTAATGATTTTAAGACTCTAATTTGTCGTTTTGCATTAGTAATATCTTTTTTAATGAAAAAATCAATAATAAATAAAATAATAATTGAACAAGCAACAGCAATTGAAGTATTAATAATAAAACCAGTATTTGTTAACATCACAACTTGTCCCGGTAATTATGCTTCAAAAGCGACAATTGCATTATCATGCGCTACAAAATAATTGCTTAAAAATTTTCTTAATAAAGTTATTTTTTGTGGTTCAGTTAAATTACCATTAACATTAATAAAACTAGTAATTTTTTCAGTTCCATTTGAAAAATTTTGCTTGATAGCATTAAAAATTAATATCATTCATAAATAATACTGAACCATTTTTTAAATCAATAATTTTATGACCAGTAGCAAGAGTTGATAGACTTACTAAATCAGGATAAATATTACTTACCTTTGCCCCATATCCAATAATATTAAATTGTAAATTTTGAATATTTCCTAAATTAAAGTGTCCACCAAGTTTTAAATGATTATAATCAGCATATTGTTTATTTAAAATAATTTTATTTTCTGTTAAATCACTAATATGTTCTCATTTTGTTACTTCAAAAAGACGATTAAACGGAGTATAAAAAATATTATTACCTCGTCAACCATCACCGTTATATAATAAATTTTTATTTTTGTTAACAGCAGTAGCATTAAATATTGCTTATCTTTTGCTAAATTATTTGCAGTAAATTGATAACCAACATTAAAACTAAGTTCTAAGCCAGCTTTGTCAACATTAATTAAATCATTTAAACGACTTTCATCTGGATTATGAATAATATAACTTAAAAAAGCAGCAGTAAGATTCTTATTAAAATTTTTAACTAATGCAGCAAAAGAAGCTGTCCTCTTTTCTGGGTTTAAGTATGATGGTTCTTTTGTTCATTTACAAATTTCAGAATTAGTTAAATCACAATTTAACCCTAAAACATCAGCACGAATATTATTAAATGTTAAATGCTCAGCATCAATTTTTGACTCATCATAAAACTGAGATAAAAAAGTGCGATTATTTTCATTTATTTTTCAAGCAGGATTTCTTTTTTACACATTATTATCAATATTTAAACTATCTACTCGAATTTCATATTGATAAGGAAGACTATTTTTCTTAATATCATTTAAGCCATTTTTAACTTGAAAAACAGTTGAAAAAAGAGCTGTAAAGGTTAAAACTGCACCAATAATAAACAAAATTAACCCAATAAATTGATTTATTTTTTTGTAAACCCTCGCGTAGCCTCTTTTGCAAGATTTCACATATTATCCACCCATCCCAAGAATCACTAAGTTAATTATATAAGAAAAATAACTAATTTTAAAAAAATATTGAAAAACTTTAATTGCTTAATAAATTAAAAATTTTTTGCTTTCCTTTAGTAGTTGGACTGACAACATTTTATAATATAATAAGACTTAATAAAACAATTTTTAATGTTATTCTTTTATCGTTTGATTAATTTACGAAATGCATCATATCCCAACAACATTAATAATGGAAGCACCATCATTCCTAATGATACTACAGTCATTTGTCAAGATAACAGTGGTGAGGTGTCAAATTTATGTTCTTTGGTTGTTGTTAAAAAAAATAAGTTTAAACCCGGTGTATAAACCATCAAAAAATTTAATACCAAGGCAATTACTGAAGCACCTAATAAATAATAATTAGTCTGAGGAACATTATATTGTGTTTTAATTCTATAATTTGGTAATTTAATTGCAAAAGCAAAAATTACTGGTGAACAAGCCATTACTAAGATTGTCGCAATTTTAGCATCTTCAATATTATGAAAAATATCTTTACCAATGAAAAATGTACCAATAACAGTAGCAGATGTTACAAAAGCTAAATATAAAATTGTAACTAAACTATTGGTAAAAAAAGTTTCTTTCTTACTTCGTGGTTTTTCTAGCATTAAGCCATCATCATTATTTCCTAAACCAATTGGAATTGACATTAATGTTTCAATGACTAAGTTAAATCATAAAATGTTAACAGAATCAAATGGTTTAATTTTAGTTGTAACTGAAATAATAATAAAAGCTAACACATTTGCTAATTGTGCAATACAAACAAAAGCAATAACCCGTTTAATTTTATGATACACATTCCGCCCTTCTTCAACACCACGAATAATTGTTGAAAAATTATCATCTTGTAAAATAATATTTGCAGCTTCTTTTGAAACATCTGTCCCTGTTATTCCCATTGCAACACCAATATCGGCTTTGCTTAAACTTGGAGCATCATTAACGCCATCACCTGTCATTGAAACAACATAGTTCATTGATTGCAAACACTCAACAATCCTTGTTTTATGATCAGGATTAACTCTTGCAAAAACTGATACATCACGTAGTTTTTCTTGTAACTTATGATTATTCATATTATCAATTTGATGGCCAGATAAAACATTCGCTTCTGAAACTGCTAGACGTAATTCTTTAGCAATAGCTAAAGCAGTTGCTTTATGATCTCCAGTAATCATAATTACTCTAATTCCTGCTTCATGTGCCTTTCTAACTGCTTCAACCGCTTCTGGACGTGGTGGGTCAATCATTCCAACAGCACCTAAAAAAATTAAATTAGTCTCAATGTCTTGTTGATCTTTTTGCTTAAAAGCAAAAGCTAAAACCCGTAATTCTTGACTTGATAAATCTAATGCTTCCTCTTGGATTTCTTCCTTCATTTCTTCAGTTAATGGAACAATTTCATTATTTAAATAAATTCGATTACATTGCAGTAATAATTGGTCAAGAGCACCTTTTGTATAAACAAATTCCTGTTTATTAACATGATTAACAGTTGACATTAATTTTCGATCAGAATCAAAGGGAACTTCTAAAACACGAAGATGTTTTTCACGATATTCTACTTCACTAATTGTAAATATTCTTGTAAAATCAATTAAAGCAATTTCAGTTGGATCACCAATTTGTTCATTTTTTTGGTTAATAGCATTATTACATAAAGTTAGACAATTAATAAAATGAAAAGTTGCCTTATTATTTTGGTTATAATTAAAATCATTTTCTTTAAGAATCTCATTATTGAAAATAATCTCTTTAACTGTCATTTTATTTTGAGTTAAAGTCCCTGTTTTATCTGAACAAATAACATTAACTGAACCTAATGTTTCAACCGCATCTAATTTTTTAACAATAACATTAACTTTTGTCATTCGTTTTACTGATAATGATAAAATAACTGACACAATAACAATTAAGGATTCTGGAATAACAGCAATTGCAATTGTAACTGCTGTCATTAAATTAATTGGTCAACTATTTTCATCAGTTAATAAAAAGAAAACAAAAACAAAGATTGCTAATAAAACCGCAAAAATACTAACAACTTTTGTTAATTTTGTTAAGCGTAACTGTAATGGTGTCTTTTCTTGTTTTGTTTTAACAACCGCAGCAGCAATTTTTCCAATCTCACTATCAACAGCATTTGCAACAACAATCCCAGCTGCTCGACCATTTGTAATAAAAGTTGACATAAAAGCCATATTAGTCTGTTCTGCTAACAATAATTTTTCTTTTAAAATTATTTCACCATTTTTTTCAACAGGAACTGATTCACCAGTTAATGCAGCTTCGTCAATTAACAAATTATTTGCTTCTAAAATGCGAATATCAGCTGGAATATATTTCCCTGCTTCTAAAATAACAATATCACCTACAACTAATTCATCAACCAAAATTTCAAAAATTGCACCATCTCGTTTAACAATCGTTACTGGAATTGTCATTTTTTTTAAAGAATCAAGGGATTTTCTTGCTCTAATTTGTTCAATTGTTTGAATGAAGGCATTTAATAAAACGATACATAAAATTACAATAAAATCTATCACATAAATTCGATTATTAACAACTTTTTCAATAATAACCGAAGTAACTCCTGCAATAATTAAAATAAGAGATAATGGATTTAATAATGAAACTAAAAAAATTAAAATTCAATTTTTGTTTTTAGGTTTTGGTAATTCATTTTTCCCATTTTTAACTAATCTTTCTTTGGCTTGTTTTGAAGATAATCCAACATTAAAATTGCTTTTAAATTCCTGTTCTAATTCTTTATCTGATTTACTAAATCACATTTTTTTATAATGCCCTCGCTTTCTAAAATTTATTATTTATTATTTAAAAATTTAATTTCATAGTTTTTACTTTACATATGAATTATGTAAAATTAAGTGCAACAAATCTTTATTAATTAAATAATATAATAAAAATTACAAAAATCAACCATAAATTTAAAAAAAATAAAAATATTTTAATTTTTATTTTATTTTGTCCATATTTAAACACACTAAAAATAATTTATTAATTTTAATTAATAAATACATATTTTATTATTTTAATAACATATTTTATAATTTAATATACATTTTTAAATATTTATTGTTTATATATTCTGCAAAAACATTTTTTAGCACTTATTCAATTTAAACACGGTCGGAGTTTATCATTTATAACATTAACTACTCAATTTATTCTTTTCTGACTAACATTATTAAAATCAGTTCCCTTAGGAAATCAATATCTTAATTCACTATTCATATATTCAATTAAAGGTTTTTGTTGTGGTGAACCAGCATCACAAAAATACACTTATATTTCAGCAAATATTTCCATTTCTCGTCATTTGCTAAATTCTTTCCCTCTATCTGTTATTATTCCTTTAATTTTTCCAATTAAATTATTATTTATAACAATTTATTTAAACTTTTTAAAAACTTCATTAGCAGTATGATTTTCTAATTTTATTGCAAAATATTTTTTACTTGATTGTTCTACTAAAACTAAACAACTAGATTGATGGTTTTTTCCAACAACAGTATCCATTTCAAATCATCCAACATTAGAAACTTTATTTTCAATATCTCAAATTGACCTAAAATCAGTTAATTTACCACGATTATCAGATTTTCCTTTTGTTTTATATTTTTTACCACGATGTCGCAAATTCTGTTTTAAAAAACCATAAAAACCTAAACGAATTCATTTATACAATGTTTTAACACAAACAGGAAATTTAACACCAAATTTTAAAAAATAACGATAAATAAATTCTCTCGGAGCATCACAATATTTATTAAGTCTAATTTTCATAAAATTAATCTGTTTTTCCGTAAATTTACATCTTTTATTATTCTTTTTTCTTTTCTTATTTTAATACATTTCATCTGACTTATAAGCACTATATTCTTTAATAGTTTTAAATCTCTTAATTTCTCGTAAAATAGTACTACGATGTCTATTCAAAAATTTAGCTATTGCAGAAATATTCTGTTTACCATTCTTTTTTAAAAACATTTTTGATAATAATAATTGTTCTAATTTAACTTTATCCATAAAACTTAAATGACTATACATAACACTTATATACCTTTCATTAAAAAAATAATTTATATATAATTTATATATGATAGTATCAATTATATATAAAACAATAAAAAGGAGCAATTGGATTAACCGCAACAAGCACAACAACATTAATCAGTTGTAATAAAGAAAATAATAATAAAAAAAGAAGAAGATAATAAACCATCACCAAAACCATCATATAATCCACAACAACCACCAGAAGGTAGTAATTGAAAATTAATAAATTATTTAGATAAACCATTTAATGAAGTTGATAATAAATATTATTTTGTTATTTGAAGAGAAACTATGGATAATAATTGAGGTGTTGATAAATTTAAAAATGATAAAGAAGAATTTAATATTAATACAATTGGTCTATTAAGAAAAGAAAAAGATGTTAATAATAGAATTCAATTATGTTTTGGAAGACGTTATTGAAATGAACACACCGATAATTATATTAAAGGAGTTTATCGTTGAGATGGTATTGGTGAACCACAAACACCTACCATTGAAAAAAATACCGGTAAAATTACTGATTGAAAAGAACAAAAAGGAACTTAATAACAGTTCCTTTTTTATATTAATCGCACAAATTTCATAAAAATAATTAATAAAAAGATATTTGTTATTGTACTATACAATGCTGGATTAAATTTTCATACCTCAAATATTTGACTAAAAAAACTATATACTGTTTCAAAAACCTTACCAACACCACTCGCTAATTCATTAACTTGTTTAACTCCCGGAATAGTATTAACAATTCAAATCACAGCATTTTTAATATGAGCACCAAAATCTCATCAACCCTCTGGCGTTACATATTGCACTTGTCATCATTGTTTATCGGGGAACAACCCACCATTATTAATTTCTTGTCAATTATAAATCCCAAAATTAAAATCATAATATCGCTACATATCATTCTGTTTTTGTGCTTGCAATTCAAAAACATTATAACCGATTTTTTGTTCTTCAATTTTTTTATACTTTAAAGCATATTTATTTTGTAAATTACCGCCAAAAACATAACCCGAATTTAACTTAATATCATAATTATTAGCAACCGAAAAATCATAATTAAAAACACTACCATAATTATTAATCGCATAAAACCTATTTTTAAATTCTGAATATAATTTAATATCTAATTGCTTATATTTATCCGAAAAATAAAAATATCGTGGGTAAATTTTAAAACCATTATTTACTAATAAACCATATTTTTTATTATAACCTTGAACATAAGTGTTATTCTCTAAATCAAAAATCGTACGTAAATAATTAGTATAAAATTTCTGTGAAATCTTAAACATACTATTTAATAATTTATCAAATTGTAATTTATCGTTAATATTTTCACTTAATAAAATATTATTAAAATTTTGTAATTTCAACGCAAAAAAGTTAACTAAAACAGTATCATACTGTAAATTATCAATATATCCATTTTTAATAAACGAACTACGATTTTGAAACACTGGCACCAAAGCACTTGCAAAAAACGACTGTAAAAACTTAGATAAATCAAACTGACCGCTAAACTGTTGATAATACTTTAAATCTTCACTATTTAATGATGAATAAATTGAACCATTAAAATTAAAAACTTCACTAGTTCCCGTTCGCATAAAACTAAAATTAAAACTTAAATCATCATTATTAATATTATTTAATTCCAAACTACCGGAAATAATTAAATTTGCTTCATCAACAGTCAAAATCATCCGATAAATTGCTTTTTTAATATTTTTAACATCTAACTTGTCAACCGTTTCAAAATCAAAAATTATCCGCTTTGTTCCAACCTTATTCGGATTTTCATAATCCGCACTACCACCTTGTTGAACTCTAATATTTTCCCGCAAAACAGAATATAAAGATAAACTAATAAATTCTTTTACACGATTTTGTTGATAACTATTTCAATCAGTAATTTTACCGGTATTTTTGTCAATGGTAGGTGTTTGTGGTTCACCAATACCATCTCAACGATAAACTCCTTTAATATAATTATCGGTGTGTTCATTTCAATAACGTCTTCCAAAACATAATTGAATTCTATTATTAACATCTTTTTCTTTTCTTAATAGACCAATTGTATTAATATTAAATTCTTCTTTATCATTTTTAAATTTATCAACACCTTAATTATTATCCATAGTTTCTCTTCAAATAACAAAATAATATTTATTATCAACTTCATTAAATGGTTTATCTAAATAATTTATTAATTTTCAATTATCTTGGTTTAACCCAACTCTTGGATAACGATTTTCTTTATAACGTTCAACATTTTCCACAATTTTTTTTAGATACATCAAACAACTTATATTTAACGGCAAAAGAATAAATAAAATCAGTTAAATCATCCAAAAAATTCTCCTTTTTAACATCATAAAATTTATCAATCATATACTGATTTTTTAAACTATGTCATTGTTGATAATAATTTAAAAATGTTCAACCAGGTTTATCATAAACAACTCCCGTGGAATAACTATCTTGTAAAAAATCCAAATACCATTTATCATTAAACTATAATTTTTTTGATGTTTTTAAAGTTGTATTAATAAAATAATTTGTTTCCGACCAATTTTCAAAAAAACTACTGCGTAAAAACATTGTATTAATAAAATCAGTTTCATTAATACCTTTATCAGTACTACTCTTTCTTGTTTAAGCGTATATTGTTCCTCATTTAACGGTCTAAACGCCGTTAAAGTAATAAATGGAATAACCAAACCTAAAAAAATTAAAATAAATACGGCAAATAAAGATAACGATTTTTTCATAAACTCAACTCCTAACTATAAAATGTTTTTGAAACAATAAACCCAACAATATATGAACTCGATATTGTTAACATTAACGGATGACTAAACAAAACTGCCATTCTGCCAAATAATCAAATCAACCAAGTATCAGAATTATATAAATCCATAATAATATTTTTTGCTGATGTAAATTGATTAATAATAACAGTAATAAAAACCAGTTCCAAATATCGCGATTGCCGCAACCAATAAAACTAATTTAATCATTACTTTTTATCTCCTTTAAATTTAGTACTTCTAATATTTTTTGCTTGTTGTCTAATATTTTGTCGTTTAAGTTCTTTTTTAACTTGTTGCTTATTACTATTCTGATAAACATTTTTACCAATATTAATACCTTTTCGTACAGTTGACGAATATACTTGCGAAACACCATTATTAACTATTGAACCTAAATTGTTATATTGTGTTGATGTCCCGTGAATTGCATAAATCGATAACTTAATAACCATAAAAAAGACTAAAAAATAAGCAATCGATGTATTTGTAATCGGTAATTTTGTATTTCAAATTACATCAAAAATAAACAAAAATATATCAAAAACAAAACTAAAAATTTTGTCTCAATTACTATTATTATTTTCAACTAATAAATTAATCATCTTTACCATTTCCTTTCTCTTTTTTAGGTTTTAAATTCTTTTTCAAAATATCAATATCAAATAATTCCAATCGCTCTTTAACACTTAATTTTGTAATTTCCGACCAATAATATTCTTTTTTATCAATAATTTCATCATTCTTTAAATCACTCACAAATTTTAACCATTGACTATCATATTTATTGGCAAATTCAAGCGGAATAATTATTTTAAAAAACCGAATTCCTAACCCAACATCCGACTTATGTTTTGCTCTTTTACCTTCTGCTGTTCGTTCTACTGATTTTGTTTTTCAAATTTCATAATCCGTTATATCTTGAAAAATACCAATTCGCATAATAAAGAAACGATTAAAAAATTAAACCCTTTCTTAATAACTGGTTTTTTCAATGAAATTGGAATAATAATTCCACTTGCTAACTGGCAAATATTATTTCAAATAATACCCTCACGCTGAGCAGTAAACAACGCACGATTACCAAAATGTCTCGCTAAAACAATTCACGGTATTTTACCACTATGAACTTTTTTCTCATCGTGAGGACTAGTTCCATCAATATACAAATAACTTTCATCAAATAAAATAACACTATCATCGGGTGGGACTAGTTTTGTTCGATCGGTAAAATCTAAATTTTTAAATGTTAAAACTTTAACTTTATCATCTTCTAACGGATAATTACTATAAATTTCATCTGTCAATAATTTCATAGTTTGCGATAAATAAGTTAAAAGCAATGTTTTACCGGTCCCTACCATTAAAGTTAAATATTCATTTTGAGTTAAATTTCAAGTTGTAATAGTTTCAACATTTGTTTTATCTATAAACAAAAAGACATGAATAAAAAACTCTTTTAATTTAATTCAATCATTTTGCATATTTAAAAACTCCACATTTTTTGAATAAGTTTAAAAAACATCCCAAAAAACAAAACGATAAATAACAAAAACGATATAAAATATAAAAACTAAGGGGCATTTGCACCAATAATATAAATAACAAATTGAACTCAATAATCATATAAACTCATTTAATTTAAATCTTTCAAATCATTAATTAATTCTTGTTCTTTTTCAAAACTTAAATTTATTAAATATTATTATTATTATTATTATTTGTTTTTACTTTTTGAGGTTCACTTGAAAATAATGCTTTTTTCATTTTGGTAAAATAATTTTGTTTATATTGATTATATAAATTGATTAAGGCTGTTCCAGTTAAATATTTTCAAATATTTCGCTTTAAATTTTCATCATACTTTATAATAGGATAAGAATTATCATAAATCAAACCGATTGCTACTTGATCCGAATGTTTTTCACTCGGATAAATAAACTTATTATTCAATCAAAAACCAATATGGCGATTATGATTGGGTAAATTAATAAAACTTGCTTTATCTGTTGTAAAAGGGATAAATTCCTTACTAATAAAATAATTTTCTACATTCTGATTTTTCTTAACAAAATTACTCAATTTTATCATCTCCTAACTAAATATTTATGACCGCGTAAAATATTCGGTTGGTATAAAATTTCCAAAAACTAAGAAAAAGATAGATATAAAATTCTATCTTTTTTAATTAGGTTAAAATTGTCGTTAACCTTGCTTAGTTTTAAAAAATAACAGCAAAACCAACCAAATAAAACTCTCCTATTTGGAAAGTCGTAAAACCAAGCAAGCGAGGATAAACAATATAGGGGTGGCCGTACCGCTACGACATAATGGAGGCAATTCTTTTAGGCAATATAAAAGAGTTATTGTGGTTTGGGGATAAATCTTTAACCTGCAATCGTTCGTTAAAGGCTAAGTGTTCCACAATAAAAAAATTTAGAAATCTTACTATTTATAAGGAGGATTTGAAAGTGTCTTTAAAAGAACTCTGTTGAAAAGAGTTAAAAATTAAATTAGCAAATAAGACAGTATTAATTAATAAATGTCAGTGTTATATCAATGAGTACTTTACAAAATTAACCAAAAACAAAAAAGGTGGCTGATATTGTAAAAAGTATGCTCGGCATTGTTTAGCAAGATTAGAATTTATTAACAAACAAAAAATAAGTTATAATCTTTATTTTTTGACTTTACAATGCAAAAATAATCACCAAATTATTAAAAAATTAATTTTTAAGAAAAATAAATGATGAATTATTAATATCAAAAATTAGAAAGGAGAAATTATATGTTTGAAAATAATATCAAAAATATAATTAGCGAGTTAATTAACGAGATTAAAACAACAACAGAAAACAATTTAAGCAATTTAGAACAAATTATGGAAGCTTTAATTGATAAAGTTAATAATATTGAAAATATTTTAAATCAAATACGATAAAAAAAATAAACCAACTATTTATTAAAATTAGTTGGTTTTTTATTTTTGATAAATAAAAAAGAAAGGAGATAAAAATAATGAGGAAAAGTTGTCCTAAATGTAGATCAAGAATAGATGGTGATAATAAACATTTATGATGCACAAATGTTTATTGTATTTTTGCAAAAAACCCATATATTTTTAAAAAGAAAAAATAGATAAATATGTTTGTTTGTGACTCTTATTTTATTTTGTTTTTTATTTAAGTTTTTAGATGATCGCTTAGTTATTTAAAATGTTGTGAAATATTAGAAAATTTGGAGAAAATTTAATATGTTTGATAAAAAGCAATATAAAGAATGAAACATATTATCAAAATATTTAAGTTGATATGAAATATTTAGATATTTTAAAAGAGTTTATGATTATAAAAATGAAGAACAATTAAATCAAAAACTTAATAATTATTTAAACAATTTACCAATTAAGGATATTGAAGAATATGAAAGAGAGATTTTAAATAATGACAATAACAGAATGAATTAAATATGAAAAGTTAGAAAAAGAAAATCAAGTACTTAAAAACCAAATTGCTGAAAAAGATAAGGAAATTGAAAAACTAAAACAAGTACAATTATATAAAGAAGACTTTGTAATTTATAGTTTTGGATGTGAAGAGTGTAATTTAACTTACAGCTGTAAAAATAAATGTAAATTATTTTGAACTTTAAAAGACAATTTAAAATATGACAAATTACCTAGTAAGGAGGATAAAACATGTATTTAGTTATAAAAGATTCAGATAATATAAAAGATCATTATAAAATAACGGATTTAATTTCAAAAAATACTGATCATGAAGAAAAAGAAAACTTTTGATATAAATTTGGTTTAGAACAATATTGAACAGAATATTGTTGTTCAAGTGGAACAATAGATAATATAAAAGATATTGATGAATATTTAGCCAAAAAGTTTAAAGAATTACAAGAAAAACCATGAAATGAAATTATAGAAAATTATGTTGAAGATAAATTTGGTTATACAGTGATAAATAATTTATTTGATATTAATTGACAAAAAGAGTCAGACAAAAATATAGAACCGGTTCGTTAAGAATTGGTTTTTTGGTTTAATTAATTATTTATTTTTAACCTGCTATTAGATAGTAATTTTAGGAAAAATAAAATTAAAAGCAAAAAAAGTGAGGTGATTATCATAAAAAAAGATTATTCAAAACCTAAAGCGAGATTAAATGGAAATATAATTATTGATTGTATTAGATGTGAACAAGAGTTCACCATTTCAAATTTAGAATGATTGACACTTAATAAATTTTATAAATGCCAAAAATGTAAAAAAAATAAAGTGAGGTAATTAAATATGATAAAAAGAATTTATCTAAATCAAAATTTAATTTCGCAAGAAATAAATAATAAAACACATATTTTAATAAACAAACAAAAAGATTGCGTTGTTTGAGATAAAAATGGTTTAGGTTTATCAAGTTATCAAAATTATTTTTGTTTAGAAATTGATGAAAATAAAAAATATGTAGTCCATAGTAGCGTTAATAATAAAAATGGTAGTATTGTGGGAAAAAATTTAATTTTATCTTTTGAAAAATTAAAACAAGAAAACAAAAAACAGTTTAATTTGCAAAACAAAAATGATGCTAACAATGATTTATTAAATAAATATAATAATCATTATGATAACAAAACAACACAACAAAAATTAACATCAGAACAATTAAAACAATTACTAGAAGATTTAGAAAATATTGATAATCCCAATTATTGAGATAATGGTTTTTATTTAGGATACAACAAATATGAAAAAATTACTTAGTTTGTTATCAATATTTTCGTTATCGTGTATAAACATAATGACATTGATTAGTTGTGGTAATATTGCAAATAACAAACCACATTTACCACCAGCAAAACCAAAAGAACCAATAATCAAAGACATTTTTTACTATGAAAAATTAAAACAAGAAATTACAGCAAAAATTAAAGAATATGATGAAGTAATTAAAGAAATTGAAAATAGTAAAAATGATTATGAAAATGAAACAGATTATCAAATAGAATTAAAGCAAACAAAAGCAGAACAATTTATTAAAATATCTAAAATAAATAATTGTGAATATCAAATTTTACTATGTCAAAAAGAAAATGAATTTACAGACGAACAAAAACAACAAACAATTAAGTTGTTAGAAAAACAAATAAATAACTTAAATAGTGCTTTAAATTTACTAAGTGAAATTAAAAATAGTGATTTTAATCAGAAAGATTTAGAAACAATAAATAAAAAAAATAAAAATACAAAAATTATTTTAGATGAAATTAAAAACAATTAAGAAAGGAATGGTTTAATGTAAAAATATTTTTTAAAGAAATTAATTTATTAAAATTATTTATTAGTTTTCTATCAATTATAATGTGTGTTTTAATGACTACATTTTTAATTTTATGTAGAGGAAGAATAAATGATAGTGCAGGTGTTTATGTTTATGTTGTGATTTGTATTTTTAACATTGTCATTGGTGGCGGACTTATATTGTGTATTTGTTTTGAAATTTTACAATTAATTGAAAATAAAAAAAACAAAAATAATGTAAATAATAATAAAAATAACACAGAACAAGATAATTAATATCTTGTTTTTAGAAAGAGGTGCAACAATGATTAATTGCCCATTTTGTAAATATATTCATAATATTTATAATGAAAACAATATCAAGATATTATTTTTTTGTTCTTATAGGTATCCCAATCCATGAATTATTTTAGATAAAAGAAAAATTAGAAGAATGATGGTTTATTATGCTTAAAGTAATTGAATTATTTGCTGGAATTGGAAGTCAAAGAAAAGCATTAGAAAAGATTGGTATTAACCACAAAGTAATTGCTTTTTGTGATAACGATAAATACGCATAAAAATCATATCGAGCAATTTTTAATGATTATGAAACCCCTAATTTAGGTGATATTACTAAATTAGAAACTTTACCGTATGCTGATTTAATAACTTGATCATTTCCATGCCAATATATATCAACTGCCAATAATAATGGCCAAGGATTAAATGGCAAGCGAAGTGGTTTGGCTTACAAAGTTGTTGATTTAATAAGCACAATGGCAATAAAACCGCAATATCTTTTAATGGAAAATGTACCAAATTTATTAAGTAAAAAGTTTTTTGTTGGATTTGAAAATCTATAAAATCAAATTAATAAATTAGGATATCATAACCAATATTTTACAATGAATGCCAAAGATTATGGAATTCCCCAAAATAGAAAACGATTATTTATGATTTCAACATTAAAGCAAGACTTTAAATTTCAATATCCCCAACCTTGTAATTTAAAATTTTTAGTAAAAGATATTTTAGAAAACAATGTAAATGAAAAATATTTTATTAAACAAGAATCAATGAAAAAAGCAATTGAAAACAATAAACTTAAAATCATTCAACAATGCGCTTATACAATTACAACAAAACAAATGCGATGAGGAAACGCAGGAATTATTGCAATTCCAAATGATATAAAAAAACTTAATGATTGAAAATTAATGATTAATCTGAGAAATTATAATCAAGTTAATATTTTTAATGATATAACAAAAAATAATCTTATTCCAACCATTACAACAGCACACGGAAGACCACCACAAATTGCATTGCCAATTAAGGATTATGGTAATTTTATTGTTTTACCACGAGCAAAATATGGTTTACTAGTTAATGGATCATATAATCGGTTTTGAAAAACAGAAAATAATTATATGGGAACAATCGCAGCAAGTAATGTCAATAAAATTATGATTGATAATAAAAAACAACAACAAGATAGTAGTAAAATACTATCTTTTTTAATTGATGAAAAAGAATACTTTTTACGAGTATTAACTCCACGAGAATGTTGATTATTAATGGGATTTAGTAATAAAGATTTTGATAAAGCAAACAAAGTTGTTTCAGAAACCCAACTTTATAAACAAGCTGGTAATAGCATTGTTGTTGATTTGTTAGAAAAAATATTTACAGCAATGTTTCAAATAGAAAGGAAAAATTAAAGATGCAAAATAAGAGAAAAGTTTAGTGAAAATGACTTTTATATCCTTTAACAATTATTATTGGAATTTTGTTGCTAGTAATTTCCCCTATTTTGTTTTTAATTGCCCTTGGAATTGATTGTGATTTTATGCTTGGTGATTTATTATTGCATTTATTTTGTTTACCTTTCGAAAGGAAAGAAAAAATGACTAAGAAAAACAATATTAAAAATTACTTTAATAATCAACAGCAATATTATCGAAAAAAGAAAAATATTTATTATCAAAAAAGAAACAAATTCAGTAAAAGCAAATTTTTAAAATAAAAAAGGAGGACGAAAATATGAAATCAAACAACACAGCAGATTTTAGTGGAATAATGGATGTTGTTATATTATGAAGTAATGTTGTTTTGGGGGTATTTATGGGTTTAGCGGTTGTTTTTGCAATTTGAAAATTAATTATTATTTTAATTTCAATAATGCGAAATGCTGATAATCCTGAAGCAAGAGGAAATGATTTAAGTGCTTTAAAATGGCCGATTATAGCAATTATTATAATTTTAGTTGTGATTGCTGTTATGAATGTTATTTTACAAGTTATCAAAACATATAACCCTAGTATTGGAACATAGTTAATAAAAAATGAAAGGAAGTGAAAAATTATGATAGTTAATGCACTGTATAAACTAATATGATCAATTTTTGTACAAGGGCCATTGCAATTAATCGCATCATTTAACACCGTTTTAAATTATTTAACAGGAGGAGTGGTTGGTGATTTAATGTTTGGATCAAAACAAGAATTTAGTTTTCAAAACATCCCAATGGCATTCTGATATTTTGTCATTACGGCTTTGTGTTTATTTTCTTTAATATTTACAATTACAATAATTAAAATTTTGTTTCAAGATGCCACCGAAACAAAAACAAAATTTATTGTTGCTTTACAAAATGGTAGTAAGGCGTTTGTTTTTATCTTTTTAATCCCAATCTTTTTCTTTTTGGCTAATTTTGCAATTAAATTACGCGGATAATTTATTCATTTTCTTTTACATTATTAATTACTATTTTATTTACAGTATTAATAACAATATCTTTTTCATACTTAATTACTAAGGACCACAAAATAAAATAATGTTTTCTTTCCATTAAAAAATCAACTCCTTTCAAAGTTGATTTGTTACACTCCGATTACACGATGCCTTTGTTGAATTTCTTCATAACTAGTTAGTTGTGAAATATTAATTTTTTGATGTTCTTCAAAAATGCCATAACAGCAAATGGACTTGTCATACTTGCAGTAACTTAATTAACTGTTCCATCTGATTTTAATTGATACCCCACACCATCTAGCACAATTAATTCACCATCTAAATGGTCAAAAGTTCCTAATCCAAAAATTACCCTGCTTTAATAACGTCCCAAGCTTAATCATACCGTCAAAATTACCAGCAGATAAACTTGTTATTGTTGAAAATTGATAAACATTACTAAATTTTTGAATTATAACTAATAAAACTCCTTTTTCTAATAAACTTTTTGTTGAAATTGTTTATTAACATTATTTAAACATAAAGTTAAAGAAAAAAACATTTCATTCTTGAAATGTTTTTTATGTTTTACCTTTGCATCCAAACCATGATGTTAATTCATCAAATGTTGCTTTAATTGCTTCATATCCAGGTTTTAATAATTTTCGTGGGTCAAACCCTTTCCCATTTTCTGGTTTGTCTTTTCCCTCTTCAATATATTTTCTTGTTGCAGCAGCAAATGCAATTTGTAATTCAGTATTAACATTTATTTTACTAATTCCTAATGAAATTGCTTTTTTAACTTGTTCTTGCGGAATTCCACTACCACCATGTAAAACCATTCCAATTTTTGCAGCAGCTTGAATATCTTCTAAAGCTTGAAAATTTAAACCTGGTCATCCAGTTGGATAAGGACCATGAATATTTCCAATTCCTGCAGCAAGAAAATCAATTCCTGTTGCTACCATTTCCGCAGCTTCTTTTGGATCACCAATTTCACCAGCACCAACTACACCATCTTCTTCTCCACCAATTGTACCAATTTCAGCTTCAACTGATACACCATTTGTTTTTGCATATGCTACTACTTCTTTTGTATTTTTTAGATTTTCAGCAAATGGGTGGTGGCTACCATCATACATCACTGAGGAAAAACCAGCATCAATTGCCATTTTACAACTTTCTACTGATTGTCCATGATCTAAATGTAATGCTACTGTAAAAGTAATCTCTAATGAGTCTAATAACGCATTAACCATCACAACAACTAAATTATAACCTCCCATATATTTAATCGCTCCCTCTGAAGCTCCTAAAATAATTGGTGTTTTTGTTGCTTGCGCAGCTTCTAATAAAGCTTTTGTTCACTCTAGGTTATTAATATTAAAATGACCAACAGCATATTTATTTTGATGTGCTTTTTTAATTATTTCACTAGCATTAACTAATCTAGCATGATATTTTTGTCCCATAATTCTTTTCCCTTCTAATATAAAATATTACGATAATATTATAAACTTTTTATTTTAAAAAATAATATAAAACAAAGGAATTTATTAATATTTACCTAATTTACTAAAATTTACCAAAAAAAAGAAAAAAAATATAATTTTTAGAATTCTTATCCTCTTTTTTAAAAATACCGTGTTATAAATAAAGTACTATATGGCAACATATAGTAAACAAACAGAGCTTATAATTACCTGATGGATGGGCCTCCTAAAAGGTAATACCCAAAGATAGGTATTTGTTAGTAAATAGTTTTTTCATAGTTTTTTCTAAAGGGCATTTCTAAACAAGGAATGCCTTTTTATTTTAATTTTTGACAATAATTACAAAAATAAGTTCCTCGTCCATTGACAAAAATTTTATCAATTAATTTATGGCAATTAACACATTCCATTTTATTACGCCCATGTACTTTTAATTGTTGTAAAAATTTACCATCCATTCCTGGTTCAGGATGATAAGTTGCAATGGTTGTTCCTCCTTCATCAATGGCTTTTTGTAAAACTAATTTTGTATTGTCAATAATATTTTGATAATCTTGATCAACTAAATTTTTTGTTCTTTCACCAGGATGAATTTTAGAAGCAAATAAAATTTCATTGGCATAAATATTCCCAATTCCAACAATAACATTTTGTTCCAATAATGTTGTTTTAATCCGCTGTGATTTATTTTGCCAAGCATTTTTTAAATATGAAAATGTAATTTTTTCATCAAATGGTTCATATCCTAACTTATTCAATGGTGCTTGTTGTAAATAATCATTTTTATTATATAAATGCATTGTCCCAAATTTTCTTGTATCATGATAACGTAATTGAAATTGATGATCAAGTTCAAATAAAACCATAATATGCTGTCATTCACCAGGTTCATCTTTTAGTGTAAAATAATATTTGCCTTCCATACGTAAATGACTAATTAAAACATAATCATCCAATATAAATAGTAAATGTTTCCCCATTCGATCAATTCGATTAATTTTTTGTTTAACAATTTTTTTTATAAATTCCTTTGAATCAAGAGGATATTTTATTATTTTATTTCAAAAAATTTGACAATCAGTAATTGTTTTTCCAACAACATGTTTTGTTAAAATACGACGGACCGTTTCAACTTCTGGTAATTCTGGCATATTGTTCCTTCTTTCTTAATTAATAATTTAATTTTATTTTTATATCTAATAAAAATCAAGATGCTAATAAGTAATTAAAATTATAAAAAGTGATATGATTTAATCTTATTTTAAATCATATCAACTTAAACCAGTTTTCATATCAACTATTAACTTTACATCTAATTTAATAGAATCTTCCATAAATGTTTTAACAATTTTTTGCACTTGAATTAATTCAACTTGCGGAATTTCAAAAATTAATTCATCATGAATTTGTGCAATAATTTTTGCTTTTAAATTTAATTTTAAAAATTCTTGGTCAATATTTTTTAAAGCAATTTTAATAATATCCGCTGCACTACCTTGAATTGGCATATTCATTGCAATCCGCTTTCCAAATTCACGTTGCATATAATTACGGTCATTAATTTCTGGAACATAACGTTTCCGATTAAAAATTGTTGTAACATAACCATTTTGTTTACAAAACTCAACTTGTTGATCAATAAAAGCCTTAATTGTTGGAAATTGTTGATAATAATTATTAATTATTGCTTTTGCTTTTGCAACAGAAATATTTAAATCAGTTGCTAAACCAAAATCACTAATTCCATAAATAATCCCAAAATTAACAGCTTTCGCACTACGACGAATATTTGGTGTAATTTCATTTTTTGATAAATTAAAAATTTTCATTGCAGTATTAGTATGAATATCTTCATTCTTATTAAAAGCAGCAATTAAATCTTGGTCTTTTGACATATGTGCTAAAATTCGTAATTCAATTTGTGAATAATCACAAGATAATAAAACATTATTTGGCGATGAAACAACAAAAATTTTTCGTACCTCTTTTTGAACATCATCACGAATACTAATATTTTGCATATTAGGTTCCACAGATGAAAGCCGACCAGTATTTGTTAAGGTTTGTTTATAAATTGTATGAACTTTCCCATCAGCAAAAATATATTTTTCCATCCCTTTTAAATAAGTTGAATATAATTTTTGATACTTTCGATAATCTAATATATTTGGAATAATAACATGGTTATTTTTTATTTCTTCTAATGTTTCTTGTGATGTTGACCCTTTTTTCCGATCAGGTAATGAAAGATCTTGAAATAATAATTCTGAAATTTGTTTTGGTGAATTAGGATTAATTTCTTTTTGTGCAATATCATTAATTTCATTATTTAATTCTTGCACAATTTTTTCAATTCGTAAGGTTTGTGTTGTTAATTCATGTTGGTTAACTTTAACACCATTAATTTCCATTCGTGCTAATGCAAAAGCTGTTGGTAACTCAATCTTATAATATAAATCATATTGCTGATTAGCTTTTAATAACTCAATAATTTTTGGTCTTAATTTATTAATGTACGCTGCTTTTTCACCAATAAAATGACTTAATTTAATTACATCAGCAGGAATTTGTTTTTTAACCCCTTTGCCATAAAATAATTCATCAGTTAAAATTTGTTTTTTTTCAAATAAATTAATATAAGTATCTAAACTATTTTTTGCATTTGAATTATAAACATAACCAGCTAGCATCATATCATACTCAATATTTTGAACAAAAATATTATCACGAGCTAAAGCAACAATTAAACTCTTTGCATGATAAGTTAACTTTTGATATTTAGTATCATTTAAAAATTGATGTCATAGTTTATCATGCTTTGCATGAATATAATCAAAATAAAAAACACCTTTCGAATTAACAATTCCAAACCCAATAATTTCTGCAGTATGATAATTTTCATCTAATAATTCTAAATAAACAGTAGTGTTATTTTCATTAAATTCGGAACATCATTCTTCAATAATTTTTACTTTTATATTTGAGTTTTCGGTACTATTATCTTGATTATTAAACAACTTTGTTACAAATGAATTCATATTATATTTTAAATAAAATTGCATTAATTTTTCTTGATTTGGTGAAAACTGAGTAAAAGTAAAATGTTCTAAATTAATATCACAAAAAATAGTAGCTATCTTTTTGCATAATAATGCACTTTCCTTATGATTTAATAAATTTTGTTGTAATGCACCCTTAATCTGCTCAATATTATCATATAAATTTTCAATTGAATGATATTCCTTAATTAATTTTATTGCTGTTTTTTCACCAACCTTTGGAACACCCTTTAAATTATCGGAAGGATCACCCATTAGCCCTTTTAAATCAGGAACTTGTAATGGTGTAATTCCCCATTTTGCTCTTAAAACTGTTTCATCAATAACATCAGCACTGTCGCCTTGACGTGGCACTAAAATATTTGTTTTATTAGTAATTAATTGATATAAATCTTTATCACTTGAAAAAATATCAACATAAAAATCTTCTTTTTCAGCCATCACTGCTAAACATCCTAATAAATCATCAGCTTCATATCCTTCTTGCTCTAAAAATGGAATTTGATAACTATCTAAAAATTCTTTTACAATTGGAAATTGTAAAATTAATTCATTTGGCGTTTTACTCCGACCATCTTTGTAGTCAACTAATAAATCATGACGAAAATTCTTTTTTCCTTTATCAAAAGCAACAACAACACTATAGTAGTTATTTGTTTTTAATATTTTATTCAACATATTCGCAAATGCATAAACAGCATTTGTTGGTGTTCCATCGAAACTTTTTAACATCTCGCCATTATACACTGTGGCATAAAATGCTCTAAAAAGCAAAGAATTTCCATCAATTAACAATACTTTTTTCATTTTACAATCTCCTCATTTATGTTCAATTATATCCTAATTTAATTTTAAAATATACTTTAAAACTTAATTATCAAGCCAAAAAAGCACCGCCACTACCAGAAAGCATTACATTTGAATATTCTTGCTTTAGTGTAAGATAAAATTTTTTTAACTCTGGATTAATTTTAAAAGCGGGCTGTTGTAACATATTAAAATAAAGATTATTAATTATTTTTTTTGTTTTATAGTATTGATAATTATGGTCAAATTCTTGATAAACCTCTTTTGTGATTGATGATATTTTTGAATCAATAATTTTAAGATTTGGGATTTTATACTTATTAATTTGATGCATTGTTAAATACTTAATTTTATGACCATAACCAGAGATTATTGCTGGTTTTTCTAAATAAAAAAATAAAGCATCGGAACTAAGACTTTGAGTTAACTTTTTAATTTTCCAAGAATAATAATTAATATTAAAAAAATGACAAATAAGTTTAATCATTGCAACAGCATTACTAGCAGAATAACCAAGACCAGAACCAATAGTTGTATTTTTAATTAAATTAATATGAACTGGGGTTGATTTAAACTTAGGGAACATAACAACAAATTTATGATATGCTTCCAAAATAGTATTATTATTTGAATCTAGTTCTTTTTTATTACAAGTAAAAATTGTTTGTTTACCTTGATAAGGCAATAACTCAACAAAATCATATTCTTCATTATAAGGAAAAATAATACTTTTAATATGGTGCATTTTTTTAAATTTATGTTTGTGAAAAACCTCTAAAGTTAAATTAAACTTACCATATGATCTAATTTTCATTTTTATAGTTCTCCCTTAATTTGTTTAATTTTATTATATAAAAGATAAAAATCATTTAAACTTAAATTTTCTGAACGTAAATTTAATGCATAGTTTAATCTTACCAAAATATCTTCGGCTAAAATTTTATTGTTAATAATAATTGCTAAGTTATTTAAAATTGTTTTTCGCTTTGTTGCAAACATCATTCGAATAAATCTAATAAATTCTTCATCATTTATTAATAAAGGATATTTTTTATTCAATTTAAATTTTAAAACAATACTATCAACTTTTGGTACTGGAACAAAATTATTATGACCAACTAAGGAAACTTTTTCAATGTCACTATAAAATTGACAAACAACAGAAAGACTACTATATTTTTTTGAATTTGGTTGAGCCATAATTCGTTCACCCACCTCTTTTTGCATCATTAAAATAATTTCTTTTACTTTTGGATTATTTATTTTTAATAATTTAAAAATAATTGGTGAAGTAATATAATAAGGAATATTGGAAATAATACTAATTGGATTATTATCTAAAAATTCTGTTAAAAATAACTTTTCTAAATCAATGGTTAAAATATCTGCCTGGATAACAGTTAAACCCTGATCTTTAAATTTTAATGTTAAATATTCTACTAAAGTTGAATCAATTTCAACACAAACAAGTTTGTTTGCTTTTAATAAAATAGAACTCGTCAAAGCACCCATTCCTGGACCAATTTCTAAAATATTTGTGTTTGGTAAATCAAATGCACTATCAACAATTAAATTAATAAAATAAGGATTTGTTAAAAAGTTTTGTCCCTTACTCTTTTTAGCTATTATTCCTTCGGCACGCATTTCTTGGTTTTGTTTCTTCATTATTTCTCCTTTAAAATATCAATTAAATCTTGTTTTTTAACATTCATATAATTTAGTCATTTAAATGTTGTTTTATTATTAGTTGGCATTAAGTTATAGTACTTAATAATTTTTTCGCGTTTTACTTTTGAATCAACTAAATTAATATAATCACTTCATTGTAAATTATCAACTGGCTGGTTTGAAAAACTAATTAAATTATTAATACTATTTTTAATTGCATCTTCAGATGCCTCAGCAATTCCAACTTTTTTACCCTTGGTTGCATCATTCTTACTTATAAAAGCATGCAGGCATTTGTTTTTTAAATAATCACTAATAATTTGACGTAATTTTTGTCCAGGATAATCAGGATCAGTAAAAATAATTACTTTATTATTTAAACTAATTTTTTTGATCAATGCTAATTTTTCTTTTGTAATCCCACTACCACTAGTTTCAATTGTTTTAATATTAGGAAAAATACTTTTTAACTTTGTTGAATCTGTCTTACCTTCAACAATCACAAATACTCCCATTTTAGCCTTCACTCCCCGATAAACACCTTTTTCATTTACTTATCCTGATTTTATAGTATAATTATACTAGAATGTTATATTAAAATAATCATAAATTTTAAATATAGGAGTAGGAGGCAAAAAGAAATATGGCTAATTATAAATTTGGAAAAGACTACTCGTTTTTAGCATTAGACTTAGGGACAGCTAACACAGTAGCCTATGTATCAGGTCAGGGAATTGTTTATAACGAACCTTCGATGATGGCATATGACACTTTAAGTAACTCATTAATTGCCTTAGGAAATGAAGCATACAAAATGGTTGGAAAAACGCATGATCATATTAGAATGGTAACACCATTAGTAGACGGAGTTATCTCCGATATGGAAGCGGCTCAAGATTTGTTAAAACACATTTTTAGTAGATTAAAATTATCAGGAATTTGAAAAAATTCACTAGTAATATTGGCGTGCCCAAGTGGAGTTACCGAATTAGAGCGTGGTGCTTTAAAAACTATTGCAAAAGATATGGGAGCAAGTCACGTTTTAGTAGAAGAAGAAGTTAAACTAGCAGCATTAGGAGCTGGCATTAATATTGGTCTAGCACAAGGAAATTTAGTAATTGATATTGGTGGGGGAACAACAGATATTGCAATTATTTCAGCTGGTGATATTGTAATTTCAAAATCAGTTAAAGTTGCAGGAAAACACTTAGATCAAGAAATTCAAAAATATATTCGTGCTGAATACAATGTGCTAGTCGGAATTAGAACGGCTGAACAAATTAAAAAAGAAATTGGTGCATTAGTTAAAATAATTAATGAAAAACCAGTTCGTGCCTTTGGTCGTGATATTATTACGGGATTACCACGAGAAGTATTAATTAAACCTGAAGAAATTAAAAACGTTTTATTAGCCCCTTTTTCAAGAATTACAGACTTATTAGTAGAAGTATTAGAACAAACACCACCAGAATTAGCTGGTGATGTTATTAGAAATGGTATTACCATCTGTGGAGGAGGAGCTTTAATTCGTGGAATTGTAAAATATTTTGAATCAATTTTCCAATTAAAAGTAAAAGCTGCAAATGATCCATTAATGTGTGTAATTGATGGTGCTAAAACTTATGAAAAAAATTTAGGTGCTGTAATTGAAAGAATTCAATTACTTGATGCAAATGAATACAAAATTTCATAAAAAGTATATTTTTAAAATATACTTTTTTTATTTTCCAAAGAACTAATAACATAATAATAATAATAATAAAATAACTAAAATTTTTAAAAAAGAAAAAGAAACTTGAAATTATCATTTTTAATTGAAAATTATACCAGATTTTATATAATAAAGTTATTTGATATTGAATGTTTTATAACAAATAAAGGGTTTAATATTTAAGAAAATTATTATGTTATTGTTATTGCTATGTTTTTTAACGAAGCAATAAACGGAAGGAGACATTTTAAAGATGGCAATATCAGACGTATTGAAAAATACATTTAACATTTCGCCAAAAGCACCCCGGAAATTCATTGCTATCGATTTAGGAACTACTAATTCGATTGCTTATGTTGCTGGGAGAGGCATTATTTTTAATGAAGCATCAGTAATGGCATATGAAATCGGAACTAAGAAACTAATAGCATTAGGTGATGATGCTAAAAAGTTAATTGGCAAAACACACGATAAAATTGAAATTTACTCACCATTACGTAATGGAGCAGTTACGGATTTAACTATTGCAAAAGAATTTATTCAACAAATAGGGAAAAAAGCAAAAGTAACTGATTTATGAAAAAATGCTATTGTTTTAATTGCATGTCCCAAAAATGTTACAGACTTAGAAAAACAAGCAATAATCAAGATGTGTAAAAATATTGGTGCTGACTTTGTAAAAATTGAGGAAGATTCATTAATGGCTGCCTTAGGAGCTGGTGAAAATATTTTTGCACCAAAAGGAACTTTTATTTTAGACATTGGTGGTGGAAAATCAAGTTGTGCTATTATCTCAGCTGGTGGAATTGTTGAAAGTAAATCAATTAAAACTGCTGGGAATTATATTAATGAAGAAATCTTAAAATATATTCGTGCGAAGCATACTATTTCAATTGGTGTTGTTACTGCTGAACAAATTAAAAAACAAATTGGTTCATTATACAAAACAAAAGAAAATAAAAAAATGATTATTTTCGGTCGTGATGTTGTAACAGGAATGCCAAAAGAAGCAGAAATTTTAGATTCAGAAATTAGGAAATTATTAATAAGTATTTTTTCATCAATTACACAATTAATAACCGAAGTTTTAGAAAAAACTCCAGCTGAGTTAGCTGGTGATGCTGTTACTAATGGAATTTTAGTTACTGGAGGATGTGGTCAAATTGCCGGAATTAAAGAATTTCTATCAGATTATTTCCAAATTCCTGTTCGTGTAGCTAAAAACGCCGAAACATCTGTTATTGATGGATGTATTGCTTATGAGAAAAAAATTAGAACCGACTTAATTGAAGAAAACAAAAAAAATAGATAAGTTTAAAACTACTTATCTATTTTTTTATTATAATTTTTAGAAAAATGATAAAATTATAATAATAAGGTGAGGCAATAATGAAAAAAGTATTATCATTTTTAACAGTACTAACTTTTATAACTCCAGCAATTAATTCAGTTGTAAGTTGTTCAACAATTGATGTACGAATTCGCCAAGCTTTGGCAAATTGAACTTATACGTCAAAAACTGATCAACCAATTTTTGGAGCAGTTTTTAATTCTGACAAAACAATTAATGAACCATATTTCTCATATTGATTTATTCAACAAATTTTGACTTCGTCTGGTTACATTAATATTGATAAACCTTGAAATCAATTACTAAATAATAATAGCGGTATTGCCTGGCCTTATCCTAGTTCAACAAATATTGAAGAAATCTATAGTGATTGATTTAATTCAACTATTACCAGCATTGAAGAAGGCAAAATTAATATTTATGATTTAAAAACTTTCTTTATTTATATGACGATTTATAATCCAATTATAATTTTATCTGATACACAAATTTTTGAATATAAATATAAGCGTGAGCAATCAGCAATTGAAATTGAATATCGATATAAAACACCAACTGATATTAATACTTATATTACAACATTAGTTAAAAAATATTTAACTTTTTTAAAAGAAACAGTTGAAGTTAAATATTTAAAATTAACTAAATACTTTTTAACAATTGATGAAGCAAAGCAATGAATTGAAAATTTAGTTAATAGTTTAATTAGAATTTTAACAATTATGTCACCCACTTTTGTAATTCCTTTAAGCATTAATACAAACCGATACTAAACTTAATTATGGAATAATTTTTAGGAAAGATTAGGATTTATGTTATAATGTTTTTGTATTGTATTCTCTATATGAAAATAAATATAGAGACTTGCAATTCATTTTATTCATTAATCACAAATATATTAATCTAACTAATTAATTTAACAAGAAACAGGAGGACAAAATTACATGGCTTTATTTAATAGTGCAAAAAAACCGGCTTTCGTTTCTATGGATTTAGGAACTGCTAATACATTAGTATATGTTTCGGGTTCAGGAATCGTTTACAATGAGCCTTCAATTGTTGCTTACAGAATTAAAGAAAACAGAATTATTGCTGTAGGAGCCGAAGCTTACAAAATGATCGGAAAAGGAAATAAGTCAATTCGTATTGTTAGACCAATGGTTGACGGAGTTATTACAGATATTCGTGCAACAGAAGCACAATTAAGATATATATTTACAAAACTACGTATTACAAAACAATTAAAACATTCAATTATGTTATTGGCTTGTCCATCAGTAATTACTGAATTAGAAAAAGCTGCTTTGAAAAAAATTGCTATGAACTTAGGAGCATCAAAAGTTTTTGTAGAAGAAGAAGTTAAAATGGCTGCATTAGGTGGCGGGGTTGATATTTACAAACCTGCTGGAAACCTAGTGATTGATATGGGAGGAGGAACAACAGATATTGCTGTTATGGCCTCAGGAGATATCGTATTATCAAAATCAGTTAAAGTTGCTGGAAATTACTTAAATGATGAAGCACAAAAATTCATTCGTTCACAATATGGTCTAGAAATTGGATCAAAAACTGCTGAACAAATTAAAATCGAAATTGGGTCATTATCAAAATACCCTGACGAAAGAAGAATGAAAGTTTATGGACGTGATGTTGTTTCAGGATTACCAAGAGAAATTGAAATAACACCTGAAGAAATCAGAGAAGTATTAAAAGTACCAGTGTCAAGAATTATTGACCTAACAGTTCAAGTGTTAGAAGAAACACCACCAGAATTAGCTGGTGATATCTTCAGAAATGGAATTACAATCTGTGGTGGAGGAGCTTTAATCAAAGGGATTGATCGTTACTTTACAGATACATTACAATTACCATCAAAAATTGGAGAACAACCATTATTAGCTGTTATTAATGGAACTAAAAAATTCGAATCAGACATCTTTGATATCTTAAGATTAGAATCAATGCATGTAAAAGAATTAAATTACTAGAATAATCATTAATTGATTATAATAGTTATTAGATTGTTAAGGAGGACAAAAACGTGAGACCAGAAACTAGACCATTTATTTCTCTTGACTTAGGAACTGCTAATGTTTTAGCATATGTTTCAGGACAAGGTGTAGTCTACAATGAACCATCATTAATGGCTTATAACAATAAAACTAATAGTTTAATTGCTTTAGGGAAAGCTGCCTATGATATGGTAGGAAAAACACACGGAGATATTAGAATGGTAACACCATTAGTAGATGGAGTTATCGCAGACATGGAAGCTGCACAAGATTTATTAAAACATATCTTTTCAAGAATGAAAATGATGAACATTTGAAAAAATGCTATTGTATTATTAGCATGTCCAAGTGGAGTTACTGAACTTGAAAGAGAAGCATTAAAAAATGTTGCTAAAGAAATGGGCGCTGAATTAGTTATCATTGAAGAAGAATCTAAAATGGCCGCTTTAGGAGCAGGAATTAATATTGAATTACCTCAAGGTCATTTAATCATTGATATTGGTGGAGGAACAGCTGATTTAGCTATTATTTCATCAGGTGATATAGTTGTTTCAAGATCAATTAAAGTTGCCGGAAATCATTTTGATGATGATATTCGTAAATACATTCGTTCAGAATATAACATTGCAATTGGGCAAAAAACAGCTGAAGATGTTAAAAAATTCATTGGTTCATTAGTTAAATATCATAACGAAAGATCAATGCAAATCTACGGACGTGATGTTGTTTCAGGATTACCAAAAGAAGCAAAAATCTCTTCAGAAGAAATTAGAAATGTTTTATTAAATGCATTTTCTAAAATTACAGATTTAGTAATTGAATTATTAGAAAATACACCACCAGAATTAGCTGGTGATATTATGAGAAATGGAATTACAGTTTGTGGGGGAGGAGCTTTAATTAGAAATATTGATAAATATTTCTTTGATATTTTTCAATTACCAACCAAAATAGCTTCAGATCCATTAAATTGTGTTATCGAAGGAACAAAAATCTTTGAAAAAACAATTAAGAAAAACATCGAAAATGGTTTATATAATTTCCAAGAAAAAGGATTATTATCGTCATTAGGTAAAAAAAGAAAATAAATTGAAGCAAAAAAATATTAGGTTAACCTAATATTTTTTTATTGTAATTTTTAAATTTGAAATTAAAAATTAATCAAGATTAAATAACTTGCGTGCATTCTTATTAGTAATACGAATCATTTCTTCAACCGGCATATTCTTTAATTCTGCTAATTTTTTAACTGTATACATAATAAATTTAGGATAATTCTTTTTCCCTCTATATGGATCAGGAGTTAAATATGGTGCATCAGTTTCCACTAAAATTTTATTTAATGGTACCATTTTAGCAACTTCCCTTAATTCCTGAGCATTTTTAAAAGTAATATTACCAGCAAACGAAAGATAAAATCCTAAATATAAAAATTTTTGAGCCATTTGAATTGTTCCATTATAACAATGCATCAAACCTTGTGTTATTTTTTGTTCTTTTAATATTTCATAACAATCTTCATAAGCATCACGGCAATGAATGGCAAGTGGAAGATTATGTTGTTTTGCTAATTCAATTTGTTTAATAAATCAATGCTTTTGTAAATCTGGAGAAACAGTTTTATGAAAATAATCTAAACCAATTTCGCCAACAGCAATTACTTTATCACTATTTAATAATTGATCTAATTTCTCTAAATCTGAAAACCCATATTTAGCAACATCAGTTGGATGAAACCCAATTGTTGCAAAAACATTATCATACTGCATTGCATGGCGAACTGCTGCTTGGCTAGAATCTAAATCATAACCAACATTATTAAGTCAAAACACGCCACTAATTTTAGCATCAGCTATTATTGCTGATGTTTCTTCGTTCTCATATTCATGTGACATTAAATGACAATGTGTGTCAAAAATTCCTTGCATATTTTCCTCCTATTTTCCTAGGCAATACTTACTAAAAATTGTTGTTAATAAGTCTTCTTCATAGTTTTCACCTAGAATATCACCCAATATTTCTCAAGCCTCATGTAAGTCAACATTAATAATATCAACCGGAAATCCACTCATACTATTATTATATGCATTTTTTATTGAATTTGCTACCTTCTCTAATAAAGAAATTTGTTTTATATTTGACAAAACTAGTTGATCATCTTTTGTAATCTGGGCTGTTTTATATAAATTTAAAATTTTATCAATAAGAGGCTTTATATCTCGGTTTAATGCTGAAATTAAAAGAATATTTTGTTGCAAATTTTCATTTTGTACTTGCATATTAAGTAAATCGCTTTTATTTAAAACTAACAAATATTCTTTATTTTTAATTAGTTTTTTAAGTTCGGGACTTAAATTCATTAAATCAGAATAATTATCAGCAACAATTAAAATTAAATCAGCATTAATAACTTGTTGACGTGCTTTATCAATTCCAATTTGCTCAATTTTATCAACTGTCTCACGTAAGCCAGCTGTATCAATAATATTTAATGTTAATGGTCCTAAATTAATCTTTCCTTCAACAATATCTCTTGTTGTTCCTGGTAAATCAGAAACAATAGCTTTATCTTCGTTCATTAATGCATTTAATAATGATGATTTTCCAACATTTGGCTTTCCTAAAATTAAGACATGAATACCATCATCAATCATTTTTCCAACTTTACTAATTTTAACTAAATCATTAATTTTTTGTTCTAAAATTAGTAGCCGCTGGTTTAATTCTTGTGTAGTTAAATCACCAACACCATCATATTCAGGATAATCAATATTTACTTCAATATTTGCAATGATATCTAATAATTCATCACGATATGTACTAATTAAATAAGTATTTTTATTTTGCAAATTATTCAAAGCTATTTTTGCACTAGTATCATTTGTCGCATTAACTAAGTTATTAATAGCATCTGTCTGAATTAAATTAAGTTTTCTATTTAAAAACGCTCGTTGTGAAAATTCACCTTTATTTGCTAAACGCGCTCCATTTTTTAGTAATAACTTAATAATATTATTTGCAACTAATACGCCACCATGGCAATTAATTTCAATAATATCTTCTCCAGTAAAAGAATTAGGTTTTTGAAAACAAACCAAAATAACTTGGTCAATAATCTCTTTGCCATCTCTTAAATAACCATAGTAAATTTGATTTCCGTGTGGAATAATTTTTTTTGAAAAAACTTTATTAATAATTTTATAACTATCCACTCCAGACATGCGAATAATTGCAATTGCTTGCTTTACCATTGCAGTTGCTGGAGCAATTATTGTATCTTCAATCATTTTATAAAACTCCTCTTTTATTAATTAATTATATTATATAAAACAATAAATTATAAATTCAAGTATAAAATATATAATTTTTGTGGAAACCATATAAATTTAAGACCAGTTCTATCGTTAGATTAAGTATACCGCTTTTTTATTAATTTTTAAATCAACTAAATTAAATATAAAAAATGACAAAGTACATTCAAATGCATTAATAGCATCCAATTTTTTTCAGCCACGACGTTCGTCTCTAATATTCGTTTTTTCGTAATTAAGACATTTATATAATTTATCATATAGGTAACCATATTTTTTTGTAACTATATATTCACCATTAATATTTTTAGTAACAGTTAAATTTTTTGAAAAATATATTCTTCCAGAAGATAACAAGCGTTTTATCGTAAAATGTCGATCAACTATTTTTCATCCTTTTTCACCCGTAACCAAAATCCGACTAATACTATTTTCAAGACTTTTTTCATCTCAATTATTATTAATAATTAATTTTTCTCGAACAAAATCGCCTACTGTTCGTGCATCATGCCCAATTCTATATTTTAAATCTTCTTTTAATTTATGGTATTTTAAAGATCAATCATTAACTTTATTTGCCATACTAGAAACCTTTTTAGTCATATCTTTAAATTCAGTAGTTGAAATTGATTGTTCTTCTAAAATATAAATTTCAGTTGGAACATCATTTTTGTTTATTTCTACCCCAACTAAAATTTGTACAGCATCGTCTTTTCCTTGAATAGTATCTGCATAATCAGACCAAACAGCTATAAAACTAAATCAATATTTATTAATATTTTTTCATCAAAATTCAGTTGGATCAAAAAACTTTGCTCCTTCTATTAGTTCTTTTCGATAACTATATTTTTCCAAAGCAAATTGACGTTCTTTTCCTAAAAATAAATAATCCTATGTTTGTGGATTATTTTCCTTGTAAAAACCACACACATTTTGTATTTTTGGTTTTTACAGTTTTGGAAAGTAAATTTTTTTTAATATTTTTAACTAAGGAATTGAAATTATGCAAACAAAGCAATATATTATTTTGCGGTCGCTAGTGAAAAAGTATGGTAAAGATAATGTTATTAATACTGTTAATAAGATTGCAAAAGATATTTAAATTAAAAAGTAAAAGAATAAATTATTCCGCGTAATTTATTAGCGGATAATTTATTCAATAGTGTTTTTAAAGGATCAAAGCGACAATGAGCGGAGCGAGTTTGCAAATTTCAATTTTTTAGTTTTTAGAGAGGAGATGTAATATGCCAACTTTGATTAACGACAATATTTAGTGTTGTTATTATATTAGGGATTTTTGCTTGAATTTGTTTATCAATTTATCAAAAAATTAAACAAATTCGAGGAAAGAAAAAAGAAAAAAAGAAATTGAAAGAAAGGACAATAAAAAATAATGTTAGGTATGTATTTAACAACGGCGGTTAATTTTTTAACAGCACATACACCTAAAACTATGACTGAGGGTATGACTGGTATTTGAACTGGTTTATCTAGTGCATTATGAAAAGTTAAAGAAGGTATAACAAATATTTTGCCTGAGATAATGGTTTTTTTAGGTGATGATTGAGTAATTTTGTTAAGAAAAATCAGAATATAGAAAATTATTTTATTAGTAAGGAATTTATACTTTTTGCAAAAGATAAAGCAAGTTTTATTAATTTACCTAATGATAATCGTCATATTGGTTTTTGATTGAGTAATAAGTTTATTTATTTCAGTGAAAAAAATTCTAATCAAGTAGCAATCGGTTTGATTTATGATAATTCTTATCCTATTATATTATAAAGTATGATGAAAATTTAAAGCGAAATATTTGAAAGTATTTAACTGGAACAGCCTTAATTAATTTATATAATCATAATATTGGGTGTCATATGGAGGGTGATGTTTCCCATTATGGTAAGGGTATATTTTCTAAAAAAGGAATTTATAGCGAAAAAACTGTTAAAAATAAATTGAATACTAGTATGCTAAAATTAAGAAATAATATTAAGGATTTTAAACAATCCACTATCAATAAATGGAAAAGATGATGCTAAGGTACTTGTTGGCATTTCTCGACCATATTTTTTTATTATAACCTTATTGTTATAGGGTATAAAACCTTTTAAACCATTAAATTGTTGATATCACAATGGATTAGGTTTAATATCCATTTCTTTTAGTGTTTTTGTTAATCGTGTTTGTGCCTGTGATAATGTTTTTTTATTTGTTCCATAATTTAAAAATAAAATATTAACATTTTTTAATAATTCACCACCACCGTTAACTTCATCAATTAAATGATAGTATGTTTCTAATTCATAGTTATTTTCATTTGTATTAACATATGATTTTGTCATTACTTGTCTTGTTTGGGTTGTTTGAATAGCACTGTTGATTGCTTTTTTTGTTTCATCATAATTTAAAGGATTTATATTTCAAATAATAGTTTGCTCATTTGAAAATAAACATGCCCCTCATAAATCATTAATAAATAAAGGGTAGTTATGAATAGTATTAATTTAATAATATAAATCATTTGCTATAAAATAATTTTTTTAATATTTAGGTAGTTAAATTGCAATAATTTTGCTAAATTTTCTTTATTTTTATTAAAAATTGTCTTTATTTTTATTAAAATCTGTTTTATTTAATGGTTTTTCATACGGGTTTCACATTAATTTTAAGATTTTTGCTATTTCGTAATTAGATAAAGTATTGCAATTAATTTTTCCTTTATGTAATTTATCTTCTAAAAATAATATTTTTTCATCGTACATTATCGTACATTATAAAAAAAGAATTTAGTAAATTTGAAGAGATGGAAAAGATTACTGGTTCTAATGTTTATTATTGTGACCCTGGTTCACCAAAACAAAAACCATTAATTGAAAGAATTAACCGTGAATTTAGAAAACGCTTTCCTAAGGGCACAGATTTTAATAAAGTTAGTCAGAAAAGAATTGATTGAGTAGTTAATGTTATAAATGAAAAACTCCGACCGTGTTTAAATTGAATAAGTGCAAAAGAAATGTTTTTACAAAATATTAAATAAATTTATTAATTAAAATTTAATAAATGCTTTTTTAGTGTGTTTAAATATAGTTAAATTAAGTTATATTTATAAAATATTTTATTTTTTTAAAAAAAGAGTTGCATTTGTTAAAAATGATGTTATCATCAAATTAACAAGAGACAGATTTTGCTGCTTGAATTTACATAATACACTCATAATATTTGGGTTTTTGTACCAGTTTATGGATTAACTTCGGGGTCATACTTTGGATTAGGTTTACCATCAATTGATGGTACAATTAAATCATTTTGATTAGGATTTTTAGTTGGATCTCACGCATATCATTTAGGTAATAAAGTTGGTGCTAAATTAGAAATTTTATATTTTATTTGATATTTTGCTTTATTTTTTCTATCATCATGACTAACAACAATATTATAAATATGGTAGTATATGTTATTTTGAGTTTTTTAATAAAATTAATTAATTAATTAGAAACAAATTAAGTTTCGCTTATGAATAAATGATAACAAAATTTATAAAAAATTCAACTTTTTTAAAAATTATATTTTTAATTGAATAAATAATTTTATAAAATTATGAATTTTGACACACTAAAAAGTACTTTTTAAAGTTATTACTAATTTTAAAAAGTTTTTTATTTATAAAGATAAAAATTGATTTTGAGATTGATTTAATTTAAAAATATTAGATTCAATTTTTTCTTTATTTTTATTAATTTTAACTTCATTAATTCTGCTATTAATTCTTAACATTGAAGCAATTAACATATTATTAAATGTTTCTTTACAATATATTTTTGCACCACGCCCCTTAACAGCCTTAATATAATGTGAAACATCACCTTCAACATGACAACCAATATTATATTCTAATGCTTGATTTTCAATACCATCTTTATTATTTTTAATTAATTCAATAGTTTCTAATAAAAATTTCTTTTTGCTGTCAATAACATAGGGTAAATGACAAATTAAAAAATCTAATAATGCTTCATAATTTCTAGTAAAAAAATATATTTTTGCTAATTTATATTTTAATCTATGAATTTTGTTTCTATTTCTATATGAAAAATAAGTCTTTAAATCTTTTTACTAAATGAAATTTATCCAAACTATATGATACAGTGTTATTTTTATAGTTTGTTTTTATGGCTTTGTAAATTTTTTTAATTTGTTTTTCGCCATCACTTAATACTAATATTATAGTATTTTCATTAATATCATAAGTATCCATTAGTTTAAAAATTTTGTCAATAAAATTATTAAAACTAGATTTTTTATTTTTAGTAACATTTTTATCCATTATTTGAAAAACACCTTTTTTCTTTTTAATTACTTTTCTTGTTTTAGTTGATTTTTCTTCATCAATACCAATATGCATAGTTAAAAAAAATATTTTCTTTTCAATTCTTTTTTTATTTTCTCGCATAGGAACAAAAGCACCGTCAATTTGAATATATAAAACATTATTGGGAATTTTAATTTTATTGTTATTTTTGTTGCTAATATAGTTAATTTTTTCTAAATCAGCTTTTTTAAAAATATTAGATATTATTTTTTCACTGATATTAGCATTTTCTGTTGTGTGCATAATATCTTTATATCGTTTTCCATCACCCATAAAAGAAATATATTTATCTTTTAAATTTTTTTCAATTCTTTCATATTTTTTTAATCCTAATTCTTCATCTAAAGGATAACGATTTATATATTTTTTATTTTTTTCATCATATTTAACATATCTTCGTCTTTTTATAGGAATATTTCCATATTCTGTTTTGATTGTTTTTGGTAATTTTGATACTACCTTATATCCTTGTAATATTTGTCCTTGTTGATATAATTTAAATATCTCATTATCTCTATTAATTAATAAATTTTTAACTTCATTTTGTGTCTCGATTGTTTTATTTTTTTTATAATTTCCTAACAAATTTTGTTCTAACTCCATCTTATTATTTCCCTATCTTTAAAAAATATTTTTAATATGATATTAATAATAATTAATTTGATATTTGATAATTTTTATTATTTTATCATAATTTGAAAGCGAGGATATCTAAAAAATGCAAGACTTTACTAAAATTAATAATAAAAAACGAATTACTAGTTATCAACATTTAAATAAAAAATATGATTTAAATTTTAGTGACTATAATTTTGGTTTTGACTGAGAAGTATTTAAAGACTTTGTTGGGGATAGTTATGCACGTTATTTTACTTCACCAAGTTTTTTTAAGTTTGTTTCTGCGGGGCGTGGTACTAATAAAACATGAAATCATATAGCAGAAAAATTATTTTATGCTTGTAATTTTACTGATGCTTCATCTAATATTTTACGAAGATATGATAATACCCACGAAGATACTACTTTTGGAGATACAATTAACGTATGTAATTATTTATATGATAAATATAGCATTGATTTAGGACCTGACAATGAAAATGGCATTGTTTGACCTAAAAATGTTAAAGAAGGTGGAGAAATTGTTTTTCCTAGTGGTGTTCGTATTGCTTTTGCTGGTTATGCCAATGGTAATAAAATTATGGGTAAAGTTGGTAAAGGTAGCGGTATTATAACAGCGTGAACTGATGAAATGATACATGACGAAGAAAAAGAAATCTTAACTAATAAAGAATTAGATAAAAGATATAATAATTTAAGAGTTTCAATGTTTCGTTCTAAAAGTTTAAAAGTATCTTATGAAAAATACACCGATGAAAATAATAATGAACAATATAATTTAGACAATCCTATTCCTATAAAAGAATTATCTTGGACATTTAAAGAATGAGATAATATAACAAAACAATATACAACAATAACAACATATTTTGATTATATAAATTGATTAATTCTGTTCCAGTTAAATATTTTCAAATATTTCGCTTTAAATTTTCATCATATTTTACAATAGGGTAAGAATTATCATAAATCAAACCGATTGCTACTTGTTCCGAATGTTTTTCACTCGAATAAATAAACTTATTACTCAACCAAAAACCAATATGGCGATTATGATTAGGCAAATTTATAAAACTTGCTTTTTCTGTTGTAAAAGGGATAAATTCCTTACTAATAAAATAATTTTCTACATTCTGATTTTTCTTAACAAAATTACTCAATTTTATCATCTCCTAACTAAATATTTGTTTAATAAACAATGTTATAAATAATGTTTATATAATGTTTATTTATTGCAATAAACACTGATTATTAACAATGTTATACATAATGCTAATATATTGTTTATTTAATGTTTAATAAACAATGTTAATAAACATTGTTAATAAACATTGTTAAATATAAAAATAATAAAAATTGGCACACTGAAAATAACTATTAAGAACTTTAATAGTAAATATAATAAGTTCATTTTTCTATTTAATAAATTCATTTTTTACAAATGTGATACCATCTATTTTTTGATTATCATGAATGGTATCACCAATTAAAACAATTATTTCACTAAAACTTCCTAGTGTGCCTTAACTAAGATATAATCGATTATAATAAATATTAAAATCCTTTAACCATAACACGGAAAAAGTTTAAGATTTTAATAATACAAAATATAGCAAATGGAATTAATATAATTCACGCTTCACCTAAGAAAACCATTATCTCAGGTAAAATATTTGTTATACCTTCTTTAACTTTTCATAATGCACTAGTCAAACCCGTTCAAATCCCAGTCATACCCTCAGTCATAGTTTTAGGTGTAGGTGCTGTTAAAAAATTAAACGCTGTTGTTAAATACATACCTAACATTATTTATTACTCTCCTTTCTTTCAATTTCTTTTTTTTCTTTTTTCTTTCCTCGAATTTGTTTAATTTTTTGATAAATTGATAAACCAATTCAAGCAAAAATCCCTAATATAATAACAACACTAAATATTGTATATTGTCGTTAATCAAGTTGGCATAATACATCTCCTTTCTAAAAACTAAAAAATTGAAATTTTCAAACTCGCTCCGCTCGTTGTCGCTTCGCTCCATTAAAAACACTACTGAATAAATTATCCGCTAATAAATTACGCGGGATAATTTATTCTTTTACTTTTTAATTTCAATATCTTTTGCAATCGTAAGGGCATATTTTCTAAAAAAGGAATTTATAGCGAAAAAACTGTTAAAAATAAATTGAATACTAGTATGCTAAAATTAAAAAATAATACTAAGGATTTTAAACAACCAGAAAAACCACCAGAAAATAATAGTATTTTATATAATAATTTTAATAAAACTGAACAACAAAACTTACATCTTTATTAATTTTATTTTTAAATTAAATAATTTTAATAAAAATGCATTTTTTGCTGTGATTAAATTTAAAAAAATATAAAAATTTGTTGACAATAAAATTAAACATGGTATCTTTAAATTAAGTATGTGGATTATTTATTCCATAATTTCTTAAATATAATAAATACCCTTAAATAATTTATACAATCACTTTTCTTACTACCATAAATATTTGTGCCATCTTTGCCTTCCGTAACATGTTGATCTTTCATATTGTAAACAAATTTGTTATTAATAACTTCAACAGGTTGACCATTTACTGTCATTCATTCAGATGAGTCATTAAGTCCATCAAATTGTAAATGCACAGTTGTATGAAATTATAATGTCCCACCATAAGTATCACTTACTTTATCAGGCTCTAATTGGATTGGTTTATCAGAAACCATCCCTTGAGTAGAATCATTTGGATTAACAATTTGTCCCGGAAAAAAAATTAATCTAGCACTTAGTGACTTACCTCAATAATTTTCTGATAATTTTATATTAATCGGTGTTTCAAAAGTTCATATTTCTTGATTACCAGTATTAGAATTTTTAAATTTAAAAACAGTTGTTGCTTTATGTGTACTATAATTATAATAACTTAAGTAATAAGTCAAATTTTTTTATAAACTTGACTAACATTTTAGACTGTGCACCTACCCACATAAGTTCAGTTTTGTAAAGTCTATCTTTTATTCTCATAAACTTTCTACATTTATAGGAAACATTTGATATTTTACAAAAATTTGTTCATTATTAAAAAATAATTATTTTTTATAATTATACTTAATAATAATTTGGCGATTATTTTCCGAACCAATTGACTTTGAAATTACTTCTGGAAATTTTAGAACATTACTATGAACTAATTTTCGTTGTTCTTTATTCATAACAGGCAATAATTGATCTTTTTTTGATGATAAAACTCTCTTAACAACACTTTGTACAGCTTCTAATAACATTAATTTATCATAATTAAAAATAATAATAAATTTAAAATCATTTTGAAATTTACGACTAATATATGTATGTAATAATGTTTCTAGAATAAAAACAAAATCAAAAATATTAATATTTATTTTAAAACCTCTAATATTTAATGTAATTAAAAATTGCTTATTAAAATATGAAAAAGACATCTCATAATCTTTCGTTAATAAGATATCTTTGATAATACTATCTAAATGTTCTTTACAAAAAGAAATAATATCATTAATTTCAAAAAAGGTTACTTCTAGTCTATGAAAAAATCATTTTGTTGATAATTCAGTTTTATAAAAGAAGTTTTTATTTGAATTATTTAAAAATTCTCTAATTTTTTTTTGCGACTTAAATTTTTTTATGAAAATCATTAATCTTTATTTTTTTTCTTACTATGTAAAGAAAATTTAGATTTTTTAGGTTTTGATTTAACCGGATTATAAGAAATTTTATCGGCATTATTTGTTTTTATTTGTTTTGTTTTTGTAATTTCAACATTTTCAATATTATTAGTTGTTTTTAAATGTTGTTTTCTAACAAATAAATGTTTAATTCTTTGTCCAAACGATTCTTTGTTTTTATTTTTTTTACTTCGTTTCTTAACTCGTAAGAAATGAAATCCTAATGTTTGTAAAATTTGAATAAAGGCTGAGAAAATTCAATAAATAGCAACCCCAGATGCAATTGAAATTGTAACTACAAAGAAGACAACAATCATTACTCCTTGCATAATAAATTGCCGTTTACGTGCTTTTTTCTGTTCCTTTGTAATAACTCTTGTTTTACGAAGATTTAAAATAGTTGGTAAAATCATCGAAAGAATTTGAATAGGCAAATATACAAATAATAAAGTTAAATAAACATAATTCCCACTAGTAATCATATCTCATGGCTTTTCAATTAAAGAAATTTGCCCAATTGTCGCCATTTTTAATTCTCGTGTTGCTCTAACAACAGTATACATCGCAATTAAAAACGGAATTGATAAAAAAGACGAACCAATTGTGGATAATGGTGAAACTCCTTCTTTGCGATACAACTGCATCATTTCTATTTGTTGCTTTTGTTTTGCCGCTGGATCTTTTGAAACCTTATATTTGGCCTGAATTTCTGCTTGTTTAATTTGCATTAATTGCATTTTGTCTTGATTTCGTTGTGCTTTTCAACTAAACATTAAAGTAATTAAACGCACAATTAATGAAGTTAAGAATAATGCGCCAATAATTCCTGCACCATTATCTAATCCACCAAAACCATAAATTAAATTAACTAAAATTCAAGCAACAGGAAACACAAAACAACCATAAAATGGTGAAGATGTTTTAACAAAAGCATCAGATCATGTTCTAATTGCTAAATATGGATATTCATATAGTTGTCCATTTTCAAAATAAAAAAAGTGTTCTTTCCCAACATTAGCGTATCCTAAAATAATTTCAAAGAAAACTCCTGGTTTATATACTTTCTGACCAGAAACATCTAAAATTTGGGCAGTCCCATATTTTGGAACCATCATTTGCCCACAACCTCATAACATTGATATAATTAAAAAAAGATACAGGACTAATTTTGTTCATTTCCAGGCAATTGAATATCAAGGTTTTCGTGTTCTTTTCCCATCAGAGAAAATATAATCACGATAGTTCACTATTTCGCCTCCTTTTTACATTTTGATTTGATTTAATAAAATTTCTTTATTAATTAAATAACTATTGTTAAAATATGATTTTCGAACAATAATGATTTGATCATAACCTTCTGTTACTGAAAAATCAAAATTTAACATACTTCGAATTTGTCTTTTTACTTTATTTCTAACAACAGCATTTCCTAATTTTTTACCAACAGATATTCCAAAACGATGATAATTAAGATCATTTCTTTTAAAATAAATAAAATAAGGGTTAGTTTTAATAAAAGAACGATTATTTATTATTTTTTGAAATTCATAATTTTTTTTAACAATAAATTTTTTTTTCACATTTCGACACAAATAGAAAAATAAAGTATTTTACAAGCATTTTTAAGCTGACAATACTTTTCTTCCTTTCGCTCTTCTTTTACTTAAAACTTTACGGCCTGAAGCTGATTCCATTCTTGCTCGAAAACCATGTGTTCTTTTATGTTTAATTTTACTTGGTTGTCACGTTCTTTTCATTACTAGCACCTCCTTATGATATAAATTATTAAGACATCATATAGATGATATCTTAATTAATAAAAAATATCAATTAAAATAATATTTTTTTAAAAATAAAAATGGAGATTGATATACTTTCTCATCTCCATTTATCTTTTTGCTTATAATAATATTATTTTGTGTAATTTGGTGGTTCTTTGGTAATTGCAATATCATGTGGATGTGATTCTTTTAAACCATTATTTGAAATTTCCACAAACTGAGCTGTTTTTTGCAACATTAGAATATTTTTTGCACCACAATAACCAAAACCGCTCCGTACACCACCAATAAATTGAAATAAAATATCACTTAATTTACCCTTTAATAAAACTCGTCCTTCAACTCCTTCTGGAACTAATTTACGATTTTTATCTTGAAAATAACGATCAGCACTACCTTTTTTCATAGCAGCTAATGAGCCCATTCCCATATATGTTTTATATTTTTTACCTTCAACAATCATTTCTTCACCAGGTGCTTCAAATGTTGATGCAAAAACTGAACCCATCATTACTGCATTAGCACCAGCTGCAAGTGCTTTAACAACATCACCAGAATATTTAATTCCACCATCAGCAATGACTGGAATTTCTTTTCCTTTACAAACCTCATAAACATCATTAATGGCTGTCATTTGAGGAACTCCAACTCCAGCAACAACTCTTGTTGTACAAATACTTCCTGGTCCGACACCAACTTTAATTGCATTAGCACCAGCTGCAATTAAATCTAAAGCTCCTTGAGCAGTAACAACATTGCCAGCAATTAAATTAATCGTTGGAAAAGCTTTTTTAATTTTTTTAACCATATTAATAATACCTTGACTATGACCATGCGCTGAGTCAACAACAATTACATCAACCCCAACGGCAACAAGTTTTTCAACACGTAATAATGTATTTTCATCAATTCCAACGGCTACACCTACTCGTAATCGTCCTTGTTCATCTTTACAAGCATTAGGATATTCGTCACGATTATTAATATCTTTAATTGTAATTAACCCAATTAACACATTTTTTTCATTAACAATTGGTAGTTTTTCAATACGATTATTTAACAAAATATCTTTTGCTTGTTCTAAATCAATATTTTCATGAGTTGTAATTAAGTTTTTTACAGTCATAAATTTATCCACAGAAGCAGTTAAATCATGACATGATCTAATATCCCGATTTGTAATTATTCCCAATAATCTGTTTTCTTCATCAACAATTGGTAAACCAGAAATACGATACTGAGCCATAATATTTTCAGCATCCTGAACTGTCATTGTTGGTTTTAATGTTATCGGATTAATAATAAAACCTGACTCGTTACGTTTAACTTTTTCAACTTCTGCTGCTTGTTTATCAATTGATAAATTTTTATGAATAATTCCAATTCCACCCTCGCGAGCAATTGCGATTGCCAATTTTGATTCAGTAACAGTATCCATTGCTGAAGATATAAAAGGAATATTTAATTCAATATTTTTTGTTAGTTTAGTTCTTAAGTCAATCTGATATGGTAAAATATCTGATTTTTGTGGAACTAATAGTAGATCATCAAAGGTATAAGATTTTTTAATTTGCATGTTTGTTCCTCCAAAATATTTAATACAAAAAATTTAATAAAAGAAGCATGACCATTAAAACCAATTAACAAACAGTCTTAACAAATTAAAAATAAATTAAGACCTATAGTATTTAATTTAAGGTTAACTGTAGAGACACTAGACAATATTTCTAGTATATATAATATTATTGTAAGTATTAAATTTTACTAATTATAACAAAAAAAAGTAAAATAGACCAATAAAATTTACATTTAAATTTTAAAAACTATACCTATGTATCTACCCATATAAGTTTACTTTTTTAAAGTTTATCTTATTTTCTCATAAACTTCGTGCATTTATAGGAGACATTTGATATTTTACAAAAATTCGTTCATTATTATATCAATTAATGTACCAATCCACTTTTTCTTTAACAAAATTAAAGCTACTAAAACTATATTTTAAATTATATAAACATTTCCTAAAATCATTTAAATTTATCAATTAGTACTGCATATTAACTACATAAAATTCTTAAACAATATGTTTAAAAGTTCATTATCAAATAAATAATTTGAATTTAAAATATCATCTTCAGTAGCAATGCTATCTTCACTTATTAACGGAGTAGGAATACGGTCAATAGTTCCCAAAGCACTTTGAAAAAATGGCATATTTTCACGCATCATATTTATAAAACTTGAAATAAATATAGATCCAAAAACATAAGTACTTATTAATAAAGCACCAAATATACCTTCTTTATTAAACAAAGAACTATATAAATCATTGCCATTTATAGTTAATTCTTGCACTATTCTTATATTATTTTCTCATATATTGGGGTCTCTAATTATATATTCAGTTTTAAATGGATCTTCATTTGGTCTAATTCCTGAAATTGAAATACAATGTCCCATTCCTTTACTATTAAATGTTCCCATTATAACAGGAGTACTAAAATAAAGCGAAGTTCATACTAACATTTGAAATAATATTATTCTTATTTTTTTATCATTAAATAAATTATGAAAGAAAAAATTATGAAAATCAAAATAAGAATATCTGCCTACTAAACTTTTACTAACTTCAGGATCATCTTTTAAAAATTTATAAATAGCATAAAGGTTTAATCCATTTTTAGTAATATCATTGATTTTATACTTTCCTAAAAAATGATTAAAAAGTTCACTTTGTGATAAAGAAACATTAGGATTTTTTGAAATATTATTAATTAATAGATTCTCTAATACTGCTAAAGTACAAAAACTAGAATGTATTTGAGAATTTATTGGTATAGGCATTGTTGTTTTTTTAAATCAATTTCTTTTGTTTTTCAATTATCTTGATGAACATTTTTATATTGAATAATGAGTTGTTTTTTTTCTATCCTGAAATAAAGAAAAATGAACTACTGTTGGAATTTTCCCCTTTCATAAAGGAGGAACAAATGGTAAAACTACTGCATTATTTTCTTGAATATCAGTTACATAAATTTGATTCAAGTCAAATCTAGGATTTAGTTGTTATATTCTATTAATAATAATTTCGGGAGTATTATCCGATAACTGTCCTAAATAAGTTTTAGTAATAACACTTGAAAAAGGAATCGGTGCTGAAACTTGCTCTGGCTCATCAATATCCATTTTATTTTCCTCTTGATTAGTCTCTCTTGTTAAAACAAAATTATAATGATTATGGTTAATATAGTATATATATGATTAATTTCATTTTGATTTTGATTTTCTAAATAAAAAAGTTCGTTATTCCTCATAATATTAGTGTTTAACATATTAGTTATTGCTTCAATTTCAATAGATCCTGCCCAAGTACCTATTAACCTCATATTATTCAAATAATTTTCAATTAATTGTTCCTCTGATAAACTATCTAATCCTAACACTCTTACTTCAGCTAAAATTGCGCTACTAAATGTTACACGATTTTCACCACGAAATCTATATAAGTTAGAATTTATGTAATCAACAACACGATTACGAAAAACAGTTTCTACTAAATGAATAGTTATCCTATTATTATATAAATTATGCCCACTACCATGATTTGTTAATTTAAATTGACTAAATAGATTTTGAAAATATGATAAATGATTTAAATTTTCTTCACCAAATAATTGGATAAATCTTGTTCGGAATGCTTAATTATCATTTCGTACTTGTAGCAAAAAAGCTATTACAACAGATCAAAATAAACAATTACCATTTGAAGGAACATTATATAAATAGCTTTGATTATTTTGCAATTTATTATTTGTTCTTTTCCTACGTTTAAATTCATCATAATAATATAAGCTTTCTTGCTTGTTTTCAATTTTTTTATTATTAAATGTTTCTCAATCAACAATATCATTATTTTTATTAACAATATAATTATATAAATTTGGATTACTTTCATATCAATATCCCTTAGGAATATTAGTAAAAGAAATAATACGAATTGACTCATCTATTTTTAAATTTCAAAATAAATCATAATAATAACTAAAATGATTTCATATTATATAAGCAAAAGATTTTAACTCTTCTTCATTAAGTTTATAATTATTATCATTATATGAAGGAGAAAATGTAATAAATAAATTTTTTATTTCTTCAATAAAGTTTTCTTTATCTTTTGTTGAAAAGAAAATAATAATTATTCTACTTCAAGTTATTTTATTAATTTTAATTTTTAATTTAGAAAATGTTGATTTTTCAACTATATCATTATTTAATTTATAATATTTTTGTGCATTTTTATTTATTAAATTTGTTATTAATTGATCTTGCTCTATTTGTTCTATGTTTAAATCATTATTTGTACCAATAATTCTTGCTATTTTTTTCATCTTTAATATATTCTCCACCATCAATATATAAAATAATAATAAACAGTTAGTTACTATCTAAATGTAAAAAAAATTATAATAATGACTAAAATTTTTTCAAAATATATGAGCATAAGCATCAATTGCATTTTCATCAAAGGCTTCAGCAGAAAAATTAATACTATGTTTTTTTATTTCCATTATTACTTGTTTAGTTTTTGTTATAAAATCGTTTTGATTGTTTTTAACAAATAATTTAATTATTTCTAATAATTTTTCTTTTGATAAAACTATAGATAAATTTCAATTTGATTTATTATAATCATAAATTTTTTCAACAAAACTTGTTGATTCCTTAACGTTTTCATAATTTATATTATATTCTCTATTATTTTTCTTTTCTATTATTTCTAAATGTTAAAAACTATTAACTGCTATAACTGTTATCATAGAAGTACCTGTAATTGTTACAATAGGCAATAAAATTAATAGTTTTTTCATAACTTAATAACTCCTCTCTTTAAAATATTTTTTTATTTTATTTATAATAATAAGAGTTAATAGTCAATATATTTTTTAAGCAAGGAAAGGGGCTCCGCCCCTAAGTCGCTCCGCGACTTTTACCCCTTTAAGTAAGGTGGTGCGTGGATAAACCACCACACCACCTTACTTTTTTTACCAAAAACATTACATTATTTAGTCCTAAAAATAGCGTAAAAGTCCGTTAACCATTGCTAAAACTAAAATAGAACTTAACATAATCTTAAATGTAATATCAAAAGCAAACAAATTACCAATATTATTAAACAATTCAGACACATTACTAAACACATGTACTATCCCATTAACAAATTTATAAATTTCTTTCATACCAGGCAAATTATTTACAATCCAAATTGCCGCATTTTCAATATGAATATCTAAACGGTATCAAGCACCTTTTTTATAAGGTAATTGTCAAATTTTTCCATCATTAAGTTCACCATTTCAATCAGTAGCATTATAAAGACTAAAATTAAAACCATTAATTGAAATAGATCTATTTTCTATTAATGTAGTAGTACTAAATCTAATTAAATTAAAACCTTGATATTTTGACCTATCTGTCATATCTAATAATTTTATTGATTGAGTATATTTATCATTATTAGAAGGTAAAATATTAGTCTTATAATCTCAATTTGAATAATAAGAAAAATAATCATTAGTACTATTTATCGTATAGGCATTATATAATTGCACTCGTGGTTTTAAATAATAAATATCTGTATCAGGAAATCTTAAAATATTAAAAACCATTGATTTTGGATATAATAAAAAACCATTTTTTACAAAAAACAAAAAACCTAAATTACCATTATTAGATGTAAAATAAATAAATTCTTTAAAATTAGAAATATCAAATATAACTCTTAAAACATTAGAATAAAAAATAATCTAAAACTTGAAATAAATTATCCAACGAATAAAAATTTTGTTTAACATCATTAACAAAATAATTACTGTTATATTTTTTAAGAATATCCATATTAAGCAATTCTTTATAATTAAAATTTAAAATTAAATAATTCATATCAAAATGTTTATAACTCTGATTGGAAATAATTGGCATAAATAAATATTGTATAATTTCTCAATTATTAAAAGTAAATTCATATTTTATATTGTTTTTATAAATAAAAAATATCTAACAATTTATTTGGCGTTTTATAATCTATTATTAATCTACCCAAAGAACCCATCTCAGAAATATCTTTTGGGTTTCAACTTAATAAATAACTTCAACTAGTATTTTTAATTTTATTAAATCAATAATTACTATCATTTTTATCAGCACTTACATTTGGAATAAAAGGAGTTTCAACACCAAAACTAAATGCATAATTACTAGGGTCTAAACCTTGCATAAAATAATCTTGTCGCAACATTAAAGTATACTGAAAATCATATTCATTTGCTTTTGCATAAGTTAAATCACTAAAATTATCATTATTTCTTGTTTCTACTTTACAAACATTACTAATATAATTTATAGTTGTAGCACTACAAAAAAGAAATATTCAACCAAATATTAAATAAAAAATAATAAATATATCTAATAATCGTTTTCGCATTGTTTTAACCCCCCCTTAAACAATAAAAATAATTCTAATACCCATAATAATAATTCCAAACGCCATATATAACTGGAAAATAGGATGTGTCGCAATAATAAATAATTGTGCTACTAATTTATAAAAATCATTAGCAGACTCCAAATAATGTTTAACAGTATAAAAACCTAAATCTGTTGCCACAACAATATTAGCAATAAAACCAAGTCCAACAGTCAAACCAATAACAAAGAAAAATATTAATTTTAACATTATTTAACGCCTCTCTTATCTTTTGCTTGTTGTCTAACATTTTGACGTTTAACTTCTCTTTTAACTTGTTGCTTATTACTATTCTGATATCTTTTTTTAGAAAAAGAAACAACACCTTTCGCACCCTTTGCTACACTAGAACTTGCTTCTAAACTTGCACGAGAAACTGAACTTAAACCACGAGAACTATTAACTAATAAAAAAAAAATAACATTTATAACACCACCAAATACTCAAATTACAAATAAAGGAATATTCGTACCGGGCAATTTTAATGCTCACATTCAATCCATTATTTTCATAAAAATATCAACTACAACATTAATGGCACCATTTCATACATAATTAGCAAGTAAATTAATCATTTTCTAACTCTCCCAAATTCTTTAATAAATGTTCCATCCCCATCTCTCGTAATTCATTAATCGTAATATATTTTTTAACAATACTAGGTCAATTTTGCTTAGTATAACTTGGTACTTTATCATTTTTTAAATCACGCACAAACTTTAAATATTTACTATCATATTGCATTGCAATAGATAAAGGAATTGTTATTTTAACAAAATTAATACCAATATCTTTATTAGATTTTTTACGAACTCTTTTTCCGTTTGCTGTTCGTTTAACCGTTTCAGTTTTTCATACTAAATAATCATCTAAATCATCAAAAAAACTATTTTCATTTTAAAATAAGAAAAAAATATACTAGGTGGAATACATTACATAGGAACAATAATCATATTAGTAATTTCTCTATATTCCACTCAATTCTGATTAATTCGTTGTCCAGCAAAAATAATATTATTATCAAACTGACGACATAACAAAAAAAATGGAATTAATCTGCTAAACTTTTTATTGTTTTCTTCGGGTTTATCACCATTCATATACAAAAATATTTCATCAAATAAAATTAAACTATCATTTGGTGGTATCTTATAATTTTTATTTTTAAAATCTAAATGGTTTAAACCTAAAACCCCAATTTTTTCATCATTAATAAAATAATTAGAATAAACATTATCAAATTTAGCAATTTGTGATAAATAAGTCATCAATAAAGTTTTACCAGTACCCAAAGCACCATTAATAATTGATATTAGACTACTTTTAACAATTTTAATTAATTTCCGTGTTTGAAAAAGATTACTAAAAAAGACCAAAAAAAGATAACATCAAAAATTACTAAAAAAATAAAAAGGATAATATCTATAACTGATGTAGAACTAAAATATATAAACTGTAAATTAAAACAAACAATAAAAAGATAAAACAAAATATTTGCAATAAATCAATTTACATATCAATAAGAAAACTTAATATTTTTTTGTCTTCGAAATAAATTAAAATAATTTTTAAACATATATCTACACCACCAATCTAATTGTTTTATATAAAATAAATATTGATAATCAAATTAAGAAAAATACTACTAATCAAACACCTATCATAATCACTGCATAAGTAATACTATCAATAGAACTACCAACAAAGTTATAAATTTCAGTTTTCGGAATAAAATAAAAAATCTGCAAAAGTTCTTGATATACTCGTTGCAAAAAAATATTTCAGTCCATTATTTTATCCACCTAAAAATACAACTTAAAATTAAAAATAACATACCAAAAACAAGTATTAAAAATACAACAAATATAACAATATCTAAAATAACAGGATGATTAACTCCGAAAATAATTGTCATAAATTCATAATATAAATCTCATACACTTTGCATTTTTCTTATTCCTTTCCTAAATGTTAACTACTAAAATCAAGGTTAGAGTTTATTATTAAATATTAAACTCCGTGAATTAACTTTCTGATTGTTTCAATTCCCAAAACCACAAACATTAAAACTAACGGAAATAATTAATAACATATGTGACCCTAAAAAAGTAATAAATCAGTTAGTAAAAGCAATCGCTCAATCAGCAAGAATTGTAGCAAAATCGCCTATTTGTTTAATAACATCAGCGTCGCCCGCTAATAAATTTACATTCATTAATAACATCTCATTTAAAATACTTTCTATTAATAATAAAACCTTCGCATACTCTAACCTTGATTTTAGTAATTAACACTAAAAACTAAAATCAATTTTTATACTTGCGAAGGTATTTCATTGATATTAACTTATTTATCTCAATTCTTTCATAATTTCTTTTTTCAATTTTTTTGGTTTAATTTTTGAAATTTATTTTCTTGTTTCATTTTTTTTATTTCTTTTTTACAAAGAATACATATTTTTTTAGAATATTCATTCCAAAAATAACAATTAAATAAAACTTCTTTTTTTCTTTCAAATAATCTTTTTGTAATATTTTCAATGTTTCTAAAAAATAATCTTTTGAATGATAAATTGAAATACTTTTTTCTTGTTCTAATTCTTCAATTAAATCATTTAAATTTTGAATAAAAATATAAATCAACTCCTTTTAAATTTTATTCAACAGACTTATCTGCTTTTTTAATTTTTCGTTTTCCTAATTCTTTAAATTCTACTTTTTTAGAACAATGCGGACAAATTAAATATTTATTTTTAAATCTAAATATTGTATTAACTGTTAAAAAAACCAATAACATTAACATTGCAATTACTAAAATAATTGTTGCAAAAACGGTCATTAATTATCACCTTTACTTTCTATATTTAACATATAATTTTTGATTTGCTCCACTAATAATTTAAAATGTTGTTCTTCCATAACACCAATATTAATAACTTTATGACTAAGATACAATTTAATTGCTTTTCTTAACATAAATAATGGTATTTTAGTAGGTAAACATTGATGTATAACATTAACTAAATACTCTAATCGCTGTTTATATAACTTAGTTTGCTTTTTCATTAAAAAAATCCAACATAAACAAAAAACAATATAAACCAAATAACTAACAATAAACAAGAAACTATAAAAATAATTCAGTCTCAATTAATATTTAATTTATCTTTATTTTTTGTCATTATTTAACCTTAACAATTTTTTTATGTTTAGGACAAATAATATCTTGTCTATTAAATAAATAACAATCTGATTTTTTCTTAGTCATTATCTAACCTAGAATAATATTGATTAATTAAAACAACATTTTCATTAACACAATTTCAACAATAACGAAACCCATTTTCTCAAACAATATCATTAATACAAACCATACATAACTGTTGTTGCATATTAACTATTGCTTTCTGTTATTGATGAATTATTAGAATATTTGTTAATAAAATCTTGTTCGTTATTATTTTCTGTATATGGTTCAACAATATTAATTTTTCCATCCCATTTAAGCGAAACATAAAATAAATTACCATCAATTAAATAAGGTTTTAATTTTAAATAATTTTCATCAGTTATTTTAAATCATTTTGATTTTGACAAATCTTTTGTACCTTTAAAAGTACCATTTTCTAATTTAATAACTGGTGTAAATGTATAACTATCTCATTTACTTTCATTACCTTTGTCATCTTTAATAATTTTACCCGTTGCAATATCTATCAACTGTACTAGAAATCCATTCATAAGATTTCTCCTTTCTTTTAAAAATCTATATAGATTCTTAAAAGATTTCAGGTTTGAAACTTAAAATAACTATTATAATTAAATCAAAAACAACGACGTCAATTTTTTAATTATTAGAAAGGAGTTTTATTATGCTTAAAATTGCTATTTGAATACTAGAGTTTTTATATTGAATAACTAATGACAATGGCAGATTAGTAGTTTTTATTTTACTAACTGGTATTTCCATTTTATTATTAATCAATATATTTATTAAATATACAAAATAAGTGTTTTTTATTTGAATAAGTTTATAAATAAGCATAAAAAAAATTTAATTATATCTAAGTTTCGTTCTAGGAAACCTTTTAAGATTTGAAACTCAAACATAATAAAATGTTTAAGTTAAATTAATAATACAATAAAATATTAAAAAGTCAAATTTTCAGCACAAAAAATAAATATATTGTAAAATATACATCCTCATCTTGTTTTTTTTTTTTTTTTTTGTTTTAATTAATTTGTGGTAATTGTTGTTCTAGGCGATTACCACATTTTTTAATGAGTTTTTAACTCATTTTTTTTATTTTTTATAAAAAAATATTTGAATTAACAAACTTGTACATTTAATTTCCAATTTGAACGAAGAAACTTTTTTAACACCTTAAATTGGTATTTTTATTAAGAGTAAAATTAGTATTTTTAACTAAATTTCTAAATATTTTTCTATCAACAGAAACATATTTTTTATATTCCCTAAACTTATCTAAACCATAATAACTATCACAACTAAAACCAATTTTATAACCATTTTTATCACCAAAAGCAAAATAATTCAAGTTATCTTTAACTGAATAAATTAAATCTTGTTCAGATAATTCAACAACACCGACTTTAACCTTTGGATTTTTACAATTTTTACTAAATTGATACGCTTTAATATTTAAATCATAATGATTTTGTGACTTATCATTATTAGAAGTTTTAACAATATATTTTGCAAGATATTTAACAACATCTTCGTTTGTTCCACTACGAACTTTAATATTTTTATTAATACCGTGTTTTCAGTATTGTTGTACAACACTATTGGGTATTTTTTGATTTAATATGATGTGAAAATGGACTGCTCCGCGTTTTTGATACTCATAAGTATACATATATTTTAAAATTTCTTTATGATTTTTTGATCGAATTGGATTATTTCATCAACGATTAATATTATTAAAAAATAACTTTAAATTATTTTTACATTTTTTTACATTAGTTTCATTAACTGCATAAGTTAAAGTCAGAAAACTTAAATTTTTTGAATTTCAAAAATTATGATAGGCTTTACGAATACAATTACCTTGCGAACGAATACGACTATTCCATAGTTTTTTATCATTTTTTTTAGTATTTTTAATTCCCATTTTATTACGGGGATTATTATTAATTAATTCTAACGGTAAAACAATATTTTTAACATAATTACCATAAAAGACTTTTTTTAAATAATATTCTTTTTTAACATAATTTAAATCATTCATAATTAAATTATGACCTTTATTTATTAAATTATCTTGAATAAAAACATTATTCATTTTTATAAACTCCTTCCAAATAAAAAAAACACTAAATTATATTTTAAAAGTTTCGTTCTAGGAAACTATAAATAGTTTGAAACTTTCAATATAATTAAGTGTTTATATTTGAAAGTTATTTTTATTCTAATATATTATTTTTAATTTTGCAATATTTATTTTAATGATGTTCAGTTATGTTAGTTATTAGATAATTATACCATATTTTTATTTGTTATTAGGAATTTTTTCGATAATACTTAGATTAATAAATATTATTGTAAAATTTTATCACTTTCCACAATAAAAAACAATTTACACCATAAAATGTTAATAATGTGGAAAACAATAAAAATAATCAATAAAAACAATACTTTTAAAGATAATATAAAAAATATTTAATGTGGAAAACTATTAATTTTTATTAATTTTGCTCATTTTTTAATAC